>NZ_JBWKQA010000002.1:25839-1001416 GCF_059418525.1 Telluria sp. GW821-FHT07G12 | reverse complement strand
AGCGGTAGTTCAGTTGGTTAGAATACCGGCCTGTCACGCCGGGGGTCGCGGGTTCGAGCCCCGTCCGCTCCGCCAGAATGCAGCAGTTGAAACCGTCACCCTTCGGGCGACACGGCTCGAAAAAAAGGCGAACGAGGTTCGCCTTTTTTTTCGGCTTTTTGTAATCGCATTTTCAACCTTGATTGGCTGACCATGTTTGAATTTATCCGTACCCACCAGCGGCTGATGCAGTTCCTGCTGCTCCTGCTGATTCTTCCTTCGTTCGTGCTCGTCGGCGTCAGCCAGTATGAAAGCCGCGGCAGCAACGATGGCGTCGCCAGCGTCGACGGCCGCACGATCACGCAGCAGGAATGGGAATCGGCGCAACGCCGCCAGATCGAGCAGGCGCGCGCCATGATGGGCCCGCAGTTCGACCAGAAGCTGTTCGACACCCCGGAAGCGAAGCAGGAAGTCCTGGACGGCCTGGTTGCCGAGCGCGCCATCAGCGCCGAAGTCGCCCGTAACCACCTGACCGTCGGTAACGAAGGCCTGTACAAGGCGATCCAGGAACAGACCGGCATGCGCAAGCCGGACGGCAGCTTCGACCTCGACGCCTACAAGGGCTTCCTCAAGTCGCAAGGCATGACCGCCGAAGGCTTCGAGCAGCGCATCCGTTACCAGATGGCGGTGCAGCAGCTGGCCGCATCGGTGCAGGCCACCGCCTTCGCGCCGCGCTCGGTGGCGGGCCGCCTGTCAGACCTGAACGACCAGCAGCGCGAAGTGCAGGAACTGCTGTTCCCGGCCGCGAACTACGCTTCGCAGGTCAAGGTCACCGACGAGATGGTAAAGGCCTTCTACGAGAAGAACGCAGCCCTGTTCAAGGTGCCGGAAACGATCAAGGCCGAGTACGTGGTCCTGAACCCGGAAGCCGTCGAGAAGCTGGTGACGGTGAGCGACGCCGAAATCGTCGACGCCTACAACAAGAACAAGGCCCGCTTCTCCACCCCGGAAAAGCGTAGCGCCAGCCACATCCTGATCACGGCCGCCAAGGACGCCAAGCCGGCCGACGACGCCGCCGCCAAGGCCAAGGCGCAAGCCATCCTGGCCGAGGTGCAGAAGTCGCCGAACGACTTCGCCAAGATCGCCAAGGCGCAGTCGCAGGATCCGGGCTCGGCCGAGCTGGGCGGCGACCTGGGTGTGGTCGAGAAGGGCCTGTTCGACAAGCCGGTCGAGGACGCGATCTTCGCGCTCAAGGAAGGCGAGACCAGCGGCCTGGTGCGTTCGAGCTTCGGCTACCACATCGTCAAGGTGACCAAGGTCGTGCCGGCCACCCAGAAGCCGCTGGAAGAAGCGAAACCGGAAATCGCCGCGGAACTGAAGAAGACCAAGATGTCGAGCAAGTACTCGGAACTGGCAGACACCTTCACCAACACCGTGTACGAGCAGTCGGACAGCCTGAAGCCGGTGGCCGACAAGCTGGGCTTGAGCATCGAGACCGTCGACGGCCTGACCCGCACGCCGAACCCGGCGCTGGGCAAGCAGCTGCTCAACAACGACAAGTTCCTGAAAGCGATCTTCTCGCAGGACGCCATCGCCAACAAGCGCAACACCGAGGCGGTGGAAGTCGCGCCGAGCACCCTGGTGTCGGGCCGCGTGGTCGAGTTCAAGCCGGCCACCAAGCGTCCGCTGGCGGAAGTCGAAGCGGTGATCCGCCAGCGCGTGACCCAGGAAGAAGAGCTGCGCCTGGCGCGCCAGGCAGGCGAGGCCAAGCTGGCCGCCGCCAAGGCTTCCGGCGACGCCACCGGCTTCGGCGAAGTGAAGGCCGTGTCGCGCACCATGCAGCAGCCGACCATCGCCCAGCCAGCCGCCATCGCGGTCCTGAAGGCCGACGTCAGCAAGCTGCCGGCCTATGTCGGCGTCGAGCTGCCGGGCCAGGGTTATGGCGTGTACCGCATCGGCAAGGTGACCCAGCCGGCCCAGGCCGACCAGGCGCGCCGCAAGCAGGAAGCCGAGGCCATCGCCCGCGCCATGGGCAACGCCGAGCTGTATGGCTACGTCGAGGCCCTCAAGAAGAAGGCCAAGGCCAAGCTGAACGTCAAGCCGGCCGACCTGGGCGCCAAGTCCGAGTAAGCCAGTAACGATGAACAGGAAGCCCGGTATGCTTTACGCAGCCGGGCTTTTTTCATTTCCGATCGGGGAGCACAATATGGAATTTGCCTGGACCGAGTCACTGGACGACATCGATTGGCAGGAACTGTCAGAGATGATCCGCGCGGCGCCGCTCGGCCACAAGCAGCCGGACCTGCTGCGTACGGCCTTCAGCAACAGCCTGTATCGCTGCTTCGTCTACCATGAGGGGAAACTGGTCGGCTGCGGCCGCGTGCTGGGCGACGGCGTCGACGCCGCCTATCTGTGCGACGTCGCCATCCTGCCCAGCCACCAGGGCTGCGGCCTCGGCAAGGCGATCGTCGGGCGGCTGGTGGAGCTGGCGCGCGGGCACAGGAAGATCATCCTGTACGCGGTGCCCGGCAAGGAAGACTTCTATGCGCGCTTCGGCTTCCGGCGCATGACGACGGCCATGGCCATCTTCGACGATCCGGAAGCGGCGAGCGCGCGGGGTTACATCGTGGCCGACTGAAGGGCGCGCGCGGCGGCGAGGAAATCGTCCTTGCCGATGTCCGCCAGTTCGACCGTCCGGGCCTGCGGATATTGCACGAAATTGCGGTCGATCGAGCGCAGGTAGGCCGGGTCGTAATGCTCGACCAGCAGCTGGTCGACCAGCTCTGGCATGCGGCCGCTGTTGGCCATCTCGTGCCAGGCGTCGATCCTGGCGCGGCCGTGCAGCTGCACCAGGTGGTCCAGCTGGGTGTTCAGCGCGGACGGATCGGCGCAGAAGTGCTGGTAATCCTCCATCAGCAGGCGCACCCGGTTCGGGCGCGACAGGGTCAGGGCGATGCAGGGCGAGGCGCGCATGCGCTCCATGACCACCTCCGGCACGCGCAGGTTGCCGACCTTCTTGCTCTCCGATTCCACGAACACCGGCTTGGCGGGATCGAAGCGGCGCAGCTTGTCCCAGATGCGGGTCTCGAACATCTTCTGGCTCGGCTGCGGCTCGCCGGGCAGATGGCCCAGCACGGAGCCGCGGTGGGCCGCCAGGCGCTCGAGATCCAGCACCTGGGCGCCGTTCGCGTCCAGCGTCTCCAGCAGCCGGCTCTTGCCGCTGCCGGTGGTGCCGCAGATCACGCGGAACTGCATCTCCGGCGGATTTTCCAGCGCCGTGTTGACGTAGCCGCGGAAGGCCTTGTAGCCGCCGTCCAGCTGCACCACCGGCCAGCCGATCTTGGCCAGGATGTGGGCCATCGAGCCGCTGCGGTTGCCGCCGCGCCAGCAGTAGACCAGCGGCTTCCAGTCACGCGGCTTGTCGGCGAACAGGGTCTCGATATGGCGCGCGATATTGCGCGAGACCAGCGGCGCGCCGATCCGCTTCGCTTCGAAGGAGCCCACCTGCTTGTAGGTGGTGCCGACCAGGATGCGCTCCTCGTCGTTCAACACCGGGCAATTGATGGCGCCGGGGATGTGGTCGAGCGCGAACTCCGACTCGCTGCGCGCGTCGATGATGGTGTCAAATGCGTCGAGTTGGGGCAGGACGTCGTTGAAGCTGAGGACAGCAGGGTATTTCATTCTTTAGTTTTTGATGAGCGGCGCCAGTTGCGGCCAGATGTTATTGAGGATGACGGGGTGGGCGGTCGCCAGCGGATGCATGCGGTCGGCCTGGAAGTTGGTCGGCACCAGCTCCACGCCCTGCAGCATGTAGGGCACCAGCGGCACTTTCAGCTCGCTCGAGACTTCCTTGTACATGCCGGTGAAGCGTTCGGTGTAGGCGCGGCCGTAGTTCGGCGGCATGTGGATGCCGACCAGCAGGACCTTGGCCTTGCTCTTCTGCGCCAGAGCTATCATGGCGCGCAGGTTGTCTTCCGCGGACGGGATCGGCAAGCCGCGCAGGCCGTCGTTGGCGCCCAGTTCCAGCACCACCACGCTCGGCTTGTGCTGGGCCAGCAAGGCCGGCAGGCGCGAGCGGCCGCCGCTGGTGGTGTCGCCGCTGATGCTGGCGTTGACGATGCGGGCGTCCACTTTTTCCGCCTTCAGTTTCTGTTCGAGCAGGGCCACCCAGCCGCTGCCGCGCGCCAGGCCGTATTCGGCGGACAGGCTGTCGCCCACCACCAGCACGGTTTTTGGTGCAGAATAGGCGCTCCCCGAGGCGGCCAGCGCGAAGGCCGCGAGGAAGACGACAGTCCACTTTCTGATATTGAGATGAGCAAGCATGCGTGATATTCCCGAGGCTTCCAAACGTGATGCTTCATTAGCTGATGCAAAAGACCGGCACCCGGCAATCGAAGTTACCGGCCTGTCGAAGCGGGTGGCGGACGCCAGCGGCGAACTCACCATCCTGCACAGCGTCGATTTTACCGTGCAACCGGCCGAGACGCTTGCCCTCGTCGGCGCCTCCGGCTCCGGCAAGTCGACCTTGCTGGGTCTGCTCGCCGGCCTCGACACGCCTTCGAGCGGCACCGTCAAGCTCGACGGCACCGACATCTTCGCATTGGACGAGGACGGCCGCGCCGCCTTCCGCAAGGCCAAACTGGGCTTCGTGTTCCAGTCTTTCCAGCTGCTCCCGCATTTGAGCGCGCTGGAAAACGTGATGCTGCCGCTGGAACTGCGCGGCGATGCCGACGCCCGCGACAAGGCTGCGGCGATGCTGGGCCGGGTTGGGCTGGAGAGCCGCCTGCGCCACTACCCGAAATACCTGTCCGGCGGCGAGCAGCAGCGCGTGGCGCTGGCGCGGGCTTTCGTCACCGAGCCGCCGCTGCTGTTCGCGGACGAACCGACGGGCAGCCTGGACGCCGCCACCGGCGAGGCCGTGATCCAGCTGATGTTCGAGCTGAACCGGGAGCGCGGATCGACCCTGGTGCTGGTGACGCATGATCCGGCGATGGCGGCGCGTTGCGGGCGGACGCTCACCATTGCGGCTGGGCGTTTGGTTAATTAGCGATAGCAAGTGCGTGGGCACGGGGTGCCCACCCTACGTGAGCCGGTAGGGTGGGCACCCCGTGCCCACGCGCGACATTCGTACCGCCTTCGTTCAAACACCGTTTGAAGCGGCCTCCGCAACAAGCGCATTGAACACGGCCCGCATCGCTTTGGGCAGCTCGCCGGCCGTCAATCCGATCGGCCCGCTCCCATCCTCGACAAGCCAGTCAGCCGCCGCGCCGTGCATCCACACGGCCCCCAGGGCCGCCTCCCATGCCGGCCAGCCCTGAGCCAGCAGTGCCCCGCAAAAACCCGCCAGCACGTCGCCGCTGCCGCCGGTCGCCAATCCCGGATTGCCGCTGGTGTTCACCGCCACGAAGCCATCCGGGCGCGCGATCACGCTGCCGGCGCCCTTCAGCACCACCACGCTGTTGAAACGCATCGCCAGCTCGCGGGCGTTTTCGAGCCGGTCGGCCTGCACGATGGGCGCGGTAACGCCAAGCAGGCGCGCCGCTTCCAGCGGATGCGGCGTCAGCACGACCTCGCCCCCATGCGCAGCCAGGCGCTCGTGCAGTTCCGCGCGCACGGCAGTCAGGTTCAGCGCATCGGCATCGGCCACCAGCGGACCGCGCGCCTCCAGCACCTTGCCGAACAGGTGGATGGCGGCATCCGCATTGCCCATGCCCGGACCGGCCACCACGCTGCGGCCCGCGTGGTCCATGCCGGCGGCCTCGCGGAACATGATCTCCGGCTGCAGCGGATCGAGCGTCATGCCCGGGTCCAGCATGGCGGCGAACACCCGGCCCGCGCCGCCGTGCAGGGATGCGCGCGCGGCCAGTACCGCGGCCCCGGCCATGCCGCGGGCGCCGCCCAGCACCACGAGATCGCCGAAGCTGCCCTTGTGCGAATTGCGCCGGCGCGGCGCCAGGCGCTCCGCGAACAGCGCCGGGCCGTTGAGCACGGCCTGGGCGCTTTCCTGGTGCAGGCCGTCGGCGCCCAGCATGGCCACGTGGACCTCGCCGGCATGGTCGCAGCCGTCGCCGGTATGCAGGCCCGGTTTGTTGCCGAGGAAGGTGATCGTGTGCGTGGCCGTCACCGCCGCGCCGTCCGGGCCGAGGATGGCGCCGGTATCCGCATCCAGCCCGCTCGGCACGTCGAGCGCCAGCAACGGGCAATCCACGCCCGCCGTCCACGCCGCCAGCTCGCGTGCGCGTCCCGCCAGCGGGCGCGCGAGGCCTATGCCGAACAGGGCGTCGACCACCAGGCGCCAGGGCCGGCCGGCGGGAATCTCGTCGACGAAGCGCGCTCCAGCATCGACGGCCCGCTGCAGCGCGCGTGCGGCCTCGAAGCTGGGCGCGGCCTGGCTTGCAAGGTGCAGCACCTCGACGTCGGCGCCTGCACGCGCCAGGTGGGCCGCGAGCTCGAGGCCGTCGCCGCCGTTGTTGCCGGGGCCGGCCAGCACCAGCACGGCGCCGGCCGCTTCGCCGCCGAGCAGCTCGAGGGCATAGTCGAAGGCCGCCTGGCCGGCGCGCTCCATCAAGGTGCCCGGCGCGAGCCTGGCCTGGGCCGCTCCTTCGATGGCGCGGATCTGGTCGCAGCTGTAGAGCAGGGTGTCCATGGTGGCTCCGGAAGAAGACGATGACCTGCATTGTCGCCAAAATCGCTGCGCCAGGCGAGACCCGACTACAATAAGCCTCGTTTCCCGATTGGCAAATGGATGGAGAGTACATGGATTGGCAGTTCTGGATCGACCGTGGCGGCACCTTCACCGACATCGTGGCGCGCCGCCCCGATGGCGCCCTCGTCACCCACAAGCTGCTGTCCGAAAATCCCGAGCAGTACCGCGACGCCGCCGTGGCCGGCATCCGCCACCTGCTGGGCCTCGCTGCCGGCGAGCCGGTGCCGCAAGGCGCGATCGAGGCCGTCAAGATGGGCACGACGGTCGCCACCAATGCGCTGCTGGAGCGCAAGGGCGAGCCGACGGTGCTCGCCATCACCCGCGGCTTTCGCGATGCCCTGCGCATCGCTTACCAGAACCGGCCGCGCCTGTTCGACCGTCACATCGTGCTGCCCGAGCTGCTGTACCGCCGCGTGATCGAGATCGACGAGCGCATCGGCGCCCACGGCGAGGTGGCGCAGGCGCTGGACGAGGAGGGCGCGCGCCGCAGCCTGCAGGAGGCCTACGATGCGGGCCTGCGCAGCCTGGCCATCGTCTTCATGCATGGCTACCGCCACACGCGGCACGAGGCGGCGGTGGCGCGCATCGCGGGCGAGATCGGCTTCACGCAAATCTCGGTATCGCACAAGGTCAGCCCGCTCATGAAACTGGTGGCGCGCGGCGACACCACCGTGGTCGACGCCTATTTGTCGCCCATCCTGCGCCGCTACGTCGACCAGGTGGCGGGCGAGCTGCCGGGCGTGAATCTGCAGTTCATGCAATCCAGCGGCGGCCTGACCGACGCGCGCACCTTCCAGGGCAAGGACAGCATCCTGTCCGGCCCCGCCGGCGGCATCGTCGGCATGGTGCGCTCCAGCCTCCTGGCCGGCTTCGAGCGCGTGATCGGCTTCGACATGGGCGGCACCTCGACCGATGTCTCGCACTATGCCGGCGAATTCGAGCGAGTCTTCGAAACCCAGGTCGCTGGCGTGCGCATGCGCGCGCCCATGATGAGCATCCACACGGTGGCGGCCGGCGGCGGCTCCATCCTGCACTTCGACGGCAGCCGCTACCGCGTCGGCCCGGACAGCGCCGGCGCCAACCCCGGCCCGGCCAGCTACCGCCGCGGCGGGCCGCTGACGGTCACCGACTGTAACCTCATGCTGGGGAAGATCCAGCCTGCGCATTTTCCGCGCCTGTTCGGCCCCGGTGCCGATCAGCCGCTCGACCTCGATGTGGTGCGCGCAGGCTTCGGTGCGCTGGCGACCGAGATCGGCGCCGCCACTGGTTCCATGCCGGCGCCGGAAGCCGTGGCCGAAGGCTTCATTCAGATCGCGGTCGGGAACATGGCGAATGCGATCAAGCAGATCTCGGTGCAGCGCGGCCATGATGTAACCGGCTACACACTTACCAGTTTCGGCGGCGCCGGCGGCCAGCACGCCTGCCTGGTGGCGGACGCGCTGGGCATGAAGACGGTGTTCATCCACTCGCTGGCCGGCGTGCTGTCGGCCTACGGCATGGGCTTGGCGGACCAGAGCGCGATGCGCGAACGCGCGGTGGAGAAGCGGCTGGCGGAGATCGGCGAAGACCAGCTGGCGGCCGAGCTGGACGAACTGGGCGCGACGGCGCGTGAAGAGCTGCTGGCGCAGGGCGTGGCGAGCGAGCGTATCGAGCTGCTGCGCCGCGTGCACCTGCGCTATGAAGGCACCGATTCCGCGATCGTTGTCGGCCTCGGCACGCACGCGGCCATGCAGCAAGCCTTCGAGGATGCCTACCGTCGGCGCTTTTCCTTCCTCATGCCGGGTAAGGCACTGGTGGTCGAAGCCTTGTCGGTCGAGGCACTGGGCCGTTCCGATGCGCCGCCCGAGACGGCGCGTCCGGTGGCGGCTGGCGGCGCTGTTCCAACCGCGCACGAGACGGTGCGGATGTTCGCCGGCGGAGAGTGGCGCGACACGGCGGTCTACCTGCGCGCTGGCCTGAGGCCGGGTGATCTCGTGAAGGGCCCGGCCATCATCGCCGAAGCGAATGCGACCACCGTGGTCGAAGCGGGCTGGCAGGCCGAGGTCACGGCTTACGATCACCTGGTGCTGCGCCGTGTGGAAGCCCTGCCGGAGCGGCATGCGATCGGCACCAGCGCGGATCCGGTGATGCTGGAGGTCTTCAACAACCTCTTCATGTCGATCGCCGAGCAGATGGGCCTGCGCCTGCAGAACACCGCCTACTCGGTCAACATCAAGGAGCGCCTCGACTTCAGCTGCGCCATTTTCGACCATGAAGGCAACCTGGTCGCCAATGCGCCGCACATGCCGGTGCACCTGGGCTCGATGGGCGAGAGCATCAAGGCCGTGATGCGCAAGAACGCCGGTCAGATGAAAGCCGGTGACGTGTATGTGCTGAACGACCCCTACAATGGCGGCACCCATTTGCCCGATGTGACGGTCATCTCGCCGGTGTTCGACGAAGCGGGCAAGGAGATCCTCTTCTACGTCGGCTCGCGCGGGCACCACGCCGACATCGGCGGCACCACGCCGGGTTCGATGCCGCCCGATTCCTGCCACATCGAGGAAGAGGGCGTCCTGATCGACAATTTCAAACTGGTCGATGGTGCCGATGGCGTACTGCGCGAAGAGGAAACGCGGGCGATGCTGGCCGCCGCGCGCTGGCCGGCCCGCAATCCGGACCAGAACCTGGCCGATTTGCGCGCGCAGGTGGCGGCCAACCAGAAGGGCGTCGACGAGCTGCGCCGCATGGTCGCCTACTACGGCTTGGATGTGGTGCGCGCCTACATGGGCCACGTGCAGGACAATGCCGAGGAAGCGGTGCGGCGCGTGATCGCGGTGCTGAAGGATGGTGCGTACAGCTATGAGCTCGACAACGGCGCGCGCATCGAAGTGGCGATCCGTGTCGATGCTGCGAACCGCAGCGCCGAGATCGACTTCAGCGGCACCTCTGATCAGCTGCCGAACAACTTCAACGCGCCCTCGGCGGTGTGCATGGCGGCCGTGCTGTACGTGTTCCGCACCCTGGTCGACGACGAGATCCCGCTGAACGCCGGTTGCCTCAAGCCGCTGAAGGTCATCATCCCGCCGGGATCGATGCTGAACCCGCACTATCCGGCCTCGGTCGTGTCGGGCAATGTCGAGACCTCGACCTGCATCACCAACGCGCTCTACGGCGCGCTGGGCGTGATGGCGGCCGCGCAGGGGACCATGAACAACTTCACCTTCGGCAATGCGCGTTACCAGTACTACGAGACGATTTCCGGCGGCTCCGGTGCGGGCGAGGGCTTCGACGGGACCGACGTGGTGCAGACGAACATGACCAATTCACGGCTGACCGATCCGGAGATTCTCGAATTCCGCTTCCCGGTTCGGCTGGAGAGCTACGAGATCCGCGCCGGTTCGGGCGGGGCGGGGCGCTGGCATGGTGGGAATGGTGGGGTGCGCAAAGTGCGCTTCCTTGAACCGATGACAGCGGCGATCTTGTCGAACAACCGGATTTTCGCGCCTTTCGGGATGGCCGGCGGGGAGCCTGCCGCAAAAGGGCGGAACCTGGTCGTGCGTGCGGATGGCAGCGTTGAGGAGCTGGGGCATATCGGTAAGGTCGATATGCAGCCGGGCGATGTGTTCGTGGTAGAGACGCCGGGTGGGGGCGGGTATGGCGACGAGAATTAAGCTGATCGTTTGAACTTGTAAATTGGCCGAAGGTCAAAAATTCTGGGTTTTAATTCTTGTCGCTGATAGTCGTTTGGCGAGGTGCCGACAAATGCCCCGAGCTATCCGAAATGAGCACGTGTCGAGTGGCAAAGGCATCGCCTATTGGCGGGAGCGATGGCTACACGAGGATGACTTGATAAATCACCGGCTAACTTGGCTGTTGGTTGCGCAAACGATACTTTTTGCCGGATGCGCGCCGCTTCTTGATCTCCTCTTTGACAGCGAAAAGAAGCTCAAGGGATGTAACAGAGAGATTGTGCTGTTCATCGTTCAATCCGTTTTTCCATGGGTCGGTTTCGGAATAGCGGTAAGTATCGGCGTCGGCATAGCAGGGGCGATTATTGCCATGTGCTTTATTCATCATTATGCGAATAAAGAGCGCGGAAACACGTTTGAATATGGCGTTCACTGGCTTCCTTCAATCTTAGGTCAGCTCGCTGGCGGCTTCCTACCGGTCCTTTTTGCAGTCACGTGGTACTCCCTCATCGGGGTCTTCAGTAAATTCTCCTAGCAATCAAGTCGAAATACCATACTTCCGTTTCGCCCCCAAAAACTCCTCATCCAGCGCCTGCAAGCGCGGATGCCCCGGATCCAGCGCCCGGATATGCTCGAGCTGCTCCTCGCACAGCCCCGCCAGCGGATGATCCCAGCCCATCTCCATGATCTGCCGGAGGATGCCGCCGACCACCGCAATCATCACCGCCAGATTCCCCGGCGCCATGTGCAGGGCCTCCAGCAGGGTCTGCACGGCGCCGCGGACGTCGCCCATGTTGCGCTTCTCGTCGGCCACGCCGAGCAGGATGTGGGCCTGAGCGCGCAACTGCTTGCCCATGCCGTCGGCGAGGTCGGGGCGGCCGGCTTTCACGAACACGTTCATCGCCTGCTGGGCGGTGACGCCGCCGTCCTGGCCGTTCATGGCGGTCAGCATGACTTCCGACGCTTCCTCGTCCATGCGGTGTTCCAGCAGCGAGCGCGTGAGGCCCACTTTCAGCCCCGGCGATAAAGCGCTGCCCGCCCTCACCGCCGTCACGGCGCTGCGCAGGTCGGACACCGCGCCGGCCCGGTTGCCGTTGGCTTCCTGCAGCAGCGCGTTCGAGATCGCCATGCAGGCATCGACTTCTGGCGTGCCGCGCAGAGAACGTTCCAGATCGCGCATGACGCCGGCCGCGGACACCGGGTCGCCCTTGCGCACCAGCGCCTTGACCAGGTTGACGTGGTCTTCGGGATTGCGGAATTCGGAATAACGCGAGCGCGTCACCACCTGCTTGAAGGATTTCTCGGCGGCGGCGACGTCGCCGGTTTCGAGCGCGACTTCGCCCAGCTTGCGCAGGCGCCGCACCATATGCGGCGAGATGCCGACCGCTTCCTCGAGCGTCTTCTGGGCCTGCGCGTGCTCGCCGCGCTCTTCATGGCAGCGCGCCAGCAGGTCGTAGGCGGCCATCAGGCGCGGGTTGTCGCGCACCAGCTGTTCCAGCAGCTCGACCGCTTCGGCAAGACGGCCCTGCGCGAACAGGCTGCGCGCCAGTCCCAGTCTGGCCCAGCCCAGCGGGCGCGCGGCGATCAGCTGGCGGTACACGGCTTCGGCCTGCTCATGCTCTTTCAGCGAGGCGTGCAGCTCGGCGCGCAGGCGGGCGAAATCGACGGCGTAGCGCGGCTGGGCCGTGGTGGCGTCGGTGCAGGTGCGGATCGCCGCTTGCGGGTTGCCCTGTGCGACCTGCTGGTAGGCCGGCAGCATCGCGGTGCGGCGCGCCAACGCGCGCTGGATGCGCTGGTTCAGGGCGTCGGCGGTGAAGGGCTTGAGGATGTATTCGGTGGGCTGTAGCTCTGCCGCGCTGATCACCTTGTCGTGCGCGGCCTCCGAGGTCAGCATGATGAAGATGGCCCAGGGCGGGATCAGCTTGTGGTGGCGCAGGTCTTCCAGCAGCTGCTGGCCGTCCTGGCCTTCGCTGCCGCTGCCGGAGCCGCCGCCGAGATCGTACTCGCAGAGGATCACGTCGTAGCCCTTGCGGGCCAGTTGCTTGACGGCCGTCCCGGCATTCACGGCATACTCGACGCGTGAGATGCCGGACTGGTTGAGCATGTTTTGCAGGTTGGCGCGGATACCGGGGTTCGGATCGACCACCAATACGCTCAGTTGGCTATTTTCTTGCATGACGCTAAGATACCTATTCCTTGCCGCTCCGGCAACCATTCCAGAACGGTAAAGCGAGGGGATGGGTGAGGCTGTATAATAGCGGGCTATCTTCCACCCGCAGCCACGCTGCATCAACCGACTTTCAAGCCATGTTGATTCTGCCGGGTTCCAATGCCCTCTCTGCATTCCGTAGCCAACGTCTCCTGACCCAACTGCAGTCCGTCGCGCCGACGATCGCTGCCGTGCAGGCCCGTTTTTACCATTTCATCGATACCAGCGCGCCCCTGTCCGTTGAGGACACCGAGCGGCTGAGTGCCATGCTCACCTACGGCGAGCCTGTGCCGGAAACGCAGTACGAGGGCGTGACCGAGGAGTATTTCGTGATCCCGCGCCTGGGCACCATCTCGCCCTGGGCCTCGAAGGCAACCGACATCGCGCACAACTGCGGCATGGCCCACGTCCACCGCATCGAGCGCGGCGTGGCCTACACGGTGGTGCTGAAGAGCGGCATCCTCGGCACCGGATTCGGCGCGCCGAAAAAGCTGGGTGCGGAAGAAGCCCAGCTGGTGGCTGGCCTGCTGCACGACCGTATGACGGAAACCGTGCTGCGCAGCGCCGACGAAGCCCAGGCCCTGTTCACCGAACTCGAAGGCCGTCCGCTGGAAGCCGTCGACGTGCTGGCCAAGGGCAGGGTGGCGCTGGAAGAAGCCAACCGCGAGATGGGCCTCGCGCTGGCGGAAGACGAGATCGACTACCTGCTCGACGCCTTCACCCGTGTGCAGCGCAACCCGACCGACGTCGAACTGATGATGTTCGCCCAGGCCAACAGCGAACACTGCCGCCACAAGATCTTCAACGCCGAGTGGACCATCGACGGCGTCAAGCAGGACAAGTCGCTGTTCCAGATGATCAAGAACACCCACCAGCTGCAGCCGAAAGGCACCGTGGTGGCATACAGCGACAACTCGGCCATCATGGTCGGTGCGGAAGCGATGCGCTTCTTCCCGCAGGGCGATGCACAGGAATACCAGCCCACGACGCAGCTGACCCACACGTTGATGAAGGTCGAGACGCACAACCACCCGACCGCGATATCTCCATTCCCGGGCGCCTCCACCGGCGCCGGCGGCGAGATCCGCGACGAGGGCGCGACCGGCCGCGGCGCCAAGCCGAAGGCAGGCCTGACCGGCTTCACGGTCTCGAACCTGTCGATCCCGGGCTTCGAACAGCCTTGGGAAAGCCCGGCCTACGGCAAGCCCGAACGCATCGCCTCGCCGCTGCAGATCATGGTCGACGGCCCGCTGGGCGGCGCCGCCTTCAATAACGAATTCGGCCGTCCGAACCTGGGCGGCTACTTCCGCACCTACGAGCAGAACGTCGGCCACACGGCGCTGGGCGCGAACACCGTGTTCGGCTACCACAAGCCGATCATGATCGCGGGCGGCATCGGCAACATCTCGGACGCGCACACGCACAAGAACGACATCCCGGTCGGCAGCCTGCTGATCCAGCTGGGCGGTCCCGGCATGCGCATCGGCATGGCCGGCGCGGCGGCATCCTCGATGGCGACCGGCACCAACACCGCCGACCTGGACTTCGACTCGGTCCAGCGCGGCAATCCGGAGATGGAACGGCGCGCACAGGAAGTCATCAACTCCTGCTGGCAGCTGGGCGACGCCAATCCGATCATCTCGATCCACGACGTCGGCGCCGGCGGCATCTCGAATGCGTTCCCGGAAATCACCAACGACGCCAAGCGCGGCGCGACCTTCGACCTGCGCAAGGTGCCGCTGGAAGAAAGCGGCATGTCTCCGCGCGAGATCTGGAGTAACGAATCGCAGGAGCGCTACGTGCTGGCGATCTCCCCCGAGGACCTGCCGCGCTTCGCCGCCATCTGCGAGCGCGAGCGCTGCCTGTTCGCCGCCGTCGGCGTCGCTACTGAGGAGCGCCAGCTGCGCCTGATCGACCCGCTGACGAACACCAGCCCGGTCGACATGCCGATGGACGTCCTGCTCGGCAAACCGCCGAAGATGCAGCGCGACGTGACCCACGTGCAGAACAGCTTCCAGCCGGTCGACGTGACCGGCCTGGAACTGGAAGAAGTGGCGCGCCGCGTGCTGCTTCTGCCGACCGTGGCCGACAAGTCCTTCCTGATCACCATCGGCGACCGCACCGTGGGCGGCATGAGCGTGCGCGACCAGATGGTCGGCCCGTGGCAGGTGCCGGTGGCCGACTGCGCCGTCACCACCCTGAGCTTCGAAGGCTACAAGGGCGAGGCGATGGCGATGGGCGAACGCACCCCGGTGGCCGTGATCGACGCCGCCGCCTCGGGCCGCATGGCCGTCGGCGAGGCGATCACCAACATCGCCGCCGCACCGATCGCCAGCATCGAAGACATCAAGCTGTCGGCCAACTGGATGGCGGCCTGCGGCCAGCCTGGCCAGGACGCCGCGCTGTTCGACACCGTGAAGGCGGTCGGCATGGAACTGTGCCCGGCGCTGGGCATCTCGATTCCGGTCGGTAAGGATTCGCTGTCGATGCGCACCACCTGGAACGATGGCGGCGAATCGAAAGCCGTGATCTCGCCGGTATCGCTGATCGTCTCTTCGTTCGCGCCGGTGACGGACGTGCGCAAGACGCTCACGCCGCAGCTGCGCACGGATCTGGGCGACAGCTCGCTGATCCTGATCGACCTGGGCCGCGGCAAGAACCGCCTCGGCGCATCGGTGCTGGCGCAGGTGACGAACCAGGTCGGCAACGACACCCCGGACCTCGACAACCCGCAGGACCTGAAAGCCTTCTTCGCTGCCATCCAGCAGCTGAATGCGGACGGCAAACTGCTGGCCTACCACGACCGTTCCGACGGCGGCCTGTACGCGGCGCTGTGCGAAATGGCCTTTGCGGGCCGCGCCGGCGTGTCGGTGAATCTCGACATCCTGACGATGGAAGGCGAGCACGCCTCCGACCATGGCGACGCCAAGAACTGGACCGCGCAAGTGGGCGAACGCCGCAACGAGATGACCCTGCGCGCGCTGTTCAACGAAGAGCTGGGCGCCGTGATTCAGGTGCGCCACGACCAGCGCAGCGAAGTGATGAACGTGCTGCGCTCCTTCGACCTGGGCGCCTGCAGCCACATCATCGGCAAGGTGAATGACCGCGGCGTGATCGAATTCACGCGCGACACGAAGGTCATCTACAGCAAGCGCCGCAGCGAACTGCACCGCCTGTGGAGCGAGACCAGCTGGCGCATCGCGCGCCTGCGCGACAACCCGGAATGCGTCGACCAAGAATACGAGCGCCTGCTGGACGAGCAGGACCCGGGCTTCGCGCCCAAGCTCGTCCACGACACCAGCGTGAACATCGCGGCGCCATTCATCGCAACCGGCGCGCGTCCACGCGTGGCGATCCTGCGCGAGCAGGGCGTCAACTCGCACATCGAGACCGCCTGGGCGATGGACCAGGCAGGCTTCCAGGCCGTCGACGTGCACATGAGCGACCTGATCGCCGGCCGTGCATCACTGCAGGAGTTCAAAGGCCTGATCGCAGTGGGCGGCTTCTCGTACGGCGACGTGCTGGGCGCGGGCGAGGGCTGGGCCAAGACCATCCTGTTCAACGCAGCTTTGAAGGAGCAGTTCGCCGCCTTCTTCGGCCGCGCTGACACCTTCGGCATGGGCGTCTGCAACGGCTGCCAGATGATGAGCAACCTGAAGTCCATCATCCCGGGCGCCGAGGCCTGGCCGAAGTTCACCCGCAACAAGTCGGAACAGTTCGAAGCCCGCTTCGGCATGGTCGAGGTGCTGGATTCGCCGTCGATCTTCTTCGCGGATCTGGCGGGCACCCACGCGCCGCTGGCGATCGCGCACGGCGAAGGCTTTGCGGACTTCTCGCAGACCGGCGACCTGTCGAAAGCGATCGGCGCGCTGCGTTACATCGACAACCGCGGCGCCGCGACCGAGCAGTACCCGTTCAACCCGAACGGTTCGCCGGGTGGCCTGACCGCGGTGACGACGCCGGACGGCCGATTCACGGTCATGATGCCGCACGCCGAGCGCGTGGCACGTACCGTGACCATGTCCTGGCATCCGGATGGCTGGGGCGAGAATTCGCCTTGGGCGCGCATGTTCCAGAATGCGCGGAAGTGGGTGGGTTGATTTGATGCTTACGTGATGCGTCACGAAAAAGCGCTCGGTTTTCCGGGCGCTTTTTTTTCTCAGGCGATGACCGCGCCGGTGGAAATCGCACGCATCGATTCCTCGACCTGCGCACCCCCCGGACCCTTGACCAAGGCATCGAGCCTGTCGGCCGCCTCGAACACAAAAGGCATGCGCTCCGCCGGATCCCAAAGCCTCGCATACCGGTCCTTCGAAAACACGGTCGTGGTACCAGCCCGCGCCGGACACTTCGCCGACAGATTCAGCCTGATCTCCTCATAATCCCCCGAAGGAAAATCGATTGCCCAAGCCAGCTGGTTCCAGTCCAGCAGCAGCTGCATTACCTGCGAGTCATACATGATCCTCTGCAGCACATTCACCTGCTCATGCTGGGCCAGGGTCCGTACGCTCTCCGCAATCTGCCCGCGTTCGATCTGCGTAAAGGCCAGCGGCACCTCGGGGAATGGCGCGGCGAAGGCGAGGGTGCTGCGGTCGACTTCCCAGCGCACCGCGTAGCGCGCCTTCTGGCGCTCGGGCAGGCAGGCCATGAACTCGTCGAAGCCGCGCTCCATGTAGAAGCGGTGCAGCGGATAGATGTCGAGGAAGACGTGGGCGTTGCCGTGGCCGAGGCGGCGGGCCAGGCTGGCGCTGCCCATCTCGGTGGCCAGCTGCTTGAAGGTGGCGCCGTACTGCACGCCCGGCGCCGAGCCCTGGCCCAGCGTGCGCTCGATGTGCTCGCGTTCCTGGCGTTGGGCGTCGACGATGTCGGCGGTGTGGAGCAGGCCGCAGCCGACCTGTTTCGACGCGAAGGCCGCCAGTCCGGCCCACTGGAAGCGGCGGTCGGCCAGCCACAGGCGGGCGTAGGCGGCGTTGATGCGGCGGTTGCGTTCGCGGTCGTCGGCGATCCAGCGGCCGTCGAATTTCAGCAGCTCTTCGGCTTCGACCTGGAAGCTGGCCCACAGGCGTTCCGCGCTCAGGGTCTCGCCCTCGGGCGTCACGCCGCCAAGCCGAATGCCGTGGTAGTCGTTGGGGGCGAAGGACGGTTTGTCTGAGCCAGGCGCGTGGCGATCGTTCATGTTTGCTCCTTGTCGAGGCCGCCTGACAATCTAGTCGAACCACCGCCATCAGCAGTTTGATCTGGCTCAATCCCACGCGCACGATTCGATTTGACGTCGACCAAGCTCAGGTATATATTTTTCCGAATCGCTCTGGAAACGTTTCCATACTCATCTTCCGCACGAATCATTCGAGACCAGCACAGAAGCTGGCAGGGCGCGGGCAGCCATCACGGCCAGTCCGCATTTTCTTAGCAGAGAAAAACGAGGAGTCGAAGTGAAGAACGATAAGCAAAATCATCACGGAAATTGGAAACCTTTCCACGCATTTGCGGCAGGGCTGCTGTTCGCTTGCGGCGCCCAGGCCACGGCCAGCGTCACCAGTCCCGCCATCGGCCAGCTGATCTGGTCGGAAGAATTCAACGGCGCCACCCTGAACACGGCAACCTGGACCGCCACCGACGGCAACGGCTGCCAGATCAACCTGTGCGGCTACGGCAACGCCGAGCTCGAGTACTACAGCCCCAACAATCTCTCCATCGCCGACGTGCCCTTCGAGCCGGGCACGCGCGCGCTGGCGATCAAGGCCCAGCGCCAGACCATCGGCAGCAATGTTTTTACGTCCGGCAAAATCGACACCAAGAACAAGGTGCAGGTGCAGTACGGGATGATCGAAGTCCGCATGTCCACGCCCAATGTCGCTACCGGCTTGTGGCCGGCCGCATGGATGCTGGGCACGAGTCCGCAGACCTGGCCGCGCAACGGCGAGATCGACATCATGGAGCAGGGCCACAAGTCGAGCTCGTGGCAGCCGGCCGGCGCGTCGTCGCCGAATAACTTCGTCGGCTCGAACGTCATCACCTGGCAGCAGGCCGCATGCGTCCCGGGCAACGAGAGCTGCGCCGCCTCGACCGCCTGGCAGACCAAGAGCTACGTGGTGACGCCGACCTCGCTGGCCAACCGTTTCGTGAAATACCGCCTGTACTGGACGGAAAGCGAGATGCGCTTCACCATCATCGACAATGGCGTCGAGCGCGACATGTACAACGCGCCGCTGCCGGTCAATTCGACGGCCCTGCAATCGCCGTTCTACCTGCTGCTGAACCTGGCCGTCGGCGGCAATTTCACCGACGCAGCCACCTCCGCGCAAGTGACGGCGCCGTTGCCGGGAACCATGTACGTCGACTATGTGCGCGTCTACCAGCTCGACGGCAAAGGCTCGGTGAAGCTGGGCAACCAGACGGTGCCCGAGGTCGCCGGCAAGTTCGGCGTCTTCACCGATAACACCGTGACCAACAACAAGCTGGTGGCCGGCACCAGTTCCGACATCTTCCTGTGGAATGGCGCGTCCAGTGGAGCCGGCAATACGCCCCCGTACGAAGGCGGCAATGTGATCGCCTGGGCCTATACGGCGCCGGGTCAGTGGTGGGGCGGCGGCGTGCAGTCGCGCCAGGCCCGTGACCTGACCAATTTCCGTAACGGGTCACTGAAATTCCGCATCAAGATTCCGGCCAACGTGTCCTTCAACATCGGCGTCGGCGATACCTACACGAACCAGAACTGGGTCAACTTCCCGGCCAATACCACGGCCTACGGACTGGTGCGCAATGGCGACTGGGCGCAAGGCACGATTCCGGTCTCGACCCTGATCGGGCCCAAGGTGGCGCTGCAGTCGCTGCTGGACGTCTTCATGATCTCGAGCGATGCCAATAACCTGCCGGCCTCGACGTTCCAGTTCGCGATCGACGACATCGTCTACGACTCCGGCACGGGCGGCACGACGACCCCGCCGCCGTCCGGCCCGACCTCCGTGACGCAAACCTCAAGCACCACGCTGCAGTTCAACACCACTACCGGCAGCTGGGCCGACGTCCACTACACCGTCAACAACGGCACGCAGCAGAACGTGCGCATGCGGCTGGACGGCACCACCAATAGCTACACCGCGGGCGGCCTGAAGATCGGCGACGTGGTGAACTACAGCTTCACCTACTGGGACACGGCGCGCAACTTTGCCGTCGATACCGCCCAGCAGAGCTACACGATGAAGTAAGTCCGCGATTCCCGGCCCGTCCCCGACTGGCCGGGAATTGTCGGTAAAGTTGACATTTGCTTAAGCTGTCTGGCATCAGCTTGGCGCCAAGTGCTTGAAAACAAAGCGAAGCCAGGCCTTGGCACCGAACTTGCAAGACCTCGTCTGTTACGCCACCCAACCGACAGACAAGGACAAACATGAAAACCACGCTCGTTCGCGCCATGATCGCAGGCTGCCTTGGTTTCGCCGGCATGAGCCAGGCTCTGGCGACGCCGATTACGTCGACGTCCTCGCTGTCGGCAGGCGGCTTGGCCTTCGACAGTTTCGGCTGCGTGGTCAGCAAGGGCGGCTTCTCGGCCAAGCCGGCCAATTGCGGCCAGATCGACGTCGCTGCCGGCGCCGGCAGTCTCGACTTCACGAGCCAGTTCAAGGCAACGTCCCTCAGCTTCGACAATGTCCTGCTGAACTATCGCGTGAGCGCCGGCGGCAAGGGCATCAGCGCGGTCCAGCTCGATTTTGACGGCAGCTTCTTCGGCGTTTCCGTGGCTTCCGTGACCGAAACGATCCGCGATGCCACGGGCAAGGTCGTCGGCCGCCTGACGGTCAGCTGCTCGCTGCTGGTCTGCGATCAGCAGGATCCGGCTTACGGCTGGTTCGACATCCCGCTGGACGGCGTCTACGACGTGCTCTACGTGACCAAGGCGATCAATGTCTCGGCCGCAGTCGGTTCAGCCACGATTACCCAGGTACGCCAGGGCTTCACGCTGGCAGCCGAGGTGCCCGAGCCCGGTTCGCTGGCCCTGTTGTCGCTGGGGCTGCTTGGCGCCGGGGCCGCAAGCAGGCGCCGGCACGGCAGGCTCTGAGCGTCCGCAAGCCCCGAGCTCGAACCGGGCTCGCGGCCCTGCTGTCCAAACCTTGCATGGACAAACGCGGAGGTCGACGGCATGGGAATGCGCTTGGGCGAACTCGTCGAGCGTTTCGGCGGACAATTACATGGCGATCCGGACCTCGAGATCGGCGGCATCGCGCCGCTCGAGCGTGCCGGCCCGGCGGATATCAGCTTCCTCGGCAACGGGAAGCTGCGCGCCCAGGCGGCGCACAGCCGTGCGGGTGCGCTGATCCTGTCGCCGCTGGACGAACCGGAGGTGGCGGCGAGCTATGAAGGCGCGCGCATCGTCACTGCCAACCCTTACGCCTACTTTGCACGCACCGCGCAGTTCCTGCTGCCTTTCGTGGCGCCGCCGCCCGGCATCCACCCGTCGGCCGCCGTGCACGCGAGCGCGCAGGTTGACCCGTCGGCCACCATCGGCCCCCACGTCACGGTGGAGGAGGGCGCGCTGATCAAGGCCGGTACCGTGATCGATGCGGGCTGCTTAATCGGCCGCGAGGCGGTGGTGGGCGAGCATACCCACTTCTTCGCCAACGCCAGCTTCCTGGAACGCTGCGTGATCGGCGCGCGCGGCATCGTCCATTCCGGCGCCGTGATCGGCAGCGACGGCTTCGGCTTTGCGGTGGACGAGGGCGTCTACATCAAGATTCCGCAAACCGGCCGCGTAGTGATCGGCGACGACGTTGACATCGGCGCCGGCACGACCGTCGACCGCGGCGCAATGGACGACACCGTCATCGAGGATGGTGTCAAGCTCGACAACCAGATCCAGATCGGCCACAACTGCCGCATCGGCGCGCACACGGCGATGGCCGGCTGCGTCGGCGTGGCCGGCAGCGCCATCATCGGCAAATACTGCACCTTCGGCGGCGCAGCCATGGTGAACGGCCACATCACGATCGCCGACCACGTGCACATCACGGCTGGCACGCTGGTGTCGAACTCGATTGCCGAGCCCGGCCGCTATACGGGCTTCTATCCGATCGCGCCGAACGCGGAGTGGGAACGCAGTGCGGCGCTGGTGCGCAACCTGTCTACGCTGCGCGCCAAGATACGGGCGCTGGAGAAGGCGCTCAAGGCGCTGGAGGGGCGCTGAGGGGCGAAGCGGCGAGTTCGGTGGCGCGCAACAGATCGTCGAGCGAGGCCGGCTTGGTCAGGTGCAGGTCGAAACCCGCCTGCTTCGCCCGTTCGATGTCGGCTTCCTGGCCGTAGCCCGAAAGGGCGACCAGGCGCAGGGCGGGGCCGTGCTGGCGGCGCAGCAGAAGCGCGAGCGCGTAGCCATCCATGTCCGGCAGGCCGATGTCGAGGATGGCGACCGCCGGCAGCTCGGTCGAAAACGCCGTGCGGGCGGCAGCCAGGGCCCGGGCCGCGTTGTGGGCGACGGTTACCGTGTGGCCCAGCTGGCGCAGCAGGCTGGCGGTGCCGGCGGCGGCATCTTCGTTGTCGTCGACCAGCAGGATGGCGCAGGCGCCTTGATCGGCCGCCGGTTCGGCGGAGGCTGCCCGGGCGGGCGCGGCGCCGAGCGGCAGCACTACCTCGAAACGGCTGCCGCGGCCCGCGCCCTCGCTTTCGGCGCTGACGCCGCCGCCGTGGAGCTCGACGATCTTGCGCACGATCGCGAGCCCCAGGCCGAGGCCGCCGGTGCGCCGCGCCAGTTGCTGCGGCGCCTGGTAGAAGGGTTCGAAGATGCGCGACAGCAGGGCCGCATCCATGCCGATGCCATTGTCCTGCACCGAGAGCCGCGCCAGGCCGGCGGCTTCGTCGTTGATAAGGGAGACGCGGGTGGCGGTGCTGCCGAAGCGGGCGGCGTTCGACAGCAGGTTGTTCAGCACCTGGACCAGGCGGCTGTCGTCGCCCTGGATCCAGACGGCGTCCGGCGCCTCCAGGCTCAGGGCGTGGCCGGGCAGGGCGGCGACGGCATGGCGCACGGTCTCGGCCAGGTTGAGCGGGCGTAGCTCCAGCTGCAGCTTGCCGGAGGCGATGCGCGATACGTCCAGCAGATCGTCGACCAGGCGTTTCAAGTGCGTGACCTGACGCCGCATGATGGCGCGCTCGCGCCGCGCGCCGGGCTCGTCGCGCATGTCCATCAAGTCCAGAGAGGCGACAATCGGGCTGAGGGGATTGCGCAGTTCGTGGCCCAGCACGGCCAGGAATTCGTCCTTGGCCTGGCCGGCTTCGCGCGCCTGTTCGAGCGCCTGTTCCAGCGAGGCCAGCAGGCGCGAACGCTCCTCCTCGCGGCGCGCGCGCTGGCGGCCCGCGGCTTCGAGCGCGCGGCCCATGCGGCCGAGTTCGCGGATGCGGGCTTGCGGCACGCTGACGGGCCGTCCGGCGCCGAGCGCCGCCGCGGCGCGTCGCAGGCCATTGAAGGCGCCGACGATGCGGTTGGACAGCCAGTAGGCCAGGGCGATGCAGATGGCCAGCGAGAAGGCGACGCCGGCAGCGTAGACCGAGATCCCTTCGAAGAAGCCGGCGCGCAGGGCGGCCATCGGCGTGTTGGTGACGACAGTCCAGCCGTAGCGGGACATGCTGGTGAAGGCGGTTGCCACCAGGTCGCCTTCCTTGGTGAGCGTCGGGCCGGCTCCTTCGAGGCCGTTCTTGCTCATGAGCTCGCGCAGGGCCGGCGTAATCGGCTGGGTAACGAAGCGTTCCTGGTTTTTCGAACGCGCGACGATGTGGCCGGAGGCGTCGATCACGGCGATCAGGGAGTCGGCGGACGCCTGCTGGCGCGCGATGACGCGCAGGATGCGGTCCGGCTTGACCACGGCGCTCAGCACGAAGGCATGGCCGCGGGCATCCGTGACGGGGATGCGGACCGGGACGGCGGGGCGTCCACCCTTGCCGCGGACAATGCGGCCGACCACGGCGCGGTGCAGGCTGAGGGCGCGCTGGAGGCTGTCCAGGTCGGCCACGGGAGGCGCCTCGGCGCCGTAGGGTACATTGGTGCGGAACAGGATCTTGCCGTCCTGGTCGGCCAGGAACACGCCCAGCCATTCCGGCTGTGTCCTGGCCTGCGCAACGGCGATGTCGTAGAAGGCGCGCACGTCACCCGTCAGCATCGCCTGGTTCTGCGCCATGGTCGACAGTGCTGCAACCGAGGAGTCGAGTTCGGCGTCGACCGCGCTGGACAGGGCGCGCGCCATGTCCAGCAAGGCGCGTTCCTGCTCGCGCTGGCGGTATTCGCTGGCCACGTGAATGCTCCAGATGCCCAGCAGGGCGAGCGGCAGCAGGCCGATCGCCGTCAGCAGGACGAGCAGGTGGCGGAGCGGCAGCGTACGGCCGCGGCGAGGAGACATGGCGGATTCAAAAAAAAGCGCTCCAACAGGAGCGCTTTCTTGGTCAGGAAGATCCGATTACTGGATCTTGGCCTTGGCCATCAGCTGTTCGCGGAAGGCTGCCAGCTTGCGCTGCTGCAGCTGTTCTGCGACCTGCTGCTTGACTTCTTCCAGCGGCGGGATCTTCGCTGCGCGGGTGTCGTCCAGCTTGATCACGTGGTAGCCGTACTGGGTCTTCACCGGGGTCTCGGTGATCGCGCCTTTTTGCAGCGAGGTCATGGCCTTCGAGAACTCAGGCACGAAGGAGGCCGGGTTTGCCCAGTCCAGGTCGCCGCCATTGTTGGCCGAGCCCGGGTCTTTCGACTGCTTGGCCAGCTCTTCGAACTTGGCGCCGCCCTTCAGCTTGGCGATGATGGCCTTGGCTTCGTCTTCGGTAGCCACCAGGATGTGGCGGGCGTGGTATTCCTTGTCGCCGACCTGGGACTTGAACTTGTTGTACTCGGCGGTGATGTCCGCGTCCTTGACCGGGTTCTTCTTGATGTAGTCGGCCAGCATCGCATTGATGATGATGCTCTGGCGGGCATTGTCGATCGCGTTCTTGACTTCCGGACGGGTGCCGATGCCTTGCTTGTCGGCTTCCTGGATCAGGACTTCGCGGCCGATCAGGTCTTTCTTGATCGCATCGCGCAGTTGCGGCGAATCGGTGGCCTTGCCCTGGGCGACGACTTGCTTGACGACCTGGTCGACCTTGGCCGCGGGGATGGGCTTGCCATTGACGGTCGCGACGTTTTGTGCGAACGACGGCAGGACTACCATCGCGGTCATGGCTAACAACAGGCGGGCTGGCTTCACAATCATTTATTCGATCCTATCTAAACACAAAAGTCGCAAGGCGACGAAAACCGGCGGCTGGTGCGCCGCCGGTGATGCAACATCTTACTGCACCTTTGCCTTTTTGACCATTTCCTCTTGGTAGGAGGCCAGCTTCTGCTGGGTCAGGGCATCGGCGATCTGCGGTTTGACTTCATCCAGCGTCGGCAGTTTCGCCTGACGGACGTCGTCCAGCTTGATGACGTGGTAGCCGACCTGGGTCTTGACCGGCTTCTCGGTCACCTGGCCTTTTTGCAGGCCGGTGAAGCCGGCTGCGAATTCCGGCGGGAAGGAGGCCGGTGCTGCCCAATCCAGGTCGCCGCCGTTGTTGGCGGTGCCGGTGTCCTTCGACTGCTTGGCCAGGTCTTCGAACTTGGCGCCGCCCTTGATCTTGGCGATGATGGCGTTGGCGTCGGCTTCGCTTTCGACCAGGATGTGGCGCACGTGGTATTCCTTGTCGCCGGTCTGCTTGGTGAAGCGGTCGTACTCGGCCTTGATTTCGGCGTCGCTGACCGGGTGCTTGGTCACGTAGTCTTTGGCCAGGGCGTTGATCACGATGGTCTGGCGGGCGTTCTCCAGCGCCTGCTTGACTTCCGGATTCTTGTCGTAGCCCTGCTTGACGGCTTCCTGCATCATCACTTCACGGGCGATCAGGTCCTTCTTGATCGCTTCGCGCAGCTGCGGCGAATCGGTTGCCTGGCCCTGTGCCACGACCTGCTTGACCATCTGGTCAGCGCGCGAGGACGGGATGGCCTTGCCGTTGACGACGGCGAGGTTCTGGGCGAAGGCGGACGAAGTTGCGAAGGACGCGGCGATAGCGATCAGGGCTAACAGCAGCCGTGCTGGCTTAAAAGTCATGGTGGTTCCTGTGAGGGGGTTGCTTGGACGAGATTGGATTAGTTCTTGTAATACGTAGCAGATTTTCGAACAGATTACTTAAGACTTCCTGAAGGCAGCTGGCTCGACAGTTCTGATGGTGCAATGGCGGTGATCGCCAGTGCGTGAATGTCGGTATGCATCATACCTTGCACGGCATCATACACCAGCCGATGGCGCATGACGAGCCTCAGACCTTCGAAGCGTTCCGAAACGATTTTCACACTGTAATGGCCGCCGCCGGAGGCCGCGCCGGCATGGCCGACGTGCAGGTGAGAATCGTCGCCGACCTCCAGCCTGGACGGGCTCAGCGCGGCCTGCAGCAGGGAGCGGATGCGCTCGGCGCGCTCGTTGACTTGTTCGCCGGTGCTCATGCGTCCCCCTGGCCCTGCTCCTGCTCCTGGATGTGCTTCGACAGCATCAGGGTCTGGATGACGATGAAGGCAAAGAAGATGCCGGTGACGCCGAACAGCTTGAAGCTGACCCAGGCGCTGAAATTGTCCTTGAAGACGACGAAGGCCATGAACAGGTTCAGCACGCCGACCAGGGCGAAGAAGGTCATCCAGGCGTAGTTGACCTTGGGCCAGACCGATTCCGGCAGCTTGATCTGGGCTTCCATCACCTTGCGCACCAGGTTGTTGCCGAAGCCGACCTGGCCGACGAACAGGGCGAGCGCAAAGGCCCAGTACAGGATGGTCGGTTTCCAGAGGATGAATTTCTCATCATGGAAGTAGATGGTGGCGCCGCCCATCACGGCGATCACGCCCAGCGACAGCCACAGGGTGCCGTCGACCTTGCGGCCGCGCAGCAGCAGGTAGGCGATCTGCAGGACGGTGGCGACGATGCCGACCGCGGTGGCCAGCATGATCGGGGCTTGCGCCGCCGTCACGGCGCCGCCGGATACCAGCCAGCCCAGGGTCTGGGCGGCGAGGGCGTGCGCGGCCTCTTGATTGCCGTCGGCAATCTTGAAGACGGCGAAGAAGAGAATGACCGGGAACAGGTCGAACAGGAATTTCATGCGTATGCAGCTCGTGGAAAATTCGTATTATGCCGGTTCGAAGCGCAGCGCGGCCGAATTGATGCAATAACGCAGGCCCGTGGGCGGCGGGCCGTCCGGGAACACGTGGCCCAGGTGGGCGTCGCAGACCGCGCAAATGATCTCGGTGCGCACCATGCCGTGCGTGCGGTCGACCTTCTCGATCACATTGTCCTGATCGAGGGCGCGGAAGTAGCTGGGCCAGCCGCAGCCGGATTCGAACTTGGCGTCGGATTCGAACAGCGGGGTGTCGCAGCACACGCAGTGGTAGATGCCGTGCTCGTGGTGGTCCCAGAATTTGCCGGTGAAGGCGCGTTCGGTTGCCGCGTGGCGGGTCACCTGGTATTCCATCGGGTCCAGCTGGGCGCGCCATTCGGCGTCGGTCTTGCTCACTTTTTCGGTCATGATCGTCGTTGGTACTAATATGAAGGGGTCAGGAAGAGCAGCTCACTTCGAGGTGGGACGCCCAGTCCGGCGGCAGCGCCGCATAGCTTTCGTTTTCCGGCTGCTCGTCGAAGGGGCGTTCCAGGATCGCGAGCAGCTTGTCGACTTCGGCATAGTCGCCGTTCTGCGCCTTTTCGATCGCGGTCTGGGCCAGATAGTTGCGCAGCACGTATTTGGGGTTGACCCGGTGCATCGCAAGCCTGCGGGCGCCGTCTTCGCTGTTTTCCTGGCGCAGGCGGGCGCGGTAATCGACGGCCCAGGCGTCGAAGCCGGGGCGGTCGAGGAAGAGGTCGCGCAGCGGTGCATCCGCCTCGACGCGGTCGCTGTCGAGTACGTCGACGCGCAGTTCGCCCAGGCGGCGGAAGAACTGGGTGAAGTCGACGCGGTTCTCGTGCATCAGCTTGAACATGGCGTCGAACAGGTCCTTGTCGCCGTCCCGGGTGGCCGTCAGGCCCAGCTTGGCGTGCATGAGTTCGTCGAACTGGTCGCCATAGGCGTCGATATAGCCGTCGAGCGCGGCCTCGGCGGCTTCCTTGTCCTGGATCAGCGGCAGCAGGGCGTTGGCGAGGGCATAGCAGTTCCAGTGGCCGACCGGCACCTGGTTCGAATAGGAATAGCGGCCGCCCTGGTCGGTATGGTTGCAGATATGGTCGACGTCGAAGGCTTCCATGAAGCCGAAGGGGCCGTAGTCGAGCGTGAGGCCGAGGATGGACATGTTATCCGTGTTCATCACGCCATGCATGAAGCCGACCGCCTGCCAGTGCGCGATCATGCGCGCGGTGCGGCGCGTGACTTCGGCCAGCAGCTCAAGGTAGGGATTCGGCGCCACCAGCAGATGCGGATAGAAGTCGCGGATCACGTAGTCGGCCAGGATGCGCAGCTCGTCCTGCTTGCCGCGGTAGTGCCAGTGCTCGAAGGAACCGAAGCGCACGAAGGAGGGCGCCATGCGGGTGACCACGGCGGCGCTCTCGATGGTTTCGCGCACGACCCGCTGCGGCGAGCCGGTCAGCATCAGGGCGCGCGTGGTCGGAATGCCGAGCGCGGCCATGGCTTCAGAGCACAGGAATTCGCGGATCGAGGAACGCAGCACGGCGCGGCCGTCGCCCATGCGCGAGTAGGGCGTCATGCCGGCGCCCTTCAGCTGCAGCTCCATCGGGCCTTCGGGACCGTCCAGCTGGCCCAGCAGGATGGCGCGGCCGTCGCCCAGCTGCCCGGCCCAGTGGCCGAACTGGTGGCCCGAATACACGGCGGACAGGGGTTGCGAACGCGGCGGCACGTGGTTGCCGCTGAAGACGGCGACGAAATCGTCCTGCTTCAGGACTTCCGGATCGAGTCTGACCAATGCGGCGGCCTTGCCGCTGGCCGCAACGAAGTTGGGCGCGGGCAGGGGCGTCGGCATCAGGCGCGTGTAGAACGCGGGCGGCAATTCGGCGAAGGAATTGTCGAAAGGCAGGTCGTCAGCGCGAATGGCGGTTCCTTTATAGTCAGAGCCAGAAGGGGAATTGTCCGGATTCTAACTCACACGGCGCGATTCTAAGTGCGCGCTCGTGTGCGGACCATGCAGCTTACATTCGGTAACCATTGCATCGCGAGCGCGTGGTGCATTGCAGCATCGAAATCCGTTGACGCTTTCCGCACGGTCGTTTCAAACTCAGCCGCAAACATTCCTGGGAGAGAAGATGCAGTCCTATCCGCAGAGCCCCGTCATGGGCCAGATGATGAGCCAGCCGCTGTCGATCTCCAGCATCATTCGCTTTGCTGCGCGGCATTACGGCAGTAGCGAGATCGTGTCGCGCCGCGTCGAAACGGACCTGCCGGACTTGCACCGTTACACCTACCGGGATTGCGAAGCGCGCGCGCGCCGCATGGCCAAGGCTTTGGCTGCGCGCGGCGTCGGCATGGGCGAGCGGGTCGGCACCCTGGCCTGGAACGGCTACCGCCATCTCGAGCTGTATTACGCGGTGTCCGGTTCGGGCGCGGTGCTGCACACCATCAACCCACGCCTGCATCCGGAGCAGATCGCCTACATCGTCAACCACGCCGAAGACCAATACCTGTTCTTCGACCTGACTTTCCTGCCGCTCGTCGAAGCCATCGCGCCGCACTGCCCGGGCGTGAAAGCCTTCGTGCTGATGAGCGACCGCGCGCATATGCCGGCGTCGGCCAAGATTGCCAATCTCCTGTGCTACGAGGAGCTGATCGAGGCCAGCGACGGCAATTACGAGTGGCCGCTGTTCGACGAGAACGCCGCGGCCTCGCTGTGCTACACCTCGGGCACGACCGGCAACCCGAAAGGCGCGCTGTACTCGCACCGCTCGACCGTGCTGCATGCCTATGCCTCGGCGCTGCCCAACGTGCTGAACGTGGGCGCCATCGATACCGTGCTGCCGGTGGTGCCCATGTTCCATGTGAACGCCTGGGGTCTGCCGTATTCCGTGCTGCTGTCCGGCGCCAAGATGGTCTTCCCGGGCGCTGCGCTGGACGGCAAGTCGCTGTACGAGTTGTTCGAGCAGGAGGGCGTGACCTTCTCGGCCGGCGTGCCGACTGTCTGGCTGGGCCTGATCAACTACGCGCTGCAGAATGGGCTGCAGTTTTCGACCTTCCGCCGCACGGTGATCGGCGGCTCGGCCTGCCCGCCCGCGATGATGGACACCCTGATCGACAAATTCAATGTGCAGGTCATCCACGGCTGGGGCATGACGGAGATGTCCCCGCTCGGCACCACCGGCGGCCTGCTGGCCAAGCACCGCAAGCTGCCGGCCCAGGAGCAGCGCAAGATCCTGCAGAAGCAGGGCCACGCCATCTACGGCGTCGACATGAAGATCGTCGACGACGACGGCCAGGAGCTGCCCTGGGACGGCCACAGCTTCGGCCACCTGCTGGTCAAGGGCCCGTGGATCATCGCCAGCTATTTCAGGGGCGAGGGCGGCGACGTCCTGCAGGACGGCTGGTTCCCGACCGGCGACGTCGCCACCATCGACCCGGACGGCTTCATGCAGATCACCGACCGCAGCAAGGACGTGATCAAGTCCGGCGGCGAGTGGATCGGCTCGATCGACCTGGAGAACATCGCGGTGGCCCACCCGGGCGTGCTGCAGGCGGCCTGCATCGGCATGGCGCACCCGAAGTGGGACGAGCGGCCGCTGCTGGTGGTGGTGCGCCGGCCTGGCGTCGAGGTCACACGCGAGGAGCTCCTCGCCTTCTTCGAAGGGAAGATTGCGCGCTTCTGGATGCCGGACGACGTGGTGTTCGTGGACAGCCTGCCGATCGGCGGCACCGGCAAGATCCAGAAGAACAAGCTGCGCGAGCAGTTCAGGGATTACCGGCTGCCGGGGGTCTGATTAACCGAGTGTGTCGGCCCAGATCTGCCGGGCCCACGCATTCGCATCGATTCCTTCCTGCGCCGACGCGCGCTCCGATAGCACGCCGGCTCCTTCGGCCTGCATGCCGTGCTTTGCCGGATCGTAGCGGTAGAGGGTCGAGATGTGCATGGCCTGGTGGTCGTCGATGAAGCTGTAGCAGGTGTTGGCGAAGGCCGGCGCCTGGTCGGGCGCCTCGCCCTGCATCAGCGCCACGACGGCGCGCGCGCAGATCTTGGCCTGAGCGTTCGCCATGTGGGCGGACTTGGGCAGGCCGGCTTCGATGGCATCGCCGAGCACGTGGACCCGCGGCAGGACCTTCGACTCGTAGCTCAGGACATCGACTTCGCACCAGCGCCGCTCCACCTTGGCCAGGCCGGCATCCTGGGCGATGCGCCCGGCCCGCTGGGGCGGAATGATGTTCAGTACGTCCGATCTGACGGTGTCGAAGCCGGTCCTGACGGTTTTCGTCGCCACGTCGACCTGCTGCAGTTCGCTGCCCGGCACGTACTCGATCATGCCGGGATAGAGTTCGCGAAACGCGCGCTCGAACAGCACCCGCTTCGACGTGATCACAGGATTCGCGTCCAGCACCATCACTTTCGAGCGCGGCTTGTGGGTCTTCAGGTAGTACGCGACCTGGCAGGCGCGCTCGTAGGGCGCGGGCGGACAGCGGTAGGGCTGGGGCGGCACCACGATCGTGAAGGCGCCGCCGTCGCGCATGGCCAGCAGCTGATTGTGAAGGATGCGCGTTTGTGCGCCGGCTTTCCAGGCATGCGGAATCTGCTCCAGGGCCTTGGCGAGCATTGGGAAGGCGTCGTAGATGAAGTCGATTCCTGGTGCGACGATCAGGCGGTCGTAGTGAAGCTTTTTACCGTTCACCACGAGCTGCGACTTGTCGGCGTCGATCGCGGTGACGCCGCCGCGCATGAATTGGACGCCATGGTTCTTTCGCAGATGATCGTAGCCGAAGGTGAGCTGCTCCAGTGTTTTCTGGCCGCCCAGCACGCGGTTGCTGACGGGGCAGGAGATGAATTGGGCGTTCTGGTCGACGAGGATGACCTCGATGCGCCCGCCGCTCAGCATGCGCAGGTGCCTGGCCGCCGTCGCGCCGCCGTAACCTGCGCCGACGACGACCACACGTCCCATGCTGCCATGCCGCGCACCGTTGGCTCCAGCGGCGGCCGCCCGCGCGATTGCCGGCCAGGCAGATCCAGCCAGTGCCAACTCGAGAAAATCACGCCTGCGCATGCTCACTCCCATTCCAGCGCCGGATAGATGACATTGACGTTGCGGCGGTTGACGGCGTCGAACAGTTGCCAGCGCGGCCGCTCGGACGCCGCCGCCGTCTCCATGGTCTCGCTTAGGCCGGCGCCGCGCCGGATGGCGGCCCGCACGTCGCGCAGCAGGGTCGTCAGATAGGCGTGCTGCCCGGCGATGGCCCCGTGCTTGTCGCGGGTCACGGGGCCGTGGCCGGGCACGGTCAGGGCGGCCGGCGTCTTGTCCAGCGCGTCCATGGCAGTCAGCCAGCCCTGCAGATCGCCATCGACGGACGGCGTGCGTTCGATGAAGAGCAGGTCGCCGGTCCACAATGTGCCGCTGGCGGTGTCGAACACGCTCAGGTCATTGTCGGTATGCGCCTTCGGCCAGGCTTTCAGCTCGAGCTTCCGGCCGCCGAGGTCGAGTGACAGCCGGTCCTGCATGGTTCGTGTCGCTGCGATCAGCCTGTTCTTGTCGGCCGCGCCGCCCAATTGCGCGCTCAGATTGCGCAGGTAGACGTCACCGCGCGCGGCCAGCGCCGCGGGCAGACGCGCATGGCCGATGTATTGCGGCGGCGCGCCGGCGTCGAGGAAGGCGGCATTGCCGAACAGGTGGTCGGGATGCGCGTGCGTATTGATCACGTAGCGCACCGGCAGGCGGGTGACGGCGCGCAGGGCTTCCTTCAGCGCCTGGCCGACCGCATACGAGCCACCGGTATCGATCACCGCCACAGCCTCGGACCCGATCACGAAACCGATATTCGCGATATCGCCGTCGTAGCCTTCCTCGAAATCCTTGTGCTGGCCGATGTGCACCCAGACGCCCGGCGCGACCTGCTCGACCCGCAGCGGCGCCGCGCCGACGTGGAAGGCTGCAGCGGCGGCCAGCAGCAGGAGCGTGCGGAGCAGGCGCCGCACCTAGCCTCCGACATCCAGCGACTGGCGGAAGGTGCCGCCTTCATTGTCGTGCGCGACGATCTGCAGGGCGCCCGGCTTGTCGGCGAGGAAGCCGAAACGGATGGACGGGTTTTCGCTGACGCCGATGGTGGTGTCCGCCGACATCACCGGCTTGCCGTTGTAGCTGACGTCGATCTTGTCGATGAAATAGGCCGGCCGGAAGCCATGCGAGTTCAGGTCGCGCTGCATGCCGGTCGCCATCGGGTGCCTGATCAGCAGCGTCGCGCGGTTGACTTCGCCCGGCTTGTAGGGCCCTTCGAGGGCCAGCTTCATTTTTCCCGCGCCCACTCGCGCCGCTGCCGCATCGCCGGTGGCCGGGCCGCTGCAGCCGCCCGAGGCCTTGACCGTCACTGCGTTCACATACAGGCGGCCGTCGTTCGATTCGGCCACGACGTGCACCGGCGAGTCGGACTCGAGCCGGATGCGGGTCGAGATTTCCGCCTTGCCGCTTTGGGGGCCGAGGTGGAAGACGGCGGTAAGGGGCACCGGATTGCCGTCGACGAAGATGGAAACCGACTTGATGTACCGCTTGTCGGTCATCGGGTGGTCGATGCTGAAGGCGAAAGGCACCTGCTCGCCGCTGGGTGCGCGCGTGGGCGCCGTCAGGCGGATGAAAGGCGCGGGTTCCAGGGTCTTGCCGCGGTAGTAGGATGCCTGCAGGCTCGGCCAGCCCGCCTCGGGCGTCTCGGCCGCAGCCGTCACCGGACAGGCGAGGCAGGCCAGTGCGGCCAGGCTGAAGAGAAAATGATCCATGGATGTGGGCCTCCATACGGATTCGCTGTCACATCCACTATAGCGCAATTCGCCCTGTGATTAACATCTTGACCACGGCCCGGCCCGGTGCTACTGTACTATCTGTCCTAGTACAGTGAGTGCCACATGAATCGACGTGCTCCCCTGATGCTGCAGATCGTCACCGGCGATCCGCGGCCCATCATCCGCCAGATCGCCGACGGCATCAAACGCCTGGTCGCCGGCGGCGAGCTGCTGCCGGGCGATGTGCTGCCCAGCGTGCGCGGGCTGGCCCAGCAGCTGTCCGTCAACCCGAACACGGTCGCCAAGGCCTATGCCGAGCTGACGGCCGAAGGCTGGCTGCTGTCGCGCGCCGGCCTCGGCCTGTTCGTCGCCGAGCAGCGCCAGCGCCTGTCGGACGCCGAGCGCGAACGGCGCCTGGACGAGGCGGTCGACCGCTTCGTCGGCGACGTCATCGGCCTCGACTACCCCAGCGACACCATCCTCGACCGCGTCGCGGGCGAGCTTTCCCACTACGCCACCAAGAAAACCGCATGAGCGACTATCTCAGTGATTACGTGATCGAAACCGAAGGCCTGTGCCTGCGCTACAAAGGCAAGCTGGCCCTGAATCACCTGAGCCTGCGCCTGCCGCGCGGCGGCATCCACGCCTTCGTCGGCGCCAACGGGGCCGGCAAGTCTTCGCTGTTCCGCGTCCTGCTGGGCTTCGAGCCGGCCGGCAGCGGCAGCGCGCGCGTGCTGGGCCACGACTGCGCCACGCTGACGCCCGCCGTGCGCGGCCGCATCGGCTTCGTCAACGAGGAGCACACCCTGCCCACCTGGATGCGCGTGCGGGACCTGATGCGCATGCAGCAGCGCCACTATGAAGCCGCCGGCGCACAGCCCTGGAATGCGGCGCGCTACGACGAGGTGCTGTCCCACTTCAACGTGCTGCCGGCGCAGCGCGTGGGCGAGCTCTCGCGCGGCGAGCGCGCCGGCCTGAACCTGGCGCTGGCCTTGGCCCAGTGCCCGGAGCTGCTGATCCTCGACGAGCCGACCCTGGGCCTGGACGTGGTCGCCAAGCGCGCCTTCCTCGAGGCCATGCTCCAGTCCAGCGTCGACGACGGTTCCACCATCGTCTACTGCTCGCACCAGATGGACGAGATCGAGCGCGTGGCCGACAACCTGGTCATCCTCGAGCGCGGTAGCCTGCGCTACATGAGCGGCCCGGACGACTTCTGCGGCCGGGTGCAGCTGTGGGTGGCCGAATTCCCGTTCAAGGCGCCGGAGCTGCGCGACCTCGAGGGCGTGCTGCAGGTGCAGCAGCTCGACGGCCTGACCCATGTCGTCACCTTCGACCAGCACGACGGACCGGCTTTCGAGGCGCGCCTCAAGCTGCTGGGCGCGCGCCGCGTGCAGGCCATGCCGCTGGGCCTGGACCGCGCCGTGAACGCTTTTCTCTCCCACGGACATGCCGGCGCCCGCCGCGCCGCTTGAGGATTCACGATGACCGAACTTTTCCTTTCCGAGCTGCGCCGCTTCCGCAATGCGGCTCTGATCTACTTTGCCGCCAGCCTGGTGCTGGTGTCGGTGTTGAACCAGTTCGTCGATATCGCCACCGCCCAGCGCGAGGTGCATATCGTGATGCTGCTTCTCTATTCGCTGTCCGGGCTGGGCTTCGCGCTCTACCAGTTCGGCAGCTACCGCCAGCCCAGCCGCTGGATCTGGCTGCAGCACCGGCCGCTGCACCGCGCGCAGATCCTGGCGGGGATCGCCCTGGGGTCGGTGGTATTGATCGCGCTGGCGATGGCGCTGCCGCTGTTCATCCTGCTGGGTCTGCAGGATTATTTCACCCTGCGCGTGGTCGACACCCGCCATTACGCCGGCATCGGCTACCTGGCCCTGTCGACGATATCGAGCTGGCTGGCCGGCGCCTACATCATGCTGCACCGCAGCCGCTGGGCCTTCGTGATTCTGGTGTTGCCGATCCTCATGACCATGCACCTGGCGCGCTTCGAGACCATGCTGGCGCTGGCGCTGGCGTGCAACGGCGTGCTGCTATTCCTCGTGTACACGGTGTTCCGTCCCAACCGCAGCAGCGGCGACGATGCGCTGACGATCGTCGCCTCGGCCGTGCCTATCCAGCTGAGTTTCTACATCGCGCTGCTGTGGGGCGGCTCGACCCTGTTCCAGGTGGGGCAAATGGCGACCGGCATGCACCCGCTTGCGGACGGGCAGGTGCGCGCCGGCGGCCTGGTGGAGGCCAGGCGCTTCGACTCGCGCGAAGTCCTGCTTGCCGGCCTGGCGGACAGCACCGACCCGCGCGCGCCCGCCTTGCGCGCCGGCGTGGAAGCAGGCAAGGGGATTTCCCTCGGGCCGAACGTCTACCAGTACGCGGTGCGCAACCTGGTCTCGACCCGCGGTGCGCTGCAGGTCTTCGACGACCATCAGCACAACTGGACTTTCAGTCACGACCGCATGATGTACAGCGGCCTGCATCGCCGCACCGGCGCTACCGCCGGCTGGCTCGGTGCCGGCGGCAGAGGCGATGCGCTGCCCTTCGATTCGCAGCCGGTACCGATCACGAACCAGCGCCGCGGCTATCTGGTGACCGCCCACGACATGTACGAGCTGGGGCAGGGCGGCATGGCACTGCGCCACCTGCTGCACGTGGAGGGCGCCGAGCAGCTTGGCGGCGGTATCGCGACGCTCGGTTCGCGCACCGCGCTGCTGACCAACCGCCGCGTGCTGGTGTTGCAGGACAGCGGCGGTCAGCCGGCGAAGCTCGCCGAGATCCCGCTGCCGGTGCCCTTCGGCGACCTGGAACGGGTCGAGTCTGCGCAGCTGGCGGACAGCACCCTGGTCAGCTTCGTCGCCGGCAAGCGGCGCTACGACGGAGTAGTGGCCACGCCGCAGATCACCTACGTGGTCGACGGCGCCGGCCGCGTCACGGAAGTCGGCCGGCGCGAGCTGGCGCACGATTTTCCGGTCCTGTTCGAGCACAAGGACTGGTGGGTGTCGCCGGTGCTGAACGCGGTGGTCAGCCTGCCCGGGATCCTGATCGAGAAAGGCGTGGTGCCCGATCACGCCGCCAGCCGCTTCGCGCCGCTGCTGCTGCCGCGTCCCGCGCCGGCGTGGACGGCGACCATCGTGCTGGCGCTGGCCGCTGTGCTGGGGGCCGTCTGGTGGACCCGCCGTGCCAAGCTGGGTCCGCGGGCACGCCTGGCCTGGTGCCTGGCCTGCCTGCTGGTGGGCGTGCCGGCGCTGCTGTCGCTGATGGTGCTGCAGCCGCGCGCGGCGCGCGGGTTCGCGGCGGCGGCGCCTGCGGCTGCGAAGGCGGCGGCCTGAAGATCAGGCCGCCTGCGCCGCCGCCAGTTCGGCGTCCAGCGCCGTCACGCGCTGCACTGCCGGGCGCGCATTGAAGCGCTCCAGGTACTGCGTGATTTCGGGCAGCTCCGGGACCAGCTTGAAAGCGCTGGTCCAGCCCAGCGCATAGCCCCACAGGACGTCGACGGCCGTAAAACGCTCGCCGAGCAGCCAGGGACCGCGGCGCAGCTGCTGCGTCAGCGTGGACAGCATGGTGTCGTAGTCGCCGTAGGGGCAGGTCGAGAAGGGCGCCGGCTCGCGCTTCATGGCCAGGTCGACCACCGCCGGTTCGAAGCAGTTGCCGTAGAAGGCCATCCAGCGCAGCCAGGGGCCGCGCAGCGGGTCGTCCAGGGCGGGCGCCAGTGCGGCTTGCGGGAACAGGTCGGCCAGGTAGATCATGATGGCGGCCTGCTCGGTGACCAGCACCTCGCCGTTGAGGATGGCGGGCACCTTGCCCATCGGGTTCACTTCCAGGTAGCGCGGGGTGTGGGTGTCCTGGGCTTTCAGGTTCACGGTCTCCAGCGTGTAGGGAGCGCCCAGCTCTTCGAGCAGGATGCGGACGGCGCCGGAGCGCGAGTGGGGAGCGTGGAACAGGGTGATGGCGCGGTTCATGGAATCCTCGTGCGATTGTTGGGACCTCCAGCATAGGGCGGTCAAAACTTGTCGTCTTGGAAAAACGCGAATGCTAGAATCATGGCATCGACCCCGATGAGCACCCGATGAACGCACCGGCCACCGTCCAGGACCGCCCGAAAGGGGTGGTCGCGCCCTCGCAGGCGCGCAAGATGTTCCGCATGGAGCGCTACCTGCCTCCGCCCGAACTCGCCCCCTTCCTCGACCATTTCTGGGTGGTGGAATGGGACCTCGGCGATCAGCCGCCCCATGTGCAGCGCACGCTCCCGTATCCCTGCGTGCATTTGGTGTTCGACAGCACGCCGGACGGCCGCTGCGGCATCTGGGGCGTGCCCACCGGCGCCTTCGACTACGAGCTGAAAGGCGCCGGCAAGGTCTGCGGTCTGCGCTTCCGGCCCGGCGCCTTCCGCGCCTTTATCGGGCGGCCGCAGCACAGCATCGCCGACCAGGTGCTGGCGCTGTCCAGCGTTTTTCCCTGGATTGAGGCCGAGGCCAGGCGCGCCGTGCTGGAGACGCCCGACGACGCGGCGATGACGGCCGCCGCCACCCGCCTGCTGCTGCCATTGCTGCCGGCGCCCGATCCGCAGGTCGAGCGCATCGCCGCCATTTTGCGCCAGGCCGAAACGACGCCGGGCCTGACCCAGGTCGAGCAGCTGGCCGAGCATGCGGCCATGGGCGTGCGCAGCCTGCAGCAGCTGTTCAGCGAGTACCTCGGCGTCAGCCCGAAGTGGGTGATCCGGCGCTTCCGCCTGCACGAAGCCGCCGACCGGCTGGCCAACGGCATCGAACCAGACCTGGCGGCGCTGGCCCACGAGCTGGGCTACTTCGACCAGGCCCATTTCAGCGCCGATTTCCGCAAGCTGGTGGGCGAGTCGCCCGCGCAGTACCGCAAGCGCGCACGCGCCTGACCCTTACCATCATCCACGCCCATGCTCTCAGCAATCGACAGCTTCCTGATGGACGACCGTCCGCGGTCCCTGGCCGGCCTGCGGCGCGGCCTGGTCGAATTCTTCTGGTTCGGGATCAAGGAGGCGCGCGCCTGCCTGTTCGTCGGCCTGTTCTTCGCCGCCATCTTCCTGATGCCGCGCGGCGGCCTGCTCGGCATTCCGCGCTACGACCTGCTGCTGGTGGTGGCGATTGCGATCCAGCTGTGGATGGTGCGCGTGAAGCTGGAGACCTGGGACGAGCTGAAGGCCGTCTGCCTGTTCCACGCGGTCGGCTTCGCGCTCGAAGCCTTCAAGGTATCGGGGAATATCCAGTCCTGGAGCTACCCGGACTTCGGCTACACCAAGGTCTTCGGCGTGCCCCTGTTCTCGGGCTTCATGTACGCCGCCATCGGCAGCTACATCGTGCAGGCCTGGCGCCTGCTGGACATCCGCGTGCGCCATCATCCGCCGTACTGGATGGCGACCACGATCGCGGTGCTGATCTACGTGAACTTCTTCACCCACCACTACATCGGCGATTACCGCTGGTACCTGGCGGCCTGCGCGCTCGGCCTGTATTCGCGCACGACGGTCGTGTTCCGGCCGCTCGACCGCGACCGCCGCATGCCGCTGATGCTGGGCTTCGTGCTGACCGGCTTCTTCATCTGGATGGCCGAGAACATCGGCACCTTCTGGGGCGTGTGGCGCTATCCGAACCAGCTGGGCGCATGGTCGGCGGTCCACATCAGCAAGTGGAGTTCATGGTCGCTGCTGGTGATCATGACCTTTACCATCGTGGCGAGCCTGAAGCATGTGAAGGCCAAGATCCATATTGCACAGGATTGATTTAACGTGACGCAAAACGATAAAGCGAGTGGCCTCCGCGCCGGCGCGGCGCCGCGGACCATTGACACCGGACGCCTGATCCTGCGCCCCTTCACCCTCGACGACGCCGAAGCCTGGCTGCCGCTGATCACGCTGCCGGAGATCATCCGCTACACCGGGGACGTGCCGGTTGCGTCGGTCGAGGAAGCGCGCGAGATCCTGCGTACCCGTCCGCTGCGCGACTACGCCGTGCATGGTTATGGCCGCATGGCGGTCATCGAGAAGAGCAGCGGACGCCTGGTCGGCTTCAGCGGGCTCAAATACGTCGAGGCGCTGGGCGCGGCCGACATCGGCTACCGCTTCCTGCCGGATTGCTGGGGCAAGGGCTATGCCACCGAGAGCGCGCGACCGCTCATGGCATATGGTGCAGGCGAACTGGGCCTGGAACGCATCGTCGGCACCGTCCACCCGGAGAATCCGGCTTCCGGCCGCGTGCTGGAAAAGCTCGGTCTGCGCTACGAGCGCTTGCTGGAACCGGACGAAAATGGCGTGCCCTTTCTGCTGTATGGGACGGCATAGCACGAAATAACACGACCGTACTTTTAATCGGTTATAGTGTTCGCTGCCTTTCCAATATACCTATATCAAGTCTAAGGGAGACCCATGAGCGCCGATTACCAGGTCCAGAACCATGCCGCCGTCATTACCTTGAACAACCCGCCGGTCAACGGCCTCGGACTGGCCACGCGTACCGCCGCCGTCGAGGCGCTGCAGCGCGCCGAAGCCGATCCGGAGGTCAAAGCCGTGGTCATCACCGGCGCCGGCAAGGCCTTCTCGGGCGGCGCCGACATCCGCGAATTCAATTCGCCGAAAGCCCTGACCGAGCCGACCCTGCACACCCTGATCCGCACCGCCGAAGGGCTATCGAAGCCGGTGGTCGCCGCGATCCACAGCGTCTGCATGGGCGGCGGCCTGGAACTGGCGCTGGGTTGCGCCTACCGCGTGGCGGTGCCGGGCGCACAGATCGCGCTGCCGGAGGTGAAGCTGGGCCTGCTGCCGGGCGCCGGCGGCACCCAGCGCCTGCCGCGCGTGATCGGCCTGGAGGCGGCGCTCGAGATGATCGTCTCCGGTAATCCGGTGCCGTCCGAGAAGTTTGCCGGCACGCTCTTCGACGAAGTGTTCCCGGCCGGGACCGACCTGGTGCCGGCTGCCGCCGAATTCGCGCGTAAGATCGCCGACGTGCGTCCGCTGCCGAAAGTCCGCGACCGCAAGGTCGAACACGCGGACGCGGAGGCCTTCCTGAACGCCGCGCGCGCGAAAGTGAAAGCCGCGGCCGGCGCCTTCCCGGCGCCGCTCGAATGCGTCGAGACCATCGCCGCCGCGGTCAACATGCCCTTCGAGGAAGGCTGCAAGTTCGAGCGTTCGCGCTTCATCCACCTGACCCAGACCGTCGAATCGAAGGCGCTGCGCCACTCCTTCTTCGCGGAGCGCGCCGCCGGCAAGATCCCCGACGTCCCGGCCGATACGCCTGTCCGCGAGATCAAGTCCGCCGCCGTGATCGGCGCCGGCACCATGGGCGGCGGCATCGCGATGAACTTCGCGAACGCCGGCATCCCGGTCACCATCCTCGAGACGAAGCAGGAGCTGCTTGCCAAAGGCCTGGCCACGATCCGCAAGAACTACGAGAACACGGTCAGGAAGGGCAAGCTGACCGCTGAGAAGTGCGAGCAGCGCATGGCGCTGGTGAAGGGCACGCTGGCGTATGAAGACATCGCTCAGGCCGACATCGTGATCGAAGCCGTGTTCGAGGACATGGGCGTGAAAGAGACCGTGTTCCGCCAGCTGGACGCCGTGATGAAACCGGGCGCGATCCTGGCGTCGAACACCTCGACCTTGGACCTGAACCGCATCGCCGGCTTCACCCAACGCCCGCAGGACGTGATCGGCCTGCATTTCTTCAGCCCGGCCAACGTGATGAAGCTGCTGGAAATCGTGCGCGGCGCGCAGACCGGCAAGGACGTGCTGGCGACCGCTCTGGCGCTGTCGAAGAAGCTCAAGAAGACGGGCGTGGTGTCCGGCGTCTGCGACGGCTTCATCGGCAACTGCATGGTCGAGCAGTACATCCGCCAGGCCGGCTTCCTGCTGGACGAAGGCGCGCTGCCGCAGCAGGTCGACCAGGCCATCGAGAAGTTCGGCTTCGCCATGGGACCTTTCCGCATGGGCGACCTGGCCGGCAACGACATCGGCTGGTACATCCGCAAGCGCCGCTACGTCGAGATGCCTGATGTGGCCTATTCGAAGACCGCCGACCTGCTGTGCGAGCAGGGCCGCTTCGGCCAGAAGCTAGGGGCCGGCTGGTACGACTACCAGGCCGGCGACCGCAGCGCGCATCCGTCGCAGCTTGTGGACGACATGATCGTCCAGCATTCGAAAGACCTCGGCGTCGAGCGCCGCGCGATTTCGGACGAGGAGATCGTCGAGCGCCTGGTCTATGCGCTGGTGAACGAGGGCGCGAAGATCCTGGAAGAAGGCATCGCACTGCGCGCTTCGGACATCGACATGGTCTACCTGGCCGGCTACGGCTTCCCGCTCTACCGCGGCGGACCGATGTTCTATGCCGACACGGTGGGTCTGCCGGCCGTGCTGGCCGCGATCGAGAAGTATGCGCGCGGCTACCATGGCGAGGCATGGGCGCCGGCGGCCCTGCTGCGCAAGCTGGCGGAAGAGGGGCGCGGTTTCAACGCCTGAGCGGGCGGCTATGCCCTTGATGCGGGCATGGATTGCTCCATGTTAGGCTCGGTGTCCCGACGATACCGAGCCTCACGTGAAAAATGCCCTCCTGATCGCGACCGCCTGCCTGCTCGGCCTGCTGTCGACGACCGGCGCTTCGCTGCCTTATCCTATCCTGCCGCCGCTGTTCGTGAACGGCGGCGCGGACGGTCTCACCAACTTCCTCGGCCTGCCGCCCAAGCTGCTGTTCGCCGTCGCCCTGATGGTCAATCCGGTCGGGCTGCTGATCGGCACTGCCGTCCTCGGTTCGCTGTCGGACCGCTTCGGCCGCCGGCCCCTGCTGCTGTGGACCGCGGCCGGCGCCGCGATCGGCCACGTGCTGACGGCCTGGGCGCTGTCCGTGCATTCCTATCCGCTTTTCCTGGCGGCGCGCTTCGCCACCGGCCTGCTCGAAGGCCAGGGCGCCATCGTGCGCGCCATGCTGGCCGATAATCTGCAGGGCTCGATACGCAACCACGCCATGTCCTGGCTGAACGGCTGCTTCACCCTGGGCTGGCTGTTCGGGCCGCTGCTGGCCGGGCTCACCATCGGTTTCGGCATCACGGTGCCGTTCTATATTGCCGCTGCCGCGCTGCTGCTGGGCACGGTGCTGGTGGCGATCACGCTGCGGCGCGAGACGTTCGGCCACGGGCCGGGCTGGTGGGCGGTGGCGCGCGAGCGCCATGCCTTCAACCTGCTGCGCCACGACGGCCTGCGCATGCTCTTCATCGTCCAGCTGGCCTATACCTGCGGCGTGACCGCCTTCTACGAGTTCTATCCGCTGTGGCTGGTCGAGGTCGGCCGCTACGATACGCGCGCGATCTCGCTGGTCAACGTCGGCATGTGCGGGCTGATGAGCTTTACGGCTGTTTTTGCCGGACGGCAAAATCGTGACGAGCCACTGCGCCGCGCCGCCTTTCTGGCCCTCGGCGTGGCGCTGGCGATCGCCTCGCTGGGTACGGGCCAGCTGTGGATCGGCCTGGCCGGCATCATGCTGTTCGGTCTGCCGCACGCCTGCTACAACGCGGTGATCCAGGTGTGGGCGGCAGACCGCTTCGGCGGCCACGGCCAGGGCGCGGTAATGGGCCTGCTGTCGACGACCTTCTGCCTGGCCAACATCCTGATGGCGGCGGCGGGGGCGGTGCTGACCCTGTTCGATACCCGGCTGGTGCTGGTGGCGGGGGCCTTGTTGACGGCCTGGGCGGCGTTCAGGATGCGCAGCTGGAGCCGCGTACCGCAGCCACAATGAAAAAAGCCGCCCGAAGGCGGCTTTTTTGCACACGCAGGCCGGTCAGTCGGCCGCGTAGATATTGTTGTCCTTGGTCTCGCGCAGGAACACCAGCCCGATCACCACGGTGATTGCCGCGATCACGATCGGATACCACAGGCCGTAGTAGATGTCGCCCTTGGCCGCCACCAGCGCGAAGGAGATGGTCGGCAGCAGGCCGCCGAACCAGCCGTTGCCGATGTGGTAGGGCAGGGACATCGAGGTGTAGCGGATGCGGGTCGGGAACATCTCGACCAGCATGGCCGCGATCGGGCCGTAGACCATGGTCACGTACAGCACCAGCACGAACAGCAGCAGCACGACCATCGGCTTGTTGATGCCGGCCGGGTCGGCCTTGGCCGGATAGCCGGCTTCCTTGACGCCGGCGCCCAGGTCTTTCTTCAGTGCGGCTTCGCGGGCCTTGCTGGCCTTGTCGAAGTCGCGGCCGCTTTCGTTCATGGTGGCGTTGAAGGACGGGTAGACCTTGTCGCCGATGTGGACGGCGGCGATGGTGCCGGCCGGCGCCGGCTGGATCGTGTAGCTGACCGATGCGGCGGTCAGCTGGGCGGTCGCGATGTCGCAGGAGGACGGGAATTTCTCGGTGCCGGTCAGCTTGAACTGGAAGTTGCAGGACGCCGGGTCGGCCACCACCACCACCGGCGAGGTCGCCAGGGCGTTGGCCAGCGCCGGGTTGCCATAGGTGGTCAGGCCCTTGAACAGCGGGAAGTAGGTCAGGGCCGCGATCAGGCAGCCGGCCAGGATGATCGGCTTGCGGCCGATGCGGTCCGACAGCGAGCCGAAGAAGATGAAGAAGGGCGTGGCCAGGGCCAGCGCGACCGCCAGCATGATGTTGGCCGGCGCCGGGTCGATCTTCAGGGTCTGGGTCAGGTAGAACAGGGCGTAGAACTGGCCGGTGTACCAGACCACGGCCTGGCCCATCACGATGCCCAGCGCCAGCACGGCGTACTTGGCGTTATTCCATTTCAGGAAAGCTTCAGACAGCGGCGCCTTCGAGGTCTTGCCTTCCGCCTTCATCTTGGCGAAGGCGGGCGACTCGTTCATGGACAGGCGGATCCACACCGAGATGCCGAGCAGCAGGACCGAGACCAGGAAGGGAATGCGCCAGCCCCAGGCGTCGAAGGCGGCGGTGTCCATCGAGGTACGCACGCCCAGGATCACCAGCAGCGACAGGAACAGGCCCAGCGTGGCGGTGGTCTGGATCCAGGCGGTGAAGTAGCCGCGGCGGCCTTCCGGCGCGTGTTCGGCGACGTAGGTGGCGGCGCCGCCGTACTCGCCGCCAAGGGCCAGGCCCTGCAGGATGCGCAGCGAGACGAGGATGATGGGCGCCGCGATGCCGATCGAGGCGTAGCCGGGCAGCAGGCCGACCACGAAGGTCGAGCCGCCCATGATCAGGATGGTGACCAGGAAGGTGTACTTCCGCCCGATCATGTCGCCGAGGCGGCCGAACACGAGCGCGCCGAAGGGGCGCACGATGAAGCCGGCGGCAAAGGCCAGCAGGGCGAAGATGAAGCCGGTGGTGGGATCGCCGACGCCGGTAAAGAACTGCTTGGCGATGACGGCGGCAAGCGAGCCGTACAGGTAGAAGTCGTACCATTCAAAGACGGTGCCGAGGGAGGACGCGAAGATGACCTTGCGTTCTTCCCTGGTCATTCCGCCAGCGGAAGGCGCTGCCTTGCCGCCTGCTGCCATGCCGGGTGTGATAGCCATTGTAGTCTCCGTAATGAGTTGTAATGTTCAATGGATAGCCGATATTTACGCCAGCTACGGCAGCGACTCTGCACCGCGAAACTTACGCGATGCTTGCTCCAAACTTACACGAAACTTACAGAGCGACCGTCTTGCGGCGTCCCCATGCACAGGGGGTCAAATCAGGCGTCCTTGGCAGTTGGACCGGCATCCAGCGCGGAGGTTTCCTCGTTTACCTTGGCGTACTTATAAGCTTCGGCGGAACGTTCGAGCGCGAGGCCCAAGGTGGTACTCAGTTCGCTCTGTGGCGTTCCCTGGCGCAGTTGCTGTGAGGCGAAGGTATTGCGCAGGGTGCGCCCGCCGGCGCGCGGCACGGCCAGGCCGGCGCGCTCGAAAGTCGCCTTCACCTGGCGGTAGACGGTGGCCTTGTGCAGCGGCTCGCCTTCCAGGTTGGCCGGGAACACCAGCTCGCCGGGAATCTTCAGCTCCTGGCGTTCCTCGAGCCAGGCCGTCAGCTCGGCCACGCCTTCCTTCGGCAAGGTGGTGGTGTGCTCGTAGCTGGTGCGGTGCTTGTGCTCGGGCGTGATCGTCAAGGCGATGCCGCCTTCGACATCCTTTTGCCGCCCGATCTCGTCGACCAGCAGGCCGATCGCCTCGGCCACGCGCAGGCCGGCCAGCGCCATGGTCACCTGCATCGCACGGTCGCGGCGGCGCTTCCAGCCGGAGGCCTTGCCCTCGTCGTCGGCAGGCTGGCCGGGCAGGGCGGCGAGGAAGCGCTGCAGTTCGTCGGCGTTCAGGGCCGCCATCGGCGCGTCGCGGGTGATCTGGGCGCGGTCGATGCCGACGATGGCGTCGCGCGCCGGGTTCGGCGACCGCTCCAGGTACTCGTAGCAGCGCTCCAGCAGGCGCAGGTAGCGGTAGGCGATCTTGCTGTTCAGGTCGCGGTGGCCGTCATGGGCCAGCTGGACGAAACGGTGCAGGTCGCGCGCGGTGACGGTCGAGATCTTCAGGCGCTCCTCCAGCATCCAGGCGGCGAACTTCCCGAACATGAAGCGGTAGATGGCCGCGGACTCGGGCGAGACCGGCTTCGGAATCAGGTCGCGCTGCCGGCTCGAAGTCAGCACGAAGTCGGGCGAGGCGACGAAGGCGGCGAAGCTTTTGACGGGATTGGCGTCCCAGGCGGCGAGTTTGTTCATGCCATATTTTGCAACTAACCGAGGACCGATGCAAACGGCAGCAGTGCGCGTCCAAGTGGCATGCGGCGGCGCCGTTCCCGCCTTCGCTTTGAGACTATTTTGCAACTAACCGACAGACGGCAACAAACAAACCAAAACCCCGCCACCAGGATGAGCAGGGCGGCAAATCCGGCCGCACTCGCCATCCCGGCAGCGAAGCGTTATGCTCGATGCTGTCTGTTCGATCACTCAAAAGAAGGAAAACAAAACCATGCTCAAGCACATCGTGATGTGGAAACTGAAGGAACATGCCGAAGGCGCGGACCGCGCCGCCAACGCGCGCGAGATGAAGCGCCGCCTCGACGAATGTGCGCACATCGTGCCGGGCATCCTCAAGTTCGAAGTCACGCTGGCCCAGCCGGGGCTGGAAGCGACCTACGATGTGGTGCTGTACTCCGAGTTCGAGAACAAGGCGGCGCTCGAAGCCTACGCCAAGCACCCGACCCACCACGCGCTGGTGCCCTTCATCGGCGCGATCCGCGAAGCGCGCCAGTGCATGGATTACGAAGTCTGAAGGGGCGGCGATGCGCACGGTAAAGGAACTCTTTTCGCTGGCGGGCCGGACCGCCATCGTCACCGGCGGCTCGCGCGGCCTGGGGCTGCAGATGGCAGAGGCGCTGGGCGAGCAGGGCGCGCGCCTGGTGATCGCTTCGCGCAAGCAGGCCGAGCTCGACGAAGCCTGCGCCCATTTGAAGGAACGCGGAATCGAGGCGACGCCGATTGCTGCCGACCTCGGCGACCAGGCCGGCGTCCAGGCCTTCGCCGATGCGGCGCTGGCGCACTTGGGCCAGGTCGACATCCTGGTCAACAATGCTGGCGCCACCTGGGGCGCGCCGGCCGAGGATTATCCGGTCGAGGCCTGGGACAAGGTCATGAACCTGAACGTGCGCAGCGTCTTTTTACTGTGCCAGGCCATCGGCAAGCAATCGATGATTCCGCGTGGGCGCGGGCGCATCGTCAACATCGCCTCCATTGCCGGCCTGGCCGGCAACCCGCCGGGCGCCATGCAGACCATCGCCTACAACAGCTCGAAGGCGGCGCTGATCAACTTTACCCGCACCCTGGCCGGCGAGTGGGGGCGCTACGGCATCAACGTGAACGCGATCGCCCCGGGTTTCTTCCCATCGAAGATGACCAAGGGCATACTGGCATCGATCGGCGCGGAGACGCTGGCGCAGCAGGCGCCGCTGGCGCGCCTCGGCGACGAGGAAGACCTGAAGGGCGCGGTGCTGCTGTTCGCGTCCGATGCGGGCAAGCACATCACGGGACAGGTGCTGGCGGTGGATGGCGGCGTATCAAGCGTCTGAGCGCGCGGCGCGGGGAGGAAACATGAAGCAGTTCGAAGGACGGGTCGCCGTCATCACCGGCGCAGCGAGCGGCCTGGGGCGCGAGTTCGCCAATACCGCGGCAAGCCTGGGCATGAAACTGGTGCTGGCCGACGTCGACGCCAAGGCGCTGGAACGCGCCACCGGGGAATTGCAGGCCGGGGGCGCCGAGGTGATTTCGATGGTCGTCGACGTGAGCAAGCGCGAGCACGTCGAGGAACTGGCCGATGCCGCGATGATCCGCTTCCACGGCGTGCACCTGGTATTCAACAACGCCGGCGTCGCCGCGGGCGGCCTGATCTGGGAAAACAGCGAGGCCGACTGGGAATGGGTGCTGGGCGTGAACCTGTGGGGTGTGATCCACGGCGTGCGCGTGTTCACCCCGATCATGCTCGAGTGCGCGCGCAAGGATCCCGGCTACGAGGGGCACATCGTCAACATCGCCTCGATGGCGGGGCTGCTGAATCCGCCGGCGATGGGCGTCTACAACGTCAGCAAGCACGCGGTGGTGTCGCTCAGCGAGACCCTGTACCACGACCTGCGCCTGGTCGATTCCCCGGTCCAGGCATCGGTGCTGTGCCCGTACTTCGTGCCGACCGGGATCGCGCACTCGGAGGCCCACCGTCCGCACGAGCTGGCCACCCACGAGGGGCCGACGGCCAGCCAGCAGGCGGCGCACACCCTGGTGAGCAAGGCGGTCGATTCCGGCAAGGTCTCGGCCGCGGACGTGGCGCGCATCACCTTCGACGGGGTCCGCGAGGGACGCTTCTATATCTACTCGCATCCGCAGTTGCTGGCCGCCGTGGGCGAGCGCATGGATGCGATCCTGCACGCGAAGCCGCCGGCGGATCCGTATGCGGCGACGCCGCAGCTTACGCAGATGTTGAAGGCGGGCGTGCAGAGGCGCTGAGCTCGAGCAGCAGGCCACGCAGCCAGGCGTGGGCCTGGTCCGCGTCCATGCGCGGATGCCACAGCATCGATACCGCGATGCCGGGCAGTTCGAACGGCAAGGCGAAGCTGTGCATGCCGTCCCGCAGGCGCCCGGTATGCAGCGCCGGCACGGTGGCGACAAGGGCCGAGCCGCGCGCGAGCGCGAGGGCGTCCGCGAAGCCGCCGACGGTCACCGCGATGTGGCGCTGCAAGCCCAGTCCCTCCAGGACCTCGTCGACGGCATTGCGTTCGCGGCCGCGCCGCGATACCAGCACGTGGCTTGCGGCCGCATAGCGCGCCGGCGTCACCTCACCGTCGGCGAGGGGATGGTCTATCCGCGTCACGCCGACGAAACTGTCCCGGAACAGGATGCGGGTCCGCAGCTCGGGGCTGGCGTCGCCGCCGACGACCCCGGTTTCGAGGTCGACGCTGCCGTCCCGCAGGAGCGTGCTGTCCTTGTCGAGCTTCAGCATGAAGCGCAGGCGCACGCCGGGCGCATCGGCGGCGACGCGCGCGATCAGCGCCGCGCCGAAATTCTCGACGAAGCCATCGCTGGTACGGAGCGTGAAGCTGCGCTTCAGTGTGCCCAGGTCGAGCGGAACGGCAGGGCTGAGCATGGCTTTCGCTTCCTCGGCCACGCTGCCGACACGTGCACGCAGTTCGATTGCCCTGGGTGTCGGCACCAGGCCGCGGCCGGCGCGCACCAGCAGCGGATCGCCGCAGGTTTCCCGCAGGCGCGCGAGGGCGCGGCTCATGGCAGAGGCGCTGAGGCCGAGCCGCCGGGCGGCCCGTGCGACATTGCCTTCCGCAAGCAGGACGTCCAGCGTGATCAGGAGATTGAGATCGGGGGGCGACATGGCCGAACGATAGCACGCCCGACGGCATACATGGCGTCGTATGCAGGTATTTGCTGCAAATGCTGCACCTTCCGCCATGTCATGGCGCGGTTTAGGCTCTCTTCATCCATCAAGGGAGCAGAGCATGAGCATGAAAACGCGCAGGAGCGCCTTAGCCAGCCTGGCGCTGGCCGCATTGTTGTCCTCGCTGGGGACCAGTATTGCCAACGTGGCCCTGCCGGCGCTGGCGCGCAGCTTCCACGCGCCGCTGGGAACGGTCCAGTGGGTAGTGCTGGCCTATCTGTTGGGCGTTTCTTCGCTCGTGGTTGCGGCAGGGCGCCTGGGCGATTTGTTCGGCAGGAAGCGCCTGCTGCTGGCCGGGCTGTTCGTGTTCAGTGCCTCGGCGGCACTGTGCGCCCTGCCGCCGGCACTGCCGCTGCTGGCGGCCGCACGTGCGCTGCAGGGCGTCGGCGCGGCGGCGATGATGGCGCTGACGATGGCGGCCGCGAGGGATGCGCTGCCGGGGGAGGCGACCGGGAGGGCGATGGGACTGCTCGGCACGGTCTCGGCGGCCGGGACGGCGCTGGGCCCGCCCGTGGGCGGCGCGCTGGTCGGCGCCTGTGGCTGGCAGTCCGTCTTCCTCCTGCAGTCCGTGCTCGGCGTGGCAGCGCTGCTCGGCGTCGCGGGCTGCCTGCCGTCCGACAGCGCGGAACCCGGCCAGGCTCGCTTCGACCTTTGCGGCACGCTGCTGCTCGGTGCGGCCTTGACAGCCTATGCCCTTGCCTTGACGCCGGGGACCGACGCCGGCCCGCTGTTCCTTTTGCTTGCGCTAGTCGGCGCCCTCCTGTTCGTCCGTGTCGAACGGCGCAGCGTGGCGCCGCTTGTCGACCTCGCCCTGTTCCACGACCGGGCCCTGGCCGCGGGCTTCGCAGCAAATATGGTGGCGACGGCCGTGGTCATGGCAACCCTGGTGGTGGGACCCTTCTACCTCTCCGACGCCATGGGCCTTGGCGCCGGACGAATGGGCCTGGCAATGGCCGCGGGTCCCGTTGTCGCCGCGCTTGCCGGGTGGCCGGCGGGCCGCTTGGTCGACCGCTACGGCGCATCGCCATGCGCGCTGGCCGGCCTGGCGGGCATGGAGCTTGGCGCAAGCATCCTGTGGATCGCTCCGCCGCTGACGGCAGCCGGGTATGCCGCATCGCTGGCGGTGCTGACTGCCGGCTATGCGCTATTCCAGGCATCGAACAACACGGCCGTGATGAACGCCGCGGATCCGGGCCGGCGCGGCCTGGTCTCCGGCTTGCTGGGCCTGTCGCGCAACCTTGGCCTGCTTACAGGGACGGGGCTCATGGGCGCGGTGTTCATGCACTTCGCCGGCCCTAGCGCTGCACCGTCGCCGGCGGCGGTGTCCCAGGGATTCCAGGCCTGCCTTGCGCTGGCTGCGGCGCTGGTGGCATGCACGATGCTGGGCCTTGCAGGCCCGACTGTGCGAAAGCTGAAGTCCGCTCCCGATGTTCTCCCGTGATCGTCCTACACGTGTAATGGATGTCATCCTATTCGGCCTCCGTGCGAGAGCGCTAGCATTGGCCTATCGGTAACCGTATCAAGGAGAACATGATGGCAAACAACAAAGACAAGGCACAGCAAGGCAAACAGGACGTGCTCGAGCAGGACGGCCAGAATCGCCAGAGCGGCAATACGGGCTCCGGCTCGCAGTCGGGTTCCGGCCAGTACACGGGCGGCCCCGGCGCCGGCGAAAAACGCGAGAGCGGCTTCGTGCACAGCTCACCGGAAGCGAATGTATTCCCGAAAGGCCACTCGCAAGCCGATAACAGCACGCGCTCGCGCGGCGGCGACTCCGCTGCCGGCACCCCGGACGAGGGCAGGCTGGGCGGCACGGGCGGAACTTCCGCGCCGGGCACGACAGGTAACGACCCGGACCGCTGAGCAGCGTCCAGGCAGGAATCGGGCGGGCCCCGCGCGCGATGTGAACGGCCTTGACCCGGTGCCTTTTAGGGTCTAATATGACGTTCATCATATTTGAGTTCACTGCCATGTCCGCCACCCGCACCTCCCGCCACCAGCAGTCGCACGAACGCATCCTCGACGCGGCAGCCCGCGCCGTGCGCCGTTCCGGCGTTGCCGGCGTCGGCGTGGCCGATGTGATGAAGGAAGCCGGCCTGACCCACGGCGGCTTCTATGCCCACTTCGAATCGCGCGACGCGCTGCTGGCCGAGGCCCTCGAGCATGCGGCCAGCCAGAGCAATGCGAATGTGCGCGAACGGATGCGGGCGCGCATGGACGCGGGCGAGTCCGCGTTGGGCGCCCTGGTCAGCGAATACCTGTCTGGCTCGCACATGCAGTCCCTGGAACTCGGCTGCCCGGTGGGGGCCGTGAGTTCGGACATGCAGCGCGCGGGCGATGCGCTGCGCGAGGTATCGCAGGGCCGTGTACGTGCCCTCGCCAGGATGGTGGAAGGGACCCTGAACCCGGAGACGCCGCCCGGCAGCGCCTGGGCAATCGCCGCGAGCCTGGTCGGCGCGATCCAGCTGGCCAGGGTTCTGGGGGCTGAGGAAGGAAACGAGGTATTGCAGGCGTGCCGCGAGGCGCTGCTTGCCCAGTACGACCGCCCGGCCGCGAAGGCCTGAGGCGCTGGACGCCGCGCCCACGGGCCCGGCATTTTTTTGAGTAGTAATATGATGAGCATCATATCGAAAGGGATAGCCATGAAACTCGACAATGCAATCGTCCTCGTCACCGGCGCCAACCGCGGCCTCGGCCAGGAATTCGCCCGCCAGGCCCTGGCCCGCGGCGCCCGCAAGGTCTACGCCGCCGCCCGCGACCCGGGCAAGGTCACGCTGCCCGGCGTGGTGCCGGTGCGGCTGGACGTCACCGATCCGGCCCAGGTGGCGGAACTTGCCGCAGCCTGCCCCGACGTCACGCTGGTGATCAACAACGCCGGCATCGCGACCGACGGCAGTCTGCTGGACGAAGGCAGCGTTGACGCCATGCAGCGAATGATGGACACCAACGTGTACGGCATGCTGCGCGTCAGCCAGGCCTTCGCGCCGGTGCTGGCGGCGAACCGTGGCGGCGCTTTGCTGAACGTACTGTCGGTGGCGAGCTGGATCAGCACCCCGGGCCTGGCGGGCTATGCCGCCACCAAGTCGGCCGCCTGGAGCGTGAACAATGGCTTGCGCATCGCGCTGAAGGAACAGGGCACGCAGGTGCTAGGCCTGCACGTGGGCTTCGTCGACACCGACCTGACGCGCGGGATCGATTTGCCCAAGCTGGCGCCTGCGGAGGTGGTCGAGCGCGCCTACGCGGCGCTGGAAGAGGGCAAGAGCGAGGTGCTGATCGACGAGTTGTCGCAGAAGGTCAAGGCCGGGCTGTCGCTGGACGCCGCGGTCTACCTCGACGTGGTGCAGCGCCCCGCCTGAGCTGACCGTGGTAGCATCGTTCGATGGAACGACGCACCGATTACAAGAAGGCCCTCATGATCGAGGCCGTGATCCACGAAACGGACGCCATCGGCCGCTCCAGCGCGGCACGCCGGCTGGCGGAGCTCGGCGTGCCGCTGGAGGTGGCGGTGCGGGTGTTGACGCGGCCCATGGAGAGACGGCAGCAGTTCGAGTCGCCGTTCATGAAGAGAGAATCGTGAACGCCAGATGACGTCATCCCCGCGGAAGCGGGGATAGTGCCCCCAGCACTATCCCCTCCATACGTAGCGACTTCGGCCAGCTCAGCATGGGTTCCCGCCTGCGCGGGAACGACGGGTTAGCGGCTGGCGCAGTATCCCGCATCCTCGTTGGTCGCCCCTGGCGCCAGGTCCTTGTTCCAGTCCGGCGGCGACAGATGCATGGTCGTCCCATCCATCGTATAGCTGCCGTTCCACATCCCGCTCAGGGTCCCGGCCACGTTCGGCACGTCCACCTTCCAGCTTTGCACTTTCACCGTGCTGGTGTTCGTGACGGCGATCTTGGCGCAGTAGCCCGAGCCCCAGTCGCCGGTGACGATCAGCTTGGCCTGCAGCGCGCCTGCCGGCGGCGGCGGCGGGGTCTCGACCGGCTTGGCCGGGCGGGTCGCACACAGGCCGACCTGGGTCGATTCGCCCGGATGCAGCTTGCGGTTGTAGGCCGGACCTTCCATCGTCAGCTTGCCGCCGGTCAGCGTATAGCTCGCGTTCCACAGCGAGGTGATGCTGTCCTTGAAGGGCATCTCGGCCTTCCACCAGCCGGCGCGGTCGCCCACGTTCTTGACGGTGATGGTGCCGCAGTAGCCGCTGCCCCAGTCGTTGGGCGTCTCCAGCGTGGTCGTCAGGTTCAGCGGCGCGGGCGGCGGCAGCGGGTTCGGGTAGGGCCCGGCCTGGGTCGCGCCAGGGTCGAGGAAGGCTTGCGCGGTGGCGGTCAGCAGCGGGTTGTCGACGCCGTCCGTGGTGCCGTAGTTGACCAGCCAGATCACGGCGCCGCCGACGCCTTCGCCCTCGCGGGTCGAATTGGCCCAGGCGCCCTTGGCGGCGATGGTCGCCGGTTCCTCGTAGCTGATGTAGCCGCTGGCGGTGTCCGGGCGCTCGGCCGGGGTATAGCCGCCCGGGTAGACGCGGTAACTGGTCTGGGTCGGCGCATCCCAGGCGTAGATGCCGCGGTTCAGGTAGCCCAGCTTGTTCAGCAGGGTCCAGCTCCATTTGAAGTCGGTCACCGACCACTTGCTCAGGTCGCCGTCGGTATCCTGGTTCGGGCCAGTGAAGGGCGGCGCATAGCTTTCGCCGTAGAAGCCCAGGCCCAGGCCCATCTTCTCGCGCGGCACGCCGGCGTCGACGAACATCTGGATCGTGCTGGCGATCGACACCGGCCGGTGGCCGGTGGCGCCCGTCAGCGGCGAGAAGGTGTTGCTGTGCCAGCCCTGGCCGAACCAGCCCACGCCATAGCTCATGATGTTGTACTGATCGACCATGGCGGCCACGCGCAGGTCGTGCGGCGTCACCTTGTCGGTGTTGATGTTCTTGTTCCCGCCCGGGAAAGTGATGATCACCGGGTTCGCCTGGTAGCGTTCGCGCGAATTGGCTTCCTTGCGCAGCTCCCGGATCAGCTTTTCGAGCCGCTCCTGTTCGAGCGTCGCCTTGTCGTCGATGCCTTCCCAGTCGACGTCGATGCCGTCGTAGTCCTTGGCGACCATGTAGTCGACCAGGTTCTTCACGAAGGCCGGGCGGACCGCGTCCGCGGTCGATGCGAGGAAGCCTGCATTATCGCCTTCGCCGCCCAGCATGATCAGGGCCTTGATGTTCGCCTGGTGGGCGCGCTTGACCAGGAATTCCTCGACCGTCCAGTCGTAGGCGGCGCCGGGGCCGCGGTCGCGCTCTAGGTGGGCATTCCCGCCGCCCAGCACGATTTCGCCGGCCGGCTTGCCGTTGCTGCCGCTGCCCGGGCCGATGCGGGCGAACACGAAGTGGGTCATGTGGCTCATGTCGACGTGTTCGGGCGCCTGGTACAGGGCGTTGTCCCAGAAGTAGCCGGCGTAGTAGCCGCCGACCCACTTGCCGGTGAGGTTGGCTGCCTGGGCCGGCGCCAGGCTGGCGGCCGCTGCGCCGGCGGCCAGCAGGGTGAGCGCTGCGATTTTCTTCAGTCTGGTCTGCATGTGCATCCTCCATAGTATGATTGCTGTACGGAAACAATCGTAGCAGTGGAGGATTGCAAAACCTTGTCACTAATTTGTAATGACCCCATCCGAGGGGGAAGGCGCGCCGGGACCGGCGCGCCTCAATGTAGCGAGGGCCGAATCAGGCAGCGGCCACGCCTTCGGGCCGCAGGATGCGCTCGCGCAGCTCCGGCTCGTCGTCCTGATAGACCTTGAGCACGGTGGAGGTGCGGGTGCCGTAGCCCGGAATCTCGATGCAGACCGGGGACAGCTCGCGCTCGACTTCGATCGGCATGCCGGTATCCGGCAGGCGCAGGTCGGGGGCGCGGGTGGTGTCGGCCAGCATCTCGAAATAGGCGTCTTCCGGGGCGCCCTGCAGCAGCAGGCTGGCGAAGGTCGCCTTGGTGCGCACGACCTTGGGCCAGGGCGCGTCCAGCAGGCCGTTCGAGACCCCGTAGATGCCCGGCTCCAGAGGCTTGCCGTTGCGCGGGTCGGCGCCGGCGCGGTTGGAGAACCAGTACAGGCCTGCGCGGTCGCCCAGGATCAGGTTGAAGCCGTTGTATTCGGCGGCGCGGCCGGCAATGCGGTCCAGGTAGGCCGGCGCATCGAGCTCGCCCTTGAGGAAGTCGGCCACGAGCGCACCGCGGGTCGGCGCATCGCCGCGTTTTTCGTCAGGCGCGCGGATGTTGGTCAGCGCCGCGAACTTGGGGCCGTTCGGGCCCGTGCGCGTGACGCCCATCCAGCTGCCGCCGCCGCGCAGATCGCGGCCGGCGATGATGTCCGGGTTCTCGGGCCAGGGGCCGGCCGGGGTGGCGGGACGGTCATAGAACTCGTCGCGGTTGGCGCAGGCGATCACGGGCAGGCCGGGAATCACGCGCCAGGCAAATACGATCAGGCACATGGCGCCATCTCCGGGTTCAGGTCGACGAATATTTCGGCGCGGCGCGGGCCGTCCGGGAGCGCGTCCAGGCCGGCGTCCAGTGCAGCCTGCGCCAGCGTGTCGGCAAAGCTGTCGGGCGCACCCGTATAGACTTCCATCCAGGTCTGCAGGCCATCCTTGCTGCCGGGACGGCGCTTGAGCTGCGCGGTGACGCCGTGCGCAGCGGCCAGCGCCGCCTGCATCGCGCGCAGGCGCGGCGCCAGCGCCGCCGCGTCGAGCTCGCGCACCTTGTAATAGACGTACAGGTCGATCATGTGATCACGCGCTCAGGCCGCGGGCGTATCGATTGCATACGGCAGCGGCAGGAAGAACAGCGCGGTGCCGCCGGCCGAGCCGTGGCGCACTTCGTGGTCCAGCGCGGCCAGCTTGATCTCGACCAGCGCATCGGCACCGCCGACACCATTCGGCGCGGCGTTGACGATCATGCCGGAAGGCTGGTCCGGGTCCTCGCTGGAGAAGACTTCGTCGCCGGCGCGCGCGGCCGCGTTGGGGAGGCTGGCCAGCACCATGCGGCGCTTCAGCTTGCCCAGATACTGGCTGCGGGCGACGATTTCCTGGCCCGGATAGCAGCCCTTCTTGAAGTTGACGCCGCCGATCAGCTCGAAGTTGATCATCTGCGGCACGAACTGTTCCTGGGTCGGCTGGGTCACCTGCGGCACGCCGGCGTGGATCTCGGCCAGGTGCCAGGCCGCGTTGCCGCCCAGCGCCAGCGTCTCGCGCAGTTGCGGCAGTGCGGCGATCGCGGTCTCGGCGGAGGTGATCCACAGGTAGCGCGGGGCGTTCAGGGCGTCGGCCAGGCGCAGCACGGTGCCGAAGGGGCCGTCGACCTTGGCGTAGGGCGCGGCGGGCAGCGACTCGACGTGGCGGCGCAGTGCGGTTTCCGCTTTAGCGCCGGCCAGGCCGAGCACGGCGGCGGTGCCCGGCTCCTCGGTGGCGTCGCGCAGCTTGGCCTTCGAGCGCAGCACGAACATGGTCAGGCGCTTTTGCAGGGGCGGCTGGATGGCGCGCGGCAGCTGCAGGAAGATGTCCTGGCCGGTGCGCCACATCAGGAAGGTGGCTTGCAGGCGGCCTTTCGGCGTGCAATAGCCGGCCAGCCGGGCCTCGTCCGTGCCGAGGTGTTCGACGTCGTTGGTCAGCTGGTTGTGCAGGAAACTGGCGGCGTCGTCGCCGGCGATGGCGATCAGGCCAAGGTCGGTCACCGGGGCCACCACGCCCTCGGCGAGGGCGGCGGCGGACAGCGTCGTGCCGAAGTCTTCGATCTGCGTGGCCTCATCCTGGTGGAAGCGCGCGCCCAGAGAAGCGAGATGTTCGATCCAGTTACTCATAAATTCAGAATAATTTCCTGTTTAGGCTTTATCATTACGGCCTCATTATAGAGTTGTCGTCAAAATCGCGCCGGGCACGGCGCAAAACCAGGTTTCTATGGCACTAATAAGAAAACTTATCGTAACGGGCGTGATCGTGTCAGTCGCGGCCGTCGGCGGCTTCCAGTGGTGGTCGGGCCAGCCTATCACCTCGACGGAAAGCCCCGTCATTCCTTTCGCGATTGCCCAGGGCAGCGGCGTGGCCGGCGCGGCCCAGCAGATGGCCACCGCCGGCGTGCCGGTCAACGGCTTCCTGTTCGGCGTGCTGGCGCGCGTGACCGGCAAGGCCAGCCAGATCAAGGCCGGCAGCTACGAGCTGAAGCCGGGCACCACGCCGCGGCGGCTGATCACCCAGCTGGTCCGCGGCGAGTTCGCGCAGGAATCGCTGACCATCATCGAAGGCTGGACCTTCCGCCAGATGCGCCAGACGGTCGACGCCGCGCCCAACCTCAAGCACGAGACGGCCAAGCTGTCCGACAAGGAGCTGTTGGCGAAGATCCTGCCGGAGGCGAGCGGTAAATACGCGACCCCGGAAGGCCTGTTCTTCCCGGATACCTATCTGTTCGCGAAAAACTCGAGCGACCTGCAGATCTACAAGCAGGCCCACGAGATGATGATGAAGCGCCTGAAGGCGGCCTGGGAAAAGCGCGAGCCGAACCTGCCGTACACCGACCCCTACCAGGCCCTGATCATGGCTTCGCTGGTGGAGAAGGAGACCGGCCAGAAGAGCGAGCGCGCGATGATCGCCGGTGTGTTCGTCAACCGCCTCAAGACCGGCATGCTGCTGCAGACCGACCCCACCGTCATCTACGGCATGGGCGACAAATACGACGGCAAGATCCGCAAGAAGGATCTCGAGACCGATACCCCGTACAATACCTACACGCGCGCCGGCCTGCCGCCGACGCCGATCGCGCTGCCGGGCGTGCAGTCGCTGGCCGCGGCCCTGACCCCGGCCAAGACCGATGCCCTGTACTTCGTGTCGCGCGGCGACGGCACCAGCCATTTCTCGGTCAACCTGAACGAGCACAACAAAGCAGTCAACCAGTACCAGCGCCAGGGGACCAAATGAATGGACAATCTTCGGCCCGCGGCCGTTTCATCACTTTCGAGGGCATCGACGGCGCCGGCAAGTCGACGCACATCGATTTCGTCACCGGCCTGCTGAAGGACGCCGGCAAGACCGTGGTTTCGACCCGCGAGCCGGGCGGCACGCCGCTGGGCGAAAAGCTGCGCCACCTGCTGCTGCACGAGAAGATGGACGTCGGCACCGAGGCCCTGCTGGCCTTCGCCAGCCGCCGCGAACACCTGGCCCAGGTCATCGGGCCGGCGCTGGGACGCGGCGACTGGGTGCTGTCGGACCGCTTCACCGACGCCAGCTTCGCCTACCAGGGCGGCGGCCGCGGCCTGCCGCTGCCCAAGCTCGAGGCGCTCGAGCAATGGGTGCATCCGGGCCTGCAGCCCAACCTGACCCTGCTGTTCGACGTGCCGCTGGAAGTGGCGCGCGAGCGCCTGGACGCTACCCGCACCCTGGACAAGTTCGAATCCGAAGAGGCAGCCTTCTTCGAGCGCTGCCGCAATGAATACCTGCGCCGCGCGGCCGAGAGCAACGGCCGCATCGTGGTGATCGACTCGACCCGTTCGATCGACGAAGTCCGCGCCCAGCTGCGCGCGGCATTGGAGAAGTTTTTGTGACGAGCAGCACCCCGATCTACCCCTGGCAGGAGCAGGCCTGGACGCAGCTGCAGCAGATGCGCGCGCGCCTGCCGCATGCGATCCTGTTCTACGGCCCGGCCGGCATCGGCAAGGCCGACTTCATCGAAGCCTTTGCCCAGTCCCTGCTGTGCGAAAACGTGCGCTCCGACGGCCACGCCTGCGGCGCGTGCGCTTCCTGCGGCTGGTTCGCCCAGGGCAACCACCCGGATTACCGCCGCGTGCGGCCGGAAGCGATGGAAGACGAAGCGCCGGCAGCCGAAGGCGAGGAAGCCGGCGACGGCGACAAGAAATCGAAATCCTCGAAGACGGCCTCGAAGGACATCAAGATCGAGCAGGTGCGCGCGCTCAGCGACTTCATGAACATCTCGACCCACCGCCAGGGTTTGCGGGTGGTCGTGCTATATCCGGCCGAGGCGCTCAACATGCCGTCCTCGAACGCGCTGCTGAAGACCCTGGAAGAACCGCCGCCGGGCACCGTTTTCCTGCTGGCCTCAAACGGCCTGGACCGGCTGCTGCCGACGATCCTGTCGCGCTGCCGCAAGTTCGCGCTGCCGATGCCGGATCACGCCGAGGCCGTGGCCTGGCTGCAAGCCCAGGGCGTGCAGGACGCCGACGGCTGGCTGCGCGAGCAGGGCGGGGCGCCGCTGGCCGCTTTAGTGCAGGCGGAAACCGGTAGCCGCGAGGAACTCGATTCTCTGCTGCAAATCCTGGCCCAGCCCAGCGTCGACGCCGCGTTGCGCGCTGCAGACAAATTGAGCAAAGCGCCGCTGGCATCGCTCGTCGCATGGCAGCAGCGGTGGTTGTATGATGTTTTTTCGTACAAGCTCTCTGGCACGATCCGCTATTATCCGCGGTATCGCCAGCAACTTGCGAACCTGGCCGGGCGTGTGCACACGGCCAAGTTGATGCAGGCGATCAAGTCGACCAACGAGCGGCGCGCGGTGGCGGACCATCCGCTGTCGCCGAAACTGTTTGTCGAAGATATGTTGCTTGATTACACTGCCTGCTGCGCCGGCTGATCTGGCTGCCGCCGAACGAAGGATGTGAATGAACAGCTTGCCCACCGATCCGAACGCTCCGCTCGCGCCCCAGGCGCCGCGTCCGTCCGTGCTCTCGCTTGCCATCAAGGAGAAAGCGGCGCTGTACGCGGCCTACATGCCTTTCCTGAAAAACGGCGGCATGTTCGTGCCGACCAACAAGCCCTACAAGATCGGCGACGAGATCTACCTGATCCTGTCGCTGATGGACGATCCCAACAAATACCCGATCGCCGGCAAGGTCGCCTGGATCACCCCGGCCGGCGCCAACAACAACAAGGCACAAGGCATCGGCGTGCATTTCCCGGCCGACGAAACCGGCCAGCGCGCCAAGCTGCGCATCGAAGAAATCCTGGGCGCGGCGCTGCGGTCCTCGCGCGCCACCCATACGCTCTAATATTTATGCCGTCTTATACCCATCGCATTGCCCGCATCGAAGACCTGCCCGTCATCGTCGACATCTACAACTCCACCATCGCTTCGCGCGAAGTCACCGCGGACACGGAACCGGTCACGGTCCAGTCGCGCGAACAGTGGTTTGCCGACCATGCGCCGGACCGCCGGCCGCTGTGGGTGATCCATGATGCCGAGGACAAGTCCGAAAAACCGGCCGTGATCGGCTGGTGCTCCTATTCGAACTTCTACGGCCGCCCGGCGTATTCCGGCACCGCCGAAGTCTCCATCTACATTGCCGAGGCCTGGCGCGGCAAGGGTATCGGCCGTTACTGCCTGGAGCAGGCGACGGCCTTTGCGCCTCAGATCAAGGTCCACACGCTGCTTGGCTTCATCTTCGGGCACAACGTGCCCAGCCTGGCCCTGTTCCGCAAATATGGCTTCGAGACCTGGGCGAATTTCCCGCGCGTGGCCAACCTGGATGGGATCGAGCGCGATCTGATTATCCTGGGCAAGCGAGTCGTGGACTAAGGCGCCAGCGGAATACCCAGGGCCCGCAATTCGCGGCGTAGCTCCGCAGCGTTTTGAAAGTGAATGCCGTGAAGGCCTTCCGCTACGGCTGCCTGGACATTGCGAATGCTGTCATCGATGAAAACGGTGGCCCCGGGATCCAGCTTGTAGCGATCGATCAGCAACCTGAAGATCGCGGGATCCGGCTTCACGAGCAGCTCTCGGCCAGACACGACAATTCCCTCGAACCACTCGAGAAACGAAAAGCGCCTCAGGGCGATGGGGAAGGTTTCGTCCGACCAGTTGGTGAGGGCGAGCAGCCGAATGTCGAGCGCGCGGAGTTGCGCGAGGATGTCGACGGTGTCATCGATGGCGCCGGGGATCATTTCTTCCCAGCGTTCATGATAGGCCCGGATGTTCGCTTCATGCGAAGGATGCTGCTGAATCGCCAGTGCAATCCCATCTTTCCATGAACGTCCACAATCCTGCCGCCCGTTCCACTCACTGTTGCACACCTCGCTGAGAAAATGTTCCATCGCCGCTTCGTCCTCGGCGAAGATCTTCTTGTACAGCTCACGCGGGTCCCATCTGATAAGAACGTTGCCAAGGTCGAAGACGACGGTGTGGACGCTCGGTGGGTTGCTGGTTTGCATGGACGCTTCAGTCCCCGGGTCCTTCGCCGGGCATCGTATCCGCCATCAGCCGGAGTTCTTCCGGCGTCAGCTCTTCCGGCTTCTTGTTGGCCAGCGCATCGAAATCCGGATGCTTGTCCGGCTGCGCCTGCTGCTGTGACTGTGCCGACTGCTCCGCCCCTTGCTGGCTCCCGGCCTGAGGCTGGGTCTGCTGTTCGCTTGACTGCTGTTTGTTGCTCATGGAACGCTCCTTGCTGAAATCTCGTTGTGACCGAGTTTCGCATAGAGGCGTTTCCCGTGGCGCTCTACTTGTCTACCTGAACACCACGCGCGCGACCACCGGATGATGGTCGGAGGGATAGCGCCGGTCCAGCGAATCGCTCAGCACTGCATATTTCAGCACCTCGACATGGCGGTCGACGAAGATGTAGTCGATGCGGTCACGCATGGGCGCGTCCAGGTGGAAGTCGTTGAAAGTACCCTTCGGACCGTAGGGCGGTGCCTTGGTGACCCGGAAGGCGTCGCGCATCGCCGCCGACATGGCCTGGATCTGCACCGTTTCCGGGGTCGAGTTGAAATCGCCGACGCAGATGGCCGCTTCGCCGCGGCTGATCTCGGCAATCTTGCGCAGCAGTAGTTTTGCCGATTCACGGCGCGCGACTTCGCCTTCATGGTCGAAGTGGACCGAGAAGACGAACAGCGTGCGCCCGCTGGCGAGGTCTTTCAGGCGCGCCCAGGACGCCAGGCGATGGCAGCACTTCGCATCCCAGCCGAAGGAGGGGCGGTCCGGGGTCTCGCTGAGCCAGAAGTCGCCCTTGCCCAACAGCGCAAACCGGCTCTTGCGGTAAAAGATGGCCGAATGTTCGCCGGCGTCCTTGCCATCGTCGCGGCCGACGCCGACGTGGCCGAATTCTTCCATCTGCGCCAGGTCGGCGATCTGGTCGCTCAGTCCTTCCTGCGTGCCAAAGATGTCGAACTCGTGATAGCGGATCAGCGCTTTGACCATCTCCTTGCGCGCCGGCCAGGCATTCGGGCCGTCGCCGGGATTGTTGTAGCGCAGGTTATAGGTGGCGACATTGAAAGCCGCCGTGGGCGCCGCCGACGCCGGGCCCATGCCGAGCAGGAGTGCAACCGCGAGTAGGCGTGCAAATAAAGCGTGGAATGTTTTCATGGCGACAGTGAAGCATATTCCGCTCTCCACGTCCCCTAACCGAGCGCCAGGTGCCGCTGTTTAGCTCTTTTTCGTAACAAGCTTGCTGCGGCGCGCCGCCAGTTCGCGCTCGAGCTTCGCATCGCGCCCATAGATGTCGGCGGCGAAGCGGGCGCTGCCGTCGCTGTCGACGGCGGCCGTGGCGTAGAAGATCACGACGGGCACCGCGCGGGCCAGGTCGACATGGCGGGTCGGCCCCGGTTGTAGCGCGTCCTGGATGGCGTCGGCGTTCCACTTGGGCTGGCGGCCGAGCACGAACTGGGCGAGGGCAGCCGGATGCTCGACGCGTATGCAGCCATGCGACAAGTCGCGTCGGCTGCGCTGGAACAATTCGGGCGCGGAGGTCGAATGCAAATAAATATCCATCGAATTCGGCATGGCGAACTTGATCGCCCCGAGTGCGTTCTTCGGCCCCGGGCGCTGTCGCACCCGCGCCCGGCCTGCCTGGAGCTCGGCCACGCTCGCGGCCGGCGGCACGGTCTCCATGTCCTTTTGCGCCAGGTAGGCAGGGTTGCTCTTCAGCTTGGGCAGGATTTCCTTCTCGACTATGCTGTGCGGAACGTTCCAGTAGGGATTGAATTCCAGGTAGCGCATCTGGCCAACGAACAGCGGGGTCTCCGTCGCCAGCGCGGCGCCGACCACGACCCGCATCTCGAGCGGCGGCTCGTCGCCGCCATTCTGCATCGCCCACAGGCGGTACAGGGGCAGGTTCACCACGATCATGGGGCCGCGGCCGACATCCGGTAGCCAGCGCAGGCGTTCGAGCGCGAGTTCGAGCTGCCGCACGCGCTGGCCGGCGGGCACGTTGAGCGCGGCGACGGTAGCGCGGCCCAGCACGCCGTCGTCCGTCAGTCCGTGACGGGCCTGGAAGCGGCGCACGCCATCCTGCATCGCTTCGCCATACTGTCCTTCCGCTGGAGGCGGTGTGTCGGCCGGCAGGTCGCCCAGCAGCACCAGTCGCTCGAACAGCGCTTTCGCTTCGGGATAGGCGTCGCCTGCCTTCAGCTTGCCCTCGGGGAGCGGCAGCGCGGGCCAGGGCTTGGCGGACAGTGCGCGGTATTGCGCCAGCGCCGCCTTGACCTTCGCGTACTGCACGATCTGCGGCTCGGCCGCCTGCACCGCGGCCTGCAGCCTGCCGGCGGCAAGCCCGGCGCGCAAACGCTCGACCGGGTCGTACTGGCGCAGGCGCGGGTCCGGCAGGCGCGAGTGATATTCGGAGCGCACGCGGCCGACGCGCAGGTCGGCCAGGTAGTGGAGCATCGCCGCCGTCAGGGCGACGTCGAAGCGGGCCGGGTCGGCTTTTCCTGCCGCCAGTTGCTGCTGCAAGGCGTCGGAGCCGTAGTCGGCGGGGTCCAGGCCCTGCAGCCTGGCCTGGCGCAGCACCCACAGCGCGGCCGCCGCAGTCTGTGGATTCCAGGCCGGCGCATACTTGCGCGGGCCATAGAAACGCTCGAGCCAGCCCCGTTCGTCGTAGGGACCCGGGATCGCTACGGGGGACTGCGCGGCCTGGACCGCCAGGCTGCGGATGGCGGCTGGGACGGACTGGGCGAGGACGGGAAAGGGGGCGAGGGCGACGGCCGCACAGAACGCGAGCGCGGCGCCGGTTTTCAGGCTGAGCTTCATCGATACTTTCGGACTTCGGCAACCGTGCGTTACCGATATGCATGTTACGCCGCGAAGCGCGGCACGCCCAGCGGTGCAACGATTTGTCACATTTGCACCGGCGTTCAAAATGGGCGCCGAAAACGCCTGCGGACGGCTCTCGCGTACAATGAGGGCATGTACATCGATTCACATTGCCATATCAATTTCCCGGAGCTGGCCGCCCGCATGCCCGAGATTCTCGCCAAGATGGCCGAGAACAAGGTCGACAAGGCGCTGTGCGTGTCCGTCAACCTGCCGGAATTCCCCAGCGTGCTCGCCCTGGCCGAGCAGTATCCGCATATCTACGCCTCGGTCGGCGTCCACCCGGACTACGAAGACACGCCCGAGCCCAGCGTCGAGGACCTGGTGCGCCTGGCCGACCATCCGAAGATCGTCGCCATCGGCGAGACCGGCCTCGACTATTACCGCCTCGAGGGCGACCTCGAGTGGCAGCGCGAGCGTTTCCGCACTCACATCCGCGCCTCGCGCGCGACCCGCAAGCCGCTGATCATCCACACCCGCTCGGCCAGCGCAGACACGATCCGCATCCTGCAGGAAGAGGGCGCGGCGGTCGACAAGGGCGGCGTGGCCGGCGTGATGCACTGCTTTACGGAATCGCTGGAGGTGGCGCTGGCCGCGATCGAGATGGGTTTTTACATCTCTTTCTCCGGCATCGTCACCTTCAAGAGTGCAAAAGACTTGCAGGCGGTGGCCAAAGCACTTCCGCTGGATCGCATCTTGATCGAAACCGATTCGCCGTATCTCGCGCCCGTGCCCTACCGTGGGAAAATGAACGAACCGGGCTTCGTGCCCCACGTGGCAGAGTACATCGCCACGCTCAAGGACGTGCCGCTGCGCGAAGTCGCCGAGCGCACCACCGACAACTTCTACAAGCTGTTCAACGTACCCAGGGAGTAAACATGATGCAGCGTCGCGGTTTTCTTCGTCTGACCGGCCGGGCCGTCCTTGCAGCGATGGTACTGACGGCCTTCCCTGGAACCGCCGCGCTGGCCGCTACGCCCGAGCAAACCGCGGATTTCTTCCGCGCCGTTGCAATGGATGACGCCGCCACCGTCAAGTCGCTGCTGGCGGCGGGCGTCGACCCGAACCAGCAGAATCCCATCGGCGGCGAACCGGCGCTGGTGATCGCGGCGCGCGAGGGTTCGATGCGGGTGCTGCAGGCGCTGCTCGACCATCCCGGCATCCAGCTGGACGCCACCGCCATGAACGGCAACACGGCCCTAATGATGGCCGCCTTCAAGCGCAACCGCGCCGCCGCCGAAGCCCTGGTCGCACGCGGCGCCTCCGTCAACCGGACGGGCTGGACCCCGCTGCACTATGCGGCCGCCAGCGGCGACGAAGATGTGGCGCGGCTGCTGATCAAGCGCGGCGCCAGCGTCGACGCGGTCTCGCCGCCCGCCAGCGGCAGCTACACCCCGCTGATGATGGCGGCGCGCGAAGGGCATCCGGACATGGTCGCCTTCCTCACGGCGCAGGGCGCCAACCCGAAACTGACGAACAGCGAAGGCCTGACCGCCGGCCAGATCGCGGACCGGGCAAAAGCGACGCGCTGATTCAAGCCGCAAATTGGCGCGGAAATCCCCATCAGCTCCACGCATCAAAATGTTTCCTCGTTGCAGATAATGCTTCCATGCAATCAACCATGGCGCCGGCGGGACCGCGGAGCTGACAACGAGGAACAACATGCTGAACGAACGCGAAATCGAGAGCTGCTATCTGGGGCAGTTCATCCCGGTCCATTACCACCACAACATGCTCATGGACCAGAATCGCATGCACAGCTTCAAGTCGGCGATTTTCCACGCCGTCAAGCCGGGCGCCAAGGTCCTGGAACTGGGCGGCGGTACCGGCGTGCTGTCGTTCTTCGCAGCGCAGGCCGCCGACAAGGTCTATTGCGTCGAGTTCAACCCGGACATGGTGCGTGAAGCCCGCAAGTTCCTGGCCATGAACGAGAACGGCCACAAGGTCGAGGTAGTTCACGCCGACGCCTTCGAATACCTGCCGCCGGAACCGGTCGACATCGTCATCTGCGAGATGATCCATGTCGGCATGCTGCGCGAAAAGCAGGTCGAGATGATGGAATCCTTCAAGCGCCGCTACCTGGCGCGCTTCGGCGGTCCGCTGCCGGTGTTCCTGCCGGAAGCCGTGATCATGGCGGTCCAGCCCCTGCAGCAGGAATACGATTTCGAAGGCTTCCACGCACCGATCGTGCAGTTCCAGGCGACCAACGTGATCGAGCCGGGCACCGTCGAGCTGGCCCAGCCGGCCGTGTACAGCATCATGGACTTCAGCCAGCCCACCGACATGAACGTCGCCTGGGAAGGCCGCTTCCTGATCGAAAAGACCGGCCGCCTGAACGCGCTGCGCTTCATCACCAAGAACGTGCTGTCGATTATCGAAGAGCAGGGCGCCACCATCGACTGGCTGAATCACTACATGATGCTGCCGCTGGCGCAGCCGATGGACGTGCAGGCCGGCGACGTAATCCAGGTCAGCTTCGCCTACCGTTGCGGCGGCTCGATCCCCTCGCTGGAAGCCTCGATCCGCACCGAGCTGGTCGCGCGCTTCGAAGAAGAAGCCGTGCGCGAGCAGGCTGCGGCCGCCGCCTACGCCTGAGGCGCTTACTGGGCGGGATCGAGCAATCGGTCCCGCCTCAGCCATCCCGTGGATACCTGGCCGCTCTTCGGGTGGCGGTATTCGATCTCGACGAAGTCGCCGGTCTCGCGGCTGGCGCGGACCCGGTCGCCCGGCACCAGGAATACCTTGGGCGTGCGGCAGGCCTCCAGCGGCGCGGAGTGGAAATAGGCGCGCCCGCTGCCGCCCACGGTCTTGTTGGCTTCATCCGGCGTGAGCGCCACGGCCACGCTGCCAGCGGCCCGCACGCTGGCCTCGCAAGCATCCAGTACGCCCGGCAGCTCCTGCAGCTTGCCGCCGGCAAAGCCGAATTCGTGGATGCGCGGCGCTCCCTGGCCTCCGGCCACCGCTTCCGCCAGCTGCACCACCGCATTCCCATCCTGCAGGCGCGCACCGAACAGCGTCATGCACTTGCCGAAGGGGCTGGAGACCGCCGGCGTCCCCTCCGCACCGACTTCCAGCAGGACGAACTCATGACGGCAGTCCGGCTCCGGCAGCTTGGCGTCCGCCAGTACGTAGTCGTGGTCGGCGCGGATCGCCAGCCTGCTCAGGCCTGCATCGCCGTTCATGCGGGCGATGGGCTGGCCCTTGAATAGCAGGGCGCTGCGCGCTTCGCTGGCGGGAATGACGCTGACGGCGCCGTAACGGGTGGCCACGCTGCTGCGGTCCTCGGCGTGGACGATCGCGCAGGTGGATACCATCAGGATAGCAGGAAGGAAAGGGCGGAGTCGCATTCGGCTTTCTCGTTCAACAACATCCGAAGTTTAGCATCCCGGCGCCGTTCATCCCCGCATTTGCCCCGTCCATCCCGGCGTGCTGCCATTTATCGCATGACGATTGCCGCAACACCCACTTGTCATTACAGTCACAGCATCGACGAACATCTCCTTGAAGGAGCGAACAATGCTCGGATTCCTCGCCTGGTTGGTCTTGCTGTTCCTGTGCTGGCCCATCGCCTTGCTGGCGCTGTTCATGTATCCACTGGTGTGGCTCATCCTGCTGCCGTTCCGCCTGGTTGGCATCGGCGTGGAAGCCGTCTTCGAGCTGCTGCGCGCCATCGTGATGCTGCCGGCGCGGGTGCTCGGCGCCTCGCCGGGACGCTGAAACGGCGGACGTGTGCGTCCGTTAACAGACCGTGCTCCGCCCTTCGCCTAACGTGGGCATACTGATGGCTTGAATCCATCAGCCATGTTTAGAAAGGAAACGACTATGCGCCTGGATATTTACCGCAGAGCCGAACAGGACGGCAAGTTCTCGTACCTGGCGGTGCCCGAAACCCGCAACATCCCCGAGGAAGCCACTAATACCGACTGGGAAGTCGAAGCCCGCGCTGTCGAGGTGGACGACGACGCCCAGCAGATCGACGATTACGACATCCGGAACCTGAGCGGCCAGCTGGCCGAAAAAGGCTATGCCGTAACCTCGACCATGCACTGATCCCGTAGTACGCCCGCGACAAATTGTCGGCGTCCGCCAACCGTCTCGCCCTTGGCGAGCAGGTTGTCGGACGCATCGTCATGCCTATGGTATCCTTGCGCTCCGTTTAGTCAGGTGCACGTGGAGGCGTAATGAAGTGGGCAGTCGTGGGTTTTCTCATCCTTTCGGTCCTGCATATTCATTTCCGCGGCAAGGTCCGGCTGCCGTTCGGCCGCCAGCTGTTCGACCATTCGTCGTTCATGGCCCCGATTAATATCTTCATGCACCTGTTTTCCCGGGTGCCGAGCACGCCCTACATCCCGGTCCGCGAATTCCCCGAGCTCGATGTCTTGCAGCAGAACTGGGAAGTCATCCGCGAAGAAGCCCTGAACCTGGTGGCGCTGCAGAAGATCAAGGCCTCCGAAGAGAACAACGACGCCGGCTTCAATTCTTTCTTCAAGACCGGCTGGAAGCGCTTCTACCTGAAGTGGTACGACGCCAGCCACCCGTCGGCCGAGCGCCTGTGCCCGAAAACCTATGCGCTTCTGCAGGGCATCCCGTCGGTGAAGGCGGCCATGTTTGCCGAGCTGCCGCCGGGCGCGAAACTGAACCCGCACCGCGACCCCTTCGCCGGCTCGATGCGCTACCACCTGGGCCTGGCCACGCCGAACGACGACCGCTGCTTCATCGAAGTCGACGGCCAGCGCTACAGCTGGCGCGACGGCCAGGGCGTGATCTTCGACGAAACCTTCATCCACTGGGCCGAGAACACTAGCGGCCAGGACCGCGTGATCCTGTTCTGCGATGTCGAGCGCCCGCTGCGCTACCGCTGGGCGCAGGCGGTCAACCGCTGGCTGGGCCGCACCATGATGACCGCCGCCGCTTCGCCCAACGAGTCCGGCGACCAGACCGGCCTGGTGAGCAAGCTGTTCCGCATTTCGCACGTGATGGGCCAGTACCGCCGCCGCTACAAGGCCTGGAACAAGACCGCCTACAAGGCGACCAAGGTGCTGCTGATCGTCGGCCTGGCCGCGCTGGTCTACTACATCTGACGTCTGTGTGCATAAAAAAACGGCGCGCCAGCCCGAGAGGGCGGCGCGCCGTTGCCGTTCCTGGAGCGTTCAGAACGAAAATGGCATCCGGACCATCAGGGTCACGTCCGGGGTATCGCGGGTGAGACCGGCGCCGACCGACACGTTGAGCGTGCGCTTGTCGTTCAGGCGGTAGGAGTAGCCCAGCAGCAGGGTGCCCAGCTGCATCCGCACCGAGCCTGGCACCACCTGGCCGCCCTGGCGGGTGCGGGCCACCGAGTTGTGGTCGTAGCCGATACTGAACGAGGCCTTCTCGTTCAGCGCCAGGCCCATGCCGAAGTTGAAGCCGAACACGTCGCCGGGCTTCACGTCGCCCAGGAATTCTTTTTCGCCGTTCAGCACGGTGCGGTAGACGTTGCCGCGCTTGAAGTTGTGGGTGTAGCTGAAGCTGCCGAAGAAGATGGCCGGGTCGGACGGCATCAGCCAGGTCAGGCTCGGCTGCACCGAGTAGAAGCCGGAACCGGTGGGCAGGTCCAGCGGCAGGCCGGTGCCGGTGACGTTCTCGCCCACGCAGCGGGTCTGGCAGTCGGTCACCACCTGGAACGGGTCGCGGCCAGTGCGCGACTTGAAGCGGAAGCCGCCAATGAAATACGGCTTCTCGACGCCGCCTTCGTTCAGCTGGTAGCGCCAGCCCAGTTCGACGTCGCCGATGCCCTGGCCGCTGGTGTTGAAGGCGCGCTCGGTGGCGGTGCCGGTGAACAGCTCGCGGCTGACGGTGGCGTCGCTGCGGTAGGTGTAGGGGATCTTGGCTTCCAGCTCGAGGCGGTTGTCGAAGCCGTAGCGGAAGGTGGCGGCGCCGGTGGTCGTGTTGCGCTTGACCTCGCGGACGTCGAGCAGGCCGATCAGGAGCGCAGGGATCACCGTGTAGCCGATCAGCGCCACCCGGTTGCTGGACGAGTAGCCGTACTGGATCGAGGGTTCGAACACCAGCTTGCCGCGCGGCGTCAGCACGCCCGGGCTTTCGAAGATCGGCGCCACCTGCGGCGCGCGGCTTTCGGCGCTCGGCGGACGGCCGACGGTGTTGCCCGGGTTGATAGGTTGCGGCGACGGACGCGGGGCGCCGCCGTTGTCCATCTGCTGCCCGGCGTCGGCCACCGGAACCGGGCCGGTCCCGCGCAGAGTGTCCAGCTGCGACGGTGCTGCGACGCCGCTGGCGCGCAACTGGCGCTCCAGCTCGTCCACGCGTGCACGTTGTTCTTCCAGCTGTTGTCGCATGATCTTCAGCTGTTCCAATAGATCGGGCGACTGCGCGCCGGCGGGGAATGCCGCCAGGACTAGGCTAACGCCAATCGCGAAGGACAGCGCTGGAATCTTAGGCATATTTTTTTTCTCCGGTTGAGCCGTCACCTTCCTGTGACGGCAGTGTTTAAGGCGTTGTTGAGCGTGGACTGGAAATTCATGTTCTGCAACATTCCACGCGCATTCACGCTGGCATTGATGATGGTCTGGTTGTTGATCAGCTGGTCGTTCAGGCTGTTCTGGATGATGGTTCCGCCCAGTACGTCGCGGCCGAGCTGGAGGTTGCCGCCGGCCAGGCCGTTCTGGATCAGGCGGACCTGGCCGGCGGTGTCGGCGGACACTTTCGACATGCCGCTGGTGAGGGTGCCGAGGTCGCCCAGGTTGAGCTGGCTGCGCTCGACCACGTTGCCGTTGATGGTGACGATGCGGTCGATGCCCAGCGAGACGGCGATCCCGCCCGGGATCTCGAAGCCGCCGCGCAGTTCGGCCAGCGCGGCCGGCTCGACCGCCTGCGCGGGGTCGAAGCCGGCGACGGGGGCGTCCGCCCATCCCTGGCCGGCCGCTGCGGCGCTGGCCAGGAGGAGGCAGATATTGAGGGTGAGGCGCATGGTATCTCCTCTAGAAATCGGTGGGGCCCAGTTTCGGCAGGCCCATGTAATCGATGCCGGTTCGCGCCACCGCGTCGCCCAGCGGCGCGCGTGGTGCGGCACGCCAGTCGGCGGTGAGATTGAACTGGGGCTGGCTCGGCGCTTCGTGGATCACGAACAGCAGCCGGCTCGGCCAGATGGATTCGAATTGTTCGCGCGTGATCGCGCGGGTGCCGCTGGATGGGTCGCCCAGCAGGATGCGGCCGTTTTCCGCGCCTTTGACGACGACGAAGTGGTTGTAGCCTTTTTCGGAGATCAGCACGATGGCCGGCACCCTGGCGTCGACCAGCTTGTCGATGGGCTGACGGAAGCCGTCGGCCTTGAAGCCGATCGAGGCCAGGTAGCGCTGCATGTCGAGCAGCGAAAAGCCTTCGCGGCGGATCTTCTGCTGGTCGCCTTGCTCCCACATGGCCTGGAAGGCGACGGTCTCGCTGATCGGATAGCCGTAATGGTGGGTCAGCAGGGTCGCCAGCGCGGCCGAGCCGCAGCTGAAATCGTACTGCTGGCGGGTGGTGGAAACGAACTTCAGTTCCTTGAGGCTGTGTACGGGAACGTTAAAACGGGCGCCGCCCACGATCGGCAGGTCGGCTGCCTTCGCGCAGGTGGCGCCCATGACTGCGCACAGCAGCGCAGTCAGCAGATGCGGGGTGCTACGGTTCATTTGAATTGCACATTGATGATGGTGGCGCTCTGGATCAGCACGTTTGCACCGCTGTTCTGGATTACCACCGGGATCCCCGACATGTTCGAAAAAGCACCGTTGTCGATCATGTTGGCGCCGGTGCTGACATTGGTGGCGCTGTTACCCGTCACGACACCGTCCAGCTTCATGTCGTTCTTGGTTTCGGTGCCGCCGCGTGACTGTTCGAGCTTGCCGAGGTCGGCCGCCGGCCCGAAATCGAGGCTGAGGCCGGACTTGGCCGGGACTGCCGCTGCCTGAGCTTCCTGCTTCGCCGGCTGCTGGACCGCCCCTGACTGGCTGGCCTGAGCCTCGGCCGGTCCGGCCCAGGCCGGAGACGCCATCAGCGCAAGCACAGCGATGCTGCACAAGCGCCTGGCGACTCCCTGGTTGAATGATTGCTGCATTCTTTACCCCCGTTTGCTCTTCTACTTCCGGTCCGCGAAAACCGCGCCCGAGGGCGCGGCTTTCGTTTCACCTAAGCCAGGATTACTGGCCGCCGACGTTCATGTTGCTCTGGACGTTGACACTTTGCTGGACCAGAGAAGAGATGCCGGTGTTCTGGCTGATCACCATGATGCCTGCCGCGTTCTGGCCAGCGCCGGACATGGTGTTGGACATGTTGAAGGTGCCGGCATTGACGCTGTTCGAGCCGCCGTTGCCGCCGGCACCTGCACCGCCCGCGCCATTGGCGCCGTAGCCGGTGGTGATGGCAGCCAGGTCGCCGCCACGGCCGCCAGTGCTGGTGCCGCCTGCGCCGCCTGCGCCGCCTGCGCCTGCAGTCGAGCCACCGTTGGTCGCGGCACCGCCGGTTGCCGAACCGGAGGTCGACGAGCCGCCTGCGCCGCCAGTGCCCGCGGTGTTCGAAGCCGAGCCGCTCGCTGCGCCGTTACCGCCGGCTGCACCTGCGCCGCCTGCCGCACCCGCGCCGCCTGCGCCTGCAGTCGACGTGCCGGAGGCGCCTGCGCCGCCTGCACCCGAAGTGCCCGCAGTGTTGCCCGCGCCGGCGCCGCCGGTGCTGGTGTGGCCGGAACCTGCGCCGCCGGTGCCGGCGGCAGCGTTGCCGCCAGCTGCGCCTGCGCCTGCGGTGTTGGTGGCCGAGGAGCCTGCGCCGCCCGCTGCACCCGCGCCGCCCGCTGCGCCAGCACCGCCTGCGCCGCCAGCCGCGCCGGCGCCGCCGGTGCCTGCTGCGCCACCGGTGGTGGTGCCTGCGGTGGAGGTGTTGGCGCCGGTGGTCACTGCACCGCCGGTGGCGGTGTTCGAACCGCCGGTAGCGGTGCCGCTTGCGCCGCCGGTACCTGGAGTGGCATCGCTACCGCCCGATGCGCCGCCGGCGCCGGTCGAAGCCCAGCCGCCGCCGGAACGGGTTGCGCCGTTCGAAGCACCGTTGTCGCCGGTCGAGGCGCCGGCGTTGCCTGCCGAGCCACCCGCGCCGGCGAAGCCGCCAGCACCGCCCGAGCCGGCCATGCCACCTGCGCCGCCTGCCGCACCCGAGCCGCCGGCGCCGCCGGCGCCGCCGGTTGCCATGCCGGTACGGCCTCCGTTGCCGCCATCACCAGCCCAGGCGCCGCCGGCATAGCCGCCGTTGCCACCCGAGTTGCCGCCGGCGTAGCCGCCGTTGCCACCCGAAGCTGCGCCGCCCGCACCGCTGGCGCCGCCGTAGCCGCCGTTGGCAGTCGAGCCGCCGCCGGCTGCACCGGAGCCGCCGGCGCCGCCGAAGCCGCCCGAGCCGCCCGAGCCGCCTGCGCCGGTGGTCGATGCGGCGCTGCTGCCGCCTGCGCCGCCCATGCCGGAGGTCGAGCCGCCCGAGGTGGCGCCGCCCGCATTGGCCGAGCCGTTGCTGGCCATGCCGCCGGCTGCGCCTGCTGCGCCGTTCGCCCCGGCGCCAGCTGCACCCGCGCCGCTGGTGGCAGTCACGCCACCAGCCGAGCCTTGGGCGCCCGCACCGCCATTACCGCCGGCGCCGTTTGCACTGCCGCTGTTGTTGGCGACGTTGCCGATGCCCGAGATCGTATTGCCCGACACGTTACCGTTCAGGCGCGAGATCGCGCTGGCGGTCGAGGTGTTGTAGGCGTTCGACAGGTTCGAGGTAGCGTTGCCGTTGTTGGAAGCGGCAGCGCCGACGCCCGACGCCGTCGAGGTGCCGTTCTTGCCGGTGCTCTGATCACGGTTGTCGGTGTTGGTGGTGTTGGTGCTGCGGTTGCTGCTGTCGGTGTTGGTCGTGGTGACGCTGCGGTCGCTGTTGTCGTTGTTCGAATCGCGGGTGGTGGTGTTGCCCGAGTTGCGATTCGTGGTGGTGGTGTTGGTACGGTTGGTGCTGTTGTTGCTGCTGTCGGTGTTGGTCGTTGCAGTGTTGTTGCTGTCGTTGGTGCTGCGGTTGCTGTTGTCGGTGTTCGTGGTCGTATTGGTCGTTGCGGTGTTGTTGCTGTCGTTGGTGCTGCGGTTGCTGTTGTCGGTGCTGGTACGGGTGCTGGTACGGGTGGTGCTGTTGTCGTTGTTCGACGAGTTCATGCTGCTGTTGGTGCGGGTGGTGCTGTTGTCGTTGTTCGACGAATTCATGCTGCTGTTGCTGCGGTTGCTGTTGTCGTTCGCATTGCTCGTGTTCGTGCTGTTGTTGCTGTTGTCGTTGTTCGACGAGTTCATGCTGCTGTTGGTACGGGTGGTGCTGTTGTCGTTGTTCGACGAGTTCATGCTGCTGTTGTTGCCGCTGTCGGTAGACGTGTTGGTAGTCGTCATGTTGCGGTTCGACGTGACGGTGCTACCGCCGCGGGCCGTGATGTCGTCTGCGGCCGATGCGCTCAGCGAGAAAGCGAGCGAGATGGCGGTTACGAGCAAAGTCTTGTTCATTCGATTTCCCCTCTGGGTATTGGTTGGTGATAGGTCGGCTGTAGCGCCGACACTTTTGTCTATTGCACAACCAATGCCAGCTACATAGATGAGTTTGCTAAGTGCTTGTTTTTGTTGACTTTGTCCGTCTCGTCCTACGACACCGTCAGAAGTTCTCCGGCAGAATTTGCCGAATTTGCCGAAGAACTGTTTCAACTCTGGTACAACTCTGTTCACTTGTGTCTGGCAACGCACCGAGGAAGCTGGACACAGTGTCACACCTTGTTACAGCTGTTAAGGCCTCAGGGACGCATGTTGTGTTTGCTCAGAAGTCGGTACATCGTGGTACGCGAGACTCCCAGGTCCCGCGCCGCACGGCTGACGTTCTGGCCGCTGCGTTCGAGACAGTCGCGCAGGGCGCTCCGTTCAGTGCGTGCCCGGGTGTCTTCCAGGGCCGCGGAGATCGGCGCCGGGATCCCGCGCGCCAGACCAAGATCTTCGGGCGCGATCAGGCGTCCATCGGACATCACCATTGCGCGCCGCACCCGGTTGATCAGTTCACGCACGTTTCCCGGCCAGTCATGATCGAGGATGGCGGCGACCGCGCGGTCGGAAAAGCCCTTCAGCCGCGGCGCTTTTTCGCTCGCATACAGCTGGAAGAAGTGCTCGGCCAGCGCCACGATGTCCTCGCGCCGCTCGCGCAGCGGCGGCACAGTTACCGGCAGCACAGCAAGGCGGTAATACAGGTCTTCACGGAAGTCGCCCTTGTTGACGGCCTGCTGAAGTTGTACATGGGAGGCGGCGATCACGCGCACGTCGACCCGGATACTGCGCGTGCTGCCCAGGCGACAGATGGTCTTCTCCTGCAGGAAGCGCAGCAGGTTCGCCTGCAGGTCCTTGGGCAGGTCCCCGATCTCGTCGAGGAACAGGGTGCCGCCGTCGGCCGATTCGATCAGGCCCGCCTTGCCGCGGGTGGCGCCCGTAAAGGCGCCGCGCTCGTAGCCGAACAGCTCGGAGTGGATCAGGGTAGGGGAGATGGCGCCGCAGTTGATGGGCACGAAGGGCCCGGTGGAGCGCTCCGAACCGGCGTGGATCGCTTGCGCCGTCAGCTCCTTGCCGCTGCCGCTCTCGCCCCAGATCAGGACAGGCGCCGCGACCTTGGCGACGCGATCGATCTGGGCACGCAGTCGCACAATCGCATCGCAATGTCCGATCAGTGGAGAGTCGGCCTGTGCATGGTCGGTCAGCTGCTGGCGTCGGCGCTTCAGCATTGCCCAGCCATGCGCGTGGCCCAGCGTGTGAGACAGGCGGATTGGATCGACGGGCGAGGTATGGTAGTCGCAGAGATGCTCGACCACGATATCGCGATAGCCCGTCGATTCGAGGTCGCGCGGACTGAACACGCCTACCCACTGCATGTTGCCATGGCGGCGCAGGAATATGTCGAGATCGGCTGCACGCTGCTGGTCGCGGTCATGCATCAGCAGGCCGACGAGAAAATGATTGTTTCGTAGTTCGCGCCCGGCTTCAGCCAGGCTTGTGACGCTGCAGATTTCCCAATCCGGCATGGTGTCGCGTAGCAGTACGTCGATATCAACATGGCCGGGGGCGATGCAAAGCAGGCGTTTGAGTGCCATCGATCCTCCAGATAAGACAGGGGGCCAGTAAAGTAATTACGTACACACTAAATCTGGCAAAACTTTGCTTAAAAATTGTAACTACTTGTAGGACTACATGCCGTTCAATAGCTTCTTGGAAATAACATTCCTGCAATTGGCTTTTTTGCAATATTATGCCGTGCGTTTCTGAACAGTGGCGGACGATACACTCTGTGTTTACAGAGTGGGAAGGCATGAATATTCCGATGTCGCGATCCGTTATTCTGGTACCCGAAAGTTACAGGCGCATAAACGTTCGGCGGCCCCGACGGGCAGGAGGTGTGTGATGGATAAGATACAGAACGACTTCGTCCTGCAGGTGCTGGACATGGCGCCGGACATGACCCTGGCGACCATCCGGCCGGATGGCTATCCGCAGGCGACCACGGTCAGCTTCGCGCACCAGGACATGGCGATCTACGCCGGCATCGGCAGGAACAGCCAGAAGGCGGAGAACATTCGCGGCTGCGATAAGGTGTCGCTGACGATCAACCTGCCTTACCAGGACTGGCGCGAGATCCGCGGGCTGTCGATGAGCGCCATCGCCGAGCTGCTGGAGGACCCGGTGGAGATTGCCCGGGCGGCGGCCTGCCTGGAGCGGCGCTTCCCGGCCGTGGCCGAGTGGGTCGGACCGGACATGGGACACGAGGTCGCCTTCCTGCGGATCCGGCCGCAGATGGTGTCGGTGATCGACTATTCGAAGGGTTTCGGCCACACGGAGTTGATCAGTGTGGCCGCATGAGCGCTAGGCCCCTGTTCAGGCGCGCGGACGCGTCTTGTGGAAGACCAGCGGGCTGTAGGGGATGGCGGAAGGCGGCGGCGAGTTCAGGATATGCGGCTTCATCGCGCCGATGATGTGCATCTCGCAGGGCTTGCAGTCGAACTTCAGCGTGTAGCGCTCGTCGCCGTTGACCAGGGTCATCGGTTCCGCGCGGACCTGGCCCTGCACGCCTTGCACACCTTTGGCCTGCTTCGGGCACAGGTTGAAGGAGAAACGCAGGCAGTGCTTGGTGATCATCAGCGAGACTTCGCCCGGCTCCTCGTGCGCCTCGTAGGCCGCGGCGATCAGCTGCACGCCGTGTTTGGTGTAGAAGGCGCGCGCCTTTTCGTTGTAGACGTTGGCCAGGTAGCTGAGCTGGGCTTCCGGGTACACCGCTGGCGGCTCGGCCGCCGCTGCGCGTTCCGGACGCTCCCAGCTCGCCAGGCGCGCTGCTTCGTGGGCGGCGATGGCGTCGCGGCGCAGCGCATTGATGGCGCTGGACGGCACGAACCAGGGCCGCGACAGCTGGAGCTCGATGCCGCGCGCTTCGAACATGGTGTTGCCCAGCTTGCCCAGGCTGGTGCGCAGGCCGGCTTCGGCCTGTTCCGCCTGCTGGGCCGGCTGGAAAGCGATCGCCGCGTCGGCGTGGCTTTCGATGCCATCCTCGTCGCTCACCGAGAGGCGCAGGCCGCCTTCGATCTCGACCAGCTTCAGGTAGACCGCCACGCGGCGCTCCGACGATTTCTTGGTCAGCGCGGACTCCCACTGGTGGTCGCGGTTGCGGCTGACCGAGGTGCCGACCTTGAGGCCGGCCAGGCTCGACACCGGCTCGTTCGGGAACACGCGCCAGCGCTGGCCTTCGGCGTCTTCGCCGATCTTCTGCACCGTATTCGCCTGGATACCGACGGTTTCGCGCTTGTGCATGTAGTTCAGGCCGTCGCCGTTCGCCATCGGTGCATTGGTGACCAGGTCGAAGTTGTCGCCGCCGATGCGCGCGACGGTGCCCAGCTCGACGCCCACGTACTTCGGCGAATCGAAGGCGCCGATGGTTTCCTTGCGGCCCGTGGCGAAATAATCGGTGTGGCCGCGGTGGAAGTTCTTGTCGACGTCCGGCGTGAACAGGACATTGGTATGGCCGCTCGACGCGCGCGCCAGTTCCGGACGGCGTTCCAGGATCTCGTCCAGCAGCAGGCGGTAGTGGGCGGTGATGTTCTTCACATAGCCCATGTCCTTGTAGCGGCCCTCGATCTTGAAGGAGCGGATGCCGGCGTCGATCAGGGCTTCCAGGTTGCGGCTCTGGTCGTTGTCCTTCATCGACAGCAGGTGCTTTTCGAAGGCGACCACGCGGCCCTGGCCGTCCGACAGCGTGTAGGGCAGGCGGCAGGCCTGCGAGCAGTCGCCACGGTTGGCGCTACGGCCATTGTCGGCGTGCGAGATATAGCACTGGCCCGAGAAGGCCACACACAGGGCGCCGTGGATGAAGTATTCGAGGGGCGTGTCGACCTGGGCCCGCACCGCCCTGATCTGCTCGATGGTCAGCTCGCGCGCCAGCACCAGCTGCGAGAAGCCGACCTGGGAGAGAAAACGAGCCTTCTCGACCGTGCGGATGTCGCACTGGGTCGAGGCGTGCATCTGGATCGGCGGCAGGTCCATCTCGAGCAGGCCCATGTCCTGGATGATCAGGGCGTCGACGCCGGCGTTGTACAGGTCCCAGATCTGCTGGCGCGCGGTCTCGAGCTCGGCGTCGTGCATGATGGTGTTCATGGTCACGAAGATGCGCGAGCGGTAGCGGTGCGCGAACTCGACCAGGGCCGCGATGTCCTCCAGCGGATTGCTGGCATTGTGGCGGGCGCCAAAGGCCGGGCCGCCGATGTACACCGCGTCCGCGCCGTGCAGGATGGCTTCGCGGCCGATCTCGGCGGTTTTGGCAGGGGACAGCAGTTCGAGCTGGTGGGCGAGGAGGGACATGGCGGCCTTCGTGCAGATGGTGCGAAAGGCGGAAATTATAGTCGGATCAAGGGTTTATGTCACCGATGCGGTGCAGGTACAATGTCGCCTCGATCCACAATGAACAGAACCACCGCATGGAAACCAACGATCAGCGCTACCTCGTCCAACAGAACAAGCTTGTCGACGACGGCAAAGCCGCCCCTGTATTTGCCAAAGTCATGCGCAGCAAGGAAGGCAAGTTCGAAGGCGTTTCCTTTATCAGGAACAAGGAAAAGGCGACCATCATGACGGTCGCCGAGGCACAGGAAGTCGTCCAGTGGGCGCAGCAGAAAAAGGGCAATGCGAAGGACTACCTGACCAAGGTGATTTGCGTCGGGCAATAAGCTTCGGGCCGCACTGGCCCCACCTTGGGGTTCACAACCGCAGGATATTCGCCCCGATTGCCGGGTCCTGCCGCCGCTCCAGCTGCCTGTCGTGCACGGAAATGGTGACTTCCAGGGATCCGCGACCGACGATCAAGGCGAGCAAATGGCCGCCGGCCACCGAAAAATCGCTGCCGCCGCCCACGCCGTGCGCGTGCACCGACGGCTTGCCGTCCTTCCAGGCCAGTGTGCCGGTAATCCCCGTCATCTCGCGGTCTTCATAGCGCTTCGGCTTGTAATCCCGCTTGTCGAAGTCGAAAAAGCCGAAGGTCACCGAGCCGGCAAAGCCGAAGCCGCTAAAGCTGGCGCTGGGAATATTGCGGTGGTGCGCCAGCGACACCAGCTCGGCAAACAGATCGTCGCCTTCGGTCAGCACCATCAGCCAGCCGGTGGGGGTCGGTATCGCTTTTGCGGTGCTAGGAGGCATTTGAGGCCAGCTTTTCGCGCTTGTGCTCCTTGTACATGAAGAGCGCCGCCGCGGCGGAAGCAATCAATAAAACGACGCTCGCCGCATCGACCCCGACATTCACACGCACTTCTACTTTTACGTCTTTCATCTCATCTCCTGTCACTGCGCCGCTTCGATCCGCACCGCAATCGACTTGGCCGCCGGCACATAACTGTCCTTGGCGTAGTGCCACAGCGGAATCAGCGGATTGCACTCCGGGTAGTAGCCGGCGATGCAGCCCGGCGGCACCGGATACTCCATCACCTTCAAGCCATCGACCCGCCGCTCGACGCCATCGTCGGTGGCCGTGAGCGCGCTGACCCGGGCGCCGTCCTGCAGGCCGCGCGCCTCCATGTCCGTTTTCGACATGAAGACCACCATGCGGTCGCCGGTCACGCCGCGGAAGCGGTCGTCCAGGCTGTAGATCGTGGTGTTGAACTGGCCGTCGCTGCGCACCGTGAACAGGCGCAGGGTGCCTTCGCGATCCGGCAGGTCCGGGTCCACCGTCAGGCTGTCCGGCACCGTGAAATTGGCCTTGCCGTTCGGCGTTTTCCATTCGCGCTTGGCGGCCGCGTTGGGCTTGCGGAAGCCGCCCGGCGTCCACATCCGCGCATTGAAGTCGTGGAAGATTTCCGGCCAGGTCAGCGCGATCGCATCGCGGATCTTGCTGTAGTCTGCCACCCAGGCATCCCAGTCGACTTTCGGATTCGGGTCCAGCATCGCCTTCGCCAGGCCGGCGACGATGGCCGGTTCCGACAGCAGGGTGTCCGCCGCCGGCGCGGCCATGCCCTTCGAGCCGTGCATGCAGCCGGTGGAATCCTCGACCGACACCGCCTGCTCGACGCCACCCTGGCGGTCGATCTCGATCCGGCCCAGACAGGGCAGGATGTAGGCGGCCTGGCCGTGCACCAGGTGGCTGCGGTTCAGCTTCGTCGAGATCTGTACGGTCAGCGGCAGCGCGCGCCAGGGCGTGTCCATCAGGCCGTGTTCCGGCACGGCGCGCACCAGGTTGCCGCCCAGGCTGACCAGGGCCTTGACCTTGCCGTCGCGGATGCCTTCGCAGGCTTCGACCGTGTTCAGGCCCTTGTCGCGCGGCGGCTCGAAGCCGTACAGTTCCTTCAGCTTGTCGAGCGGCGCCAGCTCCGGCTTCTCGGTAATGCCGACCGTGCGCTGACCCTGGACGTTCGAGTGCCCGCGCACCGGGCAGATGCCTGCGCCCGGCTTGCCGATATTCCCGCGCAGCAGGAGCAGATTGACCAGCATCTGCACGTTCTGCACGCCGTTGCGGTGCTGGGTCAGGCCCATGCCATAGACGCCGATTACTGCTTTCGACGTCATGTAGACCCGCGCGGCGTCGCGGATGTCGGCGCGGTCGAGGCCCGCTTCCTGTTCGATCTCGTGCCAGGTGGTCGCCTCGACCTTGTCCTTGAGGGCGCCCAGGCCGTGGGTGTGTTCGGCAATGAAGGCCGTGTCGAGGACGGGCGGATCGCCGCGCTTGTGCGCCGCGTCTTCCTCTTCCAGCACCGCCTTGCACAGGCCCATCAGCGCGGCCGTGTCGCCGCCGGCCTTGAGCTGGTGGTACTGGGTGCTGATCGAGGTCTCGGCGCCGCTCAGCATCTCCAGCGGCGACTGCGGATTCGTGAAGCTGACCAGGCCGCGCTCGCGCAGCGGGTTGAAGGTGATGATGGACACGCCGCGCTTGCGCGCTTCCTGCAGCTGGTGCAGCATGCGCGGGCTGTTCACACCCACGTTCTGACCGAAGAACAGGATGCAGTCGGTCTTTTCGAAGTCGTCGAGGACCACGGTGCCGATCGGCACGCCTATGCTCTTCGGCAGCGCCACCGAGGTGCTTTCGTGGCACATGTTCGAGCTGTCCGGCAGATTGTTGTTGCCGTACATGCGCGCCAGCAGCTGGTACATGTAGGAGGTCTCGAGCGAGGCGCGGCCGGAGCTGTAGAACACGACGCTCTTCGGATCCAGCTTGCGCAGGTGGGCGCCGATTTCGCTGAAGGCCTGGTCCCAGCTTATTTCCTGGTAGCGGTCGGACGCGGCGTCATAACGCAGCGGTACCGTGATGCGGCCGGCGTCTTCCAGGTCGTGATCGTGCCAGCGCTCGAGTTCTTTTACCGTGTGCCTGGCGAAGAAATCGGTGCCGATGTGCTTGCTGGTAATTTCCCAGGCCGTGGCCTTGGCCCCGCTTTCGCAGAACTCGGCCGGATGCGGATGCGCGGGCTTGGCCCAGGCGCAGCTGACGCAGGCGTAGCCGTCCGGCTTGTTCTGCTTGAGCAGCAGCGCGGCCCGCTGCGGCGGCACTTTCTCCTCGAGGAGAATGGTGCCGACTTCCTTCAGCGATCCCCAGCCGCCGGCCGGCGTTGTCGGTTCGTGACCCTTGCCTTCCTTGTCCATGTCTGTCCGCCGTCCTCAAAGCTGCCGCCGATGGGCGCGAAGTCGCCAGCATGCAGCCAGGCCAGCCAATCGTCTGTTCGGGACCGCACACGGCGGCGGGCAAAATCGGGCGAGTCATCGTTTCGGTGCGGCGCAGCACAGAGCGGCGCCGGCGCCCCTGTCAGGATCGTGGACCGACCACTTACCAGGCCCCGCCATGAACGCTCCTTCCAAAATCCGTCCGATCCCGTATTCCCCGGCTGTCGAAGTGCCCGAGGAGAAGGAAACCGAAACCATCTTCGACCTGAAGGACACCATGCAGAGCATCTCCCGCAAGACCTGGGAGGACTCCGGCCACGCGATCCGCAGCGTGCACGCGAAGACGCATGGCCTGCTGGTGGGTGAGCTGATCGTGGCCGATGGCTTGCCGGCGGCCTATGCCCAGGGCCTGTTCGCGAAGAGCGGCAGCTACCCGGTCGTACTGCGCCTGTCGACCACGCCGGGCGACATCCTCAGCGACGATGTCTCGACCCCGCGCGGCATGGCGCTGAAAGTGGTCGGCGTGCCGGGCGAGCGGGTCGACGGCAGCGAGAACGACACCACCCAGGACTTTGTGCTGGTGAACGGCCCCGTGTTCTCCGCGCCGACGGCCCGTAAATTCGCCGGCAACGCCAAGCTGCTGGCGGCCACCACCGACAAGGCGCCGAACCTGAAGCGTCTGTTCTCGGCGGTGGCACGCGGCGCCGAGAAGGCGATCGAAGCGGTCGGCGGCGAAAGTGCCACCATCAAGGCCCTGGGCGGGCATCCGGAAACCCATCCGCTGGGCGAGACCTATTTCAGCCAGGCGCCGATCCTGTACGGGGACTACATGGCCAAGGTGCAGGTGGCGCCGGTCTCGCCATCCCTGACCGCCCTGACGGATGCGCCGGTCGACCTGAAGGACAAGCCGGACGGCCTGCGCGATGCGGTGGTCGATTATTTTGCGGCGCAGGGCGGCGAATGGGAGCTGCGCATCCAGCTCTGCACCGACCTGGAAAAGATGCCGATCGAAGACGCTTCCGTCGAGTGGCCGCAGGAGCTGAGCCCCTACGTGACAGTGGCGCGGCTGAGGGTCGGGCCGCAGCAGGCGTGGAGCGAGGACCGCGCGCGCCGCATCGACGAAGGCATGCAATTCAATCCATGGCATGCGCTGGCGGCGCATCGGCCGCTCGGGTCCATCATGCGCGTGCGCAGGGAGGTGTATGCGATCTCGAAGCGTTTCCGCGCCGAGCGCAATGGCGTCGAGATCGCCGAGCCGCGAGACCTGGACGGACTCAGTTCGTGACCAGCGCCAGCAGCTCGCTGCGGTCGTCCGCGCGCTGGCACTGGGCGGTGGTGCGGTCCCACAGCAGGAACATGCCATAGGCCCAGTTGGCCACCAGTTCGCCCTCCGAGGCCGGCTTGGCCGCCGCACCATCCGTCAGGCGCAGGATCTCGGCGCGGGTGAGGGCGGTCAGCTGCTCGTAGTTCCAGTCGTCCTTCGGCATCATCTTCTGGCGGGCGCGGTAGCGGCGCGCCCGTTCGGCGTCGCTGAGCTTGTCGGCCTTGGGCGGACGGCCGCGCTTGCGGGCTGCGGCGGCGTCGAGGGCGAGTTCGATGGTGCGTTGGTCTTCCGGCTGTTTCATGAACTACATTATTCGTGATGAGTTACGTAAAGGCAAGTCCGGATTTTTAGATTGTGTGACGCGTCACGGATTTGTGATTCGGCGTCACAAATCCTTTATCGTGGTGCGATGGCGCCGCGGTACAGCGCATCGGTGATGCGCTCCTGGAAGCGCGCCTCGGACGAAAACCTGCCCGGCTGCTTGTCGGGATCGGCGCCCACGCCGGTGCTCACGTAGATCATGCCGTCGCGCTTTTCAGGGTCGAACACGAACAGGGCGTTCAGGCCCCAGGACCATCCGAGGTGGCCGACGCCCTTGAAGCCGCCGCCGTCGACCAGGCGGTCGCCGCTGGTATGGCCGTCCTTCACGATGCTGGTGTCCGTGAAGTGCTGGTTGCCCAATCCCCAGGCGTGATACAGGCCGCGGTAGCTGCCGCCGTCTCCGTTGGCGCTGCCGTTCGCGCCGGCCGGGTGCAGGGTCCACTGGCGGGTGAACATGGTTTTCACTGTCTGTGACGCCAGAATCCGCTTGCCTTCGAATTCTCCCTGGTTCATCAGCATCAGCATGATTTGCGCGAGGTCGGCGGTCGAAATGCGCAGGCTGCCCTGCGGGCCGAAGACGGTGCCGTTGGTGCCCGGCTTGTAGCTCGCGAGGCCGGTCGGCGCGGCTGGCGCTTCATGGTCGAAATCGTCGGCCTGGGCGACCCAGGGGCCTTGCGGGTCCCAGACTTCGGCGCCGTCCTTCTCGCGCTTGCGGTAGAGGGTGGCGACGTCGTCTTCATTTGCGGGCGCGAAGTCGTTCAGGTAGAAGCCGGCCTTCAAACCCATCGGATCGAAGACCAGCCTGCGCATCAGGCGGTCGAAGCGCTCGCCGGTGGCAGCTTCCATCACGGTGGCGATCAGCCCCCAGTTGAAATTCACGTATTCGAACCAGCTTCCCGGCGCATGGCCGGCGTCCCACATCGCGCCTTTACCGTAGTAGCGGCCGTTCGGCAGCAGGACCTCCTTCAGGTCGACCTCGGGGGCGAACTTGAAGCCGCCCTCGTCGCGCAGCGAGGAGGTGTGCGTGAGCAGCATGCGCAGCGTGATCGGCCGGTCCGGGAAATGCGGGTTGCGCACCGGGTAGCCGAGGTAGCTGCCGATGTCGGCGTCCAGCTGTAGTTTGCCTTGTTCGACCAGCTTCATGGCGCCCAGCGTAGTCACGAATTTCGAGACCGAGGCGGCGCGGAACAGCGTATGGTCGTCGATGGGCTGTGCGGGCTTGCCGGGGTTGGCCAGGCGCTTGCTGCCGAAGTGGTGGCGGTAGACGATCTCTCCGCGGCGGATCGCGACCACCGAGAGGCCGGGCAGCGGCATGGCGGGATCGTTGGCGACGGCCTGCAGCTGGCGGGTGAGACTCGCCGCTTGGGCTTCCGGCAGCGGACTGGCCGGCGCGCGGCCAGCGGCGATGGTCAGGGCGGCGGTGGCAAGCATCGTAGCGATTTTCTTGTGACGCATCACGATAATCAAGAGTCGAGGGGAATGACTTCGTCGCCAGGGCCTGGCGTGCACCCGCGCCCGAGCGGCTCCCAGCCACGATGCACGACGATGTGCCGCGCGTCGTGGCACAGCTCCACACGCCGGGCCCGCGGCGCCCGCCGGTGCACGAAGTCCTCGATGGAGGCCGGCACGCTGACGCGCAGCGCCAGCGCATACACATCGTCGACCGGGTGGTCGTTCACGTGCACCAGCGGCACGAACTGGCCGGCGAACATCAGCCAGCGCGATTTGAGCTTCACGGGACCCGCCTCGTAGCCCTGCTCACGCAGCCAGGCCTGGGCACGTTCGCGGGCCTTGTCCTGGCTGTCGATCGCGCCCCAGGCACTGGCCAGGATCTCCGCGACCCACTGGTTGCAGTTCTGGTAGCGCGTGCTGAAGGCATAGGCGTTGGCGCTGTAACGGCCGGCCAGCAAGGCCAGCGCCATGCTTTTGTTGCGCGCGGCCTGCTCCAGCTGGGCGGCATTGTCGTCGTCGAGGAAGACCAGCGAGACGTGGCCGCGCCCAGGCGCATCGGCGCCCAGTGCGAAGCCCGGCACGCCCTGGTCGAACAGGCGCGGACGCGATTCGTCGCAGGCGTAATACAGCTGGCGCACGGTCCAGGCCTTGTCCTCGTTCTTCAGGGCGATGCCGGCGTGCGAATACAGCAGGTCGAAGCGGCTCAGGTCCAGGCCCGCGCGCGAAATCAGCGCGACCTTCTGCTGCGAGGCTTCCAGCTCCCGCTTGACGGCGCCGGCAAAGCGCAGCACGCGGTCCTGCTCGGCGGCGGTGGTTTCCTTGCCGCGTTCGCAGAAGGCCGGGATGCCGGCGGATGCCCCGGCGCTGGCAGTGAGGCAGATCGCGGCCAGCGTTGCAGCCGCGAGCCGTGGCAGCATCAGATGGCGACCTTGCGCGAACCCAGTTCGCGGTACCAGTCGTCCTGCAGGGCCAGGAAGAAAGGCTGTCTGGTGTCGGCGTAGGCGAATTCGTAGCCGTACACGCGCTCGTTCACGTGCACGATGGCGCCGCTGCCGACGGCGCGGGCAGCCAGCGCGCGGTTCGGCACGTCCAGCGTGAATTCCTGGGCTGCGGTACCGGCGACCGGGCGCAGGGTCAGGCGCGTGGTGTCGGGCTTGGCCGGGGCCTGGGCGATGTCGATCACCTGGTAATCGCCGGCGGTGACGCGGCGGTCGCGGTTCGAGCTGTTGCTGGAGCCGCCGATCGAGTCGGAGATGCTGCCCGAGGAGGCGGAACCGGCGCTGGAGGCGCTGGAGGCGACGCTGTCGGCGTGCGCGATGGGGGCGGCGCAGGCCACGGCAAGGAGTGCGGCGATGGTCGCGTTACGGATGAGTGCGTTGTTCATGGGTTTTCCTGGTAGAGCTCAAGCATGCTATGGTACATGCCGCGAGCCCGGCTGCACAGGTGCTGTGTGGGCAAGATCATGAAGGATCCTGCGTCGCCTGCCGCTCCGGATTGCGTTCCTGCATGGGCATCCACACCGCGAGGTCCCAGGCGTTGCGGATCCCGATCACCAGCATGAAGATCATGGTCCCGGCGATCAGCAGCATAGCCTCTTCGCCGCCGCGCAGGACCTCGACACCCGCCGCCAGCACGATCGCGTACGCCAGGTAGGGCAAGCCGATGTACCAGATCCAGTCCAGCACCGACAGGCCGTTTTCGCGCCAGCGCTGCGGGCCCTTGACCGACCACAGGTAAAGCAGGGAGAGCGCCGCCCCGACGATCAGCAGCCAGCCGACCAGGCTCTGCGAGATATCGGGCGCCATCAGGACATTCGATACCACGAGCACGGTCGTGAAATACACGGCGTTCGGCGAGATGAAGGCCCGCACGCCGGTTGTGTTTTCGGTAGCGATGATCGATGGGCCGAGCGAGATCACGATGAACAGCACGCCGGTCAGCGTCACGCCCGCGGTGCCGCTCAACAGGAAGAATTCGTGCCACTGTTCGAGCTGGTGAGCCCAGGATGCTTCCATTACGCCTCCGTGTCGGTATTGTTTTCGCTGGCGCCCGCTTTCATCTCCTGGACCGGCAACCAGACCGCCAGATCCCAGGCATTGCGCACGCCGATGACGATCAGCAGCAGCACGAACACGGCGATCAGGGGCAGCGCGCGCGGGTCGTCGCGCAATATGCCGATGCCCGCCACCAGCGCGAGCGCGTAGGCGAGGTAAGGCAGGGCCGCGTACCAGACGATGTCCGCCGCGGAGATGCCGTCCTCATGCCAGGGCTGGCGTCCCCGGATCGACCACAGGTAAATCAGCATGAGTGCAGCACCGATGCAGAGCAGCCAGCCGCTCGGCTCCTGGGGCAGCGCATGCGCCATCAGCACATTCGATACCACCAGCACCGCGGTGAAATGGACCGCGTTCGGCGAGATGCAGGCCCGCACACTGGTCGCATTGTCGGCGGCGATGATGCGCGGCGCGAGGGAAATCACGACGAACAGCACGGCAACGAGTATGCCGCCCGCCGTGCCGCACAGCAGGAAGAATTCCCGCCATTGTTCCAGCTGGTGGAGCCAGGATGAATCCATGGCGTTTTATCGGGCGCCAAACTGCTTGAGCAGCAAGGACGCCGCCGGTCCGGACGACGCGGGATTTTGACCGGTAATCAGTTGGCCGTCGCTGACAACATAGGGCGCCCAATCCTCCGCTTTGGAGTAAATGCCGCCTTTCGCCTTCAATTCGTCTTCGACCAGGAAGGGTACAACTTTGGTCAATTGCACGGCCTCCTCTTCCGTATTGGTAAAGCCGGTGACCTTCTTGCCTTCTACGAGAGGCTTGCCATCGGCCCTGACCACGTGTCGCAATACGCCCGGCGCGTGGCACACCAAAGCCACGGGTTTGCCTTCGGCGATAAAAGACTCGATCAGGGCAATCGAGTTCCGGTCTTCGGCGAGATCCCATAAGGGGCCGTGGCCGCCGGGATAAAACACGGTGTCGAAATCTTTTGAGGAGACACTGTCCAGCCGTACTGTCGAAGCCAGTTGTTCTTTTGCAGCGGCGTCGCCTTCGAAGCGGCGGGTGAGATCGGTCTGGAAGCCTGGATCGGCGCTTTTCGGATCCAGCGGCGGCTGGCCGCCTTTTGGTGATGCCAGGACGATATCGGCGCCCGCATCCTTGAAGATATAGTAAGGGGCGGCAAGCTCTTCGAGCCAGAATCCGGTCTTGCGCCCGGTATCGCCCAGCCGGTCATGTGAAGTGAGAACAATCAGGATCTTCATTCGGTTCGTCTCCCGACATGGTGGTCAAACAGTCGCCAGATCCTGCGGCATCTGGATCTGCCGTATGGTGGCCTGTATTTGCGCTGGGCTCAAGGCCTGTTTCGGATGCGCCAGGCGCCGTACCGCTTCCATCGCTTGCGAAGGCACCAGGGCACGGCTGAAATACCAGCCCTGAAAGCGCGTCACGCCGTGCTCGGCCAGCCAATCCAGGTCGCGCACCTGTTCCACGCCTTCGCACAGGATCTCGGCGCCGAAGAGGCGGCCGGCGTTGACGATCAATTGCAGCAGCTCGGCCAGCCTGTCGTCATCCGCAACGCCATCGACGAATTGCCGGTCGACTTTCAATTTGTCGAAAGATAGTTGGCGGATGGTCTCGAAATTGGAATGGCCAGTGCCGAAGTCGTCGATGGCGATCTGCATGCCCAGCGAACGCAAACCCAGCAGGCGCACCTGCAAGCCTTTGGTATCGCTGCAGTTGCTCTCGGTGATTTCGCACTCGAAGTGCCGGCCTTCGATGCCGAACTCGCCAAGTTGCTGCGCCACTTTGTCGACCATCCCATCGACCAGCAGCGATTCGCGCGCGAAATTCAGTGCGATCGGCACTTGCGGCATATTGCCGGCTTCGCGCCATTCGCGCAGGTTCTGGCACACCGTGCGCAAGACGGACATATCGAGATAAAACATCTTGCTCGACTGTTCGACAAAGGCAAGAAAATCCTTGGGATACAGTAGTCCGACGACGGGATGGCGCCACCGCACCAGCGCCTCCAGGCCGGTCAGGCTTCCCGTACGCAAGTCGAACTGGGGCTCATAATGCACCTCGAGTTCGCCATGTCCCGAACGCCCGCAAAGCAGTTCGTTGAGTCCTACCAGCAAGGCCGATTCCATGCGGGACGCGGTCTGGTAAGTGCTAATCGACGTCATCGTCGCGGAATTCGCCGCATTCGCCGCTTCGTGCAGGAGGACGGCAGGATGGAGTCCGCAGTTTGCCTTGGCCACACGCAGCCCGACGCGGGCGCGCGCCGTGTATTGTTTATTGCAGGCCAAAGCTGCGGGTGTATTGATGACCGGGTGAAGAAGGGACAGGCGATGGGCAGTAGCCTTGGCGCTACCCGGCAAGGCAAATGCAAAGCGTTCGCCGCCGAGGTGGGCAAGGACGGCATCGGGACCGGCCCAGGCGACCAATCGTTGCGCCAGGATGGCGAGCAACTCGTAACCGGCGGCGACACCATAGGCATCGTTCACGCGCGAGAAGGAAACGACGCTGATATGACCGACCCTCACCTCCTGCGCGGGCGTATCCAGCAGCTCCTGCAAGGCATGCATGAACCAGGTTTCGTTGGCGATTCTTGTTCCCTGATCGCAATAGCGTAGGCTTAGCTGGCTGCCTATGAGCTCCGCAAGGGCCGTCAGGGACTTGCGCTCCTCCGTTCCAACCCGTCCCGGCGCATCCCACAGCATCCAGACGGCGCCTCGCAATTGAAGTGGCTCGATCCTGACAGGCAGGGCAAGGTAATGGCAATGTGCGGTGTGGCCGAAGCGCTCGTCTATCCCGGTGTCCTCGACCTCGAGCCAGTCTTCATGAAGTCCGGGGATGGGATATCGGAATGGCGCTCTGTTTGCGGCATCGCATTCGGCCAGATAAATGCCGGCCAGCGAGGCGTTTGCCGCTCGCGTCAAGGTTTCGGCAAGACGCTTGAGGTAGACGTCGTCGCCCGTAGAGGAATCGATACCCATGTCCACGAGCTTACTGCATCTTTACGGCGCCTGTAGCACCGGAGGCAACGCTTTCGCACCCCACCACTTTCTATAATTCGCCACATAGGCGCCGGACCGAATATAGTCCGCAACAAATCCGTTCACGAATTTCAGCATCACCGGATCGCCCTTGGCCATGGCAATCCCGATCGGCGTATTGCCATACATTGCCGGCAAAGTCTCCAGCTGCTCATTCTTGCTGGCCAGGTAGTCCAGCAGCGACGAATCCTCGACCCCGGCATCGACGCGTTTCTGCTGCAGGAGTAAAACCCCGTCCGGCGCAAAATTGTCGGTGTAGACGATCACAGCCTGCGGCGCCGACTTCTTCACAAAAGCATCCGCCGTCGTCCCGCGGCCGACCACGACGCGCTTGCCGTTCAGGTCCGCCAGCGATTTGACGTGGGCGCTTTTTTGCGCGATCACGCGCAGGCCGGCCTGGTTGTAGGGGATGGAAAAGTCCACCACCCGCGCCCGTTGCGGCGTGATCGAGACGTTCGCCACCACCAGGTCGAGTTGCTTCGACATCAGCATCGAGATGCGCGCATCGCTGGACACATCCGAAAAGCGCACCGGCACGCCGAGCTTCGCGGCCAGCTGCTTGGCGACGTCGACGTCATAGCCGACCGGCTCGTTGGCGGCATTGCGGAAGCCGACCGGCTCGCCGCCCAGCGAGACGCCGATGCGCACGTAGCCGCGGGCCTTGATGTCTTCGATGCGGCCGGCCAGCGCGGAACCCGCGGCCAGCATTAATAAGGCAGCGGCGGCACAGCGTGTCAAACGGAGGTGCATGCTCAGTCCTTTCAGGTTTCGATGGTGGAGGCGACGCGTAGTTCGGGTGCGGCCATGCGCTCGTCCCAGTACCAATAGCGTATCTCTTCGTCGCAGCGGTAATTGACCACCTGGTGATTGCCCTTGGCGTCGATCGCGTGAATCACCACGCCGGCCAGGAAGCCGGACTTCAGCTCGGCCAGTTCTTCCACCGCGAGCTTGGTGGCATCTGCGAGCGTGTAACCGAGCCGCAGCGCCAGCACGATGCTGCGCGACGTTCCGCAGCGCATGGTCATTTCGCCGGTGTGGGTGCAGGCTGCGGCGCCGTAGCGGCTGTCCGCGTAGAAGCCGGCGCCGGGGATCGGCGAGTCGCCCAGGCGGCCGGGATACTTCCACGCCCAGCCGGAGGTCGAGGTGACCACGCCGATGTTGGCGCCGGCGTCCCGGCCCAGGAACACCGTGGTGTCGCGCACTCGCTCCGGATCGGTGATGGCGTGGCTGAGCGGCGCCAGCGGAATATCGGGAAAGGCCGCCAGCTGCTCCGGCGACATCTCCGTCTGCAGCCGCTCCCACCACACACGCTTGCTGTCCGGGTGCAGCACCTCGTCGACGGCGAAACCGCGCTCGGTGGCGAAGCGGCGCGCCCCGGCGCCGGTCAGCATCACGTGCGGCAGGTGCTTCATCACCTCGTGCGCCAGCGCGGAGACGGGCAGGGTCGCCGGCACCGCGCCCACTGCACCGACCTCGCGCGTGGTGCCGTCCATGACGCCGGCGTCGAATTCCATCTCGCCCAACATGTTCGGCCAGCCGCCGTAGCCGACGCTGCGCACCCTGGCTTCGCGTTCGACCTTGGCGATGCCGCTGACCATGGCATCGACGCTTGGGCCGCCCTGTTTCAGCAATTCCACCGTGGTTTCGAAGCCCGGCCAGGCTTCGGCGTTCGCTAACAGCATCTTCATGATTTGCTCATTTTTGATAAAAATTGCGCGATGCGCGGCTGCGCCAGGCCGCCTTCCACGGCAAAGAACTTCGCGGTCGGCAGGTCGGCCAACAGCCGGCCCTGGTCGAGGAAGACGATGCGGCTCGAGATCTGGCGGGCAAATTCGATTTCGTGGGTCACGAACAGCATGGTGGTGCCGCTTGCAGCCAGCTTCGCCAATATATTCAATACCTCGGCCGTCATTTCCGGGTCGAGGGCGCTGGTGACTTCGTCCAGCAGCAGGTAGCGCGGTTTCATTGCCAGTGCACGGCAAATGCCGACCCGCTGGCGCTGGCCGCCGGAGAGCTGGGCCGGATAGGCCTTCGCACGCTCGGCCAGTCCGACGGAGGCGAGCAGTTCGCGCGCTTCCATCTCGGCTTGGCGCCGCGGCACTTTGAGCACCTCGATCGGCGCCAGCGTGATGTTCTGCAGCGCCGTCATGTGCGGATACAGGTTAAACAGCTGGAACACGGTGCCGCAACAGCGGCGCGCGAGCTGCAGCTGCTTCGGATCCTCGACGCGGTGACCGTCGACGGAGATGCTGCCGCCGTCGAGCTTTTCGAGGCCATTGATGCAGCGGATCAGCGTCGACTTGCCGGAACCGCTGGCGCCCAGGATGGACACCACTTCGCCCGGCGCGATGTGCAGGTCGATCCCGTCGAGCACCGTGTGGTCGCCGAAGCGCTTGGCCACGCCTTCTATATGAATCACGCTATAAACCCTTCCATTGACCATGCGCGCGCAGGCGCGTCTCCACACGCGCGCAGACCCTGGCGATCAGCCGGGCCATCAGGTAGTACAGCAGGCCGATCACGGTCCAGACGATGAAGGGCTTCAAGGTGCGCAGGTTGAGGATGGCGCCCACCTTGGTCAGGTCGACCACGCCGATCACCGAGATCAGCGAGGTCACCTGCAGCTGGTTGACCAGCAGCCCGGCCAGCGGCCCGAGGCTGAAGGCGGCTGCCTGCGGCGCCACGATGCGCCGCAGCGTCTGCCAGCGGGTCAAGCTGAACACGCGCGCCGTTTCCAGCTGGTCGCGGCCGATGGATTCGATGGCAGACACCGCGATCACGTAGATGAAAGCCGCCGTATTGCCGGATAGCGTAATGAGCGCGGCCTGCACCGGCGTCAGATCGGTCTCCAGCAACACCGGCAAGCCGAAAAACACCAGGAAGAGCTGCACCAGCACAGGAGAATTCTTCAGCAGCTCGGCGACGAAGGCAGCCAGGGGCGCCAGCAGCGGCACGCGGTAGTAGCGCAGCAGCGCCCAGGCCAGGCCGATGAACAGGCCGGTGACGGTGGTGGCGGCGAACAGTGCGACGGAGACGCCCAGGCCCTGCAGCAGCAGGAGCAGATCGAGAGGCGTGAAATCCGTATAGCGCATCAAGCCTCGGCCTTGTTCAGGCGCCGGTGCAGCGCCCCGGCCGACAGCGACACCAGCCAGGTCAGCGCCGCATACAGCACAAGGAGCAGGGCGTAGACCTCGAAGGGCTGGAAGGTGTCGGCAGCGACGATCTTGGCGCTGCCGGTCAGCTCGTTCAGCGTGATCGCCGAGAGGATGGACGACGTCAGGATCAGGTTGACGAACACCGACCCGAGCGGACGCAATGAGCTGCGCAGCGCGATCGGCAGCACGATGCGGCGGTAGAGCGCGAATCGCGACAGTCCGCTCACTTGCGCCGCTTCCAGCACGCCCGGTTCGATCGCCAGGATGCCGGACCGGATCACGTCGGAGACGAAGGCGCCGCCCGCCAGCGACAGTGCGAGTACGCCGGTACCGAAGGCGCTCAGTTCGACGCCGATTTCGGGCAGGCCGTAGAACAGGAAGAACAGCTGGACGATGAAGGGAACGTTGCGGAAGATGTCGACGTAGATCTCGGCCAGGCGCCGTGCCAGCGGCGAGGACGCGGTGCGCATGAGGGCCACGACGATGCCCAGTGCAAGGCCGCCGGCCAGGGCCAGCGCGCAGGCGAGGGCGGTCAGCCGGGCGCCGGCTGCGAGGTCGCCGAGATAAGGCGTGAGCGTGGTCGGATCGAAGGTCAAACTCATCCGGCCGAGTGTCACACACGCCGCCGTCGATTTCAAGCGAAAGGCCGGCTCAGGCCAGCAGTTTAGCTTTCAGCGCCGCGACTTTAGTGCTGCTGGTCTGGCGGCGGGCGCCGGTATCGAAGCCGAAAGCGGCCACCTGCGGCGACGGCGGCGGCAGCGGTTCCGAACAGGAGGCATGGACATCGGTCAGCGGCAGCCGCGTGCGCAACAGGTCCACGTTCGCGGCATTGATGCCGGCGCCGGGCATGATGGCGATGCGGCCCGCGGCGGTGTCGAAGCAGCGTCGCAGTCCGTCCAGGCCTTCGGGCGCACTGCGGGCGCCGCCGGACGTCAGGATGCGTTCGAAGCCGAGGTCGATGGCGAGGCTAGTGGCCTGCGCCAGGTCCGGGCACAGGTCGATGGCGCGGTGCAGTATGCAGCGCAGCCCGTGGTTCGTGGCGTGTTGGGCCAATCGTTCGAGGGTGCGCGCGTCCAGTTGGTCATCCGGCAGCGATGCGCCCAGTACGACGCCTTGCAGACCGGCGTCGGCGACGGCGGCAATTTCGTCCAGCATCAGACGGACTTCGGCCTCGTCGAAGCAGAAGTCGCCGCCGCGCGGGCGGATCATGGCCACCACCGGCACCGGGCTGCTGGACGCCGCACGCAGCAGACCGGCGCTCGGGGTCAGGCCGCCGATGTCGAGGGCGCTGCACAGTTCGATGCGATCGGCGCCGCCGTCCAGCGCCGCCTTGATGCCGGCGACGCTGTCGACGCAGACCTCCAGCGTGATCGCCTCACGCATGCGCGCCGCCCAGCTTTTCCAGGCCGAGCCAGGCCGCGCCGATCAGTCCCGGTTCCGCGCCGGCTTGGCCAGGGACGATGATCGGCGCCTCGGTCTTGCGCAGGATCCGGGCCCGTACCGCCTGGTCGAGTTGCGCAATCAGCGCCGCGCTGTTGGCGAGGCCGCCGCCGACCGGCAGGATCGACGCGCCCAGTGTATTGACGAGCATGGCCAGCGGTCCGCTGAGCAGATCGGCCCAGCAGGCGACGGTGCGCTCGGCGGCGGCATCGCCGTTCTGCCAGGCGGCGATGATTTCGCGGCTGTCCATCGAGCGCCCGTGCAGGGACCGGTACAGACGTTCGAGGCCGCGCGCGCCGCCGATCGTGTCCAGGCAGCCGGCCTGGCCGCAGCCGCAGGGGAAGCGGGGGCTCTCGACAACCGGGCCATGGCCCCATTCGCCGGCAAAGCCGCCAGGGCCGCCGATCAAACGTCCGCCGATGACCAGGCCGCCGCCGACGCCGGTCCCGAGGATCAGGCCAAACACGTTGGCATGCCCGCGCCCGGCGCCGGCCTGGGCCTCGGCGAGGGCGAAGCTGTCGGCGTCGTTGATGATCCAGACCGGCAGGCCGAAAGCCTGGCTCAGGTCCGCGGCCAGCGTGCGGCCGTCGATGCAGGGAATGTTCGCGCACTTGATGCGGCCATCGAGCGGGTCGATCACGCCGGCGATCGAGATGGCAACGCTGCGCGGGGCGCCGCCGGCATCGATCAGCGACTTCATGGCCGCGGTGAAGGCGGCGAAGTCCTGGGCGGGCGTGGGCACGCGGCTGAGGGCGCCGAGCCGGCCGTCAGCCGTCGCGACGGCGCATTTGATGGCGCTGCCGCCGATATCGAAACAGGTAATCATGCTCGGAATGATAAGGGGAAATGCTGCCGAGGTGCGAACTACGGCAGGGCAAGGCGGCGTCATGTTGCCGCACGGTACCGGCGCGCCGCTTGCTGGGCTCGTTCTGAGGCGTATGATTGGGCTCCGACCACTTCATTGAGGAGATCAAGATGGCTCAGAATCAAGGGAAAGACGGAAAGGGCGTTCGACAGGACAGTGGCATGTCCGATCAGAACCGTAATGCCGCCAGCTCCAAGGACCAGCAAAGCAAGCAATCCGGACAGCAAAGCCAACAATCCGGGCAGCAAGGCAGCCAGCAGCATGGTGGCCAGCATGCGTCCGGCGGCACGCCCGCACTGGATGACCTCGGCGGCAAAAAGAAGGGTGAATCGGCACAGGATGCTGCGCAGGCTTTCAACCAGCAAGATTCCAGCAGCAAGAAGCGTTGAAGCTTGAAAGCTGACGGCCGATCCCGGCCGCGCAGCAATCAAACCCGGTGCGCAGGCTCAGTCGCGCACCGGGTTTTGTTTGTTTCCGTGATGTGTCACGCAATTGGCAGCGTCACGCTCCAGGGGGCAGCTTCGCAGGAAAGCGGGCTGGATTTGCACGATTTGTCTGCAAACAAGGAGCCCATCGGACCCGGACGAAGTGCGCATAATCTATATTATGTCAAATGTGCTATCCGTAAAGCTGCCCAACAAGGGGCAGCACAGCTCACAGCACGCTCTTCCCGTTCACCGAGCGAATGATCTCGTCGTGCCGCTCATTGTCGGTCTTGTGCAGGTAGGCCGCCGTGGTTGCGATGTTTTCATGCCCCGCCGTGTCCTGCAGCGTCTTCAATTGCACCCCGTTGTTGGCGTGGTTGGTCAGCATGCTGTGACGCAGCCAGTGCGCCGACGCCTGGCGCAGCGTCGCCGCCGTGTCCTGGTCGCCTTTCGCATCCGCGGCGCGCGCGGCGTCGGCAAACACCGCCTTGATTGCTTCCGCCGCCGCTTCGTCCGTAATGCGCGCCGGTTCGCGCGAACGGCTGGACAGGACCAGCGGCGTGCGGTCGGTGCGGCTGGTCTGCGGCAGCAGTTCGAAGGCCTGGCGGTAGGCCTGGAAGGCTTCCAGCATCTCGGGCGGCACCGGCAGGCGGCGCGGCTTGTTGCCTTTGCCGAGGACGTCCAGCCACCAGCGGCCGTTGCCTTCGGTGTAGATCGATCCCATGGACGCGCTGACGATCTCATTCAGGCGGGCGCCCGTATGCGCAAAGGCGATCAGCAGGAAGCGGTCGCGCGCGCGGCGCCTGAAAGCCGCCGGCGTGTCGGCCGGGCGGCTGGAAACCGTTTCCAGCGCAAGCGCGATCGCGCCCTGGGTCAAATAGCGCGTAATCCGGCTCGCGGATGGGGCCTTGACGTTGCGAACCAGCGCGCCAGGATTGCGGCGTAGATAGCCGGTCTGTTCGGCAAAGCCCATCAATCCCTTCACGGCGATCATGGCCTGGCGCCGGCTCGGGTCGGACAGCGGCCCGGTGAACGGCCGGTAACGCGGATCGCTGCGCGGCCACTTGGTCTTCGATACCCATTCCGGCGGCGGATTTTTCAGGAATTCCTTGTAGTTGTTCAGGTCCGCAACGTTCAGCTGGGCCAGGGTCTTTTTGGCTTCTTCGCGGCACCAGGTAAGGAAGCGATACAGTTCCTTTTGCGAGTTCTGGATCGATTTCGCGCTCAGCTCGCCGTGGGCGATGAATTCGCGGGCCAGTTCGATGTCGGTGGTGGCTTCGGTAATCGCGTCGTCCGCGAGCCGGTACATCTTGACGTGCATGCGGCCGCTCGGGCCGGTCGTCGTCTCTTCCGGTGCTGACGGACCCAGGTCGATTGGGGTAAAGTTCGGCATGGTGCGAGTGAAAAGGGCTGTGTTTTTATACAGTATATCATTTTATCGATCCAGAAATTGAACTCGACAATATATTCGCTAATGTCGAGTTAAAGAATTCGGGATTTCGACCACTTTCTACAGTGTGGGCACTCGGGTTTGACGTACGGGACAATGCTTCCGAGCGAACGGACAAACAAGGAGCGTCCATGAACATCACGGTCAACAACACCACCCCGGACACCACCCGCATCACCCTGGTCGGCGAACTGCAGGACGGCAGCTTCAAGGCCAAGGTCATGCCGGAGACCGACGTCCCCTACACGCCCTACTGGGATCAGCAGCTCGAACAGCGCATGATCTACATCCAGCCGGATCCCGAGCAGCTGAAGGCGATCCTCACTGCCCTCAACGAGCGGCGCCTGAGCCTGGATCAGCTGCAAAGTTTCGGCAGCGCGGGCGGCGGCACCTCGGAGATCCCCGTCTGATTCTCCGCTCAGGGCGCAGCGGGTACCGGTTTTTCGTCACGCTCGACGTGGCGTGCGACGATATACCCGTCCCCTTCCCCACCATCCAGCGCATCCCGTTGTAGTGCTACCCGCGCGCGGGCGAATTCCGCAACCGTGTTAATCGCTGAGCGCGCACTGGCCAGCTGCGCGCCCTGCAGCTGAAATACATGCCAGCGCTGCTCGTAGACCTCGAGCCGGCAATCGACGCCGCATGCGTGCGCATGCGCGGCCAGGCGCTGCGCGTCGCCCAGCAGGATTTCGTCGCTACCTACCTGGATGAGTAGCGGCGGCATTCCGTCCAGGTCGGATGCGAGCGGCCTGTGTTCAAGCGCGTCCGGCGGGCAGGCATAAGCGCCGAAGGCTTGCCGCAGCCAGGCCGGGCGCAGCATCGGGTCCATCCCTGCCCTGGCTTCGATGCCGGGGTCGCTCACATCGAGGTCGGCGCCCGGCGACAGCAGCGCAGCGCCGGCCGGCAGTTCCCGGTCCCGCATGCGCAGGCGCAGCAGCAGCGCCATCGCCAGCGCAGCGCCGGCCGAGTCGCCGGCGACCACGATCTCCTTCGCCCGCAAGCCGCCAGCCAGCAGCGCGTCGTAACAGGCGACGGCATCGTCCAGCGCCGCCGGGTACGGATGTTCGGGCGCGAGCCGGTAGTCCGGCGTCCACACCGGCATTCCCGATGCACGCGCCAGCCGCGTCGTCAGGCCACGGTGGCTCCATGTCGAGCCCAGGCAGAAGGCGCCGCCGTGCAGATAGAGGATGGCGCCTGCGGAGGCATTCCTGGGCAGCGCCAGTTCTGCCGGCACGCCGCCGAGTATGCGCCGCTCGCGCCTCACCTTGCGCACAGCTGGCATCAGCACGCCGAGCACGTCGACCACCCGGCGCTGCGCCCGCAACCCGAATGGCGGACCGACCAGCGGCCGGAACACCCCTTTTAACAGCAGCCGATTCTGGGCCGCGAACACGCGCTCCAGGCGCGATTGCGGCGGCAGCACCCTCGTTTCGTACGGCGCGGCGCCAGGACGCGTGAATCGGTAGGCGCTCAGGCGCGCATGCCTGGCGAGCCAGCGGTAGCTCAGCGTGAAGCCAGGCCAGTTAACGGTGTTGCGGCCGTTCTCGTCGAGGTACCAGCTGTTGCAGCCGACCCAGGCGCTCTTTTCGAGACGCGCCTGGACGGCCGCATTGAAGGCGCGGTGCGGACTTGCCTGGACTTCGATTTCCGTGGCGCCGGCCGCGCGTTGCGCGCGTAGGCAGCGCAGCACGTGCGCGAACTGGCTCTCCAGCATATAGATGATGGAGTTGTGTCCGAGATTCGTATTCGGCCCGTACAGCATGAAGAAATTCGGGAAGCCCGGCACCGTCATGCCCAGGTAGCTCGAGGCGCCGCCGGCCCATGCCGTATTCAGGTCGAGACCACCGCGCCCCGCGATCCGCATTGGCGCCAGGAAGCGCGTGGCGGCAAAGCCCGTGCCGTAGACGATGACGTCGGCCTCGTGATGCTTGCCATCCGCGGTTTCGATGCCGTCCGGGGTGACCCGGACAATGCGGTCCGTGACCAGCGCGACGTTCGGGCGGCTGAAGGTTTGCAGATAGTCGCTCGAGAGCAGGACGCGCTTGCAGCCGATCGGATAAGCCGGCGTGAGTTTCAGGCGCAGCGCCGGATCGGGCACCTGGCGCTTCAGCATGCGGCGGAACGGCGTCCCCGCAGCCACCTGCAGGATCCAGCGGGCCCGCGTAAATGCCAGCGCGCGCGATTCGTACTGGCTGTAGATGAGGGCGCGGTGCAGGCGCATGGTCCAGGGCATGGCCTTGAACAGCGCCTTGCGCCAGGCCGGATATGGCTTGCCGGGCCGCGGAATGATCCAGGCCGGCGAGCGCTGGAACACCGTCAGGCTAGCGACGGCCGGTGCGATGGCCGGCACGAACTGGGTCGCCGAGGCGCCGGTGCCGATCACGGCGACCCGCTTGCCGGCCAGCGAAACCCGGTGGTCCCAGCGCGCCGAGTGAAAGGCCGGTCCGCGGAAGCGCTCGATACCCTCCACCTGCGGCAGCAAGGGATTGCTCAGCTGCCCAGTCGCCGTGATCAGGGTGCGCGCGGCCAGCTCCTCGCCGTCGCGCAAACGCACCCGCCACAGTCCCGCTGTCTCATCGAAGGCCGCCTCGCTCACTTCCGCATGGCAGCGCAGATGGCCTGTAAGGCCGAATCGATGAGTGCAGTGGCGCAGATAGGCATGGATCTCGTCCTGGCTGGCGAAGCGGCGCGACCAGTCCGGGTTCGGTTCGAAGGAAAAGGAGTACAAGTGGGACGGCACGTCGCAGGCGGCGCCGGGATAGGTATTGTCGCGCCAGACTCCGCCTACGTCCGCGCCCCGTTCGAGGATCAGGAAGTCCTCGACGCCTGCGCGCTTCAGCATCACCGCCATGCCGATGCCGCCGAAACCTGCGCCGACGATGAGTACCTCGTGCAATCGCGCCGGCATCTGTGCGCCCATGTCCCCTCCCGTGATTATGTTCTCTTTTTATTAACGAACATGCTACCGGGAGCTTGGCATTTGCGCCACTCTCCTACAGCATCGCGCTGCACGCGCCGACAGTCGGGAGCCCGGATCGTGCCGATAATCGCTCAGCATGCCAAAGGGAGCTAACATGAGCGCATCACAGAGCAAAAGCGGCGATTCGCCCACGATGGGTATCGGCGGCCCGACCAGCGGCGAAGCCGGATCCACCCTCACCCACGAAACCATGGCCGAGACGGGCGGCAGCGGCGGCGACGCGCTGACCAAGCCGCGTGACGAGGAGATCGCCCCGAGCGGGGCCTCGGACAAGGCCCAGGGCGACAAGCTTCAACATGCGGTCGATGCCGCCAGCGCGCCCGAAGGCGCCGGCACCGCGGCTACCGCGACCGCGCGCGGCGCCCAGGACACGCGCAGCCAGCAGGCGGGCATCCAGGAGACCGGTCTCGGTACGCCGGAGACCGGCGGCAACCAGTCGGAAGCCGACCTGGCGCCGCCGCGCAAGCCCTGATCAGGGCGCGCTGTCCATGGCGAGGCAAGCATCCGCGCAGCGGCGGCAGGCTTGCGCGCATGCCTGGCAGTGGTCCATCCGGTGCTTGCCGCATTCGTCAGCACAGGCCGTGCACACCGCAGCGCACAGGCGCCACAGTTGGGCCGCGAATTCGCTGCCGCGCGCCATGTAGCCGGCCGCCAGCCGGCAGATCGCGGCGCAATCCATGTCGAGCGCGATGCAACGCGCCATCATCTTGACATCGTCTTCCTGCAGACAGGCCGTCGAGCAGTTGTCGCAGGCCGCCGCGCAGGCATTGCAGGCGTCGATACAGGCCTGGTATTCCGGGTGCTGAAAGTCGGGCATTGCATCCTCCATCGCTGTGCAAGCGTCCAGCCTAGCACGCGATGAAAAATGGATTCGTACGAATGAACGCCGGGCTCAGCGGCTGGCGTTCGCGCCCTTCACCACTGCCCCACCCTTCATCACGAAGTTCACGCGGGTCAGCTCGGCAGGGTCCTTCAGCGGATCGCCGGACACGGCAATCAGGTCCGCATACTTGCCCGGCGTGACCGAGCCGATGCGGTCCTTCCAGCCCAGCAGGTCGGCGGCATTGATGGTCGCGGCCTGAATCGCCTGCATGGGGCTCATGCCGTACTGGACCATGTAGTGGAACTGGCGCGCATTGTCGCCGTGCGGGTAGACGCCGGCGTCAGTGCCGAAGGCCATCTTGACGCCGCCCTTGAAGGCCTTGCGGAAGTTGTCGCGCTGGAGCTGGCCGAGCGCGCGCTCCTTGTCCAGCGATTCCGGCAGCATGCCGGCCTTGGCGCCTTCCTGCAGGATGTAGTCGTCGTTGTAGATGTCCATCACAAAATAGGTGCCCTTCTCGCGCGCCAGGCGGATGCCCTCCTCGTCGACCAGGCTCGCATGCTCGACCGAATCGACACCGGCCAGGATGGCGTCGCGGATGCTGCTGGCGCCATGCGCGTGGGCGGCCACGCGGCGGCCCAGTTTATGGGCTTCCTCGACGATGGCCTTCATTTCTTCCAGCGTGAACTGCTGGGCGCCCGGTTCGTCGCCTTTCGACAGCACGCCGCCCGAGGCGCAGATCTTGATGGTGTCGGCGCCGTACTTGGCCATCTCGCGCACCTTGGCGCGCGCCGCCCACGGACCGTCGGCCACGCCGTTTTCGGTGTAATGGAAATCGTGCGGCAGCAGGTTGTTGTCGCAGTGGCCGCCCTGGATGCCCAGCGCGTAGCCCGCCACGCGCATGCGCGGCCCCTGCAGTTCGCCGTCGTTGATGGCGTCGCGCAGGGCGACGTCGCCGAAGCCGCTGGCGCCGACGTTGCGCACGGTGGTGAAGCCCGCATTCAGGGTCACCTGGGCCGCATGGGCGCCGTACATGGCGGCGCGGATGTCGGACACGCCCAGCGAGGCATAACCGTGCTGGTTCGGGTTGCCGGTCAGGTGGGTGTGGGCGTCGATCAGGCCCGGCAGCACGGTGGCGCCCGACAGGTCGACCACCTCGGCGCCGGCCGGCACGCTCACGCTCGCGGTCGGGCCGACTGCGGCGATGCGCTCGCCCTTGATGAGGATGGTCTGGTTTTCCATCACCTTGCCGGCAACGACGTCGACCAGCTTGCCGGCGCGGACGGCGACGACATGTTCGGGCGACGCCGCGTGGACGGAGGCGAAGCCGAGGACGGCGAGCGTGGCAGCGATTGCTTTCAGTTTCATGGGCGGATGTTCTCGAGGGATGGCGGCGCGGCCAGCTTGTGCCAGCTGCGCCAGGAAACGAGGGCGTTGATCCAGAAGCCGGCATACAGGATGGCGGTCAGGTGCAGCCCGCGGCTGAAGTACAGCGGTGTCGCGATCGTGTTCACGAGCAGCCAGAAACCCCAGTTCTCGACGCGCCGCTGCATCATCAGGAGCTGGCCGATGATGCTGAAGACGAGCACGGCGGAATCGACGAAAGGCGCGTAGGCGTTCGTAAAGTGGTGCAGCATGGCGCCGTAGGCCGCGGTCGCGCCGACGCCGAGGGGCAGGATCCAGAGCAGGCTGTTGGCGCCGGCGTGGGTGACGGGCAGCGGCTCGCCATGCTGGCCGCGCAGCCATTTCCACCAGCCGATGATGCCGGTGACGACAAAGAAGACTTGGAGCGCCACGTCGGCGTACAGGCGGTTCTGCGCGAACAGGAGTCCGAACAGCGCCGTGCCGGCGATGCCGGTCCACCAGGTATGGACGTTATTGCGGCCGGCCAGGACGATGGCCAGGGCGGTAAATACATTCGCCGCCAGCTCGAGCGGCGCGGTCGCGGCCAGCGCCGCATAGACGGATGAGAGCCCCTGCCCTGCCTGCTCCATGACGACTCCTGCTGAAAGAAGCGTGTACTGTACGTCAGCAGGCAGGATTATTGCAAGGCAGGAATGTTCGCCTGGCGCTTACTCCAGGCGGATCGTCTTGTGCTCGCTGTCGAGGTCCGGCTTGTCGCCGGTAATGGCGGCCTTGGCCATGGCGAAGATGCGGACCATCTTGCTGTCGTTCGAGTCCCAGTATTCGGCCGAGTGCGGGTCGACGCGGATCAGCACCACGTGCTCGTCTTCCGGACCCGCCGGGAACCATGCCTGCACGCCGGTATTCCACATCGCGCGAATCTGCTCGCGGTCGACCACGCGCTCGGCGGTGCCGCTGACGGAGATATACAGGCTGCTGTCCTGATCGGCAAAGCCGAGGTTCACCTGAGGGCGATGGGCGATGCATTCCCAAAGCGAGGTCAGGGTCGAGGTATAGAACCAGATACCCCCTTCGTCGTCGACCTGCTGCTGGGTCATCGGCTGGCTCAGCAGGTGGCCGTGCGGGTCCTGCCAGGTGAACATCGGGAAGCGTACGTGCTTGACTTTCTCGGCCAGTTTGGCCACTTCGGCTGCGTGGTGGGTGCTCATGGGGCGGTCCTCATGGTGAAGAATTTTTATCCATGTTAGCGACCGCAAGAAGCCGTGTCGGTGCGGCGGCGAACCATCGAAGCACAGCTTTTTTGAGACCCATCAACGATGCCGGAAAGCGCGAAAAACGGCCGATAGTGCGGAAATATAATCACGGTTTAGCGCCGGAGTCCATTGCGAATGAACCCCATCCACCGCCATGCACAGTCGTTTCCGGACCTTGCCGGCATGGCTGCGCAACATCCGCCGGCCGTGGACGATGCGGGGCTGCCTGGCGAGTCCGCCGCCAGTGTCCAGGCGAGGACGAGGCTGGTCGTGCATCTGGTCGATTCGCTGGCCAGCGCCAACCTGGACCTGGATCTCCTGAATCTGATCCGCCACTTGCCGGCCGAGCGCTACCGGCATGCCATCGTCTGCCTGCGCGACCAGGGCGATTACGAAGCCGGCCTGCGCGAACACGGCGTCGACGTGGTTAACCTGCACCAGCGCGATGCAGGCCAGGTGCCCTTTCTGCAGCTGTACCGCACGCTGCGCACGCTGCGTCCCGACCTTATCCACACACGTAACTGTTCCGGCTTGCCGGCCCAGCTCGTGGCCGCGCTCGCCGGGGTGAGGCTGCGCGTGCATGCCGAACACGGGCGCGGCATGGCCCAGCGCGGGCGCATCGGGCTGCGCGACCGGATGCTGAGGCGTATGCTGTGTCCGCTGGTCGACCACTTCATCGCCGACAGCAGCGATCTCGAGCGATGGCTGGTCGACTCCATCGGCGCCGAGCCCGCACGCGTGTCACAGATCGCGAGCGGCGTCGACAGCGTGCAGTTCCACCCGCGCCTGGGTCCGGCTGCCGCGGTGGGCCCGGCAGGCTTCATGCACGACGGCGTCTTCGTCATCGGCAGCATAGGCCGGATGGATGACAGCGCCGGTCACGCGACCCTGGTCGACGCCTTCCTGCGCCTGATCGCCTCGCCCCATCCGGCCCACCAGCGCCTGCGCCTGATGATCGTCGGCGAGGGACCGGCCCGCGCCGAATGCCAGGCGATGCTGAACCGCGCCGGCGCCGCCGCCCGCGCCTGGCTACCCGGCGCCCGCAGCGACACCGCCCAGCTGCTGCGCGCGATGGACCTGTTCGTGCTGCCGGCGCTGCGTGAGGACCGCTCCAATGCGATCCTGGAAGCGATGGCCAGCGGCTTGCCCGTGGTGGCGACGGCGGTTGGCTGCAACGCCGAGCTGGTGCACGCGGGCTTTACCGGCATCCTGGTGCCGCCGATGTTGGTGGAGCTGCTGGCAGCGGCGGTGTCGGACTATTGCCGTATTCCGGAGATGGCGGCGCGGCATGGCGCGCGGGCCCGCAGCCAGGTGATCGCCCGCCACAGCATGCCGGCGATGGCGCGCGACTACCTGGCCGTCTACGATGCACTGACAGGGGCCGAGTCGCCCGACACACCCAGGCGCGAGGCTTGAGCGGGCCTCACATGCGCGTCCTGCACCTGCTCGACCATTCCGCGCCGCGGCGCAGCGATTACAGCCGCCGTACGGAGGCGCTGCTGCAGGGCTTGCGGCTGCAGGGTGTGCAGACCGTGCACTTGACCGGTCCGGCGCATGCTGCACCCGAAGCGACGCGCGAAGGCTGGCACTTCTACCGCACTTCCGTCCCGCGCCGGCGCTTGCCCCTTATTGGTCAGCTCGATCCGGGCTCCTGCCTCGGCGCGGCCATGTCGACGGCGGCGCTAGCGCTTCGCCTCCGGCAGGTCGCGAAACTGACCCGGCCCGACCTGATCCACGTTCATCTGCCGAGCTCGAACGCGCTTGCCGCCTGGCCGGTGGCTCGCCTGGCGAAGATCCCGCTGGTGGTGGAAGCCGAGCGGCGCGGACACGCAGCGCCAGCCTTCCCCTTCCCGCGCGCGGAGCGCTGGGCTCTCGGCGCCGCTCAAGCGATTGCAGCCGGTACCGCTCAGGTCCGGGCCGCGCTGCGGGCCGAGGGCCTGGTCGGGCGAACGATTGCCGTGATTCCGCCGGCGGCGGACTTGGCCGTCGGCAGGCTGTCCAATGCCAGGATGCCGGATCTGCTCGGGGCGCCCTTGCTTGCGTATGCGGGCGGGCTGGAGCCGGACGACGGTTTGGACCTATTGCTGGCGGCCCTGGTGCAGCTGCGCCGCGAGCATCCCGCGCTGCGCCTGCTGGTTGCGGCCGGTGGCGAGGGCGAGGCGCGCTTCGAGCGCAGGCTCGCCCAGCCATCGCTGCGTGGGCATGTCGTGTTCGCGGGTCCGCTCTCGTACAGGCGTGCGGCCGACGTCCTGCCGCGCGCGGACATCGCCATCTTCCCGGGGCTGGGGCGCAGGCCATCCTTCGAGCCCTCACGCCATCTGTTGAACGCGCTGGCGCAGGGTTGCGCGGTGGTCGCGTCGGACCTTGCCTGTCATCGCGAGTTACTGGTGCACGGCCACAGTGGCATCCTGTTCGAAGCCGGAAACCGTGCGGCGCTGGCCAAGGCGATTCAGGAACTGCTTGCCGAACCCTGGCGTATCGACGCCTTGGGCAAGGCAGGACGCGAGTTCATGAGCACACGCCGCAGCTGGGAGCTGACGGCCGCGCGCTATCGGCGCGTGTACGAGAAGGTGCTCGGAAAATCGTGATGCGTCACATTAATCGGTGGGAATGACGTTCCAACAAGCCACCAGCAAATCGTCTATAGTGATGCCTCCCTACAAAATGAATGGGGCCTTGAGAACTTTCCCAGGCGCTCCGACCAGAAAATGAAATTTGATGTCGTTATCGTCGGCAGCGGGCTGGCCGGCCTCTCCGTCGCTCTCCACCTGGCGCAGACCCGCAAGGTCGCCATCATCTCCAAGCGCGAACTCCTCGACGGCGCCAGCAACTGGGCGCAGGGCGGCATCGCCGCCGTCCTGGATTCCGGCGACAGCCATGACAATCACATCGCCGACACCCTGGTGGCCGGCGCCGGCCTGTGCGACGAGGCGGCTACCCGCTTCATCGTCGAGCATGGCCGCGAAGCCATCGAATGGCTGATCGAGCAAGGCGTGCCCTTCACCCGCGACGAGAACGCGGAACTCGGCTTCCACCTGACCCGCGAAGGCGGCCACAGCCAGCGCCGCATCATCCACGCCGCCGACGCCACCGGCCACGCCGTGCAGGTGACGCTGGAGCAGAAGGTGCGCGCGCACCCGAACATCTCGCTGTTCGAGCATCACTGCGCGATCGACGTCATTACCTCCGACAAACTGACACCCAGCGGCGTCCATAGCGGCGCGCCCAGCCTGGTCGGGCAGCCGCGCTGCTACGGCCTGTACGTGCAGGACGAAAAGAGCGGCAAGGTGCTGACCTTCGAAGCCGAGCACACGGTGCTGGCCACCGGCGGCGCCGGCAAGGTATACCTGTACACGACCAATCCGGACACCGCCACCGGCGACGGCATCGCCATGGCCTGGCGCGCCGGCTGCCGGGTGTCGAACATGGAGTTCATCCAGTTCCACCCGACTTGCCTGTACCACCCGTATGCGAAATCCTTCCTGATCACCGAAGCGGTGCGCGGCGAAGGCGGCTTGCTGAAACTGCCGCCGGAAGCCGGGCTGGCGTCCGGCACCCGCTTCATGCCGGCCCACGACGAACGCGGCGAATTGGCCCCGCGCGACGTGGTGGCGCGCGCCATCGACTTCGAGATGAAGAAGCGCGGCATCGATTACGTCCACCTGGACATCTCGCACCAGCCGGCGGAATTCATCAAGGAACACTTCCCGACCATCTACGCGCGCTGCCTCGAGCTGGGCATCGACATCACCAAGCAGCCGATTCCGGTGGTGCCGGCCGTGCACTTCACCTGCGGCGGAGTGGTGACCGACCTGGCGGGCCGCACCGACATCCCTGGCCTGTATGCGGTCGGCGAGACGGCTTATACCGGCCTGCATGGCGCGAATCGCCTGGCGAGTAACTCCTTGCTGGAATGCCTGGTGGTCGGCCGCGCCTGCGCGCACCAGATCGCCGCGGCGCCGTCCGCCGATTTGCCGGTGCTGCCGGCCTGGGACGAAAGCCGCGTCACGAATGCGGATGAGGAGGTCGTGATTGCCCATAACTGGGACGAACTGCGCCGCTTCATGTGGAATTATGTCGGTATCGTGCGCACCACCAAGCGCCTGGAGCGGGCGCATCACCGCATCCGCCTGCTGAAGGAAGAGATCGACGAGTATTACCGTAACTTCCGCGTAACGAACGACTTGCTGGAGCTGCGCAACCTGGTCGAGGTGGCGGCCTTGATCGTCAAGAGCGCGCTGTCGCGGCATGAAAGCCGCGGACTGCATTATTCGCGGGATTATCCGGATACCCTGCCGAAGGCTTTGCCGAGCGTATTGACGCCGCGACGTCGCTGACAGCTGCCCGTCGCTTCCGTGAACCAGAAGCTTTCTCCCTCGACCATCCTCCTGCTGGCGGTCCCGCCCCTCCTCTGGGCGGGCAACGCCATCGTCGGCCGCCTGGTGCGCGAAGCCGTGCCGCCGATGACGCTCAACCTGCTGCGCTGGCTGATCGCCCTGATCATCCTGCTGCCGCTCGCCCGGGCGATGTTCCGGAACGGCAGCGGCGCCCTGAGCAACTGGCGCCGCTACGCGCTGCTGGGCCTGGTCGGTATCGGCATGTACAACTCCCTGCAATACCTGGCCTTGCAGAGCTCGACGCCGATCAACGTCACCCTGGTGGCGTCCGGCATGCCGGTGTGGATGATGCTGGTCGGCCGCCTGTTCTTCGGGGTGCCGGTGCGGCAACGGCAGGTGGCGGGTGCGCTGCTGTCGATCCTGGGCGTGCTGGTGGTGCTGTGCCGCGGCGATGTCCACCAGCTGCTGGGCCTGCGCCTGGTCGCCGGCGACCTCTACATGATCCTGGCGACCATCGCCTGGTCCTTCTACAGCTGGATGCTGCTGCAGCCGAAAGACGAGCCCGCGCTGCGCGGCGATTGGGCGGCCTTCCTGGCGGTCCAGGTCGCATATGGTTTACTGTGGTCGGGCCTGTTCACCGGCATCGAATGGTCGCTGGGTGCGCCGGTTATCGCCTGGAGCGGCAAGCTGGCGGCGGCGCTGCTGTTCGTGGCTGCCGGCCCGGCCGTGCTGGCCTATGCGCTGTGGGGCGCCGGCATCCGCCGCGCCGGGCCCGGCATCGGCGCCTTTTTCGTCAACCTGACGCCCCTGTTCGCGGCGCTGCTCTCGTCCGCGTTCCTGGGCGAGTTGCCGCACGCCTATCATGCGCTGGCCTTCGCCCTCATCGTGGGCGGCATCGTGGTGTCCAGCCGGCGCTGACGGCGAGGTCTCCTGCGCGACCATCCTGGAAGCAAGGTGTTACGATCTCAAGGGAAGAAGCCCAACGAGGAAACACCACAATGGCAGAAGGTTTTACCGTCCATGACCATGCGGTACATGACGATGCGGCCAAGCTGGCGGAGTTCCTGGACCGCCACCCGCGTGCGCTGGTGCTGACCGGCGCCGGCCTGTCCACCGCTTCCGGGATCCCCGATTACCGCGACCGCGACGGCACCCGCCGCGGCCGTCCGCCCATCCACGGGCCGGATTTCCGCAAATACGAACACGTCCAGAAGCGCTACTGGGCGCGCAGCATGATCGGCTGGCCGGTGCTGTCGAAGGCGCGGCCGAATCCCGGTCACTACGCAATCGCCGGGCTGGAAAAGATCGGCAAGATCGGCTCGGTGCTGACCCAGAACGTCGACGGGCTGCACGGCCAGGCCGGCAGTCACAGCGTGCTCGAGCTGCACGGCAACATCCATTCGGTCGTCTGCCTGGAGTGCTCGGCCATGTTTCCGCGCGCCTTCGTCCAGAGTCAACTGGCCGACGCCAACCCGCACATGCTGCACGCGGATGCGACACCCTTGCCCGACGGCGACGCCTCGGTCGAGCCGGCCGAGCTGGCGGATTTCCGCTTGCCGCAATGTACCTGCTGCGCCGGCACCCTGATGCCGAACGTGGTCTTTTTCGGCGACAACGTGCCGCCGGCGCGCACAGCCATCGCCCTCGATCAGATGGAGCGCGCCGATGCGCTGCTGGTTGTCGGTTCCTCGCTGATGGTCTATTCGGGCTTCCGCTTCTGCCGCATGGCCCAAGCCAGCGGCAAGCCGATCGCCGCCATCAATCTCGGCCGCACGCGCGCCGACGACCTGCTCGACATCAAGATCGAAGAATCCAGTGAGCGGCTCCTGCCCATCGTGCTCGAGCTGCTCGAACGGACCCGCTCCGGAGACAACACCACCACGCGAACCATTCAACTCGACGGAGGAACACTGTGACGAACAACATCAAAGGCTGGCAACTCGGCGCCGCTGCGGCCGGGCTGGGCCTCGCGGCATCCTTTTTCTACGTACGCGCGAAAACGAAGCAGGCCGAGGCCGAGAATCCCCCGCAGGGACGCTTCGTGACCGTCGACGGCGTGCGCCTGCATTACATCGAAAAAGGTGAAGGGCCGACCTTGGTCCTGTTGCACGGGAATGGCGTGCTGGCCAATGATTTCGAGCACAGCGGCCTGCTGAACCGCGCTGCCGAGCATTATCGCGTGATCGCCTTCGATCGCCCCGGCTTCGGCTACAGCGAGCGCCCGCGCAGCAAGGTCTGGACGCCGCAAGCCCAGGCGCGACTGCTGCGCCATGCGCTGCAGGAACTCGAGGTCGACTCCGCCATCGTGCTGGGCCACTCATGGGGCACGCTGGTGGCGCTGTCCATGGCGCTGGAGGCGCCGGATTTCGTGCGCGGCCTGGTGCTGCTGTCAGGCTATTACTACCCGAGCCTGCGTGCCGATGTGCTGAGCTCCGGTCCGGCCATCCCGGTGGTCGGGGACCTGATGCGCTATACGGTGTCGCCGCTGGTCGGGCGCATGATGTGGCGGCCTATCGTCAAGCGCGCCTTCGCGCCGCAGCCGGTCGATGCCCGCTTCCGCGAGCTGCCGGTCTGGATGATGCTGCGTCCAAAGCAGTTGCGCGCCAGCGCCGCCGAGACCGCGATGATGGTGCCGTCGGCGATGGCGCTATCCAAACGTTATCCGGAACTGAAGGTACCCGCCGTGATCATCGCGGGCACCCAGGACCTGATCGCCGACTTCGGCCACAATTCCGAGCGCCTGAACGAGCGCATTCCCGAGAGCGAGCTGCAGCTGCAGCCGGGCGTCGGCCACATGACGCATTACGCGCATCCGGATCAGGTGCTGGCGGCGGTCGATTCGATCGCGTCGCGGGTCGGTGAGCATCTGTACCAGCGTACGCCGCAGGCGGAAGCGCTGGCGCGGGCCAGCGAGAGCGGGGTCTGAGCGGGCTTAGCGCGCCGCCAGCCAGGCGCGGGCGGCGCGGATGACCTCGGCTTCGTTCGGATGCGCGGCGACGTCTTCCAGCCGGGCGGCCGGCACCAGGTGCACCGCCTGTGTCTCCCATCCCATGGCCGACGGACAGCCGCCGATGCGCTTCGCGATGTAGTAGCGCGTGTAAGTCTGGGTGCGGCGGACGTCGATCAGGAAGGTTTCAAGGCGTACCAGCAGGCCGGATTCCTCATATACCTCACGGATGGCCGTGTGCTGCAGGCTGCCGCCCGGATCGACGCGGCCCTTCGGAAAAGTGGCCGTATAGCCGCCGAAGCCGTTGGTCGGCGATACCAGCCAGACGCGGCCGTCATCCTCGATTACCACAGCGCCGGCCGCCGCCTTCATGCCTGCCGGCAGGAGGAATGGCGGTTCGTCGACGGCTTCGCCTTCGCTGGGCGTGGCGCTTAATGGAGAGAGTGCGAGTCCGTTCAGGCTGGCCGGCATCTGGCAGACGGGCACGGCCGTCGCCAGCGCGCCGGCTTCGGCCCAGCGCGCCGATGGCGTGGGCGAGCTGGGCCGGTGGATGACGACGAGTTCGCCGTCATCGTTGCGGCAGGGATGGTGAACGATGGGGTTCAGCCGACGATCCTGAGCGAATAATCGGTGGCCCGCACATCCTTGGTCAGGCTGCCGATCGAGATGCGGTCGACGCCGGTCTCGGCAATCGCACGCACGGTCTGCATGTTGATGCCGCCGGACGCCTCCAGCAGCGCACGCCCACCGTTGATGCGCACCGCTTCGCGCATCATGTCCAGATCGAAGTTATCCAGCAGCACAGACACGGCGCCGGCCGCCAGCGCTTCTTCCAGCTCGGCAATCGACTCCACCTCGACCTGGATCGTCACGCCGGCATTCAGCGCCGCCGCAGCCTTCAGGGCCGGGGTGATGCCGCCCGCCGCCGCGATGTGGTTTTCCTTGATCAGGATGCCGTCGTACAAGGCCATGCGCTGGTTGGCGCCGCCGCCCACGCGCACCGCGTACTTTTGCGCCTGGCGCAGGCCCGGCAGGGTCTTGCGGGTGTCCAGGATCTGCGCGCGGGTACCGGCCACCACGTCCACGTACTTGCGGGTGGCGGAGGCGACGCCGGACAGGAGCTGCAGGAAGTTGAGCGCGGAACGCTCGGCCGTCAGCAGCGAGCGCGGCGAGCCTTCGATGGTGCAAACCACGCTATCAGCTGCCATCGTGTCGCCTTCGGCATACTTCCAGTCGATCTCGATATCCTGGTCGACGGCCAGCATGACACCCTCGAACCAGGGCGCGCCGCACAGCACGGCTTCCTCGCGGACGATCACGCGGGCTTTCGCGCGCGGCTCTTCCGGCACCAGCTTGCCGGTCAGGTCGCCGGTGCCGATATCTTCCAGCAGCGCGGCCAGCAGGTTCTGCTCGAACGCGGCCTGGAGCTTCTCGTCGAGCTTGCCTTCTTCTGCGAATGGGTTACCAAGATTACTCATGCGGGTCCGATTCCGGAGAACAGTTTGCTTTCCTGCTCCAGCGAACCGGTCGGCAGGGCCTTGGCCTTCTTGGCAGCGGCGAAGTCGAGCATGCGGTCGATGGCGCGCTTGGCTTGCCGGCCGATTTCCGGATCGACTTGGATCTCGTTTCGGCCATCCGTCGCTTCCAGCACGGCAGCCAGGTTGACCAGGCCGTTCATCGCCATCCACGGGCAGTGGGCGCAGCTCTTGCAGGTTGCGCTGTTGCCGGCGGTCGGCGCATCGATGAAATGCTTGCCCGGCGCGGCGGCGCGCATCTTGTGCAGGATGCCGTTGTCGGTGGCGACGATGAAGGTGGTCGCGTCCATGGTGCGGGCAGCGTCGATCAGCTGGGTGGTCGAGCCCACCGCGTCCGCCTGTTCGACGACGTTGGCCGGCGATTCCGGGTGCACCAGTACTTTCGCATCCGGGTACTGGGCGCGCAGCAGGTCGAGTTCGACGCCCTTGAACTCGTCGTGCACCAGGCAGGAACCCTGCCATAGCAGCATGTCGGCGCCGGTCTTCTTCTGGATGTAGGCGCCCAGGTGACGGTCAGGCGCCCACAGGATCTTCTTGCCCTGCTTGTGCAGGTGTTCGACGATGTCCAGGCCGATCGACGAGGTGACCATCCAGTCGGCGCGCGCCTTCACGGCGGCGGAGGTATTCGCGTAGACGACCACGGTGCGATCCGGATGCTGGTCGCAGAAGGCGGCGAATTCGTCGGCCGGGCAGCCCAGGTCCAGCGAACAGGTCGCGTCCAGGTCCGGCATCAGGATCGTCTTTTCGGGGCTGAGGATCTTGGCGGTCTCGCCCATGAAGCGCACACCGGCGACAACCAGGGTCTTAGCGGGATGATCGCGGCCGAAGCGCGCCATTTCCAGCGAATCCGACACGCAGCCGCCGGTTTCCTCGGCCAGGTCCTGGAGGTCGGCGTCCACGTAGTAGTGGGCGACCAGCACCGCTTCCTTTTCCGTCAGCAGGCGCCGGATACGGTCTTTCAGGGCTTCCTTTTCGGCGGCCTCGACGGGCGACGGCACGCGCGCCCAGGCTTCCGAGGTCGAGCACACGCCGCCGACCGGGCGGTCGTACTCGAAGGTCTTGATGGGGGTTATGGAATTCATTATTGCTCCACCATGTTGCGTGGGCACGAAGCACCCACCCCACATCACTTCGTAGGGTGGGCACCCCGTGCCCACGTTATTTCACGTTCGCGTCACGAAAACTTATTCGAGACCCTGGCTCTTCAGGTAATCCTCGTAATTGCCCTGGTAATCCAGCACACGGTCTTCCTTCACCTCAAGGATGCGGGTCGCCAGCGAGGACACGAATTCGCGGTCGTGCGAAACGAAGATCAGGGTGCCGGCGTACTTGTCCAGCGCCACGTTCAGCGATTCGATCGATTCCATGTCCATGTGGTTGGTCGGTTCGTCGAGCATCAGGACGTTGTGACGGCCCAGCATCAGCTTACCGTACATCATGCGGCCCTTCTCGCCACCAGACAACACGCGTACCGACTTCTTGACTTCGTCGCCGCCGAACAGCAGGCGGCCCAGGATCGAGCGCACGGCCTGGTCGTCGTCGCCTTCCTTGGTCCACTGGCCCATCCAGTCGGTCAGGTTGAGGTCGGTGGCGAATTCCTCGGTCGGATCCTGCGGCATGTAGCCCGGATTCGCGTTCTCGGCCCACTTGATGCGGCCGGTGTCGGCGTCCAGGCCGGTAACCTCGTGACCGCCGATGCAGCGCAGCAGCGTGGTCTTGCCCGCACCGTTGGCGCCGATGATCGCGATGCGCTCGCCGGCTTCGACCATGATCGAGAAGTTCTTGAACAGCGTGCGGTCGTAGGACTTCGACAGGCCCTCGGTCTCCACCGCCAGGCGGTGCAGCTTCTTCTCGCCTTCGAAACGGACGAAGGGGTAGGCGCGCGAGGACGGCTTGAATTCTTCGATCTTGATCTTGTCGATCTGCTTGGCGCGCGAGGTCGCCTGGCGGGCCTTCGACTTGTTGGCCGAGAAGCGGCGCACGAATTCCTGCAGCTCGGCCACTTTTTCCTTGGCCTTGGCATTGTTCGCCAGCTGCTGATTGCGCGCCTGGGTCGAGGCTTCCATGTAGTCGTCGTAGTTACCCGGATACACCTTCAGGGTGCCGTAGTCCATGTCGGCGACGTGGGTGCAGACCGAGTTCAGGAAGTGACGATCGTGGGAGATGATGATCATCGTCGAGTTGCGCTGGTTGAGCATGTCGGCCAGCCAGGAAATCGTGTGGATGTCCAGGTTATTGGTCGGCTCGTCCAGCAGCAGGATGTCCGGATCCGAGAACAGGGCCTGGGCCAGCAGCACGCGCAGCTTCCAGCCCGGCGCCACGGCGCTCATCAGGCCCTGGTGCAGGTCGGTGCCGATGCCCAGGCCCAGCAGCAGTTCGCCGGCGCGCGCTTCGGCCGAGTAGCCGTCGTACTCGGCAACCTTGCCTTCGAGTTCGGCGGCCTTCATGTAGTCTTCGTCGGTCGCTTCCGGGTTCGCGTAGATGGCGTCGCGTTCCGAAATTGCGTTCCACAGCTCGGTGTGGCCCATCATGACCACGTCCAGCACGCGCACGTCTTCGTAGGCGAACTGATCCTGGCGCAGCTTACCGAGACGCTCGCCCGGATCGAGCGAGACGTTGCCGCCGGACGGCTCGAGGTCGCCGCCGAGGATCTTCATGAAGGTCGACTTGCCGCAACCGTTGGCGCCGATGAGGCCATAACGGTTGCCGTCGCCGAATTTGACGGAAATATTCTCGAACAGCGGCTTGGCGCCGAACTGCATCGTAATGTTGGCTGTACTGAGCACTGGACTTACCTTCCTGCAGGGGTTTTCGATTAACCGTGCATTTTACCACTGAGGAGTAGTCCCCGTGGCGCGCCGATGGCGTTCAATCCAGCTGCAGGGTCGGATAGTCCGACAGGCTCAGTTTCCAGGCGCCGTCTGCGGACACCAGCCGCCCCTTGGCCCCGAACGGAATCGTCACCCGCCGCGGAATATGCCCGAATTCCAGCCCCGTCAGCACCGGGCACGGCAAGGTCGCGCGCAGATAGGCCAGCATTTCGTCAAAGTTGTAGCCGTTGTCGGCAGGCGCCAGCTTGTAGCCGGAAAAATCGCCCAGCACGATGGCCTGCTGGCGCGCCAGCACCCCGGCCTGCATCAGTTGCAGCAGCATGCGCTCGACACGGTAGGGATGTTCGGCGATGTCTTCCAGGAAGAGGATGCCGCCGTCGATCTGCGGGAAGTAAGGCGTGCCGACGAGCGACATGATCATCGCCAGGTTGCCGCCCCAGACGGTGCCGCTCACATCCAGCGCAGGATTGCCCGCGCCCTGCCCTGCCACGGTGTGGGTCGGGCCTTTCAGGCAGGACCAGAAATTGTCGAGCGTGAAGTCGACCGGTTCGGCTGCGCCGAAATCGCCCGCGAACATCGGGCCGGCGTAGCTGATCGCGCCGCGCCGGGCGTACAGGCCCATGTGGAAATCGGTGACGTCCGAGAAGCCGACGAAGATCTTGCCGCTGTCGGCCATGCGGTCGAAATCGATGTGCGGCATCAGGCGGGTCATGCCGTACTGGCCGCGCAGGGCCACCACGACCTGCACGTCAGGATCGGCGGCTGCCGCGTTCAGCTGCGCCAGGCGGGCCTCGTCGGTGCCGCCGAAGCGCAGGTGGCGCTTGTCGTGTTCGTAGTAGTTGTGGACCAGGATGCCCTGGGATTCGAGGCGGGCGATGCCGCGCGTTACCGCTTCCGGATCGGGCGCGTAGCCGCCCGGCGCGATGAGCGCAATGCCGAGTTGTTTGGTGATCACTGTTTGACGAAAAGCCGTGGTGTCGAGTCGGGCGCCATCTTACCGTGGGCATGGGCGTCGATCAAGGCAAGGAGCCTCTCCAGCAGCTGGGTGGGCAGGTCATGCCCCATCCCTTCGATGACCTCCAGCCGTGCGTTCGGAATCGCCTGCGCGGTGTCTTCCCCGCAGGCCAGCGGGACCATCGTGTCGGCGGCGCCGTGGATCACCAGGGTCGGGGCGACGATGCTGCGCAGCTGCGGCGAGCGGTCGCCGCTGGCGGCCACGGCCAGGATCTGGCGCACCACGCCACCCGGGCAGCAATTGCGGCGCAGCGCACGCGTCACGCGCCGCCGCAGCTGCTTTTCCGGGGTCGGATAAGTCGGACTGCCGATCGCCTGCAGCAGGCGCACGCCGTGCTCGATCATTGCGTCGACGTCGGCGGATTTCGGGCGGTGCATCATCGCGCGCTTGACCTCGGGCGCCGGTCCCGGCAGGCCGCGGCGGCCGCTGCTCGACATGATGGAGGTCAGGCTCAGGACCCGCGACGGGAATTTGGCAGCCATCAGCTGGGCGATCATCCCGCCCATCGACATCCCGACCACGTGGGCGCGCGCCACCCCGAGAGCGGACAGCACGCCGACCGCGTCGTCGGCCATGTCTTCCAGGGTATAGGGCGGCCGGATCGGCCAGCGGAGCAGCGACTTCAGCCAGGCCAGGCCCAGGCTCGGGGTGCCGGCGTGCTCGAACTTGGTGGAGAGGCCGGTGTCGCGATTATCGTAACGGATCACGTAAAAGCCGAGTTCGACGAGGCCTTCGACGAATTCGTCCGGCCAGGCCGTCAACTGCAGGCCGAGGCCGGAAATGAGCAACAGGGGCACGGCTTTCGGATCGCCCGCGGTGTCGAAGGCGATGCGGATGCCGTTGGCGTTCAGGCTAGGCATGATGGCGGGATGGACATCGGCCGGGATGCCGGATGATGGACGGTTGCACGAGGTTTCTCCGCGCCGCTATGCAGGCGGCGTGAAACCAGCATACCATTTTCGCCGGAACGGGGCGTTACGGGAGAAGCGGCGCCTTGCGCGCCGCGCGGCGCTCGGCAAAGAAGCCCTTCAGCATGGCGCCGGCCTCTTCCGCCAGCACGCCGCCGACGACTTCGGTGTGGTGATTCAGTTCTTCGCGCGCGAACAGGTCGAGCACGGAGCCGCAGACCCCGGTCTTGGGGTCGGTGGCGGCGTAGACCACGCGCGCCAGGCGCGCATGCATCATCGCGCCCGAACACATGGCGCAGGGTTCCAGCGTCACGTACAGCTCGCAGCCCGGCAGGCGGTAGTTGCCGAGTTTTTCGGCGGCCGCGCGCAGGGCGACGATTTCGGCGTGGGCGGTCGGGTCGTGGCGGCCGATCGGCTGGTTGAAGCCGGCGGCGACGATCTCGCCGTCCTTGACCACCACGGCGCCGACCGGCACCTCGCCGGCCGCCCAGGCCTTGCGCGCCTCGATCAGTGCCAGCGCCATGTAGGCGCCGTCACCTTCACGTTGGAGCGGCGCCGGCTCGGGCAGCAGCGAATCAGGCATCGGTGATCTCGGCCCAGCAGTTCGGGGTCTCGTGCAGCACCAGTTTCTGCAGGCGCAGGCCGGTGCCGTAACGGTCGGTGTAGGCCGCCTTCAGGATGCCCCAGGCGACCTGCGCCAGGTTCTCGACGGTCGGGATGCGGTCGATGATCACGGTCTTGTGGCCGGGCAGGCTGGCCAGGAAATCGCGCACCTTCTCGTCTTTTTCGTAGACCAGGAAGGCATGGTCCCAGACGTCGACCAGGTGCTCCTTGGCGAGCGCCTTGATGTCGGAAAAGTCCATGATCATGCCGTTGTCGGAACTGCCTTCCGTGTCGATGACTTCGCCCGTGAGGGTGATCTCGAGGGTGTAGCGGTGGCCGTGCAGGTTGCGGCACTGGCTCTTGTGGTCGGGAATACGATGGCCGGCATCGAATTCCAGCTTGCGGGTAATGGTCAGCATAAATAGGCCAATGAGGCTCAGGGGATTTGCAGGAGTTTGTGGGTCTGGATGCTCAGCTTCCACTTGGGATTGCGGCGGCAGGTCTCGATCGCCAGCTTGGTGTTCTGGGCCGCCAGCGGTCCATCCATCGGCTGCACGTAGAAGTTTTCGAAATCGAGCGCCTCGTAGGCGGCCAGGTCCTGGCCCAGCTGCGGGATCACGACCTTGATCTCATTGCCTTTGCCGACCACGAGCTTGGAGCCCATCTTCGGGCTGACGCAGATCCAGTCGACGCCTTCCGGCACCGGCAGGGTGCCGTTGGTCTCGATCGCGATGGTGAAGCCGCGGGCGTGCATGGCGTCGATCAGGGGCTTGTCCAGCTGCAGCAGGGGTTCGCCGCCGGTGAACACGACGTACTTGCTGGCCGGGTAGGTGGCTGGCCACAGGCCGTCGATCTCGGCAGCGAGCTCGGCCGGCTCCTTGAACTTGCCGCCGCGCTCACCGTCCGTGCCGACGAAATCGGTATCGCAGAACTGGCAGACGGCAGTGGCGCGGTCGCTCTCGCGCCCGGTCCACAGGTTGCAGCCGGAAAAGCGGCAAAACACCGCCGGCCGGCCAGCGTGTGCGCCTTCGCCCTGCAAGGTGTAGAAAATCTCTTTGATGCTGTAAGTCACGGTTAAAGTCCGGTTAAGCCCTCGTCAACCTTCCATTATACCGCGCACTGCGGCAGCTGCAGAAGACCCGCCGATTATTGACTTCCGGCAAAAACTATCCTCTCGGAAAGACGTACCTTTTCGTAGCGGAAAGTTCCTACGACTTTAGGAGGCGGACCATGAAGACCGTGATGCACCATGCCCTACGCGCCATAGTTGCTGCCCTGCTGCTGGCCGGCCTGTGGTGGCTCGATACCGGCGCGGGCGCCATGGGCGCAGCGCCGCCGGAACGCCTGCGGATCGCCTTCGTGCTCCTGCTCGGCCTGGGCATCCTGGTGACGACGCTGTTCCGCAAGGTGCGCAGCGAAGACCGTATCGCCGACCTCGAGGCAGCGCTATGCCGCGAACAGTCGGCGCGCAGCCATGCCGACCAGGCCCTGGCCGAGGCCGACATGGTGCTGGCCCGCATGGCGGCCCGCGCCGCCGGCAACTGCGCCACCGATCCCGCCAGCCAGCTGGTCATCATCCAGGCCGAGCTGACCCAGATCCAGCAGCGTTGCCGCACCGACCAGGGCACCCGCAATCGCCTGGAACTCCTGCGCACCCGCCTCGACCGCCTTGGCACCAGCCTGCGCACTGGCGCCCGCGCCGCCGAACCCGGATGACATAACTAGGCTGGATTCCCGGTCCTCGTTAGGATAATTCCGGGGCTAAAACCTTCTTGCCTTAAATCAATAAGGCGCGATGTGCCGTACCGCACAATCCGATCTTGTCAGCAGTCAACTAATTGCTCAACGGACAGATCAGAGGACGGCATATGACAGGCACGACAACAATACAGCGGCTCATGGAGTCCCCCAACGCGAACGGCGAGCGCGCCTTCGCGCACCAGCTCATGGAGATGCTGGCGATCCCGGTATTCGTGCTCGACACCAGCTGCCGCGTGATGATCTGGAACCGCGCCTGCGAACACCTGACCGGCGTCCCCGCCTCCGAAGTGGTCGGCACGCGCGAGCACTGGCGCAGCTTTTTCGACGAGCAGCGCCCTACCCTGGCCGATATGGTGGTCCAGGACCGCGGCGGCGATATCCCGATCATCCATCCGCGCGCCAACCCCGGCCAGCCGGCCCACCTGTCGGCCGAAAGCTGGTTCGACATGCCGCGCGTCGGCCGGCGCCGCTACCTGGCTGCGGACGCCAGTCCCATCTACGACGAACGCGGCCGGCTGAGCGCCGTGGTCGAGACCCTGCGCGACATGACCGACGAGAAGATGGCCCAGATCGCCCTCGAGCAGCTGGCCACGCGCGACGGCCTGACGGGACTGGCGAACCGCCGCTGCTTCGACGACACCCTGCAGGCCGAGTGGGCGCGCGCCCAGCGCCAGCGCCAGCCGCTGTCCCTGCTGATGGTCGACGTCGACAACTTCAAGGCCTACAACGACGCCAACGGCCACCTCGGCGGCGACGAGTGCCTGAAGCGCATCGCCACCGCCGTCTCCAGCGAGATGCGCGCCAACGACCTGGTCGCCCGCTACGGCGGCGAGGAATTCGCCGTGATCCTGCCGAACCAGTCGCTGAAGGGCGCCGCCAGCGTGGCCGAGCGCATCCGCACCCGGGTCGAGCAGCTGCAGGTGCCGAACCGCCTCGCCATCGGGCAGCACGTGACCGTGTCGATCGGCGCCGCCACCGCCCTGGCCTCGCCGGACACTGCCGCCTCCGAGCTGGTGGCGATTGCCGACGCCGCCCTCTACCGCGCCAAGCACATGGGGCGCAACCGCATCAGCCTGCCCTTGTCCGAGCCGGCCTGACCGGCCTTATCTGATCTATATCTTTCCTTGGGAATCCACTATGCTGTCGCGCACAGCATTCATTCCCGAGGAGATCGCGTGTCAAAGTTGTTCAAATATGCGCCGCTGGCCGCCCTGGCGTTGCCCATGGCCCTGCCATCCTACGCGGCCGACGTCCTGCCCTTCAAAGCCACCGAAAAGCAGCTGCCCAACGGTCTGAAGGTGATTGTCGTGCCGACCGGCTTCCCGAACCTGGTGTCGGTGACGATCCCGGTGCAGACCGGATCGCGCAACGAAGTCGAGCCGGGCAAGTCCGGCTTCGCTCACTTCTTCGAACACATGATGTTCCGCGGGACGAAAGCCTACCCGCCCGAGAAGTACCAGGACATCATCACCAAGGCCGGCGCGCGCCAGAACGCCTACACCAGCGACGACCTTACCAACTACTACACGACCTTCGCCAAGCAGGACCTGGAGACGGTGCTGAAGGTCGAGGCCGACCGCTTCCAGCACCTGGACTACTCGGAAGCCGCCTTCAAGACCGAATCGCGCGCCGTGCTGGGCGAATACAACAAGAACAGCGCCAACCCGATGCAGAAGCTGTTCGAGGTCCAGCGCGACGCCGCTTTCAATACCCACACGTACAAGCACACGACGATGGGCTTCCTGAAGGACATCGAGGACATGCCCAACCAGTACCAGTATTCGAAGACCTTCTTCGACCGCTGGTACCGCCCGGAGCGCACCACCATCATCATCGCCGGCGACGTCGAGCCTAAGAGCGCGATCGCGCTGGTCGAAAAGTACTGGAGCGGCTGGAAGCGCGGTTCCTACAAGGTGGCGGTGCCCGCCGAACCGGCGCCGCAAGGCGCCCAGTACCGCCACGTGAACTGGCCCAGCCCGACCCTGCCGCTGGTGACGGTCGCCTTCCGCGCGCCGGCCTTCTCGGACACGAAAAAGGACCAGGCGGCGCTGTCCATGCTGCTGTCGCTGTCCTTCGGCAGAACCTCGCCCTTGTATAAACGCCTGGTGCAGGACGAGCAGAAGGTCGACCAGCTGTTCGACTACACGCCGGCCCGCGTCGACCCCTCGCTGGTGACCATCGGCGCGCGCGTGAAAAAGCCGGAGGATGCGCTGTACGTACGCAATGCCATCCTCGAGACGGTCGCGAAACTGCACGACACTCCGGTCACGAAGCAGGCACTGGAAGACGCGCAGTCCTCGGAAAAGTATGGGCTGATCCGCACCCTGGACAACACGGACACCGTCGCCAGCACCCTGGCGTCCTATGTCCACTACGACCGCTCCTTCGGCACGATCAACCGCTACTACCGGCTGATCGATACCCTGACGCCGGCCGACCTGCAGGCCACCGCCCGCAAATACCTGGTCGACGCCTCGATGGTGGTCACGACGCTGTCGTACGACGCCCTCCCGGCCGGCATCGAGACCCTGCCCAAGCTGGCCGAGATGGCGCCCAAGGCCGGCGACGCGAAATTCGACATGCTGGTACAGAAAACGGCGCTGCCGCAGATCCGCTTCAAGCTGCTGTTCGAAGCCGGCTCCGCCCAGGACCCGGCCGGCAAGGAAGGCCTGGCGGCGCTGACCGCCGCAATGATCGCGCGCGCCGGCTCGGCCGAGCGTAAGTACGACGAGGTGACCAAGGCCCTGTTCCCGATCGCCGGCGGCTTCGGTGAGCAGACCGACAAGGAAATGACCACCTTCACCGGCACCATCCACAAGGACAACTGGAACCAGTTCCTCGACATCGCCCTGCCCCAGCTGCTCACGCCGGGCTTCCGCGAGGACGACTTCCGCCGCCTGAAGGACGCGCAGAAGAACGCCCTGGTGCTGGACCTGAAGGACAATAACGAGGAAGAGTTCGGCAAGGAGCGCCTGCAGGCCAACATCTTCGCCGGTACGCCTTATGGCCATCCGGTTCTCGGCACCGTGAAGGGAATCGACTCGATCACGCTGGACGACGTCAAGAACTTCTACCGCCACGCCTATGCGCAGGGCGCGCTGCACTTGGGCATTTCCGGCGACCTCAGCCCGGAGATGGCGGCCCAGCTGAAGACCCGCCTGGCCGGACTGCCGGAAGGCGCCGGTCTGCCGCGCATTGCCGCGCCGCAGGGCCGCAAGGCGCAGGGCCTGGAAGTCGAGATCATCGAAAAGAACACCCGCGCGACCGCAATCTCCTTCGGCATGCCGATCGAAGTCAACCGCGCCCACCCGGACTTCCCGGCCCTGTGGCTGGCCAAGACCTGGCTGGGCGAGCACCGCGCCTCGAACTCCTACCTGTACCAGCGCATCCGCGAACTGCGCGGCATGAACTACGGTGACTACGCCTACATCGAAGCCTTCCCACGCGGGATGTTCGGCTTCTTCCCGAACCCGAACCTGGGCCGCAAGTCGCAGATCTTCGAAGTCTGGATCCGTCCGGTGGCGCCCCAGAACGCCCACATGGCGCTGCGCATCGCGCTGACCGAACTCGGCAAGCTGATCGACAAGGGCCTGACCGAGGAACAGTTCGCCGCCACCCGCGACTACCTGATGAAGAACGTGTTCGTGATGACCGCCACCCAGGACGCCCAGCTCGGCTACGCGCTGGATTCGCAGTGGTACCGCACGCCGGAATTCACGAAGATGATGCGCGACGGCCTCTCGAAACTGACGGCGGCCGACGTCAATGCGGCGATGCGCAAGCATTTATCGGCGCAGAACCTGTCGGTGGTCTTCATTACCAAGGATGCGGCCGGCCTGAAGGACAAGCTGCTCGGCGATGCGTTCTCGCCGATCAGCTACGATGCGACCAAGCCGCAAGCGCTGCTCGACGAGGACAAGGCCATCGGTGCGATGAAGCTGGGACTTCGTCCGGAGGCGGTGAAGATCACGCCGGCGGCGCAGGCCTTCGCGCAGTAAGGCCCGCGCCCCGGGCCGTCAGGGCATGAATTCGTCGTTCACCCACACGGCCCTTTGCAGGACGTTCAGATGGGCCGTCGTCAGATACCACAGCGCGCTGCCTACCTGTTCCGGTTCGTACAGGTAGGCGCTGGGCGGGTGTCTCCGCGATTGCGGCGTCGCCACCTTGCGGCGCAGCGGCGCGCCCGGAATGGTGTCGTAGATATAGGGGCCGTATTCGAGCCACATGTGGGTCGGCGTGACATCGTCCTGGTACTCGAATTCGCCGTAGATGACACAGGGGACGGCCACCTGGGCGGAGATCCGGCAGCGCTTGAACTGCGCGAGCTTGGCGTCGTGGGTGCCGACGAAATCGTTCACCATCAGTCCGGTGCCCACGTCCGCGATCTGATTATTCACCGCGTTCGAGATGGCGTCATTCACCCAGCCGTCGATTGCCCACACCCGGCAGCTGCATCCTTCCAGAAAAGCCATACGACCTCCAATTGTTGGTGGCAGATTGTCGATCGTATGCTTGCGTGGAAGGCCGGTCAATGCGCCCTAAGTTCAGTTGGATTTTGGCCACTGACGAAACACAAGAAAAACGCCGGCCGAGGCCGGCGTTCTTCATCTCACTGCAGCGCGTGTCAGTGAACCACTTTGTTCCAGCCGTGGCGCACCGCGGCCTTCATCTTCTCCCAGGTCGAGACGCCGCCCTTGCTGTAGCGGGTGTCCCAGTCGCTGCGCAGGTCGGACTCGACGTCGTCCCAGTTACGGCCCTGGTAGCGCGTATCGCTGCGCATCTGGGTGCCGTAGCGGTAGGCCGGATCGTAGTCGTCGTAGCTGTCGCCCAGCGATGAGTAGTTGCTGGTCCAGTGGCTGCGGTAGTAGGAGTCGTCCGAATCGCTGTCCGGGGTGATCTTGTCCCAGCCGCGGCGGATTGCTGCCTTCATCTTTTCCCAGGTGGACGCGCCACCCTTGCCATAGCGGGTGTCCCAGTCGCTGCGCAGGTCGGATTCGACGTCGTCCCAGTTGCGGTTCTGGTAGCGCGCATCGCTGCGCATCTGGCTGCCGTACTGGTAGGCCGGCGCGTACTCGTCGTAGCTGCCGCCCAGGCTCGAGTAGTTGGTCTGCCAGTCGTTGCGGAAGTAGCTGTCGTCATCCCGCGCGCCCAGCGATTCCACCTGCACCTCGGTGTGGCGCACGGAGTCCTTGATGTTTTCCTGGCGCTGGCTGACTTCCTTGCCGACGCGGACTTCCTCCACCACGCGGGCGGTCTTCTGCACCACGGCTTCCTCGGCCTTTTCGCGCAGCTCGATCGACTGCTCCTTGAAGGCGCTGGAATCGGCGCTGGAGATAGGCTGGTCGACCGGGCGGCGCTCCACGCTCACGTGCTCTTCGCGCAGGTTGACGCTTTCGTTGACCGGGGTTTCGACCACGCGCGAGAACACGCGCACGCCGCCGCGCTGGACTTCGCGCTTGCCGACCTTCAGGTCTTCCTGCACCACCGGGATGGCGGTCGTGCGCTGCTCGTTGAGCATCTCACCCATGTCGCGCTGCATCGAGCCGGTCTGGATGGTGCCGCCCAGCGAGGCGTCGCTCGAGCCTTGCAGCGAGGAGCTGCCCTTCAGCGGCGAGTCGCTCTGCAGCGTGCGGCCGGTGGAGGTGTCGAGCGTGTTGCCGCCGATGTTCGTGTCCTGCGAGCCGCCGGCCTGCAGCGAATCGCCGGCACGCATCGTGCCGCCCATCGGCTCCTGGTAGGTCTGCCCCTTCGGCACCGGATCGTTCAGGTCCTGGGTGGCGAAGGAATTGCGCTCGCCGGTTTCGCCGCTCAGCGAACCGCTGCCGTAGGAAGCCGAGCCGGCGCCCGACTGCTGCGACATCGAGGACGATTTCTGCAGCCCGCTGCCCGAGCTGGCGCCGGCCGCCAGCATGGCCGGATCCAGCGAGCTGGCCGAGCCGGTCAGATCGTGGCGCTCGTCGAGGTCGACCGGGCCGAAGCGTTCGATGACGTCGGCGGCGCGCTCGACTTCCGGCTCGGACTGGGTGACCAGGGTCAGCACGTGATGGCCGCGGCTGACCACGTCCGAATAGCGGGAAGCGTGGACGTCGTTGTCGGAGCCGAACAGGCCGGTGAAGAAGTGCTTGATCTGGGCGGCGATGCCTTCCTCGTGCACTTCGCTGGTGTGGACGGTGGTGCCGGTCAGGCTGTCGGTCTGGCCGGTCGGGTCGGCGCTCGAGACGTTGACGTCGGTGCGGGTGAAGCCCGATGCCAGCAGCTCGTCCATCGCATTCTGGGCGTCGCTACGGTTGTCGAAAACCGCTACTAGAGTATGTTGCATGATGGATCCTCCGATTGGTGGGTCATTCAGATGGGTGGTCGCCGGGCTCCTCGAAGCGCTCCACGCTGACCTGCTCGGACTTGAGCATGACGGTTTCCGCGTGGTGCTCCTCGCGCCGGGTACGGGTGATGCGGACTTCCTCCTTGATGCGCACGCGGCGTTCGACCACGAGCACTTCCTCCAGGATGGGCACCACCAGCGTTTCGCCTTCATAGCGCGTGGCGGGCGCAGCGTCCAGCGGGACGATGCGGTCCACCGGGACGTGGCTGACCTCGACCTCGTCGCGCAACAGGCGTTCGTCGATATGGCAGGGAAGCTCGGCGACTGTCTTGTGGATACGCACGCCGCGACCGGTGTCGATGATCCGCTTGTCGACCTGCACTTCCTCGCGGATCACGGGTATCGTCAGCTCCTCCTGGCGGTCCTGTCCGTTTGGTTGCACTGGGTCAATTGGCACGGTTCATCTCCTTGATATCGCGACGCTAGAGCAATCGAGGTTACCCCAAAAGAGTAAGGAACCCGCGCACCATTGACTCTCTACAAACGTAGACAATCCAAAAACAAAAACGGGCCTTGCGGCCCGTCAATGTGCGTAAGCGAGGTGCTCAGGCAAAGGGGTTGTCGACCGTCTCGACCTGCGGTGGTGGCAGCCGGTCAGGCAAGTCCTTGCCTTCGAGACTGGCCACGACCTGCCCCAGCAGCGCATGCAGCCGCCGCGCCGCTTCCAGGCCCTGCTTGTCGGCGGTGAGATCGACGTCGCCGGAAATCGTGATGCGGTCGAGGCGGTTTTCCAGCATCAGGCGGCCGATCTCGATCACGTCGGCTTCGTTGGCATAGGGGACGAATCCCTTGGTGTCGTGCTTGTCGGTCATTGGCTACTCCTGTCGCCCTTCTTCTGGCGGATGTTCGGCAGCTTCAGCACACGCTCCTTCTCTTCCTCGCTGAGGGCGGGCAGCAGATTGATGCCGATGATGCGTTCGAGTTCGGGAATCGGGATCACGTTGGCCTTCGCGTCCGCGGTGTTCTCGACGAACCACGCGGCGCCGGCTTTCTGGCGGGGACTGTACACCAGTTTATACAAGTGGGTCGGCACCAGCACCTGGCCGACCTTGCGCAGATTGCTGCCCAGGAAAGCGGGCCCCGTCACCACGTACAGGTCGCCTTCCTTCTTCGCCATCTTGCGCACCACGCCCTCGATGCCGGCCCACAGGTGGCGGTTGTTCTCGCCGTCCTGGGGCACGATGTTCGCCAGGCTGAAGCTGTCGCGCTGACTGTCGCGGTCGGGCATGTCGCCGTTCGGCGCCATGTGGCCGCGGTCGAAGCCGCTGCGCGCGTAATCGGCGAGTTCGGCGCGCTGGCCGGACGGCAGGCGGCTTTCGGCGTGGAAGGAATTTTCGCGGCTCAGCTGCTGCGCCGAGGCCACTTCATGCGCCTCCAGGTGCTCGGCCGACCACAGCGGCGTGCGCGTCACCCCCGAATGCATCACGGTAAACACGTTGAAGCAGAGTTCCTTGGTCGCCGGCGCGAGCTTGGGATTCAGGATCTGCGGTGCGCGGCCCTCGAGATAATGGTCGGCGCAGGATTCCGCGCTGCGCGGCGCGGCGGCGGGCGGCGCGTCGGCGATCGGCAGGTTGGGCCGCGTCGACTGCGCGGCATGCCGGTCGCAGGCCCCCAGGGCGAGCAAACTGGACAATAATACAAGTGGAGCGAACAGCTTCTGAAGCATGGTGATATACAAAGATCAATCGTGCCGCCATTGTAGCCGAGTAGTCTTTGCGCACCCTCATAGCATGAGACAAAGCCCGCGCACGATAGAAAAGCGCATTTCCAATTGGAATGATATAGAATCCGTCCTTTCCAAAAGCTAAAGTGCATTTGAGCAAACATAGTGGCAATGGATAATTTCTCCATTCCCGAGGATGTCCGGCGCTTCGTGCTGACCAGCATTCCGTCGGTGCCTTTCCTGGAAGCCCTTTTGTTGATGCGGGCCGATCCGGGACAGTGCTGGAGCCGCGATACCCTCGCGCGCCGCCTCTACGTGCGCGACAAGATCGCCGAAGGACTGCTGGCCGAGCTGTGCCGCGCAGGCATGGCCGCGCCCTCGTCGGATGCCGGCGCCGGCGCCTATTGCTATCATCCGCGCGAGGATGTGCTGCGCGAACGGATCGACCGCCTGGCCGACCTCTACTCGACCCACCTGGTCGAAGTCACCCATCTCATCCATTCTTCCCTCGACCGCAAGGCCCAGCATTTCGCTGACGCCTTCAAATGGCGAAAGGATTCCTAAGTGGCGTTTACCATTTATTCGCTGTGCACCCTGACCTCCCTGGCCTGCGCCTGGCTGCTGCTGGCCAGTTACCGGCGCAGCGGCTACCGCCTGCTGTTCTGGAGCGGCTGGTCCTTCGTGGCGATGACGGTGAATAACCTGTTCCTGGTGCTCGACAAGATCGTCTTCCCCGACCCCGAGATCAACCTGCTGCCGGTCCGCCTGATCGCGGCGCTGGTGTCGATGCTGCTGCTGTTGTACGGCCTGATCTACGAGAAGGAATGAACGTGACCGATATGCTTACCGGCGCCATCGCCATGGCCTCCACCGTCATTGCACTCTTCTTCCTGCGCTTCTGGCGTAACACGCGCGACCGCTTCTTCCTGTATTTCGCGCTGTCCTTCGGCATCGAGGGCGCGCACCGCGTGTACTCGGCCCTCAGCTACCAGGACAACGAAGACTCGCCGCTGCATTACCTGATCCGCCTGCTGGCCTACGGCCTGATCCTCTGGGCCATCCTGGAAAAGAACCTGCCGGAGCGGAAAAAGCCGAAAGACTGAAAGCGTGCGCCCGCGCCCTTCCCCCTGCGCCATAATCGGCTGACGATTCGAGCAAAGGAGAAAGCGATGGCAAACCAGCAGAACCAGAACCAGCAGGGCCAGCAGAACCAGCAGCGCGAAACCCCGGCCCAGGAACAGAACGGGCGCTCCGAAGACCTGCTGCCGGCGGGCGACGCCGACAACACCACCGACGGCCGCTTCGAGGTGGCCGAGGAAGTGAACATGGACCAGCAGTCCGATACCGCGCGCCGCGTCGGCAAGCCGCCGAAAGGCATCGCCTCCGAGGCGCTGGCCGAATCCCTCAAGCCGGACCGGGAGTAACTCCCATGCGCAGGCCCTCGATCGTGTGGGCCTGGTAGATGTCTTCCAGCGAGCCCACCACCCGGCAGGTCAGGTGGGCCCGCACCTCTTCCGGCAGGCCGTCCCAATAGGCCTGCGTCACCTGCAGGTCGTGCTTCTCGGCGTTGCGCGCGTCCGGCGCGTCCACGCCCAGCACGAACACCGGGCGCGACAGCTGTGAGCGGTTGGCGGTGCCGCGGTGGATGGTGAGCGCCGAGCGCGCCGAGATGTCGCCGACCTGCGGCAGCTTGCGCTGGGCGCGCGCCTCGTAGCGCGGATACAGGGCCTTGTCCGGAAACATCAGGTCGCCGCCCGCCAGGTCGTCCCACTGGGTGCCGGGCGCGATTTCGAAGGGGCCGATCTCCTCGGTCACGTCGACGGTCGTGAGATTGAAGGCCAGCGAATTCAGGCGCCGTCCGACCAGGGTCGCTTCCGGCGCCGGGAAGTCGCGGTGCCAGGGCTGATGCATGGCGCCCGGGAAGGGAATGTCGAAGCCGGCTTCGACCACCTTGTAGTCCGGCCCCAGCACGGCGCGGCAGACCGCCTTCACCCACGGATGCGTGACCAGGTCGACGAAACCGCGGATGCGCTCCGGATGCACCTCTACGTAATAGCGGGCGGGGCCGCGTTCGAGGGCGCCGCCGGGCCGCGCGCGGGCCTCGGCGAACAGGGTCTCGATGTCTTCCTTCAGCCGCGCCACCCACTCTTTCGTGAACGCGCCCTTGCAGGCGATGATGCCGTCTCCGTACAGGCCGCCCATGATGGCGGCAGTGTCAAAGCCGGTCTCGGTTCCATTGCTCATGATGTTTCCTCCTGGGTCGCCATCCTACCGCCAAGCCGGCAAGCGGCGCGCACGGCGCTACGCCCGCGTCAGCGGTGCGGCGTCACCAGTCCAGCGACAGCAGCCGTTCGGCCATGCGCGGCCAGCACAGCTTCGCGACCTCGTCGCGGGTGGCCCAGCGGAAGCCGTCCGTCTCGGGCGTCGGCTTGCCGGTCACGTGATGCGGGAAGAAGCTGCGGCATACCAGGTGGCCGAGGTCCGGCAGGTCCTCACCCACCTCGACCTTGTACAGGTGCAGGCACTTGTCGCGCCGGTATTCGTAGCGGCCCAGGTCCACGAAGCGAGCGGCGTCGAAGGCCAGGCCGGCTTCTTCGTACAGTTCGCGCATCGCGGCGGCCAGCGTGTCCTCGCCCGGATCCAGCAAACCCTTGGGGATGTCCCACTTGGCGGTGCCGGTCACGTGGCAGATCAGCAGACGCCCGGCGCCGTCGACCACCAGGGTGCCGCAGGAGACGTCGCGTGGTTTACCGGCCTTGCTCATGGCAGGCTCCGCGCGGCGGCTGCGAGCGCCTGCTCCAGCGCCTCCAGACTGACCGGCTTGATCAGATGCTGGTCGAAGCCGGCTTCCTGCGACAGCCGCTGGTCGCTCTGCGAGCCCCAGCCGGTCAGCGCGATCAGCACCACCTGGCGCAGCGCCGCCGTGCGGCGGATCTCGCGCGCGACGTCGTGGCCGCTCATGCCGGGCAGGCCGATGTCGAGGAATACCAGGTCGGGCACGAATTCGCGCGCGGCTTCGAGGCCGCCGACGCCGTCGTGCGCCACTATGGTGGTGTGGCCGAGGATTTCCAGCAAGGCCATCAGGCTGTCGGCCGCGTCCTGGTTGTCGTCGACCACCAGCACCCGCAGCGGACCGCCGGCGCCGTCCGCCTCAGCCACCCCTTCCTCGCCCGGCGCCGCCAGCGCATGCGGCGTGCCCGGCCGCAGCGGAAGGCGCAGCGTGAAGGTCGAACCCTGGCCGGGGCCGCCGCTGAAGGCGCTCACGCGGCCGCCGTGCAGCTCCACCAGGCGCCGCACCAGCGACAGGCCGATGCCCAGGCCGCCCTGGGCCCGGTCGAGGCTGCCGCGCACCTGGGTAAACATCTCGAACACCGAGCCGATGCTCTCCTGCGGAATGCCGACGCCGCTGTCGGCCACCGAGACCACCGCGTGGCCGTCCTCGCGCCAGGCCGACAAGACGATCCGGCCGCCGGCCGGCGTGTACTTGGCGGCGTTGTTGAGCAGGTTGGACAGCACCTGCACCATGCGCGTCACGTCCGCCTCCAGTTCCAGCGGCTCCGGCGCCAGCTCCACCGTCAGGGTGTGGCGGTTGGCCTCGATCAGCGCAGTGCTGGTCTCGACGGCGGTGGCGACGATGGAGCGCAGCAGCACCGGCTCCTTTTTCAGTTCGATCTTGCCGCGCGTGATGCGGGCGATGTCGAGCAGGTCGTCGACCAGGTGGATCAGATGGCCCAGCTGGCGGTCCATCATGCCGTGGATGCGGCCGGCCGTCTGCGAATCGCCCGGCGCCATGCGCAGCAGATCGAGGCCGGTGCGGATCGGCGCCAGCGGGTTGCGCAGCTCATGCGCCAGCGTGGCCAGGAATTCGCTCTTGCGGTGATCCGCTTCCGAGAGGTCGGCGGCGACCCGGCGCAGCTCGTCCTCGGCATTCTTTTGCGCAGTGATGTCGCGCGTGATGGTGGCCAGGCCGATATTCTGGCCGTTCGCATCGCGCACCGCGAAGCCCTTGAAGTAGACCGGGATCGGTTCGCGCCCCTGCGGCTGGGCCAGGCGCAGCTCGCCCTCCCATTCGGCGGGAGCGCCGGTCAGGGCCGCCATCATGTGGTCGCGCACGAAGGCGCGGTCCTCGCGCGGGAAGAAGTCCAGCATGCGCCAGGCGGCGATATTCGTGTCGTCGCTCAGGCCGGCCAGGCGGCGCCCGGCCGGGTTCAGGTAGATGCCGCCGGCGTCGGGCGTGAAGATGCCGATGAAGTCCGAAGACTGCTCGGCCACGGCCGCCAGGCGGCGCACGCCCTCCTCCGCGCGGCGGCGGTCGGTCTCGTCGCGGAAGTACAGGGCGATACCGTCGGCCTCCATCGGGAAGGAGTTGATCTCGAACCAGCGCGCCTGCGACTCGTCGTAGACCTCCATCCGGCTGCGGCTGCGCTCCAGCGCGCTGCGGCGCAGCAGCGGCGCCTTGCTGCTGCCGCGCAGTTCCGGGAACAGGTCCCAGAACTGGCCGCCGACGAGGTCTTCGCGGCGCCGCCGCGTCAGGTCTTCGGCCGCGCCGTTGGCATAGGTGATGCGCCAGCCGGCGTCGAGGGCGATGAAGCCTTCGCTCATGCTTTCCAGGATCGCGCGCGAGCGGTGCTCGGCGGCCTGGCGCTCGGCAGCTTCGTGGCGCTGGCCGATCACCAGCGAGGCGGTGTTGGCCAGCAGGGCCAGCGCGGCTTCCTCCTGCGGCGCCAGGTGGCCGGCGTCGCGGTAGTACAGGCTGAAGGCGCCGAGCACGGCCCCGGACGGCGCCAGGATGGGCAGCGCACGGCAGCCGCGCAGGCCGTGCGCCAGGGCCAGTTCGCGCTGGCCGGTCCACAGCGGATCGGTGGCGATGTCCGGGCTGGCGACCGCCTCGGCGCGCCAGGCGGCGCTGCCCGCCGACCCGGCCAGGGGCCCGAGCCGCACCGCGTCGAGCGCCAGCTGGAATTCGAGCGGCAGCGAAGGCGCGGCGGCGTGGCGCAGGGTCAGGCCGTCGCCCGACACCAGCTGCACCGAGGCCAGCGCGGCGCCGCCGCTGACATCTTCGGCGGTGCGCGCCAGCACGTCCAGCACGTCGCCCAGCGGCGCGTCGGTGACGGCCAGTTCCAGGGCCCCGCGCTGGCCCACCGCGAGGGCATTCGCGCGGGTGCGCTCGGTGACGTCGACGCCATGCAGCAGCACGCCGGAGATGCTGCCGTCCGGCTCGCGCAGCGGCATGCAGACGAAGTCCAGGAAGTGCTCGTCCAGCCCCGCGCGCGGCGGCGGTGCGCGCAGCATCAGGCGCGCATTGCTGGCGTCGACCGCCTCGCCGCCGCGGTACACGCGTTCGATCAGCTCGACGAAGTCCTGCCCCTCCAGCTCCGGCATGGCGACGCGCAGCGGCAGCCCATCGAGCATGCGGCCGGCGGCGAGTTCGATGAAGCGCTGGTTGGCCATCTCGACCACGTGCGCCGGGCCGACCATCACGCACATCAGGGCTGGGGCCCGGTGGAAGATGTCGCGCATGCGGTCGGTGGCGGCCTGCAGCTCGCGCACCAGCTGGTCGCGCACCGCCTGGGCGGCGCGCTCGCTGCGCGCCAGCTGCTCGTCGCGGCTCCTGATGGCGGCGCGGTGGCGCTCTTCCTCGATGCGCGCGAGCTGGGCGCGCTTGCGGTACAACTCGATGAAGACGCCGGTCTTGGCCCGCAGCACCGTGGTGTTGAAAGGCTTGGTCATGTAGTCGACCGCGCCCAGCGCATACGCGCGCTCGATCGGGAATTCCTCGGCATCGCCGGCGGTGAGGAAGATGATCGGCAAGGCCTGGGTGCGCGGGTGCTGGCGAATCAGCTCGGCCAGTTCGAAGCCGTTCATGGTCGGCATGCGCACGTCCAGCAGCACCACTGCGAAGTCGCGCGCCAGCACCTCGCGCAGGGCCGCCTCGCCGGAAGTCACCGACACCAGTTCGTCGGCCAGCCCGGCCAGCGTGGCCTGGAGCACCGCGAGATTGGCGGTCTGGTCGTCGACGAGGAGGATGCAGGTGTGGTCGGTGGCCATGCGGGGCGGACGGCGAGGTGCACAGGATGATGCAATTAAGGCAATGTATGCTTCATGCTGCTGAAAGTCAATTGTGCGCACCTTCGCGCGGGGCGCCTCCAAACTAGTACGGAGCTGTTGCACCGAACTGGAGTCCGTTGATGAGTTTCCCCTTCCTGGCGCCTCTGCGCCGGTTTTCCTTCCTTGGCAATTCCCTCGAAGACTGGGCGATCGCCCTGGCGGTCGCCGTGCTGGCGACGGCGGCGATGGCCTTCGTCCGCTCGATCGTGCTGCGCCGCCTGGCCGCCAACTCCGCCGCCACCGAGACCCGGCTCGACGACCTGGTGGTGACCATGCTGTCCCGGACCTACCTGCTGTTCATCGTCGCCTTCGGCATCTACTTCGGCAGCACCTTCCTCGAGCTGGGACGGGCGCGCGAGCTGTTCGTGTCGCGCGTGGCGGTGGCGGCGCTGCTGATGCAGGTGGCGGTGTGGGGCGACGTCGGCCTGCGCGCCTGGCGCGACCAGCTGCGCCAGGGCCAGGACGGCGCGCGCCGCAATTCCAGCGCCATCCTCGGCTTCAGCCTGCGGCTCACGCTATGGGTGATCGTGTTCCTGATGGTGCTCGATAACTTCGGCGTCAACATCACGGCGCTGGTGGCCAGCCTGGGCGTGGGCGGCATCGCGGTGGCGCTGGCGGTGCAGAACATCCTCGGCGACCTGTTTGCCTCGCTGTCGATCACGCTGGATAAACCCTTCGAGATCGGCGATTTCATCATCGTCGGTGACGTCCTCGGCTCCGTCGAGCACATCGGCCTGAAGACAACCCGGGTGCGCGGCCTGGGCGGCGAGCAGGTGGTGTTCTCGAACGGCGACCTGCTCAAGAGCCGCATCCACAACCACAAGCGGATGGAGACGCGCCGCGTGGCCTTCGTGCTGCGGGTCGCCTACGGCACCAGCGAGGAGCTGCTGTGCCGGATCCCGCGCATCATCCGCGACATCATCGCCGCCAAGCCGAACATCGATTTCGAGCGTGCCCATTTCTTCATGTTCGGCGAGTGGTCGCTGAACTTCGAGGTGGTCTACCACTTCCGCAGCCCGGACTACATCCTGCACATGGACGCGCAGCAGGACATCTTCCTGGAGATCTACCGGCGCTTCGAGCAGGAAGGCATCCGCTTCGCGCATCCGCTGTCGATCGTCAAGCTGGCCGATCCGCCGCCGGGGCTGGCCCAGGGCGGGCCCGGCGCGAGCGCACGCAACTGGCGTCATTAGAAAAAATTTAGTTGCCGCGCATGTCGCCGGACTCATCCTACATGGCGGCCATGGCCCGTCCTATACCGGCATCTATGCAGCGAGCATAGAATGAACTTACTTCCTCACGTTGAGGATCGCATAGCAACCATTCATGGAGGCGAATGATCATGGCACAGAACAACCAACAGGATAGCAATCGCAGCAAGCAAAACATCGGCCAGCAAGGCAGCCAGCAAAGCGGCCAGCGCACTGGCAGCCAGCAAAGCGACATCCAGCCGGATGACCAACAGCGCGGTGGCCAACAAGTTGGCCAGCAAGGCCAGCGGCAGGGCAGTCTGCAGGATGATGAGCTGGGCGGAAATATGCAAAGCGGCACCCAGCGAGGCAGCCGCCAAAGCGAATTGCAGAACGAAGACCAGCTGAGCGACGAAGATATGGGCAACCGCGTCGGCTCGCAAAGCCAGAATTCCCTGAACCAAAGGAACGACAAGCGCTGATTTCCGACGCGCCTGACTCCTCTGCGCACTGCCGGCTCCATGCCGGCAGTTTTGTTCTCCCCCTCATTTGCTGTGTCGCATCACAGCGATTCCCGCCCCAACGCCCAATGTATTGACGATTGCCGGCGCATCCAATTGTGCGATGCCGAACAGCTGATCGATGATATATTTTTGGCACGATATTGAACGCCGCGCCAAAGCCACGCCGCATGCCCCCCATGCGATCGACGTCGCGCCTGGCCGGCTGCGCATGCTGTCGTGTTCGTCACACTCATGTTCTTATCCAGTACCAAGCCTCAGGTCTTGCGATGTCCGCAAGCGTACAGATTCAACTCAACTTCGGGATAAAACAGATGAAAAAAAATATCGCCATCGTCGGCGCAGGATTCTCGGGAGCCGTGATTGCCAACCAGCTCGCTCAGGCGGGCTACAAGGTCGACGTGTTCGAATCCCGCCCCCACGTGGCGGGCAATTGCCACTCGGAGCGCGACCCTGAAACCGGGGTCATGGTCCACGTCTACGGTCCTCACATCTTCCACACGGACATCGAGCGCTCCTGGGAATTCGTGAACCGCTACATGGAGTTCATGCCCTACGTGAACCGCGTGAAGGCCATTACCAACAACGCCGTCTACACCCTGCCGATCAACCTCCTGACCATCAACCAGTTCTTCGGCAAGACCTTCCGCCCGGCCGAAGCCCAGGAGTTCCTGCAGGGCCTCGGCGACAAGTCGATCGAGAACCCGACCACCTTCGAGGAACAGGCGCTGCGCTTCGTCGGCCGTGAGCTCTACGAAGCCTTCTTCAAGACCTACACCATCAAGCAGTGGGGCCTGCAGCCGAGCGAACTGCCGGCAAGCATCCTGAAACGCCTGCCGGTGCGCTTCAACTACGACGACAACTACTTCAACCACAAGTACCAAGGCATGCCGAAGGACGGCTACACGGTGCTGGTGGAGCGCATCCTGGACACGCCAGGCGTGACCGTGCACCTGAACACGAAGTTCGATCCGGATTCGAAGGTCGACTACGACCACGTGTTCTACAGCGGCCCGATCGACTCCTGGTTCAAGCATATGGAAGGCCGCCTGCCCTACCGCACGCTGGACTTCGAAGTCTTCCGCGCACAAGGCGACTATCAGGGCAATGCCGTCATCAACTACTGCGACAACGCCCAGCCCTACACCCGCATCACCGAGCACAAGCACTTCTCGCCGTGGGAGCAGCACGAAGGCTCGATCATGTACAAGGAATACAGCCGCCAGTGCGAGGAAAAGGACGTGCCCTACTACCCGATCCGCCAGGCGCGCGAGAAGGCGCAGCTGGAGCGCTACGTCAACCTGGCCAAGCAGGAAGACAACGTGACCTTCGTCGGCCGTCTGGGCACCTACCGCTACCTCGACATGGACGTCACCATCAACGAGGCGCTCACCACCGCCGACAAGTTCCTCGAGGCCGCGCAGCAGAACGCGCGCATGCCGGCTTTCGCCATCGACCCGCTGGCCTGATCGCGGTTTGGTTCAGCCCCGCGTCCGGTTTCTTGCCGGCGTGGGGCGCGCGTAGCGGCTATACTGGTCCGATCATGCGAATTCAGCTTTTTTCGGACCTGCACCTCGAGCGCGATCCCGGCTTCGAACCCCTCCTCCACGCCGGCACCGACGTGGTCGTGCTGGCCGGCGACATCGGCTCCTACCAGGCCCGCTCGCGCCTGCAGGACGAGGACTTCGGCCTGGCCCGCTTTTCCCCGCAGCGCACCGGGCACGCCGCGCGCGTGCTCTACGTCCCCGGCAACCACGAATTCGACAGCCTCGAATACGAGGACGCCTACGAGCGCCTGCAGCGCGTGTGCGCGCATCTGGGCATCGAATGGCTGGACCGGAGAACGCTGATCATCGACGGCGTGCGCTTCATCGGCAGCACCCTGTGGGCCGATTTCGATGCCGTCGCCGGCCAGGAATCGGAGCTCGCGAAGCAGCTGCAGGCGCGCGGCAAGGCCTTCCGGGCTGCCAACTACTACCTGGCCAAGAACACCACATTCCGCAAGGGCGAGCCTATCCTCGCGGAGGGCCAGCGCGAGATGTCCTTAAGTTGCCAGGACTGGCTGCGGGCGGCATTGACGGAGGCTTTCGACGGGCCGACGGTGGCCGTGACCCATTACGCACCCAGCCTGCGCAGCGCCGACCCGCGCTACGGCGTGTCGCCCGGCACGGCCGGCTTCTGCAACAGCATGGACGACATGATCCCGTATGCGGACCTGTGGATGCACGGCCATCTGCACTGCGCCAACGATTACCTGGTCGAAGGCGAGGCCGGCGGCGTGCGCCGGACCTGCCGCGTGGTCGCCAACCCGCTCGGCTATGCCAGCAAGGGCGAGCAGGCGGCCTTCCGGCCGGAGCTCATTATCGAGGTATGAATCAGCGAGGCGCCTGCGCCACCGCCGGCTTCGCATCCTCCGGATTCAGCACCACCTGCACATAATTCCCGGTGTTGAAGTAGCGCTGCGCCGCCAGCTGAACATCCTCGGGCGTGATCTTTGCCACGCGCTGCATCTGGTCGAGGTAGCGGTGCGGGTCGGTGCCATAGAGTTCCGAACTGCCCAGCGCGGACGCCCACCAGGCGTTGTTGCGCAGGTTGCGCTGCCAGCTGATGCTCCAGTTCTTCTTGACCTTGTCGAGGTCGGCCGGGTCCGGCCCCTCTTTCTTGATCCGCTCGATCTCGGCGAACAGCGCCGCCGTCATGCGCTCGACCTGGTCCGGCCCGGTCGGCAGCGAGGTGCCGATGCGGTAGTGCTCATATGGCGTACGCACGATACCGCCCGACATGCGGCCGCTGTAGATCAGGCCTAGCTTCTCGCGCAGCACGTCGATAATGCGCAGGTTCATGATCTCGACCAGGGCGTCCAGGCGCAGGGCCTCCTCCGGCGACCAGGTGGCCGGGCCGGTGAAGGCGAGCGTCACATTGCTCTTCGGCTCGGAGCCCGCCTTCACCTCGCGCTTGACGACGCCGCTGGCGTAGCGCAGGCCGACGTCGCGGTAGGCCACCGGCAGGTCCGCCGCCGGCAAGCTGCCCAGGTAGGCAGCGAGCAGCGGCTTGATCTTCGCCACGTCGAAATTCCCCGCGAGGACGAAGGTAAAGCCCTTGGCGCTGGAGAAGCGCTGGCGGTACAGCGCGATGCTGCGGTCCAGGTCCACCGACTTCAAATCGGCCAGCACGGTGGCGCGCGGCTCGTAGGGGTGTTTGGCGTACAGGGTGTCGACCAGCACGTCGCCGTAGCGGGCCTGCGGGGTGGCGTCGCGGTGGCGCAGCGCCTCCTCTTCCTTGGCCAGGTAGGATTTGTACAGGCCCTCGTCGCGGCGCACGCCGTCGAAGCGCAGCCACAGCAGCTGCAGCATGGTCTCGAGTTCCTCGGGCCCATTGCCGGCGCCGCCGCTGATCTCCTCGTAGTCGGCGCCCATGCTGGTGCCGACGTTGGCGTTGCGGCCGGCCAGCATCTTGCGCAGCTCGAGGGGCGTAAAGTCCTTCAGGCCCATGGCCGCCACCAGTTGGGCAGCGTGGCGGGCATTGACCAGGTCCTTCTCGTCGAACAGGTTCTGGCCGCCGAAGCGGCGCGCGGTCAGCACCACCTGGTCCTGCTGGAAGGTAGTCGGCTTGAGGATGGCCTTGACGCCGTTCGAGAACGTCAGGCGCGTGATGCCGAGCGACTTGTCCTCGCTTTCGGCGACGATGCTGCCGGGCTTCGCCGGTGCGTCCATCAGGCGGCTCGCCAGCGCCTTTTCGTCGCGGGCGGCAACGCTTGCCTTCTCGCCGGCCGCGACCTGCGCCAGCAGCTGCGCCGAGCTCGGTGCCGGCACGGCATCGGTGCCGACGTAAACCACCAGCTTGTTGGTATCGCCGGGGATGAAGCCGCGCGCGAAAGCGTTCACCTCGTCGAGAGTGATGGCCGGCAGCAGCTCCTGCACGATGCGGTGCTCTGCTTCTGCGCCCGGCAGCGGCTCGCCGGCCAGGAAGTTGCGCAGGTATTCGGCCACATAGCTGGCGGACGAGGTGTTGTTGCGCTCGTTGTAGCCGCGCTCGTGGCTGCGCTGCAGGCTCTTGCGCGCCCGGTCCAGTTCGGCCTCGCCGAAGCCGTGCTGGCGCGCGCGCTGCTGTTCCTGCAGCACCGCGGCCAGTGCCGGCGCGGAACCGCCGGCGCCCAGCGTGGCGCGCATCTGGTAGGCGCGGTAGCGCGGCGTCAGCTGGCCCAGGCCGCTGCTCGCGCCCAGGAAGGGCGGATTCGGCTGCTGCGATACCTCGACCAGCCGCTGCGACAGCATGGCCCCGGTCAGGCGCTCGAGCAGGCGCACGCGGTAGGCGCCGTAGGTGCTGCGGTCCGGCGTGTCGCTGACCGGATAGCGCACCGTCACCTCGTTGATCGGCATCTCGCGGTCGGTCACGGCCAATGCCTCGGTCGCGGGCAGCGGCTTGATGTCGACATAGTTGCGCGGACGCGGCGAGGCCGGGTTCTCCAGCGGCCCGAAATGCGCCTTGATCTGTTTTTCGAGTTCTTCCGGCGCCACGTCGCCGACCGCCACCACGGCCATCAGCTCCGGGCGGTACCAGTCGCGGTAGAAGCGGCGCAGGGCTTCCGGCTTGAAGCTGCGGATCACTTCGTCCCTGCCGATCGGGAGGCGCTCGGCATACAGCGAGCCGCCGAACACCTTGGGCAGCAGGACCTTGTTGATGCGCTCGCCGACGCCCTTGCGGGTGCGCGACTCCTCGAGGATGATGCTGCGCTCCTGGTCGATGGCGGCGTCCTCGAAGGCGATGCCGTGCGCCCAGTCCTCGAGGATGGTGAAGGCTGTGGCGATGTGCTCCGGCTTGTCGGTCGGTACCGGCAGGATGTAGACCGTCTCGTCGAAGGAGGTGTAGGCGTTCAGGTCGGCGCCGAACTTCACGCCGATCGACTGCAGGTAAGACACCAGCTCGTGCTTCTTGAAGTGGGTCGAGCCATTGAAGGCCATGTGCTCGGCGAAGTGCGCCAGTCCGCGCTGGTCTTCGTCTTCGAGTATGGAGCCGGCCTTGACCACCAGGCGCAGCTCGAGCCGGCGAGAGGGATTCTTGTTCTGGCGAATGTAATAGGTCAGGCCGTTCGGCAGCTTGCCGATCTTGACCTCGGGGCCGGTCGGGACCACGGCGCTCGGGTCGAAGGCGGCGCTGGAAACGCCGGGGACCAACAGAGCGGTGGCGATGGCGGTGGCGAGAACGGTACGGGTAAGAAAGCGGCGCATCCGGCGGATCCTTGCAGTATTGATTACGAACTGCAAAGCTTAACAGCCAGAAACCTCGAAAGATACGCTAATTCTCACCCATTACTCATAGCGCAGGGCCGCCGCCGGTTGCAGGCGCGCCGCCGACCAGCTCGGATACAGGGTCGCCACGAAGGCCAGCAGCACCGCCACCCCGCCGATGCGCCCGACGTCGCCCCAGCGCAGGTCGCTCGGCACCTCGCTGATCAGGTAGATGTCCTTGGCCAGGAACTGCACGCCGAACAGGTGCTCGATGGCGGGCACGATATGGTCCACGTTGAGCGCGACCAGCACGCCGAAGGCCACGCCCAGCAGGGTGCCCAGCACGCCAACCAGGGTCCCCTGGATCACGAAGATGCGCATGATCGAGCGCGGCGAGGCGCCCAGGGTGCGCAGGATGGCGATGTCGGCCTGCTTGTCGCGCACCGTCATCACCAGCGTGGAAACGAGGTTGAACGCGGCCACCGCGATGATCATGGTCAGGATTACGAACATCATGCGCTTCTGTGACTGCACGGCGGCGAACCAGGTCGAATTCACACGGGTCCAGTCGCGCACGAAGAAGCGCTGGTCGAGGCCGCGCGCCAGCTCCACCGCGACCTTCGGCGCCGCGTACATGTCGGCCAGGCGCAGGCGCAGGCCGACCGGCGCGCTCAGGCCCTGCAGCGATTCGGCGTCCGCCACGTGAACGAAGGCCAGGGCCGAGTCGAACTGATAGTTGCCGGAATCGAAGACGTCGGCCACGGTGAAGACCTGCTGGCGGGTCGAGATCTGGCCCGGCTGCGCGGAAGCGCCCGGAGCCGCGACCAGCAGGCGCACCTTGTCGCCGGGCTTCACGTCGAGCGAGCGGGCCAGTTCGCTGCCCAGCACCAGGTTGGCGGAGCCGGGCTGCAGCGCCGCCAGGTTGCGGGCATGGGTCTGCTGGGCGATCTCGGACACCTTGACCTCGGCCTCGGGCAGCACGCCGCGGATCACCACCGGTTTCATGGTGTCTTCGCGCAGCAGCATGCCCTGCGCTTCGGCGAAGGGCGCGGCGGCGACGATTTCGGGATTGCGCAAGGCCTGCTGCTGGATGGTGCGCCAGTCCGGCATCGAGCCGTCGGCGGCCATCACCTCGACGTGGGCCAGCACCGAGAGCATGCGCGCCGTGACCTCCTTTTCGAAGCCGTTCATCACGGACAGCACGACGATCAGCGCGGCGACGCCGAGCGCGATCCCGGCCACCGAGATCAGGGAAATGAAGGAGAGGAAGCGGTTGCGGCTGGCGCGCTTGCCGGCGCGGGTATAGCGCAGGCCGATCAGCCACTCGTAAGGCAGGCGGTGCAGGATAGACATCCGCGCATTTTGCCATAAAAGCAAAAAACCGCCCACGCATTGCTGCGGGGCGGTTTGCGCGGCGCGCAGGCGGCTTATTCGGCGGCCTGGGCTTTCTTCGGCTCGTCGTCGATGGCGACGGCCTGCGCTACCGATTGCTTGACCGGCAGGGTGCTGACCTTGCCGCCGGCTTCGGCGATGTCGGCCAGGTCGCCGTTCAGGCGCTGGGCGCGGTTGCCCGGCTCGGTGGTCTGGATCAGCTGGTGCATGGCGTTGGCGGTCTTGTCCCACGAGGTGCCGGCGACGACGGTGCGCATGCGCTGCGCCAGATCGGCCTTCTGCTCGTCGCTCAGGGCCAGCATGCGGTCGCAGGCGGCGATGAACTCGGCCGGGGTTGCCGCGATCTCGACGACGTGGCTATAAGGCACCTTGACGTCGGTGATCGGGGTGGACACCGACGGCAGCTCGGCTGCCATGTACTCCAGCACCTTGGTCGGCGAGATGAACTTGGTCGATTCGTTCATCGCGAACGGCAGCAGGCAGACGTCCCAGCCGGCCAGGAACTTCGGCAGTTCGTCGTAGGTGCGCTGGCCCATGTAATGGATGTTGGCGGCTTGCGGCAGGTGCGCCGGGTCGATCTTGACGACCGGGCCGACCAGCACGATCTGCCAGTCAGGGCGGGCGGCAGCCATCTCGCGGATCAGCTCCGTGTCGAAGCGCTCGTCGATCACGCCGTAGAAGCCCAGGCGCGGACCTGGGATGTGGGCCTGGTCCGGGTGGCTGTACGAACGGTCCTGGGCTTTCTGGAAGTGCTTGGCGTCGACGCTGCTCGAGAAGCAGTGGGCGTTGGCATGGCGCTCCTTCTTCGAGTTGTACAGGCTCGGGCCGCCCGTGAAGCACAGGTCGGCGATGTTCAGCAGTGCGCTTTCGCGCTGCACCAGCTGCTTCGGCGGGTTCTTGAAGGCGGCCAGTTCGTCCATGCAGTCGTAGACGACCAGCGAGGGCTCGAAGCTTTGCAGCAGCGGCAGGGCCATCGGGGTGTAGAACCAGACGACCGGCTTCTCGCCTTCCGGCAGCAGGTCCGCCAGCAGGGTTTGCAGGGTCGGGATCTGGTCGTCATGGAAGCCGGGAGCATGGATCGCGGTATGCGGCTGGCACACCGTAATGTTCGGCGCGACGGCCGTCTTCTTCAGGTGTGCCTGCCCTTCGTGATAGACCGGCTCCTCGACGATGAGGATTCGGTAGTGTTCCGCCAGGCGAGTCATCAGGTGCTGGGGACGCTGAAAGACAAAGTCCCAACGCAGGTGGCAAAACACGATAAGGGTTGGCATTTTACAAGTTCCTTTCGCCTTGGGGCGTTCTAGTTAATCTGGAATTCAGCCGGCCGGTAACTGGCTTGTGCGCTTGGACGCGCCGGTTTCCGGGGTGCCGGACCCGAGAATCGTAACATGCAAAATTCTCAAGATTTTCGTTTGCAAATTGCAATATTGAAAACAAGAAACAAAACCGGCCAAGGCGGCCCCTGCGCCCCTAGGGAACTTGTGACTGTCAGTCAAAAATGTAGGTTTAGTCCTACGATTAATCAGGAAAAAACCCGACGAAAAAACATCGTGCACTCAAGCGTGCGCGGGGTGTTAAATGGAGAACGGAAGGGGCTGAAAAACGTGTTTACGGGGAAGGAAACGGTGATTTGCGGGGATACGGCGCACTAAACGTCGTTTCCCCGCACTAAACAGGTGCACCGGGAGCCGGGCCTTAATCGCTCAGGTAAGCCTCGGCGCCCTCCGGCTGCCCGCCGGCGTCGAAGCCGCGCGCCACCAGAATCCCGTCCAGCCCGACCGTGCCTAGGCCGTCGCACAAGTCCTCCATCTCGGTTTCGAGGTCGGCCGCCAGGTCGAGCGGCTTGTCGATCGAGGCCAGCGGCGCGCCGCCGTCCAGCGGATACAGGTTGATGCGCAGCGCCGCATGGTCGACCAGGTCGACCGGCGCCACCACGGCCTTGATGCGCTCGGGCGCGACATCCAGCTCTTCCAGGCGGGCGTTGACCTCGGAAAGGGTGGCCAGCATGCCCAGCTCGGCCACGCCCTGCCCCTTGGCGCCGTAGAACAGGTCCTGGTAGAGGAAGTTCAGCTCGATGTCCGCCGGGTTCGAGGGCGCCAGGCTGCGCGCCAGCAACGGCTGGATGGTGCCGGCCCACATGCGGTAGCGTGCCAGGCGGCCTTCAAAGTAGGCATCGGCGCCCGCCTCGTCCTTCGGCACCTTGTAGAAGGGATCGTCGGCGTGCTTGAGCGAGAAGCCGAGCAGGAAGCGCAGCTCCATCGCTTCGTCGTCCGGGCTGTAGCCGCTGGCGTGCCAGCCGCGCATGCTGGCTTCGATGGCCGGCGCAGCGACCAGCTTCTTGCTGCGCATCGAGGCCGCGGCTTCCTTCAGCATCTGCTGCAGGCCGCTGTAGCCGATGTGGTCGACCTCGTCGAGGTCGTACAGGTAACGCACCAGCACCACGCGGCTGTCGGCGCTGGCCAGGCCGGCATGGCGGAAGCTGTCGCTCAGTTCCTCGAAGGCGGCATCGTCCTGGAATACCTCTTCCGCCTTCAGGCCACCCTGGCTGCTGACGAACAGCGGGATCATGAAGGCGTCGATCTCCAGCTCGGCGCCGTCCTCGTCGCGCAGGTGCAGGGTCGCGGCCTCTTCCTCGATGTGCTCCTGCAGGTAGCGGCAGCACTCGGGATCGGTGTAGCGCGCGGCTTCGATGGCGCTGTAGAGCACCTCGTCATGGTTGCGGCGCAGCGAACGGCGGACCAGGGTCAGCAGGTCCTGCTCGTTCTGGGGGCGGCGTGCAGCCGCCTGCACGTCCTCGGGGTCGGCCTCGGTGATCTCGAGCGCGAGATCGACCAGGTTCTGGGCCAGCGCCTCGTGGTCTGCCTCCGCCGCCGGTTTCGCGGGTTTGCGGGGGGCTGGGCGCTTATTTTTTGGCATGGCGACAATCGTAAAAGGTGAACAAGGCCCCATGTTATCAAATGGCGCAAAAAAACCCTCGCATACCGCCAGGCACGCGAGGGTTCGGGAAGGAATCGCGACGATCAGGCAGCCAGGCGCAGCTTCGGTTCCGGTGCCGCAGCGGGCTTGCCGGCCCAGTTGTCCTCGAGGCGGAACACGGCCACCAGCTCGGCCAGTTCGCGCGACAGTTCCTGCAGCGACTGCGCGCTGACGGCGGCTTGCTCGACCAGGGCGGCGTTCTGCTGGGTGACGTCGTCCATGCCCATGATGGCCTGGTTGATCTGGTCGATGCCCTGGGTCTGCTCGCCGCTCGCGCTGGAGATCTCGCCGATGATGGTGCTGACCTGGCCGATTTCGCCGACGATGGCCTGCATCGCCGCGCCGGCCTGGCCGACCAGGCGGCTGCCGTTGCCGACTTCCGCCACCGAGGCGCCGATCAGGCCCTTGATCTCGCTGGCCGCCGTGGCAGAGCGCTGGGCCAGCGATCGCACCTCGCCGGCGACGACCGCGAAGCCCCTGCCCTGCTCGCCCGCACGGGCGGCTTCGACGGCCGCGTTCAGCGCCAGGATATTGGTCTGGAAGGCGATCCCGTCGATCACGCCGATGATGTCGGCGATGCGCTTGCTCGAGGCTTCGATCGCGCTCATGGTGCGCACCACGTCGCCCATCACGGCGCCGCCGTCCGCGGCCGCCTGCGAGGCGCGCGTGGCCAGTTCGTTGGCGTGCAGCGCGTGCTCGGCGTTCTGGCGCACGGTGCCGGTCAGTTCTTCCATCGCCGCCGCGGTCTGTTCCAGCGCGCTGGCCTGCGACTCGGTGCGCGAGGACAGGTCCAGGTTGCCGGCGGCGATCTGATGCGAGGCTTCGGCGATGGTGCGCGAGTGGTCGCGGATGTGGCGCACGGTGCCGGACAGCTCGTCCTGCATGCGGGCAATCGCGTTCAGCAGGCTGTCCTTGCTGGCGCCGTCCAGGTAGACGGGGCGCGACAGGTCTTTGTCGGCGATGCGGCGGGTGATGGCGGCGGCAATGGCCGGGTCGGCGCCCAGCACGCGCGAGATCGAGCGCACCACGTTCCAGCCCAGCAGCGAGATCGCCGCCAGCGCGGCCACGAACACGGCCGAGAAGCGGCCGGCCGAGTTCCAGAACATGGCGTCGATGTCATCCGAGAAGAAACCGGTGCCGATCCACCAGCCCCAGGGTTCGAAGGCGATCACGCCCTGCAGCTTCCCGCCCATCTCGCCGGTCTTCGGGTGCTTGGCCTTGACCGTGACCAGGGCCACGCGGTTTTTCGCCAGGCCCTCGCGGTAGGCCAGCGCGTCAGGCCGGCCGTCCAGGGTCTCGCCTTGGGCGATCTTGCCGATGTTTTCCGGCTTCGGATGCACCAGATTCAGCCCCTCGGGCGTGCGCGCCCAGTAATAGCTCTTGCCGTCGTTGTTCAGCTGGGTCAACGCTTCCTTGGCCGCGGTTTGGGCCTGCGCTTCGGTCAGGCGACCCTGCTTTTGTTCGTCGTAGTAATGGGCGACAAGGTGCTCGCCCATCGCCAGCATATTGGTGATTTCCGCTTCGCGGTCGTGCTGCATGGCGCGCTGCAAGGTGGTCAGGCCGAGGCCGCCAAGCGTGGCGAGCGCGACAACCGCTGCGCCAACGAGAATGAGGAGACGAGTCGATACTTTCATGATGGATCTTTTACAGCGGCGCACCGGGATGGTGCTAGTTGACGTACGGCAATTCTAACGTAGGGGGCGTTGGTTCAGGTGGCTTGTGAAGAATTCCGGACGCAGTTTTCGTGTGATTTCCAACACCGGCATCACATGGTCGAGGTGTTCGCGCAACGCATTCACCGCTGCCACCGGATCGCGCGCCTCGATGGCGGCGACGACGGCGCGGTGTTCCTCGAGCACCCCGGCCATGCGGCCTTCCAGCGGCAGGGTCAGCTGACGGTAGCGGTCCATCTGGGTCTTGGCTTGCAGGATGATCGGCCACACGCCGGGATAGCCGGACAGCTCCGTCAGCGCCGCATGGAACATCTCGTCGCTGCGGTGGAAGGCGCGGAAATCCTTGGCGGCGATCGCCGCTTCCTGCTCGGCCAGGATCGCACGCAGCCGGGAAGCGCCTTCCGGGCCAGCGCGCTCGGCCGCCTTCTCGATCACGGCCGTCTCCAGCGCATGGCGCACCAGGTTGGCCTCTTCCAGCTGGTCCAGCGGAATGCGGGCGACGAAGGTGCCGGAGCGCGGGATCACCTCGATCAGGCCTTCGTCCGCCAGGCGCTGCACGGCCTCGTGCACCGGCGTGCGGCTGGTGCCGAACTCCTCGGCGATCTCGCGCTCGACGACGCGCTCGCCCGGCAGCATGCTCATCTCGACGATGCGCTGGCGCAGGCAGAGATAGACGCGGCGCGATGCGTTCATGCCGGCATCAGCTCGCGCGCGATGATGGCGCCGCGGTGGCGGATCACGGTCCCGGCCAGCCTGTGTCCGGCGCGCGCGGCGGCTGCCGGATCCTGGCCGGACAGGCGCGCCGCCATGTAGGCCGCGCCGAAGGAATCGCCGGCCGCGGTGGTGTCGACCACGTCGCGCACCGGCTCCGGCGCCACTTCATGCAGTTCGCCGTCGGCCCATACCACGCAGGGCTCGGCGCCGCATTTGACCACGACTTCCTTGACGCCGTAGCCGCGCGTGCGGGCGACCACGTCGCGCGCCGTTTCCTGGCCGTAGATGGCGTGCTCGTCGTCCAGGGTCAGCAGCGCGATGTCGGTATGGGCCAGCACGCGGCGGTAGACTTCGGCCGCGGCCTGGGGGCTTTCCCACAGGCGCGGGCGGTAGTTGTTGTCGAAGACGACGCTGCCGCCGCGCGCGCGGCACTGGGCCAGCGCGGAGATCAGCAGTTCGCGGTCGGCCGCCGACAAAATCGCCAGGCTGATGCCCGACAGGTAGACCATGCGCGCGCTGGCCAGCTGCACCAGCACCTTGCCCGCTTCCGGCGCTTCGAGCCAGTGGCGGGCGGCGGAATCCTTGCGCCAGTAATGGAAGCGGCGCTCGCCGCTTGGGTCGGTCTCGATCATGTAGATGCCCGGCAGGCGCTCCGGCAGGCGCTGCACGCAACGGGTATCGATGCCTTCCTGCTCCCAGCTGGCCAGCATCTCGGCCGACATGCCGTCGACGCCGAGCCCGGTCACGTAGGCCACGCGTACCTTGGCCGGGTCGAGCAGGCGCGACATGTAGACCGCCGCGTTGAGCGTATCGCCGCCGAAGCGGTAATCCATGCCCGTGCCGCCTGCGCTGCGCTGCAGCTCGATCATGCATTCCCCGATCGCGTAGACCGTTTGTGCTTCCATGTAGGTTCCTCGATGTTCTGCGTATTTCAAGACCAAAGCCCCGCCCGCCGGTGGGCAGACGGGGCTCGGTTGCTACAGTTTACCGCATTGCTCAGTGCACTTTTGCTCAGTGCGCCGAATCCCAGGTCGAACCGAAGAAGTTCGACGCGCCAATGGCCGGGAAGTCGACATAGGCTTTCGAGCAGTCCACGACCTTAGCCGGATCGACGGCCTTGGTCGGCACGCCGTTGATCACGTTGCGGTTGTCCGCGGTGGCGATCAGCGGCAGGTTCACGCCCTTGACCGTCAGCTTGGCGTCCGAGGTCGTCAGCGTGACTTCGTCCGGGTTGTCGGCCACCACGTTGGTCATGTTCATGACCAGCGGGTACTGCGGGTTGCCGAAGCCGCCGGTGTTGGCCTGGAAGCCCTGCAGCTTGACCGCGGTCTTGCCCTGGATGCGCACGTTCTCCATGGTGATGTCATGGAAGTTCGGGAACAGCGGACCGGCCGCGGGCAGCGCCTTGGTCGAGTAGTAAGGGGTGAACAGCAGCGCGTTCAGGCCGTTCTTGATGCAGATGTTCTTGTAGTGAACATTGCTGACCTCGCCGCCACGGGCGTAGTCCGACTTGATGCGCAGGCCTTCTTCCGAATCCCAGAACGAGTTGTCGTACACCTCGATGTTGGTCACGCCGGCATTGGTCTCGGAACCGACCGAGATGCCGTGGCCGTAGTAGATGTGGTTGTGCGCCACGACCATGCCGTGCTTGCGGTCCGAACGGACGTCGCGGTTGCCGTCGATGCCAGGCAGGCCCGAGCCGGCCGGGGACGGGTTCTGGCTGCCCTTGAAGGCCATGTCGTCGTCGCCGGTCGACACGTAGTTGTAGGCGAACACGAAGTTCTTCAGGTAGCCGTCGAAGGACATCTTGGCCGCCGACTTGCCGGTGGAACCGGTGGCCAGGTAGTCCGAGATGGCTTTCGAAGCCGAACCCGGGTCGAAGGCGTCGGTGTTCTTGACGTTGTCTTCGTTGAACACTTCGCCGGTGTACAGCGGGTTGCCGTTGCCGGCCGGGTTGGCGAACGCCGCCAGCGACGGGGTCTGCACCTTCACGCCCCACACGGTCAGGCCATCGACGCCGCTCGGCACGACGTGGAAGTTGGCGCTGTTGTTCAGGGTGATGCGGTACAGGGTCAGGTTCTTCGCGTAGTTGAAGACCATCATGCGGAAGTTCGACTGCGAACCGAAGCCGGTGGTGCCGTTCTGGACCATGTTGCCCAGGTAGGCCAAGTCCCACCAGGTCATGTTGCGGGCCGAGGACTTCGAATTCACCACGGTGCCGCCGTTGTCGCAAGCGGTACCGTCGGTAGCTTGCTGGCCTTTGGCATAGGACACGTAGGTGTTCGAGCAGGTCATGTCGACCTTCATCAGCGGGTACAGCTTGTCCGTGGTGACGATCTCGGCGTAGCCGCGGCTGTCGATGGCACCGTCGCCCATCACGGCCGAGTTGACCAGGTTGTTACCGCCGATCAGCGGCAGGCAGTTCGACGAGGAACCGGCCTTGCTCGAGGAGACGGCGGTGTTGGCGCAGTACGGGCCGGCCAGGTTCGGCGCATAGGCCTTGGCGTCGCGGGTGCCGTAGAGGGTCACGCCCTTGTCGATCCACAGGGTCACGCCCGACGGCAGGGTCAGCGGGCCGGAAATGAAACCGTCGCCGCCCTTCGGGTTGACCACCAGGCGCACGGCGAACTTGCTGGCCTTGTAGGTCGGCTTGGCCAGTTCTTCGCCCGACACGCCGGCGATGTTGACGTTCGGCTTGGCGGCGGCCTTCTGGGCCGCGGTGGCGGTGGCGTCTGCAGCGGCAATCTTCGCGCCGACTTCGGCTTCGACGGCGGCGCCGCAGGCGTCCAGCGCGGCCTGGATGCGGGCCTGGTCGGGGTTGATCACGGCCGGGTCCTGGGCGATGCCCACGCCGGCCTTGTTCGGGTCCGCTTCCGGCGGCAGCGAACCGTCCGGGCGGCGCACCAGTTTCGGATTCGCTTCCAGGGTCGCGCAGACCTGGGTGTCCGACGGCAGCGTCGGCTCGGCCGGCAGGTCCGGATCGTAGGATGTGGTGCCGACCTGGACCACGCTCCCCGCGGTGTAGGTTACGGCCGATTCGGCCGAGCCGCCGCCCCCGCCGCCGCCACAGGCGGCCAGCGATGCGGCGATGGCCAGCATCGGCACAACGAGACGGACGTCATTCATTACTTGCTTGCTCATTGCTTGTGTCTCTCTTTATTCAGCTGCTTAGAAGCGTGCGATCAGACCGATGCCGAAGGCGCGCGGGCTGTTGCCCGGCGCCAGGAATGCGTCTTCCTTGCCGGCGTTGTTGCTGTACACCGGCGCCTGGCCCAGGTTCACGTTCTGCTGGGCGTGGTTGCGGATCTTGGTGTAGTAGACGTAGGGGCTCAGGTAGCGGTTCAGGTTGTAGATCGCGCCGAGCGAGTACTGGTTGGCGGCGTAGTCGCTTTCCTTGCCGAAGGTCGCGCCCTTCAGGTCGAACAGCTTGCCGGCCGAGGCCATGATGCTGGCCTTGCCGATGTCCTGGGCCACGGACAGCATCACGGAATTCTGCTTCATGGTGCCGAAGGTGGTGGTGGTGTAGAAGCTGCCGGCGGTCGGGACCGAGGTTTCCTCGTAGCCGTACTTGCCCTGCTCGAAACCGAGGCCGATGGTGGTGTTGGTCGGCAGCTTGTAGCGGCCGATGACCTTGGCGAAGCTGGTGTTCACGCCCGAGGTATCGGTGGTGCGGAAGCCGTAACCGGCCACTGCCGCATCGGTGTCGACGCCGGTGTTGTTCTGGCGGTCGTAGCCGGCGCCGATCGAGAACGGGCCGTAGGTGTATTTGGCGGCAACCGACCAGCGGCCGCGGTTGGTGTTGCTCTCCTGGTTCTCGTCGAAGCCGTAGGAGGCGCCGACCTGCAGGCCGAAATAGCTAGGGGACAGGTAGTGCGCCGAGTTCTTGTAGCGCGCTTCGCCGCGCGAGAAGATGCTGTCGAAGTTGCCCGACATCTGGGCCGAGGTGTTGTTCCACACGTCCAGGCCGTGCACGGTCAGGCCCAGGTTGCCACCGAACTCGCCGCCCGAGCCGATCAGGCTGCGGTAGACCGAGTCATTGTTACCGACCACGAAGGAGCCGAACTTCGCGCTCTCGATACCGACGTAGCTGTTGCGCGAGCTGAGGGTGGTCGACTCGCCGCGGGTGTTGACGCCGCCCTGGTCGAAGTTGTTCAGCGCGGCTTCCAGCTGCCACACGCCTTTCAGGTCGTCGGACACGCCGATGTTGCCGCGGAAGCCGAGGCGCGAATTGCCGTCCGAGACCCGGCCGCGGGTGCTGTAAGGGGTGGCGCCGCCCTGGGCCTGGACCGACTCCAGCTGGCCGTTGAGGAAACCGTAGATGGTGGTGTCGACCTTCATGTTGGCCAGTTCGCCGAGCGTGGTTTCCGCCATCGAGACATTCGACAGGCAGGCCAGTGCGGCAGCGGCCAGGAGGGTCTTCCTGGTGATGAAATGCGTCATTTGATGCTCTCTTCTGTTACGAATTACGGGTTGTGCGCCGCCGGAACGGTCGGCACGGCTTTCAAGGGTGGACGCGGGGTGCCGGAGGTGCCCTCCCGCACCAGCATCCAGACGACGATGGCGGCAAGCACATCGAAAACGGCCAGCACGACGAACATCGGGCTGTAGCCGACATGGGTGACCAGCACGCCGAACAGCAGCGTGAACAAGGTCGCTCCCAGGTAGCCGGACATGCCGGCAAGACCGGTGGCGGTTGCCACTTCGTTCTTGCCGAACACATCCGAGGTGATCGAATACAAGGCACCGGACAGGGTCTGGTGGGCGAAACCGCCGATGCACAGCAGGAGAATCGCGGTGTAGGGGCTCTCGACCAGGCCCACGCAGCCCGGCGCAACCATCGACAGCGAACCGATCACCACCACCCACTTACGCGACTGGAACAGCGATACGTTGAAGCGCTTGTGGATGATCGGCGACAGGTAGCCGCCCAGCACGCAGCCGATGTCGGCGGCCAGGAAAGGCAGCCAGGCGAAGGCGGCGATCTCCTTCAGGTTCATGTGGCGCTCGGTGGCCATGTACAGCGGGATCCAGGCATTGAAGGTCTGCCAGGCCGGCTCCGACAGGAAGCGCGGGATCGCGATCGACCAGAAGTTGCGGCTCCTGACGATCTGGCGCCAGCCGGCCTTCCTCGCGTCGTCGCTGTGCTTCGCCTCCTGGCCCGACAGGATGTAATCGCGCTCCGCGTCACTCAGCAGCTTCTGGTCGCGCGGATGCTTGTAGAACAGCGCCCAGATCAGGGTCCAGACGGTGCCGATCGCGCCGACCACCACGAAGGCGGTCTGCCAGCCGGCGTGCAGGATGCACCACACCACCAGCGGCGGCGCGCACAGGGCGCCGATCGAGGAGCCGATGTTGAACCAGCCGATCGCCACCGAGCGCTCCCTGGCCGGGAACCATTCGGTGGTGGCTTTCACGCCGGCCGGGATGCCGGCCGCTTCCGTCAGGCCCAGTAGACCACGGAAAAAGGCCATGCTCTGCCAGCCGGTGGCCAGCGCCGCACTGGCGCAGGCCAGCGACCAGGCCAGGGCGAACACCGCGAAGCCGATCTTGGTGCCGATCGCGTCCAGCACGTAGCCGGCCACCGGCTGCATCACCGCATAGCAGACCTGCCATGCGACCACGATGTAGGAATACTGCTGGGTGTCGATGTGGAGCTCGGCCATCATGGTCGGCGCGGCCACCGACAGCGTATTGCGCGCCAGGTAGTTGACGATCAGGCCGAGCGTGACCAGCCCGACCATCCACCAGCGCATGCCACGGAATTTCATTCCTGTTGCTTTCATGTCGTCTCCTGCTTGTTATTTTTTAATCAGGCCAGCAGCTCGCGCACGCCCTGGCGGCCGAGCTGTTCCAGCGCGACGGTCAGCGCATAGGTCAGACCCGGCACCTCGTTCAGGTCCCTGCCCCACAGCGCGCGATTCGCCAGCCAGCCCGATGCCAGCTGGGCCAGCGACCACTCGCCGGCGCCGACCTTGCCCCAGGCCTGGGCGAACCAATCGAGGTTGGCTTTGTCGTCGGAGAGCTCGATCACGCCGCCGCGGTACAGCAGCATGGTCGCGGCCAGGGCCAGCACCAGGCGGCGCGGCATGCGGCCCGCGTTGAGATCGATATAGCGCAGCAGCTGCGGCAGCACGCGCGCGGCGAACTTGCTCCAGCTGTTCAACGCGATCGAGGCCAGGCGGTGGTGGATCGCCGGGTTACGGAAGCGCAGGACCACGTCTTCCGCATAGGCTTCCAGCTCCTTGCGGTCCATGCCGAGGGCCGGGATGATCTCGTCGGCGATGGCCGCGCGCAGGAAACGTCCCACGCCTTCGTCCTCGACCGCCGGGCCAACGGCTTCCAGGCCGGCCAGCAGCGCGACCGGCACCAGCGTGGTGTGGCCGCCGTTCAGGATGCCGACCTTGCGCTTCTTGTAGGGCGTGATGTCCTCGACCAGCTTCACGTTGAGGTTCGCGCCGGCCAGCTTCAGCTCTTCGCCGACCCATGCCGGGCCCTGGATCACGAACAGGTAGTAGTACTCGGCCGCCACCAGGAACTGGTCCTGGTAGCCGAGGTCCTGTTGGATCTGTTCGGCGTCCGCGGCCGGGTAGCCGGTGACGATGCGGTCGACGAGGGTCGAGCAGAAGGTGCAGGCTTGCTCGATCCAGGCGTCGAAGGTTTCCGGCAGCTTCCACAGGCGGGCGAAGTGCAGCACCGCCTTTTTCAATGCGGGTCCGTTCTGGTCGATCAGCTCGCAGGGCAGCAGCACCAGGCCCTTGTCCTTGGCGCCGCCGAAGGCTTCGAAGCGCTTCAACAGGAACTGGGTCAGTTTCGCCGGGAAGGCCGACGGCGGCGTATCGTTCAAACCATCGGTCTCGTTGACGGCGATGCCGGCTTCGGTGGTGTTCGAAACGACGAAGCGCAGGTCCGGATTGCTTGCCAGCGCCAGGTAGTCGCCGTACATGGTGTTCGGATCCAGTTCGCGCTGGACGCATTCGACGGTGCGGTATTCCTTGACGGGGGCGCCCTGCTCGTTCAGGCCGCGCACCAGCACGGTGAACAGGCCGTCCTGTACGTCCAGGAGCGGCGCGCTGGAGCCGCCGCGCGGACGCACCACCACCACGCCGGCATTCAGGCCGGTACGCTCGTTCAGGAGGTCGACCTGCCAGTCGAAGAAGCCGCGCATGAAGTTGCCCTGGCCGAACTGGAGGATCTTGATGGGCAGCGCGAAAGGCGCGCTGCGTTTCAGTGCTTGCATAATCACAGCGAAATATCGCGCTTCCAGAAGATGAAGTCGTACTGCTGCAGGCGGTCGGCCTTGCAGGTGTACTTGCCGCTGGCGGTGTCGACGACCATGTCGAACAGGCCTTGCGCGACTTCCGGCAAGGGCTTGCCTTCGATGATGGGACCGCAGTCGTAGTCGATCAGGTCGTTCAGCTTGGCGGCGACGCGGCTGTTCGAGGAGATCTTCAGGACCGGGATGATCGGGTTGCCGGTCGGCGTGCCGAGACCCGTCGAGAACAGCACCACGTTCGCGCCCGAGGCCACGATGCCGGTCACCGATTCGACGTCGCCGCCGGGGGTGCACAGCAAGGAGAGGCCGGGCTTGTCGGTCTGCTCGCCGTAGTCCAGGACCGAGACGATGGGCGAGGTGCCGCCCTTCTTCGCGGCGCCGGCCGACTTCATCGCGTCGGTGATCAAGCCGTCACGGATATTGCCGGGGCTCGGGTTGTCGGCGAAATGGGCGCCGACCGCCAGCGCGCGCGCCTCGAAGTCGCGCATCATGCCCAGGAAGCGGCGCTTGTCCTCGTCTTCCACGCAGCGCTCGATCAGGTTGGCCTCGACACCGCACAGTTCCGGGAACTCGGCCAGGATCGAAGAGCCGCCCACGGCGACCACCATGTCCGACACATAGCCCATGGTCGGATTCGCGGAGATGCCCGAGAAGCCGTCCGAGCCGCCGCATTTCACGCCGATCTTCAGGTGCGACAGCGGCACCGGCTGACGCCGGACCTTGTTCGCTTCCTTCAGGTTCGTGAGGGTGTCCTGCAGGACCGCCTTCATCATCTTTTCTTCGGATTCCCACTGCTGCTGTTCATAGATCAGCACGGGCTTGTCGAAGTCCGGGTTCTGTTTGGCGAGGGCTTCCTTGAACATCGCGATCTGCGCGTTCTGGCAGCCCAGCGAGAACACGGTGATGCCGGCCACGTTCGGGTGATCGGCATAGGCGGACAGCACCTTGCACAGCGAGCGTGCGTCGGCCCGGGTACCGCCGCAGCCGCCGTTGTGGGTGATCACGCGCACGCCGTCCAGGTTCGGGAAGGGACGAACCACCGGCTTCGGCGCTTCCATGTCCTCGCCCAGCAGCTGGAAGGTCAGCGTGGCCAGGTCGTCGGTAGCGTAGCCGAGCGGACGCTCGAGCGCATTGCGCAGGTGCTCGACGTTGCGGTTCTCGCAGAACACCAGCGGGAAGATCAGCCAGTAGTTGGCGGTGCCGACACGGCCGTCCGCACGGACCACGCCATCGAAGGTGGCGCCATCGAAACGGGCGACGTCCGGCGGGGTCCAGGTATAGGGCTTCGACTCGCCGATCTCGACTTCGGAGGCGTAATGCGCCAGGTTCTCGGTGGTGACCGCCTCGCCCTTCCTGATGGGCTGGGTGGCCTTGCCGACCGGGACGCCGTACATGTTCAGCACATCGCCGACGGCGAAGGCGCGGCGCGCCAGCTTGTGCTTGGTCTTCACCGGCGTCGAGACCAGGATGTTCTCGTCGTTCCAGGTGACGACATCGCCCGGATTGAGGTCGGTCAGGGCGACCAGCATGCTGTCGTCCGGGTGGATGCAGATTACTCGTTGCATGAACGTGCAGCCTCTGATTAAAGCTTGAAGTAGTTCTTGGCGTTTTCGTAGCAGATGCCGCGCACGATCGTGCTCAGCGCTTCGAAGTCGTTCGGGTACTCGCCGCCGGCGACCCATTCGCCGAACTGGCGGCAGACCAGGCGGCGGAAGTAGTCGTGGCGCGGATAGGAAGCGAAGCTGCGCGAATCGGTCACCATGCCCACGAAGATGCCCAGCACCGAGTGGTTGCCGAAGGCCAGGATCTGGTTCAGGTTGCCGAGCTTGTGGTCGTTGAACCACCAGGCCGGGCCGAACTGCACCTTGCCTGCCACGCTGCCGTCCTGGAAATTGCCGATCATGGTGGACAGCACCTCGTTCATCGCCGGGTTCAGGTTGAACAGCATGGTCTTGGGCAGCTGGTCGTTGGCGTCCAGTGCGGACAGCAAGGCGACCAGGCCGTTCGAGGTCGTCATGTCGCCGATCGAGTCGAAGCCGGTGTCGGGACCCAGGTTCGCCAGCATGCGCTGGTTGTTGTTGCGCATCGCGCCGATGTGCAGGCACATGGTCCAGTCGTACTTGGCGTAGACGGTGCCGATGTTCTCCAGCAGGCCGCGCAGGTACTGGCTCTGCTCCAGGTCGGACAGCAGCTCGCCCTTCATGCGCTTGGCGAAGAAGGCTTCCAGCTGTTCCGCGGTGGCCGCCACGGTCGGCAGCGGGATGTCGATGGCGTGGTCCGAGATGCGGCCGCCGCGCTCGTGGAAGTAGCCGACGCGCTTCGCCAGCGCCTCGATCATGCTCGCGAAGGAGCCGATTTTCACGCCCGACACCTCCGCCAGACGCGCCACGTACTCGACAAAGCCCGGGTTATTGATGCGCATGGCCTTGTCCGGACGGTAGGCCGGCAGCACGCGGGTCTTCAGCGCGGATTGTGCAATTTCGGCGTGCTGCAGCAGGTCGTCGGCCGGGTCGTCGGTGGTGCAGGCGATTTCGACCTTGGCCTGTTCCAGCATGCTCCAGGTGTCCATATCGGCCAGCCTGGCGTTGGCCTGTTCCCAGATCGCTTCCGCGTTCTTTTCGTTGATGATCAGGTCGATGCCGAAGATGCGGCGCAGCTCCAGGTGGCTCCAGTGGTAGATCGGGTTGCCGATCGCCAGCGGCAGCACCTTGCAGAAGGCCAGGAATTTTTCCTTGTCCGAGCGCTCGCCCGTGCAGTACTCCTCCGCCACGCCGGCGGTGCGCATCAGGCGCCATTTGTAATGGTCGCCGGCCAGCCACAGTTCGGCGATGTTGCGGAACTTCTTGCGTTCCGCGATTTCGCCCTGTTGCAGGTGGGAGTGGTAGTCGATCACCGGCAGGTCGGCTGCTACCTCGTGGTACAGCTTCCTGGCGACGTCGGTGGTGAGGAGGAAATCCTTGTCCATGAAGGCGGTCATGCTTGTCTAGCTCCTTGCGTTGGGGTGCGCGCCCTTGATGGACGCTTCTGATATATCAGAATGGTATGCCTAATATATTACTGACGCAAGGTCTTTCGCTGTTTTTGGTCCAGCCAATTTGTATCACCTATGTTACCACTTTCCAAACTGGCATGAGCAGCTGCTCATCCATGAAGTGAGGCGATTTTGGCGCAAACGAGGTCACAATGGTGCCGCTCGGCAATGAAAATTTGCGCCGCATAGTAAAGCGTCAATCGAAAACTTTTCAGGCAAGCCAAGAAGTGGCGCTTTTGGCCCGTGGTGTTATGCTTCGGTCATCCATTCCCTGACGCGCGAAAACAACATGCTTGAACGCCTATTTCACCTTCGGCAGAGTGGCAGCGACGCCCGCACCGAAATGCTGGCCGGCCTGACCACCTTCCTGACGATGGCCTATATCATCTTCGTCAACCCTTCCATCCTCGGCGACGCCGGCATGCCGAAAGAAGCCGTGTTCGTCGCCACCTGCCTGGTCGCGGCGCTCGGCAGCGCGGTGATGGGCCTGTATGCCAACTACCCGATCGCGATGGCGCCGGGCATGGGCCTGAACGCCTATTTCGCCTACGCCGTCGTGCTGGGCATGAAGGTGCCCTGGCAGGCGGCGCTGGGCGCGGTGTTCGTCTCCGGCTGCCTGTTCATCCTGGTGTCCGTGTTCGGCCTGCGGGCAATGATCGTGAACGGCATCCCGCGCTCGCTGCGGGTGGCGATCACGGTCGGCCTGGGGATGTTCCTGGCCCTGATCGCGTTGAAGAACGCCGGCATCGTGGTGGCCAGCGAACCGACCCTGGTGAAGGTCGGCGACCTGCACCAGGGCGGCGCCATCATGGCCATGGTCGGCTTCCTGCTGATCGTGACCCTGGACCGCCTGCGCGTGCGCGGCGCGATCCTGATCGGCATCATCGCGGTGACCATCCTCAGCTTCTTCTTCGGCGGGAACGAGTTTCATCACGTGGTGTCCATGCCGCCTTCGCTGGCGCCGACCTTCCTGAAGCTGGACGTCCCGGGCGCGCTGGCCGTCGGCATCCTGAACGTGATCCTGGTGTTCTTCCTGGTCGAGCTGTTCGACGCCACCGGCACCCTGATGGGCGTGGCCAGCCGCGCCGGGCTGCTGGTCGAAGGGAAGATGGAGCGCTTGAACAAGGCCCTGCTGGCCGACAGCGCCGCGATCGTCGCCGGCGCGGCGCTGGGCACTTCCAGCACCACGGCCTATCTCGAATCCGCGTCCGGCGTACAGGCCGGCGGCCGTACCGGCCTGACGGCATTGACGGTGGCCGTGCTGTTCCTCGCCTGCCTGTTCATCGCGCCGCTGGCCGGCGTGGTGCCGCCCTACGCGACCGCGCCCGCCCTGCTGTTCGTGGCCTGCCTGATGCTGCGCGACCTCGGCGACATCGAATGGGGCGACACCACCGAGGCGATACCGGCCGCCATCACCGCCCTGACGATCCCCTTCACCTACTCGATCGCCGAGGGCATCGCCTTCGGCTTCATCACCTATGCGGTGCTGAAGCTGACCACCGGCCGGGCGCGCGAAGTGGCGCCCGTGGTCTGGGTGATCGCCGCGCTGTTCGCCTTCAAGATCGTCTACATCGGAACCTGAGGCGACTCGCCGGCGATATTCAGGCCGGCGCCGTCTGCCTTTCGAGCAGCGGCGCCAGGTCCAGCGTGACGCCGTCGCGCAGCATCCTGCCGAAGTCCTCGGCCGGCAACGGCTTGCTGAAGTAATAGCCCTGCATGGCGTCGCAGCCATGCTCGGCCAGCAGGGCCAGCTGGCCGGCCTCCTCCACCCCTTCCGCCACCACCGTCAGGCGCAGGCCGTGCGCCATGGCGATCACGGCGCGCGAGATGGCCAGATCGTCGCCGCTGCCGAGGATGTCGGCGACGAAGGACTGGTCCAGCTTCAGCTTGTCGACCGGGAAGCGCTTCAGGTAATTCAGGTTCGAGAAGCCGGTGCCGAAATCGTCGATCGACAGCTTCACGCCCATGCTCTTGAGCTGGGCCAGCAGGCCCACGCTCTTGTCGGCGTCCGCCATCGAGGCGCTCTCGGTCAGTTCCAGTTCCAGCAGCTGTGCTTCGATGCCGCTTTCCTCGAGGACGCGGCCGACGGTGCCGACGATCTGGTCGTCGAACTGGTGGGCCGACAGGTTGACCGAGACCGGCACCAGCGGCAGCCCGGCGTCGCGCCATAGACGCTGCTGGGCGCAGGCGGCGCGCAGCACCCAGTCGCCCATGGGCAGGATCAGGCCCGTCTCTTCGGCCAGCGGAATGAACACGGCCGGCGAGACCAGGCCGCGCTCCGGATGGCGCCAGCGCAGCAGGGCTTCGGCGCCGACGATGCGGCCGCTGGCCAGGTCGACCTGCGGCTGGTAGTGCAGCACCAGTTCCTCGCGCTCGATCGCGCGGCGCAGCGCGCTTTCCAGCTTGAAGCGGTCGTTCGCGCCCTGGTTCAATTCCGGGCGGTAGAAGGCATAGCGCTGGCCGACGCTCTCCAGCGCCTGGCGCAGCGCCGCTTCGGCGCCCTTCACCAGCATGTCGTATTTGAGACCGTCGTTCGGGTATACCGCGATGCCGATCGAGGGATCCAGGTGCAGTTCCTCGGACTCCCAGGTATAGGGGCTGCCGACCGCGGCCAGCAGGCGCCGCGCGGTGGCGGCCAGGTCTTCCGCCACCGGACGCAGCGCCACCACGGCGAAGCTGCCGTCCGTGAAGCGGCCCACGGCATCGGCGCCGGCGACGGCGCGCAGCCGCGCCGCGGCTTCCTGCACCAGCGCCTGCTCGGCCGCCGGGCCCAGCGCCTCGCGGATCAGCGGCATCCGGCCCAGGCTCAGGAGCATGAAGCCGAGTACCTGCCCCGCTCCCTGCGCCTGGGTCTTCATCTGACGCAGGCGGTCGCGCAGCAGCAGGCGGTTCGGCAGCCCGGTCAGGGTGTCGAAGTTGCTGACGTAGCGCAGGCGCTCCTCGGCGCCGCGCAGCTCGGTGGCGTCGATGCCGGTGCCGAGCACGTATTCGATGCTGCCGTCGTCGCGCCGCAGCAGGGTCGTGGTCCAGATGATCGAGCGCGGGCTGCCGCTGCGGGTATGCCATTCGCCCTGGATGCGCGAGGTCTGGGGCATGCCGTCGAGGTGCTGGAAGACGCGCCGCACCGCCAGCTCGTCGTCGACGCGGCGCACCACTTCCCAGCACGGCTGGCCGATCGCTTCGGTCGCTTTCCAGCCCAGCGCTTCCTCGCAGGCGCGGTTGAACATGACGATGTGGCCACTGGGCGCCGCCAGCACCACCAGCGCGCCGGCGGTGTCGACCACTGCCGACAGCCGGTTGCGCTCGGAACGCAGGGCATCGGTGCGCTCGACCACCAGCGCTTCCATGCAGGCGTACAGGCGTGCGCGTTCGAGCGCGGAAGCGAGCTGGGTGGCGGCACTGTCGAGCAGGGAGCGTTCCGCCTCGGCCAGCGCCGGGCCGGCCGGCAGCAGCTCGAGCACGCCGACCTTGCGCTGCTGAACCATCAAAGGAAGGCGCAGCAGCTGCAGGCCCATCGAAGGGCTGGCCGGCATGCCGCGCGCGGCCAGCGGCCGGACGGCGCCGTCGGGCTCCACCGCGCAGACGGCGGCCCCGGCCAGCCCCGGCAGGGCCAGCAGATGACTCAGCGCGGCCTCGGCCACGGCCTGCTCGCCGACCGCCTCGTTGAGCGCGGCGGCCATCCCGTGCAGGATCGCCAGCGAGCGGCAGGAGCGCTCCAGCACGCAGCGCTGGTCGGCCAGCTCGGCATTCATGCGCAGGGCCTGGGCGTGGGTGGCGACCAGCAGGTCGTAGATCTGGCGCCGCTCGGCCGCCATGAATTCCAGCGGCCGGTCGGGCGCGCCGAGCGCGCAGTCCTGCAGGATGCGGCGCAGGCGCTCGCGCAGCTGGATGCCGTCGTAGGGCTTGCGCACGAAACTGTCGGCGCCCGATTCCAGTGCCTGCACGATGTCGTTCAGGCTCGCCAGCCTGGTCAGCAGGACCACCGGCAGGTTGGCGTACACAGGGTCGTCCTTCAGCGTGCGGCACAGGGTAAAGCCGTCCATCCCGGGCATCGCGATGTCGCTGATGATCAGGTTCGGCCGCCGGCGCGCTACTTCGGCAAGTGCGCCCGCACCGTCGCCGGCGATCCTTACCCGCCAGCCGGGTTCGCTCGTCAGCAGGCGCGCCAGGTGCTGCGCCTGGGTCGGGCTGTCTTCCACGACCAGGATGTCGACTGTCTCCACGGCCATTTCTCTCTCTCGCGTCGTTGTCATCTTGTGCGTGCTCATTTGCCGGATTACTTGCAATATCGATAGGCAAGATGGATAAGTTATAACATTGTGACGCACTCATGCAGGAGGGGTTCGTGGCTGTCCGGCGTATTGACGAGGGTGGCAGCAGGCCGCCGGCGCAGGCGTTCGCAGGCCATCTCTCATAGTGGGAGACGGATGCAGCCGCCATTCGCGGTGTCGTAAATCGGAAGGCTTGCTGTCGCAGATTTAACGACAGGCGTCGGTTCACATTGTTGCCGACTGGCAACGCAATAATCAGCCGGCCAGGCCGTGGCGCAAGGCGTAGCGGATCAGTGCCGCGTTGGTGGACAGGCCCATCTTGCGGAAGATGCGGGTGCGGTAGGTGTTGACCGAGCTGATGCTGATGCCGAGCTCGGCGGCAACCTGCTTGATTTGCAGGCCGGCGCCGATCAGGGCGACGATCTCGCCTTCGCGCGGGGTCAAGAGGTGGTGCGGCGGCGCGGCCTGCGGGCAGCTCGCCTCCTGCATCAGGAGCGCGGACACCCGCGGGCCCAGCCAGCGCGTGCCCTCCCCGACCCGGCGCAGGGCCTCGAGCAACTCGGCCGAGCCGCTTGCCTTCGACACGTAGCCGAGGGCGCCGGCACGCAGGGCGGCGAGCGCATAGCGTTCCTCGGGGTGCGCGCTCAGCATGAGCACGTGCAGGTCCGGGAAGTGGCGGCGCAACTCCGCCAGCCCGTCGAGTCCGTCGGCATCGGGCAGGCTGATGTCCAGCACCAGCAGGTCGGGATGCACCTGGGCCACCAGGGCGATCGTCTGCTTCAGGTCGGACGCCTCACCGGCCACCTTCAGGTCGGCGCAGTGGCGCACGAGCTTCTTGATCCCTTCGCGAATCAATTCGTGGTCGTCGGCGATGACTAGCCTGATCAAGGTCCGTCCCTTATACATACATGCCGGTATGTCCGGCAAAACCCGTCAATTCTAGGCGGGTAGAAGCTTGAATTGCAAACATAATGAATGATGAATTTACAATTACATTATCTTTTGATGCTTCCGTGTCGCAAAAAAAGCCGGTTTGATGAGTTTGACGATCCGCTTTGGTTTAGAATGTCGGGCCATCCATTGAACCACGGGATGCTCATGAAATCTCAGATCATCTGGGCGCTGGCCTTTGCCTGCGCAAGCGGCGCCGCCAGCGCCGCGCCCGACGACTTCGCGGATACCACGCCGTCGTCCACGTATTTCACACAAGCGCCGACCATCGCAATTCCGGAAGGCAGCAACTGGTTTACCTCCGCCGAGCTGGGCGCCATCAGCACCTCCGGCAACACCACCGGCACCTCGGTAACGGGCAAGATCGACGCCCGCCACGAGATGAGCAACTGGAGCAACGAGTACATCTTCAGCGGCTTCTTCAAGGAAGACGAAGTGGCCAATGCCGACGGCACCCGTACGCGGAACCGCTCGGCCGAACGCTGGCAAGTCTCCGCCAAGGCCGCGTTCAAGCTGCTGGAAGACGGCAACCGCGCCTTCGTGCTCGGCTCCCACGTCAACGACAAGTTCGGCGCCTACACCCGCTACTCGACCCTGGCGGTCGGTTACGGCACCCAGCTCATGAAGCGCGAGGACAAGACCGTCGACGTCGAAATCGGTCCGGGCTACTTCCATGGCGAGAGCGCGGCGGGCGAGCAGGATTCCGGCATGACGGTGCGCGGCGCGGCCCAGCTGCGCTGGCGGGTCAGCCCGTCTGCCGCCTTCAGTCAGACCGTCAGCGTCGAACGCGGCACCACCAACACGCACACGGTGGCGGAAACCTCGCTCAGCACCAAGATCAACGGCACCATGCAGATGAAGGCGGCATTCAGCGCCCGCAGCGACAGCAAGGTCCCGGAAGACAAGAAGAACACCGATACCCAGACCTCGCTGACCCTGGTCTACTCCTTCTAAGCCGGCACGCCTTCGCCGCGGCTGCGCGGATACACGGGCAAACCATCGTCGACCCGCATCCACTCCAGCCGCTGCGAGGCGAAGGTATGGTCCTGGGGCGCGGCCGCGGCGGGATCGTCGAGGCTGCAGGTGGTGACGTCGACTTCCTCCGGGTAGGCGTCGTTGCGGTAGGCCAGCGCGGTCCCGCAGACGCCGCAGTGGCTGCGCTCGACCTGCGGGCTGGAGCGGTGCGTCGCCGGTGTCCCCTTCGTGAAACGCAGTGCGGCCGCCGGCACCGAGAACCAGGCCACCGCCGGCGCACCCGCCGCGCGGCGGCAGTCCACGCAATGGCATAGCGTGCGGTGGAAAGGCCTTGCCGCCGTTTCGTAGCGCACCGCGCCGCAGGAACAGCCTCCCCTCAGCATAGTCACTCCTCCTTTGCGGACTTCACCGGCAGCAATGCCGCCAGGCTGATGAGCGCAGCCGCGCTCAGATACCAGCCGACGGTGCCCAGGCCGTGATTGGTCGCGAGCCAGGTTGCCACATACGGCGCCAGCGAGGCGCCCAGGATGCCGGCCAGGTTGAAGGTCAGCGAGGCGCCGGTGTAGCGCACTTCGGCCGGGAACATCTCCGACAGCAAGGTGCCGAGCGGCCCATAAGTCATGCCGATCAGGCACTCGCCCAGCACCAGGAACAGCGTCACCATGGCCAGCGAACCGGAGCCGAACATCGGGCCGAAAGCCAGGCCGAATACGGCGATGGCCGCGGACACGCCGATCATCACGCGTCGCCGGTCGAAGCGGTCGGCCAGCACGGCGGCCACCGGAATCGTCAGGCCGAAGAAGAGGATCGCGAACAGCTGCAGCAACAGGAACTGCTGGCGCGAATAGCCCAGCGCGGTGGTGCCCCAGCTGAGGGCAAACACCGACATCAGATAGAAGATCACGAAGGTCGCCATCGCGGCCAGGGTGCCCAGCACCAGCGCGCCTGGATGCGACTTGAACACCGCGGCCACCGGCAGGCGCACGCGCTCGTTGCGCTCCAGGACCTTCTGGAAGTCCGGCGTCTCGGTAATCTTCAAACGCACGTACAGGCCGACGATCACCAGCAGCGCGCTGGCCAGGAAGGGCACGCGCCAGCCCCAGCTGAAGAAGTCGGCGTCGCTCAAGGTCTGCGACAGGAGCAGGAAGGTCGAACCGGACAGGAAGAAGCCCAGCGGCGCGCCCAGTTGCGGGAACATGCCGTACCAGGCGCGCTTGCCCGGCGGCGCGTTCTCGGTGGCGAGCAGCACCGCCCCGCCCCACTCCCCGCCCAGCCCCAGGCCCTGGCCGAAGCGGCACAGCGCCAGCAGCAGCGGCGCCAAGGTGCCGATGCTCGCATAGGTCGGCAGCAGGCCAATCAGGACGGTGGAAACGCCCATCGTCAGCAGCGCGGCGACCAGGGTCGCCTTGCGCCCGATGCGGTCGCCGAAGTGACCGAACACGGCCGAGCCCACCGGGCGCGCGAAGAAGGCGATGGCGAAGGTCGCCAACGACTGCAAGGTGGCGGCAGCCGGATCCGCGGCCGGGAAGAACAGTTTCGGGAACACCAGCACCGCGGCGGTGGCGTAGATATAGAAGTCGAAGAACTCGATGGTGGTGCCGATCAGGCTGGCAAACAGGACCGTCGCCGGACGGTTCCGGGCAGCGCGCACCGCTTGCGGTTCGGCCGCGCTCATGCGGCGCCTGCCTGGGCCAGCGCGTCCTTCAGCTCCTTCGCATCGGCGGGGCGCACTACCCTCGCGACTTCCTGCCCGTCCTTCATGACGACCACCGTCGGCCACAGCTTGACGCGGAAGGACCGGCCCAGCGGGCGCCCCGGGCCATCCTCGGCCTTGATGTGTTTTACGGCCGGGAAGTCCTTCAAGGCTTCGTCGATGTCGTGCTCGGCGGCCTTGCAGTAGCCGCACCAGTTGGTGCCGAAGTCGACGGCTACCACGCCGGCCATGGCGTCGACGGCACTGCGCTCGGGCTGGGCGGTTTCGTAGGGCTTGCTCATCTTTTTCTCCTTATTGTGCGCTTATTGTGCGAATGGCATTAGGGTACCTCAAACGGGTGCCCGCCGCGAGATCGACGGCGTTCGCCTGCCCTGGATGCGGGGTTTTGTTTGTTTGCCGGCGCTTGTGGGTTAGTTGCAAATTATGGTTGACGAAAAGAACCCGCGGCCGCAGGGCCACGGGCGTGAAACCGGTTCCCGCGCCTCGAACGGGAACCGGCTACCAACAAGGCTCAATCGGCATGCTGGCCATCCTCCGCGCACTCAGCCGGATGGCTGCGGCAGCGCGCCTGGTAGGCCGACAGCGCGTCAACCCGCGCCGCCAGCGCCGCCGGCGTCCTGAACGGCGCCAGGATCTCGGCCTGGGTCCAGGCCCGCCCATTCTTCATCACCACCTCCACTGCCGCCGCGGCCCGCAGGTCGCTCAGCGGATTGCCGCGTACCGCGATCAAGTCGGCCAGCTTGCCCGGCTCCACCGAGCCGAGATCCTTGTCCACCAGCGCCATCCTGGCGGCATTGATGGTCACGGTCTGCAGCGCCGTGTAGTTACCGAGAACCATGCCGGCGGCGCGCAGGTTCAAGTGCAGCTGGATGCCCGGCACCACCAGCGGCGAGTCGGTGCCGTTCGCCACCAGGCCCCCTGCCGCCACCACCTTGGCTTGCTGGGTGGCGTCGTTGACGATGCCGGCCAGCTGGGCCGGGGTCGGCGGCGTCGCGTTCTGCAGGCCGGGGACGAAGTTCGGCGGCACCAGGATGAAGCGCGGATCGGTGACGATGCCCGGGTCCAGCCCCGCCAGCGCGGCCGCCGAGAACAAGGTGTCAATCAGGTGGAAGCTGCCCTTGCCGTAGGTGTCGTAGGCGTCCTGGTAGGTAATGGCGCGCGCCGCCGACTTCGACCAGCTGTAGCCCATGCGCTGGGTGGCGCTCAGGTGGGTCGTGCCGGCGATGCCGGTGGCGGCGCCCGGTTCGATCGGGTGGGTGCCGCTGGGGACGCCGAGGTCCAGCGCGCCCTGGGCGATGCGGCTCATGATCGGGATCGGCGCGCGCACATAGGACTTCATGAAGTCGACGTCCATCGCCTTGGCCTTGGCGACCTCAAGCTCCGCCACCGCCGGCGTACGCAGGGTGCGCGCGAAGTGGTAGAACAGGCGGTTGCCTTCCCACAGCGGCGGCGAGACGAACAGGCGCGGCCCCACCAGATTGCCCGACTCCAGCGATTCGCGCAGCTCGATGCTCTGGTGCAGCGGCCCGCCCACCGATTGCCCCGTGGTGAGCCCATAGGACAGCATCAGCGGCAGCCACTGCCCCACCTGACCGCCCTGGTACAGCGTGAGCGGGTGGATGTGGGTTTCGATCAGGCCCGGCATCACCGTCAGCCCGCTGGCGTCGATGTAGCGCTCGGCCTGCGACTCCGACCCGGCCTGGTGCGGCCGCACCCAGGCGATGCGGTTCTGCTTCACCAGGATGTCGACGTCGTAGCGCAGGGTCGGCGCCAGGCCGTCCCACAGGGCGCCGGCGCGGATCAGGGTCGAGCCGCTCGGCACCGCCTGGCGCCACTGCAGGCTCACCGGCACATCGCCGGGTTCGCTCCACCTTCCGCTGCCGTCGGCATTGATCACGCGGATCCGGTTGGCCGACTTGTACAGCAGCGTGTTGTTGCCGCCCCAGGAAGGCAGGTCGGCCGGCTCGCTGCTCAGCAGGCGCGCGGGCCCGGACGGCGAACCGTCGGTATTCAAAGGCATCACGTGCAGCAGCGAGTCCATGATAAAGGCGACCCGGGTGCCGTCCGGCGACAGCACGGCCGCGCCCTCGTCGCGTTCCGAGATCTGGCGCGGGCTTGGCGCGACCGCGTAGAAGCGGCCCTGCCCGGTGGCCAGGTCGATCACGCGCAGCTTGTTGTAGCCCTCGCGGAAGCGGTTGTTGATGCGCTCGTTGTCGACCAGCAGGATGTGCTGGCCGTCAGGCAGCCATTGCGGGGTGCTGACCTGGCTGCCGACCGGCGGCGCGATCACCTGGAAGCTGCCGGTGGCGCGGTTCCAGACCTCGAGCTGGCCGGACAGGGTCGTGTACGCGATCCGGTCACCCGTCGGCGAGAGCTTGGGCAGCGCCATCGAGCGGCCCGGGATCGCCGCCAGCCGGGTGCGCGCGCCGGTGGCGACGTTCACCTTGTCGACCGCCAGTTGGCCGGCGTTCCCGCGCTCGGTCGAAAAGTAGACGGCGCTGCCGTCCGCGGTCCACTGCGGGCTGATGTCGCGGTCGCGGTCATTGGTCAAGCGGCGCGGCACGTCGCCGATGCGCATCACCCAGACGTCGTTGAGGGCCACGAAGGCGATGCTCTGGCCGTCCGGCGACAGCACCGGCGCGCTGATGCCCTGTACCTTGCGCTGGCCGAAGTTGTCGAAGTTCCGGTCCTTGGGGTGTGCGAAGACCGGGCGGCGCAGCAGCAGTTCGGCGCGGAAGGCGACGTCGGTGGGGCCGGCGCCGGCGGCGTCGCGCACGCGGATATGGCCGTCGGCGGTGTACAGGAAGCGCCCGTCCGGGAGGAAGCGCACCGGGAAGGGGAAGATGTCTTCGCCGCTCGTGACCTCCGTGCCGCGGACCACCAGCTGGCGCGCGGCGTTCTGGTAGACCAGGCCGGTGCCGTCCGGGGTCCAGGCCGGCGCCGTGCCCGGGGCGACGATGGCCGGGGCGCCGCCGGCCAACGGCCGCGTCACGACGTTGGTGCCGTCCACATAAGCCAGCGTGCTGCCGTCGGGGGACACCACCGGATTGCTTTCGGCGCCGGGGCCGGTGGTAATCTGCTGCGGCGGGCCGCCGTCCGCCGGCACGGTCCAGATCTTGTACTGGCCGTCGTTGCTGCGGTCGGACGAGAAGACCAGGGCGCTGCCGTCCGGCGTCCAGGCCGGCTCGCGGTCGTCGTTCGCGCCGGTGGTCAGCTCTTCCGCATGGCGGCCGTCGGGAGCTATGGTCCAGATATGGTAATTGCCTTCCGGGGCGTAGTTCTGGAAGGCGATGCGCTTGCCGCCAGGGGACCACACGGGCGCGGTCGGCTCCAGGTGCCAGTCGGTGATGCGGGTAGCAGTGCCGCCGCCGGCGGGCATCACCCACAGCGCGCCCTGGGCCGAAAACACGATGCGCTTGCCGTCCGGCGAGGGCGAGGCCGCCATGTTGGTGCCTTCGCGCAGTTCGACGCGCAGGTCCTGGGTCGGGCCGCGCAGGTCGTTCAACTGGTCGACCCTGCCGCCGCCATGCAGCTGGCAGGCCGAGAGCAGGAAGCTGGTAGCCGCCAGCGCGAGCGCGGTCCGGCGGGCTGTAAGGAGATGACGATGCTTCATGGCTGCCTCCGGTGTGGAATTGTTGCCGATTCGCACCAATCTGGTGCAGAAGACGCTTCAATCCTACGGCCGGGCTCGCCCAACCATGCGTGTATTGATGGGTTTGCTGATCGCGATCAAGGCATATTGCTGACGCATGGGAATTTTTTACAGAAGAAAATCTGTTGCTTTAGGTGAGGCAGCGAACGGAATACGGCCCCGGCCGCTGGCATCCTGAGCATGTACTCGTGAATATAGGAGGCACCATGTCCGACAATCTGCAAAACCGCGGCCAGCAGGACCGCGCCCGCATCAACCTGCACGAGAGGCATGAGATCCAGTACTGGACCAAGGCGCTCGGCGTGACCGAGGAGGAGCTGCAGCAGGCCGTGAAACAGGCCGGCAACAGCGCCGACGCCGTCCGTCAGCACCTGCGGACCAAGCACTGAGCCAGCACTATCCCGCGGCGCTGCTGTCGGGCGCCGACCTGCAAGCCACGCAGCCCGGCGGCGCATAGCGTCTGCCGGCTGCGCACGCCGGACCGCGCGGTCCGTGCTCGGGCGCCCTGCCCGCAGCCTTCCCTCGCCCCACGCTTTCTGAAAGGAGCCCAATGGATATCCGCGGCTATTTCACATCCCTCGACATCAGCTGGACCAACGCCGCCTTCGCCGTCGGCGCCGCAGTCCTCAGTTTCATCCTCATCCACGGCGCCGTGGTGCTGTTCCGGCGCCGCCTCGACAAGCTGGAGGGCGAGTCCGCCCAGCGCCCCATCGTCGACGTCCTGCGCCATACCCTCGCGCGCACCAGCAACCTGGCCGTGCTGGCGACCTCGCTGCTGATCGGCGTCTCGGTGCTGGATCTGCCGCCGCCCTGGGACGTGCGGGTCGGCCACCTGTGGTTCGTGACCCTCGGCGCCCAGCTGGCCCTGTGGCTGCACCGCGCGATCGCGGTGACGGCGCGCCGCTACTTCCGCATCCACGGCAAGGGCAAGGAAAACGAACAGGTCACGGTGGCCCACACGCTGATGATCTGGGCCCTGCAGTGGAGCGTCTGGACCGTGTTCCTGCTGGCGATGCTGGCGAATCTCGGCATCAACGTGACCACCTTCGTGGCCAGCCTGGGCATCGGCGGCATTGCCGTGGCGCTGGCGGTGCAGAACGTCCTCGGCGATTTGTTCGCCTCGCTGTCGATCGCGATCGACAAGCCCTTCGAGGTCGGCGACTCGATCTCGGTACCGGAATTCTCGGGCACCATCGAGCACGTGGGCCTGAAGACGACCCGCATCCGCGCCCTGTCCGGCGAGCAGATCGTGATCGCCAACGCCGAGCTGCTGCGCAAGACGGTCCACAACTTCAAGCGCATGAACACCCGGCGCGTGCAGTTTGCGCTCCGCATCAACCCGGCCACGCCGCCCGAGCTCGCGGCAAAGGTGCCGCCGGGGCTCTCGACCATCATCGAGGCCAAGGAAAAGGTAAAGCTCGACCACGTGAACCTGACGGTGCTGGACCAGAACTTCATCGAGTTCGACATCGTCTACAACCTGAGCGACGCCAATTACAGCCTGTTCCTGAAAACCCAGCAGGAAGTGCTGCTGGAGGCGATGGCGCTGTGCCGCGAGCTCGGTATCTCGACCGCGCCGCGGCCCCAACAGCTGGTGCTGAACGATGCAGCCGGGCCGGAACGTGCGGCCAACGATGCGGTCGGGGTGAAACGGCCGGACGGCTGCGGCACCGCGCAGGCAAGGCCTGCTCACTGAGCGGCACAATGAGCCGCTTTCCGGGCGGCAGCCGGGCGCCGCCCGCCGCCCGGCCGACCTAGAATCGCAGGCCCACGCTATCGATGGAGGCCCACGATGTCCAAGCAGCAGTCGCAGCAGCAGAACCAGCAGAAGGCCCAGGAACAGACGCCGCAGCAGATCCCGCCCGGCACCGAGGCCCTGCTGACGCCCAAAGCCGACCACGGCGAATCCAGCTACGTCGGCCACGGCCGGCTGGCCGACAAAAAGGCCTTGATTACCGGCGCCGACAGCGGTATCGGCCGCGCCGTCGCCCTGGCCTTCGCGCGCGAAGGCGCCGACGTGCTGATCTCCTACCTCAACGAACACGAAGACGCGAAAGAAACCGAGCGCCTGGTAAAGGAAGCCGGCCGCAAGGCGGTGCTGGTGGCGGGCGACCTGGCCGACCCCGCGCACTGCCGCGCGCTGGTCGACCGCGCGGTGCAGGAATTCGGCCGCATCGACGTCCTGGTGAACAACGCCGCCTTCCAGATGAGCCACGAAGCCATCGAAGACATCGCGGACGAGGAATGGCGGCACACCTTTGCCGTCAACATCGACGCCATGTTCTACATCTGCAAGGCGGCGGTGAAGCACATGGGCCCAGGCTCCTCGATCATCAACACGACGTCCATCAACTCGGACAACCCGAAGCCGACCCTGCTGGCCTACGCCACCACCAAGGGCGCGATTGCCAACTTCACGGCCGGCCTGGCCCAGCTGCTGGCCGAAAAAGGCATCCGCGTGAACTCGGTGGCGCCGGGGCCGATCTGGACGCCCCTGATCCCGTCGACCATGCCGCCCGACCAGGTGGCCAGCTTCGGCCAGCAGACGCCGATGAAGCGCGCCGGCCAGCCGGCCGAGCTGGCGCCGGTGTATGTGATGCTGGCCTCGAACGAAGCCAGCTACGTGTCCGGCGCGCGGATCGCGGTCACCGGCGGGACGCCGATCTTGTAATGTAGGGTGGGCACCCCGTGCCCACGCCGGCATGGGCGTCGCACGTGGGCACAGGGGTGCCCACCCTACGCGTCGTTCGGGAACCGCACCCCGGTATCCTGCGGTTGCTGCGGCTGCTCTTCCGGCTCCGGTTTCGGTTCCGGCGGCGACTGCGGCAGGTCGGCCGGCGGGCCGCCCTCCTGCTGCATGTCGCTGCCCTCTTCCATGTCCTCTTCCGGTTCCTCGTGGCGCACCACCGGCTCCGCCTTGTGGAAGTTCGGGAACTCGGCGTCGGCGGGCAGCTTGCCGCCGTCCAGCGCCGCCTTGAAGAAGTCGCCCACCAGCAGGATCGCGCTGTGGCCGCCCTGGCCCCAGTAGTTCGAACGCATGGTCACGCGGTTGTCGTTGAAACCCACCCAGGCGCCGGCCACCAGGTTCGGGTGCATCATGATGAACCAGCCGTCGGCATTGTTCTGGGTGGTGCCGGTCTTGCCGGCGACGTCGCCGCCGATGCCGAAGCGGGTGCGCACGGCGGTGCCGGTGCCGCGGTTGATCACGCCGCGCATCATGTCGATCAGCGTCACCGCCGAGGCCTGGGACAGCACGCGCTGCGGCGTCTGGCTGGCGAAATCGGCGATCACATTGCCGTCGCGGTCGCTGATCTTGCGCACGAATACCGGGCGGCGGTACTCGCCCTGGGCCGCGATGGTCGAATAGGCGCTGACCATTTCCAGCAGGGTCACCGGGCTGGTGCCCAGCGCGATCGAAGGCACGGCGGACAGCTTGCTGCCGCGCACACCCATGTCCTGGGCCAGCTTGACGATGGGCGCCACGCCCACGTCCTGCATCACCTGGGCGGTGATCGTGTTCTTCGAGTACACCAGGCCGTCGCGCATGGTCAGCCGGCGGCCGGTGGTGCCGCTGTTGTCGGTCGGGCGCCAGGTGGTGCCATTGGGGTCGCGGATGGTGGTCACCGCGTCCAGGTAGGGATGGTCCGGCGTGATGCCGCGTTCCAGCGCGGCGGCGTAGACGATCGGCTTGAAGGTGGACCCCGGCTGGCGCGTGGCCTGGTTCACGTGGTCGAACTGTTCGCGCTGGAAGCTGCGGCTGCCGACCCAGGCTTTCACTTCGCCGGTGGTCGGGTCCATGGCGACGAAGCCGGCTTCGAGGCGCGACTTGGCGGTCTTCAGCTGGCGCATGAATTCGCGGTCGGCCTTCAGGCGCTTGAGCGCCGCTTCCGCCGCCTCGCCGCCGTCCACCGCCTTCTTGTATTCGCCGGATTCGCGCACGAAGGCGTCGAGCAGTTCGCCGTGCGACTGCCAGTAATAGGCGAAGGGCGTGACCTCTTCGCGCATGTCGGCATAGGTCTGGGTCGAGGTCGAGTTGATCGGCCAGGAATGGGCCCAGTCGACGTCGGCGATGGCTTGCAGAGCGTCGGCCTGGCGCTCGACGGCGCGCTGGGCCGCCTGCTGCAGGTCGTAGTCGAGCGTGGTCTGCACCACCAGGCCGTCCTGCTGCAGGTTGACGTCGTTCTTGTCGGCCCACTCGACCAGCCAGCGGCGCACATAGGCGGTGAAATGGTCGTCCTTGCCGGTGCGTTCGGACTGGCGCGCGAAGCGCACGCCGAGCTTACGCTTGCTCAGCTGGCGGAAGCGGTTCTCGTCGAAGGCGCCGGCCTTCAGCATCTGCCCCAGCACCACGTTGCGGCGCGCCAGCGAGCGTTTCGGGTTGGTCACCGGGTTGTAATAGGCGGTCCCCTTCAGCATGCCGACCAGGGTCGCGGCCTCGGTTTCGCTGAGCTGGAAGGCCGACTTGCTGAAATAGGTGCGCGCCGCCATCTCGATGCCGTAGGTGTTGTACAGGAAGGGCACCGTGTTCAAATAGGCTTCGAGGATTTCGGTCTTGCTGTAGGTGTTCTCGATCTTGAAGGCAGTGATCAGCTCCTTCAGCTTGCGGTTCAGGTTGCGCTTGCTGCCGATCTCGTCGCGGAACATGTTGCGCGCCAGCTGCTGGGTGATGGTCGAGCCGCCCTGGGCGTCGCCCTTCAGGTTGGCCAGCATGGCGCCGGCGATGCGGGTGAAGTCGACCCCGTGGTGGTCGTAGAAGCGGTGGTCCTCTGTCGCGATCAGGGCCGTGATCACATAGGGCGAGATCTGCGACAGCTTGACCTTTTCCTGCAGGCCCTGCTCGAAGCTGGCCAGCTCGCGGCCGTCGCCCGACAGCACCACGGTGGGCTGCGCGACCCGCGCCTGCTTGACGTCCTCGATGCCCGGGGTCAGCGGGAACAGCATGGCCACGTAGAGAGCGAAGATCACGATCAGCGCCAGCAGCGACCACAGGCCGATCAGCAGCCAGCGTTCCAGCGGCGGCCGCGCCATCAGGCCCGCGCGCACCTGGGCGTAGCGCGCCCGTGCCCGCGCCGCCGCCGCGCCGCCGCGCCGCCGGTCCGGTCCGGGGTAGCCCATCGGCCGCTGTTCCTGTCCTTGTTGCTCTTCCTCGTTGTTCTTGTGATCGTCCACGTGGTGTTCCCGCCTGCTCCTGTTTATGTCCGCCGCAAGTATAGCCGAGCGCGTGCGGATTCACGGTGCGCCAGACCGCTTAAGCAATGACCGTCTGCGGCGTGACGTGGCGGCCGTTCCGCAGCATCGCTTCCACCTCGGTGCGCGAGGCCGCCCGTGCGTACACATGGCCCTGCACCTCGTCGCAGCCGCGCCGTTTCAGGTAGTCGAGCTGGGCCTCGGTTTCCACCCCTTCGGCGATGACACGCATGCGCAGCCCGCGCGCCAGTTCGATAATGGCCGAGACCATCGCCGCGTCGTCCTCGCTGCTGGTGATGTCGCGGACAAACGAGCGGTCGATCTTCAGCACGTCCACCGGGAAGCGGCGCAGGTAGGACAGGCTCGAGTAGCCGGTGCCGAAGTCGTCGATGGAGAGCTTCACCCCCATCTGCTTGAGCTGCCCCATGGTCCGGATCGCGCTCTCGACATCGTCCATCATGAGGCTCTCGGTCAGCTCGATCTCCAGGCAGCCCGGCGACAGCCCGGTCTCTTCCAGCACCCGCTCGATCTCGCGCACCAGGCCGGGCTGGGCGAACTGGCGCGCCGACAGGTTGACGGCGATGCGCAAGTGGCCGTAGCCGGCATGCTGCCATTCGCGGCTCTGGCGGCAGGCGGTGCGCAGCACCCAGGAACCGATCGGCACGATCAGCCCGGTCTCTTCCGCCAGGTGGATGAAGCGGTCCGGCCGCACCATGCCCAGGATCGGGTGGCGCCAGCGGATCAGGGCCTCCAGTCCGACCACCGAGCCGCTCGACAGGTCGACCTGGGGCTGGTAGTGCAGCTCGAACTCGCCGTGGTTCAGCGCACTGCGCAGCGCACCCTCGAGCGCCATCCGCTCGCGCGCCCGCGCATTCATCGCCGGCGTATAGAACTGGACCGCGTTGCGGCCGAGGTCCTTGGCGCGGTACATCGCGACTTCCGCGTGCTGGACCAGGGCGGCGGCATCAATGCCGTCCGCCGGCCAGGCCGCCAGGCCGGCGCTGCCCGTCATGACCAGGTCCTGCCCGTGCAGGCGCAGCGGCTCGGCCAGGGCCTGCAGCACCGCCTGGACCGCGGCCGCGGCTTCGCTCTCGTCGGCGCGGCCGGGAAGCACCAGCACGAACTCGTCGCCGCCGGTACGGGCCACCGTGTCGGCGCGGCCGACGGCGGCCTGGACCCGGCTTGCCACCGCCTTCAGCATCTCGTCGCCGGCGCTGTGGCCGAGGGTATCGTTGACGTACTTGAAGTGGTCGAGGTCGAGCGCCGCCACCCACACCGCGGCGTCGGTGCCGGCCAGTGCAATGGCGGCCTCGATGCGGTCCTGCAGCAGCGCGCGGTTGGCCAGGCCGGTCAGCGTGTCGTAGCGTGCCCGTACTTCCAGCTCGGCCTCGTAGCGCTTGGCGGTGCTGACGTCGTACTGGGTGATCACGAAGTGGCCCGGCTCGTCCTCGCCCTCCCACACCGGCGCCACGTAGACGTCGGCGTACAGCTCCTGCCCGCTCTTGCAGAGCAGGCGCATGGTGGCATTGCCTTCGCGGCGCTCGCGCATCAGCTGCAGCAGCTCGGCCACCGGGGCCTGCTCCGGCTCGCGCTGGGCGGTGTCGAACAGGCGCCGCCCGACCACTTCGGCGGCGCTATAACCGCGCATGCGCTCGAAGGCCGGGTTCACGTATTCGATCGGATAGCCCGGCTCCCGGGCGTTCACCAGCATCACCACGTTGGCGCTGGCCTCGATCGCGCGCAGGTAGAGGTTGGTCTGGCCGAGCGCCTGTTCGAGGTCGGCCGTGCGGCGCTCGATCAGGGCTTCGACCTCGCCGGCGCGCCGGCTGCGGGTGCGCACCCAGGCCGCCAGCGCCGCGCTCAGCAGGCAGCCCAGCACCAGCACCGCCAGCGGCGCCGCGCCGCTGCCCATGTCGGTCGAGCGGCCGGACAAGCGCAACGCCCAGCGCTGGCCGGCCACGTCGAAGGGGCGGCGAACGGTAAAGATTTCCTCGCCCAGCCACCCATGCCAGGCCGGACTGGCGCGCCAGCCCATGCTGTCCCAGCGGAAGGCGGTGCGCATGCCCTTTTCTCCCATCCCGGCCAGCTCGATCGCCGTGCCGGCGCGGCCCAGCAGCCGGGCGCCGGCCAGGTTGCGTCCCATCAGGTCGGCCACGTCCAGCACCACCGAGGTATCGCCGATCACGTTCGCGCGGCGCTCGGCGGCCTGGAAAGGGACGACGCCGCCGCGGTAGACCGGCATGACGAACACCACGCCCAGCTTCTGCTCGTACTGCAGCAGCGGCAGCAGTACGCTGGCGGCCGGTTGGCCGCTGTCGAGCGCCCGCTCGAAAGCCCGCGCCTGGGGCGCGAAGGACAGTGCGTCGTAGCCGAGCGCGTCGCGGTAGCCGTTCATGGGCTCGATGTACTCGGCGACCAGGTAGCGCTTGCGGGCGCCTGCCGGCGCCAGTCCGGTCTGGCCCCGCTCGCGGATGCGAAAGCCGGGCTGCAGGCGCGCCTGCCCGGCCTCGTAACCGCTGCGGCCGTCGGCCTCGACGATGCGGTGGAACACCATGGCGTCCAGGTAGGGATGGCTCTCCATCAGGGGACGCGCGAAGGCGGCGAACTGGGCGCGGTCGACCACGCCTACCGATTGGAACAAGGCATTGCTGGCCTGGAGGACGACCAGCACGTCGCCGAAACTGTTGGCGACGGCGGCGTAGTTGGTCTCGGCGCGCTGGAGGAATTCGGCACGGGCGCGTTCGCGTTCGGCCTCATGCAGGCCGCTGGCGAGCGCAAAAGCGACTGCTGCGCCGCCCAGCAGGGTGAGCAAGGCGGCGATATCCGGTGGCCGCAGACGGACGCGGCCGAGGCGCGCTATCCAATTCGACATAAGCCATGGTAGCAGGTATGGCCCCGCGCACGCCGCATTCCACCGGCAGGCGCGGCTATTCTTTCGGGCTGGACGGCAGGCGCGCGAGCTGGAAGCCGGCCAGAGTCGCATACAGCGGCGGACTGATCGCGCGCGCCACCGCATAGGACACCAGGGCGCAGGCCATCAGGCTGAGCACCATCGCGTGGCCGTCGACCATTTCCATCACGATGATGAAGGCGGTCAGCGGGGCCTGGGTGGCGGCGGACAGGAAGCCGACCATGCCGAGTGCGATCAGGGCCGGCATCTGCATGCCGTATAGTAGTAAAGCGACGTCGTTGCCGATCGCGGCGCCGATCGCCAGCGAAGGGGCGAAAATGCCGGCCGGGACGCCGGACCAGCTCGTGAGCCAGGTGGCCAGGAATTTGAACAAGGCATAAGCCGGCGGCATGGCGGCCGTGCCCTCGACCATGATGCGGGTGGCGCCGTAGCCGGAACCGAAGGCCGCGCCGGCGGTCACGATGCCGATCAGCGCCACCGCCAGGCCGCAGCCGGCCGCGAACAGCACCGGCCGGCGGGCCCGAAAGCGGCTGAAGGGGTCGGGCGACTGCCCGGACAGCGAGGCGATCAGCAAACGCGAGAACAGGCCGCCGGCGATGCCGGCCAGCACCGCCAGCAGCAGGCCCGGCAGCAGCAGGTCGAGGCCGGGCGTGGGCGCGTGGATCACGCCGAAATAGGTGCCGTTGCCATGCGCCGACACCGCCACCAGGCCGGCCAGCACGATCGCCGCGATGATCAGGCCGCTGCTGCGCCGCTCCGGCCCGCGCGCCAGCTCCTCGATCGCGAACATCACCCCGCCGAGCGGGGTATTGAAGGCGGCCGCGATGCCCGCGGCGCCGCCAGCTACCAGCAGGCCGTGGACGCCGACCGGCGCGCCGGTCGGCATGAAACGCCGCGCCTGCAGCATGATGCCGGCGGCGATCTGCACCGACGGCCCTTCGCGGCCCAGCGACAGCCCGCCCAGCAGGCCGCCGGAAGTCAGCAGGATCTTCGCCACGCTGAGGCGCAGCGACACGAACAGGCCGCGCTCGGCCTCGCCGACCTCCTTTTCGAGCGTCGCCATCACCTGGGGAATGCCCGAGCCGGCGGCGCCCGGGGCGAACCGTCGCGTGTACCAGACCACCACGGCGGCTGCAAGCGGCGCGCACAACAGCGGCGCCCACCAGGCCTGGGCCCGCAGCGCGGCAAAATAACTGCTCGCCTTCTCCGCCAGCCAGGTGAAACCGACCACCGTCAAGCCGGCCACCACCGCGGCCGCCACAACCAGGGCGCGCGCCAGCCACAGCTTCCAGTCGGCCAGTTCCTGGCGTATCGCTTCCCTCATCGAGCGCGGCGCTTTCATTTTTCAGTATCTTCGCAACAAGACGCTGGGCTTGGCACCGATTTATCCGTTATCATTCGCCTATGTCCTCATCATTTTCGTCAAAAGAAGGTGACGCGGCCGAGGTCGCGTCACCCGAGACCCGCGTCCTGCGCCAGTTCCGGATCGTGTTCAACTCGGTCAAGACGCACTTCCGCCAGGTCGAGCGCGAAGCCGGCGTCGGCGGCGCCCAGCTGTGGGCGCTGTCCGTCATCGAGCGCCGCCCCGGCATCGGCGTCACCGAGCTGTCGCGCGAGCTCGACATCCACCAGTCCACGGCCAGCAACCTGATCAAGAGCCTGACCGAGCGCGGCCTGGTCACGGCCGCGCGCGAAGGCATGGACCGGCGCAGCGTCTCCCTGCGCATCGCGCCGGACGGCGAAGCGGTGCTGAAAACCGCACCGATGCCCTTTGCCGGTGTGCTGCCCGATGCCCTGTCCAGTCTCGATCCGGCCACGCTGGAACGCCTGGAGCAGGATTTGGGCGCGCTGATCGCCCTGCTCGAGGCGGACGAGTCCAGCGCCAAGGTCCTGCTGTCCCAGCAAATCTAAGTCCACGTGCTTCAGGCCGGGACCGGCTGGTCCTGGCGGAAGCGCTCCAACGCCGCGTCCACCACCGCCTCGCGGCTGCCGCCTTCGCGGAAAGCCAGTCGCAGGTAGTCGGCGTCGCTGCCGAGATGGATGTCGCGGCGCAGCTGCTCGAGCGCGGCGCCGCTGCCGAGCGCTTCGTAGTGCGGCTCCAGCCGGCGCAGGGTGCCGAGGATGTCGTCGCGCAGCAGCACCTGCTCGTGGCGCTGCGGATGCACCAGGGTGCCATCGAGGCCGAAGCGGCAGGCCTGGAATCGGTTGTAGTTATAGACCAGGTAGTCGTCCTCGCGCGGCGCCGGTTCGTTGCCCTCCAATAGATAACGGCACAGGGCCTGCAGATAAGCGGCCAGCGCGGCGGCGCGCTCGACCGACAGCGGGGTGTCGCAGACACGCAGCTCGATGGTACCGTACTCCGGCTTGGGACGCAGGTCCCAGTAGAAATCCTTCATGCTCTTCACGATGCCGGTGCCGGCCATCTTCTCGAAGTATTCCTCGGCGAAGGCGTCCCAGCCCAGCAGGAAAGGCGCCCGGCCGGACAAGGGGAAGGCGAACACGGAATTCAGGCGCGCCGACTGGAAGCTGGTGTCGCTGCCCTGCAGGAAGGGCGAGGAACCCGACAGCGCGATAAAGTGCGGCACATAGCGGTTCAGCGCGTGCAGCAAGTACATCGCTTCGTCGCCGGAGCGGCAGCCGATATGCACGTGCTGGCCGAATACCGTGAACTGCTTGGCCAGGTAGCCGTACAGCTGCGAGACTTCCTTGAAGCGCGGCTTCGAAAAGATGCGCCGCTCCGACCACTGCTGAAAGGCGTGGGTGCCGCCGCCGCAGACGCCCACGTTCAAGCGGTCGCCGGCCGCCAGCAGGGTGTCGCGGATCTGGCGCAGCTGGGCCAGCAGGCTGTCGTGGCCGGTGTGCACGCTGCTGTTAATCTCGATCATGCTCTGCGTGATCTCGGGCGTGACATTGCCCGGGAAAGGCGCGCGCGCCAGCAGGTCCAGCATGTCGGGCGAGGCCGGCACGAGGTCGAAGTCGGACAGGCTGACCAGCTGGAGCTCGAGCTCCACGCCCATGGTCAGCGAGTCGGAGGCGGCGAAAGGTCCCAGCGCCATGTCAGATCTCCTTGTGTTGGTGGGTCTCGTCGGCCCAGGCCAGGGCGCGCTGGGTGATCAGCGGCCCGAATACCTGCAGCACCAGGCACATCGCCATCAGCGGCGCCAGGCTGTAGTTGAAGTCGACGCCCAGGCGCCGGGTCTGCTCGATCATCAGCACCGTGAACACGGCCAGCGGCGCCAGCGCCAGGCCGGACAGCGCGCCCTTGCGTACCGAAACCCCGGACGGCCGCGCCAGCGCAGCGCACACGCCGACCTTGACCAACATCCGCACCAGCACCAGCAGCACGCCCAGCAGCAGTCCTTGCTGCACGTGGTCCCAGGTGAGGGTCGAGGCCGCGAACACGAACAGCAGCACCGACAGCAGGTCGCCGAGGGCGCCGAAATTGCGCTGGGCGACGCCGAGCGCGCTGCGGCGGTGGCGCGCGGCCAGCCCGAAGCAGAGCGCGGCGAACACCGGCGACAGCTTGAACACGTGGGTAACGGCCACCACCAACAGCACCGCCAGCGCGAAGGTCAGCGTGGCATTTTTCCCGTCCATGCTGCGCAGCCACAGCGGCACCAGCATGCCGGCCAGCGCCCCGAGAATGCCGGACGCGGCCAGCACCAGCAGGGTGGCGCCGGCCGCATGCAGCAGGTCGCCCGAGGTCTGGAACACCTTCACGCCGACGATGATATTAAATACGAACAGCGCAGCGACGCAGTTCAGGGCCGCCAGGTGCATGGCGCGCTCGCTGACCTGGCCGCCGGCGCCCTCCTCGTTCAGCACCCGCACCAGGCCGGCCGGCGAGGTCGCCATCGCCAGCGCGCCCAGCAGGCCGCAGCTGATCGGCGGCGCGCCAAACCAGTGAGCCGCCAGCCAGACGGCGAGGAAGGTGGCGCCCGATTCGAGCAGCGAAGTCGCCAGGATCCAGGGGTTGGCGCGCAGCCAGCGCAGGTTGATGCGGTAGCCGAGTTCGAACAACACGAGGCCGAAGGCCAGGCTGGCCAGCAGCAGATAGGGGGAATGGTCGATCGGACCTTGTACCCTGAGCGCCAGATTACCGGCCAGGAAGCCGGCCAGGCCGTAGATGCTGATGCGGGGAACGCCGGTCCAGCGGTGCGCCAGTTCGCCGGCCATCCAGGAGACCACCAGTGCCAGCGGCCAGGCCAGCTGGGCGGCGGCGGAAATCAACTCGTCCATATGCCCTCCTCCGAGTGATTGAGACGGATGGAGCGGGCAACCAGGGAAAAAAAGCTCCCGGCCGGGCCGGGAGCATAACGATACAAAGTATCCTCATCGCTGATCGCGAAGACTGCCAGAATCCAGCTCAGCAGCCCCGCTCACGAGACGATTGTGACATAGATCGTGTATTGCAGGCAACCATATTTATGCAAATATAGTTATCGCTGCGCCGCGCGCGGCACCTGCGGCAAGGCGCAACGCGAGTGGCGGCCCTCCACCGTGCAGGTGTTGCGCTCCTTGCCGTCACGGTCGTGGATCACCACGTCCCAGCGGTCCGCACCCCGGCGTTCCATGGTCATGAATCCGAAGCCGTCGATCCAGGAACTCATGGCCTCGACGATGGCGCCGGGGGCCGGCGTGGTGCCCGGCGCAACCGTCGCCGGCAGTGGGACGATGTCTTCCGCCGTGCCGGCGAAGCCGCTGACGAACTGCGTCGGATGGTCGGACGAGAAACTGACCTGCTCCCACAGGTGGACGTGACCGGACAGCAGCACGTCGACGTTCGCCGGCAACAGGCGCGGCTGGATGGCGCCGAAGGTCTGGATCAGCCCGGCATCGCCGCCGAACAGCCGGATTTCATTCGTCTTCTTGTCCTGCTCGGCGCCGAAACCGTACAGGGGGTGGTGGTCGACGGCGATGGTGTGGCGGGCACGGCCGGCCAGAGCCTCCAGCTTGCGGTAGGTGTCAGCGTATTTCTCGATCCGGACGTCGCCGGCCTTGAAGCCCTTGTAGCTGGTGTTGGCGCTGTCGAAGACCAGCAGCTGGGCGTCGCCGCCGAGCGGTACCACATAAGGATCGGTGTAGTCGCCGATACCGTCCTGCTTCGGATCGTCGCAGCTGTTTTCCGGACGCAGCGGACGCGGATCGAGGAAGCGCCACCAGCCCTGCCCGCCGCGCACGCAAGTCTCGTGGTTGCCGCGCGCGACCACCCAGGGCGCGGCCGCCAGCAGGGTCCGGGCCGGGGCAAAGAAATCGGCGTTCCAGGCATCCCAGCCATAGCCGAAGGGGCTGCCTGCGCAGCCGGGGCGATCGGCCGGGCATGGATCTTCGCGGTAGTGGAAGTCGCCGACGTGGATCACCAGATCCGGCTTCCAGGCGGCCGCGCTGGCAGCCACCCTGGCGAAGGGAAAGGCCTCCGCATCGTTACAGTCCTGGAATTCCTTGCCCTTCAAGCGGCAGCCGGTGTCGCCGATCACCACGATGCGCTTCGGTTCCTGCACCGGCAGCGGCAGCCGCTGGCCGGCCACGCTGACGCTGCGCGTGCCCGCAGGCAGCGGCGTCTCGCAGCTTTGCACCGGTGAGGATACCGGCGTCGGCCGATCTTTCGCATCCCCGGTCTGGGGGCGCAGCGGGATGGCAGACAAGGGCGAGCGCACGGCCATCGCTGCGGCTTTGCCGTCGATCTCGATGGCCGGGCAAGATGGAGAAGTCACGATGGCGCGGGCGATCGCGGCGCCGTCGTCGCCGAGGATGACGTAAGCCGACTGCGGCGCCGGTTGGGACTGCAGGCCAGCGCAGCCGGCAAGCAGAGCCGCACTGAGGAGTGCGAGGGAAGTTCGAGGCAGGGACATGGATGCTATCCAGGCAAAGTTGGCAAGTTACCACATTCACGGGATGCAAGCTGGCGCTTATCCAGGGTGGGCATATACATAATCCAAATCGTTATTTCCGTGTGCGATGGCAGCCTGTTAAGCTCGCGCCCCTCCGCAGCCATGGTGCTGCGCAACATAGCGAAAGAAGAACATGAGCGTCAAGCATTCCCGTCCCAACCCGGCCCGCGCCCTCCTCGCGCTCGGCCTGATCGCATCAAGCCTGCCCGCCGCGCAGGCCCAGGAAACCAGCAACGCCCAGCCCGCCGCCGGCGGCGAGATGCAGGCCGTGGTCGTCACCGGCACCCGCTCGCTGAACCGCCGCACACTGGAGACCGAATCGCCGGTCGACGTCATCGGTAGCAAGGAACTGCTGAGCACCGGATCGAGCGAACTGGCAACCGTCCTCTCGCGCCTGCTGCCCTCGATGAACTTCCCGCGCCCGGTCGGCGCCGACGCCAGCGATGCCGTACGTCCGGCCCAGCTGCGCGGCCTGTCGCCGGACCAGACCCTGGTGCTGGTGAACGGCAAGCGCCGCCACACCTCGGCGGTGGTCAACGTCAACGGCACCCAGGGCCGCGGCTCGGCGCCGGTCGACCTGAACGCAATCCCGCTGGCCGCGATCGACCACATCGAAGTCCTGCGCGACGGCGCCGCAGCGCAATACGGCTCGGATGCCATCGCCGGCGTGGTCAACGTCATCCTCAAGAAAGGCTTTGATGCCGGCGAGGCCGAAGTCCAGTACGGCGAATACGACAAGGGCGACGGCGAACAGACCACCGTGCGCGGCTCGACCGGCTTCAAGCTCGGCGACAAGGGCTGGGTGCGCGTGGCCGTGGAAGCCGCCAACCGCAACCCGACCAACCGCGCCTTCCCCGACCCGCGTCCGGAAGCCGGCCCGCGCCGGGGCACCCTCACCCAGCGCTACGGCGACCCGGACAGCCGTCCGCGCAGCCTGTTCCTGAACAGCCAATACAACATCAACGAGAACCTCGACTGGTACGCCTTCGCCAACTACGGCGAGCGCAAGACCTCGTCCGCGGCCACCTGGCGCACCGCCTACACCACGCCCTTCAACGCGGCGAATCCGACCCTGCGTTCCGCCCTCTATCCGGAAGGCTTCCTGCCGCTGGAAGACAGCACATCGAAGGACAGCTCGCTGGTCACCGGCCTGCGCGGCGAGCTGGCCGGCTGGCGCTGGGACGCCAGCGTCAACTACGGACGCAACCGCTTCAGCCTGGACGTCGACAACACCACCAACCTGAGCACCGGCTTCCCCAACCCCGGCCAGACCAGCTTCTACGCCGGCAAGCTGACCTCGACCCAGGAAATCGCGAACCTGGACGTGGCGCGCGACATCCCGGTGGCCTGGATGTCCGGCCCGCTGACCGTGGCGCTGGGCCTTGAAGCGCGCTACGAGTCCTACGAGATCGGCGCCGGCGAACCGAACTCCTACTTCGGCGGCGGCGCCCAGGGCTTCTCCGGCTTCCGCCTTGCAAACGCGGGCAAGAACAGCCGCAACAACCAGTCGCTCTACCTGAACCTGGAAGGCGATATCACCAAGCAGCTGTCCGGCTCCGTGGCCGTGCGTCACGAACGCTACAGCGACTTCGGCAACACCACCTCGGGCAAGGCCGCGCTGCGCTATGCCTTCACGCCGCAATTCGCCTTGCGCGGCACCTTCTCGAACGGCTTCCGCGCACCTTCGCTGGCCCAGGAGTTCTACACCATCACGACGACCAACTTCCTGGTCGTCAACGGCCAGAACACGCCGATCGAAACCGGCACCTTCCCGGTCAACAGCGCCGCCGCCCAGGCCCTCGGCGCCCAGCCGCTCAAGCCGGAACGCGCCCGCAACCTGAGCTTCGGCGCGCAGTGGCAGCCGATCCGCAACTGGACCACCACCGTCGACCTGTACCGCATCGACATCGACGACCGCGTCATCTTCTCGTCCAACCTGCAGCTGTCCGGCGCCGCAGCGGCGGGTCTGAACACGGCGCTGCAGAACCGCGGCATCTTCGTCGGCGCGGCGCGCTACTTCACCAATGCCGTCGATACCCGCACCAAGGGCGTGGACGTGGTCAGCACCTACCGCATGAACCTGGCCCAGGGCGCGCGCGCCGACTTCACGCTGGCCTACAACCACAACGACAACGAAGTGCGCCACGTGGCCGCCACCCCGGCCGTGCTGGCCGACGCGGGCCTGGTGCTGGCGGACCGCCAGACCGTCAACCGCCTGACGGTCGGCTCGCCGAAGGACAAGCTGAGCCTGTCCGGCGACTACACCCGCGGCCAGTGGAGCGGCCATGCCAACGTGACGCGTTACGGAAAATTCACCGTCCCGCAGAACAATGCGGCGCTCGATCAGACCTACGATCCGCAATGGGTGCTCGACCTGTCGGCCTCGGTGCGCGTGGCCAGCGACTGGCGCGTGACCCTGGGTATCGACAACGTCACCAACCGTTATCCGGCGCAGGTGACTTCGGTGGGTAACCTGAATGTGAATGGCACCCAGCCGTATAGCGTGTGGGCGCCGAATGGGTTCAATGGGCGCTTCTTCTACGGTAAGGTGGGTTATAGCTGGTAATTCCTTGAATTTTCTGGAATAGCTTTACGAACGGCGGGCCGGATTTCTTCGGTGCCGCCGTTTTCTTGTAGGCTTAGCGATCGTTTGTATTGCCAATTGGAGACCTTCGACTGCTTCCGCTTACGACCCAAAGCGGACTGTCATCGAACGGCCAGCCTCATCGACGCACAAAATGCCACTTTCATATACAGCCCACAAGCAAAAAGTAGGACGCTGCAGTGAGCCAAAGTATGTCGCCCCATAAACCTGCCCGCGCGCTGGACGACGTTGCCTAGCTATCGTACTAGTAGCCCATGCCATAGCTGCCGCGCAGGCTTGTCAAACGGTTGGCGGCATAGTCGATGTTGTGTGTCATCCACGAGATAATGTACGAGCTGTGACATTCACTCGAACAGTCGTTTTAATGATTAGTTATAACATGAGGACCGCAGCCCTTGACCATTAAAAGCAATTTCGCGAACATGCCAAGCGTCTCCTGCGCGTCTCACGATACGAACTTGGATCGATTGCCATCCGGCTGCACTGTACACTAGATAACTTGGACTCATGCATTGATTGGTACCGATTGCTTTAAACTCTACCCCAGTTGGTATGACAATAGGGTTTCCCCCATGAGAGCGCTCGGCCGCAACCTTGGCTCGTATTGCTGTCAGGGCTAAAGGATGGGCATCAGACGTCTTTACAAAAACAAACAAAAAGAAAAAATAAAGTATTAAAAATACTAAACTAATGTAGATAGCATATTTGATTCTTATTTTCGGAGAAAACTTATTTTTAAACATTAGTTATACCTTGGTGTAATTTTTTGAAGCGCCTCAGTTACAGCATCTGAAAATCTATTGACGATATCTGACACTTTAACGTGGAGAGAAAACTCTATACCGCCTTGAATGGAAGCCTCTGCTCCCTTTTTGTTAATCGAAGCTTCAGTGGAAATCCCGCCAATACGTTCTTTAGTAACAAGGTCTTTTCCACCACCGACTTTTGCGCCCGCCGAACCCCATAGCACAGTTGCTCCCGCTTTTCCATAGGCAGCTACAGACAGACCCGGCGCCACTTTACTGTCATCAGTCACTGGGCTCATTCGGCATTTTCTGTGGGGCGGGGATCGTATTGGGCGCCACCACCCACACCTACGCCAACGCTGACAGTAAGAGCGACTTCTCCAGTCGTACGATTAATCCCTACAGTCGCCCCGGCGCATCCCAACAGACACGCATCTACGGAAATAGCATCTCGTCCATCCGGATCAATATTCTTGTACGGATTACCGTTGACGTACCCGTAACGATTGAAGCTTTTTCCCGTCTTCACATCCGTCACTACCGGATCAACGCTCAAGAATCGTCCACCCGACGTGCGTTTATCGTAGGCGAGCCGATTTTCCCTAGCCCGTTCAAGGACTTGGCGCAGGTTTTTGCTGGCGGCTTGTGCGTAAAGAGCGAATTTTTCCCTAGACGCGATTTTGGCTCGCGCACGCGCACGCGACAAGCTGTTTCTTTGCCTGTTTATTAATGGCCCGACTTGGCCGCTGGGGTTGGGTTTGCGTGGATTCCGTCTGACTGACGGCGAAGCGCGGCGGCAAGCGACGCAGGAGCGCGCCCTGTGCGCCTGACTGGCTTCACCCCGTATGGTGGACTGCGCGCAGCGCCTGGAAAGAGCGCAAGATCGTCAAGGCGCTGCTCGAGGGGATGATCATCAAGTTCCAGACCAAGCAGATGGTGGGCAACTTGAGCAGCTAAACGAAACCGCTTTTTAGCGGCTAAAAAAGAAGAAGCCACTCGCATCCGGGATACCGGAGGGAGTGGCTTTTTTTGTTTAAAAAGAAGAGGTAATTTCTACCGCCAACGGTAAGGGTCTCGGGGCCTGCCCTGAGTTCAGGAAAAGCTGCGCGGCGTGAAGGGGGCCGCAGGCCACCGAATGCCGGGCAGCGGTGTATCCACGCGCTTGCGCGTGGATACATTTCTCATCCTGTCCGGGATATGCCTACCCTGACAGTGGACGTTGGAATGGACGTTGGAATGGACGTTAGAGTGGACGTTCCAGTGGACGTTGGCGTATAGGTTGTGGTGGACGTTCTTTGCGCCCACAGAAATATACAACAGTCCTGACGATTCTAATTAATTCCAATCTATCATATGGCAATGGCGAAACAACGGCCTACGACCTTTCCCCTCCCACCCCTAAGAATTAGTCGGACAAGGAATCGAGCTAGAAGAGGACCATCCAAGCAGTATCTCCCGGATTTTCCACTGGGAATTGGGCTCAACATCCGAACGCATCGTGACTTCAGCGAAGCCAATGCTATTCCCCCAAACAAGAAAAATTCTTGAAGCACACTTCCCCGACGTTCGAGAACCATGCTTTGTATTTATGTAATATTTGTTAGTTAGGCCGACAAGTACGGAGCCCCTGATTCTGCCATTAAAAAAATTCCTTGCTTGCTCGGATTGATAAAGCGCAGTTTTGGCTGACCTGTAGGCGTCCGAGTTCAAATCCAATGCCAACCTGCCTATAATTACCAAGCAGACGACTATGATAAACATTAGCGCCTTCTTATGAGTTATTTGCTTTATCAATATCCCTCCGCAGGCCCGCGAATCTTCTCGATCGTGAATTCTTTATTAGCCGTCTTAATGAAATCTTTCACGCCTGAAACTACGTTTTTCGCCATATCTTTAACATTGACATAACCAGCAACTTCGACCCCAACGCCTGCAACAACCTTGGCTCCAATCTTACCTGGTCCCTCGCTTTTGGAAACCCCGTATTCTTCCGATTTACTAGCGAAACCCTGTTTTGTTGACACGTCCATTCCAGCGACACCTTTGGCGCCTGCACCGATTGTAAGCGGCCCAATGCTTCCTTCGACACCCGCCTTCGCGTAGGAATTAACGACGGCACCATTTCCTTGGCTTGTATCGCTCGCGTTCGCACGCCCGTTTTCGTTTGGCCGGAGATCTAGGCTCACACCGCCGCCAAGGCCGCTTCCATAATTGCCTATGACTGCAAGCTCGCCACTCTTCACGCTATACCCAACGGTTAGTCCTAAGCATATTCCAAGACAGGCCTCGCCCGAGATTGCCGCGCGACCGTCTGGATCGATGTACTTGTACGGGCTGTTGTTCGCGTACGCGTAGCGGTTGAAAGTCGATCCGGTGTTGGCATCCGTCACCACCGGATCAATGCTCAAAAACCGCCCCGCAATCGGATCATAGTACCGCTGCTGCATGTACACCAGGTCCGTCTCGGGATCATTCACATGCCCGGTAAAACCGATGGCGCTACCCGTCGTGATCCAACCAGGGGTCGTTGGCCCCGGCTTCGTGCCAGCGGCGGTGTTACCGTAGGGCTCGAACTTCGTGCGATTGAGCTCGAACCCGGACTGGTCGGTATGCGCCACCGGCGAACCCAGCGCATCGGTGTGCACGTACTGCGTGGCGCCGTTGATGACGGTTTCGGCAATCTGCTTGCCTTCCAAGTAGATATAGGCTGTCCTGATCGAGTTCGGGCCCACACATTGATTCCCCGTCAGCGTGCCGCCATTTGGACAGCCATTAACCACCGTAGCCGCGATGCTGGTTGTATGGGTACAGGTGCTGCCACTCAGGCTGTCGCCGGTATTGCAGCGGTAAGCGGACGAGTACGTACTCGTCTGCGTGCAGGTGCTGCCACTCAGGGTCCCACCGCTCGGGCAGCTGTAGTACGCTGTTGCCGTGTAGGACGTCGTTCTGATGCAGGTGCTGCCGGAGAGTGTGCCGCCACTTGGGCAGCTATAGCTGGATGAGGCAGTGTAGTACTGCGTCACCGCGCACTGGTTGCCGTTGAGCGTGCCGTTGTTGCAGGTGTAGGTAGCCGTTGCCGCGTAACTACTCGAGGAAATGCATTGACTGCCACTGAGCATCCCGCCGTTGGGGCAGGAATAAACAATGTTCGCTTGGAAGACACAGTTGTATATCCTGCCCCTGACGAGCACAACGTCGTTCAATATCAAGCCGTAATAGTCGCCCGCAGCGTAGCAATAATCCATTGCTTCATAATAATCGTATGCCAGGGTCCCCTCCCCGTTACACTGTCCGGAAGCATCGAGTTGAAGGCCATTGCAGCTGTAGCTTTCCGCGGCTGGCGTCGATGTTGGCGTGGTACAGGTCGTGTAGTGCAGCGTGTCTCCTGACGCGCAGCTATAGTTCACCGATGCCTGCACATAGGTGGTACTGACGCAGGTGCTGCCAGACAACGTACCTCCGCTCGGGCAGCTGTAGCTGCCGCTAGCCGCGTAGTTGTCATCGCGACTGCAGGTATTCCCGCTCAGGCTTCCGCCACTCGGACAGCTGTAGCTGGCATTAGCGGCATAGCTGGTGGTATGGGTACAAGTGCCGCCGCTGAGGCTGTCACCAGCATTGCACCCCGACGTGGCAAGGTAGGTGCTTGTGGTCACGCATTGCTGGCCCACCAGGGTGCCCGTACTGCAGCTGTAGGTTGCCATCGCCGGGAAAGTACCGATTTCGTTTTTCTCGCTCCAAAGTAGTTGCCCATTCTGGCTGTAGACCTGTATACGGGTGGTCTTGCCATCGCTGCTCAGGATCTTTACCCGCCGACCGTGACCGTCGTAAGCGTAGCTTCCGCCTTGAGGAGGTGATACAAGTCGGTTGCCCAGGTCAAAGGTATATGTCTGGCCGCCCTTGGACGAGACGTTGCCGTTACCATCATAATAGTAGGCGGTGCTTGTGCCGTTGGTGACAACGCTGTCGAGCCGTTTGGTAGTAGCGTTGTAATACAGCGTGCTGGCACGCGTACCGACATTAGCCGTTCGTAAATTGTCCGCCGGGTCGTAGAGATAGGTAGCAGTACTCCAGACACCAGGCGCGGTTACACCAGCCAGGCGGTCAAAATTATCGTACGTCATCGTACGACTGAATCCACCCCCGCTCGGACTGACGCGCTTGTCTTCGATACCGCTGACGTTGCCATTAGCGTCGTAAGTGTACAAATCCTGTAAGACTGTGCCATCACTATTTAGCTTCGGCGTACCCTCTAGAGTTTGGCTAAGGCTGTGATCGATATTGTTACCAAACTTAAAACCGGAGATGGCGCCATTAGGATGGAAGGTGACGCCAGTTGCGTAATTGCCTACTTGGCTTGGCTCGCCTAAGGCATTGGCCGAGTATGTAATGGTTGGACCACCCGTAGGGTAGGTCAAGGTGCTGAGATTACCGTTGGTATCGTAATTCCAGCCGAGATCATATGTTTTGCCGCCGTAAGTCAGCTGCTCGGTCGTGGGTTTGCGCAGGCTGTTGTAATTGTAAGACCATACCACGCCGTTATTATCGATTGTATGGAGCAAGCCATCGGGCCAGTAAGTGCGAGTAGTGCTGAGATTGGTGTCACCATAAGTTATCGTCGCCAACTGATTGACGGCGTCGTAGGTGTACGTGATTTTTTTAGCCGCAGGAACGCTGTCTTTCAATTCGCAGCTGCTATTGCCGCTCAAGTTCACGCCCGTAGCACGCCAATCAATATTTCCAGCACCGTCGTAACCCTGAGCAGTGGCAACAAGCTCGGGTTCCAGCGTCTTGCACAGACGTTGACCGGCATCGTAGACGTAGCTGCGAGTGACGTCGGCGCTCACGCCATTGGCACTGCCCGAGCGGCGAATGCTGGTTGGGTTACCCAATACGTTACGGGCGATGTCAACATTGACGCCTTCGGGGGCCGTGACTTTCGCCAACCGCGCCTCGTTCGGGTTATCCAAAGCCCAGAAGCCTTGGGTCGTGATGTTATTGCGGGGGTTGGTCAGGCGGGTCTGAAAACCGCTCAGATAGTCGGTCGTCGTTACCAACTCTCCTGTGTCGCTGTCTGTGGCCATGCGTGTAATACGGCCCAGCGCATCATATTGCATGCGTCGACCTGGCGAGTTGACTGCCACTGTGCTGAAGTCGCGCTTTGGATAACTCTCGAACACCACCTGTCCACCGACATTAAAGGTCTTGACAACAACTTTGCGAGTGTTGGCTTCGTTACCGGTGTCATAGCTACGTACCATCAATGGACGCCACAGTGCGTCAAAGTAAGTAATGGTCGTAGCATTGCCCTTTTGAACGGTTTGTCGCCAATGGCCAATCGGCAGCCCATAATCGGACGACTGGGCACGCTCGTAAGCGATAGTCGTAGGGTTCCAGCCCGTTGGCGGAGTGATCCCTTGGAGCCGGAAGGCATCGTCATAGCTGTAGCTCCAAGAGTAGCCATTCGCGTCGGTACGACCGGTTACCAGCCCCCAGTCATCGATACTTGCCGTCTCGACGGCCCCATTGGCGCGCGTGATGGTTTTCGGCTGCGCGCGATAATAGTTTTCATATGTAGTTGCGTGCGATCCACCGTCAGTGTGCTTTGAAAGGTTCCCGTCGAGGTGATACTCATAACTCGCCTGTTTGATACCAAACTTTGTCGTCGATTCACGTTGCGCTTTGGAGTTGTATACGTACTTCACCATTTCTGGAGTGATTCCAGCGACGCTGATACTCTCGACCTGCCCCATGACCCCGTACGTCGTGTTGTCCGCAGCGTACAATATTGTTTCTGTACGGCCAAGAGAATTTCCACTCCCGTACCGCTTGACCGTCTTGGGACGACCACGTGCGTCAAAATCAGCCAGTGGATACTCTGTAGTGAACGTGGCGTCCGCAACGCCGCCGACGTAGCGGATGCGACGCGCCAGCGTCTCGTTAACATGGTAGTTAAGCTGGTTTTCGTTGGCCGCCGGAGTCGTGCCCTCGCAGACATAGTTAGACCAAAACGTACACACCGCCGCACCTTGCCCGAAACTGGACTCGCTGCGTTCGAGCACCTGCGTGCCAGCAATGTTGAGTGTGTCTTGTGCTACGACACGATCCTCGCTGATCGACTTGAATTTGCGATCAATGTAGAAAACAGTTTGCTTGTCAGGGCCGCTGACAGTAACGCTGCGGTAGTTCACAGTGCCACCGATGGATACCGGTGCAGGATAACCGCCTACCGGCGCGGGCAAGGCGAACGGGCCCGTAAGAAGACTGCTCGGGATGCTGGCCTCTTTGTATGTGCCACGATTGCCCGAATAGGTGTAATTCCAGGTATAGGGACCGACGCCTGGACCAGAGCTTGTCTTGCTCACCAGCGAACGTTTGACCGTGCAATACAGTGACCGCGAGAGCGAATAGTCTTGGATGTAACGGTCAGTGTAGATGTCGGGCTCGACATCGGAGCGGTAATGGATGGTGTCTCGGAAGGTGTAGCTCGTCTGCAGACCGTCAGGACTCTGAATCGTGACGAGGTAATCGCCGGCTGCTACCCCGCAGCCTGGGACAATCGCAGGCGTTGCGTTCAGTTTTATTTGCTGGCTGTAGCCGCCGATCCCGTTCGGGTTGAAGGCCAGCGGGGCAAGGCCCGTATAGCTCCACTGCCGCCCGTCAGGCAGCGTGACACTGTTGGATCCGTCGCTATTCAATCGATATGTCCAAGTACGCCCGTGTGCTGTGGCCTGAACTTCGCCGTTTAGATAGGTGATCGCGATGTGACGCCCATCGCTCGCGCTAATGTCTACGAGCCTGCCTTCTGCATCGTAGTCGTAGTTCACCTCATTATCGAAGCGGTCTTTGATCTTCGTGACCATCAGCAAGCGGGTACGGACTATTGGATCCTTGAGCGTAGCTTTGCCGTTGTAGTAACTTTTTATGTGATTGAAGGTATAGGTGGTACCGTCTGGCCCTAGGACAACGATGCCTTGTTGAACAATGCCTTGCTCGTCGGGAGGGTTATTGTCGATGCAGCTGACGATCTTGAAGTGGGACTTGGTAACCTCCCTGCTACTACCGTTATTCGGCTTTAGAAAGGTTTCCGATGTGACTCCCGGTATGTGCAGCAGCTTGCCCTGCCAATACGTATCGGGAGCAATATTGTCAGTGTTGGCGTAAGTTACGGTGGCAGCACTGCCATCGCAGTTCTTCCCATTCCGCCAGATCAGAGGCCCGCCCCAATCGAAACCTGCGCTACTGTGTCCGTCCTTGACGTCTAGGTAGTTGCCTCTTATAAATGGAATGTTCCACTTCCAACCAGCAGGGCCACCAGTGTCGGCGTCATCGGAAGGAAGCCAACGACGAAGTGCTACGGGAATTGCAAAATTACCTGGTATAGATATGTCGGTGGCCGCGAACGTAATCGTGCCCGTTGCCGGGCTGAAGTGGTCACCGAGCGGTGCAAGACTGGTCGGGTCCATTTCGTACTTCGGCTCGACCACCGTCTTCAACGCGGTTTGTGGGTCCGACGGCGCCTCGACTGATGTAACCGGCACGTCGGTGGCCGGCGGCACAGGTACGAGAGGCGGCGTGGTCGGGGGAGGGTCGGTCTGCGCGAAAGCGGCCGCTCCGACGGCGAACAGCAGGGCTAGCCCACTTCCCGTCAGCCAATTTTTGCCATTCCCACTAGTGCGGACGCGTCCCTTCGAGCCTTGCACATGTGCTGGCCGGCCAATCAGTCGATTCATGTTTACCCCTCGGGCAACATGCGTAACAGTGAACGTTGATCGCTGTTACACATGCCGAATGTATAGTTATTATTTTTACAACAACCGAAAATGTGTTCCTACACGCTGCAGCGACAGTGGCAACGGTTCAGTTCACATAACACAGGGTTTTGTCCCCTTCCTGGCTCAGCACGTTGACCTCGCTCGCGTCGGTGGGTTGGCGGGCGACAGCGGTCATGCCATCTTGTCGCATGGACACGAGCTTGGCGTTAGCGTTGCCACTCGGTGCCCCATAGCAGTAGCCCAGCGACTTGACTTTAGCGCTGTCTCGCTCAGTGCTGAGTCCCGGCCCGCCAGCTTCGGCACTGCGATACAGAGGAATGCGCCCAGGCGCGGCATCCATGAACAGGGCAAAGCGCATGCGGCTGTTGTAATAGGTCTTCTCGTCAAATTCGTAGGGATCGGTGCCGTAGACTGGTTTGCGTGTTGTGTCGCCCTTTGCTACCCAGCGGTAGACATCTACCGTGCCGGCACAGCTGGCCGGCTCTTGTTTGCAGCTCTCCGGCAACAGCGGCTTGATGTTCTTTGTGTGGTAGGTGAACGCGTTCCGGGCCATCTCTGCCCCCAAAGATTCAAACAGCCAGGTTTGGTAGCGCAGCAGGTCCTTGCTCGCACAGCCGGGGCGTCCCGGGTTGCCGGTGCAGTCCGCTACGCTCCTGCGCATGGAGCGCGAGATCATCACAAGCTTGCCCTGCGCCGCAGCGTCGTCCTGTGCCTGAACGATGGCATTGACCTTGTCGAGAGCCGGCGTTGCGGCCGTACTGCCATTGGGATCAGCAACAGCCGCACCGGTGGCCCGCACTAGTCCGCTGCTGACGATGAACATGGCGTCAAACGGCTTGCCGTCCGTACTGAGATCCTTGTTGAAGCGATCGTTGAGCTCGATAAGCTTTGCGGCGTAGTCTTTGGCGGAAACCCCCGCACGCGCATCGGACTCGTTCTGCACCCAGATCAGGTAGCGGCGGGTGATGCCGTCGGGCGTGATGAAGGTCGAGCTTTGTTGGGCTTTGCGGAACTCCGACAGAGCCTCCTGATAAATGCCTTTACTGGTTTCGAAGTCGGTCCAGTAGCCTTTGCCATCGGCTCCTGCCAGCGTCAGTGCAACATCTGGCTTACGGTAGATGACAAAGTGTGCAGCACTCTTGCTCAGGCCTGTCCATGTGTAGGCGAAGGCAGGTATTACGCCGTCAACGGGGTCAACGTCTGGACAGTTTCCCTTGCAGGCCTGACTGGCAACCGACGTGAACTTGGACCCGACACTCCAGCTCAGAAGCTTTACTCCCGACTGCGCCTTCTGGCCAGGCCAAGTATTGCCAACTTGGCCAACGACGAAGAACAGGTCCGCAGCGTTTGCGGAACAACACGCCGCAAATAGTGCCAAAAATAACCACTTGGTGAACTTCAAATCGGTTCTCCTACGTGTTGATTATTGATCGGTCAATCAGCTGCGGCAGTAATTTATTCGTCGTGCTCGTCTATTTCTGTGAAATGAGCTTCATCAAGGAAACTTTCCAACCGGATAGTGCATTATTGAACTAGCAAATATTCTCTCCAAAAGTAACATTATGTAAAAATAGTTTACAGAGAAAGTGCTGGGTCGCCCCACCCTAAGGGTGCGAGTTGCGTATGCCTAGTGGTCTGATATGGCTGGCCATTCAAGACTGCGTGTTTGCTCTTACTGCGCTCCCGCGAGCTCGACAGCGGTCGCTCCCGTTGCGCGCGACGCCGAGCGCGGCCACTGGCGCGCGGCACTGAAGGCGGAGATAAGTGGGTGTAGCTGCGCGAATTCCTTGGGGCGGATTGGGCAGCGGACTATCGTAGCTTCGCCAACGCCGGACAGCTCGGTGTGCACGTGTGCGCGCTAAGCGGTGTGTCCACGTGTACTTCGATAACGTCGACCGCATGGTCAGAGATGCAGTAATCCCTCAGATTAACCGACGCACCCGAATTGTCATTTGCGGCCAGATTAGTCAACACAGCGGCGGCCTTGAGGCATCGCCGCCGGGGCCGTGATTACTCCACCACCTCCTCTAGCAGCGCGCTACCATGCAGAGCATATTGGCACGCCACTATCTACACCGAATGGATGAGATGCTGCGAATCGTGGGCCCATGGGTGCGCGATGGCGAGATTGTGTTCGAGGAAACTGTCACCAAAGGCTTTGAACGTCGATGATACGTAGACAACGGGAACCTCCGCTTCTGGCCGATTGCGGACAGTCGGAGCGACCAGTGTATGGCCTTGTTACTCCCACGACAAGTAGCGCCTGGCCGGGCCCTCTTAATGCATCCGGCAGTGCCGTACACCGCCATCCCTACAAATCTGGTTATCATCAAGACAAGACATCGACGGGAGCAAGCGGATGGCAAGCATTCCAATGTGGGCCCAGGCAGGCTTCTGGGGTTTCGTGGCCGGCGCCGCGCTGCTGCTCGGCGCGGCGGCCGGCTTCTACCTCAAGGTGCCGCAGCGCCTGATCGCCGCCATCATGGCCTTCGGCAGCGGCGTGCTGATCTCCGCCCTCTCGTTCGAACTGGTCGACGAGGCCTACCGCCAGGGCGGCTTCGAGGCCACCGCCTTCGGCTTCCTGGCCGGCGCCGCGATCTACACGGCGGCCAACTGGTACCTCAACCACCGCGGCGCCAAGCACCGCAAGCGCTCCGGCGGCCAGCAGCCGTCCGAGGCCGAGGACAGCGGCAGCGGCCTCGCGATCGCTGTCGGCGCCCTGCTCGACGGCATTCCCGAATCGATCGTGATCGGTCTCTCGATGCTGAAGGGGGGCGTGGTCAGCATGGTGGCCGTGGCCGCGATCTTCCTCTCCAACGTGCCGGAAGGCCTGTCCAGTTCCGCCGGCATGAAGAAGGCGGGACGATCGGCCGGCTATGTGTTCGGCATCTGGGGCGGCATTGCCCTCATTTCCGGCATCGCATCGCTGGTCGGCTACACGGTCTTCCAGAACTTCTCCAGCGAAGTAGTGGCCGCGACGACCGCGGTGGCGGCCGGCGCGATCCTGGCGATGCTGGTCGATACCATGATCCCCGAAGCCTTCGAGGTGGCACACGATTTCGCGGGAATCATCACCGTGGCCGGCTTCCTGGCGGCGTTTGCCTTGAGCCGGCTGGGCGGCCGCTGAACTTCACACCCGCGGCGGGTCGGTCTCCCTCACATAGATTTTGTGACGCGTCACGGCCGTCTTGAAGGCCGCCAGCGCCGCGTTCAGCCCGGCCGGGTCGGCCACGATCAGGCCCGGGTCCGGCTCGCCGTTCGGCAGCGCGGTCGGCAGCCCGGCGGCGGCCACCAGCTGGCGCCCGGCGCCCAGCACCAGGAAGGGTTTGTCGTGACGGTACTGGTCGCGCAGGAATTCCAGCACCTTCCCGTTCTTCGCCAGCGCCGCGCTGGCGGCTTCGCCCGGCGGCAACACCACGGCGTCGTACATCACCGCCGGCGTGGCCTCGAAGGTGACCTCGACGTCGAGCGGTTTGTCGTTCAGCGCCTTGACCTCGCCCAAGTGCTGGCCGACCAGGCGCGGCTGCGCGCCATCCTTCAGCAGCGAGGCGTAGATCTGGCGCACCACGGCGCCGTCGACGCCGTCCGCCACCGCGATCGCGATCCGCCGCGTGCGGATGCCGATGCGGCCCGGCCGTGCGAACAGCGACAGCGAAGGCGACGGCGGATAATCCGGAATCGGCGTGTCGTGCACGCGAGGCAGCGGCGGCGGCACCGGGATGCCAAGCTGGCTCGCCACCGCCCTCGCCAGTCCGAGGTCGACGTTGACCAGGCCGGCGACGATGCGCTCGCGCACCGCCGGCGTCTGCACCCGCGTCAGCTCGAAGCGGAAGGCTTCGATGATGTGCTTCTGCTCGACCGCGGTCTGGCTCTTCCAGAACAGGCGCGCCTGGCCGTAGTGTTCGGCGAACAGCTCCGCCTTGCCGCGCACCTTGCTGCCCTCGATCGGCTGCGGATAGCTGACGAAGCCGCGCGAACCCGCCTGGAAGGGGCAGCCGCCGGCCAGCGAGTTCGGCTCGTAGCTGACGCGGCCGCGGTTGATGGCCTGGCGGTGGAAGCCGTCGCGCTGGTTGTTGTGGACCGGGGCCACCGGCGAATTGATCGGGATCTCATGGAAGTTCGGCCCGCCCAGGCGCGTCAGCTGGGTGTCCACGTAGGAGTGGATGCGTCCCTGAAGCAGCGGGTCGTTGGTGAAGTCGATGCCCGGCACCAGGTGGGCGATGCAGAAGGCCACCTGCTCGGTCTCGGCGAAGAAGTTGTCCGGGTTGCGGTCCAGGACCATGCGCCCGACCGGCCGCACCGGCACCAGTTCCTCGGGCACGATCTTGGTCGCATCCAATACGTCGAACACCTTGAAGGCGGCGGCCTGGGCCTCGGTGAACACCTGCAGTCCGAGCTCCCACTCCGGGAAATTGCCGGATTCGATGGCTTCCCACAGGTCGCGCCGGTGGAAGTCGGCGTCGGCGCCGGCCAGCTTGACCGCCTCGTCCCAGACCAGCGAATGGGTGCCGGCCAGCGGCGTCCAGTGGAATTTGACGAAGTGGGTCTCCCCTTTCGCGTTCACCAGGCGGAAGGTGTGCACGCCGAAGCCCTGCATCATGCGGAAGCTGCGCGGGATCGCGCGGTCGGACTCGAGCCACATCAGCATGTGGAAGATCTCCGGCGAGAGTCCCGCGAAATCGTAGAAGGTGTCGTGGGCGCTGGAGGCCTGCGGGATCTCGTTGTGCGGCTCGGGCTTGACCGAGTGGACCAGGTCCGGGAACTTCATCGCGTCCTGGATGAAGAACACCGGGATGTTGTTGCCGACCAGGTCGAACACCCCTTCGTCCGTATAGAACTTGGTGGCGAAGCCGCGCACGTCGCGTGCGGTGTCGGCCGAGCCGCGCGAGCCGGCCACGGTCGAAAAGCGCACGAACACCGGGGTGCGCTTGCCGGGCTTCGAGAACAGCGAGGCGCGCGTGATGGCGGACAGGTCGTCGTAGCTTTCGAAGAAGCCGTGGGCGCCGGCGCCGCGTGCATGCACGACGCGCTCGGGGATGCGCTCGTGGTCGAAGTGGGTGATCTTTTCGCGGAAGATGAAGTCCTCCATCGCGGTCGGGCCGCGCAGGCCGATCTTCAGCGAGTCCTGGTTATCCGCCACCTTCACGCCCTGGTTGGTGGTCAGCTCGCGGCCCGAATCGTCGACCCGCACCCGGTCCAGCGGCCCGTTCAGCGGGTTTTCGCCGATGTCCGGCGCGCCGTCGCCGACCTTGCGCGAGGCGATGTCCTCGGTGGTGGTGCTGGCGGTGGCGAGCGGCGTATCGGGAGTACGGGTCTCGCCGCGGTGCGGCGTGAACGCGTCCTGGCCGTACTCCAGCGGCTTGACCTCGTTGAAGGGCATGCGCGCCGCCAGTTCGGCATCTTCGCTGACCTTCTCGAGCAGGCGCTCGCTCTCGGGCGTGACCGCGCCCAGGCTTTCCGGCGGGGTCGGGTCCGATGGCCCGCCGACGGTGCTGAGGATGGAACCGGCGCCGTCGAAGGGGCCGTTGTTGTTCGTAGCCATGATTCACTCTCCGGTTGGTGTATTCAATAGCCGAGTCTGCTAGCGCCACGCGCAGCGGTCTTGAGCGACTACAAACCGGAGGCCACCCCATCCATGGGGGAAGCGAATTCATGTTGCGTACAGTTCATTTACAGGCGTATGGACGAAAGATATCGTGCAGACCGTCGCACCTCCGAATAACGATTAAAGCAACGAGGCCTCCATGACCCGCATTTCTTCCAAGCTTGTTTCCATATTTGCCGCAGGCGCCTGCCTGCTGACGATGAACGCCGCCCATGCCCAGCTGTCCGCCCTCGGCGGCCTGGCCAGCAGCCTTGGCGGCATGCTCACCAGCACCGTCAACCCGATGGCTGGCGCCGACGCCTACGACGTCGATGGTTTCGTGCGCAAGTCGGCGGACCTGTCGGAGATGGCCGGCCGTTCAGTGACAGCGATCAACGCCGCCTTCGCCAACGAGGAACAGCTGACGGCCAAGCGCGCGGCGCTGGCCGCGATCGCCGCAGTGGCAGACCCGAAGGAAAAGGCGGCGCGCTACCGCCAGCTGTACGATGCGGAAGCCAGCGAAACCAAACGCCTGATCGACTCCGGCGACATGGAAAAGCGCATGGCGGCGCTGGATGGCGAGAAGAAGAAGCTGATCGGCCAGGCCCTGCTGAACTTCGCGATCGGCGCGCTGCAGGCGGTGGAACTGGGCCGCCAGGGCAAGGCGATGGCGGCCTCGGTGGGCATGAACCCGATGGAACTGGTGCGCGTGGCGCCGGTGAAGGATGCGATCCCGATGCTGGCCAAGGTGGCGGTCGACGTCTCGGGCTTCATGGGGACGGTGGTGAAGCTGGCGCGCAGTGCGGATATCGCGGTGCCGGCGGTGGGCGCCGAGAGCAAGCCGGTGATGCTGAACGTCTGAGCCGCCAATTGCGACCGTCATCCCCGCGAAAGCGGGGATCCATGCTGAACCTCAGATTTCGGACAACGTGACTAAGGCATATCGACTGCCGGCGCCTCGGTATGGATTCCCGCCTGCGCGGGAATGACGGATGTAACTATTTCACCCGCTGCTTTTCCAGCTTGCGCGCCAGGGTACGCCGGTGCATCCCCAGGCGCCGCGCCGCTTCCGAGATATTGAAATCCGTCTCCGCCAGCACCTCGTGGATCCGCTCCCACTCCAGGGTCTTGATCGAGGTGGCGCGGTTGGTCAGCTCCAGCTCCGTGTTCCCGGCCACATGGCCGAAGGCGGCCTCGATGTCGTCGGTGTTGGATGGCTTGGCCAGGTATTGCGAGGCGCCCAGCTTGATCGCCTCGACCGCGGTGCCAATACTGGCGAAGCCGGTCAGCACCACGATCTGCATCTCTTCGTCGTGCGCATGCAGCAGCTGCACGCAGGCCAGGCCCGAGCTGTTGCCCTTCAGCTTGAGGTCGACCACCGCGTAGTGCGGGTCGTGCTCCTTCAGCAGTTCCTGGGCTTCGTCGAAGCCGGGCGCGTGCAGGACGGTGTAGCCGCGCCGTTCGAAGGAGCGGCCGAGGGTGCGCGCGAAGGCGTCGTCGTCCTCGATGATCAGAAGGAGCCGATCCTCTTCCAGCATGTTCTCTTCTTCGTTCACTCTTGCTCCAATGCGATCGCTTTCAGCGGCAGCGTCAGGCGCACCTCGGCGCCGCCCTGCGGCCGGTTCGAGGCCGACACGCTGCCGCCCAGGGTGCGTGCGACGTTCACCACCAGGAACAGCCCCAGCCCGCCGCCCGGCCGGCCCTTGGTGGACTGGTAGGGCTTGCCGAACTGGGCCAGCATGCCCGGCGCGAAACCAGGGCCGCGGTCCGTCACCGACAGCAGCAGCGTGCCGTCTTGCGCACAGGCTTCCAGGCCAACCCAGTCGGGCGAGGCTTCCAGTGCATTATCCAGCACATTGTCGATCATCTGCTTGAGGGCCGAATCGAAGGCCACCGGCATGTCTTTTTCGATGCGGTTGACGTAGGCGAACTCCGCTACCTGGCGCGTTTCCCGCCACTCCCCGACCAGTTCGTCCATGAAGCTGCGGATGGTGGTGCGCACCGCCGATTCGCCGCGCGCTTCGCCGGCCGACAGCAGGATCCCGCTGACGATGGACTTGCAGCGCTTCAGCTGGGCCTGCATCTCGGTGATTTCCTCGATCAGGTCCGGGTTGGACTTGAACTCGCGCATCCGCTTCCAATCTCCCAGGATGACGGAAAGCGTGGCCAGGGGCGTCCCCAGTTCGTGGGCGGCGCCGGAAGCCAGCAGGCCCATGCGCACGATGTGTTCTTCCTCGGCGGCGCGCTGGCGCAGGTCGGCCAGCTGGGCGGCCTTGCCGCGCAGGGTGGTCGTGATGCGGGAGATGAAGACCACCAGCAGCGCCGCATTCAGCACGAAGCAGATCAGCATGCCCTGCACGTACAGGCTGGAGATGCCGCGCGCGTGGTCGAAAGGCAGCGGCAGCGGCCGCGCGAAGATCGACAGCCCGGCCAGGCAGGCCAGCGTGATGCCGACGATGGTCCAGGTCGACCAGGCTTCCAGCAGCACGGCCGACAGGATCACCTGCAGCAGGTAGAGGAAGGCAAAGGGATTGGTGGTGCCGCCCGACAGGTAGAGCTGCATGGTCAGGCTGGCGACATCGACCAGCAGGGCCAGGAACAGCTCATTGTTGGTTACGGGGCGGTGTTCGTGCCAGCGCAGGTGGCTGGCGACGTTGAAGGCGATCAGGCAGGCCAGCACCTCGAGCATCTGCACCAGCGGCAGGCGGACGTCGAACACCAGGATGGCGCCGGCGATGGTGGTGATCTGGCCGATGACGGCGATCCAGCGCAGCTCGATCAGCTGCAGCATGTTCTTGTGGCCGGCGACGTATTCGACGTCGGCGGCGGTGTTTTTCAGTACGTCAGTCGTCGTGTTCATCGTTCCCGGCCCTGGCTTTCGATCCGGCGCCGCGCGTGGTCCACCACCACCCGCCGGCCACCATCAGGGCCAGAGCATACCAAGTCAGGGCGTACACCAGGTGGCTGTTGTGGAAACTGACCACCGTGAGGCCGCCCTGCGGCTGGTCTGGCGAGCCGGCCGGGTTTTGGCCGGCGGCAGCGTCGATGAAGAACGGCGCGGTGAGCGAGCCGGGAAGACCGCGCGCGGCCGTGATCTCCGCCACGTTGCGCGAATACCAGCGGTTCTGCGCCGCGTCGTTGGTGCGGGTGAAGGCCCCGCCTTTTTCGCTGATGCGCAGCAGGCCGACCAGCTGGACCGCGCCGCCCGCATTGGTGGCGCAGGGATAGCCGTCCGACTTGCGCGGCGCGTAGCGCGTGCGCTCTCCCGGGCTGGCGGGAATGAAGCCGCGGTTGACGAGGATGACGTGGCCGTCCGTGGTGCACAAGGGCGTCAGCAGCCAATAGCCGCTGCCCTGCTCGGTGAGCGCCTGGACCGGTGTCGTGTATTCGTAGAGATAGGTGCCGGCGACTTGCAGCCGACGGTATTCGTCGGATTCGGCGGTGATGCCGTCCCAGCGCGCCACCGGGGGCGGCGCGGCTGGTGCGGCGTGCACGCGTTGTTCGACGCGTGCGATCAGGTCCAGCTTCCATTGCAGGCGAATCACCTGCCAGGTGCCCAGACCCGAGAACAGCACGATCAGCAGCAGCGCCAGGGCCGCCAGGAGGACGCGTGGTATGCGCCGTGGCGCCCCTTCCACTACTGCTTGATCGCTTACTGCCATTTACTGCATGTCGTGCATGCCATGCACGGACGAACCCTCGTTGCTCATGCTCGGCATCATGTTGGCGTTCATGTGGTACATGACCCAGATCGAGCCGGTCAGCACGATGAACAGCAGGATCGCCGTCAGGATCAGGGCCATCATGTTCCAGCCGCCCTCGGACTTCGAGTTCATGTGCAGGAAGTAGATCATGTGCACGACGACCTGGACGGCCGCGAAGCCGAGGATCACGAACTTGGTCGTGTTCGGCGGCAGCTGGTGGGTCATCACCAGCCAGAACGGGATCGCAGTCAGGATCACCGACAGGATGAAGCCGATCGTGTAATCCTTGAAGCTGCCGTGGGCTTCCATGTGGTCGCCGTGGTCGATGCCATGGCCGTGGCCGTGCCCATGGTCGTGGCCGTGAGCGTGGGTGTGGTGATCGCTCATGGCAGAACTCCCATCAGATAGACATAGGTGAACACGCCGATCCAGACGACGTCCAGGAAGTGCCAGAACATCGACAGGCAGGCGAGGCGGCGGTAATTCGCGGCATTGATGCCATGCTTACCGACCTGGAACATCAGCGTAACCAGCCACACGATACCAAAGGTGACGTGCAAGCCGTGGGTACCGACCAGCGAGAAGAATGCGGTCAGGAAGCCCGAGCGCCACGGGCCGAAGCCTTCGTGGATCAGGTGCGCGAACTCGTCCAGTTCCAGGTACAGGAAGCAGGCGCCCAGCACGCCGGTGATGGCGAGCCAGATCAGGGTGGCTTTCACGTTCTTCTTCTGCGCGGCCAGCATGGCGAAGCCATAGGTGATCGACGAGAACAGCAGGAAGGCCGTGTTCAGCGCGACGGTGCCCAGCTCGAAGATCTCGGCGCCCGACGGGCCGCCCGCGTAGTTCCGGCCCAGCACAGCATAGGTCGCGAACAGGCAGGCGAAGATGAGGCAGTCGCTCATCAGGTAGATCCAGAAACCTAGCAGCGTGCCGTTTTCCGGGTGGTGCTCGACCGCGTAGTAGCGCGAGCTGATGTCCGCGCTCGTGGCGCTGACGGTGTTGGTATTAATGTCAGACATGGGCTTCCAGCAGTCGGGTATGAGCTTCTTCCGTACGCGCCACTTCTTCCGCAGGGATGTAGTAGTCGCGCTTGTAGTTGAACGTGTGGTAGATGGTCACGGCGATGGTCGCGACGAACGACAGCGCCACCAGCAGCCACATGTGCCAGATGATGCCGAAGCCGAGCACGAAGGTGACGAACGGGATCACCGGGCCGGCCCAGGTGTTGGCAGGCATGTGGATCGGCACGAAACCGCTCAGCGGACGCTTGTAGCCGGCCTTCTTCATGTCGGCGAAGGTGTCGTTATCGAACACCACCGGGGTGAAGGCGAAGTTGTAGTCCGGCGGCGGCGACGAGGTGGCCCACTCCAGGGTGCGGCCATCCCACGGATCGCCGGTGACGTCGCGCAGCGCCTTGCGATTCATGATCGACACGGCGAACTGCATCAGCATGCAGGCGATGCCCAGCGCGATCATCACGGTGCCGCCCAGCGAGATCTGGAACAGCCAGTGGATCGACGGATCGTCGAAGTGGCTCAGGCGGCGGGTCACGCCCATGAAGCCCAGGATGTACGGCGGGGTGAAGGCGACCCAGAAACCGATCGACCACAGCCAGAAGGAGCGCACGCCCCAGGTACGGTCCAGCTTGAAGCCGAACATCTTCGGCCACCAGTAGTTCACGCCTGCGAACAGACCGAACAGCACGCCGCCGATGATGACGTTGTGGAAGTGGGCGATCAGGAACAGCGAGTTGTGCAGCACGAAGTCGGCCGGCGGGACCGCCAGCATCACGCCGGTCATGCCGCCGATGATGAAGGTGATCATGAAGGACACGGTCCACATCATCGGCAGTTCATAGCGGATGCGGCCCTTGTACATGGTGAACAGCCAGTTGAAGATCTTGGCCCCGGTCGGGATCGAGATGATCATCGTGGTGATGCCGAAGAACGAGTTCACGCTCGCGCCCGAACCCATCGTGAAGAAGTGGTGCAGCCACACGAGGTAGGACAGGACCATGATCACGACGGTCGCATAGACCATCGACGAATAGCCGAACAGGCGCTTGTTGCAGAAGGTCGCAACGACTTCCGAGTAGATGCCGAAGGCCGGCAGGATCAGGATGTACACCTCCGGGTGGCCCCAGATCCAGATCAGGTTCACGTACATCATGGCGTTGCCGCCCAGTTCGTTCGTGAAGAAGTGGGTGTCGAACAGACGGTCCAGGCCCAGCATCGCCAGCGTGGCGGTCAGGATCGGGAAGGCCATCACGATCAGGATGTTGGTGCACAGCGCGGTCCAGGTGAAGACCGGCATCTTCATCAGGTCCATGCCCGGGGCGCGCATCTTGACGATGGTGACCAGCAGGTTGATACCCGAGAGCAGCGTGCCGATACCGGCGATCTGCAAGGACCAGATGTAGTAATCCACCCCGACGTCGGGGCTGGCCAGGATGCCGGACAGCGGCGGGAAGGCCAGCCAGCCGGTGCGGGCGAATTCGCCGACGAACAGCGATGCCATCACCAGCAGCGCACCCATGGTGGTCATCCAGAACGAGAAGTTGTTCAGGAAGGGGAAGGCAACGTCGCGCGCGCCGATCTGCAGCGGCACGATGTAGTTCATCAGACCGGTGATCAGCGGCATCGCCACGAAGAAGATCATGATCACGCCGTGGGCGGTGAAGACCTGGTCGTAGTGGTGCGGCGGCAGGAAGCCGTGCGAATCGCCGAAGGAGAACGCCTGCTGGGCGCGCATCATCAGTGCGTCGGCAAAGCCGCGCAGGAACATGACCAGGCCGAGGATCATGTACATGATGCCGATCTTCTTGTGGTCGATGCTGGTGAACCACTCGTTCCAGAGATAGCCCCACAGCTTGAACTTGGTGATGGCGGCGAGGACGACGAGGCCGCCCAGGACCACCATGGCAAAGGTACCGATCAGGATCGGCTCGTGGTAGGGAATCGCTTCCCAGCTGAGCCGACCGAAGATCAACTTCATTAAGTCTAGTTGCTCGTGCATGATTACTTCTTCTTCACAGATTCATCGGGCGTGGTGCAGACTTCGCCGTTGGCCTGGGCCAGGCGGGTCGCTGCCGCATGTTGGGGCATCTTGTTCATCGCCATCTCGCGCGCCTTGCGGGCGTCGTCCATCATCATCTTGTCCTGACAGACGACGCCATCGGCGACGCAGCGGTTCAGGATGCGATAGTACATATCGTCGTCGACGGCGCCGTAGTGGCGGACCGGGTCCTTGATGCTCGGCTTTTCCAGCACCAGGTAGTTGGCGCGGTCCAGCTTGACGGTGCCGGTGCTCTTGACGGAACCAACCCAGGCGTCGAAATCGGCCGGGGCCACGCCGCGGTAAGCGAACTTCATGTCCGAGTAGCCGGCGCCGCTATAGTTGGACGAGATGCCGAAGGACTGCACCGGCTTGTTCTGCACCGCGTTCAGGGTGATCTCCATGCCCGGCATGCCGTACACCATGCCCGCCAGTTCCGGCACGTAGAACGCATTCATGACCGAGGTCGCGCTGACCTTGATGCGCAGCGGCTGATCGACCGGCACCACCAGTTCGTTCACCGTCGCGATGCCCTGCTCCGGATAGATGAACAGCCATTTCCAGTCCATCGCCACGGCCTGCACGATCAGCGGCTTGGCAGTCGCCGGGATCGGACGGTTTTCGTCGAGGCGGTCCAGCGGACGATAGGGGTCGAGCTTGTGGGTGTAGATCCAGGTCACCAGGCCCAGCACGATCACGATCAGGAGCGGTGCGCCCCAGATCACGAGTTCCAGCTTGGTCGAGTGGTCCCAGTCGGGCTCGTAGGCGGCCTCGGTATTGCTGGCACGGTACTTAAAGGCGAACCAGACGATGAGAATCATGACTGGAACGATGATCAACAACATCAGGACCACCGACACGGTGATCAGATGCGCCTGCTGCTTGGCGATGTCGCCGGTAGGGTTCATCACCACCGTGTTGCAGCCGGCAAGGGCCGCCAACAGAGGGGTGAGAAGCAATCCGCGACTTACGGTCTTGGGAATCATGCTTGTGTTTTACGTTACATGGGAAAGATAACATGCTAATGTAACGCCAACAGTGCACGTTTGGCGATTGGACGTTTTGTCCCACCCTTCGTACTTATTTGTTGTCGACGTTTCATCCCGAAGGGTTTTGCCCAGTTGTCAGTTGACTATAGGAGACGGAATATGCAGCAGAACACAACTACCTACGGCGACGCAGCCGCCGCTCCAATCAGCGCCCCGCACAGCGGCGCACGCAACATCAACTCCCGCGATACCGCCATCGCCCCCGGCGACATCGCCGTCGGCGTGGTCATCGGCCGCGCCTCGGAGTATTTCGACTTCTTTGTCTACGCGATCGCTTCGGTGCTCGTGTTCCCGGCGGTGTTCTTCCCGTTCGCGGACCGGCTCGAAGGCACCTTGTATTCCTTTGCCATCTTCGCCCTTGCCTACATTGCAAGGCCGGTCGGCACCCTGGTCTTCATGTCCATCCAGCGCCACCTCAGCCGCGAGATCAAGCTGACCGTCGCGCTGTTCATGCTGGGCACGGCCACCGTCGCCATTTCCGCCCTGCCCACCTATTCGCGCTGGGGCGAGTGGGCCATCATCTCGCTCGCCGTGCTGCGCCTGGGCCAGGGCTTCGCGCTGGGCGGGACCTGGGACGGCCTGCCTTCGCTGCTGGCGCTGAACGCCCCTGAACACAAGCGCGGATGGTACGCGATGTTGGGACAACTTGGCGCACCGGTCGGATTCATCATCGCAGCCGGCATCTTTTCCTACCTGATGGCCGAGCTGTCGCAGGACGATTTCCTGGTCTGGGGCTGGCGCTTCCCCTTCTACGTCGCCTTCGCCATCAACGTGGTGGCGCTGTTCGCCCGCCTGCGCCTGGTCTCGACGCCCGACTACACCCACCTGCTGGACGAGCACCAGCTGGATGCCGTGCCGGTACGCGAAGTGGTCGGCAAACAGGGCAGCACCATCGTGCTGGGCGCCCTCGCCGCCCTCGCCAGCTATGCGCTGTTCCACCTGGTGACCGTGTTCCCGCTGTCCTGGCTGCAGCTCTACGACACGCGCTCGATGTCCGACTTCCTGATCGTCCAGATGTGGGGCGGCGGCCTGGCCATCGTCGGCGTGCTGGTATCCGGCCTGGTGGCCGATAAATTCGGCCGCCGCAACACCCTCGGCACCCTGGCCGCGCTGATCGCCCTGTTCTCGGGCTTCGTGCCGACCCTGATGGACGGCGGCGTGACCGGCCAGAACACCTTCATCCTGGTCGGCTTCCTGCTGCTCGGCATGTCCTACGGCCAGGCCGCCGGCGCCGTGACCTCGAACTTCCTGCCTGAATTCCGCTATACCGGTGCGGCCCTGACCTCCGATCTGGCCTGGCTGGTGGGCGCCGCCTTCGCCCCGCTGGTCGCGCTGGGGCTGGCCGCCAACTACGGCCTCGGCTTCGTCAGCCTCTACCTGCTATCGGGCGCGGTCGGCTCGCTGGCGGCGCTGAGCCTGAACCGCGCGCTGGAGATCCGAAACTGACGTTAGAGTAAGCGCTAGCAGAGCTTGAGCCCCGGTCCATGCCGGGGCTTTTTTTTGGCGCGCTGCGTCTTTACACCCCTCGCTATAATCGGTCATCGAGTGCCGGACAAGTCCGGCATGGCCGCGTTGGCGTCCGGGGAGGGCTCGACATGCGCAAACACTTGACGTTTGGCCTCACGCTGATGCTGGCGCTGGCGGTGCTCGTCCTGCCGCCCTGGCTGGCCATGCGCGAAGCCCGGCGCCAGGCCTTCGACGCCGAATCCGCTCTCACGCTCGGCTATGCGCGCGACGTGCTGCACCGCGTTGACGAAACCGGGCGCCAGGCGCTGGCGGGGATCGGGGCGCTAGTCCGCTCCGGCCTCCCGCCGTGCTCCGTCAGCGCGCGTGAACTGATGCGCGAAATCGACCTCACCTCCACCTACCTGCAGGCGATCGGCTACGTGCGCAACGGCGTGCTGGTGTGCTCATCGATGACGGGCGCGCCGGTACCGCTGGGGCCGCGCACCTTTCGCACCTCGACTGGCATCGACTTCTACCTCGACGTCCCGATCCGCAGCACCTACGGCCATCCCTTGCTCTCGATGGAGCGCGACAGCTACGCGGTGCTGATCCATCGCGACCTGCCGCTCGACATCTGGACCGCGGCGCCAGGTGTGTCGCTGGCAGCCGTGCACCTGGAACGCGGCATCACCAGCCTGCAGCACGGCTACATCGACCAGGCCTGGCTGAACCGCCTCGGCAAGCAAGCCAGCGTTGCCTTCAGCGATGGGCGCTACCTCGTCACCATCGCCCGCTCGCAGCACTACAAGACGGCGACCATCGCCGCTATCCCGATCACGCTCGTTGAGTCACGCTACCGCGAAATCGCCGCGCGCCTGGTGCCAGCCGGCCTGTTCGCCGGCCTGGCCGCGGCCGCCGCGGTACTGCTGCTGGCGCGCCAGCAACTGTCGCTGGTATCCAGCTTGCGCGTCGCCTTGCGCCGCAACCAGTTCTTCCTCGAATACCAGCCCTTGATCGACCTGCACAGCGGCCATTGCGTGGGCGTGGAGGCGCTGCTGCGCTGGCGCGACTGCACCGGCGAACTGGTGCCCCCGGACGTCTTCATCCCGGTCGCGGAGTCCTGCGGCCTGGTCGGCAAGCTGACGGAGAGGGTTATCGAACTGGTGTCCGCGGACGCGGGCCACTTCCTGGCAAGCCATCCCGGCTTTCACGTGGCGATCAACCTGTCGCCGGCCGACCTGCGCTCCACCGCCATCGTTGACCTGCTGGACCGCATGATAGCGCGTAGCGGCGCCCTGCCGTCCAACGTCATCGTCGAAATCACGGAGCGCGGCTTCGTCGAGAAGGAATCGGCGCGCGCGGTGATCGCCGCGCTGCATGCGCGCGGCATCGAGGTGGCGGTCGACGATTTCGGCACCGGCTATTCGAGCCTGTCCTACCTGGAGTCGCTGGACCTCGACTTCCTGAAGATCGACCGCTCCTTCATCGAGTCGATCGGCACCGGGGCGCCGACCAGCCAGGTGGTCAGCCACATCATCGGCATGGCCCATAACCTGGAGCTGCGCATGATCGCAGAGGGCGTCGAGAACCACGAGCAGGCGGCCTTCCTGCGGGTGCGCGGGGTCGATTTCGCGCAGGGCTGGCTGTTCGGGCACCCGGGGAGCTTCGAACGTGCTGCGGGCCTGCACCGTGCCGCGCTCGAGAGCCGCGCGAAGTGCCTGGCGGCACCGGCCCCCTTCGAGCCCGGCGTCGGGTCGGATTGACGGGTCCTGCTTGATCGAAATCGATGCGGCGCGCATGGTTCGCCGGCGGGCTGAGTGCAGGTCAAACCGGGCGCAGCCCATTCAGTGAGCATACGGACTGGCCTCCCGCCAGACAACCAGCTCACAGGACCTATCATGCGATTCTTCCCGCAATGCCTGCCGCAGAAGCGGCTCCCTGCCGCCTGCGCCACCCTGCTGCCCCTGCTCCTCGTTGGCGCCTGCGGCGGCGGCGACAGCGCCGCCCCATCGCAAGTCGACGACCGCTATGCCGCCACGATGTCGGCCGGCCCGCAATCCGGCCTGCTTCCGGCCGAGGGCCACCCGGCACCCATGGCCGGCGATCCCGCCGCGACCTCCGCCGGCGCCGGCCTGTCCGTGACCGCCCCGACACCGCCGGCAGACGCGGTGCAGTCGGAGAGCGCCCTCGCCGCCGTCACGGTAGGCGAAACCATCCGCCTGGCGCCGGCCTGGACCGCGCTGGTGCCGGCCACCATCAACGCAGTGCCTTATTGGCCGGTATGGTACGGCAACGGCAAGCCGGTCGACGGCGTCAACTGCCTCCTGAACGGAAACTGGCACAAGCACGCACTCATCTCGATCTACAGCAACGGCAAACGCCTCGGCTTCCCGGACGGTATCGGGCGCGTACACGCCGGCTGCTACCACGCCTATGAAATGCACGTGCACGACGTCACCGGCATCGTGCACATGGAAGCGGACACGCCCCGGCAGTTCAAGCTGGGCCAGTGGTTCTCGCTGTGGAAGCAGCCGCTGTCGCGCACCAACGTGGCGGGGCTGGCGGGGCCGGTCCGTTTCTATATCATCGACAACGCGACCATCACCCGCTACGACGGCGATCCCTACCAGATCCAGCTGCTGCCGCACCGGGAGGTGTTGATCGTGACCGGCTCGACGATGTCGGTGGTGCCGAAGTACCAGTGGCCGGCCGGCATCTGAGGCCGCGCGCTCAGCCCAGCGCGGTATCCAGCACCGTCATCAGGATGAAGCCGAAGATCAGGGCCACGCTGGCCCAGGTGCCATGGCCGTTCTGGTGCGACTCGGGCACCACGTCGTTGGCGATCACGAACAGCATGGCACCGGCGGCTGCGGCCAGCGCAAAGGGCAGCAGGCCGGCCGAGATGCCGATCAGGGCGACGCCGAGCACTGCCGCCACCGGCTCGATCAGGCCGGAGGCCACGCCCAGCAGGGTGGAGACGCCGCGCCCGTAGCCGACGGTGCGCAGCGCCAGCGCCACCACCAGGCCCTCGGGCACGTCCTGGATCGAGATGCCGGTGGCCAGGGAATTGGCCTTGCCGAGGTCGACGCCGGCGTAGGCGACGCCGATCGCCAGGCCTTCCGGCATATTGTGCAGGGACACGGCCCAGACGAAGAGCCAGGCGCGCTTGATGGAGATTTTACTGAGCGTATGGGCGCTGGAGGCCTCGTTCGGCTTGAGGATGCCGTCGGTGGTGATCAGGCGGTCGAGCACCAGCAGCAGGCCGGCGCCCATCAGGATGCCGGCGCCGACGCTCAGGCTCGCGCTCCAGTTGCCGGCGCCGGCGGCCTTGGCCGCGGCCAGCGCCGGGATCACCAGCGAGAAGGAAGTAGCGCCCAGCATCACGCCGGCGCCGAAACCGAGGAAGCAGTCGTAGGTCCGCTTCGAGAAATTCTGCGACAGCAGCACCGGGATGGTGCCGAGCGCGGTTGCCGCGGCGGCGGTCCCGCCGCCGATCAGCGCGGCGCGCAGGTTGGTCGCGCCGTCGAGCAGCTGGCTGAACAGCCTGGCCAGCAGCAGTACGCAGCCCAGGCCGCAGATCAGGATGCCGAGCGCCTTGCGCGCGGTGAGGCTGCGTATGACTTGGGTATTCATGCTTGTCCTTGTATGGCCAGGCCTGGTGACCAGGGCGCCGGCGCTTACTTGCCCTTGCCCTGAACCGTTTTACCTTCCGCCATGGTCTGGTTGCCCATGCCCAGCTCGGCGCCGGTCGGCGGGTCGATGGACGGGTCCGACTTGGTGCGCTCGGCCATGGCCCTGAGGATGTCGATGTCCTTGGCCGGCAGCTTGACCTCGGCCTCGCCGCTGCCGCCGTCGACCGCCATCTGCTTCTCGCGGTCGGAGACGAAGTCCCATTTCTCGCCCTGGTTCCAGGAGCCGCGCATCTCGCCAGGGCCCTGGGACATGTTGAAATAGGTATCGGCAAAGCGCGGGTCGCCCGGCAGCTTCCCGCTCGGGAAGTTCGGGTTGATCGAATACAGTGCCTTTTCGAAGGACTTCTGGTGCGCGATCTCGCGCGTCATCAGGAAGCCCAGCGCCTCCTTCACGCCCGGGTCGTCGGTGCAGGCAATCAGGCGTTCGTACACGATCTTGGCGCGCGCCTCGGCGGCGATATTCGAGCGCAGGTCGGCACTCGGCTCGCCGATGGTGTCGATGTAGGCCGCGGTCCAGGGCACGCCGGCGGAGTTGATCAGCGGGGTGCCGGCGCCGTACAGGATCTGGGTCACGTGGCTGTCGTTGCCCGGGCCGTTGATCTTGCGGTACATCTCGGCGGCACTGTCCGTAGCTTCGGCGAGTTCGCCCTTGGCGCTCTTGTTCAGCATGGCGACGATGTGGCCGATGATCTCGAGGTGGCTGAGCTCTTCGGTCGCGATGTCGAACAGCATGTCCTTGCGGCCCGGATCGTCCTCGCTCACGGCCTGGGTGAAGTAGCGCATGGCGGCGGCAAGCTCGCCCTGCGGACCGCCGAACTGTTCCAGCATGAGATTGGCCAGGCCGGGATTCGGCTCGCTGACCCTTACCGTGTACTGCAGACGCTTGTTATGTGCAAACATTCCGTGTCCTCCGATCGTGTTGGATTACCGCACCGGAACGCGTCATGCGTTGCCGGCGCAGCCTGACAGGCGCACTGTTGTACGACCGTCGATGACCCATCATCGCAGGCTTGCCGGGAGCGGGCATCAGCGTGTTCGCCGTGTCCGTGTAGGACGCAAAGCGATATCCGGTTGATGTAAACCAATAGCAATGTAATAATGCAAGAAACACTATTCATAGAATAGATCTATGGATGCGATAGGGTTTTTCTTGCATCTTTCCCATCACCGCCCATGCACACCTCCCTGACCCTGCGCGACGCCGTTCCGGCCGACGCGGCCGCCATCGCCGCCATCTACAACCACTACGTGGCGACCACCACGATCTCGATGGAAACCGATCCCGTGCCAGCCAGCGAGATGGCGCAGCGCATCGCCGACGTCCAGGGCGGCGGCCTGCCCTGGCTGGTGCTGCTCGAGGACGGCGAGCTGCGCGGCTACGCTTACGCCAGCAAGTGGCGCGCCCGTCCCGGCTACCGCAACTCGGTCGAGTCCAGCGCCTACGTCGCGCCCGGCCAGCGCGGCCGCGGCCACGGGCGGTCGCTGTACAGCGCGCTGCTGGCCCGGCTGCAGGGCCAGTTCCACAGCGTGATCGGCGGCATCGCCCTGCCGAACGCGGCCAGCATCGGGCTGCACGAGCGGCTCGGTTTCCGCCAGGTGGCCTGCTTCCACGAAGTCGGGCACAAGTTCGACGCCTGGGTCGACGTCGGCTACTGGCAGCTGACCCTGCCCTGACGGACGCGGCACGGTCCGGTTTTCCCGACTGCGGGCCTGGACGGGCCGGGCCATGGCTTCTGCGCTGACAAAGCGCTGCGCCGCACTCCTACGCGCCGGCCATGGCGTGCGCACTAACATTTGTCTATCCGACTACAACGACAGGAGAAGATGATGTTTTCTCTGAAAAAACTAAGCCCGTCGATCACCGACATGATCCGCTTCGACCACTCGCACGTGATGGTGACCTTCCACCAGTACACCCGCGACAAGCGTCCGAGCGTGAAGAAAGCCCTGGCCGAAACCATCTGCGACGCCCTCGAGATCCACGCGACCCTGGAAGAAGAGATCTTCTACCCGGCGATGCGCCCGCGCGCAGCCGACCAGAAAGTGATGGAAAAGAGCGAGCCCGAGCACATGGAAATGCGCCGCGTCATCCAGGAACTGCGCGATACCGATCCGCGCGACAGCCGCCACGACGATCTCGTCTTCGAACTGATGCGCGACGTCGTGCACCATGTGGCCGACGAGGAAACCGTGCTGCTGCCGGAAGCCGAGCAGACCATGAGCAAGGACCGCCTGTCGGAACTGGGCACCCAGATGACCAAGCGCCGCCTTGAACTGGTGACGCCTAAGGCCGGCAAGATCGCCAAGAACACCGCCGTCGGCTTCTCCGGCAGCACCGCCGCCGTCGTCATGGGCGTGGCCGGCGCACTGTTCGCCGCGCGCGCCTTCACCCGCAAGCAACCGACCTGACGCTTCCCGTTTCCGCAGCGGCACTGCCGTTTGCGCTCCCCCGGCACGCGCTCCCGCCGTGCCAAGCCCGCCTTCGCGTGCGTGCGCGTCGGCGGGCACCTCTTTCTTCCTAATTTACCAGTGGATCAGGCGTGTAGCCTTACGCCGCGGCTCAGCATGTCCGCCAGCCCCTGCTGCGACAGCGCCGGGCTGAAATAATAGCCCTGCATCTGGTCGCAGTCGTGGTCGCGCAGGAAGGTCAGCTGCTCGTGGGTCTCGACGCCCTCGGCGATCACCTTGAGCTTGAGACTGTGGCCCAGTGCGATGATGGCGCGCGTGATCACCAGGTGGCCGTCGGCGGCGACGTCGCCGAGGAAGGAGCGGTCGATCTTGATGTGGTCGACCGGGAAGGCCTGCAACTGGCTCAGGCTCGAATAGCCGGTGCCGAAATCGTCGATCGACAGCCGCACCCCGAGCTTCTTGAGCCGGGCCATGACTTCCTTGGCCTCCTCGGGGCGCTCCATCAGCAGACTTTCGGTCACTTCCAGCTCCAGGCAGGCCGGCGCGACGCCGTGGCGGCGCAGGCTGTCCGCCAGACGGTCGACGAACTGGCGCTGGCGCAGCTGGCGCAGCGACAGGTTGACCGATATGACGAAGTCGTGGATGCCCAGCGCATTCAGGGACTGCAGCGCGCCGCAGGCTTCGTCGATCACCCACTCGCCCAGCGGCACGATGAGGCCGGTCTGCTCGGCCACCGGGATGAAGCTGTCCGGCCCCATCAGGCCGTGTTCCGGATGGTTCCAGCGCACCAGCGCCTCGGCGCCCACCATCCTGCCGCTGCGCAGGTCGACCTTGGGCTGGTAGTCCAGCACCATCTCGTGGTTGCCGATCGCGCGGCCCAGGCTGGCCTCGAGCAGCAGGTGCTCGTGCACCAGGCGGTTCAATTCGGTCGAGAAGAACTGGCAGTTGTTCTTGCCCAGGCTCTTGGCGTGGTACATGGCGGCGTCGGCGGCGCGCATCACCTTGTCGACCGAGCTGCCGTCGCGCGGGAACAGCGCCACCCCGATGCTGGTGCCGGACACTACCTCCTTGCCCTCGATGAGCATGGGCCGCCCGACGCTGCGGCGCACCCGCTCGACCAGGTCGCCCACCTGCTCCGCGCTGTCCTGGTTGCAGATCACGAGCACGAATTCGTCGCCGCCGACCCGCGCCACCGTGTCTTCCTCGCGCATGGTGGCGCGAAGGCGCTCGGCGGTTTCGCGCAGCACGGCATCGCCGACGTCGTGGCCCAGGTTGTCGTTGATGTGCTTGAAGTTGTCGAGGTCCATGAAGGCCAGCGCGCCCTGCGTGTGGTTGCGCACCGCGTGCTGGATCGCCTGCTTGAGCCGCTCCTGCAGCAGGGTGCGGTTCGCCAGCCCGGTCAGCGGATCGTGGTGGGCCAGGTGATGCAGGCGGCGCTCGTAATGGCGGGCCTCGGTGACGTCGTTGATGACGGCCACGAAGTGCGTGACTTCGCCGTCGGCGTTCATCACCGGGTCGATGCGCAGGTCGTTGTAGAACACCTCGCCGTTCTTGCGGGCGTTGCGCAGCACCGAGCGCACGCTCTGGTGCTTGCGCAGGGCCTCGTGGATTCGCCGGTGCTCCCCGGCGTCAAAGCCTTCGATGCGCATGAAGCGCGGGTCGCGTCCCTTGATCTCTGCCAGCGAATAGCCGGTGATGCGTTCGAAAGCCGGGTTCACGTACTCGATGCGGTTGTTCGGGCCGTCGCAACAGGTGATGCAGATCGCGTTCACGCTGGCGAAGATGGCGCGCTCGCGCACCTTCAGGACGTGTTCCGCTTCCTTGCGCATGGTGATATCCAGCCCGGTGCCGAACACGCAAGGCAGGCTGCCGACACTGGTGCGGGCACACTGGAACAGGTAACTGGTGCGCTTGCCCTTACGGCCGATCAGCTCCGCTTCGTGCCAGGACGAGCCCTGTTCGAAGGCGTCCAGGATCTTCTGCACGATGGCGGCGCGGTGGGACTCGTCGAAGAAGTACTTGACCTCGATGGTCGGCAGCTCCTCGCTGGGCATCTCCAGTGCTTCCTCGAGCTGGTGGTTCCACAGCAGCAGGCGGCCGCTCTGGTCGACCACGTAGAACACGCAGGGCAGGCCTTCGATGACGTCGTTGATCGGCAGGTCCTGGATCAGCGCATAGCGCGAGGGCGCCGTGACGCCGCGCGGCACCACGATGACGCTGTAGCTGCCCGGCTGTTCGGGATCCAGCGACTGCGGCGCCACCGTCACGCGCACGGGCACGCGGCGGCCGTCGGCGCATACCAGGCTGCCGACGCTGTCCTGGTCGACGCGGGCCTGGATCGATGCGTCCTTGCCCGCGCTGTCCTCGAATTCCACCAGATCGCCGAGCGTACGGCCGCGCATCTCCGCCGCAGTGTAGCCGGCGAGCTTTTCGCAAGCCCGATTCCAGCTTGTGATCGCGCCGCTGGCGTCGGCGACAAAGACCGCGAGCGGCAGTGGAGACAGATTCAATTCGTTCTCCTGGCACGGACTACCCGGGACGACCATCATACGCCGCCACAGCGGTGTTGGCGCGCGATACGCGTCCCGGACCGCGCTAGCGCCCCATCCAGCCCAGCAGCAAGGGCACCAGCCAGGGCGCGAAGATTGCCGTCAGCACGCCGTTAAGCCCCATGCCGAGACCGGCATAGGCGCCCATCTCCGGGCTGACCTGGAAGGCGCGCGCGGTGCCGATGCCGTGCGCGGCGACGCCCAGCGCCAGGCCGCGCGCCGCATGGGATTCGACGCGCAGGGCGTTCAGCAGGAAGCGCGCGGTGATGGCGCCGAAGATGCCGGTGCCGATCACCAGCACCGCGGTCAGCGCCGGGATCCCGCCCAGGTGTTCCGATACCGCCATCGCGATCGGCGTGGTGGCCGACTTGGGCGCGATGGTGCGCGCCAGTTCGGGCGAGGCGCCCAGCATGACGGCTACCACGACCGCCGTCACAATCGCCGCCACGCAGCCGCACACCAGCGCGCAGGCGAGCGGGAACAGGCTGCGGCGCAGGCGCGGCACCTGGCGCGCGAGCGGCACGGCGAGCGCCACCGTGGCGGGCCCGAGCAGGAAGTGGACGAACTGGGCGCCGGCAAAGTAGCGCTGGTAGGACATGCCGCTGGCCACCAGCACCAGGCTGATGAGGGCAATCGCGATCGCCACCGGGTTCGCCAGCGGCGACATGCCGCAGCGCGCATACACCCAGTGCGCGAACACATAGGCGCACAGGGTCAGCGTCAGGCCCAGCAGCGGCGAGGCGGACAGGTAGACCCAGAAGTGGGTGAGCTCGTCGAAACTCAGTTCATTGAAACTAAGCACTGCCGCCTTCTTCCTTCGAAGGCTTCGTACGCGGCGTCAGGCCCTGCAGGACCAGGGCCGTGACGGCCAGCGTGACCAGGGTGCTGGCCACCACCGAGGCCCCGATCGCCAGCCACTGGCCGCTGCCGCTGGCAGCCGCCACGACGATGCCGACTCCGGCGGGCACGAACAAGAGGGACAGGTGGCGCAGCAGCTCGCTGGCGCCGGACTCGACGACGTCCTGCAGGCGCGGAACGGCCACCAGGGCGGCCAGCAGGAGCAGCATGCCGGTCACGGGGCCGGGCACCGGCCAGCCAAACAGGAACACCAGGCCTTCGCCCAGACATTGGAACACCAGCAGGACGGCAAACGCTTGCAGCAAGATTTTCTCCGGATCGGGTCGATCCGGCGAGGATAGCAGAACTATCAGAAGCGGCGGGTCAGGCTCAACACCATGGAGCGGCGGCCGGCGCTCGCGGCCCAGGGACGGCTGTCGGCGCGCACGTTGCCGGTGCTGTAGCGGTCGTAGACCCCGGTGCCGCCGGCGCCGCCGATCGCGCGGGTCAGGTTCACGGCCACGGTCCAGCCGCCTTCCAGCCGGGTGCTCAGGCCGGCGGCAAGATCGCGCCAGTTCCACACGCCGTTGCCGCTGCCGGCCACGCGGCCATCGCCGGCGTGCAGCTTGAGCAGCAGTCCCGGGCCGAACTCGTGCTTCGCGCCGAGATCGAGATAACCCGTGCCGCGCGCATCCGCCACGCCGAAGAAGTCGCGGGTGAAGGTGTAGTTGTACTTGGCGTAGAGCGTCTTCCAGCTCAGGCCCGCCGTCAGTTCGCCGTAGTCGAAACCGATGCTGCTGCCCTGCACCCGCGCGCCCGGATAGTGATACCAGGTGGCGCGGGCGCTGTAGCCGAAGTCGCCGACGGCGCGGCTGTAGCCGGCGTAGACGTCCATCTCGACCGAGCCGTTGTCGATGAAGCGATTGTCCACGGTCGAGGTCCAGGCGCCGGCGCGCCAGCCATCTTGGCGCACGTAGTCGACGCCCGCCTGCAGCGCGGGCCGGCCCCAGCTCTGGCGGATGCCGCGCGAGACGTATTGCGAGGCGACGGTCACGCGCGCGCTCAGGGGCGCAGGTGCGAGAGCGGATTCGATGGCGGCGGCATAGGGCCCGTTATTGGCGTCAGTGGCATGGGCTAGCGGCGAAGCAACCGCCAGCAGCAGGGCTGCGCAGGGCGCGAGCCAGTGTGCTGGATGCATGGGATTGTCCGTGTGGGGTGGCGTGGAGAGATTCCACACGGCAATTCTAGAGGGATCGGCGGCGGATTTGCGCGGATCGCCCGGGAGAATCTACCGAAAGTGAGGATATGCGGTGCGCATACAACACTTTCGGTAGTGAACAATGACAGACTGAAAAGCTAAAGTGGAATCAAGCAGCAGTCTTCAGGGCGCCGCGCTTCAGCTGATCCCGCTCCATCGACTCGAACAGCGCCTTGAAGTTACCCTCGCCAAAGCCCTCGTCGCCCTTGCGCTGGATGAATTCGAAGAACACCGGACCCAGCTGGTTTTCAGAGAAGATCTGCAGCAGCAGGCGCTTCGAACCGTCTTCCACCTTGCCGTCGACCAGCAGGCCGCGCGTTTTCAGGGCCTCGATGTCTTCGCCGTGGCCCGGCAGGCGGGCTTCCAGCATCTCGTAATAGGTTTCCGGCGGCGCGGTCATCAAGGGGATGCCGGCGGCGCGCAGGCCGTCGACGGTGGCGAAGATGTCCTCGGTCAGCAGGGCGATGTGCTGGATGCCCTCGCCGTTGAACTTCAGCAGATACTCCTCGATCTGGCCGCCGCCGGCCTGCGATTCCTCGTTCAGCGGGATGCGGATCTTGCCGTCCGGCGCCGTCATCGCCTTCGAGGTCAGGCCGGTGTACTCGCCCTGGATGTCGAAGTAGCGGATCTCGCGGAAGTTGAACAGCTTCTCGTAGAAGCCGGCCCAGTAAGTCATGCGGCCGCGGTAGACGTTGTGGGTCAGGTGGTCGATGATCTGCAGGCCGTGGCCCTTCGGATGGCGCTCCACGCCTTCGATGAATTCGAAGTCGATGTCATAGATCGACTTGCCGTCTTCGAAGCGGTCGATCAGGTACAGCGGCGCGCCGCCGATGCCCTTGATGGCCGGCAGGCGCAGCTCCATCGGGCCGGTCGGAATCTCCATCGGGATCGCACCCAGCTCCAGCGCGCGCGCATAGGCCTTGTGCGAATCCTTGACGCGGAAGGCCATGCCGCAGGCCGACGGGCCGTGCTCGGCCGCGAAATAGGCGGCGGCGCACTTCGGCTCGTTGTTGACGATGAAGTTGATCTCGCCCTGGCGGTACAGCACCACGTCCTTCGAGCGGTGCACGGCCACCTTGGTGAAGCCCAGCTTCTCGAAGATCGGCTCGAGCAGGCCCGGGGTCGGCGAAGCGAATTCCACGAACTCGAAGCCCATCAGGCCCATCGGATTCTCAAACAGGTCAGCCATTGTCTTGTCCTCTATCTCATTAATTATGTACTACTCCGCGAACACGTCCGCGATCAATCCCCGCAACCATTGCACGCCGGGGTCGTGGTTGAAGCGCCGGTGCCAGAACACGTTGGTCTGCAGGGTCGGCAGCTCCAGCGGCGGCGTTATCCATTTCAAGCCGAACGGCGCCGCGGCGCTTTCGGCCAGCTTCTGCGGCACCGTCACCACCAGGTCGCTGGCGCTCACGATATACGGCACCGCGGTGAAATGCGGCACCCTGAATCTCGCCTGGGCCGTCACGCCGGCCTTCTCGAGCAGCGCGTTGATCCGGTCGTAGGGGCTCTGGGCCGCGTCCACGATCAGATGCGTCGCCTGCACGAAGCGCGCCAGGTCCACGGTTCCCGTCGCCAGCGGATGCCCCTTGCGGAACATGCTGACGAAAGGCTGCCGGAACAGCTGGCGCTGGTACAAGGCTTCCGACACCTCCTCGAAGGCGCCGATCGCCAGGTCCACCCTGCCCGTCTCCATGTCGTCCTTCAGCGTCAGCGCATTCGCGCGCACCGAAGAAATCTCCACCGTCGGCGCGAGAGCGCGGCAACGCTCGATCAGCACCGGCATGAAGTAGACCTCACCGACGTCGGTCATCGCCAGCGTGAAGCGGCGCGTGCTCGTGCCTGGCTCGAAGCGGCTGCGCTGGCTCAGCGCCAGGGCCACCTGGGCCATCGCGGCGCCGATCGGCTCGGCCATCTGCTGCGCCAGCGGCGTCGGCTGCATGCCGTGCGCGGTCCGCACGAACAATTCGTCGCCGAAGGTGCGGCGCAGGCGCGCCAGCGCATTGCTGACGGCGGACTGGGTCAGGCCGAGGCGGCGCGCCGCGCCCGAAATCTGGCGCTCGCGGTAGACCTCCTGAAACACGGACAACAGGTTCAGGTCGATGCTAGACGGTTCGATCATGCGCTCGATAGTCTTATTGATGTAATGAATAGTCTACATTTTTATATTCATCTCGTAAAATTGGCTGGTCTCCTCTACAGTGACAAAAACGTCACACCGATCACCAGGAGATTGCATTGACCCACGGATACATGTCCGGCTTCGCCAACGAGTTCGCCACCGAAGCCCTGCCCGGCGCCCTGCCGGCGCACCGCAACTCGCCGCAGCGCGTGGCTTACGGCCTGTACGCCGAGCAGATCTCCGGCACGGCCTTCACCGCCGCGCGCAGCCACAACCGCCGCTCCTGGCTGTACCGGATCCGCCCTGCGGCCATGCACGGGGCCTTCAAGCCGGTCGAACGCACCCGCATCGTCGCTTCGTTCGACGGCCTTGCGGCCTCGCCCAACCAGATGCGCTGGAGCCCGCTGCCCATGCCCGATGCACCGACCGACTTCGTCGAAGGCCTGGTGACCATGGCCGGCAACGGCTCGCCGGGCGCGATGGCAGGCTGCGCCATCCACCTGTACGCCGCCAACCAGCCGATGAAGGGCCGCTATTTCTACAGCGCCGACGGCGAACTGCTGATCGTGCCGCAGCAGGGCCGCCTGTCCATCGCCACCGAACTGGGCCTCTTGGCGATCGAGCCGCAAGAGATTGCCGTGATCCCGCGCGGCGTGCGCTTTGCCGTCGACCTGCCGGACGGTGCGGCGCGCGGCTACATCTGCGAGAACTTCGGCGCCCTGCTGCGCCTGCCGGACCTGGGCCCGATCGGCTCCAACGGCCTGGCGAATCCGCGCGATTTCCTGTCGCCGGTGGCGCGTTACGAGGATGTCGAGGGCGATTTCGAACTGCTGGCCAAATTCGGCGGCAGGCTGTGGTCGGCGCCTATCAAGCATTCGCCGCTGGACGTGGTGGCCTGGCACGGCAACTATGCGCCGTACAAATACGACCTGCGCCACTTCAACACCATCGGCTCGATCAGCTACGACCACCCGGACCCGTCGATTTTCCTGGTGCTGCATTCGCCCACCAGCACGCCGGGCGTCGACGACCTCGACTTCGTGATCTTCCCGCCGCGCTGGCTGGTGGGCGAAGACACCTTCCGCCCGCCCTGGTTCCACCGCAACGTTGCCAGCGAATTCATGGGCCTGATCCACGGCGCCTACGATGCCAAGGCGGAGGGCTTCGTGCCGGGCGGTGCCAGCCTGCACAACTGCATGAGCGGCCACGGCCCGGACGCCTCGACCTTCGACAAGGCCAGCAGCGCGGATACCTCGAAGCCGCACAAGGTGACGGATACGATGGCATTCATGTTCGAGACCCGCACGCCGATCGCGGCGACCGACCATGCGCTGAATTCGCCGCAGCTGCAGGCGAATTACCAGGATTGCTGGGCCGGGATCGGCAAGCATTTCTCGCCAAATCAGCCCTAAAACCTTGAATAACGGCTGAGGTCAATCGTGCGCGAGTTGGCGCACGATTGCCGCCGTGCGATGATCAGGCCGACAACCGACAGGACCTGCATGGCCGACATCATCATCATTCTTGCCCTTATTTTGCTCAACGGCATCTTCGCGATGTCGGAGCTGGCCGTGGTCTCGGCCAAACGCATGCGTCTCGAAAAGATGGCGCTCGACGGCAGCACCGGCGCCCGCAGCGCCATCAAACTGAACGACGATCCCAGCCGCTTCCTCTCCACCGTCCAGGTGGGCATCACCCTGATCAGCATCTTCAACGGCGCCTTCGGCGAAGCCTCGCTGGTGGCGCGCCTGGCGCCCAGCCTGACGGCGATGGGCATGGCCGAGAGCTATGCGCGGCCGGTCGCCCTCACCATCGTGGTGGTGGCGATCACCTTCGCCTCCATCGTGCTGGGCGAACTGGTTCCCAAGCGCATCGCCATCCTTTACCCGGAAGTGCTGGCCTCGCGCGTGGCGCGCCCGCTGCGCCAGCTGTCGCGCCTGATGCACCCCTTCGTGCAGCTGCTGTCGCTGACCACCGACTTCATCATGCGCCTGCTCGGCATGCGCCACCACAAGGACGAGACGCCGACCGAGGAAGAAGTCACCGGCATGATCAAGGAGAGCACCGACGCCGGCGTGTTCGAGAAGGCCGAATACGACATCGCGGCGCGCGCCCTGCGCCTCGACGACTGGCACCTGCGCGCCCTGATGACGCCGCGCGTCGACCTCGAATTCCTCGACCTTGGCGAGCCGCTGGAAGTCAACCTGGCGCGACTGGCCGAGATTCCCTACGCCCGCTTCCCGGTCTACCGCGGCGACCGTTCCCAGGTGCTGGGCATCGTCAACGTGCGCGACCTGTTCCGCCAGGCGATCCGCAAGGGCTCGCTGCAGCAGATCGACATCGAGGCCGAGCTCGACGTGCCGCTCTACGTGCCGGAATCCGTGAGTGCCATCGACCTGCTCGAGCAGCTCAAGAAGAACCACGCGGAACTCGCGATGGTCGTCGACGAGTACGGCGAGATCCAGGGCATGATCACGCTCACCGACGTCATGACGGCCCTGGTCGGCGAAGTGCCGGCGGTGGAGGACGAGGAAGCGCCGGACGCGGTGCAGCGCGAAGACGGCAGCTGGCTGGTCGACGGCGGCATGGTGCTCGACCGCTTCCGCTACCTGACCGGCGCCGCGTTGAAATTCCCCGACGAAGGCGACGACGCCTACCACACGCTGGCCGGCTTCATCCTCTACCAGCTCGGCTACATTCCGAAGCCCGGCGAAACCCTGGACTGGGAAGGCTGGCGCTTCGAAGTCGTGGACATGGACGGCAACCGCATCGACCGGCTGCTGGTGATGCCGGCGAGGCCTGCCGCCACCTGAACCTCAACCCACAAGGAGGTCACATGCAGGTCAACAAGCTCATCGCCGCTGCCCTCGTGACGGCATCGGCAACAGCCGCAGCGCAGGACTCCAAACCCCAGGTCACACCCGCCGGCGAGGCCAAGGCGCCCAAGACACGCGCGCTGGAAGCCGGCGCCAAACTCCTGCAGCGCAATGCGCCGCTGGCGAAGTTTGACATCTACCTGAACGGATTCCACCCGATGAAGGACCAGCCGGACCAGCAGGTCGAGGCCCACCACTTCTGCCGCCAGGTCAACGAAGACCTGGCCCAGTGCGCCCTGTTCGACGGCAACACGGCCACCGCCAACCTGAACGGCATCGAATACATCATCTCCGAAAAGCTGTTCAACACCCTGCCCCAGGAAGAGCGCCGCTTCTGGCATCCGCACAACGGCGAAATCCTCAGCGGCCAGCTGGTCGCGCCCGGCATCCCGGACGCCGCCGAGCATGAGCTCATGAAAAAGAAGATGAATAGCTACGGCAAGACCTGGCACGTCTGGAACACGGGCGCCAACGGCAAGGAAGGCGACAGCCTGCCGCTGGGCCCGGCGATGCTGGCCTGGTCCTTTAACCGCGACGGCGAGATGCTGCCCAACCTGCAGGAGGAGCGCGACACCCGCATGAAGATCCGGACAGCGGAAAAGCGCAAGAAACGCGCGGACCTGGGCAAGCTGGCCAGGCCGCAGTCGGGCGTGGACGACCTGAAGGGCAAGTTCGGGCGCGCCAGCCAGGAGATTCCAGGCGTCAGCGACAGCCGAACCCAGCAATAGTCTATTGAATTATATAATATAGTTTGATAGACTGAAGCCATGAAAGACGATATCCGTTCCACGCCGGACTTCGATCCGGCCGCCATGCGTGCGGCGGCGGGCCGTGCCGGCGCGCTGCTGAAGGCGCTCGCCAACCCCGACCGCCTGCTCCTGCTGTGCCAGCTCACTCGGGGCGAACAGCGGGTCGGCGAGCTCGAAAGCGCACTCGGCATGCGCCAGCCTTCGCTGTCCCAGCAGCTGGGCGTGCTGCGCCAGGAGGGCCTGGTCGCCACCCGCCGCGAAGGCAAGCAGATCTATTACAGCATCGCCAGCGACGAAGCGCTGGCCGTGATGCAGCTGCTGTACCAGCTTTATTGCAAGCAGGAGGAATCGGCATGAACATCGACTGGCTTCACTTTACCCCGCTGGCCTCGCTGGCCGGCGGCCTGCTGATCGGCCTCGGCGCCGCCCTGCTGCTGCTCGCCAACGGCCGCATCGCCGGCATCAGCGGCATTGCCGGCGGCCTGCTGCGGCCTGCGCGCGGCGACATCGGCTGGCGCCTGGCCTTTTTGCTTGGTCTGCTCGCTGCGCCGCTGATCTGGCTGGCGATGCAGGCCATGCCGCCGGCCCAGATCGACCACTCGCCGGCACTGCTGGCGGTAGCCGGGCTGCTGGTCGGCATCGGCACCCGCTTTGGCTCCGGCTGCACCAGCGGCCACGGCGTCTGCGGCATCGCCCGCGCATCAAAGCGCTCGCTGGCGGCGACAGCCTGCTTCATGTTGGCCGGTTTCGCCACCGTTTTCGTGATCCGTCACGTTTTAGGATGATGCCATGCCCATGCTGACTGCCTTTATCGCCGGCCTGCTGTTCGGCTCCGGCCTGATCCTGTCCGGGATGAGCAATCCCGCCAAGGTGCTGGCCTTCCTTGACGTCGCCGGGCGCTGGGATCCCTCGCTCGTATTCGTGATGGTCGGCGCGATCCTGGTCGCCGCCATCGCCTTCCGCATCGGCGGCGCGCGTGCCCGCACCGTCTTCGGCGGCACCATCCACATGCCCGGCGCCGCGCGCGTCGACGGCCGGCTGCTGCTGGGCGCCGCCATCTTCGGCGTCGGCTGGGGCCTGGTCGGCTACTGTCCCGGCCCGGCACTGACCAGCCTGGGCGTGGGCGGCTGGCCGACGCTGCTGTTCGTGGCCGCCATGATCGCCGGGATGGCCGTGTTCGAAGTCAGCGAGCGCATCGCGGCCTGGCGCGCGTCCCGCCTGCACCCCGCAACGGAGGCCCCATGAAGCGGAGCGAAGTCCTGATTGCCGGCGCCGGCCCCACCGGCCTGGCCCTTGCGCTCTACCTCACCCGCCAGGGCGTCGACGTGCGCATCGTCGACAAGACCGCGGCGCCGGGAACGACCTCGCGCGCGGTCGCGGTACAGGCGCGGACGCTCGAGCTCTACGGCCAGATCGGCCTTGCCGGCGAAGTGGTCGCACAGGGGCACATCAACCCTGCCATCAGCCTCTGGGTCAAGGGCGAACGCCGCGCCCATGTGTCCTTCAGCGACGCCGGCGCCACCCTGACGCCCTATCCCTACGTCCTCATGTACCCCCAAGACCGGCACGAGCGCCTGCTGGTCGAGCATCTGCAGCAGATGGGTGTCGAGGTCGAGCGCGAGACCGAGATGCTGTATTTCGAGCAGGAGGACGGCCACATCGTGATACGCCTGCGCGGGCCGGACGGCAGGGAGGAAACCTGCGAAACTCTGTTCCTGGCCGGCTGCGACGGCGCCCATTCGCCGGTCCGTCACGCGGTCGGGGCGAGTTTCGAAGGTGGCACCTACGACCAGCTGTTCTACGTGGCCGACGTCAGGACCACGGGCGGGCCCACCAATGGGGAAATCCATATCGCACTCGACGACGCCGACTTCCTGGCCCTGTTCTCCTATTCGAACGATGGAAGCGGACGCCTGATCGGCACGATACGCGACGAGCGCGCAGCGCATCCCGAAGCGCTCGGCTTCGACGACGTCCGCGGGCGCGCCCTGCACAACCTCGGCCTGGAGGTGGCCGAAGTCAACTGGTTCTCGACCTACAAGGTGCATCACCGCGTTACGGACCACTACCGCCACGGCCGCGTGTTCCTGCTCGGCGACGCCGCCCACATCCACAGCCCGGCCGGCGGCCAGGGCATGAACACCGGGATCGGCGATGCGATCAACCTGGCCTGGAAGCTGAAGGCCGTGCTGCGCGGCGAAGCGGACGACAGCCTGCTCGACAGCTACGAAACCGAGAGGATCGCCTTCGCACGCACGCTGGTCGAAACCACGGACCGCCTGTTCACCTTTGTCAGCGCCGAAGGCAGCTTTGCAAACTTCGTCCGCACCCGTATCGCACCGCTGTTCGTCAGCGCCGCCTACAGCGTCGACGCGGTCAAGGAATTCATGTTCCGCGTGATCTCGCAGTGCATGGTGAATTACCATCACAGCCCGCTGAGCGGCACGGCCGCCGGCAAGGTGAAGGGCGGCGACCGCTTGCCGTGGGCGGCCGGCGCGGCCATCGACAACTTCGCGCCGACCGGCACGGTGGACTGGCAGGTGCACGTGTACGGCGCCGCCACCGACGCGTTGTCGGGCTGGTGCCACCATGCGGGGCTGCCGCTGCACGTGTTCGACTGGGAGCGCGCGCACGAGCACGCGGGCCTGGCGCGCGATACGGCTTACCTGGTGCGGCCGGACGGCTATGTGGGCTGCGCGGATGCGGGCGGGAAGCCGGAGGCACTGCAGCGTTACTTCCGTGAGATCGGCTACCGGCGCTTCGCAAGCTGACCGTCATCCCCGCGAAAGCGGGAACGACGGCGGTATCTTGCCGGTATGGCCCCGCCATGGCACTATGCGCCTCTATCCAACCTGTATAGACATCGGCATGAACCCCATCCAGCTCTTCGACCCCGTCTCCTCGACCTTCACCTACATCATCGCCGGCCCCGGCGACAAGGAAGCGGCGATCATCGACCCGGTCGACCAGCACTGGGAGCGCGATCTCGCCCACATCGAGCGCCTCGGCCTGCGCCTGGCCTACATCCTCGAGACCCATGCCCACGCCGACCACGTTACCTCGGCCGGCCGCCTGTGCGCGCTGACCGGCGCCAAGGCCGCGGTGCCGAGCGGCTGCGGCATCCCGCCGGCCGAACTGCAGCTGCGCGACGGCGACACCGTCCGCTTCGGCAAGATTGAGGAGATCGCGGTGCTGCACACGCCCGGCCACACGGCGGGCAGCATGTGCTACGTCTGGCGAGGGAACGTCTTCACCGGCGACACTCTGCTGATCGACGGCTGCGGCCGCACCGACTTCCAGGGCGGCAGCGCGGAGGCACTGTACGACAGCGTCACCGGCAAGCTGTTCGGCCTGCCCGACGAGACCAAGGTCTGGCCTGGCCACGACTATAAGGGACAGTCCGTATCGACCATCGGCTGGGAGAAAAAAAACAACGCGCGCCTGGCGAACCGGACGCGCGCTGATTTCGTTGCACTGATGGGGCAGCTGAATTTGCCCCGGCCGAAGCTGATCGACGTCGCCGTGCCGGCAAACCGCAATCTGGGTTTGCCGCACAGCGTGTAATTACATACCCGGGCCGCCGCCACCGCCACCGAATCCGCCTGGACCACCGGGGCCGCCAGGTCCGCCCGGCGGCGGGCCACCGCGCCAGCCGCCTTCACGTCCTTCCCCGCCCTCGCCGCGCTGCCGCTGCCCGCCGCCCTGGAAGCCGCCGAAGCGGTAGGACAAGCCGATGAAAGCGGTACGCCCTGCGTAGCGGGTAATCGTGTGCTGCTTCAGGTACTGGGTGTCGGTAATCGTCTCCATCTTCTGCGAACGGAACACGTCGTTGACGTTGAATACCAGGCTCAGGGTCTGCGTCAGCGAGCGTTTGTAGCTGAGATTCATGGTCGACATAGGCTCGCGGTAGCCCGTGCCCGCCAGCGTCTTGCCCTGCGCATTCACCATTACCTGCAACACGTCCTGAGGCGTGAGCTGGTACTGGATGCGCCCGCGCGCGGTCAGCGAGGTGGCGGAGCGCTTGTACTCAGCGCCGGTGATGTCGATCTGTTGCTGCTCCGTGAACGCGAGGTTGCCGCTGGTCGTGATCGTCAGCTTGGGCGTGAGCTTGCCGTTCAAGGTGAACTCGAGGCCGCCGGCGCGATTGCTGCCGCCGTTCTCAAGCGTCGTCAGCAGCACCGTATCGCTGACCGCAAGCTGGCGACTGCGAATCATGTCGCGATCGACGCGGTAATAGGCGCGCAGGTTGGCGTTCAGCTGGCCCGCCTTGGTCTCGTAGCCGATCTCGAAGGAGTCGGTCTGCACCGGTTTCAGCTTCGGATTGCCGCTCGACTCGTTCAGCTCGTCCTGGTAGACCACGAAGGGATTCAGCTGCTGCCCGGTGGCGCGGCGGATCCGGTGCGCGTAGGCGAAGCGCAGATTGGTCGTGTCGTTCAGCTTGTAGGTCGCGAACGCGCTCGGAATCCAGTTCATGTAGCTGTTCGTCACGCTGGTGCCAGTCGTGATCTGGTCCAGGTCCATGTGGGTGTGCTCGGTCCGCAGGCCGACCAGCGCGCCCCAGCGTTCGTTGACCTTCCACTGGTAGGAACCGTACAGCGCCGCGTCGCGCTCGTTGACCTCGAAGGCATTCGTGAGGCGTACGTTGGCGAGTTCGGCGGCGGTGACCGGGTCGAGGTCGAAGTAGCGGTTGTCGAACTGGCTGTCGGTGTCGATGATCTTGTAGCCGAGCTTGACGATCGCGCCGCTGTCGAGCGGCCTCTCGTAATCGCCCGTGTAATCGACGATCCTGACCTTGGTCGCACCGTATTGCTGGCTGGTCGAATCGACACCCGAGAATGGAAAACGCGGATCGAGCGAGCGCGGCGGGGACAGGAAGTAATCGTTGACCGAGCGCGACTGGCTGTCGGTGTCGCTGTTCGATACGCGCAGGTCCATGCGGAACAACTCGCCGATTTTCTCGCCCTTGTGATCCCAGCGCGCGCCCCAGTTGGAACCAGTGGTGTCGCCGCTGCTTTTGGCGCTGCGGAGGTAATCGCTGTACGCTACCCCGTTATTCGCGGTCGTATAGCGGTTCTGGTTGAGGTTATCGGTATCGCGCTTCTGATAGCCGAGGCTGGCCTCCAGGGTGTCATCCTGGCCGAGGTTGTATGTCACCTGGCCGGCGAAGCCCGCCATGTCGTTCAGTCCGGTCCGCGAACCGGTCTGGCTGGTGTGCTGGTCGACGCCGGTGCGCGGATCGATGCGGTCGCGATCGCTTTCGGTGGTCGTGTCGCGGCCGTCGTGACGCACGAAGACGCGGCCCTGCATGCCCCAGCGTCCGCTGTTGTAGCCGCCGCCCAGCGTCGAGTTGTAGCGGCCTGCGCTGCCATAGTTGGCGTTCACCGTGCCCTGGCCGCCCGGACGGCGCGTGCGCTTCATCACCAGGTTTAGGATCGGTCCGCCGCCGCCCTCGTTGCCGAATTCGGCGCCCGGGTTGTTGATGACCTCGATCGAATCGATGTCTTCGGCCGGCATCGCCTGCAGCATCTGGCCGCGGCCCTCGCCTTGCAGCATAGCCGAGGGCTTGCCGTCGACCAGGATCTGGACATTCGTATTCCCGCGCAAGGAGACCGTGCCATCCGGATCGACGCCGACCGAGGGCACCTTGGCGAGCGCGTCGGCCGCGCTGTCGTTCGAGGTGCTGACATCGGTCTTGGGGTCGTAGACCTGGCGGTCAATGCGGTTCGTCTGGCGTTCGCCGACCACGTTCACGGCCTGGATCTTGCCGTCGGTCGTGGCCTGGCCGGAGGTGGCGGCGCCATTCGATGCCGGGCTGGCCGCCTGTGCCGCGGCGCCTTCGGCAGTTTGCGCCAGTGCCGGCTGCAGCGCGACCAGGTCGCACAGGGCCAGGCCGAGGGCCAGGTAATGCGCGCGGCGGCGCCGGGACGCACCACCGGTGCGCTTGCGTGGGGAGTGGTTCATTTGATTGTTGTAGGCGTCGAACGTGTCTCGGAATCGCCGACCGGGCGCCATGCCGGGCGAACGAAGCGTGAAGCATACCTGAACGCCCGAAAAAGTTGCCGAGACTTACAACTCTTTGCACATGTCAATACAGCATGGGAATACCCGACGCTCGGATAATCTCCCCCACGCGTCAGGCATCGATTATTATTGCTGTCTTTAAAGCAATACGTTCAAAGGCGGGAACCGATGGCGCTCCACGAAAATCACCTCAAGCGCGGCCTCAAGAGCCGGCACATCCAGCTGATCGCCCTCGGCGGCGCCATCGGCACCGGCCTGTTCCTCGGCGTTGCCGAGACAGTCAAGATGGCGGGGCCCTCGATCCTGCTGGGCTACGCGGTGGCCGGCCTGGTCGCCTTCCTGATCATGCGCCAGCTGAGCGAGATGATGGTCGACGAACCGGTGGCCGGCTCGTTCAGCCACTTCGCCGACAAATACTGCGGCCGCTTCGCCGGCTTCCTGACGGGGTGGAACTACTGGGTGCTGTATGTGCTGGTCAGCATGGCCGAGCTGTCGGCGGTCGGCATCTACGTCCAGTACTGGTTCCCCGAGATTCCGACCTGGGTGTCGGCGCTGGGCTGCTTCGTGTTCGCCAACGCGATCAGCATGTTCAATGTGCGTGCCTTCGGCGAGACCGAGTTCTGGTTCGCGGTGATCAAGGTGGTCGCCATCGTTGCGATGATTTTGTATGGCGTGTTTTTACTTTTCACCGGCGGCGCCGGTCCGCAGGCGGGCGTGGCCAATCTGTGGCAGCACGGCGGCTTCTTCGCGCATGGCGTTGAAGGCCTGGTGATGTCGATGGCGGTGCTGATGTTCTCCTTTGGCGGACTGGAGGTCATCGGCATCACCGCGGCGGAAGCGGACAACCCGTCGAAGTCGATCCCGAAGGCGACCAACCAGGCGCTGTGGCGCATCTTGGTGTTTTATGTCGGCTCGCTGGCGGTGCTGCTGTCGCTCTATCCGTGGGACCAGATCAAGCCTGGCGCCAGCCCGTTCGTGCTGATCTTCAAGGCGCTCGATGCCGGCGTCGTGGCGCACGTGCTGAACCTGGTGGTGCTGACGGCGGCGGTGTCGGTCTATAACAGCTGCGTGTATTCGAACAGCCGCATGATGTATGGCCTGGCGACCCAGGGGCATGCGCCGCGTGCGCTGCTGAAGGTGAATGAGCGTGGGGTGCCGCTGGTGTCGCTGGGCGTGTCCGCTGTGGCGACCATCATCTGCGTGGCGGTCAATTATGCGCTGCCGGGCAAGGCGCTGGGCATGCTGATGGGCCTGGCCGTGGCCGGGATGATGATCAACTGGGCGATGATCAGCTGGAGCCATCTGCGCTTCCGTCAAGCGAAGGCGGCGCAGGGGTTCAAACCGGTGTTCGGCAGCCCGTTTTATCCGGTGACGAACTGGCTTTGCCTGGCGTTTTTGGCTGGGATTTTGGTGATCATGTTCCTGACGCCGGGCATGCAGGTGTCGGTTTATTTGATTCCGGTGTGGCTGCTGGCGCTGGGCATAGGCTATCGCATGAGCGAGCGCAGGAAGCTCGTGGCAAGCAGCGCATCGTGAAGCAAGCGGCCCTCGCCTGCCTCGCCATGCTCGCGCTGACGGTGTCGGGCTGCGCGCGGCATGCCGACGCGCCGCCGGCCGCGAAGCCGCCGGCCACGAAGCCTACAGCGGGATTCGATGGCCTCCATCTCGAGCGTACCGCATGCTTCGGCGAGTGCCCGGTGTACCAGCTGGACATCGCCAAGGACGGATCCGGCACCTTCACCGGCAAGGAATTCGTCAAGTCGAAGGGCGTGCACGACGTCCGGCTCAGCCCGGGGGACGTCGCCCTGATGTCGGCGGTGGTGGACCGGTCCGGTTTCGCGTCGTGGAAGACCAGCTACCTGTCCGCCGAGGATGGATGTACCACCATGTACACCGACAATCCCTCCGTGACAATCAGCGTCACCAACAGCGCAAAGACAAAGACGGTGACGCTCTACCAGGGCTGTGGCGGGCCTGCCGTCCCCACCGAGGCCGTGAACTGGCTGGCGGAGACCATCGATTTCCTGGCCAATATTCGCCCGCTCACTTTTATTCCCCGATGATGCGCAGGTGATCGATCGCGAGGACGTTGCCCTGTGCCGCAGCCTTGGCATACCAGCGCCGCGCTTCATCCATATCGCGGGGAATCTGCTTTCCGCTTTCGTACTTTTTCGCCAGCGATATCTGCGCCATGGGCTCCCCACCCTCTGCAGCGGCCGTCATCAGCTTCAGGGCTGCGGCACGGTCTTCGTCGGTCTTGGCCCGCGATTCGATGATAGCGCTGAGCACATACCGCGCTTGCGCATCGCCATCGAGAGCAGCCTGCTTGAGCTTCGCGAGCGTCTTTCCGTTCGACGGATCGATCGTCCACAGATACTGCACAGTCATCCACATGGTCACCGCCTGGCCACTCACAATTCCGGGCGTATGGTGGCATTTGCGGAAGACTTGCAGGGCAGCTTGGTCCAAGGCCGCCGACCCGCTGGAGAGCAGGATCTTCGAATCGAGTACGGCGCCGTTTTCATCCACCTGAAGGCCGACGAAGACCATGCCTTCCTCGCTGTTCCTCAAGGCCGACTTCGGGTAGGAAGGAAAACCGCATTGCTTGAAGTCGATCGTCGGTAGCTTGTACTGCACTCCCTCGGCAATCGCAAGGCTGCTGGTGAAATACAAGCCCGCGGCAAGAACGAAAGCCGATGTGATCCGTTTCATGGGGCGCTCGCTGGTCGAGTGGTCGAAATAGCAATCATAAAGTATTGTCAACACCGCGACAAACTTTGCGTAGGCGGAATCAGGCGCCCTTATCCTCGCCAGCGTCGAACGCCTCGCCAGTCTCAAAGAAGTGCCCGCCCGCGACGTAATGGATGCTGCGCTTGCCGCCCTCCACCATCTTCCAGTGCGCGCCGTCGAACACCTCCGGATCGGCCCAGGCAGCCACCACTTCGCCCAGGAACAAGTCATACGCCTGCTGGATATGCGGCTCCGGGATTAGCCTGCACTCCAGCCAGCCCAGGCAACCCTCGACCAGCGGCGCCTGCACCTTTGAGCCCGGAGCGGTAGCGATGCCATGCGCCACGAACTTGTCGATATCGCTGCCCGACTCGTTCCCGACATCCACCGTCAGCCGCGCCTGCGTCCGCGAAGGAATATTCAGCACGAACTCGCCCGACGCCTCGATCAGCCCGCGCGTAAAAGTGGATTTGTCGATCACCACCGCCACCTTGGGCGGGTCGAAGTCCAGCGGCATCGACCACGCCGCGGACATGATGTTCGACTGCCCGCCGTGATGGCTGGTGACGATCACGGTCGGGCCGTGATTCATCAGGCGGTAGGCTTTGCTTAACTCGACGGGTACGCGCTCGGCCATCAATGCCCCGGCATCACCAGCAACTGCAGCCCGGACGGCGTCTGCGCCGCATGATAAACCCGCTGCGTCGCCGCCTTGAAATCCTCCGGCTTCGCCTTCGGAATCGACGTGAAGGTCTGCGGATTCAGGTCGATCAGCGGGAACCAGGAGCTCTGCACCTGCACCATGATGCGGTGGCCGCGGCGGAAGGTGTGGTTGACATCGCCCAGGTGGTAGCTGATCGCCTCGACCTTGCCCGGCACGAAAGGCTCGGGCTTCTCGAAGCTGTTGCGGAACTTGCCGCGCAGCGGATTGCCGCGGACCAGCTGCTGGAAGCCTGCCAGGCTGGTCTCCGGCGCACCGACGTCCTTGCCGCGCGCGCCGCGCTCACCGGCGGGATACTCGGCCGGATAGACGTCGATCAGCTTGACGACCCAGTCGGCGTCGGTGCCGGTGGTCGAGACGAACAGCTTCGGCGTGACCGGGCCGGCCACTGTGACGTCTTCTTCCAGCACCTCGGACTGGTAGGTCAGCACATCCGGACGGGTGGAGGCGAAGCGCTGGTCGGACACCATGTACTCCTGCGGCACGTGGGTCGAGGCGTAGCCGATGTAGGGCACGGGCTTCTTCGGATCCGACACGTATTCGTCGTACTCGGCCCCGCCGACAGGCTGGGTCCAGCTCAAGCGCCCGCCTGCACCGAAGTACAGCGTGCGCGCCTTGGCCTGCACCGGCGGCCAGGCCGTGTACTGGCGCCAGACGTTGGAGCCGGTCTCGAAGGCCGTCACCTCGGCGATCGGCCGATTCGGCTTCACGCCCTTCAGGTGCTGCTCGAAGAACGGGAACTGGATCTGGGTGCGGAAGTACTCGCCGGTCTTGCTGTCGAAGCGCACGTGGCCCAGCTGCTGGCCGTCGTAGCGCGCCCAGCCGCCGTGCACCCAGGGGCCCATCACCAGGCCGCTGAACGTGGTCGGGTTGTACTTCTTGACCGCGTTGTAGGTCGTGAACGGGCCTTGCGGGTCTTCGGCGTCGAACCAGCCGCCCACGGTCAGCACGGCCGCCTTGACGTTCTTCAGGTGGCGGGAAATGTCGCGGGTCTGCCAGAATTGGTCGTAGGTGTCGTGCTCGATGGTCGGCGCCAGGTAGGCGCGCTGGCCGTCGGTGAGCGTGCCCAGGATGTTGGGCATGGTCTGGTGCTTCAGGAAGAAGTCGTAGGCGTCTGCGGCGCCGTAGTCGAAGCTCTCGCGGTTCTTCGGGCCGGTGGTCGGGTTTTTCTGCTCGACGAAGTTGGCGTAGAAGCCGAAGTTCGCCGCCAGCATGAACGCGCCGCCGTGATAGGAGTCGTCGCCCATGTACAGGTCGGTCACCGGCGCCTGCGGGGATGCCGCCTTGATCGACGGGTGCGAGTCGATGATGCTGGCCGCGGTGTAGAAGCCTGGATAGCTGATGCCGTAGATGCCGGCCTTGCCGTTGTTGTTGGGGACGTGCTTGAGCAGCCATTCCATGGTGTCGTACATGTCCTGGCTTTCCTGGCCCTCGCCCGCCGCGCGCTTGGCATTCAGGTGCGGGGTCATTTCGACCCACTTCCCTTCCGACATGTAGCGGCCGCGCACGTCCTGCTTGACGAAGATGTAGCCGGCGTCCTCGAACTCCTTCGACGGGCCGATCGAGGTCGGGAACCAGTCTTCGCCGTAGCGCAGCTCGCCGTCCGCGTAGACGCCCGAACTATAAGGCGTGCGGTTCAGCAGGAAGGGATAGCTCTTGGACGCATCCTTCGGCACGTAGACCACCGTGAACAGCTTCGTCCCGTCGCGCATCGGGATGCGGTACTCGTACTTGGTGTAGAGCGCGCGCAGGTCGCGCTGCGCCGCGGGCGCATCGGCGGCCGTTTCACCGGCCGTGGCAGCGGCGGCCGTGGTGCCGGCATGGGCGCCGGCGGCAAAAGCGAGGGACAGCGACAGCGCAATGATCGAAAGGCGGCAGGCGTTCATGGGGTCCTTGGCGGAATGACAAAACCGCCAGTATAAGGTCGATGATTTGTGACTGCCACTCAAAAATACTTCGACAGGTAATACGCGCCTGAATCCGGGAACACGGTCGCCACGCGCAGTCCCTGCAGCTTGGGCAGCAGCTGCGCAATCCCGGCGACGACGCAGCCGCTGGAACCGCCCGCCAGGATGCCCTCCTTCTGCGCCAGGCGCCGGCACCAGTCGAGCGCATCCTCGTCCCGCACCTGCACCACGTCGTCGACCGCTGCCGGGTCGAAGCTCCGCGAGGGCTGGCGCTTGCCGACGCCTTCGATCGCGGACTTGAAGTCCCCTTCCGGGAGACGGTCGGTCACCAGCTTGCGGTAGGCCGAGTTCACGGGCTCGACGCCGATCACGCGCACCTGCTTATTCTGTTCCTTCAGGTAGCGGCCAATGCCGGAGATGGTGCCGCCCGAGCCGACGCCGCACACGAACACGTCGACCTCGCCGGCCAGCTGGCGCCACAGCTCCGGGCCGGTGTCGCGGTAATGGGCTTCGCGGTTCAGCGGTGTGCAGTACTGGTCGAGGTAGTGGGCGTCGTTCTCGCTGACCAGGCGTTCGGCCGCGGCGTGGTAATCGTCGGGCGCACACAGGTGGACCGCGGCGCCGTAGGCCGCGATGCGCTTGACCTTCTCGCTGCTGGTGGTGTCCGGAACCGTGACGTCGCAGCGCAGTCCCATCACGGCGCTGGCCATCGCGAGCGCCGCGCCGGTGTTCCCGGACGAGCTTTCGACCACGTGGGTCGCACTGTCCGGCATATGGCGCAGCATGTGCCGCACCATGCGGTCCTTGATGCTGCCGCCCGGGTTCATGTACTCCAGTTTGGCGACCACGTTCGCCGCCGGGAAGATCCTGCCCAACCTGACAACCGGCGTCTCGCCGATTGCTTCCATCACCGATGCTTTGACTTGGGATTGCACGCTTTGCTTCCTTGAGAGATTGCCACAAGGAAACGTTAGCACGACCAGATTTTTCCCGGCGCTAGATTGGCAATCGTGCAAAGAGACGCTCAGGCGCGCTTGCCGGTCCTCACGTGTTCGTCGACAGCCGCCAGCACCGCGTGCTTCAGCTGCATGTCGGTGAAGGGCTTGGTCAGCACCCGCGCCGCCATGTCGGACGCGCCCGCCACCAGGCTGCCGTAGCCGGACGCGAACACCAGCGCCACGCCGGGGTGGGCGGCGACGATACGGCGCGCCAGGCTGAGGCCATCCTGGTCCGGCAGGCTGTAGTCGACCACGGCGGCGTCGAAGCGTTCGCGCCCGAGGATGTCCATGGCGGCGGCCGCGGACGGCGCCTCGGCGACACGGTAGCCGGCGGCTTCCAGGATGTCGCGGTACAGCTCACGGGCCTGGGCATCGTCTTCGATCAGCAGCACGCGCAGGCCGTCCGGACTGATGTCGCGCGCAGCCTTGGCGCTTGGCGCCGCCGCGGCCTGCTGCTCCTGCCCGCCCAGCATCTGGCGCACCTTGGCGGCCAGCTTCTCGCGGCGATAGGGTTTACTGAGCAGCTCCACGCCCGGGTCGAGGCGGCCGCCGTGGATGATCGCGTTCTGCGTATAGCCCGAGGTGTACAGCACCTTCAGGTTGGGCAGCATGGCCTTGGCCTGGCGCGCCATCTCGGTGCTCTTGATCTTGCCCGGCATGACGACGTCGGTGAACATCAGGTCGCAGCGCACGCCGGCGCGCAGCACGGCCAGCGCCATCTCGGCGTTATCGGCACGCAGCACCTGGTAGCCGAGTTCGGACAGCATGCCGACCACGGTGGCCTGCACGTTCAGATCGTCCTCGACCACCAGGATGGTCTCGCTGCCGCCGCGGATCTCGCCGCTCGCCGGTTCCGGCAAGGACTGCTCGGCTTCCAGCGAGCGCGGGAAGTAGGCCTTGATGGTGGTGCCGTGTCCGACCTCGCTGTAGATGCGGAAGTGGCCGCCGCTCTGCTTGACGAAGCCGAAGGCCATCGACAGGCCCAGGCCCGTGCCCTGGCCTTCGCCCTTGGTCGTGAAGAAGGGTTCGACGGCGCGCGCCAGCACCTCGGACGACATGCCGGTGCCGGTATCGCTGATCGCCAGCAGCACGTACTGCCCCGGCGGCACCTCGTGGGCCGCGCTCACATAGGTATCGTCGAGCATGGTGTTCGACAGCTCGATGGTCAGCTTGCCGCCCTGCGGCATGGCGTCGCGCGCATTGATGGCCAGGTTCAGCACCACGTTCTCGAGCTGGTGCGGGTCGATCTGCGTATTCCACAGCGAAGCCGACACCGCGGTCTCGACCTCGACGGTCTCGCCGACGGCGCGCTGCACCAGGTCTTCGAGGCCGCGCACGACACGCCCGGCGTTCAGCACCACCGGCTGCAGCGGCTGGCGGCGCGCGAAGGCCAGCAGCTGGGCCGCCAGCTTTCCGCCGCGGTCGACCGCGGACAAGGCCATGCCGAGGTGGCGCTGCGCAGCCGGGATGCCGGCCACGGTGCCGCTCAGGAGCTGCAGGCTGCCGCCGATGACTTGCAGGATGTTGTTGAAGTCATGGGCCACGCCGCCGGTCAGCTTGCCGACCGCCTCCAGGCGCTGCGAGTGCTGCAGGGCTTCGCGCGCGTCCTCGAGCTGGGTGCGCTGGGTGACGTCGCGGGTGATCTTGGCAAAGCCGACCAGCTTGCCGTCGGCGTCATGGATCGCATCGATGACGACGTTGGCGCGGAAGGTGCTGCCGTCCTTGCGCACGCGCAGGCCTTCGGCTTCGAAGCGGCCCTGCTGGCGCACCTGTTCCAGGATCCGCTCGGGCAGGCCGCTGCGGCGGTCCTCCTCAGTATAGAAACGGCTGAAATGGCTGCCGACGATTTCTTCGCTCGTATAGCCCTTGATCTTGCGCGCACCCGCGTTCCAGGTCGTGACCACGCCTTCCGGCGAGAGCATGTAGATCGCGTAGTCGACCACGCTGTCGACCAGCAGGCGGAACTGCTCCTCGGTGCGGCGCAGCGCCTCACGCGCCAGCTTCTTGTCGGTGATGTCGCGGGTGATCTTGGCGAAGCCGAACAGCTGACCGCTATCGTCGTGGATCGGGTCGATCACGACCGACGCCCAGAACTGGCTACCGTCCTTGCGCACGCGCCAGCCTTCGGCCTCGAAGCGCCCGCTTTCCAGCGCCGTATTTAGCGCGTACGCAGGGATGCCGGCGGCGCGGTCCTCATCCGTGTAGAACCGGGAAAAGTGCTGGCCCAGGATCTCCTGCTCGGTATAGCCTTTGAAGCGGCGCGCACCCGCGTTCCAGCTCGCCACCGTGCCGTCCGGGTTGAGCATGTAGATTGCGTAATCCGCCACCCGCTCGATCAGGAGCTGGGCGCGGCGCTGGGCATTGAAGTCGCTCGACATGGAGGAAGGCCTGAAAGGAATGGTGCGGCGAGTATAGCAGTGGGGGAACTGCCTGCACCGAATCGCCGCGTCTTATACAATCGTCATTGGGCAAATCCGAATCAACAGGAGAACAAGCATGTCAGGTTACAGCATCAATATCGAAGAAAAAACCCTTGCGGGTAACAACTTCCGCGAAGTCCTCTACACCACGCCGCGCAGCCAGCTGGTCATCATGACCCTGCAGCCCGGCGAAGAAATCGGCATGGAACACCACACCGGCCACGACCAGTTCATCCGCGTCGAAGCCGGCACCGGCGTCGCCATCCTGGACGGCGAAGAGCACAAGCTGGAAGACGGCGTGGCCGTGGTGGTCCCGGCCGGCACCGAGCACAACGTGATCAATACCTCGAAGACCGAGCCGATGCGCCTGTACACGCTGTACACGCCGCCTGAGCACCCGGACGGCATCGTGCACGCGACCAAGGCCGAAGCCGACGAGTACGAGAAACACCACCACGAGGAATGATCCTGACGCCGCCGCGGCTTCAGCCTTTGCAGGCGAAGCCGTAGCGGGTCATTTCGCAGCCGCGCTGCAGGCACTGGCGCTCGTTGTAGCCATGGGCGCGGCATTGCAGCAGGGTTTCTTCGCGGCGCTGGCGGGCCGAGGGTTCGGCGCTTGGCAGGCGGGCGCTGGCCTCCTGCTGGGCCCTGGCCTGCTTGCGGCTCTGGCTGCGGGAGCGCTTCGGCAGCGGCGGCGGCTCGCCGTCGAGTGCGACCGCTTTAACCGTCCGGTCAGTAATAGCCGGCGACGAGGTGTCGATGGTGCTCGCGCTGGAAGCCGTCGCGGGCCCGACTGAACCGCCGACCGCGCTGCTTCCTGTGCCGGCGCCCGACATATCCGGCGCGACGGGCGTCGCGGCAGGCAGCGGTGCAGGCGGCAGCGCCGAAACAGGCGCCAGTATCGCGACCGGCTTGTCGGCATTCGCCACCGGGGCGCTTTTCGGCAGCGCCAGCGGCTCGGGCGCGCGGGCCGACCTCGGCAAACCGGCCTCCGGCGCCGGATTCGTATTCGCCACGACCACCAATGCCCCTTCCACCCGGCTCTGCTCGTACAGCCAGAAGCCGCCGCCCGCCACCAGCGCCAGCAGCACCCCTGCCGCGCCCCAGCTCACGAGGCGGGTCTTCCAGCGCCCGTTCCATTCCGTCCTGTCGTGCGTGGCCGCGTCGCGCGCCAGGCGCTCCGTGAGCCAGTCGGGGTCGCCGCCACCTGCTTGCGCAGCGGGCGGCCACTCGCGCACCGTGGTGTCGGATAAAGGCGGCGTCAGGCCTGCCGCCGTCGGCTGCGGGGCGAATCCGCGGGCCCGGCCGGGTAATGGCGTGGTTTGCTGGTTCCCTTCCGCGGCCTGCGTTGCTTGTGGCGGTGGCGCTGCTTGTGGCGGTGCTTGTGGCGGTGGTGGTGGTTCAGGGGGCGATGGCGAGACAGGCGGCATCGGGTGCGGCGGGAATTGCACCGTTGCGTCTGCATCGACCTGTTTCGGGCGCTGCCACACTGCCGGGCGCGGTCGTGCGGCCGGACCGGCCAGGGGCGCAGCTGCTGGCTCCGGTGCCACGGGTGCGGCAGGTGCTGCCGGCGCCTCCCGCGGTGCGGGCGCAGGAGCTGCACCAGACGCAACCGGCGTAGCCGATGCAGCAGGTGCCGCAGCCTCGGCAGGTACAGCCGGCGACTCCGGCAGCGCAGGCGCACCCGGTGCGGCAGAGGCAGCAGGCGCCGCCGGCGCCTCGGGCCGCGCAGGCGCACCATGCCGCGGCGTACCGGCGTGGTCAGCCCGGCTCTCGTTGAAATCCTGTAGCAGTTGGGTCTTCATGGGCGATCGCGTCGCTTCTGCGTTCCGGCCTCTTAGTTTACCGGATCGCCCATCCTGCCGGAGCGCGCCTGAACGCGCTCCCCTTGCTGCTCAGCGATAAAACTCAGCAGTAAAAACAAGTACTTACAGGGTCACCGACACCTGCATCGCACTCTGGCGCAGCAGTGGCAAGTCCACTTCCAGCAGGCGCCGCTGGGCGTTCCAGCGGTAGGCGAGCGCCTTGCCGCCGACCTGCACGGCGCGTGGCTTGCGCGCGACGTTGTGCACCTTCAGCGCGAAGCTGTGCGACGAGGCGGCATAGCCCGCCCCGGCTTCCGGCGCCAGGCCGATCTCGAGCTTATTGGCGTCGGCACGGCTGCTGAAGCGCACCAGTTCGTACTTGCCGGCCTCATAGGCGTTCGGGGTCTTTCCGTCGTCGTCGTACAGCTGGCCCGTCGACGCGGTCACGCCGGCATCGTGCCAGTAGTGCAGCTCGAGCGCGCGGGTGTTGTAGTCGCGGGTGCTCTGCACCACCTTCGCCATCGGCACGAAGGCGCCGGCGCGCACATAGGCCGGGATATGACCGGCGACCGGCGTGACCACCTCCGTGATGCCGCCGCGGTGCGGCTGGTCGTCGTGGAAGTCGAACCAGACCGTACCCTTGTTCGGGAAGTGGACCTCCTTGCGCGTCGCGCCCGGCTCCACCACCGGCGCCACCAGGAAGCTCGGGCCCCACAGATAGGTCGACGAAATGCCTGCCGCGCCTTCCTCGTCCTGCTCCTCGAACAGCATCGGACGCATCATCGGCATGCCGGTGCGGCTGTTCTCGAAGGCGATCGTGTAGTTATACGGCAGCATCGCGTAACGCAGACGCACCGCCTCGCGCGCCAGCGCCTTGGTCTTCGGTTCGCGGAACACCGGTTCCGCCGCCACGTCCTCCTGCGCGTGCGGACGGAACACCGGCTGGAACACGCCGTATTGCAGCCAGCGCACGTAGAGTTCGTCGTCCAGCACCGGGCCGGCAAAGCCGCCCAGGTCCGAATGCATGTAAGCCTGGCCCTGCATGCCCATCTGCAGCGAGATCTCCATCTGCGATTGCAGCCCGCCCCAGCCGCGGCTGACGTCGCCGGACCAGGGGATCATGCCGAAGCGCTGAGAGCCCGAATAGCCCGAGCGCATCAGGATGAAGGGACGCTCGGCCGGATAGTCGCGCGCGTAGCCCTCGTGGATCAGGCGCGCCCATTCGTGGCCGTAGATGTTGTGGACCTGGTCGGCGCTGCCGATTGCATGCTGGGCCGCGGCCGGATGCATTTCGGGCTCGCCCAGGTCGCCCCACCAGCCGGCCACGCCGCCCGCCTTCAGCTCCTTGTAGATGTTCCAGAACCAGTCGCGCGCCTGCGGCTTGAAGACGTCGACCAGGCCCGTGTTCCCGAAATAGAAATCGAAGGTGAAGGGCTTGCCGTCCTTGTCCGTCGCGAGCACGCCTTTTTGCGACGCTTCGTTCCAGCGCTGCGAGGTAGTGAGTACGAAGGGCTCGGTGATCACCACCGTCTGCACGCCCTTCTGCCTGAAGTCCGCCATCATCTTCTCGGCGTGCGGGAAGCTGTCGCGGTCCCAGGCCAGGTTGCCCATCGTGCCCTTGACGGTCTTGCCGAACCAGTAGAGGTCAAGCACGACGGCGTCCAGCGGGATGCCGTCGGCGATGAACTTGTCGACCACGGCGCGCGTCTCCGCCTCGTCGTGGTAGCCGAAGCGGCTGGCGAAGTTACCGAAGGCCCAGCGCGGCGGCAGCGGCTGGCGGCCGGTCAGGCGCGTGTAGCCATCCATGATCTGGGCCCAGTCGTCGCCCGCCACCACCTGGTAGGTCTTGGGGCCACCGATCGCCTCGAAGCGCAGCGTGCCGTCCTTGCGGCTGTCCAGGTCCAGGTAGCCGGCCTGCGGATTGTCGAAGTGGATCGCATAGCGCTTCGAGGACAGCGCCATCGGGATGCCGTAGCCCATCTGCTCGGCGTGGTTGCCGAAACCGTAGGAGGCTTTGTTATACAGCGGGAAGCGATAGCCGCGGCGGTTCATGCCGACCGCGCGCGAACCCGCGCCATACAGCGCCTCACCGCCGTCGACCGCGAATTCGATCGACTCCAGCTTGTCGCCGCGGCCGTAGCCCAGTTTCTCGGCCACTAGCGGCTTGCCCTTGTAGCTGTAGCCGATGCGGAATGGCGACTTCTCGACGGTGACCGTGATGCCCTCGGTGGCGAGCACGATGCGGTTCGCGTCTTCCTTGATTTGCGTGCTCACCTGGGCGGGCTGCAAGACCACGGCATGCGAGGCGGCCTGCGGCTTGCCTTCCTCGTTCGACGGCACGAAGCTGGTCTCGACGATGTTGGGGGCGTAGGGTTTGATCAGGTAGCGGCCGTCGCTGGTGGCGATCTCGAAGCCGCTGCCGGCTTGCTTGAAACCGAGGAAATGGCGGTCGGCGTTCTGGGCGTGGGCGAGCGGGCTGGCGGCCAGCGCGGCGAAAGCGGCGGCCAGGGCGGCCTTGAGGCGGGTGTGTTTCATGGTCTCGGAATGATGGTCATGGTTCTTCCGAGAGCATGCCAGAATTTACATGGATGAGGTAGTAAATTTACAGCCGCAAACACGTCGACGAGCTGGAGTAGCCATCCAGGTATAGTCAACGCCAAGTAGTTTGACTACTGCCGAGCCCAGCGTGCGGCGGCGAGGGCTTGACTCTGCCACAATACTGACAAATCGACATCGGGAGCCTCCATGCGCATCGCCACCTTCAACGTCAACGGCATCAACAGCCGCCTGCCCGCCCTGATCCAATGGCTGGAAGAGACGCAGCCGGACGTCGCCTGCCTGCAGGAGCTCAAAGCCCCGCAGGAGAAATTCCCCGAGATGGAGATCCGCGCCGCCGGCTACCACCCGATCTGGCACGGCCAGAAAAGCTGGAACGGCGTCGCCATCCTGGCGCGCGACGCGGAGCCGCAGGAAGTCGGGCGCGGACTGCCCGGCGATCCGGACGACGAGCAAAGCCGCTACATCGAGGCGGCGGCGAACGGCATCCTGGTCTGCTGCCTGTATCTCCCGAACGGCAACCCGGCGCCCGGCCCCAAGTTCGACTACAAGCTGCGCTGGTTCGAGCGCCTGCACAAGCGCGCCCAGGAACTGATCGATACCGGCGCGCCGGTCGTCATGTGCGGCGACTACAACGTGATGCCGACCGAGCTCGATGTCTACAAGCCCGAGCGCTGGCTCGACGACGCCCTGTTCCGCCCAGAGACCCGTGCCGCCTACCGCAAGCTGCTCGACCAGGGCTGGACCGACGCGCTGCGCGAAACCCATCCGGATGAAGTCATCTACACCTTCTGGGACTACATGCGCGACGCCTACGGCCGCAACGCCGGCCTGCGCATCGACCACCTGCTATTGAGTCCATCGCTGGCGCCGAAGCTGAAGGCCGCCGGCGTCGACCGCGAGGTGCGCGGCCGAGAGAAGCCGAGCGACCATGCGCCGACCTGGGTGGAGCTGGACTGGCCGTAAGCAGCCCGCTCAGGCAAGCGCCGGCCTGGCCTCCACCATCACCAGGCGCATCGCGCTGTCCGTCACGTTGTCGATATCCGGCGTGTAGCCGTCCTCGATCCAGCGCAGCGCGATGTGAATCACGCCGCCCACCACCCCCGCCTGCAGCAGCGTATCGGCAACGCCGGCTTCGGGTCCGGCGATGCGCGCGACTTCTTCGCCAATCGCGCGCAGCGAGGCATCGAAGGCCTTGTCGACGGCGCGGCTGACGCCCCGGATCTCGACCAGGAACACGCGCGCCGAACGCGGGTCGCGCTGCAGGGCCGAGAAGTAGGCGCGCAGCATTGCGCGCGCCCGCTCGGCGCGGGTGGCGCCGGCCGCGGCGCCGGACTCGCGGATCTCGCGGAACACGGAATAGGTCACCGCATTGTACGAAGCGATCAGCAGGTCCTCGCTGTTGGCGAAGGATTCGTAGAAATAGCGTTCGGTGAGGCCGGCCGCTTCGCAGACCGCCTTGACGGTGGCCTGGCGATAGCCGCGCTCTCCATACACCTGGATGGCGGCGGCGATCAGTTGGCTGCGCCGCTGCGCGCGGCGTTCGTCTTGCGACACGCCCCGGTAGGGACGCGCTGAAGGAGTTTCTCGAGACATCCCTCTATTTTGCCACGGAATGTTGTCAGAACAAATGTGACAATGTACAGTGTCACTATAAAGAACCAGAACAAAGAGACAACATGCACTCTCCTTCGACTCATCGGGACGAGCTGCTGGACGTGCTGATCGTCGGCGCCGGCCTGTCCGGCATCGGCGCGGCCTGGTACCTCCAGCAGCGCTGTCCGGACAAGCGTTACGCCATCCTCGAGGCGCGCGACGCCATCGGCGGCACCTGGGACCTGTTCCGCTATCCCGGCGTCCGCTCCGACTCCGACATGTACACCCTGGGCTACGCCTTCCAGCCCTGGACCGCCGGCAAGGCCATCGCCGACGGGCCCTCGATCCGCAACTACATCCGCGACACCGCCGCGAACAACGGCATCGACCGGCACATCCGCTTCAGGCACAAGGTGACCGGCGCATCGTGGTCGAGCGAGGACGCCTGCTGGACCATCCGCGCCGATCACGACGGCGTCCCGGTCTCGATCCGCACCCGCTTCCTGTACATGTGCAGCGGCTATTACAGCTACGAGGAAGCCTACCGCCCGCACTTCGAAGGCGAGGACGAGTACCTCGGCAAGATCGTGCAGCCGCAGTTCTGGCCGCAGGACCTCGACTACCGGCGCAAACAGGTGGTGGTGGTCGGCAGCGGCGCCACCGCAGTGACCCTGGTGCCGGCGATGGCCGAGAAGGCAGCCCACGTCACCATGCTGCAGCGCTCCCCCACCTACGTCGTCACCCGGCCGTCCGAATATGGCTTCGCCCGCAAGTTCCGCAGCTGGCTGCCTGAGAAGGCCGCCTACTGGGCCACGCGCTGGCGCGTGATCTTCGAGAGCATGCTGCTGTACCGCGTGGCGCGCAGCAAGCCGGAGCTGGCCAAGCAGAAGATCGTGGCGATGGCGCGGCACCAGCTGGGCAAGGACTTCGACGTCGACACCCACTTCACGCCCGACTACAAGCCCTGGGACCAGCGCGTCTGCGTGGTCCCGGACGGCGACATGTTCAAGGCCATCCGCAAGGGCTGGGCATCGGTGGTGACCGACCACATCGAGCGCTTCACCGAGACCGGCGTGCTGCTCAGGTCCGGCAAGGAGTTGACTGCGGACGTGGTGGTGCTGGCGACCGGCCTGAAGATCAAGATCCTCGGTGGCATCGCCGTCACCGTGGACGGCAAGCCTTTCCACGCCAGCGAATCGATGTCCTACAAGGGCATGATGCTGAGCGAGCTGCCGAATTGCGTGATGACCTTCGGCTACACCAACGCGTCCTGGACCCTGAAGGCCGACCTCACCGCGGCCTATGTGTGCCGGCTGCTGCGCTACATGGACCGCAAGGGCATCGCGATCGCCGTCCCGCGCCGCGAAGCCGGCGTCGAACCCGAGCCCTTCCTGAATTTCACCTCCGGCTATGTGCAGCGCGCCAAGGGCGAACTGCCGCAGCAGGGTTCGCGCAAACCGTGGCAGGTCTACCAGAACTACCTGCAGGACATGATCACCATCCGCTACGGCCGCATCGCCGACGGCGTCATGCACTTCGGTGCGAAAGGAGCCATGCCTTGAAGCTCAGTAATCGCGTCGCCGTCATCACCGGCGCCGGCAGCGGCATTGGCCGCGCCACCGCACTCGCCATGGCCCGCCGCGGCTGCCACCTGGCGCTGGCCGACATCAACGAAGCCGGCGCGCAGGAGACCGCGCGCGCGGCCCAGGCCCTGGGCGTGCGCGCCACCGCCCACCGCTTGGATGTGGCGGACCGCGCCGCCGTCGCCGCCTTTCCGGACGAAGTGAGGCAGGGACACGACCGGGTCGACATCCTGATGAACAATGCCGGCGTGGCCGTGGGCGGCACCTTCGAGCAGGTCAGCGCGGACGACTTCGACTGGCTGATGGAGATCAACTTCCACGGTGTGGTGCGCATGACCCGCGCCTTCCTGCCGCTGCTGCACGGCTCGGATGAGGCCCGCATCGTCAACGTCTCCAGCATCTTCGGCATCATTACACCGCCGGGTCAGGCCGCCTACTCGGCCAGCAAGTTCGCGGTGCGCGGCTTTTCGAACGTGCTGCGGCTCGAGCTCGAAGGCAGCACGGTCGGGGTCTCCGTGGTGCATCCGGGCGGCGTCGCCACATCGATCGCGCAGAATGCCCGCGTGCCGACCGGCGCACACAGCGACGAGATCGCGCGCGGCCGCAAGGCCATGCAAAAGATGCTGCGCATGCCGGCCGAACAGGCCGGCGAGATCATCGTGCGCGGCATCGAGAAGCGTAAGGCCCGCATCCTCGTGGGCAGCGACTCCAAGGCCGCCGCGCTGCTGGAGCGCCTCGCCCCCGTCGGTTACTGGAACCTCCTGAAGAAAGCGATGAAGCGATGACCACCCTTCTTACCGTGTTCGGCATTCTGCTTGGCGTGCTGGTGCTGCTCGGCGCCATCCTCGTCCTGTTCACCACCTGGACCGCGCGCAAAGTGGAGAGCGCGCTGCCGCCGAAGGGACGTTTCATCGAGGTCCCGGGCGCGCGCCTGCACGTGCGCGAGTTCGGCGAAGCCGACGGTGAGCGCCCGCCCATCGTGATGATCCATGGCCTCGCCGGCCAGCTCTCGCACTACACCTACGGCGTGGCCGGCAAGCTGTCCGCGCGCCATCGCGTGGTCGTGGTCGACCGCCCGGGTTCGGGCTATTCGACCCGCGCGCCGGAAACCTCCGCCGACCTGTCCACGCAAGCCGCGGCAATCGCGGCCCTGATCCGCAGCCTGGGCGCTGGCCCGGCCTTCGTGGTCGGCCATTCGCTGGGCGGCGCGGTGGCGCTGACCCTGGCGCTGGAGCATCCGCAGCAGGTGGCCGGCCTGGGCCTGCTGGCGCCGCTCACGCACATCCGCGAGGACGTGCCGCCGGTCTTCAAGGGCCTGACCATCGAGTCGCCCTTCGTGCGCAAGCTGGTCGCGTGGACGCTGGCGATTCCCGCTTCGATCAAGAACAGCGCTCCGACCCTGGAAGTCGTGTTCGGGCCGGAAGCTGTGCCCAAGGATTTCGCCACCAAAGGCGGCGGTTTGCTGAGCCTGCGCCCTTCGGCTTTCCTGTCGGCCTCCAGCGACCTGCAGGCGCTACCGGAGCGGCTGCCGCTGGTGCAGGCGCGCTACGGCGAGCTGCGCGTGCCGGTGAGCGTGTTGTACGGGAAGGATGACCGGATTCTCGACTGGAAGGCGAATGGCCAGGCGCTGGTCGACAAGGTGCCGGGTGCGCGCCTGGAGCTGATCGAGGGCGGGCATATGCTGCCGGTGACCCAGGTGGACAAGACCGCTGAATTCATCGAGACTGCGATCCTTGGCCTGTCGACGATCAGCACGAAAGACGCTGCGGCTGGATGATGCCGGCCAGCGCCGTCAAGTCGTAGGGCTTGCGCAGCACCACCGCATCCGGCCAGTTGTTCACCTCGCCCTTGCCGGTCGCGAACACGATCCGGATCCCGGGCGCCAGCACGCGCGCCTCGGCGGCCAGCATGTCGCCGGACATGCCGGGCAGCTGCACGTCGGTGATGAGCAGGTCGGATTCGCCGGAGATCAGTCCGAGCGCCTCTTCCGCCGTGCCGGCCGAACGCACCTCGTGGCCCAGATGGACCAGCAGGGCCTCGGTGGCGTCGCGGATCTCCTCTTCATCTTCCACCAGCACGATGCGCAGCGAGGCGCGCGCATCGCCTTCGTCCGCGCGCGGATGGATCACGGCCGGTTCGCCCAGCGTGCGGCTGCGCTGGTTGGCCAGCACCTGGCGGATGCGGCGCGCCAGGCTTTCGCGCGTATAGGGCTTGCCCAGCAGTTCGACGCCGGGGTCGAGGCGGCCACCGTGCACGATCGCGTTCTCGGTATAGCCCGAGGTGAACAGCACCGCCAGCTTGGGCAGGCGCTCACGCGCCATGCGCGCCAGTTCCGGGCTACGCAAGGTGCCGGGCATGACGACATCGGTGAACAGCACGTCGATCGGCACGCCGGACTCCACCACCGCCAGCGCGCTGGCGGCATCGGCCGCCTTCAGCACCCGGTAGCCGAGGTCGGTCAGCATCTCGACCACCGTGGTGCGCACCGCTTCGTCGTCCTCGGCCACCAGGATGGTCTCGGTGCCGCCCACCGCCGGCGCGGGCTCGACCACCGGCGCCATCGCGTCCTCCGCCGCCAGGGTGCGCGGCAGGTAGATCTTGACGGTGGTGCCCTGCCCCGGTTCGCTGTAGATCTTCACGTGGCCGCCCGACTGCTTGACGAAGCCGTACACCATCGACAGGCCCAGGCCCGTCCCCTTGCCCTCGTCCTTGGTCGAGAAGAAGGGTTCGAAGGCCTGGCGCAGCACGTCCGCCGTCATGCCGGCGCCGGTATCGGTCACGCCGATCATCACGTACTGGCCCGCCGCCACCTCCGCATGGTTACGGCAGTACAGGTCGTCCAGCACCGCGTTGTTCGCTTCGATGGTGAGCCGGCCGGCGCCGCCCATCGCGTCGCGCGCATTGATCGCCAGGTTCAGCACCGCGTTCTCGACCTGGGCGACGTCGACGGCGGTATTCCACAGGCCGCCAGAGATCACCAGTTCGACTTCGATCTCTTCGCCCAGCGCGCGGCGCAGCATGTCTTCCATGCCCATCACGACACGGCTGACTTTTACGACGCGCGGCTCCAGCGGCTGGCGGCGCCCGAAGGCCAGCAGGTAGCTGGCCAGCTTGGCGCCCTTCTCGACCGCCGAGCGGGCATTGCCTATCCAGCGCTGCACCTCGGCGCCTTCGCAATGCACTTCCAGTAGCTGCAGGTTGCCGGAGATAATCTGCAGCAGGTTGTTGAAGTCGTGGGCGACGCCGCCGGTCAGTTTGCCGATGGTCTCCATCTTCTGCGACTGCTGCAGCGCCAGCTCGGTGCGGCGGATCTGCTCGGCCTGTTCGCGGTCGGCGGTGATGTCGCGCCCGATCGCGTGGATGAAGGCGGCGTCCGGTGCGGCCGACCAGGACAACAGGCACCAGCTGCCATCCTTGCGGCGGTAGCGGTTCTCGAACTTGTAGACGTAGTGGCCGGCGCCCAGCGATTCCATCTGCGCCATCGTGGCGGCATGGTCGTCCGGGTGCACCAGGTCGAGGATGTTGCGGCCGACGACGTCGGCATCGCCCCAGCCCAGCAGCGAGCCGAAGGCCGGGCTGACCGCTTCGATGCGGCCGTCGAAACCGGCCACCAGCATCACGTCCTTCGACAGGCGCCACATGCGGTCGCGCTCCGCGGTGCGCTGCGCGACAGTCTGTTCCAGGCTGGCGTTCAGCTGCTCGAGCCTCCGCTCGCTTTGCTTGCGGTCTTCGATATCGGTATTCGTGCCGACCCAGGCGCTGACTTCGCCGTCGTCGCCGCGCAGCGGCACTGCGCGGCACAGGTGCCAGCGGTAGTTGCCGTCATGCGCGCGCAGGCGCATCTCCGCTTCGTAGGTGGCGCCGGATGCCACTGCGATCGCCCAGCGCGTGCTCACCTGCGCCAGGTCGTCCGGATGCACGATGGCGGTCCAGCCGGTGCCGCCCAGTTCTTCCAGGCCCAGGCCGCTGTAGGCATAGGCGCAGTCGTTGAACCAGTCGTTCTTGCCGTCGGCGGTGGCGCTCCACACGTGATGCGGGATCGCCTGGGCGAAGCTGTGGAAACGCGCCTCGCTGGCGCGTTGCGCCTGCTCCGCCAGCACCCGCTCGGTGACGTCGTGGCCCTGTACGAACACGCCGGTGACGCCGCCGTCCTCGCCGCGCATCGGCTGGCAGACGAAGTCGACGTAATACAGGCGGCGCTGGTTGCCGCCTTCGGACAGCCACAAGGGCGCCGAGGTGGCGGCACACGGTTCGCCGCTGCGGTACACCTTGTCGAGCAAGGCGACGAAGCCCTGCGGCACGGTCTCCGGCAGCGCCTCGCGCAACGGCCGGCCGATCACCGGGCGTTCGCCGATCAGGGTGCTGTAGGCGGTATTCACCAACGCGAACACGTGCTCCGGCCCGGTCAGCTGGGCGACAAAGCCCGGCGCCTGCTGGAAGATGGCGCGCAGGCGGCTGTGTTCGACGTCCAGTCCGGCCTCGGCCCTGACCTTGGCGGTGCTCTCCACCACCACCGCCATCACGCCGAGCACCGTGCCGTCTTCGTCGGCGACCGGCGAATAATCGAGGTCGAACCAGCACTGGGCCGGTTTGCCGTCGCGCTCCAGCGTCATCGGCTGCTCGCGGTAGGACAGCGTGTCGCCGCCCAGCACCACCTTCAGCACATTCGCATTGAAGGCGGCAGCTTCGGGCCAGGCCTCGCACACCGGGGTGCCCAGCATGGCCGGATGGCGCGAGGCGGCAATTGCGGCATACCCGGCGTTATAGATCATGATGCCCTCGCGGCCCCACAGGGTTGCGATCGGCGCCGGCGAGCGCAGCACCAGTTCGATGGTGGTGCGCATGGCGGCCGGCCAGCCGCCGATCGGTCCGAGGCTGGTGGCAGTCCAATCGTGCTCGTCGATCAGTTTCCCGAGGAGTCCACCGCCACTGCAAAAGGTCCTTGCCGGGGCCGCATCGCGCATCGCCATCTTGTCAATATGCCTACTATTTCTGTGAAGTGCGCAATTGTAAAGGGTTTAAAGATTCGAGGAAACACGATTAGAAACGGACCTCCGCCCGGGCGCGCACGCTTGCCGCAGTCGGCACGGCTTCGCTGCGGCGCATGCTAGTGTCTTGTCCTGTACCTGCGGGGCAGCGGCATCCTTACAGCCGCTTCACTTGCTGCAGGGCAGCAGAAAAATATTCCCGCAAAACATGCGTGTGCGGCCTTACGGCCATTAATATGTTTTCTGCTGCACACACCTTTACCGAGGGAAAATGAACTATGAGCCAGAGTCAACCTCTGTCGCTGCATGTCCCGGAGCCTACCGGCCGGCCGGGTTGCAAGACTGATTTTTCGTACCTAGGCGTGAACCCGGCCGGCACCGTGCCGCGCCCGCCCGTCGATGTCCGCTACCAGGACACCGCGGAGATCGCCTCCAGCCTGATCCGCGTCCTGGACGACAACGACGATGCCGTCGGCCCCTGGGCTCCGGAACTGGACAAGGAAACCCTCCTGTCCGGCCTGCGCACGATGATGAAGACCCGCATCTTCGACGCCCGCATGGTCATCGGCCAGCGCCAGAAGAAGATGTCCTTCTACATGACTTCGCTCGGCGAGGAAGCCATCGGCAGCGCCCACGCGCTGGCCCTGAAGGACGGCGACATGTGCTTCCCGACCTATCGCCAGCAGAGCCTGCTGATGGCGCGCCAGTATCCACTGGTCGAGATGGTCTGCCAGCTGCTGTCCAACGAGCGCGACCCGCTGAAGGGACGCCAGCTACCCGTGATGTACTCGTCCAAGAAGGACGGCTTCTTCACGATCTCCGGCAACCTCGCCACCCAGATCCCGCAAGCGGTCGGCTGGGCCATGGCCTCGGCCATCAAGGGCGACACGAAAATCGCCTCCGGCTGGATCGGCGACGGCGCCACCGCCGAGAGCGACTTCCACACCGGCCTCACCTTCGCCCACGTCTACCGCGCCCCGGTGATCCTGAATGTGGTCAATAACCAGTGGGCAATCTCGAGCTTCCAGGCCATCGCCGGCGGCGAGAGCGTGACCTTCGCCGCGCGTGGCGTCGGCGCCGGCATCGCGTCGCTGCGCGTGGACGGCAACGACTTCCTGGCGGTCTACGCGGCTTCCTGCTGGGCGGCCGAGCGCGCCCGCGGCAACCTGGGCCCGACCCTGATCGAATGGGTGACCTACCGCGCAGGCCCGCACTCGACCTCCGACGACCCAGCGCGCTACCGCCCGGCCGACGAATGGACCTACTTCCCGCTGGGCGACCCGATCGCCCGCCTGCGGCGCCACCTTGTAAAAAAAGGCTGGTGGTCCGACGCCGAGCAGGATGCGCTGCAGGCCGAGCTGGAAGCCGAAGTCCTGGCCGCGCAAAAGGAAGCCGAGCAATTTGGCACGCTGATCGATGGCCGGGTGCCGAGCGCCGCATCGATGTTCGAGGACGTCTATAAAGAGATGCCCGAACACCTGCGCCGCCAACGCCAACAACTGGGGGTGTGACGTGATGCGAGATATTGAGAAAACATCCGTCGGCGTCGACGACGCCACGGAGGAAAAGACCACGCCGATGACCATGATCCAGGCCCTGCGCTCGGCCATGGACGTGATGATGGAACGCGACGACAACGTGGTCGTCTACGGCCAGGACGTCGGCTATTTCGGCGGCGTGTTCCGCGTCACCGACGGCCTGCAGGCCAAGTACGGCAAGCACCGCGCCTTCGACGCCCCGATTTCCGAGGGCGGCATCGTCGGCACCGCGGTCGGCATGGCCGCCTATGGCCTGCGCCCGGTGGTCGAGATCCAGTTCGCCGACTATTTTTACCCGGCCACCGACCAGATCGTCTCCGAGGCGGCGCGCCTGCGCTACCGCTCGGCCGGCGACTTTACGTCTCCGCTGACCATCCGCATGCCCTGCGGCGGCGGCATCTACGGCGGTCAGACCCACAGCCAGAGCCCGGAAGCCTTCTTCACCCACGTCTGCGGCCTGCGCACCGTGATGCCGTCCAATCCCTACGATGCGAAAGGCTTGCTGATCGCCTCGATCGAGAACGACGATCCGGTCATCTTCCTGGAGCCGAAGCGCCTGTACAACGGCCCCTTCGACGGCCACCACGACCGCCCGGTCACGCCCTGGTCCAAGCACGAGCTGGGCAAGGTGCCGGAGGGCTATTACACGGTGCCGCTGGACAAGGCGGCGATCTTCCGCCCGGGCGCAGACCTGACCGTGCTGACCTACGGCACCATGGTCTGGGTCTCGGAAGCGGCGGCCAACGAGACCGGCATCGACGCCGAAATCATCGACCTGCGCACCCTGTGGCCGCTGGACCTGGACACCATCGTCGAGTCGGTCAAGAAGACCGGCCGCTGCGTGGTCGTCCATGAAGCCACCAAGACCAGCGGCTTCGGCGCCGAACTGGCCTCGCTGGTGCAGGAACATTGCTTCTACCACCTTGAAGCGCCGATCGAGCGCGTGACCGGCTGGGACACGCCCTACCCGCATGCGCAGGAATGGGCTTATTTCCCGGGACCGGACCGCGTCGGCGCGGCGTTCAAACGAGCGATGGAGGCATAAAGGTGGGTATTCACGTCATCAAGATGCCCGATGTGGGCGAGGGTATTGCAGAATGCGAAGTGGTGGCCTGGCGGGTGCAGCCCGGCGACGCGGTCACGGAAGACCAGATCCTGGCGGACGTCATGACCGACAAGGCGACGGTCGAGATTCCGTCGCCGGTGCACGGCACCGTCGTGGCCCTGGGCGGCAAGGTCGGCGAATCGCTGCCGGTGGGCGGCGAATTGATCCGCCTCGAAATCGAGGGCGCCGGCAATTTGAAAGCCGAGGCTGCGAAGCCGGCCGCTGCCGCTGCCGCTGCCGCTGCGCCCGCCGCGGCGCCGGCTGCGGACGAACCGGCCGAGGTGCCGCACGGCTTCGTACCGGAGCCGCAACGGATGGCGGCGGCTGCGGCCAGCGTGTCCGGCCCGGCGGCATCGGCGTCGCGCGCACCGGCGGCTACACCGGCTGCACGTGCTGCGGGCTCTGCGCCTCAGGGAAACGGCGCCGCCTCGCGCGCGCTTTTCCGTGATCCGAACGAAAAACCCCTGGCCGCACCGGCCGTGCGCAAGCGCGCCTGGGATATGGGCATCGAGCTGCAGTACGTGGCCGGCAGCGGCCCGGCCGGCCAGATCACTCACGCCGACCTCGACGCCTACGTGTCGGGCCGCCAGCGCGGGCATTCGGCGCAAGGCGGCGGTGATAATCGCTATGCCGAGCTGCATGGCGAAGAAGCGGTGCCGCTGATCGGCTTGCGCCGCAAGATCGCCGAGAAGATGCAGATGTCCAAGCGGCAGATCCCGCACTTCACCTACGTCGAGGAAGTCGACGTCACCGAACTGGAAGCCCTGCGCGCCCAGCTCAACGACCGCTACGGCAAGGAACGCGGCAAGCTGACCCTGCTGCCGCTGCTGATGCGCGCCGTGGTGCTGGCAATCCGCAAATTCCCCGAGGTCAACGCCCGCTTCGACGACCACGCCGGCATCGTCACCCGCTACCAGCCGGTCCACCTCGGCATCGCCACCCAGACCGACGCCGGCCTGATGGTGCCCGTGATCCGCAACGCCGAGGCCCGCGATCCGTGGTCCAGCGCAAAGGAAATCCTGCGCCTGGCGGAAGCCGCGCGCACCGGCAAGGCGGCGCGCGACGAGTTGTCCGGCTCGACCATCACCATCACCAGCCTGGGTCCGCTGGGCGGCATCGTCTCCACCCCGGTGATCAACCATCCGGAAGTGGCCATCGTCGGCGTCAACCGCATCCTCGACCGGCCGGTGGTAAAGAACGGCGGCCTGTTGCCGCGCAAGCTGATGAATCTGTCCTCGTCCTTCGACCATCGCGTGATCGACGGCATGGTGGCGGCCGAGTTCATCCAGACCGTCCGCGGCTACCTCGAATCGCCAGCCACGCTGTTCGTCGAATAAAGGACAAGCAAGAATATGACGATGGAAACGACTTTACTCATCATCGGCGGTGGACCGGGCGGCTATGTGGCCGCCATCCGCGCCGGCCAACTGGGCATCAAGACCGTGCTGGTCGAAGGCGCCCAGCTGGGCGGCACCTGCCTGAACGTGGGCTGCATTCCGTCCAAGGCGCTGATCCATGCGGCCGAGGAATTTCACAAGGCCTGCCATTACGCAGGCGACTCGCCCCTGGGCATCCGCACGGCGGCTCCAAGCATCGACGTCAACCGCACCGTGGCCTGGAAGGAAGGTATCGTCAAACGCCTGACCGGTGGCGTCGGCGCGCTACTGAAGAAGAACGGCGTGCAAGTGGTCCGCGGCTGGGCCCGCATCCTCGACGGCAAGACGGTCGAGGTCGTGGGCGCGGAAGGCGGCAAGACCGGCGCGGCCAACGACGCCGGCGGCCAGACCACGCGCATCCGCTGCGAGCACATGCTGCTGGCCACCGGTTCCGAAGCCGTCGAGCTGCCCTTCATGCCTTTCGGCGGCAATGTCGTGTCGGCCACCGAGGCGCTTTCGCCCGAGACCCTGCCCGGCCACCTGGTGGTGGTCGGCGCCGGCTACATCGGCCTGGAGCTGGGCACGGCCTACCGCAAGCTGGGCGCGCGCGTGACCGTCATCGAAGCAGCCGGCCGCGTGCTGCCGGCCTACGACGACGAGCTCTCGCGGCCGGTCGCGGCGCGTTTGAAGTCGCTGGGCGTGGAACTGCACCTGGAATCGAGCGTGCTGGGCATGAGCGAGGACGGCAAGTCCGTGCGCATGAAGAATGGCGGCGGCGAGGAAGTGGCGATCGAGGCCGACCGCGTGCTGGTGGCCGTCGGCCGCCGTCCGCGCACCACCGGCTTCGGGCTGGAAAGCCTGATGCTGGACATGAACGGCCGCGCGGTACGCATCGACAACCAGTGCCGCACCTCGATGCGCAACGTCTGGGCGATCGGCGACCTGGCCGGCGAACCGATGCTGGCCCACCGCGCCATGGCGCAGGGCGAGATGGTAGCCGAGATCATCGCCGGCAAGCGCCGCCACTTCATGCCGGCGGCGATCCCGGCGGTCTGCTTCACCGATCCGGAAGTGGTGGTGGTCGGTCTGACTCCGCAGGAGGCCGCGAAACAGGGCCTGGACTGCATCAGCGCCAGCTTCCCCTACGCCGCCAACGGCCGCGCCATGACCATCGAGGGGACGGACGGCTTCGTGCGCGTGGTCGCGCGCAAGGACAACCACCTGATTGTGGGCTGGCAGGCGGTCGGCAGCGCGATTTCCGAGCTCAGCACGGCCTTCGTGCAGTCGATCGAGATGGGCGCGCAGCTGGAGGACGTGGGCGGCACCATCCACGCCCACCCGACCCTGGGCGAGGCGGTGCAGGAGGCGGCGCTGCGGGCTCTAGGGCACGCGCTGCATATCTGATCCGGACGCACGCATGCGGACGGGAAACCCGCTCTGGCGTTTCCCGTCCGCTCCCGATTCCTGAAACCTTACTGCTTGTTGCGCCCGCGCTCGTCCTCGGCCTGCCGGCTGCCTGCATTGCCGGTACTCAGGCTCTCGATGCCGCCCAGGCCGGGCTGCAACTCGCCCGCTTCTTCACTGCCGGCCCCGGTATCCGAGCCGACCACATCGTCCAGCCGCGAATCCGACTGCTTGTTGCCGACGTCGCTGTGTCCCCAGTCATTGTGCTGGTTGCCGGCGCCGCCAATGTCGGCGCCGTCCCTCGGTTGCTTCGATTCGTTGGGTATTGCCATGCAAAACTCCTTTACTGGCGGTTGCCGGTCTTGTCGCGGTTCTTGTTGCCTATGCCTTCCATCCCGGTCTTCATCCCTTCCGGGTCGGTGGGACGGAAGCCCTGGCGTTCTTCCTGCTCAGTGCCGGGGCTCAGCCAGTCATCGGTACGTGATTCCGACTGGGAATTTCCTGCACCGGTCTGGCCCGACATGCGGCCGATATCGCCGGTGCCGCCCGTGCCCACGCTCGCGGCCGAGCCGGTCCCGTCCTTCGTCACCTGCTCGTAGCTGCGCCCTTTCGGGTTCTTGCTCTCGTTCTGGTTGGACATGATGCCCTCCTCTCGGTAAGGTTTGATTCATCATAGTCCGACCCCGGACGATGGCAAATAGGCAGGCGCCCGGCTGTCTTGTAGGACATGTCGGGCGGGGCATTGTGGAATAATCAAGCTCATGAACAAACAACACACGCTCGTCCTGTATGCCCACCCTGCGCCGCACCGCTCGCCGCTCAACCGCCGCCTGGCGGACGCCGCGCGCGAAACCCCCGGCGTCATCGTGCAGGATCTGTACGACACCTACCCGGACTTCGACATCGACGCCGAGCGCGAACGCGCCCTGGTCCAGGGTGCCGGGCTGCTGGTCTTCCTGCACCCGATCCGCTGGTACGGCATGCCCTCGCTGCTGAAGGAGTGGATGGATGTGGTGATGGTGCCCGGCTGGGCCTATGGCAAGCCGGACGCCGTCCTGCGCGGAAAGGGCTACTGGCTGGTGGCGACCACGGGCAGCGGCGAAGAAGCCTACCAGCCCGGCGGCCTGCACGGACGGCCCTTCGCCGACTTCCTCGCCCCCTTCGAACAGACCGCCGCCCTGTGCGGCATGGACTGGATCGCACCGCTGGTCATGCACGGCGCGGCCCAGGCCGGCGAGGCGGCGATCGAGGCCCACATCGCCGAATTCAGGCGCCGCCTGCAGGCTTATACGGAGTAAGACGATGGAACACAGCCTGCTCACCAATGCTCTCGTCTACCTGGCCGCCGCGGTGGTCGCGGTGCCGCTGTCGAAACGCCTCGGCATGGGCACCGTGCTCGGCTACCTGGCGGCCGGCATCCTGATCGGACCCTACGGCCTGAAGCTGATCGCCAACGTCGAGGATGCGCTGCACTTCGCCGAATTCGGCGTGGTGCTGCTGCTGTTCCTGATCGGCCTCGAACTCGAACCCGAGCGCCTGTGGTCGCTCCGCCGCCCGATCTTCGGCTGGGGCGGCGCGCAGGTGGCGGCGGTCGCGCTGGCCCTGTTCGGCGCGGCGCTGCTGCTGGGTGTCGGCTGGAAGCTGGCGCTGATCGCCGGCCTCGGGCTGTCGCTGTCCTCGACCGCCATCGCGCTGGCCTCGCTGGAAGAACGCAACCTGATGCCCACGCCTGCCGGCCAGGCCGGATTCGCGATCCTGCTGTTCCAGGACATCGCCGCGATTCCGATGATCGCCATCGTGCCCCTGCTCGGCATCCCCGACGATGCCGGCTCAGGCGGCAACTTCTGGCTGGCCACGCTCAAGGTGGTCGGCGTGCTGGCCGGGATCATCGTCGGCGGCCGCTATCTCGTGCGCCCGCTGCTGCAGGTCATCGCCCGCACCGACACGCGCGAGATCTTCACCGCCTTCGCCCTGCTGCTGGTGATCGCCATCGGACTGCTGATGCAGTGGATCGAGATGTCGATGGCGCTGGGCGCCTTCATGGCCGGCGTGCTGCTGGCCGATTCCGAATACCGGCACGCGCTGGAGACCGACCTCGAACCTTTCAAAGGCCTGCTGCTCGGGCTGTTCTTCATCGCGGTCGGCATGTCGGTGGACTTCGCCGTCTTCCTCGCGCATCCGTGGCGTATCCTGGGCCTGGTGGCGGGCTTCCTGCTCATCAAGACCGCCGTGCTGTACGCGCTGTCGCGCATCTTCGGCATCGCCCGCGGCCAGCACCTGCAGTTCGCGCTGCTGCTATCGCAGGGCGGCGAATTCGCCTTCGTGGTGTTCGGCGCAGCCGCCACCGCCAGAGTATTCACCGAGGACGTCGCCTCGATGCTGGTGGTCGTGGTGGCGCTGTCGATGGTGGTCACGCCGCTGGTGCTGATGGCCTACGACCGCATCATGGCGCGCCGCGAGTGCAAAGAGAACAAACCCGATGCCGACGCCATCGAGCCGAACGAAGACCACGTGATCATCGCCGGCTTCGGCCGTTTCGGCCAGATCGTCGGCCGCTTCCTGAACGCGAACGGCATTAAGCTCACCGTGCTGGACCACGACCCCGACCAGATCGAGGTGCTGCGCCGCTTCGGCTTCAAGGTCTTCTACGGCGACGCCACCCGCGCCGACCTGCTGCGCGCCGCCGGCGCCGCCCGCGCCCGCGCGCTGGTGGTGGCGATCGACGACGTCGAAGACAGCCTGGAGCTGGTCGAGACCGTGCGGCGCGACTGGCCGGAGCTGCAGATCTTCGCGCGCGCCCGCAACGTCACCCACTACTACCAGCTGATGGACCGCGGCGTCAGCATGATCGAACGCGAGACCTTCGAGTCATCCCTGCAGATGGGGCGCGCCGTGCTGACGGCCGGCCTCGGGCACAACGCCTACCGCGTGCGCCAGGCGGCGCTGAAGTTCAGGAAGCTGAACATCGCCAACGTGCATGCGGTCTACCCGTTTTACAAGGACCGCGAACAGTACGAGTCGGTGGCGAAGCGGGCGCGCGAGGAGCTGGAAGAGATGATTGCGCGGGACCGGCGGGCGCAGGAGGACGAGACAAGACATGACTGGGATTGAGAGCGCCCCGATGAACTACAAGCACATCATCGATAGCCTGGCCGATGGGTGCAGCTACCGGCACGCGCTGTTTCATCATCTCCCTGGGGGCCTGCGTTTCGAGCTATCCGAAAGCGGCGGCCCGCTCGATCTTGTGCTGACTGCGCTGCGCAAGGCAAGCGTCATTTGCGAAGAGGTCTTTGAGGCCGACAGCGCCATCCTTGTGCACCTGCAGCGTTTCGTGTCGTCGTCGCGCTTCGGGCTGAGAGGCAGCCTTCGCGCGTTCCGTGACGCCGGCATTGCGATACCGGAACGCCGCGACACCTGGGTTATAGCGGTGGATGAGACCGACGATTTCGGTGCAGGGTTCTGGGTGAACTGCGCGTTCGAAGTCCCGGCGTCCGTGTTACAAAGTCTGCTCTGGTGCGCTCTCGTCAAGGATTTCCCTGCCCTACGCCCGAATCCGCACTGCCAGATATACCTCATCGATGCGGCAAACGGCACCCTCGCGCATCCTTACGACGACAGGGGCATGGACATCATCTGCGGGGCCCCTTCGCGCCTTCAGGGCCTGTACGAGAAGCATAATCGCTGGCTCCTCGACCATGACAGGGAAGCCATGGCGAGGACGTTCAAGGCGGGCTGAGTCAGGCCGTACGGCCGCCGACGTCAGCGCGGGTAAACGAAGCCGGTGCGGATATCCATCGGCAGCAAGCGGCCACCCTCGCGCACCATCAGGCGCTTGGGCGGCTCGTCGCCGGCCAACGTACCGGGCGTGAGGGACAATCCTTCGCCCTTGCGCATCAGCGGGTCGCAGCGTTCGACCACGTTGGCGTAGCCGGTGGCCTTGATAAGCGCCTGCACCACGGCCACCTTCCAATGGTCGACCCCGGCGGCATTGAACTGGCACACCAGATAGCCAGGGACGCCGCCGTAGCTGTGCACCAGCAGCCCGGACAAGCCGTCTTTGTCGCCATCGACCAGCAGGAACAGGGCTTCCGGGTCGGCCGTGCGCATGGCACCGGCGCGCAGCTCGACCGCAGCCTGGACCCGGCGCTTGATCATCGCATGGTCGACCGGCTCGTCCTCGCGCAAGGTCCAGACGCGGGCCGCGACCTGCGATTTGGCGTTGTAGGCTGCGCGGGCGAGGAACTGGCGCGACGAGGACTGCACGATCGCAGTGGCGCCCGGCTTGTTGCGTTCCGAAGGCTTGCCTTCGACCTTGTCGATGGCGGAGACGTAGATCAGCGGGTCGCCGGACAGCAGGCTGCGTTCCTTGCCCTGTTTGATGGTGATGATGAGCATGTGCGGCTTTCGTTTCGAGGGACGGGATGATACAGCACCGCCGCCGCCTCGCCCGGATACTGTCATTTCTGGCAGGCGTTGATGTTGTCAATTTGAAATAGAATCACCCCATTACGTCCCTGGAGCCAACATGCCTGCCGCACTGTCACCACGTCGTTTCACCCTCAAGGCCGCCAGCGCGGCAGCCCTCCTCGCTTTGCTTGGCGCGAGTGTCCCGGCTTCGGCTGCGCCCTTCGCATCGACCCGCATCACGGTCGCCACCTCCGGCGCCGGCCCGGACGTGGTCCTCATCCCCGGCCTGAACTCCTCGCCACGCGTGTGGACCGAGATGATCAAGGCCGTGCCCGGCTACCGCTACCACCTGGTGCAGGTGTCCGGTTTCGCCGGCCAGCCCAAGGGCGGCAACGGCGAAGGCCCGGTGGCCGCGCCGGTGGCCGAGGAAATCGACCGCTACATCAAGGAAACCGGCTTGAAGCAGCCGGCCGTGATCGGCCATTCCATGGGCGGCACCATCGGCATGATGCTGGCGGCGCGCCATCCGGGCGATCTGTCGCGCCTGATGGTGGTCGACATGGTGCCCTTCCTGGGCGTGTTCTTCGGCGGGCCCGGCGCAACGGCCGCCACCATCGTGCCGGTTGCCGACCGCATCGAAGCCGGCATGCGCGCGGCGACGCCGGAAGACCGCAGCAAGCGCGCGGCCGCCACCATCAACAGCATGGTCGACAACGAAGCCATGCGCGTCGGGGCGATCGAGGATTCGATGCGCAGCGACGCCGACGTCGGCACGCGCGCCTACCGCGAGCTGATCGTCACCGACCTGGGGCCGGAGCTATCCAAGATTTCGGTGCCGGTGACGGTGCTGTACATCCAGCCGAAGTACGTGCCGATCCCGGCCGAGCAGTTCGATGCGGTGTACAAGGGCGCGTTCGCGCCGGTGGGCAAGCTGAGCTTGAAGCGGGTGCCGGACAGTGCGCACTTCATCATGTGGGACCAGCCGGTGCGCTTCCAGTCGGAGGTGAAGGAGTTTTTGGCTAAATAACCGTCATTCCCGCGTCCGCGGGAATGACGCACTAACTAGGCGCCGGCTGATCGGTCCACGTGGGCCCAGCCGTGACCGGCTTCCCATCCACCCAATCCACCCGGTCGATGCACATCCTGCGCGCGGTCTGCGCAGGATCCCAGGCGTGGTACACGATCCAGGTCTCGCTGCCGCCAGGGGACACCGTGAACGAGTTGTGCCCCGGCCCCAGCAATTCTCCAGTCTGGGGCGTCCGCATCAGCAGCGCCTCGTGCCCACCCTCGGGCCGGCGGTAGGGCCCCTCGGCGTGCCTGGACACCACGTAGCTGACGCCGTAGTTCTCCTTCTCCCACGCACCGCCGCTGTAGAAGCAGTAGTAGTGCCCATCGCGGTACAGCACCGCCGCGCCCTCGACCGTGTGCCAGTCGTAGACGCTGCCGTACATCGGCCGGTCCTTGCGGAACACGTGCCAGTCCTGGTGCGGGCGCACCACCACGCGCGGCGCGCCGGCCAGGGTCGTCATGTCGAGCAGCTGGTCGACCACGATGCCGGTGCCGATGCGCTCGTCGTGTGAGGCTTCGAGGAAGTCGACGCAGTAGAACAGCCACCACTGCCCTTCATCGTCGCGGAAAGGATGGGCGTCGATCGAGAACGGCTGGTCGGGCACCAGCAGCTTGCCGGCGTCGTAGAAGGGCCCGGCCGGGTGCTCGGCGACGGCCACCCGCAGCTTCTGGTCGGTGCCCTCGGGCGCGTTGCCGGACGAGTAGTACATGTAGAAGCGGCCGTCGTGGCTGGCCACTTCCGGCGCCCAGAAGTGGTAGCCCTGCTCCGCCTCCATGCCGGCCGCCGGCACCAGCGCGTGCCCGAGCGGCTGCCAGCTCACCAGGTCGGTGGAACGCAGCACCGGGACCTGCCGGCCGTCGTCACCGCCCGGGCCGGTGCCGTAGGCGTAGTAGACCCCGTCGTGCCGCAGCACGAAGGGATCGGCGAAGATGTCCGGATAGACCGGATTGCGGTAAGTCTTGTTCATATCAAGGCGCACTTACAGCGAAAAGCGCAGGCCCAGTCCGTAGGTAGTCGGGTTGTAGCGAATGTCGCGCGGGCGGATCGGGTCGTTTAAATAGCTCTCGAACTTCTCCTTCGTGATGTTGATCGCGTCGAACTGCAGCGAGATGTTCGGCGTGATCGCATACGACAGGCTCAGGTCGACGAAGGTGGCCGCCTTGACGTGGCGGTCCTGGCCGAAGCGGGGCTCGGCGATCTGCTCGACGTAGTCGCCACGGTGGGTGGCGCTCAAGCGTCCGGTGATGCCGTTGCCTTCGTACAGCAGGGCGAAGTTGTAGTTCTTCTTCGCCACGCCGATCAGCGGTGTCGTCGCCAAGCTGTTCCCCGTCGACGACACCAGGGTCTGGTTCTCGCCCAGGATCCAGGTGTAGTTGGCCTGCGCGCCGAAGTTGCTCCAGATGCCGGGGAGGAAGTCGAAGAACTTCTGGATGCCCAGCTCGGCGCCCTTCAGCTTGCCGGAGCCGGAATTCTGCGGCCGCGTCACGCGGTAGTTCAGGCCGCCGATCGTCTCGTTCGACTCCATGTTCTGCAAGTAGCCGTCGATGTCACGATGGAACAGCGCGATCTGCGCGTAGCCGTTCTTGGGGAAATAATACTCCAGGGTGGCGTCGAAGTTCTTCGAGCGCGTGGGGCTCAGGTTCGGGTTGCCGGCCGAGCCCGTGCCCGGCGCGTTCACCGTCGGCGGAATCAGGGACAGCGCCGGATTCAGCGACGCAAAGTCCGGATAGGTCAGGGTCTTGCCGTAGGAGAGGTGCGACTGCAGGTTCTCGCGCCAGGCGATCACCGCCGAGGCGCTCGGCAGGAAGTTGTTGTCGCGCGAGGACACGTCGATCGGGCTGACCACGTCGCCGATGCGGCTGTTGCCGAGCAGGCTGCGGCTGATGCGCATGTAGCGCCCGCCGACGGTGCCGCTGATGCCGATCTCGTTGAATTTGGTTTCCCAGCGGCCCTGCAGATACAGGGTGGTGTTGTTCTCGTTCTGGCTGAAGGCGCGGGTCGGGTCTTCCGCCACGCGGCCGGGGGCGGCGCCGTAGAAGGCGCGCACGGTGTCCGCCTGGTCGATCAGGAAGTCGTGCGAGGGCGTCACCCACGGGCCGCCGAGCCGGTCCAGTCCCGGCACCAGGGTTTCGAAGGACGGACCGAAAGCGCCGATCGGCGAAGCGCGGGTACCGCTGATGTCGCTGTGGCCTTCGGCGCCCTTGAAGCCGGCGCGGCGCTGGGACAGGCGGATGCCGCTGTCGATGCTGCGGAAGAAGCCCTCGTCGCCCAGGCGGTAGCTGCCGTCGAGGCGCCACTGGGTCTGCTCGCCGGTCGAGATGCCCCAATTCTGCACCATCCCGCGCAGCACGAACTGGCTGGGGTCGCGCAGCGCGTTGGCGCTGGTCGGCGTGGTGACGGTGTTGTAGCCGCCGTGGCCGTCCCTGCCGTAGGTGTAGACGTTGATGCTGGCGCCCGGGATCTGCTGGTCGACGATCACGGTGTCGTTGACGAAGGTCGACTTGGTCCAGGCGAAGTTGGACGACGCCTTCCACGGGCCGTCCTTGTAGTTCACCGCCAGGTTCAGGTAGTGCGTGGTGGTGTGCTCCTTCTGGCCCCAGGTCGAGGTGGCGGTGTAGGGATCCCAGTCGTAGGGACCGCCGAACTGCGCAGCGCCCGCGTAGGCCGACTGGATCGGGCAGATGGAGCCGTTCGGCGTGTTGCAGTAGTCGCCCTGCGGCGCCAGCACGACGTTGCTCAGGCGCGGGGTCCAGGTGACGATGCCGAGGATGTAGTCGACCGCGTTGCGCGCGCGGTAGCCGGTGCCGAGGTACTGGGCGGCGACGTCCATCTGCGGGCTGATCTTCCACTGCAGTGCGCCGTGGATGCTGCCGCGGTCGCGCTTGCCCTGGTTGTAGATGCCGCCGACGTTGGGCAGCTCGCCCAGGCGGTCGCCGGCCTTCAGCGGCGCGATCGGCTGGTCGTCGTTCAGGCGCACCGCGGTGCCGTCCGGGCTGACCGAGAAGATGCGGTCCGGGCGGTCGACCCATTGCACGGGATAGCCCCAGTTCTCGCGGTTGAACTGGACGTCGACCAGGGCGCCGATCTCGCCGTAGCTGGTGTTCCAGCGCTTGCTGACGGCGAAGCCGCCGGCCGGGTTGTTCTTGTCGCTGGTGGCGCTGGAACCGTTGATCTTCTGGCGCCGCTCTTCGAGGAAGCCGGTGACGTTATAGCCCCCGTCCTCGGCGCGCTTGATGTCGAAGGGCGCGCGCAGGCGCACGTTGACGGCGCCGGCGATGCCGCCTTCGAGCTGGTTCGCGGTCGCGCTCTTGTACACGTCCAGGCCGCCGATCGACTGCACCGGCAGGTCCTGGTAGGACAGGCGCCGGCCGTTGCCGGTGAAGATCTGGTTGCCATCGATGGTCGTCACCACGTCGGGCAGGCCGCGGATGATGACGGTGCTGGTCTCGCCGCGGTCGCGGCCCACCTGCACGCCGGCGATGCGCTGCAGGGCGTCGCCGGTGGCGCGGTCGGGGAACTTGCCGATGTCCTCGGCGTTGATGGAGTCGACCACCTGGTCTGCATTGCGCTTGATCGCCTCCGCGCTACGGATGCTGCTGCGCAGGCCCGTCACCTGCACCTGCTGGATCTGCGCGGGCTGCGTGGATGCGGCGGGGCTGGCGTCACTCTGGGGCGCGGCATCGGCGCCGGGTGCGCCCTGCTGGACATTGGCCTGGTCGGATTGGGATGGCGGCGTGCCGGCGCTGCTCTGCGCGAAGGCGGCCGAATGGGCGATCAGGGCAAGAACCGCCGCGCAGACAGGGCGAAGCTGGAAGCTGGTCATGCAAGTCTCCTGAAAAATATTAGTAATAATTTTTATCAGGAAGCTAACGCAAAAGACTATACAAGAGCGCGCGCTTGCACGATTTCCGTGACCGTTTTACAACGCTGGACGCGCCACCGAATCCCGGCTCACCAGCGGGCATTCACTCTTGAAAACGCGGTTTTCGGCCTTGCCGCCGCGCGCCTGGGCGATCAGAGTTTCCGCCGCCCAACGCCCCATTTCGTAGTTTGGTAACAACACAGTTGTCAAAGGCGGATGGGTGTAGCGCGCCAGGTCCTGGTCGTCGTAGCCGACTACGGACAGGTCGCGCGGCACCGCCAGTTTGAGTTCGCGCGCCGCATCCAGCGCACCCAGCGCCATCAGGTCGTTGGCGCAGAACAGCGCGCTGGGCCGGTTCGCGGCATCCAGCAGCGACAAGGCGTGCGCATAGCCGCTGTCGACCTGCCAGTCGCCCTCGCGCACGAGCAGCGGGTCGAAGGGGATGTCCGCCTCAGTCAGCGCCAGCCGGTAGCCCTTCAAACGGTCGCTGGCCGCCTCGATCCAGCCTTCGCCGTTGATGAAGCCGATGCGGCGGTGGCCGTTCGCCACCAGGTGCATGGTGGCCGTATAGCCGCCCTGCTGCTCCGCCGGCACCACGGCCGGGTGGCCGCGCTCGCGCTCATGGCAGTTGAGGAGGACCGTCGGCACCCCGTCCAGCGCCGGCGGCAGCGTCACGGCGCGCGTAAAGATGGTGGCGTAGATCACGCCCAGCAGCGCCGGGTGGTCGAGCATGCGCGCCAGCACCGCCTGTTCCTGCTCGGGGTCGCCGCGGGTGGCGAAGGCCGCCACCAGGCAGTCCTGGTCCCAGGCGCCGTCCTTGGCGCCATCCATGGTCTGCATCGCGTGCGGGCTGGTGGTCAGTTCGTCGGTCAGGTAGATGATGAGGTTGCGGGTTTCCTTGACTGCGCCGGGGCGGTTGTCGATGCGTCCATGGTGGCGCTCGAGCGGATAACCGAGCTCGCGGGCGATCCGCAGCACCGTCTCGCGGGTGGCGTGCGAGACCTTGGCCCCGCTCAGGTGATTGATCACCAGCGAGACCGTCGACTGCGACACGCCGGCCAGCTTGGCGATGTCGGTCATGGTCGGACGGCGGCCGCGCGCAGGCCTGCTCATCGTGCGCCGTCCCTAATGCGCAGGCGCGGCGCGGCGCTGCGGCTGCTGCGTGCGCGTGCGGGCATGGCGACGCCGTCGGCGCCGAACAGATAGGCCTGGCCCGGCTCGAAGGCCAGCAGCACGCGCGTGCCGGTGGCTGGCGCCGGCTGGCCGCTGCCGCACTTCACGGCCACCATTTCGGGCGCCTCCTCGACCTGGACATAGGCCAGGGTGACGTCGCCCAGGTATTCGACCAGGCTCACCGTGCCCGGGATGCCGCCTGTGTCTCCCTCCTCCGCACGCAGCATGCGCAAGTGCTCGGGCCGCACGCCCAGGGTCAGCTTCGCGCCCACCGCCGTGCTGTCGACGTCGGCCGCAACATCCACCTGGGCCCCACCCGCCAGGCGCACGGTGGCGATGGCGCCCTCCTCGCCCACCAGGCTGGCATCCAGGAAGTTCATGCGCGGCGAGCCGAGGAAGCCGGCCACGAACAGGTTGGCGGGTCTTTCATATAACTCGAACGGCGTGCCCACCTGCTCGACGCGGCCCGCGTTGAAGACCACGATCTTCTGGCCCAGGGTCATGGCCTCGACCTGGTCGTGGGTCACGTAGATCATGGTGGTGGCCAGTTCGCGGTGCAGGCGGGCCAGCTCGACCCGGGTCTGTGCGCGCAGTGCCGCGTCCAGGTTGGACAAGGGTTCGTCGAACAGGAAGACCTCGGGTTTACGCACGATGGCGCGGCCGATTGCCACGCGCTGGCGCTGGCCGCCCGACAGGGCTTTCGGCTTGCGGTCCAGCAGGTGCGCGATCTGCAGGATCTCGGCGGCGCGCTGCACGCGGTCCGCGATCTCGTCCTTCGGCAGTTTGGCCAGCTTGAGCGCAAAGCCCATGTTCTCGGCCACCGTCATGTGCGGGTACAGCGCATAGCTCTGGAACACCATGGCGATGCCGCGTTTGGACGGATCGACGCCCAGGCTGGGCACGCCGCCAATCTCCAGTTCCCCCGCACTCACATCTTCGAGCCCGGCGATGATGCGCAGCAGGGTCGACTTGCCGCAGCCGGACGGGCCGACGAAGACCACGAACTGGCCGTCCGCGATGTCGAGGTCGATGCCCTTGATGACGGGATTGTCGCCGTAGTCCTTACTGATGCCGCGCAGCCTTACAGAAGCCATTTCCACTCCTTTTATATTTTTATCCCTTCAGACCGCTCGCCGCCAGGAAGCCCTGCGTCACCCGGCGCTGGAAGGCCACGTAGGCCAGCGCCACCGGCATCGCGCCCAGCAGCGCCGCCGCCATCAGCTGGGCGTAGCGCACCCCGAAGGCGTCGTAGGTCTGGGTCAGTCCCAGCGGTATGGTCATCATATCGTTCGAGGTGACGATGATGAAAGGCCAGAGGAAGTTATTCCAGGCCGCGATGAAGGTCACGATCGCCATCGCCCACACGATATTCCCCGAGATCGGCAGGTACACGCTCCACAGCACCCGCAGCGGGCCGGCGCCGTCGATGGTCGCGGCTTCGCGGAAGTCGGCCGGGATCTCGTCGAAGAACTGCTTGAACACGTAGATGACCACCGGCGCCACCACCTGCGGCAGCACGATGCCGGCATAGGTGTTGATCAGGCCGAGCTGGTTCATGGTGCGGAACAGGGGCACCAGCAGCGCCTCGAACGGTAACAGGAACGCTAGCATGGCAATCCCGAACAGGACCGACCGGCCGCGGAAGCGCAGCTGCGAAAAGGCGTAGGCGGCCATCAGGCTGATCGCCATCGTCACCACGGTCACCAGCAGCGCCACCAGGAAGCTGTTGAACAGCCAGCGCACGACATTGCCGGCGCCCAGGGTCTTGGCGAAGGCGTCCAGGGTCCAGGTCTGCGGCAGCCAGTGGAACTCGGCGGAGACGGTTTCCAGTTCCGGGCGCAGCGCGGTGCTGAGGGCCCACAGCAGCGGCGCTGCCCACAAGGCGGCCAGCAGCACGGCCGCAATCACGCCGATGACGGACCAGCCAACATTTGAACGGCCGTTCATACGTCTCTCCTTGCCAGCCAGCGCACGACACCGGCCTGCAGCACCGACAGCAGGATCACGATGGTCACGAAAGCCATCGCGATCGCCGCCGCGTAGCCGGCATCGCTCTGGGTGAACGCGGTTTCGTACATGTAGTGCAGCGTGACCCGCGTGGTATTGAAGGGCCCGCCGGAAGTCAGGATATAGGTCTGGCCGAATACCTTCAGCGAGGCGATGATCTGCAGGATCAGGGCGGTGGTCGCAACCGGGCGCAGGGCCGGCCAGGTGATCGAACGGAACAAGGTGAAGCCGCGCGCACCGTCCAGCGCCGCCGCTTCGTACAGGTCGGAAGGGATGTTGCGCAGGCCGGCCAGGAACAGCAGCATGTTGAAACCGACCGTCCACCACACGGTGCCGATCGCGACCGCGGGCAGCGCCCAGTACGGATCCGCCAGCCAGGGCCGCTGGCCGCCGAGAATGTGGTTGATCACGCCGCTCGAGGGCTGCAGCATCCAGTCCGCGATCAGGGTCATCACCGAGATCGGCAGCACGAAAGGCAGGAAGAACACGCCCTGCAGCCAGGCCTGGGCCTTGACGAAGCGGTTGACCAGCAGCGCCATCACCAGGCCCAGCGCCGTCAGCGGGATCACGGTCAGCAGCGCGAAGTAAAAGGTGTTCAGCACCGAGTCCCAGAACGAGGGGTCGTTGAGCAGGGTGTGGTAGTTGGCCAGCCCGACGAAGGCATTGGTGCGGGTCAGGCTGCTCTCGGTGAGGCTCATCCAGAATGTGACGCCGGCCGGCACCAGGAAGAACAGCAGGAACACGATCACGAAGGGGGCAAGCAGCAAGCTGGCCGGCAGGCCTTCGCGGCGCGCGCTGGTGAGGACTAGATCGTTCGGTTTCATCCGGCTCCTCAATAGCGTGGCGGGTTCTTGCGGATCAGACGCGCGCCCTCGGTCTCGAAGCGATGCACCGCCTGCGCCGGCGTCATGTAGCCGTACAGCGCGGCCGGCAGGAACTTCGAGGCGATCGCTTCCAGCGGCCCGGCGGCACCCATGTACCAGCCGTCCGGATCGTAGACCACATTGTGCGCGGCTTCCGCATACTGGGCGTTGGGCTGCAGCGCCAGTGCTTCCGGCGACTCGGCCACCGCGCGGTAGGCCGGGATGTGGCCGCCCTCGGCCCAGCCCATCGAGTGCTTGCTGACGTAGGCGACGAAGCGCAGCACCGCCTGCACCTTGGCCGGGGATGGCGGATTGCCGGCGTTCGAAGGCATGGCGAAGGCGTGCGAATCGGCCCATGCGCTGGCATTGGCATACATCTTCGGCAGCGGCACGATGCCGTATTCGAAGCCCAGGCTGCCGGCCTTCGAGGCGCGCACCAGCTCCGGGACTTCCCACACACCGTTCAGCATGAACGCGGCGCCGCCGCCCATGAATTGCGACGTCGACGCCGGATAATCGAGACCGGCCTGGGCATAGCCCTTGCGGAACCAGTCGCTGATGCGGGTCAGCGTGGCCGCGCCGGCCGGGCCATAGCTGTACTGGCCGTTGCGGACGATGGCGACGTTCTGCTGTGCCAGCATCGACAGCCACAGGCGCCAGATCGCAAACGAGCTCTGGCTGCTCTCCATGGTCAGGCCGTGACGGTGGCTGGTCTCGGTGGCGATGCGAAAGGCGTTCGTGAGTGCATCGACGCCTTCGATGGGCTTCAGTTTTCCGTCGCCGTCGAGCAGCCCGGTATTCGCCAGCAGGGTCTTGTTGTAGTAGAGGACCAGCGGGTGCATGTCCAGCGGCACCGCCCAGGCTTGGCCCTGCCAGCGCGACTTCTCCCACTGGCGCGGCAGGTAGTCGCTGCCCTTCAGGCCGACGGATGCCAGCTCGGCGTCCGTGATCGGGCGCAGCACGCCGCCGCCGGCCAGGTTGACCAGGCGCGACAGGTGCACGGTGGCCAGGTCCGGCCCGGCGCCGACCACCGAGGAGGTGATCAGCTTCGTATAAAACGGCTCGCCCCATTTCAGGGTCGTGCTCACCACGCGCACCTCGCGCTGGCTGGCGTTGAAGTCCTCGACCAGGGCCCGCATGCGGGCGCCGTCGCCGCCGCTGAGCAGCGTCCACATCCTGACCTCAACCTGGGCCCATGCCGGCGCCGGCCCTGCGGCCAGCGTTACCAGCAGCGCGACGGCGGCGGCGAGGGTCCATCCTCGTCTCGCCACGTCGTCATCTCCATTCTCTTTTTTATGTGCTGTCGGAGCGCTGCCGTGCTACTCGATCCATCCCGGTCAGGCCGCCTTGCGCCGCACCCGCACTCCCGCGCCGCCACGGCTCCGGCGTTCGAATCCACCCGGACCGGTCGGCGGACTGGCCGGCGGATCGTCCGGGCCCGGATCGTTCGGTCCCGGCGCGGCCGCAGCCTTACCGTTCCCCTGGCGCTCGCCCGGATAGGCTAACACTTCTGCAATATCTCCGACGCGCGTCCATTCTATAGGGAAATCCGGCCCGCGCCGCGCCAGCCAGCGCTTGGCGTGCCCGAGCGGATCGAGATGCCAGTCCTGCAGATGGGCGTCGGGACCGCGCGTGGCCTTGGCCAGCGCCTCCACCGGGGCTTTCGGCACCCGGTCCTCGGTCAGCAGGCCGTTCTTTTCCAGGAAGGTGTCGGTCAGCTGGGTATAGCAGAAGCCGGACAGCGGACGGCAGGCGTGGACGGCCGCCATCAGCTGCTGGTAGCGCGCCAGCAGCTCCTTGCCGTCCTTGGCCACCGAATAGCCCCAGCCCGGCTCCTCGTTGCTCTTCATGAGGGCAATGCCGCCGAACTCCGACAGGAACAGCGGCTTGCCGACGCCGGTGAAACCGTCGATCACCAGCCGGCGCCGGTCCGGCTGCACGTGCTGCAGCGTGTAAGCGACGGCATCGCGGCTGCCGTAGCGCTCGACCAGCACCTTCGGATCCTGCGCGTAGTCGTGCACGCAGACCAGGTCGCCGCAGGGCATCTCCCAGCCGTCGTTGCCGACCACCGGCCGGGTGCCGTCCAGCGCACGGGTCATGTGGTAGAGGGCGCGCACGAAGTCGACCTGGCGGCGGTCGTTCATCAGTTCGGGCACGCCCCAGGATTCGTTGGTAGGCACCCAGGCCACGATGCAGGGGTGGGAGATGTCGCGCTCGACCAGCTCCTTCCACTCTTCCATCACGCCGTGCACGGTAGCGCTGGAGAAGCCGTAGGCCGAGGGCATCTCGCCCCACACGCACAGGCCCAGCACGTCGCACCAGTAGAGCCAGCGCGGGTCTTCGGACTTCTGGTGCTTGCGCACGCCGTTGAAGCCGAGCCGTTTGATCAGCAGGACGTCGTGGCGCAGCTGGTCGCTGGAGGCCACCATCAGGCTGTCCGGCCAGTAGCCCTGGTCCAGCACCATGCGGAGGAAGTAAGGCCGGCTGTTGAGGACGAAATGGTCGCCCTCGACGCTCACCGTGCGCAGCGCCGTGTAGCTCTGCACGCTGTCGATCAGGTTGCCGTCGCTGGTCCTGATCTCGATCTCGGCGTCGATCAGCTGCGGGCTTTCGGGGCTCCACATCCACAGGGCTCTGGCGTCGTCGATGCCGGGGTCGGGCAGCTGGAAGATGCGCGACAGCCGCGGCCCGGTCAGCAGGCAGCGGTCGGCCACCAGCAGCTTGTCGCCCAGCTTGAGGGTGACGTTGGCCATGCCGCCTTCCGGCACGTGGGCGAGGTCGGCGTCGAGCCGGATCTGCCAGGACGCGACGTCGGCGGTCCAGCGCAGCTGGCTGACGTGGGCGCGCGGCAGCTTCTCGATCCACACCGTGCGCCAGATGCCGCTGGAGCGCGGATACCAGATCTTGTGCGGCTCCGGCTCCCAGTCCATCTTGCCGCGCGCCTTGTGCATGTCCTGCGGATCGTCCTCGGCCTGCACCACGACCTCGAGCAGCGAGCCGTCGAGGTGGCGGCTGACGTCGATCGAGAACGGGCTGTGGCCGCCGCGGTGCTCGACCGCGAAGCGGCCGTTGACCCACACGCGGGCGCGGTAGTTGACGGCGCCGAAGTGCAGGATCAGGCGCTCGTCGCGCGAGGGCGCCATCGATGGGTCGAGCTGGATCTGGCGCTTGTACCAGACCCGGCGCCGGTAGCCGCGGTCATGCACGCCGCTGGTGCGCGCCTCGGGTGGATACGGGACCACGATGGTACGGTCCCAGTTGACTTCGGATGGGTCGGCGCACGCGGCAAGGTCGTCGAGCATGGCCTGCCATGGGCCATCCAGGCTGCGCCAGGCGGCGCGGCGTAATTGGGGGCGGGGGTATTCCACGATCAGCTCCTGCTGTTCTTATGAGCCTATTTAATGACCCGCCGCACCCGAAAGCAAGCGCTTTCGCGCCTCGTTACATCTGGTTTCACGCCCTGTATTTTTATGGCGACAGCGCGCTGACGGCGACCCGCACGACGGTGGCGCGCCGGCCCGCGCCGCCCATCGCGACGAGCCCCAGACGGGCGTCCTGGCCGAGGCGATGCGTCCACGTACCGCCGCCGACCCAGTTGCGGCCATCCTGGCTCGAATACCCTGTGTAACGTTCGACGCCCCCATCCCGGTGGACATCGAGGCGCAGCCAGGTGGTGGCGCCGGGCGTGCCGGCCAGGGTGTTCCCGTAGCGCGGGTAGAACTGCTCGACGGGCGCCATCTCTTTCGCGAACTCGACCTGGCGCAGGCCTTCGCGCGCCATCTCGACCAGCTTGACGTAGTTGTCGTCGTCGCGCATGACGACCAGGCCTGCCTGCACCGCGGTGGTGCAGCAGTCTTCCGGCGCGTCCAGGCGGAGTTCAAGCTCGACTCGGTAATCGCCCTTCGGCAGCGCGGCCTGCAGCACGCTGGCGGTGTTGTTGTCGACGTGGAGGTCGGCGTCCTGGGTGCTCAGCTGCAGGCCTTCTCGGCCGAGCGACCAGCCGCTTTTATCGCGCGGACGCAGCCAGGTCCAGCGCGGATTCAAGGCTGTGCTTTTGAACTCGTCCTGCCACAGCGGGCGGACACGAACCGCTGCGTGTAGCGCGCGCGGATGCTGCTCCGCGCGGGCGCCTTCGATGACGATCGGCGCCGGCATCGCCTGGTCGGTCGGCGCCTGGCCGCCACCCGCCACCGGCCAGCCGTCGACCCAGTCGATACGGTCGAGCAGCGCCAGGCGGCGGGTCAGCTTGTCCTTCGCGCTGAAGAAGGGCTCGGCCTGGTCGATGCCGTGGTAGATGGTCCACCACTGGCCGGCGGCGTCCGTGAACACGGTGTTGTGGCCGACGCCGATCCAGCGATTGCCGTTCTGGAGCAACAGCGGCGTGCCGCCCGCGCGCCCCTTCGCCATGTCGTTGCCGTAGCGGTCGAGGAAGGGCCCTTCCGGTTTGCGGGCGCGGCCCGTGTAGACGGCGTAGCCGGTCAGCGGGCCGTTGCAGCAGTCGGTGGCGGACGCGAACAGATACCACCAGCCGTCATGGAACTTGACCTCGGCGCCCTCGTAACGGCCGGGCGCGCCCACCATGCTCGCCTGCCCTTCGGCGCGCATGCCGTCCTCGCTCAGCCGCGTGACGAAGATGCCGCCGCCGTAGCTGCCGTAGTAGAGGTATTTACGGCCGTTCGCCTCGATCACCTTGGGATCGAAGGTCCAGTGGAAATTGCAGCCCGGGCCGGCGCGACGCGGCATCACGACCGGCGTGGTGCTGGCGCGCCAGGGCCCGGTGGGCGAGTCGGAGGTGGCCACGCCGATCGCGCTGTCGTTGCCGCAGCCCTTCTCCGGACTGTGCTCGTCGACCACGTCGGTGACCGTGAAGTAGAGGTAGTAGCGGCCGTTCAGGTATTCCGGCTCCGGGGCCCACAGTCCCGAGGTGGGTGCGGCCAGCCCGGCCGGCCGGTCCGAGAAGGCGTCGCCGACGAAGTCCCAGTGCACCAGGTCGGTGGAGCGGTAGATCGGGATCATGCGGAAATGCCAGCCGCCGTCCTTGCCGGCCGGGTCGCGCTCGCGCTTGCTGACCGGGTCGCTGGTGCAGTACATGTACCAGGTGGGGGCGCCGTTTTTTCCACCGGCGCGCGGGTCGCGCAGCACCGCCGGGTCGGCGCAGTTCTGGGCGGGTTCGCCGCTGGCCAGGCGGACCGTGAGCGGGTTGTGGTAGGCGCGGGTAGAGGCGGCTGGTTCGGCGGAGCTGGCGAGCAGCGGCAGCGTCAGCAGGACCGCGGCAAGGGAGCGGAACGGGTGCATGGGCGTCTCCTCGGATTTTTGCGGAAGAGGATACCGTAGCGTTGACCGCGCCGTTGCACGTTTGGAATTAGTGCCCAGCCGTCTTCGAAAACAGATTCATCACCAGCACACCCGCCAAAATCAGCGCGATGCCCGCCAGCGCCCCGGCATCCAGCTTCTGCCCGTACAGCAGCCAGCCCGCCAGCGTAATCAGCACGATCCCCACGCCAGACCACACCGCATAGGTCACACCCAGCGGTATCGAACGCAAGGTCAGCGCCAGCATGTAGAAGGCGATGCCGTAGCCGCCCACGACCAGCAGCGAGGGCAAGGGACGGGTGAAGCCGGCGCTGGCCTTCAGGGCCGTGGTGGCGACGGTTTCGGCGAGGATGGCGATCGCCAGGCAGATCCAGTTATTCATGCGGCAATTATGAACAAGACCTCGCGAACAAGCCAGCGCCAGCCGGCCTGGTCCCGGCGGCGAAAACGACAGTCTGGTATCATGCGGGGCCATTCCACCAGGTCCAGTACGAACGCCGATGCAGATCCGGTTCCTCCCGCGCCTACTCCCGGCCGCCTGCCTGCTGGCCTGCGCCGGCCATGCCGCAAGCGCCGCGGAGAACGCGGTACTGCGGCCCTGGCCCGCGAAGCAGGCGACGCCGGCGCTGCGCCTGTCCGCACTGGACGGCAAGGAGTGGACGCTGGACCAGTTGCGCGGCAAGGTCGTGGTGGTGAATTTCTGGGCCAGCTGGTGCGGGCCCTGCGTGGACGAGCTGCCGGTGCTGAACGCGCTGGCGGGCCAGGATCCGGCGAAGGTGGCCGTGGTCGGGGTCAACTACAAGGAGCCGCTCGACACCATCGAACGCTTCTCGGCGGCCCATCCCTTTGCCTACCCGGTGCTGCGCGACCGTAGCGGCGAGATGTTCAAGCAGTGGACCGCCGGTGTGATGCCGACCACGATCCTGGTCGACCGCAAGGGCCGCGCGCGCTGGCGCAGCGCGGGCGAGATCGGGGCCAGCGACACGCGCCTGAAAGCAGCAATCGACGCCCTCGTGGCCGAATGAAGAACAACGCATAATTAACAACATCCAGACTGGAAGACTTCGACGACATGAACATCAAACCGACGAACCGCCGCGCCCTCCTGAAAGCCGCCACCGGCGCCCTGCTGGCCGGCGCCCTGCCGCGTACTCTGCTGGCCCAGAACGCCGCGGAAGCCGAACGCCATTTCGACCCGCGCCCCGGCGACTGGAAGAGCTATGAAGTCGTCACCCGCGTGAACCTGCAGCGCGCGGCCGGCCCGTCGACCGTCTGGATCCCCCTGCCCTCGGTCGACACCGACTGGCAGCGCACCTTGTCGAACAACTGGTCGGGCAACGCCAAGAGCATGAAGGTTGGCAGCGACCCGCGCTACGGCGCCCGTTTCCTGGTGGCCGAATTCGACGGCAGCGCACCGCCGATGCTGGAAGTCGTCTCGCGCATCCAGACCCGCGACCGCGCCGAGAACTGGAAGAAGCCGGGCGCCGGCGCCGAGTCCGCCGAGGACCTGCGCCTGTGGCTGCAGCCCACCGACCTGATGCCGCTGGACGGCATCGTCAAGAAGACGGCCCTGCAGATCACCTCGGGTGCGAAGACCGATGAAGACAAGGTCCAGCGCATCTACGACTGGATCGTGCTGAACACCTTCCGCGAGCCGAAAGTCAAAGGCTGCGGCACCGGCGACATCAAGACCATGCTGGAGACCGGCAATTTCGGCGGCAAGTGCGCCGACCTGAACGGCCTGTTCGTCGGCCTCTGCCGCGCTGCCGGCGTGCCGGCGCGCGACGTCTACGGCATCCGCATTGCCCCGAGCGCCTTCGGCTACAAGGAACTGGGCGGCAAGCCAGCCTCGCTGCAGGGCGCCCAGCATTGCCGCGCCGAGGTCTACCTGAAGCGCCACGGCTGGGTCGCCATGGATCCGGCCGACGTCGCCAAGGTCATGCGCCAGGAAACCCCGAACTGGATCAAGGACCCTGACCACCCGGTCGTTGCGCCGGTCAAGCAGGCGCTGTTCGGCGGCTGGGAAGGCAACTGGATGGGCTACAACTTCGCCCACGACGTTCGCCTGCCCGGCGCCAAGCAGGGCAAGGTCGGCTTCCTGATGTACCCGCAGGCGGAAAGCCGCGGCGAGGCCTACGACTCGCTGGCGCCTGACAGCTTCGCCTACACCATCACCTCGCGCGCCATCTGAGGTACAAGCGGCCATGGAAGCACCATCCGAACGCAGTGCCGGCAAGCTGATCGCCGTCGCCACACTGGCGGCGATACTGGCCTCGACCTGCTGCGTGCTGCCGCTGGTGCTGGTCCTGGTCGGCATCACCGGCGCCTGGATGGTGCACCTGACCGCGCTGAAGCCCCTGACGCCCTACGCGATCGCCCTCACCCTGGGCGCGTTGGGCTGGGCCGGCTGGCTGCTGTTCCGCCCGGCGCAAGCCTGCGCCGTGGATGACCCGGCCTGCACCACCACCCGGCCCGCCATGCGCAAGCTGTTCCTCGGCTGCGCCCTGTTCATCGCCCTGCTGCTCGGCTTTCCGCTGATCGCCCCCTTGTTCTATTGAGATTGAGGCCAATATGAAAACGATGAAAGCACTGACCCTGATCGCCATCTTGTTCGCAGCACCGTTCGCGCTGGCCAAGCAGCAGACCGTCAAGCTGAACGTGCCGACCATGGATTGCGCCACCTGCCCGATCACGATCAAGGCATCGCTGGTCAAGGTGCCGGGCGTGTCCAAGGTGCAAGTCAGCTACGAAAAGCGCGAAGCCGTGATCGTCTACGACGACGCTCAGGCCAGCGTGGCCGACCTCAAGAAAGCTACGGAAGACGTCGGTTATCCGTCGATGCTGAAGACGACCCGGCAATAAGCAATGTAGGGTGGGCACCCCGTGCCCACCCATGTGTAGGTGGTCCGCATGCAACCGTGGGCACAGAGTGCCCACCCTACGCCAGGCAGTAAAAGCTACCGGCGGGAAAGAACTGTTCCCGCCGTAATAGTTTGGAACAATTTCGTTCCGTGCGCGGCCGTATGCAGGATTACGATTCCTGCATGAACTTTACTTTTTCATCACCCGATGCCGGGGTCTGCACGGTCAAGCTTTGGGCCAGCGGACGCTACGGCTTCTCGCTGCCCAAGAAGGTCGACATCGTCGGCTGCGACGGCAACAAGGCCACCTTCTTCTATTACAACCGGAAGTTCCGCCTGACGGCAGAACTCAGCAACCGGGCCATCGTCAAAATCGCGATCGCCCAGTTCCTGGCCGGCGCCGGACGTGGCGAACCGGCCGAAATCGACCACGACACCCCGCCCTACGAAGGCCCGCTCACACCGGTGCGCTCGTCCGCGCCGCGTGCGCCCTTGCGGGTGAGGCCGGGAAAGTCCCACGCTCGCCTGCGGCCGCAGCCGCAAGGCGAGCCGGCCTGGGCGGAATAGTCACGAGGACGAGACCATCATGCGACTACAGTACACACCTGCACAGCTCCGCATGCTCATCCAGCGCGCGGAAACCCAGTTCGAGCTCACGATCGCGCAATCGCTGGCCGCCGACCCCGGCGGCAAGAATATCGCGCGCGCCTCGCACGCCGCCATCCACGAAACCGTGGTCAGCCTGATCAAGCTGTTCCGCGAGCAGATTCCCGGCGCGGCGGAGGTCGCAACCAGGCTGGCCCGCATGTACGCCAAGGGGGCGGATGCGAACGCCGGCGTGCCAACCCTGGACTGCCTGCGCAGCATTGCCAAGCTGACGCGCGAGGCGCGCGAGCGCTATCTGCCGGCGGTGGCGCCCACGGAGCCTGCCGAGCCCGAACCTGAGCGACGATAGACGCGCACGTAATCGACCAGCATCCGCTGCGGGAAGTTCGTCGTGGCGTCCGGACTGCCGGGCCAGTCGCCGCCCACGGCCAGGTTGAGGATCACGAAGAAGGGGTGCTCGAAGACCCAGTCGCCTTTCACTAGCGCAGGACGCGCTGTGTGGTAAAGGACGCCGTCGCGGTACCAGCGGATCTCGCGCGGTTCCCACTCGACGGCATAGACGTGGAAGTCATCGGCGAAGACGCCCTCGATACTGGACGGCTCGCCGAAGGCCTGCCCGCCCGAGTAGCCCGGGCCGTGCAGGGTGCCGTGCACGGTCGAAGGCTCCTTGCCGATGTTTTCCATGATGTCGATCTCGCCGCAGCGCGGCCAGCCGGTCCGCTCGCAGTCCGCGCCCAGCAGCCAGAAGGCCGGCCAGATGCCCTGCCCGCGCGGGATCTTGATGCGCGCCTCGAAGCGTCCGTGGGTACGCTCGAACAGGCCGGCGGTCTTGATCCGCGCCGAGGTGTACTGTTTGCCTTCCCAGTTCTCGCGGCGCGCCTCGATCACCAGATTCCCTTCGCTCACGCGCACGTTCTCCGGCCGTGCCGTGTAAAACTGCAGCTCGTGGTTGCCGAAACCATGGCCGCCGAGTTCATCCACCCATTTGCGGTGGTCGAGCGCCGTGCCGTCGAACTCGTCGCTCCAGTCCAGCACCCAGCCCGCCGGCTTTGGAGCCTGCTGCGCCTTCACGTGCCGCATCAGGCTCAGGAAGGTGTCGGTCCATACCGTCTTGCGGTGCGCCGCCAGGTAGCCCAGTAGCTCGCGGTGCGCCTCGTTGGAGGTCGTCAGGTAGTCGCCGCCGATGCCGTGGAAAGTGAAGTTCACCATGGTCCCCTTCGCCTCGGCGCGCTTGACGATGGCGATCAGCTCCTGCCCGCTCAGGCCAACGGGGGCCAGCACCGGCACCGCCCAAGGGTCGAGGGCCTCCATCGAATCGATCACGCCCGAACCTTCGCCTGACTTGATGGCCACGAAGGCCGTGCGCAGGCCGTCCACGTAATCCTGGCCCGATGCCAGCCGGTCGCCGCAGGGCACGGTATAGGTGCGCTCGACCGCCCCGTCTATCGCCTGCAGCATGGTATTCGCCAGTTCGACCTGGTCGCGCATCTGCGCGGGCGTGGTGGTGTCGAGGTCGCGCTGCGCCTGCACCCAGCTGCGGTCCGGCTTCGAATGCGCGCACTGGTGGAACAGCGAATGGTTGCCCAGTTCGTGACCGCGTTTCGCTGCCGCCCGCCATTCCGCCATGCGCTTCTGCACCGATGGGCTGGACAGCTGCAGGTAGAAGCTGCCCTTCAAGCCGTAGCGGTCGAGGTCAGGGATGGCGTGGTCGAGCTGGGAATCGATGGCGTCGTCGTAGGCCAGGCTGACGGCGGCGCGGGCGCCGTTCGGCCAGGCAAAGGGACGGCCCGCTGCCAGCGCGGAGTCGGTGCAAAGCGGCGCGCACATCAGCAGCGCCGCGGCCTGGATCAGGTCACGGATCTTCATCGTTCGGCAGTCTCCATTTTTTCTATTTTTCGGGTCCGCTTGGAAACGTTCCCAGATCGGCGCCGACTATAGCACTTTTGACAGGTGTTGCGTCCGCCACGCGCTTCTCGAAAAAAACAAAGTAACCCGTTGACAATTATTTTTACTGAACATAAGATTCAGACAACTGATATGGAAACGTTTCCAAACATTTCCAGATGAGTTGAAAGGATTCAAGGAGCAAGCCCTCACCTGATGAATTACAACTACGCCAAGAAAAACAGAGGAGACCCAATGCATTATCCCAAGGCAAACAAGAAACTGATCAGCCTGGCGGTCGCCGGCGCCTGTACGGCGTTCGGCATGTCGGCACATGCGCAGGACGCTGCCAGTGCCACCAGCGACACCACGGCGCAAGCCGCCGGCGTGCAGCAGGTGGTGGTCAGCGGCATCCGCCAGTCGCTGGCTTCGTCGCTGAACCTGAAGCGCAATTCGGACGGTATCGTCGACGGCATCGTGGCCGAAGACATGGGCAAGTTCCCGGATACCAACCTGGCCGAGTCGCTGCAGCGCATTTCCGGCGTCTCGATCGACCGCGTCAACGGCGAAGGCCAGAAGGTCACCGTGCGCGGCATCGGCCCCGACTTCAACATGGTGCTGCTGAACGGCCGCCAGATGCCGACCTCGAACCTGGGCGACCTGAACGGCCGCGCCTTCGACTTCTCGAACCTGGCCTCCGAAGCGATCTCGCAGCTGCAGGTCTACAAGACCAGCCGCGCCGAGACGCCGACCGGCGGCATCGGCGCCACCATCAACGTCATCACCGCGCGTCCGCTCGACCGCCTCGGCACCTATTCGAGCATCGGCGTCAAGATGATGGACGACACCTCGAACAAGAACCTGCCGAACGACGACCGTGCCGACAGCTCCTTCACGCCGGAGTTCTCGGGCATCTACACCACCACCAGCAAGGACGGCAAGTGGGGCCTGGGCATCAGCGCCAGCTACCAGGAACGCAACCTGGGCTACAACCAGGCCGCCGTTTCCAGCGGCTGGAAGGGTCCGTTCCGCGGCGACGAGCAGAACTGGGGCACGATCCCCGCCACCGGCGCCACCAACCACCCGAAGCCGAGCGACGTCTACGAGGTGCCGCAGAACCTGAACTACAGCTTCACCGGCGTCAAGCGCCAGCGTACCAACGGCCAGCTGACCCTGCAGTTTGCACCGGTCAAGGAACTGGTCACGACCCTGGACTACACCTACTCGCAGAACAAGCTGCAGACCAAGCGCAACGACCTCTCGGCCTGGTTCAACTTCGGTCCGTCGACCTCCTCGTGGACCAACGGCCCGGTCGCGGCGCCGCTGCTGTACACCGAGCAGATCTCCCCGGCCACCAGCGACATCGCGATGGGCGCCGGCGACTTCGCCACCAAGACCAACAACAAGTCGCTGGGCTTCAACGCCCAGTGGCGCGCCACCAATGACCTGAAGCTGGAATTCGACGGCCACCATTCGACCGCCGAATCGATGGCGGACAGCCCCTTCGGCTCCTTCAACACCCTCGGCACCGCCAGCTTCTCGCGCGGCGACACCACCGCCGACTTCTCGAAGGACTTCCCGGTGCTGAGCATCGTCGGCGCGGACTTCGTCAAGGCGCCGCAACAGGTGACCGGCTCGAACTTCCAGAACCGCTACATGCTGGGCAAGATCGACCAGTACCAGGCCAAGGGCCGCCTGCGCATGCTGGAGTCCTCGAACCTGAACTTCGGCCTCGGCATCATCAAGGTCAACAACCGCTCGGCCGAATCGAACAACCAGCTCGACACCTGGGGCGGCGCCTCCAAGGCCTCGGACTACCCGAGCAGCCTGTGGCATCCGGCCACCGTGCGCGGCTACTTCGACCAGATCGACGGCAGCGACAACCCCAAGCTCTTCAACAACTTCTACACCTTCAACTTCAACGAGGCCCGCACCGCCGCTGCGAACGCGACCAAGAACCCGGCCGGCTATCTGCCGAAGACCAGCTTCACGACCGACCAGCGCACCAAGGAAGACACCAAGAACCTCTATCTGCAGTTCAACACGGACTGGGATACGCGCTTCCCGATGCACACGGCAGTCGGCGTGCGCTACGAGAAGACCGACGTCACCTCGACCGCGCTGGTGCCGGCCGCAACCTCCATCAGCTGGGGTTCGCAGAACGAGTTCACGGTCAACATGGGCGCGCCGACCTTCACCACCCTCACCGGCAAGTACCACAACCTCCTGCCGAGCGTGGACTGGGACATGGACCTGCGCGAGGACATGAAGGTGCGCGCGAGCTACGGCGAAACCATCGGCCGTCCGCGCTACGACCAGATCGCCGGCGGCCAGATCCTGAATACCCTGGCGCGCGTCGAAGGTGGCACCGGCTCGCAGGGCAACCCGGCGCTTAAGCCGGTCAAGTCGAAGAACTTCGACCTGTCCTTCGAGTGGTACTACGCCAAGCAGAGCTTCGCCTCGGTGAACGCCTTCTACAAGGACCTGGACAACTACGCCGGCCAGTCGCAAGTCGTCGAGCAGCCTTTCGGCCTGCATACCCCGGTCGGCGGCGCGTTCTGGAACGAGGCCCTGAAGAACGGTTGCGCGAATTCGGACACCACCTGCATCCGCAACTACATCTTCCGCAACCACGCCGGCAGCAACGGCGTGACCCGCGGCGCGGATGACGCCCTCGGCAACGCCACCGGCACCATCGTCGGCCAGCCGGGCGACCCGATCGCCAACTTCCGCATCACCTCCTTCTCGAACCAGAAGAAGGCGAGCCTGAACGGCCTGGAATTCAACCTCCAGCACATGTTCAACAACGGCTTCGGCGTGTCGGCGAACTACACCTACGTGCACTCGGGCCTCCGCTACGACAACAAGTCGGTGGGCGAACAGTTCGCGCTGGTCGGTCTGTCGAACTCGTACAACGTGGTCGGCATCTACGAGAACGATCGCATGAATGCCCGCCTGGCCTGGAACTGGCGCGGCGAGTTTCTGTCGTCGACCTTCGATTCGGCCGGTCCCAACCCGATCTACGTCGAACCGTACGGCCAGCTGGACCTGAGCCTCGGCTATAACATCACCGAGAAGCTCAGCGTGCAGTTCGAGGCGATCAACCTGACCAACGAGATCACCCGCAGCCATGGCCGCGCCAAGGAAATGGCCGAGTACGTGACCCAGACCGGCCCGCGTTACATGCTGGGCATGCGTTACAAGTTCTGATCGTTTCACGACGCTCATGAACGCGCACGGCCGGGGATGACCCGGCCGTTTTTTTTAAAAATTTCCTCAACTACAGTGATTTTGGGTAGACTTTACGGATGAATAACACGATCGAACACATCGTGGTCGTCGGCGGCGGGTCCGCCGGCTGGCTGGTCGCCGGTGTCCTGGCCGCCGAACATCGTCTGCGCGTAACCCTTGTCGAATCGCCGGCCGTGCCCACCATCGGCGTCGGCGAAGGCACCTGGCCCTCGATGCGCGACACCCTGCACCGCATCGGCGTGTCCGAATCCGACTTCTTCCGCGAGTGCGACGCCAGTTTCAAGCAGGGTTCGCGCTTCGAACGCTGGGTCGACGGCTCGGACCGGGACGCGTATTTCCACCCCTTCGTACTCCCGCAGGGATATTTCGACGCCAACCTGCCGGCAGCCTGGCAGCGCGCCCACCGCGGCATCCCCTTCGCCGACATGGTCAGCTTCCAGCCCCACCTGTGCGTGAACGGACGGGCGCCGAAGCAGGCCGCCACCCCCGAATTTGCAGCAGTAGCCAACTACGGCTACCACCTGGACGCCGGCAAGTTCGGCGTCTTCCTGCGCGAGCACTGCGTGAACAGGCTGGGCGTGCGCCATGTGGTCGGCCACGTCGAGGACATCCGTTCGAAGGAGAACGGCGACATCGCGGCCCTGGTGCTGCGTGGCGGCGACATGGTCGAGGGCGACCTGTTCGTCGACTGCACCGGCATGCAGTCGCTCCTGCTCGGCAAGCACTACGGCGTGCCGCTGCTGCACCAGCGCCACGTGCTGTTCAACGACACGGCGCTGGCCGTGCAGGTGCCGTATGCGAGCGAAGACGCGCCCATCGCCTCGCAGACCACGTCAAGCGCGCAGCCGAACGGGTGGATCTGGGACATCGGCCTGCCCAGCCGGCGCGGCATCGGCCACGTGTATTCGAGCGCCCATTCCAGCGACGAGGATGCGGAGCGCGTGCTGCGCGCTTACGTCGCCGCATCCGGCGGTCCGGCGGACATGCCGGCGCCGCGCAAGCTGAGCTTCGAGCCCGGCTACCGCGAGCGCTTCTGGCACCGCAACGTGGTGGCGATTGGCCTGTCCGCCGGCTTCATCGAACCGCTGGAAGCATCGGCCCTGGCCCTGGTCGAGCTGTCGGCCTCATGGCTGGCCGACGACCTGCCGGCCACCCGCGCCCAGATGGACACGGTGGCGGCGCGCTTCAACGAAGCCTTTACCTACCGCTGGGAGCGGATCATCGACTTCCTCAAGCTGCACTATGTGCTCAGCAAGCGCAGCGACACGGACTACTGGCGCGAGCACCGCGAGGCGGCGTCGATTCCCGAGCGCCTGCAGGAACTGCTGCAGCTGTGGCGCGCCCGCCCGCCCTCGCGCCGCGATTTCTCGCGCATCGAGGAAGTGTTCCCGTCCGCCAGCTGGCAGTACATCCTGTACGGCATGGGCTTCAACCTCGAGGCGCCCGCACGCGGCTCGGACCGCCCCGACCTGGCCGACGAAGCCTTCCGCGAGGCCGCGCGCCTGACCGCGCGCATGCTGCCGGCCCTGCCCTCGAACCGCGAACTGCTGGACCACATCCGCAGGCACGGCCTGCCGCGCATTTGATACTGATACACCAATAACAAAGCAAAGAGACACCATGCCCAATCACGCCATCCTGAACAACATCGAACACAAGCAGCTGCGCATCCTCACCAAGCGCGGCGCCGCCTATGGCGATGCGGTGATGTCCGCCCTCACCTTCCCGGCCGAGTTCCGCGAACTGCAGGCGCACTATCCGATCGTCTTCGCCAAGAACCACGACGGCACCTCCTTCGACGCGATCGCGCTGTTCGGCTTCCAGCAGGGCGAGAACCTGTTCCTGGGCGGCGGCGAAGGCTTGGGCAATGGCTGGGACGCGCCTTACATCCCGCTGACCGTGGAGCGCCAGCCCTTCCTGATCGGCCGCCCGGCCGACGGCGGGGACAACATGATGATCCACGTGGACCTCGACAGCCCGCGCCTGAGCGCGACGGAAGGCGAGCCGCTGTTCCTGTCCTACGGCGGCAGCAGCGAGTACCTGGAGCGCATCAGCCGCGTACTGCGCACCATCCACGACGGCATCGAGAACTCGAAAGGCTTCGTCGAAGCCCTGCTGCAACTGGAGCTGCTGGAATCCTTCGTGCTCGACATCGAACTGAACGACGGCTCGCAGAACCGCCTGGCCGGCTTCTACACGATCCACGAGGAACGCCTGGCGGCGCTGAAGGCCGAGCAGCTGGCGCGCCTGCACCAGGCCGGCTATCTGCAGGCGATCTACATGGTGCTGGCCTCGCTGGCGCAGTTCCGCAGCCTGATCGACCGCAAGAACCGCCAAGTCGCCGGCACCGATGCTGCCCATCGATAAACGCATCCGCGAGCTGGGCGCGGTCGACGGCAAGCTGCCGGCGCAGTTGCCCGATGAGCTGCTGCGCGCCACCGAGCCCTACATCGTGCGCGGCCTGGCGGCGCACTGGCCGCTGGTCGACGCCGCCCGTACCTCCATCGACGCCGCGGACGCCTACCTGCGCCGCTTCTACCAGGGCGCCCCGGTGGGCGCGATGCTGGGCAAGCCCGAGATCGCAGGCCGCTTCTTCTACAACCAGGACCTGACCGGCTTCAATTACTACTCGGCCCGCGCGCGCCTGGACGCCGTGCTCGACGAGATGAAGGGCTACCGCGACAACCCGCAGCCGGCCGCCATCTACGTCGGTTCGACCACGATCGACAGCGTGCTGCCCGGCCTGCGCCGCGACAACGACATCGACCTGGGCGCACGCGATGCCCTGGCCAGCATCTGGATCGGCAACCAGACCCGCATTGCCGCCCACTACGACCTGCCGGACAACCTGGCGGTGGTGGCGGCCGGCCGCCGGCGCTTCACGCTGTTCCCGCCGGACCAGCTGGCGAATCTTTATATCGGCCCGCTCGACTTCAACCCGGCCGGCCAGGCCATCAGCCTGGTCGACTTCGCTGCGCCCGATGACGAACGCTTCCCGCGCTTCCGCGAGGCGCTGCGGCACGCCCAGGTGGCGGAGCTGGAGCCGGGCGACGCCATCTTCATTCCGTCGATGTGGTGGCACCACGTGGAAGCGCTCGCGCCCTTCAACGTGCTGGTGAATTACTGGTGGCGCCAGTCCCCGGCTTACATGGACACGCCGACCAATGCCCTGATGCTGGCCCTGCTGACGATGCGCGAACTGCCGCCCGAGCAGCGCCGCGCCTGGCAGGAGGTCTTCCGCCATTACATCTTCGAGCCCAGCGAGGAAGCCGAGGCGCACTTGCCGCCGCACGCGCGCCACGCGCTGGCGCCGCTCGACGAAGACCGTGCCCGCGCCCTGCGCGGCACGCTGCTGAACCGAATCAACCGATAACAATACCGAATCGCAGGAGACATCATGGAACAAGAACACAAGCCCATCCGCCGCATCGTGATCGCAGGCGGCGGCACCGCCGGCTGGATGGCGGCGGCGGCGCTCTCGCGCACCCTCGGCAAGGTCCTCGACATCACGCTGGTCGAGTCCGACGAAATCGGCACCGTCGGCGTCGGCGAGGCGACCATCCCGACCCTGGTCCACTTCCACCGCCTGCTCGACATCAACGAGCAGGAATTCATGGCCGCCACCCAGGCCACCTTCAAGCTGGGCATCAGCTTCGAGGGCTGGCGCGACCGCGGCAAGGATTACATCCACTCCTTCGGCACCACCGGCACCGACCACTGGACCGCCGGCTTCCAGCACTTCTGGATGAAGGGCCGCAAGAAGGGCCTGGCACGCGACTATGGCGACTACTGCCTGGAGCTGCGCGCCGGTCTCGAACACAAGTTCGCCCACCTGCCCAACGATGGCCTGAACTACGCCTACCACCTGGACGCCGGCCGATACGCGCGCTTCCTGCGCCGCTACAGCGAGCACTTCGGCGTGCAGCGCATCGAGGCCAAGATCGCCAGCGTCGAGCAGGCCGCGAACGGCGACATCGCCGCGCTGGTGCTCGATTCCGGCAAGCGCATCGAGGGCGACCTGTTCATCGACTGCACCGGCTTCCGCTCGCTGCTGCTGGGCCAGACCTTGGGCGTCGAGTACCTGGACTGGTCTCACTGGCTGTTCAACGACAGCGCAATCGCGGTGCAGACCGAATCCACGGGCCCGGCCTTGCCGATGACCCGCTCGATGGCCCACGACTGGGGCTGGCAGTGGCGCATCCCGCTGCAGAGCCGCGTCGGCAACGGCATCGTGTACGCCAGCCGCTTCGTCGACGACGACACCGCGAAGGCGACCCTGCTCGGGAATATCGAAGGCAAGGTGCTGACCGAACCGCGCGTGATCCGCTTCAAGCCGGGCCAGCGCGAAAGAACCTGGTCGCACAACTGCGTGGCGATCGGCCTGTCCAGCGGCTTCCTGGAGCCGATCGAGTCGACCAGCATCCACCTGATCCAGCGCTCCATCGTGCGCCTGCTGCAGAACTTCCCCTCGCAGGGCATCCGCAAGACCGACGTCGACGAGTTCAACGCCCAGACCTGGTCCGAGATCGAATTCATCCGCGACTTCATCATCCTGCACTACAAGGTGACCGAGCGCCGCGACACGCCCTACTGGAAGCAGGCCGCCGAGATGGAAGTGCCGCCCCAGCTGCAGCACCGCATCGACATGTTCGAGCAGACCGGCCGCTCCTTCCGCGTCGTGAACGAGCTGTTCGCCGAGAACTCGTGGATCCAGGTGATGCTGGGCCAGGGCATCATGCCCGAGCAGCACCACCCGAGCGCCGACCTGATGGGCGACGAAGAACTGAGCGGCTTCCTGGAAGGCATCCGCACCCGCGTCGAGCGCACGGTGGCGCAGTTGCCCTCGCACCAGGAATACGTGGAGCGCTACTGCGGCGCCAAGCCGTGATCGCCACGCCGCGCTACGCCGACAGCAAGCCGCATTACGCCATCCTCGATGGCCTGCGCGGCGTCGCGGCCCTGATGGTGCTGGCCTTCCACCTGCTCGAGCCGCATGCGCCGAACCGCTTCGAGCAGGTGATCAACCACGGCTACCTGGCGGTCGACTTTTTCTTCCTGCTGTCCGGCTTCGTGATCGGCTATGCCTACGACGACCGCTGGAACCGCATGACGCTGGGCGAGTTCGGCAAGCGCCGCCTGATCCGCCTGCACCCGATGATCGTGGCGGCGATGATCGTCGGCGCCCTCGCCCTTCCCTTCCAGGACAGCCCGGTCTTCCCGAAGATCCACGAGGCCGGCGCCTGGCAGGTGGTGCTGACCATGCTGATCGGGATGACGCTGCTGCCGCTGCCGCCTTCGCTGGAACTGCGCGGCTGGGGCGAGATGCATCCGCTTGCGGCGCCCGCCTGGTCGCTGTTCTACGAGTACGTGGCCAACATCCTGTACGCGCTGTTCGTCCGCCGCTTCTCGAAGCTGGCCCTGTCCCTGCTGGTGCTGGCGGCCGGCGCGGTGCTGGTGCCCTATCTGGTGCTCGGCCCCAGGGGCGACGTGATCGGCGGCTGGTCGCTGGAACCGGTGCAGCTGCAGCTGGGCTTCACGCGGCTGATGTTCCCCTTCTTTGCGGGACTGCTGCTGCCGCGGGCGGTGCAGCCGGGACGGGTGCGGCATGCCTTCCCGGTCTGCAGCCTGCTGCTGGTGGCGGTGCTTGCGCTGCCGCGCTTCGGCGGCGCCCAGACGCTGTGGATGAATGGGCTGTACGAGTCGCTGGCGATCGTGCTGGTGTTCCCGCTGATCGTCTGGCTCGGTGCGAGCGGTAGCCTGCATACCGGCTTCGGCGTGCGGGTATGCGGCTTCCTGGGGGCGATCTCGTATCCGCTGTACATCCTGCACTACCCCATCATCTACACCTATGCGGCGTGGGTGGCGGACACCGAGCCGGCGCTGCGCGACGCCATGCCGGTGGCGGCGCTGGCCTTTGTCGGCTCCGTGGGGCTGGCCTGGGTGGTCCTGAAGTTCTATGACGAACCTGTACGGCGCTGGCTGGCGCGGCGCTGGCTCGCGCCGGAATCGGCGGCGCCGGCAGCGCCCGTGGGCGCCGTCCGGGATTTATGACTGGCAGTCACAAATCATAGCCAGGCCGCGGCGGCGCACGCCGCCCCGGCCAGGTCGCCCGCTTCCGCCGAAGCCCAGGCGACGATGCCGTCCGGGCGCAGCAGCAGCGCCGCCAGGCCGAGGCTTTCTTCCGGGCTGGCTGCGCAGTAGTCGAGGCGCTCGCCGTATTGCGCCACGAGCCTTGCCAGCGCGTCCTGTGCGCTGAAGTCGAGCAGCAGCGCCCGGCCATCCCGCATCCGTTCAGCGAGACCCATGCCGTCTGCGAATGCGAAGCCAGGCGCGCTCATGCCGACCAATGGATGGCCGCCGCCGAGATCGTAGTGGGTCTCGACACCCCAGACCCGGCCTGCCATATACGTCGCGCCATCCTGCGTGTCCATCAGATCCTCGACGATCGCGCGCATGGCGCGGGATGCCGGGTCGGGCCGCATCAGCAGCACCTGCGCCCGCGACCAGTCCAGCACTTTCACGCCTATCGGATGCCGTTCCGCCTCGTAGCTGTCGAGCAGGCCTTGCGGCGCCCTGCCCTGGATGGCCGCGGCCAGCTTCCAGCCCAGGTTCATCGCATCGCCGATGCCGAGGTTCAGGCCCTGGCCGCCCAGCGGCGCGTGGATGTGGGCGGCGTCGCCGGCCAGCAGCACGCGGCCCTTGCGGTAGCGCGTGGCCTGGCGCGCGCGGTCGGTCCAGGTGCTGGCCGCGTGCAGTGCCGTGATGGCCACGTCTACGCCTGACACCCGCCGCAGCACGGCCTGCAGGCGCTCGCGCGTGAGCGGCTCGCCGGTGTGCCCGGCGCCGCCGTCGAATTCCTGGATGGCCAGGTAGTCCGGCTGCGACTGGAACACCATGCCGCGCGGCGTCAGTTGCCGTCCCGCACCGATGGCCGAGGGATCGGCCAGGTCCACGCGGGCCGAATAGCCGGTGAATTCGGGCTCGGTGCCGGCGAACTCGAAGCCGCCCGCCTTGCGTACGATGCTGCGGGCGCCGTCGCAACCGACCAGCCAGCCGGCGCGAACCTTGAACTCGCCGGCCAGGACGTCGACGCCCTCCGCATCCTGCTCGAAGCCGCTGACGGCGCAGCCGCGCCGGATCTCCACGCCCAGCGCATGCGCGCGGCGCGCCAGCACCGTCTCGAGTTCCGCCATCTCGGCGATCAGCGAGGTGGGCGGCGATCCCGCCAGCCGCCACGGCCAGCGCGCAGCGTCGATGCGCTCGGCCTGGAAGCCGATGCCGGCAAAGTGGCCGGCCTGGCGCGGCTTCCGGGCCGCTTGCGCGCTGCCGCTGCCGAAGGGATTCTTCAGGCGCCGCGGCACCTCGAGCTGGTCCAGCAGGCCGCGCCGGTGGAGCGCTTCGATGGTGGGCGCGGACAACCCGCGTATGCCGAAAGGCAGCTGCTTGAAGGGCGAAGACGGATCGGCCTCGCGTTCGAGGACCAGGACCGAACGGCGGGCGAGCGCCAGTTCGCAGGCAAGAAAGAGGCCGACCGGGCCGGCGCCGGCAATAAGGACGTCGACGTCGGGGTGAGATGTGTGCATGTGAGCTCCATGGTTGGGGGCTCATCGGCGTCGCGAAGATGCGAAGCGAAAACGCAGACGAGCCCGAACAAAAAATGTCTCGGGTTCGTCGTGGGTTCTCATGCATGCGAGATGAAGGAACAGAACTTCCGTGCGTGGGAAGCGGGCGGACTTACCGGGAACCGCCGCTGCCTTTTTCGACCCGAAAATTCTAGCATGCTAGCGTCTGTTGCTGCCAGTATGGCAAGGAAAAAGAGAACGCACGTTCTCTAATATCGTCGTCTTTCAATAATTATCTGATCGTAATTGCATTCAAAAAGCACAAATCGTCGCGGATTGACGACAGCGTAGGATGATTCTTACAGGAAGCACGTGACAGCCGAATGGCCTGCAAATAAGATCTGTTCAGTTTCCGACGGGCAAAAAAAGATGAACCCATGCATACCCGTCGCATCAGTCACCGGCGCCGCCAGACGCAGCCCTGCACTCCAGACCACCAAGGATCTCTCCGCCAACATGGCCATCTCCCAATTCCAGACCCGGCTCGCTACAGCCCTTGCCGCCGCTTTCGCCATCGTACCCATCGCACATGCCCAGACCGGCATCGATCCCGCCGCTGCCGCGCAACGCGCCGACGTGCTGCAGCGCCAGGAACAGGAACGCCTGAAGCGTGACATCGAAGCGGCCAAGCCGGCCGAACGCAAGGAACCGGGCATCGACACCAGCCGCTTGCGCCCGCCGGTCGACGCCTCCGGCGCCGGCCCGCGCTGCCACGACATCGACGTCATCGTCATCAACGGCGCGCCGCAACTGAGCGCCAGGGTGCGCGCCGACATCGAGGCCCGCTTCAGCCACCGTTGTTTGGGCGTCAGCGAAATCGAGACCATCCTGGGGCTGATCACCAAGGATTACATCGACCGCGGCTACGTGACCACGCGCGCCTACCTGCCGGCGCAGGAACTCGCCAAGCGGCGCCTGGAAATCCTGGTGATCGAAGGCCGCCTGGGCGGCGTCAAGGTCGACGACGGCGCGCGCATCAATCCGCGCAACGTGTTCCCGGCGCGGGGCGGCCTGCTCAACCTGCGCGACTTCGAACAGGGCATCGACCAGCTGAACCGCCTGTCCTCAAACAACGCCGCACTCGACATCCAGCCCGGCGCCAGTGCCGGCGAGAGCGTGGTCGTCATCCACAACAAGCCGGGCCGCCCGGTCCACGCCAGCGTTTCCGCCGACAACAGCGGTTCCGAGAGCACCGGCCGCAAGCAGGCCGGCTTTTCGTTCAGCGGCGACAGCCTGCTGGGCATGAACGAACTGCTGCTGGCCACCTTCCGCCGCTCGCAGCCGAACGACATGGAACACAAGGGTTCGGAGAGCAAGAGCCTGACCGCGATCGTGCCCTTCCGCTGGACCACCGTCACGCTCTCCGGCAGCGAATCGGAGTTCGTCAGCATGGTGGACCTGCCCAGCGGCGAAGCGCTGCAGTTCCGCGGCCGCACCCGCAACGCGAGCCTGCGCGTCGACCAACTCCTGTACCGCAACCAGGTCACCCGCGCCGGCGTGTACGGCAACCTGACCGCCAAGGACAGCAAGAACTACCTCGGCGGCGAACTGCTGGGCGTCAGCAGCCGCAAGCTGTCGGTACTCGACCTGGGCGGCACCGCCAGCACCGCACTGCTGGGCGGCGCGCTGTCGGCCGACCTCGGCTACTCGCGCGGCCTCGGCATCGCCGGCGCCCTGCACGACCAGGAAGGCCTGATCGACACAGCGCCGCACGCGCAGTTCGGCAAGCTGACCCTCAACGCCAGCTTCATGCGCCCCTTCAAGCTCGGCGCCCTGGACGCCAGCTTCAGTTCCAGCCTCAGCGGCCAGTATGCGTTCGACACCCTGTTCGGCTCCGAACAAATGCTGATCGGCGGCCCGTTCTCGGTGCGCGGCTTCTACAACAACACGCTGTCGGGCGACCACGGCGCCTATCTGCGCAACGAGTTGGCGCTGCGTCCGGCCGTGCAGATCGCCGGCCGGGCGATTCCGCTGCGCCTCTACGCCGGCCTCGACGTCGGCCACGTGTCCAACCGCGTCGACGGCATCCCGGACGGCACCCTGAGCGGCGTCGCACTGGGCTTCAATGCCGCCTTCAAAGGCGCCTCGCTCGACGTCTCCGCCACCCGCGCACTGCACGAACCGCACTTCTTCCAGCGCGAAGCAACCCAGGTCTGGGTCCGCCTGAACGTCGACATCTAAGCACCCACCGAGAGAGAGAACAACGCAATGAACCGCTCGTACCGCCACGTCTGGAGCGCCGCCCGCTGCGCCTACATCATCGCCGCCGAAACCGCACGCGGCCGCGGCAAATCCGGCGGCGCCGTCAAGGCCGCCGCACCCGCCCTCGCCCTCCTCGCCGGCGCCTTGCTCGCCGGCCCGGCCTGGGGACAGATAAAGACGCCGACCTCGGTCGTCCCGACCGGAGGCAAGACCAACACCTATATCGCGACGAACGGCGTGCCGGTGGTGAACATCGACACCGCCAACGCCACAGGCATCTCGCACAACCGCTTCACGACCTATGACGTCGAAGCCAAGGGCCTGGTGCTGAACAACACGCCCTTCTCGAAAGGCGCAATCGGCCAGTCGCAGCTGGCCGGCGGCGTGGTCGGCAACACCAACCTGAAAGACCCCGCGAAGGTGATCCTCAACGAGGTGGTCTCGACCAGGCGCTCGACCCTGGCCGGCTACACCGAAGTGTACGGCAGCCGCGCCGACGTCATCGTGGTCAACCCGAACGGACTCACCTGCACCGGCTGCGGCTTCATCAACACCGACCGCGTCACCCTCAGCACCGGCGCGCCGGTATGGGCCGCCGACGGCAATCTCATCGGCTTCAATGTCACGGGCGGCGACATCGCCATCACGGGCACTGGCCTGAACGGCAGCGCCCAGCAGATCCTCGACCTGGTGACCCGCTCGGTGCGGATCGACGGCCAGGTGAATGCCGGCGCCAACGGCGAACTGGGCGTGTTCACCGGTGCGATCCAGTGGAACTACGCCGGCCGCAACATCGCCGGCACCATCGGCGTCAGCGACGCCAAACCCCAGTATGCGATCGATTCGACCTCGCTGGGCGGCATGTACGCGGGCCGCATCCGCCTGATCGCCACCGAGGCCGGGGTCGGCGTGCGCATGCTGGGCGACGCCGCCGCCAGCGCCCGCGATTTCAGCGTCGACGCCGCCGGCAAGGTACTGGTGCAGAGCCGCATCTCGGCCGCCCACGACCTGCGCATCACCCAGACCGGTGACGCTTCGCCCGGCCAGGTCGAGATCGCGGGCGCGAACGCCGCCCTCAGCGCCCAGAACGACCTGGCGATCCAGGCCGACGGCGGGCTGGCGCTGAACGAAGCCCAGCTCAAGGCCGCCAGTAATCTCGTGGTGCGCGCCGCTTCCCTGGCGGACACGTCGACGGCGGCCGCAACCCGCAGCGCCGACGGCGCAGTCGACGTCAAGCTGGGCGGCGGCGCCGCCATCGACGGCGCCAGCTGGGGCGCGGGCGCCAGCCTGGCCCTCGACGCCGCCAGCGTCAAGCTGATCAACGCGACCCTGTACAGCGGCGCCGCCGCGAAGGCCGACAGCACGCTGACGCTGGACGCAGACGGCGACATCGCCATCGACAAGAGCAAGCTGACCAGCGCCGGCGCGCTGGCCGTCGAAGCGCGCAAGGCCGGCATCGCACTGGGCGCCGACGCGGCCCTCGCGGCCGCCGGCAAGGCCGCCCTGCGCGCCGCCACCAGCATCGTCAACGCCGGCAGCGTGCAGGCCGGCGCCGATCTGACCATCGACGGCGGCAGCGCAGCCGCAGCGCTGACCCTGGACAACAGCGGCCTGCTGCAGGCCGCAGGCCAGTTCGGCCTCGGCGCGGAGCACGCGTCGGCCATCGCCAATACCGCCGCCGGACGCGTGCTGGCCGACCGTATCGCCATACAGGCGACGACCGTGGCCAACGCCGGCACCATGCAGGCGACCAGCGGCATGAGCGTCGACGCCAGCGGCGCGCTGCGCAACAGCGGCGCGCTGCTCGACACCGCCGCCGGCAAGGACCTGGTGCTGCGCACCGGCAGCCTGGACAACAGCGGCACCATCCAGTCGGCCGGTAAGCTGAGCTTCACCAGCAGCGGCGCCGCCGCCAACAGCGGCAAGATGCTGACGACGTCCGCCATGGACGGCGGCAGTGACGGCGCGCTGAGCGGCCAGGCCGACAGCATCGCCAATAGCGGCGCCATCGTCGCCGCGGGCGCCGCCGTGCTGAACGCCGCCAATGGCATCGAGAACACGAAGCTGATCCAGGGCGCGACCCTGGCCGCGGGCGCCGGCGGCCTGCTCGCCAACAAGGGCGGCGAGGCCAGCCTGCTGGCCAGCGGCGGCGCCACGCTGAAGGCGCAAGACCTCGACAACGATGGTACTGTGCAGGCCGGGCTCGACCTCGACATCGCGGTTGTCGGCAAGCTGAACAACTATGGCGCGCTGCAGGCGCTGGACAAGGCCGGCAACGCCAGGCTGGCCGGCGGTACCTTCTTCAACGTCGGCACGATCCAGGCCGCGGGCAGCGCAAGCCTGGCGGCGACCACCGACAAGCTGGTCAACGTGAACAACGTGGTGGCCGGCGGCGACCTGAGCGTGTCCGCCACGACCACGCTGACGAATACCGGCGCCGCCGCGCTGCTGCAGGCCGGCGGCGATTTCTCCGCTCACGCCAACGCCATCGTCAACGACAGCGCCATCACGGCCAAGCGCAATCTGCTGGCCAGCGCCGGCGCCGGTTTCGTCAACAACGGCCTGCTGCAGACCGGCGCCGACGGCGGCGCGCTGTCGATCGCCGGCGCCACCCTGAGCAACGCCGGCACGGTCAAGGCGGCCGGCAGCGCCGCCCTGACCGCCATCCACGGCACGATCGCGAACACGGGCCAGGCCACTGCGGCGCACAACCTGCAGCTCAGCGCCAGCCAGGACATCGCCAACCACGGCGCCACCAGCCTGCTCGGCGCGGACAACGTGCGCCTCGGCGCCGTCAACATCGACAACAGCGGCACCGTGCAGGCGGACGACAGCCTGGCGATCGATGCCGCGGGCGCCCTCACCAACAGCCTGGCCGTGCAGACCCGCGGCGCCGGCAGCAGCCTGACCGTGCATGCCGGCTCGATCGGCAACAGCGGCAGCCTGAACGCCAGCGGCAACGCCAGCCTGTCCACGACGGCCGGCGCGATCGGCAACGGCGGCCAGATCCAGGCCGCCGATGCGCTGTTGCTGGACGCCCGCACCCAGCTCGACAACAGCGGCAAGATCATCGGCCAGTCGAGCGTCGCGATTTCCGGCGGCGCCGGCTTTGGCGTCAACAACAGCGGGCGCATCCAGGCCGCGACCGGCCTGGCGATCGGCGCCGCCGGCAACGCGGCCGCCTACGCCACCAACAGCGGCACCCTGTTCGGCGACACCGTTGGCGTCTACGCGGGCAATCTCGCCAACAGCGGCCGCATCCAGGCGAACGGCGCCGGCACCCTGAGCGCGGCCGACCTGGCCAACCTCGGCAGCGCCGCCGTGATCCTGCTGGGCATGGACGGCAGCGCCAGCAGCATCGCCGGCAGCAACAGCGTGCGCAACGAAGGCGCGATCCACAGCGCGGGCGCGCTCACGGTGAGCGGCCAGCGCCTGGACAATACCGGCACCGGCGGCATTTCGTCGGAATCGTCGCTGAGCATGAATGCAGGCGGCGCCGGCTTCGACAACGCTGGCGCGCTCTATGCCGACGCGACCCTGAGCGTCAGCGCCCTGAACCAGCTCTTCGCAAACAACGTGACCGGCACCATGGACGCCCACGACATCGTGGTCAAGGCCGGCACCTTCAACAACTACAACACCGTGATCGCGCTGGGCGACACGGCGATCACCACCACCACCGCGTTCAGCAACCTGCCGACCGGCGCCATGCCGACCATCGTGTCGAACTACGACTACCGTCCGGTCACCCAGCCATACTACTGGAGCGGCAACTGCAACATCTTCGGCGCGGCCTGCGACAGCAAGACCACCTTCGCGCAGGACATCATCGTCACCCAGACCCTGGACCGTCCGATGCCGACCCAGTTCGGCCAGGTGATCGCGGCCGGAGCGATCGACATCCATTATGGCGGCAGCGGCTTGAACCAGGCCTCGCTGATCTCGGCGCCGACGGTCCGCATCAGCGGCGCCGGCGCCTTCACCAACACCGACCTGCACCTGGAGGAGATCGATTACGCCCGCCGCTGGCGCGACTACCGCACCAACTCGACCTTCGGGCCGATCGGGCACACCTATAACTACGCCACCAGCGCCGGCCAGCTGGGCGGCTGCAACGACGGCGACTGCTTCGGCGGCACCGCGGGCAGCCTCGGCGCCGCGCAGGACGCCGCCTACCGGATGGAAACCGGACGCCACGTGATCCAGAAATGGAAGGCCGGCATCTACGCGACCAACCTCACGTTCGCCGGCGGCAGCCTGATGAACCTCGGATCGCCCTACCAGCAGGGCACCGCCAACCAGACCGTCAACGCCGACAGCGCGGCGGCCGTCAATCCGCTGGCCGGCACGCCCTTTGCCGCCGCCTTCAGCGCCCTGGTGAGCACCACGCCGGCCGTCTCCAAGACGGTGAGCGTGGCGGCCGCCCCGACGGTGCAGTTCCAGGGCCTGAACCTGAACCTGCCGACCAACCCGAACGGCTACTTCGTCGCGGTCAAGAACCCGAACTCGCAGTTCCTGGTCGAGACCAACCCGCTGTTCGGCGCCGGCAGCAACTCGGTGGGTTCGGACTACCTGACCAAGCTCTTGAACATCAACCCGGACCAGCAGATCAAACGCCTGGGCGACGCCAACTATGAAGCCAAGCTGGTGCGCGACCAGCTGATCGCCCAGACCGGCAACAACGTCCTCAAGGGCATGCAAAGCGAAGCCGCACAGATGCAGGCGCTGATGGACAATGCCTCGGCCGAAGCAGCCAAGCTCGGTCTGGTGTACGGCAAGGCGCCGACCGCCGACCAGTTGGCGAACCTGAAAGAAGACATGGTGTGGATGGTGGAGACCGTGGTCAACGGCCAGAAAGTCGTGGCGCCGGTGGTATTCCTGGCCAAGTCGACCAAGGACGCCATCGACAACGGCGGCCCGGTGATCTCGGCGACCAACCTCAAGATCGATGCCGGCACAGTCGCCAACACCGGCGGCACCATCGCCGGCGACAAGCTGGCCATCACGGCCAAGGGCGACATCACGAATACGGGCGGCAAGATCAAGGGCGGCGAAGTCGCGCTCAAGTCGACGGAAGGCAGCATCGTCAACCAGACCGTGGCCGAAGCCCAGGGCGGCAAGGACTTCGCACGCACCACCATCGGCGCCACCGGCAGCATCGAGAGCACCGGCAGCCTGAGCCTGGGCGCGGCCAAGGACATCACCGTCAAGGGCGCGGACGTCAAGGCCGGCGGCGACGCCAGCCTGGCGGCGGGCGGCAAGGTCAGCTTCGACACCATCGAAGACAAGCGCGCCGATTCCTTCTCGCGCTCGACCGAGGGCGGCCTGCTCGGCATGAACAAGTCGGGCAGCTCGACCCATACCGCGACCACCACCAACATAGGTTCCGGCCTCAGCACCGGCGGCAATGTGTCGATCAAGAGCGGCGCCGAGACCACCATCGCCGGCTCGCAAGTCAAGGTCGGCGGCGACTTGGCCATGGACGCGAAGGGCGGCGTCAACGTCGTCTCGCGCCAGGATACCAAGGAGACCTCGAACTCGACCACGGGGTCGGGCTTCGGCGTGGGCGGCGGCCTGTTCGGCACCAGCACCACCACCACCGATACCTTCCAGGGCCGCAACGTCGCTTCCGGCATCGAGGTCAAGGGCAATGCCGACATCAAGACCGACGGCACCCTGACCATGCAGGGCTCGAAGCTGAAGGTCGACGGCAGCGCCGACATCAAGGCCGACAAGGTCGAGGTACTGGCCGGCCAGGACGTCGACCGCACCAGCACCACGACCAAGACCACCTCCTTCCTGAAGCTGGACGGCGGCAGCGCCGACTCCGCGGCCGGCGCCGGCGCGCAATCCGGCAAGGGCGTGGGTGGCGTGGCCGGTTCCGGCGTCGGCGCGCAAGCCGGCGCCAAGGCCAGCGCCGGCGCGAGCGGCGGCGTGACCCTGGCCGAAACCAAGACCACCACCAACACGGATTACAACGCCCGTGCGGTCGGGTCCGAGATCTCGGTCGGCAAGGACCTGACGGTGACGGCCAACAAGGACATCACCCTGCAGGGCGCCAAGCTGAACACCGGTGGCGACACCAACCTGAACGCCCAGGACGTCAAGATCCTGGCCGCGCAGGACGTGCACACTACCAGCAGCAAGACCGAGACCAGCCAGATCGGCCTGTACGTGGACTCGAACAACGAAGCCAGCGCCAGCGCGGGCGCGCATGCCGGCATGACCAGCAGCGCGGGCGCGCAGGCAGGCGCCAGCTCGGATACCAATATCGACCTGGCGCGCACCATGACTTCGCAGACCGACACGCTGAACGTGCACAACAAGGGCAGCACGGTCAACGCCGGCGGCCAGCTGAACATCAACGCCGGCAACAAACTGACGGTGCAGGGGTCCGACCTGTCCGGCGACAAGGGCGTGGACGTCAAGGCCAAGGACATGGAGTTCAGCGCCACCCAGGACGTCAGCAGCACCAGCTCGAGCAGCAGCAAGACCTCGGTCGGCCTCTACGTCAGCGGCGGCGCCAGCGCCGAAGCCGGCGCCTCGACCGGCGTGCTGGGCGGCGGCGCCAATGCCGGCGCCGAGGCGAAAGCCGGCGTCGGCCTGCAGGGCCGCCATAACGAGTCGACCGACTCGTCGGGCACCACCACCGCCAACGTCTCGACCATCCGCTCCGGCAACGGCAGCATCAGCCGTACCGCGCAAGGCAACATCACCGACGTCGGCACCGGCATCGACGCGGCCGGCAACTTCACGCAGTCGGCCACCACGATCGACAGCAAGGCTGCGGCCAATACCAGCTGGTCGAACAGCTCGTCCTCGGCCGACCAGGCGCGCATCGGCGTGTATGCCGGCGCGGATGCCGGCGCCGGCACCAGCGGCGCGGATGCGGGCGCCAGCGTCGGGGTCGAGGCCTCGTACAATGGCTCGCGTTCGTCGTCCAGTGCAAGCAGCAGCACCGCCGTGGTGTCGAACGTCCGCGCCGGCGGCACAGTCAGCAGCACGTCGACCGGCACCACCACGATGGAAGGCACCAACATCGACGCCGGCAAAGGCGTCGAGATCGGCGCCAGGGACCTGAACTACACGGCGGCACGCAACACCTCGAACAGCAGCTCGAGCGACCAGAGCATCAACGCCTCGGCCAACATCGGCGTGGGCGTGGGCTCGGACACCGTCGAGGGCGGCGTCAGCGGCGGCTTCGCGAAGAACAGCAGCAGCGCCAACTCGTCCACCGCGGTGGCCGGCGGCATCCAGTCGGGCGGCGGCATTACCATCAAGACCCAGAACGACGCCCGCTTCGAAGGCACCAACATCGACGCCAAGGGCGACGCCAGCGTCAATGCTGGCGGCAAGCTGACCATGGACGCGGCGCACAGCACCAGCAGCTCGACCAGCAGCTCGAGTTCCTTCCAGGCTGGCATCCAGGTATCTGGAGGCGGAGGCAAGAAGGGGGGCGGCGAAGGCGGCGAATCGAAGATGGGCGTGGAACTCGGCGGCGGCTTCCAGGAAGACAGCAGCCAGTCGGACAAGGCGGCGGCCGGCAGCGTCAAGTCGGGCAGCAGCCTGACCCTGAGCTCGGGCAGCAAGGCCAGCTTCGAAGGCACCCAGCTGAAGGCCGAAGGCGCCGCCACCATCGCCGCGGGCACGGTCGAGATGAAGGACGCCAAGTCGACCAGCAGCAGCACCAGCTCGGGCTTCGCGGCAGGGATCAGCGCCAAGAGCAAGAGCGAAGGCGGCAAGGACAGCGGCGGCGCGGTCGGCACCATCGAGGCCGGCTACGACAGCAGCAGTTCCAGCAGCGCCACCAGGACCACGATCTCGGGCGGCGGCGGCGTGCAGGTGAAGACCGGCAGCGCGGGTCTTTCGGCCGCCGCCGCGGCGCAGAGCGCGCCGGTGAGCGTGACGCCGGCCGTCAAGGCCGCACCGGTCAAGGTCAGCGCCGCGAAGGCCAAAGCCGATGCGAAAAAGAAGAAAGAGGACGAAAAGGCAAAGCCGCCGGTTGCACCCAACTGATCGTCATTGCCTGAAGTGCGAACGGCGGCCGGGGAACCGGCCGCCGTTTTTTTAGCCCACGCTCAGGTGCTCGTACAGGATCAGTCCCCCGATCGCAATGAGCACCAGCCCGCCGATCAGCTCCGCGCGCTTGCCCACCAGCTGCCCCAGCCCGCGCCCCAGCATCACGCCCAGGGTCACCATGGTGAAGGTCGCCAGGCCGATCGCGCCCGCGGTGGTGAAGATGTTGGCGTCGATGAAGGCCAGGCTGGCGCCCACCACCATGGCGTCGATGCTGGTCGCGAAGCCGGTGATCGCCAGCAGCCAGAACCCATGGCTGCTGGGCTTCTCTTCTTCCTCCTCGTCCGCCGTCAGGCTGGCGTGGATCATGCGCAGGCCAAGCACGCCGAGCAGGGTGAAGGCGATCCAGTGGTCCCAGGCTTCGACGTAGGGCGCCGCGACCTTGCCGAGGGCCCAGCCGACAATCGGAGTAAGGCCCTCGATCACGCCGAAGATCAGGCCCGTGCGCAGGGCTTCCTTGAGGTGGGGACGGTGCAGTGCGGCGCCCTTGCCGATGGCGACCGCGAAGGCGTCGGTGGACATGGCAAGCGCGATGGCAAGCGTGGCGGCTACATTCATTGAACTCTCGCTGGCCGGGCAAACACGAAGGCATGCCTGCACGGCCCGGTCAAAAGCGCGCAGGATGCCAAAGGTCTTGCCAACCGAGACGGCTGCCCGTACCACGTCGCCAGAGAGGCAACGAGTATGTTGATACGGGAACTCCTGAAGGGTCCAGGAGCAGGCTACTCCCCAATGGGTGCGGTCATCTTACACGAATACAAACAAAAAACCCAGCGACACGCAGGCGCGCCGCCGGGAAGACTACCCTAGGGACAGTGAGAAACGGGTCAGGCCGGCGCCGACACCTCGAGGTGCAGCTTGGCGTACTTCAGGCCAAAATACAGGATGAAGGCATAGCAGGCCGCCGGCACGAAGAAGGAGGTCTGCAGGCCGATCGAATCGGCCAGCGCGCCCTGAATGAAGGGCACGATGGCGCCGCCGACGATGGCCATGCACAGGATGCCCGAGCCCTGGCCGGTGTGGCGGCCGAGGCCATGCACGGCCATGCTGAAGATGGTCGGGAACATGATGGAGTTGAACAGGCCGACCGCCAGGATCGCCCACATCGCCAGCGCGCCCTTGCCGAAGATCCCCGTCAACACCAGCACGATGGCCACCAGCGAGTTGAAGGCCAGGCTCTTGCCCGGGCTGACGTAACGCATCACGGCAAAGCCGACGAAGCGGCCGACCAGGGCGCCGCCCCAGTACACGCTGACGTAGCCGGCGGCAACCGCCGGCGCCAGGCCCGCAATCTGCTGCTCGCCCAGGAAGTTGACCAGGAAGCTGCCGATACTGACTTCGCCGCCCACGTACAGGAAAATGGCGACTGCGCCCAGCACCAGGTGGCGGTAGGCCAGCGCCGACGCCTTGCCGCTGGCGGCGGCGGTGGTCTCTTCGCCGTGGCTGATCTTCGGCAGGCGCGCCAGTGCGAACAGCACGGCCAGGATCGCCAGCGCCGCGGCCAGCGCCAGGTAAGGCCCCTGCACGCTCGCTGCTTCATGCGCGCGGTAGGCGGCCAGCTCGGTGGCGTTCATGGCCGCCAGGCGGTCGGCGCCGACCGCCGCGGCGGACAGGATCAGGATGCCGCCCACGTAGGGCGCGATGGTGGTGCCGAGCGAATTGAAGGCCTGGGTCAGGGTCAGGCGGCTGGATGCCGTACTGGCCGGGCCGAGCACGGTCACGTAGGGGTTGGCCGCCACCTGCAGGATGGTGATGCCGCTCGCCAGCACGAAGAAGGCGAACAGGAACAGGCCGTAGCCGCTCTTCGACGCCGGGTAGAACAGCGCGCAGCCGGCCGCCGCGATCAGCAGGCCGATGACGGCGCCCATCTGATAGCCGACGCGGCGGATCAGGGCGCCGGCCGGCACCGAGACGATGAAGTAGGCGCCGAAGAAGCAGAACTGCACCAGCATCGCCTGCACGTAGCTGAGCGTGTAGATGGCCTTCAGGTGCGGGATCAGGACGTCGTTCAGCGATGTGAGCAGGCCCCACATGAAGAACAGGATGGTGACGATCACCAGCGGGCCGGTGTTGCTGCCGGTCGCCTGCGTCGTCGGCGAGATCGCCGTATTCGGTGCGGTTTGTGCCATGTTGTCTCCTCGTTTGCTTGTTATCGTTGTAGGTTCAGTTCATCGTCCAGCATCGCCGCGACCCCGCGCAGCGCCGGGTATTCCTCGGTGATCAGCCAGGTCGGGATCCGCGCCAGGTAGCCAGACAGCCGGCCCTTGCCCTCGAAGCGTTCGCGGAAGCGCGAGCCGGTGAACAGGCTGCCCAAGCGCGGCACGATGCCGCCGCCGATGTACATGCCGCCGGTGGCGCCCAGCGTGAGCGCGACATTGCCGGCCACGCTGCCCAGCACCGCGCAGAAGGTCTCGACGGTCTCGCGGCAGGCCACGCTGCTGCCGTCCAGCGCCCGGCCGGTGATCTCGGGAGCGCTCAGGCGCTGGCCGGCCAGCGCGCGGTGGATCAGTTCCAGGCCGAGGCCGGACAGCAGGCGCTCGGCCGACACGTGCCCGTACTCTTCCCACAGCGCCTGCAGGATCTTCATCTCCTGCTTCGTCACCGGCGCAAAGCTGACGTGGCCGCCCTCGCCCGCCAGCGCGATCCAGCGCGCGCCGCAAGGCACCACGCCGGACACACCGAGCCCGGTGCCGGGGCCGATCAAACCGATCGGCTTGCCCGCCTGTTCGACGCCGCCGCCGATGCGCTCGCGCTGCTCGGCTTTCAGGTGCGGCAGCGACATCGCCAGCGCCGCGAAATCGTTCACCACCAGCAGAGTGTCCAGGCCCAGCTCCGCCTTCAGCGCGCCGATGGAAAAGCTCCAGCAGTGGTTGGTCATGCTGACTTCATCGCCCTCGACCGGGTTGGCGATGGCGATCGCGGCGTGCCTGACGCCGTCCGCCGCCAGTCCCCGCACGGCAGCCTTGCCCAGGTAGGCGCGCACCGCGTCACCGATCGCCGGGTAGTCGCCGCAGGCCAGCACTTCGATGTCGGCGAAGCCGTCGCCGCCGGCCTGCTGCAGTGCGAAGCGGGCGTTGGTGCCGCCGATGTCCGCGAGCAGACGCACGCTTCCGGCCTGCCCGTTCATTGGAGCTCCTCGCAGCGGACGGTGTCCTGGTCGCCGGCCGCGCCGCCGACCGCATCGATATTGCCGATGGCGGCTGCGAAGGCGCCGGTGCTGCTCATGACGAATGGGGTATCGAGTCTGGCCAGGTCCGCGCCTTTGGCGGTGAAGCAGGCCAGCGGAATCTTGACCGCCTGCTTGCCCTTGCCGGCCAGGCGCTGGAACAGGGCCGTGGCGTCGAGCGCCGTGCCGCCCATCGCGATGCTCACCTTGCCGGCGGGCGCGGACTGCACGATGGTGTCGAAGCGCAGCACCGCATCCTTGCTCGCCGCCGCCGGCAGCGCCAGCGCCTTCATGCCATGGGCTTCGATGGCGGCCGGACCGGTCCAGGTGACCAGCTTGGCGTCCTGCTGGGTGTTGATCTGGGCGGTGGTGACCGTGATGCCCGGCAGGCTGACCGTGGCGTTCAGGTCCGCGCCCAGCGGCTGCACCTTGCCGCCGCTACGGATCTGCAGCGGGAAGCTGGCGCGGTCGGACTGGCCGAACAGCGGATACACGTTCGAGACGCCGCAGCCGCCGGCCGGGTAGTTCGTATCCAGCTTGCCCAGCTGCGAACGCGCGCCCTTTTTAAGGCCGTAGCCGTAGGCGAACAGCGGCGCGTAGTTGGCGTCGCCGACGTTGAGCGGGGTCTGGCAGACGGTCTTGGGCCAGGAGAAGGACAGCGTGCCCTTGAAGTCGTAACTCTTCGCACCCTTGGCCGCGACCAGCAGGTCAGATACCCCCTTGCCTTCCGTGCCCGGCAGCCAGGCCGCGATGAAGGTGTCGGACAGGTTCATCAGGTCGTTGACCCACAGCGGGCGGCCGGACAGGAAGACCGTCACCACCGGCTTGCCCTTGCCCGTCACCTGCTGCAGCACGGCCAGGTCTTCCGGATAACGGCTGCTATGGCGCAGGGTGCCGGACGGGCCGATGTCGCCGTCGCCTTCCGCATACGGGCCTTCGCCGATCACGGCGATGACGGCGTCGTAGTCGGCCGGGTTGACGTCCTTGGCGTCCAGGCTGAAGCGGACATTGGCGTCGCCGGCGGCCGCGCGGATGCCGGCCAGGATCGTGTCTGCATGCGGGAAGTCGGCATTCGTATTGGTCGTGCCCTGCCAGGTCAGCGCCCAGCCGCCGGTCTGGTTGGCCATGCTGTCGGCAGCCTTGCCGACCACCAGGATTTTTTTACCGGCCGTCAGCGGCAGCGCCGGGCCTTCGTTCTTCAGCAGCACCAGCGATTCACGGACTGCACGGCGCGCCAGCTCGCGTGCCTGCAAGGAATCGTCCTTGCCGGCATAGGCGTTCTGCGAGGGGCGCTTGCCGAACAGGCCGGCGCGCAGCTTGACGCGCAGGATGCGGCTGACGGCATCGTCGATGCGCGCCAGCGGGATGCGGCCGGCTTCGACGTCGGCCATGGTGTTCTTGATGAAGGCCTTCCACTCGTCGGTCACCATCACCATGTCGACACCGGCGTTGATGGCCTGGGCGCAGCTGGCGGCGGTGCAGCCCGGGACTTCGCCGTTGCCGTTCCAGTCGGTGACGACGAAACCGTCGAAGCCCATCTTCTGTTTCAGGATATCGGTCAGCATGGCGCGGCTGCCGTGCACCTTGCCGTAATTCTTGCCGGCGGCGACATCGTCCCAGCTGTTGAAGGACGCCATCACGGTCTGGGCGCCGGCGGCCAGCGCCGTGTAATAGCCCTGGGCGTGGATGTTCATCATGTCGCGTTCGCTGGACTTGTTGATGCCGCGGTCCTTGCCCTGGTCGGTGCCGCCGTCGCCCATGAAGTGCTTCGCGGTGGCGATAGTGTTGGCGTCCCGCCTGAACGAATCCTGCATGCCCTTCACGTAGACGCCGGCATATTCCCGCACTAACATCGGCTCTTCCGAATAGCTTTCATAGGTACGCCCCCAGCGGTCGTCGCGGACCACGGCCAGGGTCGGGCCGAACACCCAGGCGATGCCGGTGGCGCGCACCGCCTTCGCGGTGGCGGCGCCGATCTCGCCGACCAGCTTGGGGTCGCGCGCGGCGCCCAGGCCGATATTGTGCGGGAACATGGTGGCGCCGTAGACGTTGTTATGGCCGTGCACCGCGTCCGTGCCCCACACCACCGGCACCTTGATCGCCATGTCGGTGGCCATCGAGGCGTCGTAGAAGGCGTTCGCCATCGCCACCCAGTCGGCCGCCTTGGCATGCTTGTCGTTGTTCGGCCAGCTGCCGCCGCCGTTCAGCACCGAGCCGATATAGTACTGGCGGACCTCGTCCGGAGTCACGGACTTGATTTCGGGCTGGGTCATCTGGCCGACCTTCTGCGCCAGCGTCATCTTGCCGAGGATTTCCGCCACGCGCGCCTCGATGGCGGCGTCCTTCTTGAAGGCGCTGCTGACCTGCGGCCAGTCGTTCAGAGGTTTCGATGCCGGCTGGGCGGCGAAGGCCGGCAGGGCCAGTGCGATGGCGAGCGCCAGGGCGCTGGAACGAAGGGGCTTGTGCATGCGGGAGGTCTCCACGTTTTCTTTTTCGGATCGCATTGGAAACGATTCCAATGCGATCCGACAATAGTGAATGACATTGATGAAGCTGTCAACAAAAAGACCCTCTTCCCACGCCCGCTTACTCGGCCCGGAGGAAGGACTGGTACCACTTGGCGCTGTCCTTCAGGCGCCGCTGCTGGGTCGTGTAATCGATGTGGACCAGGCCGAAGCGCTTCTGATAGCCTTCGGCCCATTCGAAGTTGTCGACCAGGCTCCAGGCGAAATAGCCCTTCACCGGCACGCCGTCACCGATGGCCTGGCGCAGCGCGCCCAGGTGGCGCATCAGGTAGTGGCGGCGCTCGGTGTCGTGCACGCTGCCGTCTTCGCTCACGGTGTCCTCATAACAGGAGCCGTTCTCGGTCACGTAGATCGGTCCCGGGTGGTAGTCGTTCTCGACCCGCGCCAGCAGTTCGGCCATTCCCTGCGGCTCGACCGGCCAGCCCATCGCGGTGATGTCGTCGGAGTCCGGCGCCAGCACGCGGGCGCCCAGCGGCGCGTGCGCCGGATCGTCGGCGATGGTCTCGGGGAAGTAGTAGTTCACGCCCAGGAAGTCGGTCGGCACGGCGATCGCTTCCAGGTCGCCCGGCAGCACCGTCGGCGCACTCTCGCCCACCAGTTCCAGCGTTTGCGCCGGATAGCCGCGGCCATAGAGCGGATCGAGGAACCAGCGGTAGCGCAGGCCGTCGTGCCGCTCCATCGCCGCGATATCGCGCGGGTTATCGCTGGCCGCGCGCAGCGGGTGCAGGCTGAGCGAGATGCCGACCTTCGCATCCGGCACGTTGGCGCGGATCACCGGCACCGCCTTGCCATGCGAGAGCAGCACGTGGTGGCTGACCTGCAGCGCGGTCTTGAGATCGGTCAGGCCCGGCGCGTGCCAGCCTTCGAAGTTGCCGATGATGGACGTGCACCACGGCTCGTTATGGGTGATCCAGTGCTTGACGCGGTCGCCCAGCTTGCGGGTCATGGCGTCGGCCAGCTCGACGAAGGCGTCGACGGTGGCGCGTTCGTTCCAGCCGCCGCGGTCCTGCAGGTACTGCGGCAGATCCCAGTGGTAGAGCGTGGCCCAGGGCTGCAGGCCGCGTTCCAGCATGCCGTCGACCAGGCGCGAATAAAAGTCCAGGCCCTTCGGGTTGACCTTGCCGGGCTCCGTGAAGATGCGCGGCCAGGCAATCGAAAAGCGGTAAGCGTTCAGGCCCATTTCGCGGCCGATGTCGAAGTCCTCCGGCCAGCGGTGGTAGTGGTCGCAAGCGACCTCCCCGCTCGAACCGTCCTTGATGCGGCCCGGGGTCGCCGCAAAGCGGTCCCAGATCGATTCGACGCGCCCGTCCTCGTGCGCCGCGCCCTCGATCTGGTAGGACGAGGTCGCGCAGCCCCACAGGAAGTCGGAGGCGAATTCGGCGCGCTTGGGCGCTTGCGGTTCGGTGCGGGTCGGTTTGCTCATGGTCTCGTTTCTTCAGTAGTGTTCTTGAACTCGTTGGAAAGCTTTCCAGTGTCCGTACAAAAAAAAGCGCCTGGCGCGGCGCCGCTCCGGCATGCCTAGGCCGCCTTGCGCCTCCCGGTGGCGGCCTTCGACAGCGACGCGCGCAAGGTCACGCTGACCGGGAAGTCGCGGGTCACCGGCCGTTTCATGTCGTAGCACAGGTTCAGCAGCGCGTTGATGCCGTTCTGGGTCATCTCGCGCCACGGCATGTGCACCGAGGTCAGGCGCGGCGCCGAAAACGCGGCGCTGGGCGTGTCGTCGTAGCCGATCACGGACAGGTCGTGCGGCACGCGCACGCCGGCTTCCTGGAAGTAGGACAGCGCGCCCACCGCCATCTCGTCGTTGGCGCAGAACAGCGCGCTGCACTGGTAATCCGATTCCAGCAGCGCCTTGGCCGCGGCCCAGCCGCCAGCCGGCGAGAAGTCGCTCTCGATGCGCCAGATCTTGCCGGGGTCGATGCCCTGCTCGCGCAGCTCGCTGTCGAAGCCGTCGATACGTGCCACGCTGTCCTCGAGGCGGCGCGGGCCTTCGATCAGCGCGATGCGGCGGTGCTTGTGGTCCAGCAGCGCACGCGCCGCCAGCCGTCCACCCAGCGTGTGGTCGACCGTGAAGCACTGCTCGGCGATGCTCTCGAAGCTGTGGTTCAGCGCCACCAGCTGGCCGGCCTTGATGCCCAGCGAGGGGATGTCCTCTTCCTGCAGGGCGCTGGTCATAACGATCAGGCCGTCGCAGCCGCGTTCGATCAGGAACTCGATGCCGTCGATCGCCTGGCGCCGCTCGTCGCCGAGGCCGACGCCGAAGGCCAGCACCATGTGCAGGCCGGCGGCGCGCAGTTCGGTGTCGATGATCTGCAGGATGGGCGTGTAGAAGGTCCCGCTCAGCACCGGAATATACACCCCGATCATGCGGCTGGAACCGGACAGCAGCGCGCGCGCCGCGTGCGAAGGACGGAAGCCCAGCTCGTCGATGGCCTTCTTCACCTTTTCGAAGGTGGCCGGCGACACCGAGCCCTTGCCGCTGACCACGCGCGAGGCCGTGCCCAGTCCGACACCGGCTAGCTTCGCTACATCCTTGATAGTGGCCACAGGCAGATCCTCAGACTAAATTCAGGGTCGATAAAAACAGAAGCATAACGTATCCCGCCCGCTCAGAGTCGGTTTCCCGACTGCGGATCGAACAGCGAGACCCGGCTCGCATCCACGCCGAAGCGCACTTCCTGGCCCGGCGCGAAGGCGCCGTCGTCGCGCACCAGGGACGCCAGCGTATGGACGCCGCAGCGGATCCATACCACCTGGTGATTCCCCATCGGCTCGACCAGGGACACGGCGCCGCGCATCGGGCCATCCGCGCGGATCGCCACGTGTTCCGGCCGTATGCCCAGTACCGCGACGCGGTCCGTGGCGGCTGCCGCGCAGCAGCCGGCGCCCGGCCGCACATCCAGTTCGCCCGCCGTGAAGCGCCCTTCCCCGTCGAGCCGGCCCTCGACGAAGGCCATCGCCGGCGCGCCCAGGAAGCCGGCCACGAAACGATTCGCCGGGCGCTCGTAGACTTCCAGCGGGGTGCCGATCTGCTGCACCTGGCCGCCCTGCATGACGACGATACGCGAGGCCAGGGTCATCGCCTCGACCTGGTCGTGGGTCACGTAGATCATGGTCGAGCCGAGATTCTGGTGCAGCAGCTTCAGTTCACGGCGCAGTTCGGCGCGCAGCTTGGCGTCGAGGTTGGACAGCGGCTCGTCGAACAGGAACACCTGTGCCTGGCGCACCAGCGCGCGGCCGATCGCGACCCGCTGCCGCTGGCCGCCCGAGAGCTGGGACGGCTTGCGGCTCAGGAGCGCGTCGAGCTGCAGCATCTCCGCCGCGTGCGTGACGCGGCGCTTGATCTCGGCCTTCGGCGTGCCGGCGATCTTCAGGCCGAAGGACATGTTGTCTTCCACGCTCATGGTCGGGTACAACGCGTAGGACTGGAACACCATGCCGATCCCGCGCTCGCTGGGGTCGGCGTCCGTCATGTCGCGGCCGCCGATCTCGATCGCGCCGGAGTCGGCGTCGACCAGGCCAGCGATGCTGTGCAGCAGGGTCGACTTGCCGCAGCCCGAAGGCCCCAGCAGCACCAGGAATTCGCCCGGCTCGACCTGCAGGTCGAGGTCGCGGATGATGCTCTTCCCGCCCAGGATGATGTTCAGTTTGCGCAGGTTCACGTTCGCCATGCTGTCCTCTTAACCTTTCACTGCGCCGGCGGCGATGCCGCGCACGAACCAGCGGCCGGATGCGAAATACAGGGTCAGCGGCACCAGCGCGGTGAGGATGGTCGCGGCCATGTTCACGTTGTACAGGCGGGTGCCGGTGGTGGTGTTGATCACGTTGTTCAGCTGGACCGTCATCGGCAGGTTCTCGCGTCCCGCGAAGACCAGGCCCAGGATGTAGTCGTTCCACACGCCTGTCACCTGGATGATGGCCGCCACCACGATGATGGGCAGGGACATGGGCAGCATGATGCGGATAAAAATGCGCCAGAAGCCGGCGCCGTCCACGCGCGCCGCCTGGAACAGCTCGTGCGGCACCGAGCAGTAGTAATTCCGGAACAGCAGGGTCATCATCGGCATGCCGAACACCAGGTGCACCAGCACGATCGCCGGCAGCGAGCCGAACACGCCGGCCAGCGCCAGCACCCGCACCAGCGGATAGATCATCACCTGCACCGGTACGAAGGCGCCGGCCATCAGGATGCCGAACAGGAGGTTCGCGTAGCGCGGGCGCCAGAACGACAGCGCATAGCCGTTGATGGCGCCGATCAGGATCGGGAGGATGGTCGACGGAACCGCGATCGCCACCGAATTCCAGAAGCCGGTGCGCAGGCCTTCGCAAGCGGCGCCGGTGCACACCGTGCTCCAGGCCTGGCGCCAGGGTTCCAGCGTGGCGGCCAGGGGCAGCGCGAAGATGCCGCCGTGGCGGATCTCGTCCATGCTCTTGAACGAGGTGACGATCATGACGTACAGCGGCAGCAGGAAGAACAGCGCGGCGCCGATCAGGAAGGCATAGATGCCGATGCGGGCCGGCGTCAAGCGGCGCTTGCGCGTGCGGACCGCGTTGCGTTCCCCGGCAGCTGCGGCCGGCAGGCGCTGGGCGATGCTGTTGAGGTTCATGCGGCCTCCTTGCGGCTGCGTGCGTAGGCATAAGGCGCGAGCAGCGCCAGCACCGGCACCAGCAGCACGACCGCGCCGGCCGAAGCCAGGCCGACGTTCGAGCGCAGGAACAGGTGGTCCATGATGAACTTGGCCGGCACTTCGCTGGCGGTGCCGGGGCCGCCCTGGGTCATCGCGACCACGGCGTCGTACAGCTTCACCACCGCGGTGGCCAGCAGCAGCAGGACCGTGGCGATCGTCGGCCACAGCATCGGCAGCACGATCTGCAGGTAGACGCGCCAGGCCGGGATGCCGTCCAGGCGCGCGGCCTTCCAGATTTCCGGGTCGACGCCGCGCAGGCCGGCCAGCATCAGCGCCATCACCAGGCCCGAGGCCTGCCACACGGTGGCGATGACGACGGTGTAGATCGCCATGTCCTGGTCGACGATCCAGCCGAGGGTGAAATCGTGCCAGCCCAGCGCGCGCACGGCGGAATCGATGCCGTCGCCGGGCTGCAGCAGCCATTGCCACACCAGGCCGGTGGCGACGAAGGACATCGCATATGGATACAGGAATACGGTGCGCAGCACACCCTCCCCGGTCACGTTCTGGTCGATGAAGACGGCCAGCAGGAAGCCGATCACCAGGCAGGCCAGCACGAACAGCAGGCCGTAAACCGCAAGGTTGTTCAGCGAGAGCATCCAGCGCTCGTTGTCGAACAGGCGCTGGTACTGGGCCAGGCCGATGAAGTGGCTGGACGGGAAGGTGCGCGAGGCCGTCAGCGACATCCCCAGCGTCCACAGGCCCGCGCCGATGTAGCCGACGAGGACCGTGACGAACATCGGCAGCAGCGCCGTGTAGGGCGTGATGTTGCGGAGCTGGCTTCTGGCGATCATCCGGGTCCCCTCCTTAATAGCGCAGCGCCGAGGCGATGCTCTTCTGCGCCTTCTCGACCGGCATATTGGTGTTCCAGTAGGCGGTCAGGACGTCCTGCAGCGCGCCGTTCTGGTCCGGCGTCAGGTAGACCTCGGTCACGCCCACCGGACGCGAGCGGTCGCGCAGGATCGCCACGCCCTTCTGCGCACAGACATCCAGCTCGCTGGCGTCGAGGTCCGGGCGCACCGGAAGCGAACCTTTCAGCTTGCTGAACTGGAGCTGCACGTTCGGACGCTGAACCACGCTGGCCATCAGCTTCTGGGCCTGGATGGCGTCGCGGTCCGCGGTCTTCGGGAACACGAACACGTCGCCCTGGATCAGGTAGGGACTGTTGGCCGACAGGCCGGGAATGCAGCCGTACTGGCGTCCCGGGCTCTGGCCGGCGTTGGTGAATTCGCCCTTGGCCCAGTCGCCCATGATCTGGATGCCGGCACGGCCCGAAATGACCAGCGCGGTGGCGTCGTTCCAGTTGCGGCCCGGCGAGGCCGGATCGACGTAGTTTTGCAGGCGCTTGTAGGCCAGCAGCACCTTGCGGAAGGCGGCGGAATTGATGGCCGCCTGGTCGCGGTCGCGGATCACTTTCAGATACAGCTCGCGCCCGCCCAGGTTCGATAACATGCTCGAGAACAGGATGACTTCCTGCCAGGACTGGCCGCCGTGGGCCAGCGGGATCAGGCCGGCGGCCTTCAGCTTGTCGAGGGCGGCGAACAGTTCGTCCACGCTGGCCGGTTCCTGCTTGACCCCGGCCTTGGCGAAGGCAGCCTTCGAATACCACAGCCAGGTCTGCATGTGGATGTTCATGGGCGCGGCGTACCAGTGGCCCTTGACCTTGATGACGCCGACGATGGGTTCGGGCAGCAGCTGATCCCAGTTCTCGCGCCGCGCGACCTCGTCGACGTCGTTGAGCATGTCTTCCTCGATGATGTCGAGGAACTGCTTGGAGGTGTTGAACTGGGCGGCGGTGGGCGGATTGCCGCCGATGATGCGGTTGACGGTGACGGCGCGCGACTGGTCGCCGCCGGCGATGGCGCTGTCGATCCAGGTGCCGCCAGCATCGCGGTAGGCCTGGGCGACCTGGCGCACGGCGGCCGACTCGCCTCCCGAGGTCCACCAGTGGATCACCTCGGCCCGCGGACCGGCATGCGCCGCCGCAGCGGATGCGCACAGCCAGGCGGCGAGCGCCAAGCTACGACCTGCAACCATCTCGTCTCCAATGTATCGGCTGCCATTTGCGGGGACCTCCGTTTGGAAACGTTCCCATGGCTTTGGCCGGACTATACACCCGGGCCGAAATTAGTGTCAAACAGAAAATACCTGGCGTGGATTTTCCTATAAAACCCGGTATGGATGGGGAGATTGTTACTTGTGTGGCAAATCGTTAACACGGCCTTCAGGGCTGAAGCCGATACCCCACCGCCGTCTCCGTCAACAAATAGCGCGGCTGCGCCGGATCGTCCTCCAGCTTCTGCCGCAGATGCCCCATGTAGATGCGCACGTAGTGGCCGTTGTCGCTGTTCGACGGCCCCCACACCTCGCGCAGCAGCTGCGGCGCCGTCACCACCCGGCCCACGTTCGCGAGCAGCACGGACAGCAGCTTGTACTCGGTCGGCGTCAGGTGGACCGGGAGGCCGGCGCGCTCCACGCGGCGCTTCTGCAAATCGACCTCCACCTTCCCGAAGACCATGCGCGCAGAGGGCTCACCGGCCGCCTTGTGCTGGCGCCGCAGTGCCGCGCGCACCCGCGCCAGCAGCTCGCCGATACCGAAAGGCTTGGTCAGGTAGTCGTCGGCGCCGGCGTCCAGCGCCGTGATCTTGTCGCTTTCGTCGACCCGCGCCGACAGCACGATGATGGGCACGGGGCTCCAGCCGCGCACCTCGCGGATCAGCTCCACGCCGTCGCCGTCCGGCAGGCCGAGGTCGACGATGATCAGGTCGGGCGTGCGCGTGCCGGCGTCGATCAGGCCTCGCTTCAGAGTTTCGGACTGGTGCACCTGCCAGCCCTCGCCTTCCAGCGCCATGCGCACAAAGCGGCGGATCTGCGGTTCGTCCTCGACGATGAGGGCGACAGGGGAAGTTTCGTTATTCATGGGTGTTCGGTGTCGACGGGATCGGGCACGGGCAGCGGCGGTGGATCGCCCAGCGGCAGGCTCACTTCAAAGCAGGCGCCGCCGCCTTCGTGGTTGAATGCACGCATGCGGCCGCCATGCGCGCCGACGATGGCGCGGCAGATCGCGAGCCCGAGGCCGACGCCGGCGATCGGCGACTCCTGCTGGCCGCGCACGAATTTCTCGAACAGCGCATCCTCGCGTCCGGGCGGCAGGCCGGGGCCGTCGTCGCGCACGCACAAGTGCAGCACGCCGGCGCCGGGATCCACCGCCGCCTCGACCGCGATATGGGCGTCGGCCGGTGTGTACTTGCACGCGTTCTCGAGCAGGTTGCAGAGGACCCGCTCCAGCAGCGCAGCGTCGAAACGCAGCAGCGGCAGATCCTTCGGCATGCGCGTCTCGACGGTGCGGGCGCCGAGCTGCCAGCGGCAGGCCCGCAGCGCGCTGCCGACCAGTTCCTCGACCAGCTGCCACTCCAGCTTCAGCTGCACACCGCCGCTCTGGATGCGCGCCATGTCCAGCAGATTGGCGACCAGGGTGCTCATGCGGCGGGCCTCGTCGCGCAGCGCGGTGGCCAGCTCCATCTGCGCGCCTTCCAGCATCGGCCGCGACAGGGTCAGCGATTCCGACAGGCCGACCAGGCCGGTGAGCGGCGTTCGCAGGTCATGCGACAGGGCCGCCAGCAGGGAGTTGCGCAGCCGCTCGCCTTCCATCTTCACTTCGGTATCCTGCGCCACCTCGACGTAATGGACGCGTTCCAGCGCGATCGCCGCCAGCGCCGCGAAGGCATCGAGCAGACCGCGCTGCGCCGGCTCCATCGTCATGCCCTGTTCCGGCAGGCGCAGGGCCAGCACGCCGCGGGTGCGCATGGTGGCCACCAGGGGCAGGTAGACGTATTGGTTGCCGGGCAGCGTTTCGGTGCCGGCGCCGGCCGCGCTGGCGTGGTCGTAAGCCCACTGGGCAGCGGCCATGTCCAGCACGCTCAGCACCGGCATGCCCGCCGCGGATGCCGGCAAGGCCAGGCGTTCCTGCGCATCCGGCAGCAGCATGGCGCCGCGGGCGTCGAAGCTGCGCTCGGCAAAGCGCAGGGTAATCTCGAATACCTGTTCGGTCAGCAGGGCGGATTGCAGGGCGCGCGCGAATTCGTACAGCGAACGGGTACGCGCCTCCCGCCGCACCGCGCCGACGGCCTGCTCGCGCAATTCCGCGGTCAGGCCGGCCGTGATCCAGCCCACCGCCAGCATGACCGCCAGCGCCACCGCGTAACGGAACTCCCCAGGACCGAAGCCCTCCGCACCGGCCGGATGCGCGGCCAGCACCAGGGCGCAGAAGGCCACCAGGGTTGCCGCCACCGCCGGCGCCCGCCCCAAGCGGATCGCCACCAGCACCACCGCCAGCAGGAACAGCATCGCCACGTTGGCCAGGTCGAGCAGGGGCAGCAGCGGCAGCGCCGCGAGCGCGGTCAGGAGGCCGATGCCGGCGCCGGCCAGCACCGGCCCGCGCAGCGGCGCGTCATTCGATTCCAGGTTGGGGCGGAACGTGGGCATGCCGGCATGGTAAGCGATCCGGTCGCATCCGGGCGTAAACGCGGCGTAAAAATCCATCGCGTTTACGCCGCGTTTACATGGATGGCGCCGGCCTTTACGACAATTTTCGGCACCGAAGCCTATCGTGACAGCCTGTTCCATCTTCACGACTTCCCATGCCAACGAACCTGCGCACCGCCCTCCTCGGCCGTCCACTCGACCCGCTCAAAGCCGAAACCCGTCACTCACTCACCCTGGCCGCCTTCCTGGCCTGGGTCGGCCTCGGCGCCGACGGCCTCTCGTCCTCGGCCTACGGCCCGGAAGAAGCCTTCAAGGCACTCGGGCAGCACACCCACTTCGGCCTCTACCTGGCGCTGGCCACGGCCGTCACCGTGTTCATCATCGCCTTCGCCTACAACCAGGTGATCGAGCTGTTCCCGACCGGGGGCGGCGGCTACCGCATCGCCACTGTCCTGCTTGGACCGCACGCCGGCCTGGTCTCGGGCGCAGCCCTGGTGGTCGACTATGTGCTGACGGTGGCAATCTCGGTCGCCGGCGGCGCCGACGCCCTGTTCTCGATGCTGCCGCTCGCATTCCAGCACTGGAAGCTGGGCACGGAGCTGGCGCTGGTGCTGCTGCTCCTGTGGCTGAACCTGCGCGGGGTGAAGGAATCGATTCGCATCCTGCTGCCGATCTTCCTCGGCTTCGTCGTCACGCATGCGCTATTGATCGTGTACGGCATCGCGGCCAAGGCGCCGCTGATCCCCGGCCTGCTGCCGGACACCGTCACGGAAACGGCCGGCCTGGCGCACGACACTTCCTGGTTCTTCACCCTGGCGCTGCTGCTGAAGGCCTATTCGCTGGGCGGCGGCACCTATACCGGCATCGAGGCGGTGTCGAACAACGTCAATTCGCTGGCCGAGCCGCGCGTGCGCACCGGCCGCGCCACCATGTTCTACATGGCCTGCAGCCTGGCCTTCACCGCCGGCGGGATCATCCTGCTGTATTTATTGTGGAACGCCATGCCGAGCGCCGGCCAGACCCTGAACGCGGTCGCCTTCCGTGCCATCCTGGCGGACGTGGGCCTGGACGGCCCGGCCGCCGCCATCGCCCTGACGGCGACGCTCGCCTTCGAGGCCGGCCTGCTGCTGGTGGCCGCGAATACCGGCTTCCTGGGCGGTCCGGCGGTGCTGGCAAACATGGCGGCGGATTCCTGGGTGCCGCACCAGTTCCGCTATCTGTCCAGCCGCCTCGTGACCCAGAACGGCGTGCTGCTGATGGGCGCCGCAGCGGCCGCTGTGCTGCTGGGCAGCGGTGGCCGCGTCGAGCTGCTGGTGGTCCTGTACAGCATCAACGTCTTCCTCACCTTCAGCCTGTCGCTGCTGGGCCTATGCCGCTACTGGCTGCGCCATCGCAGCGAGAGCGGCTGGCTGCGCCGCCTGCTGCTGTCGATGACGGGTCTGCTGGTCACCGGCAGCATCCTGCTCGTCACCATCCTGGAGAAATTCACGGAAGGCGGCTGGGTCACCATCGTCCTGACCGGCACGGTGGTGGCGCTGTGCCTGGCCGTGCGCGCCCATTACCGCGCCACCCGCGAGCGCATCCAGGAAGTCGACCGCGTGTTCGCCGGCCAGCCCCTCGGGCCTTGCGTGGATACGCCCGCCGTCGCCCCGCAGGCGCCGACCGCCGTGTTCATCGTCGGCAGTTCGCGCGGCGGCGGCCTGCATGCGCTGCTGTGGGTGCAGCGCATGTTCCCCGGCCATTTCCGCAACGTGGTGTTCCTGAGCGCGCGCACGGTCGACGCCCAGGCCTACGGCGGCGACGGCGAAATCGAGCGCCTGCGCGCCGCCAGCGAGCGGACGCTCGACGACTTCACCGCCTTCTGCCGCAGCCACGGCATCCCGGCGACTTCGCGGCTAGGCTTCGGCACCGATCCGGTCGATACCATCACCGGCATGTGCCGCCAACTGAGCGCCGAATTCCCGCACGCGGTGTTCTTCACCAGCCGCCTGGTGTTCAAGACGGACAATCCGTTCACGCGCCTGCTGCACAACCAGGCCGCGCTGGCGATCCAGCGCCGCCTGCACTTCGACGGCCTGCAGGTGGTCATCCTGCCGATGAAGGTCTGAACTGCGGCGCCCCGCTCAGCCGAACAGCTTGGCAGCCGTCTTCGCCACCAGGTCGCCCTGGAAGCGGGCGCCCTCCAGTTCCAGCTGGCTGGGCTGGCGCTGGCCCTGGCCGCCGGCGATGGTGCTGGCGCCGTAGGGGCTGCCGCCGGTGATCTCGTCCAGCGTCATCTGGCCCTGGAAGCTGTACGGCAGGCCGACCACCACCATCCCCAGGTGCAGCAGGTTGGTGAGGATCGAGAACTGGGTGGTCTCCTGGCCGCCGTGCTGGGTCGCGGTCGAGGTGAAGGCCGCGCCCACCTTGCCGTTCAGGGCGCCGCGCGCCCACAGGCCGCCGGTCTGGTCGAGGAAGGCCGCCATCTGCGAAGCCATGCGGCCATAGCGGGTCGGCGTGCCGACGATGATGGCGTCGTAGTCCGGTAGCTCGTCGACGGTGGCGATCGGCGCCTGCTGGTCGAGCTTGAAGTGCGCCGGGCGGGCGATGTGCTCCGGGACCCTCTCCGGCACCCGCTTCAGTTCGACCGTCGCGCCGGCATTGCGCGCCCCTTCCGCGACCGCCTTCGCCATCTGCTCGATGTGGCCATAGGTGGAGTAATACAACACCAATACTTTCGCCATGCCGTTCTCCTTTGCTCGTGAGTGAGTGGGTGGGTGCTGCGGGCATGCTAACGCTTCGCGCGACCACGGGGCGCGCGGTCGAGAGGCGAGCGGCTGCAGGATGTTGCTAGTACAATACGGCCCGATGAAAGCCCGAGCCTACCTGATCCTGATGGCCACCGCGATCCTGGTCCCGGTGACCCTCGTCGCATCGGTGGGTTTGTCGCGGCTGCTGCATTCGGAACGGGAATCGCGCATCCGCAGCGTGCAGGAGACCGGCCGCGCCACTGCCCTGCTGATCGACCGCGAGATCGCGGTAGCCGAAGCCTCGCTGCGCGGCATCGTCAACTCGGAAGCCCTGCGCCGCGGCGACTTCGCCCAGCTGCACCGCGAGGCCAGCGCGATGGACCGCGCCACGCCCTGGTCCTGGACCCTGCTGTCCGACTACGACGGCACGCCGCTGTTCAACACCCTCGTGCCCTGGGGCCAGCCGCTGCCAGGCTACAAGGCCAGGTGGGTGTCGGATCTCTACGACAGCCAGAAGACCCGCGTGTCCGGCTTCTTCATCGGCCTCCTGGCGCGGCGTCCGACGATCTCGGTCGACGTGCCGGTGCCGCAGGCGCTGGGCAAGCGCTACGTGGTCAGCCGGATCTTCGACGCCAGCTATTTCCGCCGCGTGTTCGACGACCAGGCCATCGGCCGCGACTGGGTCATCACCATCTTCGACGCCAAGGGCATCTCGATCGCCCGCAACCGCAACGCCGAGGAGCTGGTCGGCAAGCCGGTGCGCCCCGAGCTGTACCAGGCCTCGCGGCGCCAGCCGAACGGCGTGCTGCGCCACACGACCCACGACGGGGTCGACGTCTACAGCGTCTATACCCGCGCGCCGCTGAGCGGCTGGACGCTGGCGATCGGCGTGCCGGCGGTCGAGATCGAAGCCAAGGCGCGCACTGCGACCCTGTACGCGGCGCTGGCGCTGCTGGGCGTCATGGGGCTGGCGATCGCGATCGCCGTGTTCCTGGCCAAGCGCCTGTCGGTGTCGCTCGACCAGGCGCGCGTGGCCGCCCAGGCGCTGGCCGGCGGTGCCGAGCCGCCGACCGGATCGACGATGGTGGCGGAAGTCGACATGCTGCTGGACGGCCTGAGACTCACCAGCGCCGACCTGACGCGCGAGCGCGCCGCGCGCCAGCGCCTGCAGGACGAGCGCGAAGCCCTGCTGCGCAGCGAGCAGGAAGCGCGGCGCCATGCCGAGGCCCAGAGCAATGCCAAGGATGCCTTCCTGGCCATGCTGAGCCACGAACTGCGCAACCCGCTGGCCGCCATCGCCGGCGCCGTCCAGGTGCTCGACCTGCCTGGCGTGAAGCCGGAGCTGGCCGCGCACGCGCGCGAGATCGGCCGGCGCCAGGTCCGCCACCTGACCCGCATCGTCGACGACCTGCTGGACGTGCGCCGCATCCTGTCCGGCAAGGTCAGCCTGCGCCGCGAGCGCATCGACGCCGGCGCCCTGCTGCGCCAGTGTTGCGAGACCCGCAGGCTGGCCGATGCCGGCGCCCACGCCTGGCAGGTCGACGCGGAGAGCCTGTGGATCGCCGCCGATCCGACCCGCCTCGAACAGATCTTCGACAACCTGCTGCACAACGCGATCAAGTACACCCCGGCCGGCGGCAGCATCGCCGTGCGCGCCCATGCGTCGGGATCGGAGGCCGTGATCGAGGTCGCCGACACCGGCGTCGGCATCGACGCCGACACCCTGCCGATGATCTTCGATGCGCTGGTCCAGGGTCCGACCGGGATCGACCGCGCCCAGGGCGGCCTCGGATTGGGGCTCGCGCTGGTGAGGGAGCTGACTGCCCTGCACGGCGGCAGCGTTAGCGCGAACAGTGACGGCGCGGGCAAGGGGACGGTGTTCACGCTGCGCTTCCCGCTCGCTCAGGAACAGGCCAGCCCCGCATTACTGGATTGACAAGCCTTTTCCGGCTCGGGCATACTCGCGGATGTTAGCGGTATCATCGGAGCCGCCCTTGAGGAAAAGAGCATCGTGAGCAGCACCGCCCTGTCCTGGCGCGAAAAGATCGGCTACGGGATCGGCGACATGGGTTTCAATTTTTACTGGACCAATGTCGCGACCTTCCTGCTGATCTTCTACACCGACACCTTCGGCATGTCGGCCGCCGCCGCTGCCGGGATGATGTCGGCGGTCAAGCTGATCAACGCCTTCACCGACCCGCTGATCGGCGCGGCCGCCGACCGCACCACGACCCGCCACGGCAAGTTCCGGCCCTGGCTGGCATGGATGGGCGTGCCGCTGGCCGGCGCCGCCGTCCTCACCTTCACCACGCCGGACCTGGCTCCCGGTGCCCGCCTGGCCTGGGCCTGGGCCAGCTACCTGCTGATGATGGTGTGCTACACCTGCGTCAACATCCCCTACAACGCCCTGTCCGGCGTGATGTCCGCCGATCCCCAGCAGCGCGCCACCTTGAACGGCCTGCGCTTCGTGTTCGCCTTCGGCGGCAGCACCCTGGTCACGGCGGCCACGCCAGCCCTGGTGGCGCTGCTGGGCGCCGGCGACGAGCGCCGCGGCTGGCAACTGGCCATGCTGGCCTGGAGCGTGTCGGCCACGCTGCTGTTCCTGGTGACCTTTGCCAGCACCCGCGAGCGCGTGGCGCCGGCGCCGGGTACCCGCCCGGACCTGCGGCGCGAACTGCGCGACCTGGCGCACAACGGTCCCTGGCTGGTGCTGTTCGTCCTGGCCCTCGCCATCATGGTCACGATCACGCTGCGCAGCGCCGGCGCCGCCTATTACTTGAAGTACGTGGTCGGACGCCCGGAACTGCTGGCCGCCTTCGTACCGACCTATATGGTGGCGGCCGCGCTCGGCGCCGCCATGACGCCGCTGCTGACCCGCTGGTTCGACCGCAAGCGCTTGATGATGGGCCTGATGAGCGCCACGGCCGTGCTGTCAAGCGCCTTCTTTTTCGTGCCTCCTGGTGCGGTCTGGCTGATGTTCGTGCTGCAGGCCGCCCTCGGCCTGGTGCTCGGGCCGAAGTCGCCGCTGGCCTTCGCCATGCTGGCCGACACCGCCGACTACAACGAGTGGCGCACCGGACGGCGCGCCACCGCGCTGACCTTCGCCGCCGCCACCTTCTCGCAGAAGCTCGGCACCGCGCTGGCCGTGGCCACCATCGGCGCCGTGTTCACCGCACTGGGCTACACCCCGAACGCGGTCCAGAGCAGCGCCTCGGGCGCCGGCATCGTGTGGCTGATGTCCTTCATCCCGGCCGGCTTCGCCCTCGCTGCGGTCGCGGCGATGGCTTTCTACAGGCTCGATGCACCCCTGCTGGCGCGCGTGGGCGCCGAACTGGCCGCACGCAAGGCCGCAACCGTCCATCACTCCGGAGACAGCAATGCTTTACGCCAGCCCTGACGGCTCACGCCAGACCCTGACCAGCCCCACCGCCATGCCCCAGGCCGGGGCCTTCCTGTGGAACCGCCGCATGATGATCCACGTGACCTGCCGCGGTTATGCCACCGCCCAGTTCATGCAGCCGGAGCCGGCCAAGTATTCGCACGCGCCCTGCCTGGAGGCGAAAAGCTTCATGCAGCCGGAGCAGGCCTATTACGCCCACCACCCTGGGCGCTTCTTCTACGTCAAGGACGAGGAGACCGGCGCGCTGTTCTCGGCACCGCACGAGCCGGTGCGCGCGGAACCGGACCGCTTCGCCTTCACCGCCGGCCCGGACAGCATCGAATGGGAAGTCGAGAAGTTCGGCATACGCGTGACACTGCGCCTGGCCCTGCCGCTCGAGAACGTGGCCGAGCTGTGGACGCTGGAGGTGAAAAACCTCTCCGGCCGTCCGCGCCGGATCAGTGTCTACCCCTATTTCACGATCGGCACCATGTCGTGGATGAACCAGTCGGCCGAATACCGCGCGGACCTCGGCGGCATCGTCGCCTCCAGCATCACGCCCTACCAGAAGCTGGAAGACTACTACCGCAACCGCCACCTGATGGACAAGACGGTGCTGCTGTGCGAGGACGCACCCGACGCCTGGGAAGCCAGCCAGGCCGCTTTCGAGGGCGAAGGCGGCCTGCACCTGCCCTCCGCCCTGGACATGGATACCCTGGCCGGCGGCGACGCCCGCTACGAGACCCCGGTTGCGGCCGTCCAGTACCGCCTCTGCCTGGAGGCCGGCGGCGGCGCCGTGAAGCGCTTCCTGTTCGGCCCCGCCTTCGACGACGCCCAGATCGCCGATCTGGGCCGGCGCTACCTGGGCGAAGCGCAGTTCGCCGCTGCCGCCCGCGACTACGGCGCCTACATCGCCGAGGGCAGCGGGGCCGTAGAGATCGAAACCCCGGACCCGGACTTCGACCGCTTCGTCAATCACTGGCTGGCGCGCCAGGTCTATTACCATGGCGACGTCAACCGCCTCAGCACCGACCCGCAGACCCGCAATTACCTGCAGGACGCGATGGGCATGGCCTTTGTGCGTCCGGCCGCGACCAGGGCCGCCTTCCTGCACGCACTGTCCCAGCAGGAGCCCGGCGGCGCGATGCCGGACGGGATCCTGCTGTTCGAGGGCGCGGAACTCAAGTACATCAACCAGGTGCCGCATACCGACCACTGCGTGTGGCTGCCGGTCTGCCTGCAGGCCTACCTCGACGAGACCGGCGACCTGGCCATCCTCGACGAGATCGTGAGCGACCGCGAGGGCGGTGCGCACAGCGTGTTCGACCGGATCTCGCTGGCGATGGACTGGCTGCTGCACAAGCGCGACGCGCGCGGCCTGTCCTTCATCGAACAGGGCGACTGGTGCGACCCGATGAACATGGTGGGCCACAAGGGCCGCGGGGTGTCGGGCTGGCTGACCGTGGCCGCGGCCCATGCACTCGGTTTGTGGTCGGCGGTCTGCGCCGCCCGCGGCGAAGCGTCGCTGGCGGACCGCTATGCCAGCGGCTGCGCTGCCATGAACGCCGCCGCCAACACCCATTTGTGGGACGGCGCCTGGTACGCGCGCGGCATCACCGACGACAACGTGGTGTTCGGCACCGCGGCCGACCACGAAGGCCGCATCTGGCTCAACCCGCAGAGCTGGGCCCTGCTGGCCGGTACGCCTTCGGCCGCGCAGAGCGCTTCCATGCTGAAGGAAGTCGAGGCCGAGCTAAACACACGCTACGGCATGCAGATGTTCGCGCCGCCCTTCAGCGCCATGCGCGAGGACATCGGCCGCGTCACGCAGAAGCATCCCGGTTCCGCCGAGAACGGCGCCGTCTACAACCACGCGGCCGCGTTCTGGGTCCATGCCATGTACGCGATCGGCGAGCCGGACCGCGCCTTCGACGCGCTGCGCAAAATGATCCCAGGGCCGGATCAGGACGACCTGCTGCGCCGCGGCCAGATGCCGGTCTACATTCCCAACTATTATCGCGGCGCGGTGAAGGAAATTCCGCGCACCGCAGGCCGTTCCAGCCAGCTGTTCAACACCGGCACCGTGTCCTGGGCCTATCGCAGCGTGGTCGAGGGCTTGTGCGGCCTGAGGGGCGATGCGCGCGGTCTGACGGTGGCGCCGCAGCTGCCTGCGGGCTGGCCTGGCATGCGTGTACAGCGGCGCTTCCGCGGCGCCGAGTTCGACGTGCAGGTGCGGCGCGGCGACACCAGGCAGCTGCGTCTCTGGCTCGACGGCGTGGAACAGCCGGCGGCGCGCGTCGACGGCATCGCGCCCGGACGCCGCTACCGGCTGGAAGTGCTGGTGCCGGCCGAATGAACGCGGCGCCGCGGCTTAGACCTCTCTTAAGCGCTCTCGCGTTCGCGCAGCGTGAAACCGAGGTCGATGCGGCGCGCCTTCGGCGGCTTGCCGGCAATGAGGTCCAGCAGCAGCGACGCCGCCTGGTAGCCGACCTGGTAACGCGGCGTGGCGACCGTGGTCAGCGAGGGCACCAGCAGGCTGGACGCCGGCAGGTCGTTGAAGCCGGCCACCGCGATCCGGCCCGGCACGGCAATGCCGGCGCGCTGGCAGTGGAAGATCGCGCCGTGGGCGAGGTCGTCGTTGCAGAAGAAGACGGCGTCGCAATCCGGCAGCTCGGCCAGCACGCGCCGCATCAGCTCCGCACCGAGGGCAAGCGTCGAGGGTGCCGGCGTCATGACTTCGAGGCGCGGATCGAACAGGCCCGCCTCCTGCATCGCCAGGCGCCAGCCGTCGGCGCGGCGCAGGGTGCGTTCGTCGAGCTGGGCGCCGACGAAGGCGATGCGCCGGTAGCCCTTGCCGAGCAGGTGGCGCGTCAGGGCCATGCCGGCGTCGAGCTGGGAAAAGCCGACCGACAGTGCCGAGGGCTTCTCCGCCAGGTCCATCATGGCCACTACCGGCACTTGCAGCGTTTCGAGCATGGCCGCGACTTCGGGGCTGTGGCTCAGGCCCGGCAGCAGGATGCCGTCGGGGTCGGATTGCAGGTAGGTGCGCAGCAGCTTTTCTTCCTCGGCGTCCGAATAGTGGGTATTGCCGATCAGGAGCTGGTACTGGCTGGCCTCGACGGCGTCCTGGATCCCGTCCAGCACTGCCGTGAACACGGCATTCGCCAGCGAAGGCACCAGCGCCACGATCACGCGCGACTGGCTCGACGCCAGCGCCCGCGCCGCCCGGTTCGGCACATAGCCGAGCTCCAGCACCGCCTGCTCGACCCTGGCGCGGGTCGCATCCGAGACCAGCTGCGGCCGGCTGAGCGCGCGCGAGGCGGTCATGGTCGACACCCCCGCCAGCCGCGCCACTTCCTCCAGCGTTGCCCGTCCCGTTCCCCGGCTCTTCCCTGTGCTGCTTCTGCTCATCGCTATCCTGCTTGAGGCCACGCGGCCGACCCCGGATTGCGCCATGCTTTGGCTAATTTGTCAATGTCATGTCCGAGAGGTCCTACAAATCCACCCCCTATTTTCCGATTGCGACTATCAGCAATGCGGCTAGCATGAAGTTTCCGGCACGGGACAAGGAGAAAGAATGCCAAGTAACCAGGAATACAAAGGTAAAGGCACGAAGAGCCGCAATGTCGATGAATTGAGCGGCGTGGGCACCAGTAGCGCTGGCAAGACCGGCACCACTGGCAATCTCAACGACGGCGGCCGCGACGGCGGCATCGGATCGCCCGACCTCGCCGACTCGGGTAACTTGCAATCGGCCAAAGCCGGCCAACCGGGCGGTACTCCAGCCCAGGGACGCTCCCAGCGCGGTCAGGTGGAGCCGGGCAACAGTCAGCAAGGAGGAAATTTAAATCAGCAACAGGGCAACAAGCAGCAGAAGTAAGCCCTTCCCTCAGCGGCGGGCGCAATGTCCGCCGCGCACTCGCATCCGCCGGCCATCCCAGGGTTCTTGAACTGTCGTATCCATGCCGCAGGCGCTGGCTGTTTCCGCACGGAAAGCCTATACTGCCTCTGCAGGGCTACCCTGCGTGCATATCACCTTTCCCTCCTACCATGAACGCGCCGGCCCCGAAATCCCTCGTCGCAGACCCGCAGCTGCGCATCGACGACGCCCTGGAAGAGCTGAAGCGCTCGCGCGAGCGCATGAACGCCATGCTGGAGAGTATCGGCGACGCCTTCTTTGCCGTCGACCGCGACTGGCGCATCATCTACGCCAACCGCAAAGCCGCCAGCTTCGTCGGGGTCGAAGTGGAGCCCAGCATCGGCCGGCACTTGCTGGAGGTGGCGCCCAGCCTGGCTGGAACGGAATTGCTTGCCAACTACCGGGCCGCCATGGACACCGGCGAACCGACAGCGATGGAAACCTGGTGGGAGCCATCGGCCACCTGGCTCGAGGCGCGCGCCTACCCGACCGCCGACGGGCTGTCGGTCTACTTCCACGACATCACCGAGAAGCGCCTCGCCGAAGAAGCGCTGCGCAAGAGCGAGCAGCGCTTCCGCAACCTGTTCCAGCAGGCCGGCGACAGCATCCTGATCGCCGACGGCCAGCTGCGCATCGTGGCCGCCAACGGCCGCGCCTGCGCCCACTTCGGCTACCGCGAGGACGAGTTGATCGGCATGTCCGCGCGCGCGATCGACAGCAACTTCCACTATGGGCCCGAGCTGGCCGACAGCCTGCGCCAGGGCCAGACCCACCTGCTGCGCATCCTCAAGCGGCGCAAGGACGGCAGCACCTTTCCGGCCGAGGTCCACGTTTCGCGCTTCGAGGACAACGGCCAGGAATTCTTCCAGGCCATCATCCGCGACCTGACCGAGCGCGAGGACGCCGACCGCCAGCTGCGCCACCTGGCCACCCACGACACCCTGACCGGGCTGCCGAACCGCGCCCTGCTGCACGAACGCCTGCAGCGCATGCTCGACGATTGCGCGCCGGGCCGCACGGTGGCGGTGATGTTCCTCGATCTCGACCGCTTCAAGGAAGTCAACGACTCCTTCGGCCACGAATACGGCGACGTCCTGCTGTGTGAAGTCGCCACGCGCCTGCGCAGGGTGCTGCGCCCGGCCGACGTGGTGGCGCGCCTGGGCGGCGACGAATTCGTGGTGGCGGCCGAAAGCGGCGGCGGGAGCGATGCTGCGGCGGCGATCGCGGCCAAGCTGCTCGAGGTACTGACCCTGCCGGTCACGGTCGGTGCGCAGGACGTGGTGGTGGGCGCCTCGATCGGCATCAGCATGTACCCGCGCGACGCCGCCACGCGCGAGCTGCTGTTCCAGACCGCCGACACGGCGATGTACCGCGCCAAGGCCGAGGGCCGCAACCGCTACCGCTTCTTCGAGCCGGCGATGACGGTGGCGGCGCGCTCGCGCATGGCGCTCGAGCTGTCGCTGCGGCCGGCGCTGGCGCGCGAGGAATTCGAGCTGCACTACCAGCCGCGCGTCGATCTGCGCAGCATGGAGGTAGTGGGGATGGAGGCGCTGATCCGCTGGCGCCATCCGCAGCAGGGCATGGTGCCGCCGCAGCAGTTCATCGGCATCGCCGAAGAGACCGGGCTGATCGTGCCGATCGGGCGCTGGGTGCTGCGCGAAGCCTGCCGCCAGACGCGCCGCCTGATCGACGAGTTCGGGCGCCCGATCCGGGTGTCGGTGAACGTCTCGGCGCGCCAGCTGGCCCAGCCGGCCTTCGCGGCCGAGGTGCGCGAGGCGCTGGCCGACGCCGGCCTGGCCCCGGTCGCGCTGGAGCTGGAGCTGACCGAGAGCGCCCTGATCGAAGACCTGGAACGCACCGCCGCCATGCTGGGCGAGCTGCAGGCTCTCGGCGTGAAGCTGGCCGTCGACGATTTCGGCACCGGCTATTCCGGCCTGGCCTACCTGCGCCGCCTGCCGATCGACGTGCTCAAGCTGGACCGATCCTTCGTGCTGCAGGACGACGGCCGCATCAGCGCCTTCGATTTCGTGAAAGCCTTCGTCGACATGGCGCACGCGCTGCAGATGCACGTGGTGGCGGAAGGCGTGGAAACCACCGAGGTGCTGGACTTCCTGCGCGCGGCCTCCTGCGACGAGGCCCAGGGCTATCTGCTGGGCCGTCCGCTGCCGCTGGCGGACCTCAAGAACCTACTGCGCGGCTGACCAGAAGGCGGCCGTGTCCTTGTCGCCGGCGCCCGGGTCCGGCGCCGGTTCCAGCGGATCCGCGACCAGCAGCGCCAGCCTGCCTTCGAGCGCCTCGAAGCGCAGCGGCAGTTCCAGCTCGCAGACCTCGCCGTCGGCCGCCACCTTGATCTTGCGCCGGCTGGACAGCAGCGGCGCACGCACCGTCATGCTGCGGAAGGCGAAGGCGGTCACGTCCTCCGCCTCGCCCAGGCGCCCCAGCGCGCCGCGCAGCAGCAGCCCGAGCATGCGCAGCTTGCCCACCGGGCGCGGCGCGATCGCCGCCAGCCTGCCCTCTTCCACCGCATGATCGAGCGGCTGCATGCCGACCTGCTCCATCTGCAGGCGGTTGTTGCCGACAAATAGGGTCGGCGTGCGCAGGCGGTGCGTCCGCCCGTCCAGTTCGAGGTGGATGCGCAGGTTGCGGTGCCGCCCCAGCGCCGTCTTCAGGGCCGAGATCAGCGCCACCACGCGGCTGCGCCCGAACTGGCGCTTATCGATCTCGCGCTCTTCCAGCAGGCGGGGATACAGGCCGACGCTGGCATTCACCAGGAAGCTGCGTTGGTTGACCATCCCGATCTGCACGTGGCGCACGCGGGCGCGCAGCAGCGCGTGCACAGCATCGCGCAGGTCTTCGGGTATGCCGTGGGTGCGGCCGAAATAATTGAAAGTGCCCTGGGGCAGAACGCCGAACACGCAGCCGTGGCGCACCGCCTCGTGCGCGACCGCGTTCAGGGTGCCGTCGCCGCCGGCCGCGACCAGGATCGCGCCGTCGCGTGCAGCGCGCTCAGCCACCTCGGCCGCGGTGGCCGGCATGCGCGCGCCCTCGCGCACCACCTCGATCTCGCAACGCCGCCCCGCCCCTTCCAGCACCTCGCGGATGATGGCGCAGCGCAGCTCGGTGTCGGTGCGGCCCGAGCCGGCGTTCAGCACGACATAATAGGGCGCGTCGGGCCTTGGGTCCTGCATGTGCATCGTGATTCGTCTCCAGCTTGCCATCCTCTTTTCAGAATAGCAGTTTTGGACGAAGCGCCGCTTCCCCTTGCCGGCCGGATTCGCGGCTGGCTGTGTCGCCAATTTCGCTACATCGTCGCGCACGGGCGAGGCTTATACTGCGGCGCTATGAGAATCAGCAAGGAAAAAGCCGCCGAGAACAGGGATGCCCTGGTCCGCGCCGCAAGCAAACTCATACGCGAGCGCGGCATCGACGGCGTCGGCGTAGCGGAGATCAGCAAGGCGGCCGGGCTCACCCATGGCGCCCTGTACGCCCACTTCCGCTCGAAGGAAGAGCTGGCGCTGGCTGCCCTCGCGCATGGGCTCGATCGGACCTGCGCCGGCCTCGACGAAGCCAGCGCGGAAGGCCCTAGCGGCCTGGCGCGCTTCCTCGACGGCTACCTGTCGCCAGCCGGGCGCGACGACTATGCGGGCAACTGCCCGGTGGCCGCCTCGGCCAGCGAAATCGGACGCCAGGACCGCGCCATCAGCGCCCGCTTTGCGGAAGGTATCCAGACGATGGCGGGCGCCTTCGAGCACGGCATGGCGCCGGGCGAGGACGCCCGGGCGCGCGCGCTGACGCTGGTGGCGGCCATGGTGGGCGCCCAGGCGCTGGCGCGCGGCGCCGTCAAGGGCGATCCGGTGCTGTCGGAAGAGGTGCTGCGCGCGACCCGCAAGCTCATTGAAACGGCGCTGCTGGCGCCGCGCGCAGACTAGGACTTACTTGGTCACCGCGATCTCGGTGCGGTGGCCGCCCTTGAAGGTGTACAGGGTGATGGTGCCGTCGCGGATGTCGCCCTGCGGGTCGAAGGCGATGTTGCCGGTCACGCCCTTGTAGCGGAGCTTCGCCAGCTCCGGCAGGTACTTCGCCGGCGCCGAGGAACCCGCCTTGTTCATCGCCTCGGCCAGGATCAGGGTCGCGTCATACGAATACGGCGCGATGATCTGGACGTCGATGCCGAAGCGCTTCTTGTAATCCGCGCGGAACTTGTCCATGCCGGCCTTGCCGGCCGCCTCGACGCCGCCCGCTTCCGCGCACACTACCTGGCCGTCGGCCATGGTGCCGCCGGAAAGCTTGTGCATCTCGTCCGAGCAGATGCCGTCGCCGCCCATCATCTTGACGTTCAGGCCGAGCTGCTTCATCTGGCGCAGCATCGGGCCGGCCACCGCGTTCATCCCGCCGAAGAAGACCAGGTCGGGGTTGCTGGCGCGGATGCGGGTCAGGATGGCCGAGAAATCGGTCGCCTTGTCGTTGGTGAACTCCTTGGCCACCACGTTCATGCCCTGCTGGCGCAGGCCGTTGACGAACTCGGTCACCAGGCCCTGGCCGTAGGCAGTACGGTCGTCGATCACGGCGACGCGCTTGGCGGCCATGTTCTTGACGGCGTAGCGGCCCAACGCGCGGCCCAGCTGGATGTCGTTGGCGACCACGCGGAAGGTGGTGTTGAAGCCCTGCTTCGTGTACGCCGGATTGGTCGACGAGGCGGTGATCTGCGGGATGCCGGCATCGAAGTAGATCTTCGAGGCCGGGATTGTGGTGCCCGAGGTCTCGTGCCCGATCACGCCGTTGACTTTCGCATCGGCCAGCTTCTGGGCGGCGGCGGTGGCCTGCTTCGGCTCGCCGGCGTCATCTTCGGGCGCGAGCACCCATTTCACTTTGCGCCCGGCGATGCTGGCGCCGCGCGCGTTCAGCGCTTCGATCGCCATGCGCACGCCGTTTTCGCTGTCCTTGCCGAAGTGGGCCACCGGTCCCGTCATGGCGGCCACGTGGCCGATACGGACGACTTCCTGGGCCGGCGCCAGGCCGGCCGCCGACAATGCGGTCAAGGCAAATACGTACTTCTTCATTCCATCCTCGTATATACAGGTGATTCTTTATATCGAAAACGATATGTTACAAGGGAAAGTTAGAACTAACAAGTATTCCCTGGTAACAATCCGGATTTCATGCACAATGCGGCCATGCTCCAGAATCTGCCGACACTTTCCGCCGCCACCCTGCTGCGGGCCCTGTTCAAGCGCCCCGCTTCCGGCGCGGCCGCGGCGCCGATCGCCACCCGCTACCTGCTCGACCAGGTCGATCGGGAACAGGTGGCGCGCTACCGGGCCGCGCTCGGCTTTGGCGGCGAGCGGGTGCCGCTTACCTATTATTACCTGCTGGCCCAGCGCGCCCACCTGGCGACCATGCTGAGCGCCGCCTTCCCTTTCCGCCTGGTGGGCGCGATCCACGTCGACAATGCGCTGCGCGCCGGTGTGCAGCCGCTTGCCGGGCGCCCGCTGGAGCTGGCGACCGAGGTCGGCATCGCAGCGCCGGCCGCCAACGGCGCCGTGCATGCGGTGCTGGACACCCGGGCGAGCCAGGACGGCCAGCTGGTGTTTTCCTGCCGCAGCACCTACCTGGTGGTGCGCGGCAAGCGCGGCGGCTCCTCGCGGCGCACGGCGGAGGCGGCGCCGGCACTGGCGCCGGTCGCCGGCTGGCATTTGTCCGCCGCCAGCGGCCGCGCCTATGCCGCCCTGTCCGGCGACTGGAACCCGATCCACCTGTGGCCGTGGTCGGCGCGCCTGATGGGCCTGGACGCGCCCATCATCCATGGCATGCAGACCCTGGGCCGGACCTGCGCCGAGCTGGAGCGCGCAGGCGGACGCCCGCTGGCGCAGCTGGACGGACGCTTCCGCGCGCCCATCGCACTCGGCCTGGACGTGGCGCTGGCGGCCAGCCTGGCGGACGGCCGCTGCACGGTCGAAGCCGGCGGCCGCATTGCCGTCGAGGGCGAATTCGCTTTTGATTCAGCTCAAGCCATGCAAAGTGCATATCCGCGATCCTGAGTGAGCCGCCCCATGCCGGGCGGCGCATCCATGGAGGGACGGCCATGTACAAACGCATCCTGATCCCCAGCGACGGTTCCGAAGCCTCCCAGCGCGCCATCCTGGCCGGGGTCGAGTTTGCCCGCGAAGTCGGCGCCGAAGTGGTGGGCCTGACGGTCACGCCCGAGTTCCACGTGCTCAGCACGAGCAGCGAGATGATCGAAGAGACGCCCGAGCGCTATGCCGCCGCCAGCGAAGGACGCGCGCGGCGCATCCTGGCCGACATCGACAGCGCCGCGCGGCAGTCCGGGGTGCCCTGCCGCGGCGAGCATGCGGTCGACGACGATCCCTATGCCGCCATCGTCGCCACCGCCGCGCGCCTCGGCTGCGACCTGATCGTGATGGCCTCCCACGGGCGCCATGGCCTCAAGGGCCTGCTGCTGGGCAGCGAGACCCAGAAGGTGCTGGTGCACAGCACGATCCCGGTGCTGGTGCACCGCTGAAGCGCATCGGGCTGAACACCATGTACCAGCGCATCCTCGTGCCCACCGACGGCACCGAACTGTGCACCGCCGCCCTTGCCGCCGCCCTCGAACTGGCGCAACTGGGCGGAGGATCCATCCTTGGCCTGCATGCCGGGCCGCCCGACCGCCTGAACCCGCTCGCAGAAGAAGACCCGGTGCGCGCCGCCTGGCTGAACGAACGCGAGCAGGCCGGTGACGACGCACTGGCCTGGATCGCGCGCCGCGCCGGGGAAGCCGGCGTACCCTGCGAAACCCTGCTGGTCCACCGCGACAGCCCGGCCGCGGCCATCGTCGAAACCGCGCGCGACCGCCAGTGCGACCTGATCGTGATGGGCTCGCACGGCAAGGGCGGCCTGCGCGCACGCCTGCTCGGCAGCGAAACTTCGAAGGTGCTGGAGACCTGCGCGATTCCGGTGCTGGTGGTGCGCGGGCCGGCCGGCAAAAGCGTCTAGTCGAGGCCGAGCCAGCGGCGGTAGGCCGCGTAGTGGTGCACGACATAGCCGCCGAAGGAACGCATCCGCCCCACGCCGCGCGAGGTCGCCGCCAGCTCGCGCTCGAGCTCGGCCTCGCGCAGGTGGTGGAAGGACACCTTTTTCAGTTCGTTGGGCATGGTCTCGATGCCGATCATCACCGGCCGGCCGATCGCCTCGCCATACGTGAGCTCGTCCATCGCATGGCTGACCAGGCCGTCGCCGCCCTCTGCGTGGTCGCGGTAATCCATCAGCGCCACGAAATCGTAGATGTCCTGCACGTGCTGGCTGACGGGCTTGCGCTGGCCCTTCCACTCGAGCTGGATGCCGTCCAGCCAGAACGGGATCGCAGGACCCATCGGCAAGTCCTGGCCGGAGGCGGCCTTCACCCGCATCAGCGCGTCCGACATCTCGACGAAGTTGGCCAGCAATGCCATCTTGCGCGTCGACCACTCGGCCAGGATGTGCGGCTCGATGTCGAGGTTGATGCCGTCGAAGCGTTCTTCCGGCGCCGCGGCCTTGTTGTAGTCGAGCACGCGCTGAAGCATGGCCACGGCCTCCTCGCGGTGGCGCGGCAGCACGTAGCGTTCCGTGTTCAGGTAGCCCGAGCCCAGCAGCGCATAGACCTTGAGTCCGGCGGCGTGCATGCGGCGCAGCAGCCGGCGGTAGGCCTGCGGCTGGGAAGCGATCAGGTTGCGGCCGCGGTAGGCGTCGGCATACAAATACATGGTGCCGATCGCCTTGGACTTCAGGAAGGCGATGCCCTGGGCCGCCGTGCCCTCGCTTTCCAGCATGGCGTAGGACTCGCCTTCCCAGGTCCAGATCGCACGCGGGCCGGCGGCGGTTGCGCCCAGGTCGGCAGCCTGCGCGCCACCCGCGCACAGCAAGACTGCCAGGACCAGGCTGCGCATCACAGCTTCATCTCCACGTGATACTGGCCGATGCCGATCGAACGGCCGGTCTCCGGATGCGAGGGAATCATGGACACGAAATAGGTCCCGTGCGGCAGCTTGCCCAGCTTGGCCGGCAGCGCCACCTTCAGCGTGGCGCCCGGCGCCAGCGTCTGCAGTTCGCCGGCGGCCTCGCCGACTTCCAGCCCGCCGGCGTCGCTGATCACCAGTAACGGCACGAAAGGCTGCGAGGTGGAGGTCGACTGGTTGCTCATGGTCGCTTCGATCACGGCGGCGCCGTCCGGCCCCGGCGCGGCGGCGCGTTTGACGCCCGAGACGCCGACCCCGCCCTCGGCCGCCAGCGCCACGCTGCGCAGGCTGCGCACCTCGGCGCGGTAAGGCGCCAGCGCTTCGATCGCGCCGGGCGGCGTCAGCGCCGGCGCGCGGGCCGCCACACGGTTGGCCTGCAGGAAGCCCTCGAACTGGCTGCGCGCCGTGGCCAGCGCCTTGCCGTCGGGGGCGCGGTCGGTCAGCAGGCCGTCGGCCAGCGCATACAGCCGGCCCTGGGCCAGGTAGACCGAACCGGAGACGAAGTCGCTGAGTTCCGTCTTGGTTTGCTTCAGCGGGATTACGTGCAGGTTGCGGAAGCTGGTCTCGGTATCGAGCCCGGTGCCGAGCCAGCTGACTTCGGAAGGCGACTTCATGCCGTAGTTGTTCGACAAATAGGCCAGCAGCGAGGGCGCAATGTCGAACTGCGAGGACATCGCCTTGACCGCGCGCGGCGCCTTCAGCATCGGCGAATACACGATCAGCGGCACGTGGTAGCGCTCGATGCGGGTGTCCATCGGCAGCTCGGGCAGGCGGTGGTCGCCGGTGATGATGAAGATGGTGTTCTCGTAACCCGGCAGGCGCGCGGCGCCCTCGAAGTAGCGGCGCAACGCATCGTCGGTGTAGAGGATGGAGGCGAAGATCTCGCGCTGGGCCGCATAGCCCGGGTTGGCGTTGCCGGCGATGCCCAGCTGGGCCAGGCGCTGCCCCACTTTCTCCAGATAGCGCGGCTTGTCCGGGAAGGTGAAGGGATCGTGCATGCTGGTAGTCTGGATGATCGAGACCGTAGGCGCAGCTTGCTCGCGGCCCTGGCGGCGCAAGGCCATGTCGACCAGCTCGCCGTCCGGATAGCCCCACTCGTTGCTGCGCTGGGCCGGCGGGCCGTAATCGCGTTCGCTCACGAAACTGTCCACGCCTTCGTGGCGCAGGAACAGGCCTTCGTTGTCGAACTCCAGGTTCGAGCCGCTGTAGAAGTTCAGGCGGTAGCCCTGCGACTTCAGGACGCTCAGCAGCGAAGCATGGCGCGGCATCTTGTCGCCGAGCGCGGCCAGGCCGTTGTCGCCGAAAGGCAGCGAACCGAACACCGTGGTCAACACGCCGAAGGTGCGGCCCTGGCCGGACAGGAAGTTTTCGAAATACAGGCTGCGCCCGGCCAGTTCGTCCAGGAAGGGCGTGAAGCTGCCCAGGCGCGCGCCGGGACCGGAGAAGTTGCGGCCCAGGCCTTCGACAATGATGAAGACCAGGTTGGGCGGCGTCGCGGACTGGCGCGCGAACAGCGGGCCCAGGGTATCCGGCGTGCGGTCCGCATGCGCGAAGGGATAGCGCGGGTCCTTGCCGGCCCAGGGCAGATCGCCCTTGCCGTGTTCGAACTCGCCGGCGCCGCCCGTGCCCGTCAGGTGGGCCAGGTTGCGGTCGGCAAAATAGGCCGTCTTGTTCAGCAGGTAGTCGACGCTGGCTTCGCTCTGGGCGGCCGGCGGCGCGAAATGGTCGGGCAGGAAGGCGAAGGCCAGCAGGCTGACGGCGCCCGCGACCAGGGTCCGGCCCGCGCCGGCGCGCGGCCACCACGGGCGGCTGCAGGCATTCAGCGCCACCCACAGCACGGCCAGGGCGGACAGCAGGGCCACCACCAGCGGCGGATACACCCGCCAGCCGCCGCCGACCGTGGTCGCGACCTCGGCCCGCGTATAGCCGAACAGGTCGGCGCCCAGCGGCACGCCGGCGATCCACTGGTATTGCAGCAGGCCGGCCTGGGCGGCCAGCAGCGCCGACCAGCAGACACCGAGGATCGCAATCCGCCAGCGCCGCGCCGGCACCAGCGCCAGCAGCGGCGCGCCCAGCAGGAACAGGAAACCATAGCGCAGCAGCGACAGCAGGTCGTTGGCAAGCGCGGGGCCGAACAGGATGGACACCTTGATCCCGCCGGCCACGTGCGAAGTCTCGGCCACGCGCAGGCACAGCCAGGCCAGCATCAGGGCCGGCAGGCAGCTCAGGACCTCGCCAAGGGCGGCGCCGAGCGCGCGGCGTACCGGGCCGAGCTCCTTGACGGGCGCCGGCGGCTTTTCGACGACGGCTACCATCGGCGATACAGCGCGAAGGTCAAGCCGCGCTCATTGCCCGAGCTGGCGCCGGTGGCGGCGGCGCGCGAGAAGCTGGCGCCGATCTTGCCGCCCCATTGCGGGCTGAAGTAACGCACCCAGGCGACACCGCCGCCGCCCGAACGGGCGCGCCCGCCGACCAGGCTGAGGGGATCGTCGCTGCGGCCGCTGTTGGCGCTCAATTCAAGATAGTTGTCGGCCTCGCCCGTGTAGTACCAGCGCGCCAGCAGGCGGTCGCCGGTGCTGTGCGAGTCTTGCGAGACGATGTTCTGGTGGCGCAGCTGAATGTAGAAGTTGCCGGTGTACTTGGCGAGACTGACACCATAGATGTTGACGCGCCCATCGAAGCCCAGCACGTCGTCGCTGAGCGAGGCTTCCCAGCCCTTGCCGAGGGCCTGCCAAACCTCGATACGGCCCGAATTCGCCGGGAACAGGCGGCTGGTGGCCGAGTGCTGGTAGCGCAGGTTGGCATAGGCGCCCTGCCACAGGCTGGCGTAGCCGTCCAGCGCCCAGGCCATGTCCTGCTGGCCGAAGCGGTGCGCGCGCAGGGTCTCGAAGCCCAGCGAACCGGCCTTCATGTAGTGGCGCACGCTGGCGGTCTGGTCGTTCCAGCGCGGACCGCTGCCGACGTCCGTCCAGCTCGCGGACAGGCCGGCGGCCCAGGAATAGCCGGCGGCGATGGTGGCGTCCGGATTGCCCGCGGAGGGCAGCGCCGCATTCGGCTGGACTGCCGGCTGCGCTGCGGGCTGGAGGTCGGCCAGCAGGCCGTCGATCTCGCCCGCATCGCCGCCGAGGGCGCGCGCACGTTCGAGGTCGGCCTGCGCTTGCGCGGCATGGCCGAGGGCGCGCTGCGCTCGCGCCCTAGCCACCAGGGCGGCCGGGTCGTTCGGGCGCAGCGCCACGAGGTGTTCGTAGGCCTCCAGCGCCCTGGCCGGCTGTTCGCTCCAGCGCCAGGTATTGCCCAGGGCTTCCCAGACGTCGTCATAGCCCGGCGAGACGCTTGCGGCCGCGCTCAGGTCGGCCACCGCCTCGCTCCAGCGGCCCAGGCGCGAATACACGATGCCGCGGCCCAGCAGGACGTCGGCATTGCCCGGGGAGCGCGTCAGCAGCGCGGAATACGCGGCCAGGGCCAGTTCGGGCTGGCCGCCATTGGCGAGCGCACGCGCATTCGCGTACTGGTCGTCGAAGGACGGGGCGCTGGGAGGCTGGACCTGGGCGGGCGGATCGGCGGGGAGCTGGAAGTCGATGGGCATGTAGGGAACGAGAGGCAAGAGACGCAGGCCAAACTGTGCCGGACTCATCCTGTTGCGTCAAGGAAAGCACCCTATCGTGCGGCCCTTCTGTCGCGCAAAACACGCAAATCGATGGTCATACCGTCAACCATGCTGCCGGACCGGCAAGCTTATTTCAGTCCGGGCCGGCTGAGGTCGACCACGCGCCCGGACAGCGTGAAGATGCCGTCGCCCTGGTAATGCAGGGTTTCCGGATGCGCCGGGGTCGACGCCACCCGCGCCGCCACCACTTCCCAGATGAAGAAGTTGTACTTGTCGACCAGGCTGTCGTCATGGAGCCGGCATTCGAACTGCGCATGGCATTCGCGGATGGCCGGCGCGCTCACCAGCCGCGAGGGCTGGGCACTCAGGCCGTAGGTCTCGAACTTGTCGATCCCGGCGCCGCTGGTGGATCCGATGCCCAGCACGGCGTCGGTCAGCGCGGTGGTCGGCAGGTTGATCACGCATTCGCGGCTGCCGCGCACCAGCTCGAAACTGTGGTTGCTGGACGCGATGATGCAGCCGACCAGCGAAGGCGTGAACTCCATCACGGTATGCCAGCCCATGGTCATGATGTCGCGCTGCCCCTGCCAGGCGGAGGACACCAGCACCACCGGGCCGGGTTCGAGGTAGCGCCGCACCTGGTGCAGCGGCAGCGCGTGCTTGCGGGACGTGTTCATGTTCCCATGATCGCGCGGCGGCAGCAGCCGGGGCGCACGGATGGGCGGCAGCGCCGCCAGGCGGTACACTAGCGGGATGAAGTCCAACGCTTTCCTGTCGCGCAACCGCCGGCTACTGGCCTTGTGCGCGCTGTCTATCGCCCTGCATGGCGCGCTGCTGGAACTGGCCGCGCGCCGCGCGCCGGGGCCCATTGCGCCCATGGCGGCGTCCGCGCCGCTGGCGCTGCGCCTGGTGGAGTTGGGGCCGCACGTGCGGAGCGGTGCCGCCGATGTACAGCGCCAGCCGACCGCCATATCTGGTCCTGAAACCGCGCAGCCAACACAGCACGTCCCCGACGCACCTGTCCAAGCACCGATGCGTTCTGCTAATTCCCGCAACGTGGCAACTTCCTCGGCGGCGATGCCCGCGCCGACGCCTACCGCTGACAACACGTCTGCTACTACACAGCCGGTATCTGGCACTCGCCTCCTACGGAAAATGCCTGACCGCTACCGCGCGTTCCTGCCTCCCTCGGCACGACTGTACTACGACCTAGTGTTGCAAGGGCGGCCAGCACCCAACAAGCAGGCCTACCTCGACTGGCGAAACGACGGCGCGGGCTATACTTTGGAACTTGACGGCCTGACAGGCCGTCTCTCTAGCCGTGGCGTTGGCGGCGATACTGGCATCGTCCCCTTAGAGGCCAACGAAATGCAAGGTGATACTGTGTTGCGAACTAGTTTTGACCAGGAAACGGGCGAGGTCAGCTTCTCAGCAGGCGGAGTGAGTGCGTCAGCTACCATCGGGATGCAGGACCGCGCGTCGGTCCTAGTGCAACTAGCCGCCATCGGCCGTGCCAACTCTGAGCAGCTGCAGAACGTGATCGGGATAGCGGTAGCGGATGCCGTTGCAGTGAGCGTCAGCCAGTACCAACTGCTGGGTCAAGAAGACGTTGCTACTGGCATTGGCACCCTGCACGCCTGGCATCTGGCGCAGGCGGTGGCACAGGGCCAAACGCGCCTGGAGCTGTGGCTCGCGCCTTCACAGGACTGGCTGCCAGTACAGATGCGCCTGACAACTGCAGATGGAACGGTTTCGACCCAGGTGCTGACCCGGGTCGAACGCTAGGCGCTTACTCGCGCACGCGGCGCCAGCCGGCGCGGTGCGCCTCCACGTCGGTGGCGCGGGCCACGCTGGAGGTGATGGTATTGCCGTCGGCGGTGGTGGTGACCATCTTCAGGGCGCCTGAGGGCAGCCGCACGATGATGAAGCCGACCGCCGCCGAATTACCGGACAGCGAAGTCCCGGCAATCGCGCCGATGCCCTGCTGGCTGTTCACCGGGGCCGCCGTGCAGACATTGAGCTGGTACACATTGCTGCTGCCGCCGACCTTACACGAAGACGAGGATGAAGGCATGTTCGACACCACGGTCAGGGTGCCGGCCGCCACCTTCGGATCCAGGTTGACCCGCTCGCCGGCGTTCTGGTCGAGGTCGAAGAACCAGCCGGCCTTGCTGCCGAGGTTCGTGCTCGCACCGCTGATGGTGTACGCCTGGGTGTTGGCCGGGTGGGCCAGGGTCTGCTCGACCATCGCGGTCGGATTGCGCCAGCTGGCCGCGGCAATACCGGTGCTGCTGTCCTTGAGCACGTAGACGCTCTGGAGGTTGGTGTCGGCAATGTCGGGCAGGTCGAGCAGGCGCCCGGTGCCGAAGACCACCACCTTCTGGGCGCTGACGGTCTTGACGCCCGCGCTGTCGGTGTTCTCGATCTGGCACAACGTCACTTCCGGACGGCTGGTCACCGGCTGGGCGGTGCCGGCGTCGCCCATCTGTACCACCGTCGGGTTGCCCTGCACGGTAAAGTCGAAGCGCCACATCTTGCCCTGGTTGTCGCCGCCGTACACATAGGTGACCAGCGGATCGGTGAGCGGATTGTTGGTGATCGCCGTGATCTTGGCCAGGCCCGACGGCGTGGTGGTGTCGCCCGCGCCGGTGCCCTTCTTGCTCAGCACGCGGCCGGTAGCGACGTCGACCACGTACAGGTAACCCTTGCCGTCGCCGCTGAAGCCGGTGCTCGGGATGTTGTTGTAGCCGGAGGTAAGGAACACGACCCAGCGCTCGACGCCGGACGCGTCCTTCCAGGTGCCGAACTGCGGATTGCCGAAGGTAAGGCCGATGTCGGCGTCGTAATTGCCGCCGCTGCAGACGCTGGAGTCGGCGCACAGCTCCCAAAGGGCCACCGGATTGGCGGGGTCGGTCACGTCCAGCGCATAGTAGCCGCGGCCGCCGGCATTCAGGCCGGCCACCAGCACCGAACGCCATTCGGTGCCGATCTTGACGTCGGAGATCTCCGGCGAACCGTCGGTGCTGAACTGGTGGTTGGTGCTGTAGGTCGTGCTGGCCTGCAGGTGCAGCTTCTTCATGGTGACGCGCGGCAGGTAGGCCCACAGCTCGTCGCCGTTGCCGGCGTTGAAGGCATGCAGCATGCCGTCGTTGGCGGCGACGAATACCGCCGGCGTGCGGCCGGCCTTGTCGACCTTGAACTGGGCGTAGCCGGCGGCCGTATAGTTCTTGCGCGGATCGCGCTGGTAGGCCGGCTTGGACGCGGCGATGTCGCCGAGGACGATGGGCAGCGCCCTGGTCACGCCTTCGTCATTTGTGCTGGACAGCGTGTAGGCGCGCAGGCGGGTGTCGTCCGCGTACTGCTGGCGCCCCCGGAGCCAGTCGACGATGTTACTGCCGTCGTTGACGATCAGGCGGTCGGCCGCCGACAGGTTGGTGCACTGGGCCAGCGCGCCGCACTTGTTGTCGAACCAGGCCTTTTCGGTGGCGTTCAGGTTAGCGTACAAGAAGTCCTTGAGGCCGCCGTTGTCGACGTCCAACATCTTGATCTTGCGGGTATCGGTGTCCGCCGCCACCTTGGCGCCGAGCGTATTGCTCGAGTGCCAGGTGATGGTCTTGATCACCTCACCGCTGACGGGATCCAGCTTGCGGTCGGTGAGCACGCCGAACCATTTTACGGTGGTGAAGGTCGCGGAGAAGATGTCATTGTCTTCGAGCGTGATGTTCGGGGTCGATGTCGCGGATGCCGCGGCTGCGCCGACGTGCACTTCGATGTTGGCCAGGGCCTTGGACAGGCCATCCACCACCTGGGTCGGATCGGAGGCGCTGAAGTACTTGCCATGGCCGTTGATGGCGGCATGCCACAAGTCGTCGACGCGCTCCTGGTAGGCCACGTCGGTTCTAGTCACAGTGGTATTAGGATCAGGCCAGACGTAGGCGCCATTATTGTTCCAAGGGCAGCCAGTATTAACGCCAGTGACAAGCTTGTAAAAGTCTGAACCTTCGGTGGCACCTGTGTCGTATTTAGGGTCGAAGGTCATCACCCCATCGACGCCCAGACCGAGTGCGTAGGTGTTCATGTGCAAATGTTGATTGTCACCTGAGGCAGCTGGCACTAAGCCGTCTTTGGTCATCGGGTCGATGTCGGTACGCAGTGACGTTGTGCCCGTGCTGGAGCCGCCGTTATACCAATGCAGGGCTACGTCGGCAAGAGAGGCTGCGCTCTGTGTACGCGTGTCGACACAGCCAAGGCGCTTGCTGCAAAAACGCGATAAATTTTCGGTGTTGTCATTGCTAGCGACGTTGGTCGCGGCGTTTCCGTTCCAATACCCATCTGTCGTAACGAAGGCAAAGTTCTGCTGGCAGGGGTATTGAATGACTTCCGATCCTGCTGGGCGGGCAAAATTTCCCTGGTTCGCATACATCTTGCCGATTGCATTCAACGCTTTACGCATCGGCGTCGCGTTGGAGCCTTTCATCTTGTAAAGAGCGTTATACCAAGTGCTGCGGTTGGTACCGGTGAATTGGGCCGGATATGTGAAGCCGCTCGCTGCTTCAGCGTCCGCGGATTCAAGTGAAACAATGCCGACATTGTAGTTGCCATTCAGCGACTGAAAGGCTTGACCCACCGCCGTCTTCATCATCTGGTTACGTGTTTTGTAATACGCGTACCAGTTGGCAAAGTTGGTCATTTCCTCATCGTAGGTGCAGGTGCCACCGGCGCAATCAGTACGGGCATCCGCTTTCGGGTAACTATTGTTGCTCGAGACGATATCGGTGCGGACGAAGATTGAGGCGCCCGCGCCAATTGCAGCCGTTGTGGACGGGATAACGTCCGTACCTTTGCTCAAGGTCTTGGTCTGGGCATTGACGCTGAGCGTCCAACCGTTGCGGCTGCCATCCGCAACGACGGTGCAATCTCCATTGGCCTTTGTCGCGCCGGTCGCACATACGACGGGCACGATGGCAACCATGTTATTGGTCGGGAGGTTAATGCCGAAGCTTGCGCAATCCTGCACGGCGCTGCTAGTCGGGCTGCGCACGCACGCGGTGTATTGGCGAGTCAGGCCCGCCTTGGCGATGATCGAAGCGGCCAAGGAATTGGCTAGTGCGCTCTGCTTAGTAAGGGTGGTAGTGCCGCCGGTTGCTGTCACGGCGCCGTTGGTGATGACGACGGTGCCACTCGACTCTCTCACCGAGATACTGTTGATGACCAGATCGTTGCTCGTACCCGATGCGCCGATCGTTACCGTGCCGTAGGACGAAGTAACGGTGCTGCTTGCGCTCGAGAAGCGAGGATATTTGTACGCCCCGACATACTTCGCTTGGCAAAGCGTCAGCGCAGTGTCGCTACAAAAACGCACCTTAGCCGGGAAAGGATAACCGGCCGGCGCCGGGGCGCCGACGGACACTGTTTTACAGGTGACTAGCGTTGCTTCTTTGCAGTACTCGGCAACGTTGATCGTGTAGTAGTACGGCGCAGTCGTTGTGTATTTATCGGAACTTTTGTAAGTGCCGTTAGGGTAGGAATAGGTTGGCGTCCCGGGTCCATAAACACAGTTGCCAGACGAATCGCACCAGCCGATCTCGGGGAATCCGCTGGCAAGGTTGGTCTTCGTCTCCGGGTCGTTCAGCAGATTGCTGTTGTTGATACCGAAACCGTCCGTGGGAACCGCTGTCCACGTGCTGGTATTCGCCCGCGTCATCGACGTATAGGAATTCCCTAATGCATCGACCGGTGGCGTGTATTGAACGTTGGGATTGTAGTATTGGCGGTTGAAATCCGCGCTGTTGAAAGGTGGATGTCCAAACACACAGCCGGTCGTCGCCTTCGCCATCGTGAGATCGTTGCGGCAGGTGGTAGAATCGGCTACGTAGTCGGGAGTGAAATTGGAAGCCATCGAACCCGAGTTATCGTACAACAGCATCAGGTTGGGCTTGACGTTGCCGCTGCCCGTGATGTTCAGCAGGGGCAGCTGGGCGATGGCGGTCGGGGCGGCGGAAGCGCCGGCGCCGAGCAGGACCAGGAAGAAGAACGCGAGAAGTTTTTTCATAGGTAGACGGCCTTACGCGCCGATCAGCACGATCATCTGGTTGATCACGTTGCTGCCCCGCGGCCCGTTGATGCGCGAGGCGATCACATAATGGATTTGCGGCGCGCCGTCGAAGCTGGGCGCATCCGACGCCAGACTCTCGCCCAGCGCCACCGCGTTGCCGAGGCTCCCTCGCACCGAGGATGTCTGCACGCAGCGGTTGGTTTTGTCGTCGTAACGGCCGTCGTGCAGGCACATGCGGTGCACCACGTACTGGATGCTGTTGCCGCCGGCATCGGTGACGGTCTTCGCGTTATCCCAGAAATCGTCGTCGTGCGGCGTCAGCTTCGTATTCAGCGAGGCATGATAGCCATCATCCGTATCGTCGGCTTGCAGCGCTGCCTTGTTGGTGGCGGCCGTGGTGCTCAGCCACTGGAAGCCCTGGTGGAGGCCAAGATCGGCGGCGCGGTTCAGGGTGGCATCATAGGCCAGGTTGCCGGTCGCCAGTGCGGTCGAGTGGCTGGACTTCAGCAAGTACACGCTGCCGACCAGCATGACCGCCAGGATCACCAGCATGACCGGCAAGGCGATGCCCTGCTCTCTCGCGCGGCGGACGAGGCGCGAAGCTTGCAGCTTTGGCGGCTGTTTCATCAAGGCCTCCAGACGAAGTTACGCAGCGGGACGATGGTCTCGAACACCCGGTAGCGGTAGCAGCGCCAGTCGACGCTGTCACCGGCGACGGCCAGCTTGACCTTGACCGGCACCGCGGCCGCGCCGGCGGTGGCGCTGGCGAAGACCGTGACCGGCGCGGTGGTGGCGGTGCAGGTGCCGCCCGCGGGCGCCGCGTCCGGCGTGCGGCTGCGCGCCACCACGGCCAGGCGCACCGCCGCAATGCGCAGGTAGTCGCCGGCGCCGCCGGTCACGCCATCGCCGTCGGCGTTAATCATGGTCGACGACCACTGCTTGACCTGCATGCCGGCATCCGGGGTGAAGTTGCTGCCCGTGCGGTTGTCGAAACCGTATTGCGCCTTGATCGAGACGACGTCGCCGGTGACGGCCACCGGATTGGTGCCCGCATCCTGCATGTCGGTCGAGCGCAGCTGCAGGAAGCCGCCCGCCACCGACCAGCTATGGAAAGAAAGCGAGCGCGCCGGCCCAAGGTTGAACACGCGCGAGACGCCGGCGCCGAAGCTTGCGCCCAGCGCGCCGCTGTTGTAGCGGTACGCGCTGTTCTGCACCATGTCGAGCGACTGCTGGGCCGGCAGCGCCGCCAGCGCATCCGGATCGGACGAAATCTGGGCCAGCGCGCACTTGCCGCTGCCGACCTGTTCGGGCGCGACCACGATCACGTCGCCCTGGCGGAAGCCGTAGGGCACGCGGTCGACCACGATGCGGGTGCCGGTGGTATAGCCCGACAGCAGGCGCAGGGTGCCGGTGCCGGTGATCGAGCTGCCGGCGTAGAAATTGATGCGGTCGGGATTCTCGCCGTCGGTGGTAGGCGTGGCGCTGGCGCCGCCGGCTTCCTTTTCGATGATGAGCGGCGCCAGCGGCTTGACCGCCGTACCGCCGACTGTCACCGAAGCCAGCGTGTAGCCCGAGGTGTCGCTGAACACGGTGTCGCAGCCGGCGATGATCGGGTCGTTCAGGCCATACCCCGCCTGGGCGGCGTCGCCGCTCATGGAAAACATTGCCAGCATCCCGTTCTGCATCGCGTCCGAACCGCCGACGCCGTTGCGCTGGGTGCGCTCGGAGTTGCTCATCAGGCGCACAGCGAACACCAGCGCCAGCATGCCGATGACGATGCTGATCATCAGCTCGACCAGCGAGAAACCCTGTCCACGTGTACGCATCCGGCCTGTCATGTCTTGCTGCCCGCGATATAAGAGGTGATACGGTGCTGGTTGGCACTGGTACCCGTCTTGCGGGTCCAGGCGATCCTGATGTCGACCCGGGTGCCGGCTGCCGCGGCGCCGGGGGTGACGGTCACGCCTATCGTGGCCGTCGGGATACGCGCCTTGGTAGCGTCATGCCATGGCTTCAGCTGGGTGCCCGGCGCGGCGCCTTCGGCCACCGCGTAGGCGGCCAGGTTGGCCTGGTCGGTGGCCATGATGCCGAGCAGGGATTCGGCGGCGAGCGTGGCTTCGGTGCGCATGGCGGAATCCTCCAGCGCCGACACCGAGCGCGCCTGCAGGCCCAGCATGCCGATCAGGCCGATGGCCAGCAGCGCCACCGCAACCAGGGCCTCGACCAGCGCGAAGCCCCGCTGCGCGCGAATACGCAGACGGCGGACGGGCGTCATCGCGGGCACCTGCGGCGGTCGGGCGCCACCGCCGACGGATTGCAGCGCATGGCGACGCCGGCCAGGGTCAGGGACACCGCCATCGGCGCGAACGCGTCGTCGTCCGTGGGCGACAAGGTAATGCGTGAGATCTGCGGCGAGATACGGGTGTCGACCCAGCCCAGCGCGGTGAAATAAACGGAATCGGCGCCGGACGGGGCCACCACCAGCGACACCGCGCGCGCCGAAGGCAGGCCGTCGGCGCTGCGCACCACCGACTTGTCGCCGAGGGTGCCGCGCGGGTCGCCGGCGGCCGGCGCGCTCGCTGTCGACCAGCCGGTGCTGTCGTCGTCGCAGAGATCGTCGGCGTTGGGATAGCAGAAGTCGACCCGCCACTGCTGCTGGCCGCTGGCGGCATTATCGTCCAGGACCAGCCGGGTAGAGGTATTGTGGCCGATGGCCTGGCTGCGGGCGAAGGCGAAGCCGTCGGCGTAATAGCCGGCGGCGGCGGCGGCCTTGCGGCTCAGCAGCCAGGCCGACATGTTGGGAATGCCGACGCTGGCGAGCACGGCGAGGATCGCGACCACCACGGCGGCCTCGATCAGGGTGAATCCGCCGGCGCGCGGCGGTGGCATCACTGCACGCACCGGCCGTCCTTGCGGTCGATCCAGCAGCTGGTGCTGGTGGTCCAGCCGGTCGGTGCGCGCGGTGTCGCCTTGGCGCCGTTCTGGTCGACGGTGAAGGAGAAACCGAGCGCCCCGTTGACGCCCGTCGCCGTGACGACGTAAGCCGATGCGCTGGAACTGGTCAGAGTGTAGGTAAAATTGGTGGTGGCGGCCGGCAGGCGGTCGAGGCCGACATAGGTGCGGTTGTTCGACCAGTATTCCTCGGCGGCGGTCTGCACGCTGCCGAGGCCGGAATAGGCATCCGCCAGGCGCGCGCGCAGCACGTAATTGCCGTAGGCGGGAATCGCGACGGCGCCCAGGATGCCGACGATGGCCACCACGATCATCAATTCGATCAGGGTAAAGCCGCGCTCGCGCACGGTGGTTCGCTTGAAGCTCGACATATGGAATCCCGGAAAAATACTTGCCCAACGACAATATTAGCCTAAGCCGGTGGCATTTGGGCTCGCCAAACGACAAAAAACAACGATTTCCGGGGTGAATACAGAGGGGAAAACGCGTTCAAAGGCCGAAACGATGTCGATCATTTATCGGGTGATGTCGATCGTTTATCGGGTGATGCAATTCGGTCAAGCCGACGGCGGCCTCGCTGCGCGGCGTGCCATGTAGAGCGCGCCCTCGGGGTAGGTAACCAGCGCCCGGGCGCCCTCCTCGTCCGCATCCTGCACGGTGAAGCCCTGGCCTTCCCAGAAACGGCGCGAATCCTGCACCGCGACCAAAGCCGCATACGGCAGTCCCGGCGCGGGCGCCCGCTCGGACAGGCTTGCCACCAGCCGGCGCGCCAGGCCCCGCCCCAGTGCGCGCGGCGCCACTGCCAGGTCGTGGATGTAGAGCGTGTCGGCCTCCGGCGCGGGCGCGAAGCCGGCGCCCAGCGGCGTCACTGCGCCGAGCCGCGAGGGATAGGCGAATACGTAGGCGCACGGGCCCGCCGCGTCGCAGGCGACCAGCACAGTGTGCGGCGCCGTGCGCAGGCGCGCCAGCACCACTGCGGCCGGTTCCTGCATGGCCGGCGGATAGCATGCGGCCTGCACGGCCAGTACGGCGTGCAGGTCGGGTTCGCGCATGGGGCGGATCGTGATGAGGTCAAGCGGGCTGTTCGGCATGGGGCGGCATTATGCCATCCCCTCATGCCTGGGGCGAATCCTTCCACGGCATCGCCGCCGGCTGGCGGAAGCGCTCCAGCAGCTGCTCGGCCGGCAGCGGACGGGCGACCAGGTAGCCCTGGATCTCGTCGCAGCCATGGCGCTGCAGGAAGTCGGCCTGGCCGACGGTTTCCACCCCTTCGGCGATGACGCGCATGCCCAGCGCCCTGGCAAAGGAAATCACTGCCAGCACCACGGCCGCCGCGCTCGGCACGGTTTCGATCTCGTGGATGAAGGAGCGGTCGATCTTGAGCTTATCGGCCGGGAAGTTGCGCAGCACGCTGAGGCTGGAATAGCCGGTGCCGAAGTCGTCGATCGAGATCGCCACGCCCAGGGCCTTGAGCTCGTGCAGCAGCTTCGTCGCATGGTCGATGTCGTGCATGATCGAGCTTTCCGTGATCTCGAGCTCGAGGCTGGGCGGCATCAGGCCGGTGGTCTGCAAGGCCTGGTGCACGGTGTCGACGATGCGCGCATCGCGCAGCTGGCGCGCGGCCAGGTTGACCGCCACGGTCTTGTCGCCCAGGCCGGCCTCGCGCCAGATCCTGGCCTGCAGGCAGGCCTGCAGCAGCACCCGCTCGCCCAGCGCCACGATCAGCGACGAATCCTCGGCCAGCGGGATGAAATGCGAAGGCGCCAGCAGGCCGCGCCTGGGGTGGTCCCAGCGTACCAGCGCCTCGGCGCCGGCAAATGCGCCCGTGACCAGGTCGAGCTTGGGCTGGTAGTGCAGCACCAGCTCGCCGGCCGGCACCGCGCGCCGCAGCTCGGTCTCGAGCTCGATGCGCTCGGCCACCGCGGCGTCGCGCGTGCTGGCGTAGAGCTGGATGCCGTCCTTGCCCGAGCTCTTGGCCCGCAGCATGGCCGAATTCGCGCGGCGCACCAGCAGCTCGGCCTCCTCGCCGTCGAGCGGGTAGACGGCGGCGCCGATGCTGCAGGTGACCACCGCATCCTTGTCCGCCAGCTGCACCGGTTCGCGCACCGCCGTCAGCATCGCGTTCAGACGCCCGCTGCTGCGCTCCACCGTCTCGAGCCCGGCCAGCAGGATCACGAATTCGTCGGAGCCGATGCGCGCCACGGTATCGCTGTCGCGCACCAGGCGGCCGAGGCGGCGCGCGGTCTCGCGCAGGAATTCGTCGCCGCAGGCGCTGCCGAGGCCCGTATTGATGAAGGTGAAGCTGTCCAGGTCCAGGTAAACAACGGCGACCATGCGGCCTTCGCGCTGGGCGTTGCAGATGGCGCCGCGCAGGCGGTCGATCAGCAGTGCGCGGTTGGCCAGCCCGGTCAGCTGATCGTGGGTGGCGCGGTATTCCAGTTCGCGGGTGCGCTCGGCCACGCGCTGCTCCAGGCCGTCGCGCGCATCGCGCAGCTCATCGTTGGCGCGCGCCAGCCGCGCCTGCACGTGGCGCGCGCACAGGATGCGCCCCAGGCTGCCGGCGATATTGCTCAGGAAGGGGACGTAGGGCCGCAGCGCGTCCTCGCTGTCTACCTTGAGCAGCAGCCAGCCGAGGCGCCGGCCCGGTTCGTCGATCGGGAAGCACTGCACGCCCGTCCCGTGGTGACGCATGAAATTCAGCACCGGCACCGGCGAGGCTTCGCGCTCGCAGCGCGTCTTCAGCGCCGCCATGTAGTCGTCCGGCGCCCCCGTGTGGCCGTCGAGGTCGACATGGGCCTCGGCCACGCCCGGCAGGCTGGCCAGCGCACGGCCGACGAAAGCGGCGATATGGACCTCGTCCGGCATGGCGTCGACGGCCTGCTGGATGACGAGCAGGCGCCCCAGCATGGTGGCGTCCGGCGTCTGCGGAAACGGCTGGTCGAGGGTACCCATGGCCTCACCCGTAGTTCTGGTAGAAGGGATTGCGCAGGACGTGGCCGCCGACGATCACGACCGGATGCACGTTCAGCACCTCGTAGAGCATGCCGCCGTCGAACTTGTTCAGGTCGTACTGGCACATGATGGTCATCGGCGCCTCCTTGATCAACTCGTTGATCCGCGTTTCGCATTCGAGGATGCGGTCGGCCCCGGGGATGCCGCGCAGCGCCCAGGTCATCTCGCCGGCGAAGCGGGCGCCGGCCAGCCCGTTGGCCTGGCAGTCCTCCCAGGCCTTGCGCAGCCTGGCGAGCATCTCGTCCGGGCTGAAATGTCCGTTCGGGTAATAGCCCTCGGCGGTGATTGCCGCCTCCATCTGGCCGGGGCGTTCGCGCACGGCGGTGGCCAGATCGAGCGCTTCGAGCGCACCGGGCAGCTCGGCGCGGCTGGGCACGTCCGCCACGTAGTTAAAGGATTCGCGCCCAAGCAGGGCTTCGCGCGCATACAGGGGCAGGATCTGGCGGCGCTCTTCGTCGCCGCTGTACAGGTAGCAGAGGTGGGTGCCCGCGGGGTAGCGCTCGTCCGTGAATCCGAGGCATACATGTCGTTCCGGATCAGTCATGGTGCTCCTCCCATTGCAAGGAGCATACACCCTCTTCGCAGTGCCGCCAGGCGTACGCGTACCGGATTCAGGTAGGCACGACACCCGGCCGGCAAGCCTATTTATGCACATGTAAATTGTTTAGTAAACACTATAAACACCGTTCGCTGCGCCGTGCCGCTATTGCTGCTTAATAATTTTCCAGCTATGTTTCCATGATTACACCAAGGAGACACCATGGGTAAACATCGTTTTCTGACCGCCATCGCACTGGCCGCGGGCCTGCTGTGCACCGGCATCGCAGCCGGGCAACAGACCACGGCGCCGGGCGCCAAGACCGCCGAGGTCAACGTCTTCGTCGGCACCGGCGGCGACGGCCACACCTTCCCCGGGGCCACGCGTCCCTTCGGCATGATCCAGCTGAGCCCTGACACCCAGGTCCGCCACTTCAAGCAGAGCTATCCCTGGGCCGCCGGCTACCGCTACGAGGACGACTCCATCCTCGGCTTCTCGCACACCCACTTTTCAGGCGCCGGCCACTCCGACCTCGGCGACGTGCTGCTGATGCCGACCAGCGGCGAGCTGAAGCTCGAACCGGGCTACCCGGAGCGCCCCTTCAGCGGCTACCGTTCGCGCTTCTCGCACAAGGACGAGCATGCGGAGCCGGGTTACTACGCCGTCAAACTGCTCGACAACGAAGTCGACGTCGAACTGACCGCCAGCGAGCGCGTCGGCCTGCACCGCTACCGCTTCAAGCCTGGTGCGGAGGCGCGCGTGGTGCTCGACCTGCGCTCCAGCATCTACGACTGGAACGGCAAGAACCTGTGGTCGCGCCTCCGCCTGCGCGGCCAGGACACCATCACCGGCATGCGCGAGACGCGCGGCTGGGCGCCCGGCCGCCAGCTCTACTTCGCGATCCGCTTCTCGAAGCCGCTGCATGGCCAGCAGCTGATGAACCGCGAGGAAGGCGTCGAGTACCGCGGCTTCGCCTCGCCGGGCAAGAATCCGGCCGAGAAGGTGCTGGTCGAGGGCAAGGCGCTCGAAGCCGCGCTCGACTTCGGGCAGATGGGCGACACGCCGCTGCTGGTGAAGGTGGCGGTGTCCGCCGTCAGCGAAGATGGCGCGCTGGCCAACCTGGACGAGATGCCGGGCTGGGACTTCGACGCCGAGCGCAAGCGCGCGCACGAGGCCTGGGAACAGGCGCTGGGCGCGGTCGAGATCGAGGCGCCCCAGCCCATGAAGCGCATGGTCTACACCAGCCTGTATCACAGCCTGCTGGCGCCCAGCCTGTTCATGGACCGCGACGGCAAGTACCGCGGCCCCGACAACGCGGTACACCAGGCGGACGGATTCCGCTTCCACTCGACCTTCTCGCTGTGGGACACCTACCGCGCCCTGCACCCGCTGCTGACCTTGATTCAGCCGGAACAGCGCAACGCCGACTTCGTGCGCTCGCTGATCGCCTCGCAGCAGGCCAGCCCCTACGGCATCCTGCCGGTGTGGCAGTTCGCCGGACTGGAAACCTGGTGCATGATCGGCTACCACGCGGTGCCGGTGATCGCCGACGCCTACATGAAGGGCATCCGCGGCTTCGACCCTGAGCAGGCCTTGCGCGCGATGACGGCCAGCGCCGAGTACGGCCCCTACGGCGGCCTGCAACACTACATGAAGTACGGCTACGTGCCGATCGACCTCGAGCCCGAAGCGGCCTCGAAGACCGTCGAATATGCCTTCGACGACTGGACCATCGCGCGCATGGCCGACAAGATGGGCAAGAGGGACGTGGCCGAGCGTTACTACAAGCGCGCCCAGAACTGGCGCAACGTATTCGACCCCAAGAGCGGTTTCGTCCGTGCCCGCAAGTCCACTGGCGAATTCCGCACGCCCTTCAACCCGGTGCAGTCCAACTTCGGCAGCGACTATACCGAGGGCAGCGCCTGGCAGTATTCCTGGTATATGCCCCACGATAACGCGGGCCTGGTGAAATTCCTGGGCGGCGACGCCGGCCTGGTAAACAAGATCGACCAGGTATTCGATGCGAAGATCGACGCCAACGTCTACGCCCACATGGAAGACATCTCGGGCCTGATCGGCCACTACGCCCACGGCAACGAGCCTTCGCACCACGTGGCCTACCTGTACAACTACGCCGGCGCTCCCTGGAAGACCCAGGGCCGCCTCGCGCAGATCGTGGCCAGCCAGTACAAGGATGCGCCGGACGGCCTGGCCGGCAACGACGACCTGGGCCAGACCTCGGCCTGGCTGGCCTTCACCAGCATGGGCTTCTATCCGGTGGCGCCCGGAACCAACGAGTACGTGATCGGCCGTCCCTTCGTCGAACGCGCCACGCTGAACCTCCCGAACGGCAAGCGCTTCACGGTGCGGACGCTGAATCTGTCGGATGCCAACGGCTACGTCGGCAGCGTCACGCTGAACGGCAAGCCACTCGAGCGCAGCTACCTGCGCCACGAAGACATCCTGGCCGGCGGTGAACTGGTGTTCACCATGCAGGCGGCACCGAATCCCACCTGGGGCAAGGCGAAGAACGCCCGTCCCTACACGCAAACGGCCTACCAATGAAACGATTCCTCGTTACCGCCGCCTTCGGCGCCGTCGCCCTCGCTGCCCAGGCCGCGCCGCTCGACCACGTGAACCCCTTGATGGGCACGGCCAGTAAGCCGGAACTCTCGAACGGCAATACCTACCCGTCCGTGGGCATCCCCTGGGGTATGAATTACTGGACCCCGCAGACCGGCAAGATGGGCAACGGCTGGGCCTACACCTATGACGCCGACCGCATCCGCGGCTTCAAGCAGACCCACCAGCCGTCGCCCTGGATGAACGACTACGGCCAGTTCGCCATCATGCCGGTGACGGGCAAGAAGCGCTTCAACCAGGACGAGCGCGCCAGCTGGTTCTCGCACAAGGCGGAACTCAGCAAGCCGGATTACTACCGCGTCTACCTGGCCGACAGCGACGTCACCACCGAGCTGACGCCGACCGAGCGTGCGGCCCAGTTCCGCTTCACCTTCCCGAGGACGGACCAGGCCTGGGTCGTGATCGACGCCCTCGACAAGGGTTCCTATGTGAAGCTGATTCCGGGCGAGCGCAAGATCGTCGGCTACTCGACCCGCCACGCCGGCAAGCCGATGCCGGGCTTCCGCAACTGGTTCGTGATCCAGTTCGACAAACCGTTCACCTCGGCCGAAGTCTGGGACGGCGACAAGCTGATCGCCGGCGCCCAGGAAGCGGAGGTGCAGCATGCCGGCGCCATCGTCGGTTTCAGCACGCGGGCCGGCGAGAAGGTCGGCGCGCGCGTGGCCTCCTCTTTCATCAGCCTGGAACAGGCCGAGCGCAACCTGGCGCGCGAAATCGGCGGCGACGACTTCGAAGCCACCCGCGCCAAGGCCGCGAAGCGCTGGAACGAGGTGCTGGGCAAGGTGGAGGTCAAGGGCGGCAGCATCGACCAGCAGCGCACCTTCTATTCGAGCCTGTACCGCATGGTGCAGTTCCCGAATAAGATCTACGAACTGGACGCCGAGGGCAAGCCGGTCCACTGGAGCCCCTACAACGGCAAGGTCATGGCGGGCCGAATGTTCGCCGGCACCGGCTTCTGGGACACCTTCCGCGCCCTGTATCCCTTCCTGAACCTGATGTACCCGTCGGTGAACAAGGAGATGCAGGAAGGCCTGGCCAACGACTTCAAGGAAGGCGGCTGGCTGCCCGAGTGGTCCAGCCCGGGCTACGCCAACGTCATGGTCGGCAACAACTCGGCCTCTGTGGTGGCGGAAGCCTGGCTGAAGGGCCTGCGCGGCTACGACATCGAGACCCTCTGGCAGGCCGTGGTCCATGGTGCCAACAATGCCGGGCCGATGGAGGCCGTCGGCCGCGCCGGCGTCGAGGACTACAATCGCCTCGGCTACGTGCCCTACGATTCCGGCATCAAGGAGAACGCCGCGCGCACGCTGGAATACGCTTACGACGACTTCGCCATCTACCAGCTCGGCAAGGCGCTGGGCAAGCCGCAGTCGGAGATCGCCATCTACGCCGAGCGCGCCCGCAACTACCGCAAGCTGTTCGACCCGGAAACGGGCCTGATGCGCGGGAAGAACCGCGACGGCAGCTTCCAGGCGCCCTTCAATCCCTTCAAGTGGGGCGACGCCTTCACCGAGGGGAACAGCTGGCATTACACCTGGTCGGTGTTCCACGACGTGGCCGGCCTGGTCCAGCTGATGGGCGGGCGCAAGGCCTTCGTGGAGAAGCTCGACGCCGTGTGGACCTTGCCCCCGGTGTTCGACGACAGCTACTATGGGCAGGTGATCCACGAAATCCGCGAGATGCAGATTGCCGGCATGGGCCAGTACGCCCACGGCAACCAGCCGATCCAGCACATGATCTACCTTTACGACTACGCCGGCGCGCCCTGGAAGACCCAGTACTGGGCGCGCGAGGTGATGAACCGCCTGTACCGCGCCACACCGGACGGCTATTGCGGGGACGAAGACAATGGCCAGACCTCGGCCTGGTACGTGTTCTCCAGCCTGGGCTTCTACCCGGTCACGCCGAGCAGCCCGCAATACGCGCTGGGCGCCCCGCTGTTCCCGGAAGCCGTGCTGCACCTCGAGAACGGCCGCAGCGTGACGATCAAGGCGCCGGGCAACAGCGATGCGCGGCGCTACGTGGACGCCCTGCGCATCGACGGCAAGCCGGTACAGCGCAACTGGATCGGACATGCGGAGCTGATGCGCGGCGCCAAGCTCGACTTCACCATGTCGGACAAACCGAACCAGACCCGCGGCACGCGAGAAGAAGACGCGCCCTACTCCTTCTCGACTGCCGCGGAGGAGCGGCATTGAGATGACGGTCACCATCCGCGACCTCGCGCGCGCCGCCAACTGCTCGATCGGCACGGTGTCGCGCGCGCTGAAGAACCAGCCTGGCCTGGGCGAGCCGACCCGGGCGCGGATTCTCTCCACCGCGCGCGAGCTGGGCTACGACTTCGGGCGCCTGCGCCTGGGCGCAATCCGGCGTATCGCCTTCCTGCTGCACCAGCAGCACAAGACGCTGTCGTCGAGCCCCTTCTATTCGCCGGTGCTGCAGGGCGCCGAGCAGGCTTGCCGGCGCGCCGGCGTGGCGCTGTCCTTCTACGTGGTGAACCCGGCCGAGCCGGTGGCCGAGCTGCTGCGCGCCCAGCAGCCGGACGCCATCCTGTGCGCCGGCTACTTCGAGCCCGAGCTGGTGGCCGTGCTGCGCGACAGCGGCAAGCCGCTGGTGCTGGTCGACATGCACCTGCCCGGCTTCAGCTCGATCAACCCCGACCATCACCTGGGCGGCTACCTGGCCACGCGCCACCTGATCCGCACCGGCCGGCGCCGCATCGCCATGATCCACGGCTCGCTGGCCCACTTCAGCATCCACCAGCGCGCGCGCGGCTACCGCAAGGCCCTGTTCGATGCGCGCATGCTAGCCGACCCCGAGCTCGAAGTCCACGTGCCGACCAGCGGCGACCCGGACGAGGGCGTGCGCGAAGCGACCCGCCGCCTGCTGGCCCTCAAGCCGCGCCCCGACGCCCTGTTCTGCTACAACGACAGCACCGCGCTGACCGCGATGCAGACCTGCCTGGACGCCGGCCTGAAGGTCCCGGCCGACATCGCCATCGTCGGCTTCGACGACATCAGCGGCGCCGCCCAGGCCATCCCGCCGCTCTCCAGCATCGCGATCGACAAGGAGGCGCTGGGCGCCGCCGGCGTCGAACTCCTGCTCGGGAAGCAGACCGCGGAACACACCCTGCCCGTGCAGCTGATCGTGCGCGAGAGCAGTTACGACGATTGACGGAGACACTGTGCAACTGCCCGATTTCTTTGACCCGGACACGCTGAAAAACCACGTGGCGCACACGATGGCCTTCTACCATCCACGCGCGGTCGCCCCCAGCGGCGGCTTCTACCACTTTTTCCGCGACGACGGCAGCATCTACGACCGCCACACCCGCCACCTGGTGTCCAGCACCCGCTTCGTATTCGATTACGCGATGGCGCACCGGCACTTCGGCGGCCCGGATTACCTGCCCATGGTGCGCCACGGCCTGGCCTTCCTGCGCGAGGTCCACCGCAACCCGGCCACCGGCGGCTACGCCTGGCTGCTGCGCCGCGAGGACGGCGCCACCGAGGTGCTGGACGCCACCAACCATTGCTACGGCCTGGCCTTCGTGCTGCTGGCCTATGCCCATGCGCTGATGGCCGGCGTCGAGGAAGCCCGCCCCTGGCTGGAAGAGACCTGGGCGCTGATGGAGCGGCGCTTCTGGGAGCCCGAACACGGCCTGTACGCCGACGAAGCCAGCGCCGACTGGGCCCAGCTCTCCGGCTACCGCGGCCAGAACGCCAACATGCACAGCTGCGAAGCGATGCTGGCAGCCTTTGCCGCCACCGGCGAACAGCGCTACCTGGAGCGCGCCGAGACCATCGCCTGGAACATCACCCGGCGCCAGGCGGCCCACGGCGACGGCATGATCTGGGAACACTACCGCGCCGACTGGACCCCGGACTGGGACTTCAACCGCGACGACCCCGCCAACCTGTTCCGCCCCTGGGGCTACCAGCCCGGCCATTTCACGGAATGGGCCAAGCTGCTTCTGCTGCTGGAGCGGCATGAAGAACGGCTGGCGCGCGGCAGCCACTGGCTGCTGCCGACTGCCCAGGAGCTGTTCGAGCAGGCCATCGGCCATGCCTGGGACTTGCAGCACGGCGGCATCCACTACGGCTTTGCGCCCGACGGTACTGTCTGCGACGGCGACAAGTACTTCTGGGTGCAGGCGGAATCGCTGGCCGCGGCCGCGCTGCTCGCCGACCGCAGCGGCGACGCCAGCTACTGGACCTGGTACGAGAAGATCTGGGCGTATGCCTGGACCCACTTCGTCGACCATGAACACGGGGCCTGGTACCGCATCCTGACGCCGGACAACCGCAGGATCTCGGACGAGAAAAGCCCGGCCGGCAAGGTCGACTACCACACCATGGGCGCCTGCTACGACGTGGTGCCGCTGCTGGAGCGCAGGCTGGGCAAGTAAGGAGCTTTGTATGCGAGGCCGGCGCGTCCGGCCGACGCTCAGCTGCCCGCGATCGGGCTGCCGAAGATGCCGACGGCCAGCTCGGCCCAGATCAGCAGGAGCGTCAGCAGCAGACCGCCGCCGATGGCGCGGCGCTGCGTCACGGTACGCAGCTTGCGGGTAAGAAGGACGTAGACGCTGCCGATGCCGGCCAGCAGAACGCCGGCGACGAGGAAATCGAGGGAAGTCCAGTTCACTTCGCGGGTAAAGTGCATTGCCGTGAGCGGAATCGCGAGGATAAGGACCGTGCCCAGCAGGACCCGGCGCAGGCTTTTGGCGAGGCTGCCCGCGTCTTGCGAAGCGCCGCCCTTGTTCATTGTACGCATGGCGCAGGGGGCCGGATCAGAGCGGCGTGGTCTGGGCCAGGCTCAGCCCGGTTTTGGCCAGGGCCATCGCCACCGGCAGAGCGCACAGCACCAGCACGACACCGATACGGACACGGCGGGCGCGCTGCTTTTGCTGCGACAAACGTGAGAGGCGAACGCCTTTATCGTGATTCATAACAGCCCTTTCATGTGCATTGAATATGCTAAATCATAATACGCCGGCCCGAAAACCCGCGCCACGAATGGTTCAGCATATCCATATCCATTGTTTTAGCGCATGCTTCCTTGTCTCCCGCCCGCAACAGGCGATCAGGCCAGGCCGCGGGCGACGGCGCGGACCTGCCTGGAACTCGGACGCAGTGCTTGTTCGATGGCGTCGAGCGCCAGTTGCGGACGGGCGGCGCCGCACATGAAGATGTCGACCGCGGCAAAGCCGGCTTCCGGCCAGGTGTGGATGGAGATATGCGATTCGGCCAGCAGCAGCACCCCGGTCACGCCCTGCTCCGGGCCGAAGGTGTGAAAGTGGCCGTGCAGGATGCGCGCCCCGGCCGCCTCGGCAGCGGCGCGCAGCAGGGCTTCGATGCCGGCGGCGTCGAGCAGCGGCGCCGCCGCGACGCCGTGCAGGTCGGCCAGCAGATGGGTGCCGGCGGCGTGGAAGGCCCCACTCATTTGTGGCCGCCGCCGCCCGAATAGCCGCCGCCATAGCTGCCGTGGCCGCCGCTCGATCCCGAACTCCAGCTGCTGCCGCTGCGTCCCGAACCGCTGGCGGTATTGATCAGGCTCACCCAGCAGGCAAAGGTGGTGACGATGGTCACGAACAGCGCATAGAAGAAGTACTTGTTATTCATTCTTGATGAAGCCCGGCGGCAGCAGGAGCGCGACCAGTCCGATCAGGAGCCAGGGCGCGGCGCCGCTGAAATTCAGGATGAGCGGCAGCAGGTTCAGGCAGCACAGCCAGAGCAGGAATTTGCCGGATTGCGATTTCACCGAGGCGCCCTCGCCAACCGGTACCAGCGGCGACGGCAGGTCCTTCGCGCTGAGGCCGAACCAGGCCCGCACCTGGTCGGCGCTGACACGCGACGAGCGCGACCAGGTGAACTCCTCGGGACCCAGCTCGCCGGCAAGGCGGGTCTGGCCATGCTGGTACTCCGAGACGCGCACGGTGTCGCCCGCCGCCACCTTCCAGTTGAAGGCGCCGAGCGCCAGCTCGACCCGCGCGGTGTAGTTGTACAAATGAGTGTAGGTAGCGCCATCCAGACGCACCGCCACGGCGCCGGCCTCGGCCGGCCATTCGTCCATAACGTCGGCGCGCCACCAGCCATCAATGGTCTCGACCAGCCAGGAAAAGCCTGCGCGCGGATTGAACAGCAGGTATTCGGTCCAGCGATTGGCTTCGTCGTCGGCGCGCAGCATCGCGCCCAGCACCTGCACCTGGCGGCCGACGATGGTGGCGCTGCTGCCGAGCGGGATGGTGAAGCGGTGCTGGCCGGCGGCGTCGCCCGCTTTCAGCACCTGCACCGCCGGCGTGGCGGCATCCAGCTCCGAACGGCAATTCTGGCAGATCACGTTGGCGGTCACGCCCGGCAGGTAATTGACCGCGGTGCCGCACTGCGGGCATTGCAGCGACGAGGCCTTGCCGCGGTAGCGGCCGGCGCTGGCCTTGATCGCCTCGTCGTCGCGCAGCAGCTGGCAGCCCATCTGTTCGAGGGTGACGGCGCTGCCCGCATACAGTGTGGGCTTGTCGCCGTCCGAATAATCGAGGGTGACGAAGGCACGTCCCTGGCGCAAGTCGGCGACGCGCGCTTCCCACCCTTCGCCGACGCGGAACGGCAGTTCGCCCTGGCCGCCTATGCAGCGCGCGACCCGCTTCTCGGCCGCGATGAAGTGAGTGCCTTCCAGTTCGAGCTCGCGGCCCGGGCGGACCATCTCGAAAGCCGGATAGGCCGCGCCCAGCGGACGTTCGGTGGTGATCACGTAGCGCCCGGACGAATCGCCCAGCCAGCCGTTGCTGCCGTCGTCGAACAGCAGGAACCACTCGTTCCAGATGCCGCTGGCGTAGCGCAGCTGGATGCGGCCGATCGCCGTGAAGCCGCGGCCGCCGGCATTGCCGGCCGTGCCGATCTGGATCGGCGAATAGTCTTCCAGCACGGCGGACATCTTGCCCAGGTCGCGCACCGAGTCGGCGTCCTTGACCACGGTGGCGTGGCAGAACTCGCACACCGCCATGACGGAAGCGTGCGACTTGAACGCGAGCGGCGCCCCGCAGCTTGGACAGGCGATGGTCTGCATGCGTCCTGGCTTAGCCGATCAGCTTCTTCAGCAGCTCGGCCTTGGTGCTGTCGTAGTCGGTCTGCGATATCAGGCCCTTGTCGAGCAGGCCTTTCAGCTTGCCGAGGCGCTCCTCGATCGAGTCCGCAGCGGGCGAAGCCTGCGCTGCGGCCGGCGCCGCCGCGGGCGCGAACGCCCCGCTCAGGCCCTGGGCCATGGCCTGGCCGACCGCCATGCCGGCGCCCACGCCGGCGCCGATGCCGGCCACGCCGCCCTCGTTCTGGGCCGCCAGCGGGATGCTGCTGGCCACCTGGAACTGGGTGTAGGTGCCCATCTGGCTTTGCGACAGGGTGCTCTTCATGCCGGCCGAGATGCGTTCGTCCAGCGCCGCCTGCAGTTCTTCCGGCAGGCTCACGCTGGCGACGTTGAACTCGTCCAGCTCGATGCCGTAGCGGGCAAAGGCGGCGCCAAGGTCGCCGCGCACCTGCTGCGCCATCAGCGCCTGGTTGGCGGCCATGTCGAGGAAGGCCACCTGCGACGAACCCAGCGAGGTCGCCATGGTCGCCAGCATGATGCCGCGCAGCTGGTCCTCGACCTGCTCGCGGGTGTAGGACTCGCGGGTGCCGCTGATCTCGGTGAAGAAGCGGCGCGGGTCCTGCACGCGGTAGGAGTACATGCCGAAGGCGCGCACGCGGACCATGTCGAAGTCCTTGTCGCGGATCGTGATCGGCTGCGGCGTGCCCCACTTGCGCCCTAGCTGCACGCGGGTACTGAAGAAGTAGACGTCCGACTTAAAGGGCGAGTCGAACAGCTTGTCCCAGTTCATCAGGTTGGTCAGGACCGGCAAGGTGCGCGTGTTCAGGGTGAAGGTGCCGGGCGTGAAGACGTCGGCGATCCGGCCCTCGTTGACGAACACCGCCACCTGCGACTCGCGCACCACCAGCTGTGCGCCGTTCTGGATTTCGAAATCCTGCATCGGGAAGCGCCAGGCCAGCACGCCTTCGCTGTCCTCGTTCCACTGGATGACGTCAATAAACTGCTTCTTGATGAATGAGCCGAGAGACATGGCGGACTCCTTTATTAGGAAATACAACCTGCATTCACAATGCCGATCGACAGCGAGATCGCGCCCAGCAGGCCACCGAAGGCGCAGTTGTCGGCTTCGATCTGCTCCTTGGCCATGCGCAGCAGGCGGGTGGCGATGACATACACGAGCAGCTGCACGACCAGGGCGCCGAAGGCCCAGCCCGCGAACTGGTAGTAATCCATGGTGTGCACCAGGCTCGAGGCGATTGTCGCCGAAAAACCGAGCAGGCTGCCGCCCAGCGAGAGCGCGGCGGCGCCGTTGCCCTGGCGGATCAGCAGCACCTCGTTATAGGGCGTCACCCGCGTGTACACCACAAAAAATGCCAAAACCAGTGCGACAGCCGTAAAAAGATGCAGCAGATAGTTTAGGATGGCGGGCACTCGATTCTCCCAAGAAATAGCCAAGATGACATCGGCATCTTAGCGCAAAGAGGTTCAATGACCAAAAAAATTCTGATCCTGTCGGTATTCGTCGTCGCGTCCTGCGGCCTGGCCTACGAGCTGATCGCCGGCGCCCTGTCCAGCTACCTGCTGGGCGACTCGATCCTGCAGTTTTCGACCATTATCGGCTGCTACCTGTTCGCGATGGGCGTCGGCGCCCACCTGTCCAGGTATGTAAAGGACGAGGACGTGCTGGCGCGCTTCATCGACATCGAACTGGCCGTCGGCCTGATCGGCGGCGTCTCGGCGGCCCTGTTGTTCATGACCTTCTCGTGGATGGCCGCCCCCTTCCGCACCCTGCTCTACGTGCTGGTGTTCCTGATCGGGATGCTGGTCGGGATGGAGGTGCCGCTGGTGATGCGCGCCCTGAACGCGCGCCAGACCGAGTTCTCGGAACTGGTGAGCCGGGTGCTGACCTTCGACTACCTGGGCGCGCTGGCTGTGTCCCTGCTGTTCCCGCTGGTGCTGGCGCCCCAGCTGGGACTGGTGCGCACCGGCTTCCTGTTCGGCATGCTGAATATCGGCGTGGCCTGCTGGACCCTGCACGCCTTCCGCCGCGAGCTCAGCGACCTGCTGGGCCGCGCGCTGCGCGCCGGCGCCGTGCTGTTCGTGCTAGCGCTGGGCTTCGGCCTGTCGGACCGCATAGTGGCCTGGGGCGAGCACGGCCTGTTCGGCGACGACGTCGTCTACTCGACCAGCACGCCCTACCAGCGCCTGGTGATCACGCGCTGGAAGGACGACCTGCGCCTCTACATCAACGGCAACCTGCAATTCTCCTCGCGCGACGAATACCGCTACCACGAGGCGCTGGTGCACCCGGCGCTGGCCAGCCTGCCCTGGGCGCGCAGCGTGCTGGTGCTGGGCGGCGGCGACGGCCTGGCCCTGCGCGAGATCCTGCGCTACCCGAACATCAAACAGGTGACCCTGGTCGACCTCGACCCCGCCATGACGCGCGCCTTCACCACCCGCCCGGAACTAGCGGCGCTGAACAGGCATTCCTTCTCCGACCCGCGCGTCAAGGTGGTCAATGCCGACGCCGCGATCTGGCTGCAGCAGAACGGTGCCATGTTCGACGCCGCCATCGTCGACTTCCCGGACCCGTCCAGCTTCGCCCTCGGCAAACTGTATTCCGTGCCCTTCTACGGCATCCTCAAGAAGCACGTGGCGGAGAACGGCCTGATCGTGGTGCAGTCCACCTCGCCCTTCTTCGCCCCGCACGCCTATTGGACGATCGAAGCCACCCTGCGCGAGGTGGGCCTGCACACCCGGCCCTATCACGCCTATGTCCCTTCCTTCGGCGAATGGGGCTTCATCCTGGCGTCGCCGCGCGAGGGCTACACGCCGCCGACCAGCTACGGCCTGCCGATGCGCTTCCTGAATGGCGAGACCACGCGCGAAATGTTCGCCTTCCCGCCCGACATGCAGCCCCAGGCGATGGCGCCGAACCGTCTCAACACCCAGTCGCTGGTGCGCGAGTTCGAGCACGACTGGCGCAACGTGATCCGCTGATGGACCGCCGCAGCTTCATCCGCACCGCCGGCGCGGCGGGCCTGGCGGCAGGCGCCAGCGCCCTCGGCTTCGCGCGCTGGCAGGAGATCCCCTCCACCGCGCTGTATCCAGGCCGGGCCGAAGGCCACTACCTCCGCGACCGCCGCGCCCTGCCGCCGCCCTCGCAGGTGATCGACACCGACGTCGCCATCCTCGGCTCCGGCATCGCCGGGCTATCGGCGGCCTGGAAACTGTCGCGCGAAGGCCACTACGACTTCCTGATGATCGACGGGCCCCAGCCGGACGGCAATGCGGCCGGCGGCCGCTTCCACACCGATGCCGGCGAGCTCGCCTACCCGACCGGCGCGCACTACCTGCCGCTGCCCTCGCCGGAATCGACCCATGTGCGCGAGATCCTGGCCGACCTCGGCATCATCCAGCGAGACGCCTTCGCCGAGCAGCCGACCTACGACGAACGCTTCATCCTGCACGGGCCGGAAGAGCGCCTGCTGTTCAATGGCGCCTGGCAGGACGGCTTCCTGCCGACGGAGGGCGTGCCGGCCTGGGAGCTGGCTGAACACCGCCGCTTCTTCGCCGAAGTCGAGCGCCTGCGCGCCCTGCGCGGTGCGGACGGCCGGCGCGTCTTCGTGTTCCCGACCGTGCTCTCGTCTGACGACCCGGCCTGGCGCCAGCTCGACACCATCACGCTGAAGCAGTGGCTGGACCGAGAAGGCTACCGCGCGCCGACCCTGCACTGGTACCTGAACTACTGCTGCCGCGACGACTACGGCACCCGCTACGACAAGGTCTCGGCCTGGGCCGGCCTGCACTACTACTGCAGCCGCTGGGGCAAGGCCGCGAACGCCGGCAACGGCGCCTGGCTGACCTGGCCGGGCGGCCTGGCGCCGCTGGCAAAAGCGATGGCCGAACGCGCAGGCGTGCGGCGCCACGCCGGCACCGTGGTGAACGTGAAGCGCACCGCCACCGGCGTCGAAGCGCTGTGCTTCACGCTGGAAGGCGGCGTGGCGCGCAGCTACCTGGTGCGGGCGCGCAAGGCCATCGTCGCGATGCCGGTCTACGTGGCCGCGCGCGTGGTCGAAGGGATGGGCGAACTCGGGTTCGACGCGCGCCGCCACACGCCGGCCTACGCCCCCTGGATCGTCGCCAACTTCCTGATGAAGGACTTCCCGCGCGAGCTGCCGCACGCCCCGCTATCCTGGGACAATGTGGTCTACCAGGAGCCTGGGCTGGGTTATGTGGTCTCGACCCACCAGGACATCCGCGTGGCGCCGCCCGACAAGACCGTGTTCAGCGCCTACCTGGCGCTATCCGACCGCACGCCGGACGATGCCCGCAAGTGGATGATGACAGCGACACCCGACGAGCTGGTGGAAGCGGCCAGCCGCGACCTCAAAACGGCCTACGGCTGGGCCTTCGCGCCCTGCGTCGAGCGGGTCGAGATGACGCTGCGCGGCCATGCGATGGCGGCGCCCCTGCCCGGTTTCCGCAGCAACGCCGGGATGCGCGCCCTACGCGAGGCGGATGGCGCCATCCTGTTCGCGCATGCCGACCTGTCGGGCTTTTCGGTGTTCGAGGAAGCCGCCTGGTGGGGCATCCGCGCCGCCGGCCTGGCGCTGACCTGAGCCGGCCTAGCTGCGGTCAACGATCTTCGTAATGCCGCCCGCGCCGAAACTGAATTCGGAGCGGCCCGTCATTTCGAGCAAGGTCCCGGCGGGCGGGCCGTCCGGGACGTCGGCCGCCAGCCTTCCGCGCCAGGCGATGTCCGCCACCACGGTCTCGCCGTCCAGCGCCAGGCCGGTCACGCGCTGTTCGCGTTCCGAGAACATGCCTTTGGACTGCTCGGCCAGTTGGCGGAAGGCGTCGATGCCTGTGGTCTCTGCGCTCAGCTGGCCGCCCGCGTAATTCTCGAAGCGGACCGCCGGATCGAGCTGGGCCAGCATGGCCTCGATGTCGAAAGCGTTGTAGGCCGCCAGGTAGCGGTCGATCAGGTCCTTCCGGCTTGCAGCGATCATGCGTCCTCCCGGTTAGAAATGCCACACCACGGCCGAGGCATCGTCGGCCTGCTTCACGGCCATGCCGGCGCCGCCCGATGCCTGCTCGTGCTGACGCAATTCTGCCACCACGTCCTCAAGTCCGCCGCGAGCGCAAGCCTGCAGCAGGCTGGCGTCGGTGTACAGGCCGTAGGCATCCACCAGGCGGTAGAAGCCATCGGTCATCACCAGCAGCGTCGAACCCTGCTCGGTGCGCGCCGCGTAACGGCGGGCGGCGAAGGGCCCGGCCGGCGCCAGGCACAGGCTTTGCGGCTGCAAGGCCGTATTCTGTTCTTCGCGGCGGCGCCGCAGCATGGGCAGCAGGCGTTCGCGCCGCGCGGCCGGATCGGCTATGCCTTCGCGGACCAGCGCGGCGATGGCATCCTGCACCACCGCCTCCTGCGGATTGGTCCAGGGGTCGAGATCCTGCACGCTGCCGTCCGGCCGCCGCAGCAAGGCCTTGCAGTCGCCCAGGCAGTACACGATCAGCTCGGACCCGGCGCCCGCCGGCATGATGCGCACCCAGGTCATGGCCGCGATCGGCCAGGCGTAGACCGGCACGGCCAGCCCCGCGGTGCGGTCCTCGAATTCGGCGCGCACTACGTCGACCGCGCTGCGCACCGCCTGCTCCTGCGACACGCGCTGCGCCAGCGAGGCGCCGAAGGCGGCGCTGAAACGCCGCACGAACCAAACGACGTCGCCGCCCGCGTCTATGTAATCCTGCTGCGCGACCGAGCTGGCGCCGTCCAGCACCACGATGTCCGCCAGGCCGTCCTGCTCGAATACCGCTACACGATCCTCGTTGGCGTGCCCTTCGGCACCCGAGGACACTGAAGTCCAACCCATTCCTCACACTCCCGAAATCATTGCCTTAACTATAGAACAATTTCCGGTTGGAATGTTAAAGGACGGTGACCACGACCCGGCGCCGGTGCGGCGCCGTCCGGTGCTCCCACAGGTAGATGCCCTGCCAGGTGCCCAGCAGCAGGCGGCCGCCGCCGACCGGCACGCTCAGGGAGGTAGCGCTCAGGATGCTGCGCGCGTGGGCCGCCATGTCGTCCGGGCCTTCGGCATCGTGGCGGTAGGCCGGATCGCCGTCCGGCGCCAGGCGCGCCATCACGGTCTCGAGGTCGCCCCGCACGTCGGGATCGGCATTTTCGGTGATGGTCAGCGAGCAGCTGGTGTGCTGAACGAAAAGGTGGGTCAGGCCGCAGCGCAGCCCGGACGCGGCGACGGCGTCGGCGACCGCGGCGGTGATGTCCGTGGTGCCGCGCCCCGTGGTCGCGAATTCGAGGATGGTCTGGTAAGTCATGGCGTGCCAGCTTAGCACCGCGCCGGCACCGCTGCCACACTCAAGCCTTGTCGACTTTCATGCGCAGACTGAAGCCAGCCACCATGCGATGGCTGCCGTCGGCCTGCTTCTGATGCGGGCCGATGGCGAGCGTCATCGGCTCGCCCAGTTTGGCCACCATGCGCGGCGAAGAGACCAGTTTGCCGTCGCAGACCAGCTTCATCTGCACGCTGACGGTGGCGCCGGCGCCTTCGGCCAGGGCCAGGTCGGCCTCGCAGTCGTGGCCTTCGCCATCGCGCAGGCCGGTCATATGATGGCTGCCGGCCGTCAGCACCTCCTGGTGCTTCGCGGGGCCGCCGTCGATGCTCAGGTCCATCGCCAGCCGGTACTGGCCGCTGCCGCCGGCCGGCTCGCCGGTGGCCGCCCATCCCAGGCTCGCGCCGGCGATGGTGAAGCCGGACAGCAGCAGGGCGATGGCGATGCGCGCGCGGCGCGGGGAAACGTGGTCCTGCAGATGCATGATGCGCTCCTTGATGGGTGAAATGGCCTGCATGGTGCAGCCGACCGGCAGGCTGGCGGTCGTGAGGGTCTTCAGCAATGCGTTGGCATAGGTGCGTGGCGAATGCAGGCCGCTGCCCAGCACCGCGCTGTCGCAAGCCAGTTCCTGGTCCGCCAGGAAGCGGCGCCGCGCGGGGGCGGCCAGCGGATGGAACCAGAACAGGCAGGCCAGCAGCGCGGCCAGCGCGTTCCACCACAGATCGCCGCGGCGCGCGTGCATGCGCTCGTGGGCCAGCACGGCGGCCTGTTCGGCAGGGTCGTAGCGCTGCTCGAAATCGGCGGGCAGCACGATACGTGGATTCATCAGGCCGACCAGAAGCGGCCCCGCATCCGGGCGCATGCTCAACCAGGCGCCGCCTGGCCCCGGGCGCAGCGGACCGAGCGCGCGCAGCAAGGCGCGCTGGCGCAGCGTCTGGGCCACGCCGCTAGCGACTGCGCCGGCCATCCATGTAAGCAGGATCACGGTGGAATAAGGGGTAGCGTTTGCCGGCGGCGCGGCCGCGAGCAGCACGCTGTCGGCCGCCGCCGGCGCATCGAACAGGGCGACCGCCGGCGCCACCACCTGGTGCCGCGGCCAGCAGCACAAGGTCAGCGCGATCGGCAGCGCCAGCCACAGCCCGTAGACGGCGGCGGCGCCGAGCCGTGCGCGCAGCGGGCCGCGCAGCAGCATCAGCAGCCCGGCCAGCAGCGTGAACACGAGGGTCGCCACGCCCAGGCGCAGCAAGAGCAGCGCAAAGAGGTCAGCGTTCATTTGTCCAGCCCGTCGATGAGTTTGCGCAGCTCGGCCAGGTCTTCCCTGCTGAGCGAATGACGCGCGCTGAAGTGGGCGACCAGGGGCGCGACCCGCCCGCCGAACAGGCGGTCCAGCACCGAGCGGCTCTGGGCGTCGACCCAGTCGGCGCGCTGCAGCACCGGCGAATACAGGTAGCGCCGGCCTTCGTACTCGGCGCGGATCACGCCCTTCTTCAGCAGGCGGTTGAGGAAGGTCTTGATGGTCGCTTCCTGCCACTCGGCGCTGCCGGCAAGCGCGGCGACGATCTCCTCGGCGCTGCGCGGCGCAGCGGCCCACAGGACTTCCATCACGAGGGATTCGGCATCGGTGATCGGCGGCTGCTCGGACATGTCGGCTCCGTTTACGTTTGTAATCGGAGTCGATGATTACACGCGTAATCGACAGTGTCAAGCGGCCCGGTCGCGCCGGGTCAGTCGCGCTGCAGCTGCGCCAGCAGCCCGCGTGCCTGCTCGGCCTGGGCAAAGCGCATGTCGCCGGCTGCCAGCGCCTCCAGCTCCTTGCGCGCGCCGGCGCGGTCGCCGGTCTTCGCCATCGCCGCCGCCATGTGGTAGCGGATGTCGCGCGCCTTGGGCGCCAGCGCGTGGGCCTTCTGCAGCAGCATCAGGCCGCGCGCGCCGTCGGCCTTGGTGGTGCCCTTCTCGACAAGGATCCAGGCCAGCGTGTCCATCACGTCGGCTTGCTCGCCGGCGTGCTGGTAGGCCGCTTCCGCGGTCGCCTGCGCGCGGGCGTCGCCCAGCTCCTGGTAGGCCAGCGCCAGGTTGTTGAGGGCGACGGCGTTGCCGGGCTGGCGCTTGAGCACCGCTTCAAGGCGCGTCGCGGCCTGCTTGAAGTCACCCTCCGCCATCAGGGTCTGGGCCTTGTAGGCCATCGCGCGGACGTCGTCCGGGTGCGCCGCCAGCCAGCGCTCGAAACGCTGGACGGCCTCGGCGCGCCGGCCGGACTGGCGCAGCGCGTCGTCGATCTTGATCGCCAGTTCGTTGGCGGGATTCAGCTTGAAGGCGCGCTCATACAGGGCCAGCGCCTCGGCCGTCTGGCGCTTGGACATCAGGATGTCGCCCTGCAGCTGGTAGCCGGCCGCCGCCTCCGGATGGCGGCGCTGCAGCTGCTCGGCCACCAGCAGCGCCAGGTCGCGCGAACCCTTGCGCACGTACAGCTCGGCCAGCGCCACCTGGGCCGAGGGGAAGTCGGGCTGGATTGCCAGCACGCCCTTCAGTGCGTCCTCGGCCTGCACCGGCTGGTTCAGCACCAGCGACAGCGCCGCCACCTGCATCAGCGCCTGCGCCGAGCGCGGCAGCGCGAAGGACAGCTTGCGGTAGGTCTCCAGCGCCTCGCTCCGCTCGCCGTTCGCCAGCTGGCTCTTGCCCAGCAGGTCGAGCAGGTCCGGATTGTCCGGGTGGCTCACCTGCAGGGTGCGCGCCAGCTTCAGCGCCTTTTCCGGCTGGCTCACGCGCAGGTACTGGCCGATCAGGTTGACGGCCGGGCCGACCGCGTTCGGATCGACGGCGGCCGCCTGTTCCAGCCAGCGCGTGGCCTCTTCCGGCTTGCGGGCGGCGTCGGCGAGCGAGGCCAGCATCGTCAGGGCCGGCACGCTGGCCTTGTTCTTCGCCAGGAAGTCGGTCATCTGCTGGCGCGCCAGCTCGGGGCGCTTCTCATCCAGCGCCAGCTGGACCAGGTCGGCGGCGGCCGCGAAATACGTCGGGTCGATCGCCAGCGCCTGCTGCAGCGCGGCGCGCGCTTTGGCGGGTTCGTGGCGCGCGATCGCCACCAGGCCTTTCAGTTCGTGGACTACCGCGTTTTCCGGCTGCACCCGTTCGAGCGCCTGCACCGCCTGGCCGGCGGCGTCGAAGTTCTGCAGGCGCAGCTCGGTGCGGATCAGGGCCACCGCCGCTTCCGCCGAATCGCGGTCCAGCGCGATCGCCGCCTGCAGCTCGCGCAGGGCGCGCGCGGTGTCGCCCTTTTCCAGCCGCGACAGGCCGAGCGAGGTGCGCAGGCTGGCGGACGCCGGATCGAGGGCGCTGGCCTTTTCGAACAGTTCGGTGGCCTGGGTGAAGTCGCGCGAACGCATCGACGATTCGCCGGCCAGCGCCAGCAGCTGGGAATCCTTGTAGCCGCTGGCCGCGGGATTGTTCAGCATCGGTTCAAGCGCTTCGCGCGCTTCGCGGCTGTGGCCACTGCCCAGCAGGCTCGCCGCCAGCATCTTGCGCGCGTACAGGTTGCCGGGCGTGCGTTCGAGGTAATGGCGGAAGTGATGCTCGGCCAGGTAGTAGGAACCGAGCCGCAGGTTGACCACGCCGGCCAGCAGCACGCTGGGCATGTGTTCGGGCGCCACCCGCAGCACCTTCAGCAGCGAGTCGTGCGACTCCTGGACGCGGCCGCGCGAGAAATCGAGCAGCGCCTGGGTATAGGCCACCAGCACGCTGCCGGGCGCCAGCTTGAGGGCGGAATCCAGCTCGGCCTGGGCCATCTGGAAGCGCTCCAGGCCGATCGCGGTGTAGGCCTTTTCGACGTGCGCCGAGCGGTGCTGGGGCTGCAGCGAAAGCACCTTGTCGTAGATGTCAAAGGCTTGCGCGCCCTTGTTCTCCGCGCGCAGCAGCTCGGCCTCGAACATCAGCGCGTCGATATGCCTGGGGTCGCGCGCCAGGATGCGCGCGGCCCAGGCGTGGGCCGTGGCCGCGTCGCCGTTCAGGTAAGCCACGCGGCCCATGCCGATCATCGCGGCCGCATCGTCAGGGCGCAGCTGCAGCGCCTTCTCGTACAGCGCGCGGGCGCGGTCCTGCTTTTCGAGGGCCAGCCAGGCGTCCGCGCGCGGCGCCAGCAGCGCGCCGCGGGCATCGTCGTCGGTGCCGGTCTGGTCCAGCGCCTTCTGGTATTCGGCCTGCAGGTTCAGCGAGCGCGCCAGCACCGCCAGCGCGGCTTCCTTCGGATAGCCCTGCTCCAGCGCCAGCCGCGCTTCCTTCTCGGCCGTCAGGCCATCGCCCAATTCGTAATAGGTGGCTGCCAGCAGGAAGCGGGTCTCGGCGTTGCGCGGCTCCTTTTCGAGCGCATTCTTCAAGGTGATCACGGCGCTGTGCTGGTCGCCGCGCTGGCGGAAGGCCTGCGCCTTCGCGCGCAGCTCGGCGCCGGATTCGCCCTGGCAGCCGGCCAGCAGGGCCGGCAGCAGCAAGGCGGCCAGCAAAGCCGGCATCGAAGGAATGCGTCGGGATGGTGTGAGGGAAGCGGGCATCGGCAATCGCCGCCGGAATCGGCGCTCGAAATCAAAAGCGTATTGTCGGGTCGGCATCGACAGGCAGGCAAGCTAAATTTCCGCGGTGAATCTTCTTGACCACGCGGGTCGGACAGCCTCCAGTGACGGAAAACTTTACAGTTGCGTACATCGGACAACTTAACCTGAAGTCAAGTGCCTGATTTACAAGTAAAGTTAATCTGTGGCATGATTAATGCTTGAACAAAGATAAAAACCAGGTCACCGGGGGATCCGTGAAAAAAGCACTCAAGTTCGTCTTTGGCGCCATCGCGCTGTTCGTTGCCATGGGCGCCCACGCGGGCGGTATCAGCGACACCGGCGTCAACGCCTACTGGGGCTCGGACAGCCACGGTTACGGCGACGTCATCGGCGGCAGCACCTACGACATCCAGGGCGCCACCATCAGCCGCGTCGGCAACGTGCTCACCATCGCGATCGCCACCAGCTTCGCCGGCCACGCCGGCATGGATGCGAACATCACGCCCGGCGGCATCGGCTACGGCGACCTGTTCCTGGCCCAGACCTGGAATCCCTTCGGCACCGACGCCCACCACGCCAGCGACAACGACAACAACGGCACTCTGTGGTCCTATGGCTTCGCGCTGGACAACCGCTACAGCAATACCGGCGGCACCTTCAAACTCTACCAGCTGAAGGGCAGCAACAACGACGCCAACGTGATCGACTCCGAGAAGTTCATGGGCTGCACCCTGGGCAGCGCCTGCTACTACCGCAACGGCCAGGCAACCGCCGTGAAGACCCAGAACAACGCCGCCAACGTCGCCTACACCGGCACGACCGGCAGCTGGACCGTCACCGCGAACAAGGAAATCAAGTTCACGATCACGCTGGCTTCCACCTCCGACCTGCTGAAATACAGCTCGCTGGCCATGCACTGGGGCGAGACCTGCCAGAACGACGTGATCGAAGGCCAGGTCAGCCTGGTGCCGGTGCCGGGCGTGCTGCCGCTGACCGGCCTCGGCCTGGTGATGCTGGGCATGTCGCGCCGCCGCCGCGCCCGCGCCGTTTAAGCACACCTTGCCGAACGCCTGACAAAGCGCTCAGGGCAAGGCGCACCGTCGAAGACAGTACGCCAGTACGGCGAGACGGTGCAACGCCGCCATGGGCGGTTTGTCAGGCGCTCGGGCCGCCGACGATCCTGTCGCGGCCTCCGTGTTTGGCTTCATAGAGGCGCCGGTCCACCATCTCGATGAAAGCGCGCGCGCTGTCGTACGCACCGGGCACGATGGTGCCCACGCCCATGCTGCAGCTCACCCAGTCCGACACCGCCGACGCGCCATGCGGAATCGCCGCCTGCGCCAGCAGCTTGCGGCAGCGCCGCGCCACTTCCTGCGCCGCCAGCACGCCGGTTGCCGGCAGCAGCAGCGCGAATTCCTCGCCACCCAGGCGCGCGCACAGATCGCGCGTGCGCGAGGCGGAGTCGTCGAGCACCTTCGCCACCTGGCGCAGGCAGGCATCGCCCTGCGGGTGGCCGTGGTGGTCGTTGTAGGCCTTGAACAAGTCGATATCGAGCAGCACCAGCGACAGCGGCTGCGCGGTCACGCGCGCCTTGGTCCATTCCACCTCGAGGATGGTGTCGAACATGCGCCGGTTGGCCACCTTGGTCAGGCTATCCTGGTAGGACAGCGCTTCCAGCTCCTTCTGCAGCTGCAGGATCTTGTCCTCGGCCTTCTTGCGCTCGCTGATGTCGAACATGAAGCCGACCAGGGCCTGTGGGCTGCCGTCGGGATTGCGCACCACGTGCACGACGTCGCGGATCCAGACGAACTCGCCGTCCGCCGTCAGCGCGCGGTAATCGGCCTCGTGGTCGGCGCCCTGCATCGACTGCGCCACGCAGAAGTCCACCGTCTTCTGGCGATCGTCCTCGTGGATGCGCGAAGCCCAGTCGTTCACCGTCTGCCAGCTGTCCTGGCGCCACCCCAGCACCTGTTCGATCTGCGGACCGATGTAGGCGAACTGCATGGTCGCCCACTCGATCTTCCAGGGAATCGCCCTGGTCGATTCGAGCAGGGTGCGGTAGACATTGGGATCGTTCGAAAACGGATTCATGCCGCCTCCCCTTTCAGCGCGCGTTCGTACAGGGCCAGCAGCTCTTCGGGACGGTCGTAGGCGATGCGCAGGCCGGCGCGCAGCTCGCGCCGCATCAGGCGGATCATCTGCTCGATCACGGCAGGCGCGAAATCGCCGGCCGGCGCACCGCTCACTTCGGCCAGGCGCCCGGCGATCACCGGCGCATCGCTGACCAGCGGGCAGACGCGGTAGCCGTAACGGCCGCCGATACGTTCGGGCGGCAGGTCCATGAAGCGGTCCGCCGTCTGCCGGAAGAAGTCGAGTGTCAGGCGGTAGGCGTTGCGGCCCAGGACCGGGACGTCGTCCGGCACCGGCGCACCGGCGTCCAGCTCGGCCAGCGAGGTCGCCAGCGGCAGCAGCTTGTGCACCTGGTACTGCTGCATGTGCGGGTTGCCGGCGCGGACCAGGTTGGCGATCAGCTCGCCCAGCGAGGCATGGCCGATGATGGCCGCCTGCTTGGGCAAGCCGCCCCAGACGCCGTCGGCGCCGCGCAGCAGGGCTTCGATGGCGGACGCGTTCTCGACGCCGGCGCCGGCATGCACGTGCACCAGCAGCTTCTTCGGCGGGCAGGCCTGATCGAGAAAGAGGCGCGCGATCGCCACATAGGCGCCGACCTGGAACGGGAAATAGGTGCCGCGGTCGTCCTCGATGCTGACGCCTTCCACCGCCGCCTCGCCCGTCAACAGCTCGAGCATGGCGCAGGTGCGCTCCAGGCTTTGCGCGAAGGCGTCGCAGCCGTCGACGATGTTGATCAGGATGCGCGGCGCGCCGCCATGGTCGCCGGCGATGTTTTTTGCCGTCCAGGCGATGCTGGCCTGCAGGTCGCGCCGCAGCTCGGCCACGCCGTAGCCGGCGCCGTACACTGCCAGCATGCCGGCGTCGCTCAGGTAGATTTCGTGCAGGGTGTTCGGCACCGTGTAGGTCTGCAGCTTCAGCTGCGAAGGCGAAGGCTGGAACACGCCCTCGGCATCGACCTTGCCGATGTCGGTGAAGGCGAAGCAGCCCGTCATGTCGACCCCGTTGTCGCGCAGCCAGGCCATGAAATCGTCGTCGACTTCCGGTTCGTCCGGCAGCGCGTAATCGAGGCTGCCGAGATGGATGTTGCGCATGCCGAATTCGCGCAGTTGCGGCAGGATGCGCAGCTTGTCCTGCAATGTCTGGCCGATGCCGGAACCGACCGGGTTCTCGCGCAGCGACAGGTCGATCAGGTAAGGGTCGATATCCTGCAGGCGTTGCAGCTGGCGCAGCGAATCGGCCATCAGGACATGCGCGTCGGCCAGCGCATCGGTGAAGTTGGACATTATCGGCTCACAAACGAATGGGAGCCGGATATCTTACCGGAATTGCATTGACGAAAGTTAAATGATGTAAAGATGTCGCTGGGCGGCCACGTTCAATCGCCCAGGTAAGCCAGCAATCCTTCTGCCAGCGCATCGAAAGTGACGCGGCAACGCGGGCTGTTGCGCAAGTCCTCGTGCATCGCCACCCAGGTGTCCAGCTCCAGGGAGAACTCGGGCGCCAGCACACGCTGCAGCGGCGGTTCGCGGCGGGCCAGCGGCGCCTGGCAGAAGCCGATGCCGGCGCCGGCGCGGATCAGGGCCAGCTGGGCCAGGTCGCCGTCGGTGCGGAAAGCAAAGCGCTCGCGCCCGAACACGGGAATCCGCTCCAGCGCCTGGCGCACATAGGGCGTGAGGCTGTCGTAGCCGATCACGGCGTGGCGGCCCAGTTCCTCGAGCGTCGCCGGCAGTCCGTGACGCGTGACGTAATCCGCGCTCGCATGCAGGCCCAGTTCGATGCTGCCGATGCGCCGCGCGACCAGCTGGTCCTGGGTCGGCGGCGCCATCCGCACTGCGATATCCGCCTCGCGCTGCAGCAGGTCCTGCATCTGGTTCGACAGCACCAGCTCGATCTTCAATTCCGGATAGCGCTCGTGCAGGCCGCGCAGGATGGGCGGCAACACCTCGACGCCGATCACTTCGCTGGCCGTCACCCGCACCACGCCGCGCACGCCGTCGCCGACACTGGCCGCGGCCCGCTCCAGCGCCGCCGCCGAACTCTCCATCGCTTCCGCATGCGGCCGCAGGGCCAGCGCGGCATCGGTGGCCAGCAAGCCGTTCTGCGAGCGGGTGAACAGCAGCAGCCCCAGCGCCGCCTCCAGCGCGGCGATGTGGCGGCCGACGGTCGGCTGGGCCACGCCCAGTTGGCGGGCGGCGCCGGACAGCGAACCGCTGCGCAGCACGCCGAGGAAGGAGCGGTAGAGCTCCCATTCGATGGTCGAGATCATGCATGAATGTATACCGGATGGCACATGCCATGCAATTCCATTTAATCGCGCCGGCCCGTAATCTGTAGCCATCGACAACACGGGAGGCGAAATGAACACGACGAACACGGCATTGGTACTGGGTGCGGCAGGCGGCATCGGCGGCGAGGTCGCACGGCAGCTGCGCGCGGCCGGCTGGCAGGTCAAGGCCTTGCGCCGCGGCCTCGACCAGGAAGGACCGGGCGCCGACGGCCTGCACTGGCTGCGCGGCGATGCGATGCTGGCGGCGGACGTGCTGCGCGCCGCGGAGGGCTGCAGCGTGATCGTCCACGCCGTCAACCCGCCCGGCTACCGCGACTGGGACAAGCTGGTGCTGCCGATGCTGGCGAACAGCATCGCCGCCGCCGAGGCGCAAGGCGCGCTGGTGGTGCTGCCGGGGACGGTCTACAACTACGGGCCGGACGCCTTTCCCGTGCTGCGCGAAGACTCGCCCCAGCATCCGGCCACGCGCAAGGGCGCGATCCGGGTCCGCATGGAAGACGCGCTGCGTGCCTACGCCGCGCGCGGCGGCCGTGCGTTGGTGGTGCGCGCCGGCGACTACTTCGGGCCGCGCGCCGGCAACAACTGGTTCGCCCAGGGCATGCTCAAGCCTGGGCGCCCGCCCCGCTTCGTGCTGAACCCGGCCCGCCGCGGCGCCGGCCACCAGTGGGCCTATCTGCCGGACGTCGCGGCCACGATGGTGGCGCTGATCGAGCGGCGCGCGCGGCTGGAGGCCTTCGCCGACTTCCACATGGCCGGCCACTGGGACGCCGACGGCGACGGCATGGCGCAGGCGATCGGACGCACGCTGCAGCAACATGGCGGCCGCGCGCCGTCGACGATCCGCTTCCCATGGCTGCTAGCGCGCCTGGCGGCGCCCTTCGACGCCACCATGCGCGAGCTGCTGGAAATGCGTTACCTGTGGGAGCGGCCGGTCCGGATGGACAACCGCAAGCTGCTGGCCGTGCTGGGCAGCGAGCCGCACACGCCGCTGGACGAGGCGGTCGAGGCGACCATGGCCGGACTGGGCTGCCTGCCGCCGGCCGCGCCGGCGCTCAGGGACGCAGTCCGTAGCGGTCGATGAAGGCCTTGACGCCGTCCGGGTGGGCGGCGAGCCAGCGCTCGTACTCGGGACGGTAGGATTCCTTGTAGAGCAGGACGAAGATGGCCGGCTCCAGCTGGCCGTCGCGCGCCAGGCCCTGCATGGCCAGCAGGGCCGGGTCGGCCGGCTTGTCGCCGTCCTTCGCCCCCATTTCGGCGGCGACCTGCATGGCCATCGTCCAGGCGCCCAGTTCGATCTCGAAGGCCGACGGTTTGGCGACGGCGCTGGCCGTGCGCGCATTCGCCTCGCTCGCCGCCAGCGCAAGCCGCATTGCGCTGTCGAAGGGTGTCGAGGCTTTTTGCAGGCCTTCGTCGATGCTGATGGTCGCCTTGCCGTCCGCGCCGATGGCGACGCTGGCGCCGCGCCGCAGGCCCAGCGCCTTCAAAGGATGGCCGGCGAGTTTGCGCAGGCTGGTGAGCTTGTTCCAGCTCGGCAGCTGGGATGGATCGGCTGCGATGCCCGACAGCAGGGCGCGGTCGGCATCCACCAGCTTGCCCTGCTGCCCGAGTGCGTCGGACAGGAAGCGCCAGGCCTGGCCATTGCGCGGCTCGATCTCGGTAGCGCGCCGGAACAGCGGCTCGGCCCTGGCCCAATCGCGCTGCGCATACCAGCAATCTCCCGCGCCGACCCAGGCGCTCGAGAACTGCGGGTCGAGCCGCATCGTTTCCTCGTACTTCTCCAGCGCGGCCCCGAACTGGCGGCGGTAGAACAAGGCCTCAGCCTCGCTCGAGGTCTTGGCGGCGGCCGCATTCGGCCGGTGCAAGGGGGCCGGCGTGGCATCCGAGACCGTGCGCAAGACCTCCAGCGCCAGCGGATCGGCGGGCGACAGGCTCAACGCGGCGCGCGCGAAAGCGTCCGCCTGCTTGCGCAGCATGTCGACCTGCTCGGGCGTGGCCGTATCCGCTGCCATGAGATACACGTGCGCCACCGCGGAAAGCGGCGCCGAGGCCTTGGGCGCGGCCTCGGCGGCGGCTTTGAACTTGGCCAGGGCATCCGCCAGCTTGCCCTGCGCGGCGAGCGCCCCGCCCTCGCCCACCAGGCTGGCGCAAGCGCCGGCGCAGGCGGGATCGGTTTGTCCGTGGGCCAGGGGTAAGGCCAGCGCCAGGGCGGCGGCCAGCAGAATCTTGCGCATCATCGGTTCTTTCGAGGAACAAAACACCGATGCTACCCGACGCGGGGCAGCGCAAAATCCTTCAAATGTCACATGGCCGCTTACTGCTGCAGACGCGGCCCGGAAACCTTGCGGAAGTCCGCCAGGTGCGAGGAAGGAATCAGGTTGACTTCGGCCGAATGGAAGTGCTCGCACAGCGGGCGCAGGGCGCCGTGGTCCGGCTTCCAGCAGGCTGCCTGTTCGCCGTCTTCGTAAATGTCGACGACCCAGCCGGCGCCGCCGATGGTCTGCACGATGCCGCTGACGCCGCCCTCGAAGGACGCCGGCAGGTCGAAGGCCAGGCGCAGCACGGTCGCATCCGGCAGGCGCGGATACGGCGTCGTATAAAAATCATACAACTCGGCCATCGGCCAGAACAGCGCCAGCACCTGCTGCAACACCGCTTGCGTGTTGTCCTTGCCACGTCCGGTGACGACGATGCGCACGCCGAGGCGCAGCCATTCTTCGCTTGCCGCCTCACAGCGTTCCAGGGTTTCGACGTTCAGCATGGCAGTGCACTCCGGTAGATTGACGCTCGTCATACTACCCGGAGTGCAAGCCCAGATGCTCACAAAAAATCACAAGACGGCGATTCTCTTGCCGCCGGTTGTACCTACGCCACGGAAGGCAATTTTGGCAACAGCTTGTCGAGTGTGATCGGATAGTCACGCACGCGCACGCCGGTGGCGTTGTAGATCGCGTTGGCGACCGCCGCGCCGACCCCGCAAATCCCCAGCTCGCCCACGCCCTTGGCCTTCATCGGCGAGGAAATCGGATCGGTCTCGTCGAGGAAGACCACTTCCTGGTGCGGGATGTCGGCATGCACCGGCACCTCGTACATGGCAAGGTCGTGGTTGATGAAGCAACCGATGCGCTTGTCGACCACCAGCTCTTCCATCAGGGCAGCGCCCACGCCCATCGTCATCGCGCCGATCACCTGGCTGCGCGCCGACTTCGGGTTCAGGATGCGGCCGGCCGCGCACACGGCCAGCATGCGCCGGACGCGGGTCTCGCCGGTGATGGCGTCGACCCCGACCTCGACGAAGTGGGCGCCGAAGGTCGACTGCTGGTACTTCTTGTCGAGGTCACCGTACTCCATCTTGTCCTCGGCATTCAGCTCGCCGCCTTCGGCCGCCTGGCGCAGCGGCAGGCGCTTGCCGCCGGCACTCACCATGCCGTCGCTGAAGTCCGCCGTGGCCGGATCCAGGCCCAGTTTCTGCGCCACCATCTCGCGCAGCTTGACGCAGGCCGCGTACACGCCGGCGGTCGAACTGTTGCCGCCCCACTGGCCGCCCGAACCGGCGGACACCGGATGGTTCGAGTCGCCCAGGCGCACCACCACTTTATCGAGCGGCAGTCCCATCATCTCGGCCGCGGTCTGGGCGATGATGGTGTAGGTGCCGGTGCCGATATCGGTCATGTCGGTTTCGACCGTCACCTGGCCGTCGCGTTCGAGGCGCACGCGCGCCGCCGACTTCATCACCAGGTTGTTGCGGAAGGCTGCCGCCATGCCGTAGCCGATCAGCCAGCGCCCTTCGCGCATCTGGCCCGGCACCGGGTTGCGCTTGTTCCAGCCGAAGCGTTCGGCGCCCTGGCGCAGGCAGTCGACCAGGCGCCGCTGCGAGAACTTGCGCCCGGGCTTTTCAGGGTCGACGCTGGTGTCGTTCACGATGCGGAACATCACCGGGTCCATCTTGAGCTTTTCCGCCATCTCGTCGATCGCGATCTCCAGCGCCATCAGGCCCGGCGCCTCGCCCGGCGCGCGCATCGCGTTCCCTTCCGGCAGGTCGAGCTTGGCCAGGCGCAGCGCCGTGTAGCGGTTCGGTCCCGCATACAGCAAACGGGTCTGCTGCACCGCCGTCTCCGGCTTGCCGTCCGGGAGGTCGCCGGACCAGCTTTCGTGCGCGATCGCCGTGATCCGCCCTTCCCGCGTGCAGCCGATGCGGATGCGCTGGATGGTGGCCGGGCGGTGCGTGGTATTGTTGAACATGATGGCGCGCTGCAGCGCCACCTTCACCGGGCGTTTGGCCTGGCGCGCGCCCAGCGCCGCCAGCAGGGCCTCGGAACGCAGGAACAGCTTGCCGCCGAAGCCGCCGCCGATGTAGGGAGACAGCAGGTGCACGTTCTCCTCGGGGATGCCAAGGGTTCTGGCCATGTCCTTCTTGCCCCAGTTGATCATCTGGTTGGCGGTATAGACGGTCAGCTTGTCGCCTTCCCATTTGGCGATGGAGGCGTGCGGCTCCATCATCGCGTGCGACTGGTCGGGCGTGGTGTAGACGGCGTCCAGCTTGACCGGTGCGCTTGCCCAGGCAGGTTCGAAGCTGCCGACTTTCGACTCCGGCTTCTCTTCCTTCTTCGCGATCGGCGCGCCAGCCTTGACCTTGGCCAGGTCGTACTCGCCCTTCGTTTTCGCGTACTCGATCTTCACCAGGCCGGCGGCGGCGCGCGCCTGCTCGAAGGTCTCGGCCACCACCAGCGCCACGGCCTGGTGGTAGTGCTCGATCTCGGGCCCGCCCAGCAGGATGGCAGTGTTCATCTTGCCCTTGCCCAGCTTGCCGGCCGTTTCCGCGGTGACGATGGTGATCACGCCCGGCGCACGCTTGGCCGCGCTCAGATCCATGGAGACGATGCGGCCCTTGGCGATACCGGCGCCGACCACCCAGCCGTAGGCCGCATCCGGGATGGCCTGGTTCTGCTCGTAGGCATAGGGTGCGGTGCCGGTGGTTTTCAAGGGGCCGTCGATGCGGTCGGTAGGTCGGCCGACGATCTTCAACCTGTCGATCGGGTTGGTGCCGGCGGGTGTCGTGAATTTCATGTCTTATCCCCCATGTCTTTGCCCCTTTTTGCGTCGAGCAGCAGTCCGTCCAGCGTGCGCTGCACGAGCGTGACCTTGAATGCGTTGTCTTCGTTGACGCGGGCGTTGGCCAGCAGCTGTTCGGTCACGGCCTTGCCGCCACGCGGCAGCTGCTGCTCGGCGGCCGGCAGGCGCCAGGGCTTGTGGGCGACGCCGCCCAGCGCCACGCGGCCGCTGCCGTCGCGCTGCAGGACCGCGGCCACCGACACCAGCGCGAAGGCATACGAGGAACGGTCGCGCACCTTCTGGTAGAAGTGGCGTCCGCCCAGCGGCTTCGGCAAGGTGACGGCGGTGATCAGCTCACCCGGCGCCAGCACGTGCTCGATGTGCGGCGTGTCGCCCGGCAGGCGGTGGAAGTCGGCGATCGGGATCACGCGCCGGCTGCCGTCGGCCTTCACGGTTTCGACGGTCGCATCCAGCAGCCGCATCGCGACCGCCATGTCGCTCGGGTGGGTGGCGATGCAGGCCTCACTGGTGCCGACGATGGCGTGGTGGCGGTTGAAGCCGCCGATCGCCGAACAGCCGCTGCCCGGCGCACGCTTGTTGCAGGGCTGGTTGGTGTCGTAGAAGTAAGGGCAGCGGGTGCGCTGCAGCAGGTTGCCAGCGGTGGTCGCCTTGTTGCGCAGCTGCGGCGAAGCGCCGGCCAGCAGGGCCCGCGACAGCACGGCGTAGTCCTGACGCACGCGCGGGTCGGCCGCCAGGTCGGTGTTGCGCACCAGGGCGCCCACGCGCAGGCCGCCATCCTGGGTCGCCTCGATCCTGTCCATGCCGATCCCGTTCACGTCGATCAGGTGCGTCGGCGTCTCGATCTCCAGCTTCATCAGGTCGAGCAGGTTGGTGCCGCCGGCGATGAAGCGCGCGTGCGGCGTGGCAGCAGCCGCGGATGCCGCTTCGGCCGGCGTCTTTACGCGCTGGTAGGTGAAGGCTCTCATGCTTTGCCCCCTGCGCCGGCGACTTCGCCGATCGCTTCCATGATGTTCGAATAGGCGCCGCAGCGGCAGATGTTGCCGCTCATGCGCTCGCGCATTTCCATCGGCGACAGCAGCGGCCGCGCGTTGAGATCGGCGCTGACGTGGCTGGGGATGCCGCGCTGGACCTCGTCCAGCATCGCCACCGCCGAGCAGATCTGGCCCGGCGTGCAGTAGCCGCACTGGTAGCCGTCGTGCTTGACAAAGGCGGTCTGCAGCGGGTGCATGCGCTCGGGCGTGCCCAGGCCTTCGATGGTCGTGATCTCGGCACCCTCGTGCATCAGCGCCAGGCTGAGGCAAGAATTGATGCGGCGGCCATCGGCGATCACGGTGCAGGCGCCGCACTGGCCCTGGTCGCAGCCCTTCTTGGTGCCGGTCAGGTGCAGGTGTTCGCGCAAGAGGTCGAGCAGGGTCGTGCGGGTGTCGACCTCCTTTTCGTAGCGCTGGCCGTTGACGCGCAGCGCCACTTTCGACAGCACCGGCGGTGGCGACGCGGCGTCTTTCTGCGCGGCGGCGCCTGGGGTTTGGGCGGCGGACGCGCCGGGCAATGCCGCCGCCGTTGCCGACAAGGCGCCCGCGATCAGCAGATCGCGCCGCGCCGTATTGATATCTGGATGGTCGTCCATGGCCTTGCTTCCTTTCGTCTTGGGTCGCGCCGCCATCTTAAGACGATTTGACGAATTTACCGCACACTCTTCAGAGGCGGCCGTCCCGCACCTCAGCGGTGCGGGCCAGTCTCGGTCTTGTCCGGTAGAATTGCCGGTTTGGCCACGATTCGACACCACGCACGATGACCCACCGCGACGCTTTTCTCGCCAATGGCGGCGACGCCGGCGCACGCACGCTCGAGAAGGACTGGCGCGCCCACCCGCTCGGCCCCACGCAGGACTGGCCGGCCTCGCTGCGCATGTCGCTCGGCATGGTGCTCGGCTCTTCCTTCCCCAGCTTCATTGCCTGGGGCGAAGAACTGTTCATCTTCCACAACGACGCCTACACGCCCATGCTGGGCAACAAGGCGGCGGCCGCGATCGGCCTGCCCTTGCCCCAGCTATGGCCGGAAGTCTGGGACACCATGGCGCCGCTGGCGCGCCGGGTGCTGGACGGCGAGGCCCTGTTCTTCGAGAACTTCCAGCTCACGGTCGAGCGCAAGGGCTACCCCGAACAGGCCTGGTTCACCTTTTCCTACAGCCCCCTGCGCGACGAAGCCGGCAGCGTGACCGGCCTGCTGTGCACCGTGGTCGAAGTCACCGACAAGGTGCTGGCCCTGGCGCGCCACAAGGAAGCCGAGGAACGCTACGCCCTGAGCCTGGAAGCGTCGGGGAACATCGGCACCTGGGCCTATGAACTCGACACCGGCGCCACCTTCGTCGACGAACGCTTCGCGCGCATGTTCCAGGTCGATGCCGCACTGGCGCGTGCCGGCACCGAGCTGGCGCGCTTTACCGGCATGATCCACCCGGACGACCGGCCGCGCGTGGTCGCCGCGATCGAGCACGCAATCGCTACCGACACCCTGTACGACATCGAATACCGGATCCCCCAGCTCTCGCGCGACGACGTCTGGGTGAATGCGCGCGGCAAGGTGTTCAGCGACGTCGCCACCGGCAGGCGCCGCTTCGCCGGCGTCGCGGTCGACATCACACAGCGCAAGAACGACGAGCTGGCGCGCCTGGACAGCGAGCGCAAGGCGCATGAGGCGTCCCTGCGCGAACTGGAAAACCGCCGGCGCCTGGATTCCCTGCTCGACGCCGCACCGGTGGGCATCTTCTACGTGGACGGCGGCGGCTGCCTGCTGCTGGCCAACGCGGCCAACCGCCGCATCTGGGGCGAGCACCCCGAGACTGCGACCCTCGACGACTACGGCCAATGGAAAGCATGGTGGCCGGCGGGCACCCCGGACGCCGGACGCCAGCTCGCCAACGATGAATGGCCGGTCACGCGCGTGCTGGGGGGCGAAGACTTCCACGGCATGATCGCCGAGATCGAACCCTTCGGCGCCCCCGGCACACGCAGGACCATCCTGATCCGCGCCGCCGCGATCCGCAACGAACAGGGCGAGATCGTCGGCGCGGTCGGCGCCAACATGGACATCAGCGCCCAGGTGGCGGCGGAACGCGCGATGCGCGACAGTGAAGCCAAATTCCGTTCCATCACGAATCTGATACCGCAGCTGATCTGGTCGGCCGGCGCGAACGGCGTCAACGACTACCTGAATACCCGCTGGAGCGAGTTCACCGGCCTGCCGGTAGAGGAGCTGGGCGGCCACGGCTGGGTCAACATCGTCCATCCGGACGACCTGGCCGGGCTGCAGGCGGCGTGGGCGCGCAGCCTTTCAAGCGGCGCGCCTTACGAGGTGGAGCACCGGCAGATGCACCACAGCGGCGAATACCGCTGGGTGCTCAACCGCGCCCTGCCGGTCACCGGCGAGGACGGCGGCATCGTGCGCTGGATGGGCGCCGTCACCGACATCCACGACAAGAAACGCAGCGAGGAAGAGCTGAAGGCGGCAGCGCGCCGCAAGGACGAGTTCCTGGCGATGCTGGCCCACGAACTCCGCAATCCGCTGGCGCCGATCAGCAGCGCGGCGCAATTGCTGGGCCACGTCGCCGGCGACGCCGGCAAGGTGCGCCAGGCCAGCGAGATCATCGGCCGCCAGGTGCGCCACCTGACCGGCCTGGTGGACGATCTGCTGGACGTCTCGCGCGTGACCCGCGGGCTGGTCGAGCTGCAGCACGAGCGGGTCGACCTGAAGGCCGTGATGGCCAGCGCAGTCGAACAGGCGCGCCCGCTGATCGAGGCGCGCCGCCATCGTCTCGACCTGGCGCTGGATGCCGCCCCGGCCTGGGTCGACGGCGACCGCATCCGCCTGGTGCAGGTGATCGCCAACCTGCTCAACAACGCCGCCAAGTACACGCCGCAGGGCGGCGCGATCACGCTCGCGCTCGACGCCAGCGAAACACATGCCTCGATCTCGGTACGCGACAACGGCATCGGCATCGATCCGGGGCTGCTGCCCCAGGTCTTCGAACTGTTCACCCAGGCCGAGCGCACGCCCGACCGTGCCCAGGGCGGCCTGGGACTGGGCCTGGCGCTGGTGAAAAGCCTGGTTGGCCTGCATGGCGGCAGCGTCGAAGCGCTCAGCGGCGGGCCAGGCATGGGCAGCACCTTCCGCATCGTGCTGCCGCTGGTGCAGGCCGCCCGGCCGGTGCAGGCCTCAGCCGGCGCCATACCTGCGGTGGATGCCCCGGCGGCGCGCCATATCCTGATCGTTGACGACAACGCAGACGCCGCCCAGTCGCTGGCCGACATCCTGCGCGCGTTCGGCAACCAGGTGGCGGTGGCCCACGATCCGCAGCATGCGCTGGCAGTGGCGGAACAGGACTGGCCCGAGGTCTTCATCCTCGACATCGGCCTGCCGGACATCGACGGCTATGCGCTGGCGCGGCGGCTACGGGCGATGGCGGACGGCCAGCCCGGGCGCGGCCCGGCCCTGTACCTGGCCCTGACCGGCTACGGCCAGGCGCACGACAAGGTGCTGTCGAAGGCGGCCGGCTTCGACCGCCACTTCGTCAAGCCGGTCGACCTGGAGGCGCTGCTGGCCGCGCTGGCGGAAGCGCCTGCGGGCGGGAACTGAGCAAGGCCCCTTAGCGCGGTTCAGCGCGGCCGGCCGGCCAGCGCCTGCAAGGCCTTCAGCACATCCTCGCGCGCCGCCGCCCAGCCGCTCTGCGCCAGCACGGGCGCGCATTGCGCGCAAGGCTCGAAGGGATTGCAGGCGTGGTCGCTCGCGACATAGCGCGTGCCCGTCACCAGCTTGGCAGCGCGTTCGTCGGTACGGCCGGCCGGCGCCGGCTCGCCGTCTTTCGGCAGCCAGCGTTCGAAGGGCTCGAGCGCGACGCCGTTGGGCACATACCAGCGCTTGCGGGTGGGATTCCAGCGAGCGCCGAGCTCGCGGGCCTGGTCTTTTTCCGCGTACGGAACATTCAGAAACGTCATGCCGCCATCATACCATCCAGGCGGCCCAGGACATCCTGGAGGTCTTCCAGCCTGTAGGGCTTGGCGACGATCCAGAACGGGAAGCCGACCGCGTCCCGGCCCGGCGCGCCGTAGCCGGAGGCGAAGGCCACCTGCAGCGCCGGCTGCTCTACCAGCGCCAGGCGGGCCAGGTCGACGCCCGACTTGCCGGCCAGGTCGATGTCGGTGAACAGCAGGTCGAAGCGGCTCTCGCGCAGCAGGCCGGCAGCAGCGTCCAGGGTGGTCGCCCCGCGGGCATCGTGGCCCAGCGCCTCGAACAGGCTGCAGGCCATCTGCATCAGGTCCGGATTGTCTTCCGCCACCAGGATGCGGCGGCGCACGGCTGCCGGCGCCGCGTCGCCCGCCGCCGGCGCGGCGGGCAGCGTCCGGTTGGCCAGCAGGTGGCGCACCTTGCGCGCCAGCTGGTCGCGGCCGTAGGGCTTGGACAGCAGCTCGACGCCCGGATCCAGCCGGCCGCCATGCACGATCGCGTTCTGCGTATAGCCGGAGGTGAACAGCACCGCCAGCCCCGGCAGATGGGCCTTGGCCTGGCGCGCCAGTTCCGGGCTGCGCAGCGGTCCGGGCATCACGACGTCGGTGAACAGCAGGTCGATCGGGATGCCGCTCTGGACGATCACCAGCGCCGCGGTGGCGTTGTCCGCCTTCAGCACGCGGTAGCCCAGGCTACCCAGCATCTCGACCACGGTGCGCTGCACCGCCGGGTCGTCCTCGACCACCAGCACGGTCTCGCTGCCGCCTTCCACCGGGCCGCCGGTCAGGCGGGTCACGCTGGTCTCGAGCTCGAAGCTGCGTGGGAAGTACATCTTGATCGTGGTGCCGTGTCCGATCTCGCTGTAGATGCGGAAGTGGCCGCCGGTCTGCTTGACGAAGCCGTAGGCCATCGACAGGCCCAGGCCCGTGCCCACGCCTTCCGGCTTGGTCGTGAAGAAGGGTTCGCAGGCGCGTTCCAGCACCTCCTTGCTCATGCCGCTGCCGGTATCGGACACCGCGATCATCACGTACTGGCCGGGCTTGATGTCCGGCTCGGCAGCCACGTAGGAATCGTCGAGCAGCGCATTGCCGATCTCGATCGTCAGCCGCCCGCCGCCCGCCATCGCGTCGCGCGCATTGATCGCCAGGTTCAGGATCACGTTCTCGAGCTGGTTCGGATCGACCACGGTGTTCCACAGGCCGCCGCCGCGCACGGTCTCGATCTGGATCGTCTCGCCCAACGCGCGCCGCAGCAGGTCGTCCATGGCGCCGACGATGCGGCCCGGGTTCACGACCACCGGCTGCAGCGGCTGGCGCCGCGCGAAGGCCAGCAGCTGCGAGGACAGCTTGCCGCCGCGCTCGACCGCTTGCAGGGCCGTCTCCAGCAGCTGCTGGCTGTCGCCGGGCAGGCGCCGCCGCAGCAGCTCGAGGTTGCCGCCGACGACCTGCAGAATGTTGTTGAAGTCGTGCGCGACGCCGCCGGTCAGCTTGCCGATCGCTTCCAGCTTCTGCGAGCGCTGCAGCGCGTGCTGGGCCGCCGACAGCTCTTCGGTGCGGGCGCTGACCAGCGATTCCAGCTCCATCTGGTGGCGCGCCAGCTCGTCCTGCGCCTGCTTCTGCTCGGTCACGTCGCTGCCCTGCACGAAGATGCCGATCGGCGCGCCCATCGGATCCAGCACCGGCTGGTAGATGAAGTCGAGGTGGCGGGTGGTGCTGGCGCCGTCCGGACCGCTGCGCAGTTCGACCGGCACGGCGCGCCCGATGAAGGCCTTGCCGGTGCGGTAGACATCGTCGAGCAGCTGCGGGAAACCCTGCTCGACCACTTCGGGCAAGGCTTCGCGGATCGACTTGCCGATCAGCTCGCGGCCGCCGGTCAGGACGCGGTAGGCAGCGTTGGCCAGCTCGAACACGTGGTCCGGCCCACGCATCACGCAAATGAAGCCGGGCGCCTGCTCGAAAAGGCGCTGCAGGTGCATCTTGTCGCCCTGCAGTTCGTTGGCCAGCTTGAGGGCCGAATGCGCTTCGGCCAGGGCCGCGGTGCGCTGCTCGACCATGCGCTCGAGTTCTTCCTGTTTGCGGCGCAGGCCGTCCTCGGCCAGCACCCGCTCGGTGACGTCGTTCCCCTGCGAGAAGATGCCGACCACGCTCCCGCTTTCGTCGACGATGGGCTGGTAGACGAAGTCGATGTAGCGCATCACCGCCTGGCCGCCGCTGGCCGGGATCACGCCCAGCGGCAGCGCCGTGCCGACGAAGGTCTGGCCGCTCGCGAACACCTGGTCGAGCAGCTCGAAGAACTGCTGGCCTTCCAGCTCCGGCAGCGCCTCGCGCACCGGCTTGCCGATGATGTCCTTGAAGCCCGCGAGCCGGTGGTGCGCATGGTTCTGCAGCTCGTACACGTGCTGCGGACCGCGGAAGAAGCAGACGAAGCCTGGCGCCTGCTCGAACAGGCGCAGCAGTTCGCGGTAGGGACGGCTGATCTTGGCCTGTTCGAGGGCGGATTCGGTGGCGAGGGTGGATGCTTGACCGGTCTGGGAAAGGCTCATGTGGCGTCGGGTAGCTCGGGCTGGGCCGCTATGGCGAAATGCAAAACGGCAATTCCCGCCATGTTACCTTCTAAGCGCCGCCGAGACAATAAAGCCGTCCTCCCGAACGCGGGGTTCAGCGCTGCATGCCCCAGCGCCTCACCGTCAGCCGCTCGACCGCATCGAACACGAGGTGCTCGAACAGCAAGCCGATCACGATCACCGTCGCCAGCCCGGCGAAGACCTTGTCGGTGAACAGCTCGTTACGGCTCTGGAAGATGTACCAGCCCAGACCTCCCTTGCCCGAGGTGGTGCCGAACACCAGCTCGGCCGCGATCAGCGTGCGCCAGGCAAAGGCCCAGCCGATCTTCAGGCCGGACAGGATGGCTGGCAGGGCAGCCGGTATCAGGATCTGGGCGACCATGCGCAGGCCGCCCAGACCGTAATTACGGCCGGCCATGCGCAGCGTGTCCGGCACCGCGCGGAAGCCGGCGTAAGCGTTCAGCGCCAGCGGCCACATCACCGAATGCACCAGCACGAATACCAGGCTACCCTTGCCCAGCCCGAACCACAGCAGGGCCACCGGCAGCAGCGCGATCGCCGGCAGCGGATTGAACATGGCGGTCAGCAGCTCCAGCAGGTCGCGCCCGAGGCGGCTGGACATCGCCAGGGTCGTCAGCAGCAAGGCGCCGGCGACGCCGGCCAGGTAGCCCTGCAGCAGCACCGCCAGCGACACGCCGACGTAACGCGGCAGCTCGCCGGAAACGACGCCCTCGACGAAGGCCCTGGCGGTCTGCAGGAAGCCCGGCAGCAGCAGGTCGTTGCCCGCCAGCCGCGCCGCCCATTCCCACAGGGCCGCCAGCGCCAGCAGCAGCAAACCCTTGCGCAGCCAGCCGGCCTGCAGCACATGGCCCAGCACTTGCGCGCCCGAGCTGGGCGGCGGCGCCGGCTTCGTTGCGTGCTGCGCCAGCGGCAGCTCGTACTCGGCGCGGATCACGGGATCGATATGGGCGCTCATGAGAATACCGCCCGCGCTGTGCTGCCGCCCGCTTCGGCCCCGGCGTGCTTCAGCTCCGCGCCGAACAGCAGCTCATGGATGCGATGCGCCGCCGCCTGGAATTCCGCGCTGCCGCTGCTGGAAAGGCCAAACTGGTGGCTGTTGATCTCGGCCCGCACGCGGCCCGGATGCGGCGACAGCAGCAGGATGCGGTTGCCGACCACCAGCGCCTCCTCGATCGAGTGGGTCACGAACAGCATGGTGAAGCCCACCTCTTCCCACAGCGCCTGCAGCTCTTCCTGCATGCGCCGGCGCGTCAGCGCGTCGAGCGCTGCAAAGGGTTCGTCCATCAGCAGGATGTCGGGCTGCATGGCCAGCGCGCGGGCAATCGCCACCCGCGCCTTCATGCCGCCGGACAGGGTGTGCGGATACGCGTCCGCAAAGCGCGCCAGCCCGACCTTGTCCAGCCAGTGCAGGGCGCGCGCCTCCGCTTCCCTGCGCTTGGCGCCGCCGGCCAGCAGCGGGAACATCACGTTCTGCTTCACCGTTTTCCACGGCGGCAGCTGGTCGAACTCCTGGAATACGACGATGCGGTCCGGACCCGGCTTCACGATGCGCCGCCCGCGCAGCAGCAGCCCGCCGGAGGTCGGCTGGACGAAACCGGCGATGGCCTTCAGCAGGGTCGACTTGCCGCAGCCCGAGGGCCCGAGCAGGACGAAGCGGTCGCCCTGGTAGACGTCGAAGTTCACCTCGTGGGTGGCGCGCACGATGCCGGCGCCGGACGCGTAATCGATGCTGAGATCCTGCGCGCGCAGCAGCGGCGCCGGCAGGGGCTGGAAGGGATAGAGCTTCATGCGGCGCCCTCCCCTCAGCTGCCGGCCGCCAGGGCCGGATGCTCGAAGAAGTAGTCGCGCCAGGAAGCGGCGCGGGTCTTGATGGCGCCGGCCTCCTGCAGGAACTGGGCCAGCCCCAGCGTATTCTGCGGCGCCACCTTGAACTGGATCTGCGGATTCCGGATCACCTTCAGCAGGAAAGCGCGGTCGGTTTTGGCCTTGGTCACGCGCAGGTAGGCGTCGGCCGCCAGCTCCGGATTGGCCGTGATCAGCTGCGCCGCCTCGTTGAGCGCATCGACGAAGGCGCGGTAAGTCCTGGGATTCTCCTTGACCCACTTCTCGGTGGCGTACAGCACGGTCGAGGAACTCGGCCCGCCCAGCACGTCGTAGGAGTTGATGACGATGTGGGCCTTCGGATTGCCCGCCAGTTCCTGGTCCTGGAAAGGCGGGTTGCCGAAATGGCTGTTGAGTTCCGTCTGGCCGGCGATCACGGCGGCGGTGGCGTCCGGATGCGGCACCGACTGCGTCAGGCGGTCCAGGCGCGTGTACTGCGCCGTGCCCCACTGCTTGGCGGCCGCCATCTGCAGGATGCGGGCCTGCACAGACACCGTCACCGCCGGCAGCGCGATGCGGTCCTTGTCGCTGAAGTCGGCGATGGTCTTGACCTGCGGGTTGGTGCTGACCAGGTAATAGGGGAAGTTGCCGAGCGAAGCGATACCCCTGACGTTCTGGCGCCCACGGGTGCGGTCCCAGATGGTCAGCAAGGGGCCGACGCCGGCGCCGGCGACGTCGATGGAGCCCGACAGCAGCGCATCGTTGACGGCGTTCCCGCCCGACAGCTGGACGTAGTCGACCTTGACCGGCACGCCCTGGGCCCTGGCGTGCTTCTCGATCAGCTTCTGGTCCTCGGCCACGTTGAGCAGCAGGTAGACCAGGCCGAACTGCTGGGCGATGCGCAGCTGCCCTTCGGCACGAGCGGGCGCGGCGACGGCGGCGGCGAGCGCCAGCGCGGACAGGCCGGCGGCGAATTTCGGGAAAGTGATGCGCATGATGGTCATCTTCTCGGTGGGTTCAGAACGGCACGTCGCCTTCGATCGTGGTGCGGTACAGCTTGCGGCGCTGGTCGTCCGGGCAGCCGGCCGCCAGGTGCATCAGCGAGCGGTTATCCCAGAACACCATGTCCTGCGGCTGCCACCGGTGACGGTAGATGTGCTCGGGCCGGGTGCTGTGCTCGAACAGTTCGTCCAGCAGCGCACGGCTCTCATCCTCCGGCAGGCCGACGATGTGGGTGGTGAAGTGCTCGCTGACGAACAGCGCCTTGCGCCCCGTCTCCGGGTGGGTGCGCACGACCGGGTGCACGGCCGGTTTGACCTCGCCGACCTGGGCCTGCGTCAGCGCCGGCCGCCAGGGGTTGCGCTTGCGCAGCTCTTCATAGCGGGCCAGGTAGCTGTGCTCCGCCTTGAGGCCGGCGACGGCGCGCTGCAGGTAGGCGGGCAGGCGTTCCCAGGCCGTGTGCTGGTTGGCGAACAGGGTGTCGCCGCCTTCCGCCGGCAGTTCCTGCGCGTGCAGCATCGAGCCGAGGCTGGGGGTCTCCTTGTACGAGAGGTCGGAATGCCAGAAGTGGCCGGCGTCGCCGAGGCCGATCGGCTGGCCGTTCTCGCGGATGTTCGAGATGACCAGCACCTCCGGGTCGGACGCCAGTTGGAACTGGCGCAGCACATGGATCTGCAGCCGTCCGAAGCGCCGGCTGAAGGCCACCTGCTGGGCGGGCGTGATGTTCTGGTCGCGGAAGACCAGCACGTGGTAGTCCAGGTGGGCGCGGTGCAGGCGCGCAAAGTCGTCTTCCGATAGAGGCTGGGACAGGTCGAGGCCCAGCACCTCGGCGCCGAGCGGGGCATCGAAGGCCTTGACGGCGAAGCGCTGGCGGGACGGCGCGATTTCTTGAAGGACGGCGGACATGGGCGCTTCCGGATGAGTCGAGATGCGCCCAGCTTATGCCCGCACGATACACAGGACAACGAAGCTTTTCGAGAAACCAAATGCAGATTTTGATGGTGCGGCTAGCGGCAGACCGCGTCCAGATCCCCGGCCGCCGGCACCTGCGGCAAGTCGTCGAGCTTGAGCCCGCGTTCGCGCGCCGCACGCTCCGGCAGGATGCCGTTGCCGGATTGCGGCCCCCCCTCAAGGTAGGCCGGATCGCGCTGGGCCTGCGCCAGCGGCACGTAGCGGGCGCCGGCCGCGTCCAGCCGCGCCATCACCTCGGGCAGGGTCGCGGCGCTCCATGCGCCCATGTGGGTCAGCAGCACCTGCGGCACCATGCGCCCGTAAACACGCTGCGACAAGGCCTGCATGCGGGCGATGCCGGCGTCGACCCGCAGCAGGTAGCTGCGCCGCATGGCCTCGATCGCGCCCTGGTCGCCTTTCGCCAGGCAGCGCGCGTAGGTTTCGGTATAGGCCCAGTCGTCGAAGCTCAGGCTGACGTCGGCGATGCGGTAGCCCTCGCGCCGCAGCCAGGCCAGGGCGCGGTCGTGGCGCTCCGGCTTGCTGCCGGCATCGAGGTAGGGGTAGCGCAGCACATGCCAGTCGGCGCCCCGCATGCGGCTGGCCAGCGGCGCTTCCCCGCGTTTGACGTCCTCCTGCCAGGCCGCCAGCGAAGGCGCCTGCGACAGGCCGAGATGACTGGCGGTGTGGTTCCCCAGCGGATAGCCGGCGCGGCGCCACAGGTCGAGCACCGCCTCGCTGCCCGGCGCATCGCGCAGGCGTGCGGCGTTGACGAAGCCCCAGGCCTCGGGCACGCGGTGCGCCTTCAGGGTGTCCAGGTAGGACGCGGCGATGCCCGGCCAGCTCATCCCCGCCGGCAGCGTGCCGTGCGCGCTCAGGTCGTCGACCGTGACGGCGATCTCGAAGCCGGGGCCGGGAGCGGCGCCGGCGCTGCCCGCCAGCAGCGCGCAAAGCCAGAAATGGGGTCGCATGCAATCTCCTCCGCGATGGCGATCATTCGTATGTTCACGCAATCATACACAACCATACGAGTTTGCTCCACATCTTGCAAGCTTGCTGGAAATCCTTTATGGTTGCGGTAACATTCAAGGAGACCCCATGCACATCCAAGGCGAAATGACCATTGGCCGCCAGGCCATCCGCGGCACTGGCGGCAGCGTCCACGCTTATGCCCCTGCCACCCACGCCACCCTCGAACCGGCCTTCGGCCTGGCCACGGCCGACGACCTGCAGGCCGCCTGCAGGCTGGCCGAAGAAGCCTTCGACAGCTACCGCGCCACCGGCCTGGAGGAGCGTGCGCGCTTCCTCGAGACCATCGCCCAGCGCATCCTCGATATCGGCCCGCTGCTGATCGAGCGCGCCGGCCAGGAATCCGGCCTGCCCGCCGCCCGCCTCGAGGGCGAGCGCATGCGCACCGTGAACCAGCTGCGCCTGTTCGCCAAGGTGGTCCGCGACGGTAACTTCCTGAGCGCGACCCTCGACTCGGCCCTGCCCGAGCGCACGCCGCCGCGCCCGGACCTGCGCATGCGCCGCATCGCGCTGGGCCCGGTGGCCGTGTTCGGCGCCTCCAACTTCCCGCTGGCCTTCTCGGTGGCCGGCGGCGATACCGCCTCTGCACTGGCGGCTGGCTGTCCGGTAGTGGTCAAGGCCCACAACGCCCACCTCGGCACCGCGGAGCTGGTCGGCAAGGCGGTCCAGCAGGCCGCCATCGACTGCGGCATGCCGGAAGGCGTGTTCTCGATGCTGATCGGCGAAGGCCGCTCGATCGGCCAGGCCCTGGTCGCCCACCCGGCCATCAAGGCAGTCGGCTTTACCGGCTCGCGCCAGGGCGGCCTGGCCCTGGTGGCCACCGCCAACGCGCGCAAGGAACCGATTCCGGTCTATGCCGAAATGAGCAGCATCAACCCCTTCTTCCTGCTGCCGGGCGCACTGGCCGCCGGCGGCGCCAAGCTGGCGCAGGGCTTCGTCGATTCCCTGACCCTGGGCGTCGGCCAGTTCTGCACCAACCCTGGCCTGGCGATCGGCCTGCAGGGTCCGGAACTGGACGCCTTCAGCGCCGCCGCCGGCGACGCCCTGCAGGCCAAGGGCGCGGGCACCATGCTCACCGCCGGCATCCACCAGGCCTACGTGGGCGCGGTCGGCAAGCGTGACGGCATCGAAGGCGTGCGCCTGGTTGCGCGCGGCTCCAACGAAGGCCAGGGCTGCGCCGCCCAGGCCGCGCTCTACCAGTGCGATGCCGCCACCTTCCTGGCCAATCCGGAACTGGAAGAAGAGATCTTCGGACCGGCCTCGCTGCTGATCGCCTGCCGCGACGAAGCCGAGCTGCTGGCCGTCGCCGCCCACGTCGAAGGCCAGTTGACCGCCACCGTGCATGCCAACGCCGCCGACCGTGCGCTGGCCGCGAAGCTGCTGCCTGCGCTCGAGCGCAAGGCCGGCCGCATCCTGTTCAACGGCTTCCCGACCGGCGTCGAGGTCTGCCATTCCATGGTCCACGGCGGCCCCTTCCCGGCCACCTCGGATGCGCGTTCGACCAGCGTCGGCGCCACCGCGATCGAGCGCTTCCTGCGCCCGGTGTGCTACCAGGACGTGCCGGCCGAGCTGCTGCCGGAAGCCCTGCGCGACGGTAATCCGCTCGGCCTGGCGCGCACCGTCGACGGCCAGCTGCAAGCCCCGAACCAGGGCTGATCGTGGAGCGCGGCGCCGGCGGCGCCGTGCTGAATGTCGCGGCCGCCGGCCTGCCTCGCGGGCCGGCTCTCAAGGCCTGCCTGGTCACCTCCGCCGCGCACGGTTACCATAGCGGCGACACGCTGGCCCCAGACTCCTTTGAGATCATGAGCAAACCCTTCCACCGCATCCTCCTGACCGGCGCCGCCGGCAACCTCGGGCGCCGGCTGCGCCCGCACCTGCACCAGTTCGCCGACATCGTGCGCCTGGCCGACCTGGCCGACGTCGGCCCCGCCGCAGCCGGCGAAGAAGTGGTCCAGTGCGACCTCGCCGACCGCGACGCCGTGCTGCGCATGTGCGAAGGCGTCGACGCCGTACTGCACTTCGGCGGCATCTCGACCGAAGAGGCTTTCGAGCCCATCATGCAGGCGAACATCCTCGGCATGGCCAACCTGTACGAGGCCGTGCACAAGCTGGGCATCCGCCGCGTGGTGTTCGCCAGTACCAACCACACCATGGGCATGTACGAGAACACCCAGGTCGTCGATGCCTCCATGCCGCCACGGCCGGACGGCTACTATGGCCTGTCCAAGGTGTTCGGGGAATCCATGGCCCGCTACTACTGGGACCGTTTCGACATCGAGACCGTGTGCATCCGCATCGGTTTCTGCTGGCCGGAACCGATCGACCATCGCTCGATGTGCTGCTGGCTGAGCCTGGACGACCTGGTCGAGCTGCTGCGCCGCTCGCTGCTCACGCCGCGCGTCGGCCATACGATCACCTTCGGCGTCTCGGCCAACGAGGGCCTCTGGTGGGACGACCGCCACGCCAGCTACCTGTGCTACCAGCCGAAGGACAGCTCGGCGCAGTTCGCGCACAAGCTGCCGGAATTTGCCGGCTACCCGGATCCGGACGACATCACCAGGATCTACCAGGGCGGCGCCTTCCTCAATAACGGCCCGAAGTACAAACCCTGAACCGGAGCACCTGAAAAACCCTCATGGCAGCGTTGCATTCGTCTCGCCGTACTAGCGTACTGTCTTCGACGATGCGCCTTGCCCTGAGGGTTTTGTCAGGCGCTCCTAAGCCGAGTCAGCGGCGTCCGGTGCGCGTCGCCACGTCCAGCCACACGGCCAGGGTCAGGATCATGCCCTTGACGATCATCTGCCAGTAGGTATCGACGTCCAGCATCGACATGCCGTTGTCCAGGCTGGCCATCACGAGGGCGCCGACCAGCGCGCCGTGCACGGTGCCGGCGCCGCCGCGCATCGAGGTGCCGCCGATGAAGCAGGCCGCGATCACGTCCAGTTCACCGGAAGTGCCGGCGGAAGGAGAGCCGGCCGCCAGGCGCGCCGTGTTGATCAGGCCCGCCAGTGCGCACATCAGGCCCATGATCCCGAAGATCCAGAGCTTCACGGCGCGCACGTTGATGCCCGACAGGCGGGTCGCTTCCATGTTCGAACCGACGGCGTAGATGCGGCGGCCGAACACGGTCTTGCGTGCGATGTAGCTGAACACGCCCAGCAGCACCAGCAGCACCAGCACCGGCAGCGGAATGCCTTCGTAGCCGTTCAGGGTCGACACGAAGGCGGCCAGCACCACGCCGACCAGCGCCACCCGCAGCACCGACCGCCACATGGCCGGCACCGGCAGCTGGTGGCGCGCCAGACTCACGCGCTGGCGCCAGGCCAGCACCCCGGCCAGCACGAACAGCGCGGCGCCGAGCAGCATGCCAACGCCAGGAGGCAGGTAGGCCTGGCCGAGCTGCTGGAAGGGGTCGGAAATCGGGGCGATGGTCTCGCCGCCGGTCACCCCGAGCAGGATGCCGCGGTAGGCCAGCATGCCGCCCAGGCCGACGATGAAGGACGGTATGCCCGCATACGCCGTCAGGTAGCCGTTCAGGCAGCCCAGCACCAGCCCGGCCGCCAGCACGATGGCGACGGTGGCGCCGAGCGGCATGTGGCGGGTGACGTCGAGCACCGCCGCCACCCCACCCAGCAGCCCGAGCAGGGAGCCGATCGACAGGTCGATCTCGCCGGCGATGATGACGAACACCATGCCGCAGGCCAGGATGCCGGTGATCGACATCTGGCGCATCAGGTTCGACAGGTTGCGCGCTGAAGTGAATCCGCCGTCGGTCTTCCAGCTGAAGAAGGCCCAGATGAGGGCGACCGCGACCAGCAGCGCCAGGATTTTGTACTGCGTGAAGATCTGTTTGAAGCTGAAGGTGTTCGTGCTTCGCGCGGCGCGTTGCGGCGCCGCCGCAGCCCGTGCCTGCGCCTGTGCTTGATCCGTCATGGCTTTCCTTGTCCGATTGCGGCCGCCAGGATGGTTTCCTGGCTCAGGCCTTCATTGATGAATTCCCCGCGCACCCTGCCCTCGCCCATCACCAGCACGCGGTCCGACACGCCCAGCACCTCGGCCAGTTCGGACGACACCATGATGATGGAGATACCCTGCGCGGCCAGTTCGAGCATCAGTTTGTAGATCTCGAACTTGGCGCCGACGTCGACGCCGCGGGTCGGCTCGTCCAGGATCAGCACCCTGGGGCCGGTCAGCAGCATCTTGGCCAGCACCGCTTTCTGCTGGTTGCCGCCGGAGAGCGCCGTGATCGGCAGCGCCGGGCTGGCGGTCTTCAGCGCCAGCCGGGAGATCTGGGCGCCGATTTCGCGCGCCTCGAGGCCGTCGTCGATGCGGCTCAGGCGCGAAAAGCGCTGCAGCACCGACAGCGTGATGTTCTCGCCCACCGACAGGTCGCGCACGATGCCGTGCTGCTTGCGGTCTTCCGGCACCAGCGCGAAGCCGGCGGCGATGGCCTTCAGCGGGGTCGAGGTATCGACCTTGCGCCCTTCCAGCAAGACCTCGCCATCGTAAGCGCCCGGATAGGAGCCGAAGATGGCCGTGACCAGCTCGGTGCGGCCGGCGCCGACCAGGCCGGCGATGCCGAGGATCTCGCCGCGCCGCAGCTCGAAGGAGACGTCGTCGACCTTCTTGCGGGCCGGCTGGTCCGGGTCGTAGCAGGTGATGTGGCGGGCTTCCATCACGACCTCGCCGATCTCGTGCGGCAGGCTCGGATACAGCTGGTTCAGCTCGCGCCCGCACATCTGGGCGATGATGCGGTCCACGTTCATGTCCTGCATGGCCGTGGTGGCGATATGCTTGCCGTCGCGGATCACGACGATGGTGTCACAGATCGCCGCCACTTCCTCCAGCTTGTGCGAGATGTAGACGCAGGCCACGCCCTTTGCTTTCAGGTCGCGGACGGTCTGGAGCAGGACCTCGATCTCGGCCGCCGTCAGCGAAGCCGAGGGCTCATCCAGGATCAGCAGACGCGCCTTCTTGTTGAGCGCCTTGCCGATCTCGATCAGCTGCTGGTGGCCGCCGCCGTAGTTCTTCACCGGCAGCACCACGTTCACGTCCGGCAGCTTCAGTTCGCGCAGGATCTCTTCGGCGCGGCGGTTCATGGCCGGATAATCGAGGCGCCCGCCGGGCAAGGTGATCTCGTTGCCGAGGAAGATATTCTCGGCCACCGACAACTCCGGCACCAGCATCAGTTCCTGGTGGATGATGACGACGCCGGCGGCCTCGGTCTCGCGCACCGAGCGCGCGCGCAGCGGCTGGCCGTCGAGCAGGATTTCGCCGTCCCAGTCGCCATACGGGTAGACGGCGGACAGCACCTTCATCAGGGTCGACTTGCCGGCGCCGTTCTCGCCGCACAAGCCGATGCATTCGCCGGGACGGATCGCCAGATCGATGCCGTCGAGGGCGGGGACGCCGTCGAAACGCTTGGCGATCCCCTTCATTTCAAGCAGATAAGCAGACATCCGGTGCAGCCCGCCGCTTACTTGCCGGCCAGCTGGGCCGGGGTGTAAAAGCCGTCCTTGACCAGCACGTCCACGTTGGCCTTGTTCAGCAGCACCGGCTTGAGCAGCACCGTGTCGACCTTCTTCGCGCCGTTGTCGAGCTGGGCGTTGTAGGCCGGCTTCTCGCCGCGCACCAGCTGGATCGCCATCTTCGCCGCAGTGGATGCGATCTCGCGCAGCGGCTTGTACACGGTCATGGCCTGGGTGCCGGCGATCACGCGGCGCACCGCCGCCAGATCCGCATCCTGGCCCGAGACCGCGACCTTGCCGGCCAGCTTCTGCGCCGCCAGCGCCTGGATCGCGCCGCCGGCGGTACCGTCGTTGGAGGCGACCACGGCGTCGATGCGGTTGCGGTTGGCCGTCAGCGCGTTCTCGGTAATCGCCATCGCTTCGGCCGGGCTCCAGTCCTTGACCCACTGCTTGCCGACTACCTTGATGTCGCCCTTGTCGATCAGCGGCTGCAGCACTTCCATCTGGCCTTCGCGCAGGATCTTGGCGTTGTTGTCGGTCGGTGCGCCGCCCAGCAGGTAGTAATTCCCCTTGGGTTTGAGCGCCACCAGCGACTGCGCCTGCAGCTTGCCGACGGCCTTGTTGTCGAAGGAGACATAGGCGTCGACGTCGGCATTCAGGATCAGGCGGTCGTAGGAGACCACCTTGATCTTCGCCTTCTTGGCTTCGCGGATGGCGTTGTTCAGCACCGTCGCGTTATAGGGCACGATCACCAGCACGTCCACGCCGCGCGAGATCAGGTTCTCGATCTGGGCGATCTGGCGCTGCTCACTGGCGTCCGCCGACTGCACGTAGACCTTGCCGCCCATCTGCTCGGCGGCCTGGATGAAGTAGTCGCGGTCGCGGGTCCAGCGCTCGAGGCGCAGGTCGTCGATCGAGAAGCCGATCTTCGGGTGCTGCGGGTCCGCGTGCGCGGCGCCCGCCGCGAACAGCATCGAACAGGCGAGGCCGAGGGCCGTGATCATCTTTTTCATGTTGCGTCTCCTGATGGTTTTTTTGTGCGGTGCAAAGCTCAGTGATTATGGCGCGGCATGTCCTGCCCCACCCCGCGGTACTGCAGAGCCAGCTCCATGCAGGCGCCGGTATGCAGCTGGCCAACGGTGGCGCGGTAGATCTGCTGCCACGGGGTCTGGTCGGCCGGGATCGGCGGCGGCGCATCCTTGCGGCGCGCTTCCAGTTCCTCGTCCCCGATCAGGACGTCGCAGCGGCCGGTGTTCAGGTCCACGCGCACCACGTCGCCGGTACGCAGCAATGCCAGGTTGCCGCCGGCCGCGCTTTCCGGCGAGGCGTTCAGGATGGACGGGCTGTCCGACGTGCCGGACTGGCGGCCGTCGCCCAGGGTCGGCAGCGCCGTGATGCCGCGCTTGATCAGGGCATCCGGCGGTTGCATGTTCACCACTTCCGCCGAACCAGGCCAGCCGATCGGGCCCGAGCCGCGGATCACCAGCATCGTGTTCTCGTCGATGTTCAGCGCCGGGTCGTTGATGCGGTGGTGGTAGTCGTCCGAACCGTCGAACACCACCACGCGGCACTCGAAGCGGTTCTCCGCGCCCGGCGTCGACAGGTAGCGCGCGCGGAAGGCTTCCGAGATCACGCTGGTCTTCATGATCGCGAAGTCGAACAGGTTGCCCTTCAGGACCTGGAAGCCGGCGCTCTGCTTGAGCGGTTCGGCGAAGGGACGGATCATCTCGCGGTCGGCGCTTTCGCGGCCAAGCAGGTTGGCGGCCATGGTTTTGCCGCTCACGGTCTGGCGCTGCGAGCGCAGCATGCCCTGCTGCTCGAGCTCCCACATGATGGCGGGCACGCCGCCTGCACGGTGGAAGCGCTCGCCCAGGTATTTGCCGGCCGGCTGCATGTTCAGCAGCAGCGGCACGTCGTAGCCATATTCCATCCAGTCTTCCGGCGTGATCTCGACGCCGGCATGGCGCGCCATCGCCACGATGTGCGGCTGGGCGTTGCTGGAGCCGCCGATGGCGGCATTCACCACGATCGCGTCGAGGAAGGCGTCGCGGCTCAGGATCTGCGAGGGACGCAGGTCTTCGAAGGCCATGCCGACGATGCGGCGGCCGGTCTCGTAGGCCATCTGGCCGCGCTCGCGGTAAGGCGCCGGGATCGCCGAGCAGCCGGTCAGCGACATGCCCAGCGCTTCGGCAATCGCGTTCATGGTCGACGCCGTGCCCATGGTGTTGCAGTGGCCGGCGGACGGCGCCGAGGCGGTGGCGATGTCGATGAACTTCTTCTCGTCGATCTCGCCGGCAGCCAGGCGGCGGCGGCCCTTCCAGATCGCCGCGCCGGAACCCACCAGTTCGCCCTCGAACCAGCCGTCCAGCATCGGGCCGCCCGACAGCACGATGGCCGGGATGTCGACCGTCGCCGCCGCCATCAGCTGGGCCGGGGTGGTCTTGTCGCAGCCAGTGGTCAGCACCACCGCGTCGATCGGATAGCCGTGCAGGATCTCGACCAGGCCCAGGTAGGCCAGGTTGCGGTCCAGCGCCGCGGTCGGGCGGCGGCAGTTCTCGAAGATCGGATGCAGCGGGAATTCCATCGGGATGCCGCCTGCATCGCGGATGCCGTCACGCACGCGCTTGGCCAGCTCGAGGTGGATGCGGTTGCACGGCGAGATGTCGCTGCCGCTCTGGGCGATGCCGATGATCGGCTTCCCGGAACGCAGTTCTTCCGGCGTGATCCCGTAGTTCATGAAGCGCTCGAGATAGAGCGCGGTCATGTCGATGCGTTCTTCGTTGTCGAACCAGTCCTGGGACCGGAAGCGGCGCGTGGTGTTTGCCTGATTCATGATGCTCCTGCCATTCTTTCTATATCAGCCGCAGCGCCCGCTGCGGCAAGCCCGGCGTCTCCGACCGGAAGGTAAACAAGGAACCGGCCAGCGGCTGGGCCGCCAGCTCGGCTGCGGACAGGCCCTTGCACGCGCTGGTCGCATACACCGTGCACAGGTCCGGGCCGCCAAAGGCCAGCTTGGTGATGTTCGCACAAGGGAAGGATACCTCCCCTATTTTGATGCCGTCCGCGCTGTAGCGGTCGATGCGCCAGCCGCCGAAGGTCGCGACCCACACGCAGCCGAGGGCGTCGACCGCCATCCCGTCCGGATAGCCGCCGCCCTCGAGACGCACGAACAGGCGCTTGCCGGTCAGGGCGCCGTCAGCGCCGATGTCGAAGGCGTACACGCACTTCTCCAGCGTGTCGGTATGGTAGAGGGTGCGGCCGTCCGGGCTCAGCGCCGGGCCGTTGGTGATGACGTAGCCCTCGTCCATGCGCGCCACCTGGCCGCCGTCGAAGCGGTACAGCGCACCGGTCGGCTTTTCCTCGGCGTCGTCCATCGAGCCGAACCACAGGCGGCCGTGCTGGTCGACGTGGCCGTCATTGAAGCGGTTGCCCGGCTGGTCGGCTTCGACGCTGGCCAGCGGCGCGAAGCTGCCGTCTGCCTCGACGAAGCGGTACAGGCCGTCGTCGAGCGAGCACACCATGCCGCCGTCGGCGGCCGGCACGATGAAGCTGACCTGGCCCGGCGTATCCCAGCTGCGGCGCTCGCCGCCATCCGGGGCGCAGCTGTGGATGCGGCGGCCCTTGATGTCGACGAACCAGACGCGCGAACGGGCGGCGTCCCACAGCACGCCCTCACCGAGGGTCGCGCCGACCTTCCACAGGCTGACCGGCGTCGATGAAGATGCGCCGTTCATGCGCCGTACCAGCCTGCGTCGACGAAGTATTCGCGGCCGCTGCAGCGGCGCGCGTTGTTCGAGGCCAGGAACAGCGCCAGCGCGGCGACGTCCTGCATCTCGACGCGCTCGGGCAGGCACTGGCCGGCCACGATGCGGGCTTCCTCGTCCGGGTTGTGCCACAGGGCCACCTGGCGCGGGGTGCGCACGCCGCCCGGCACCACGGTGTTCGCGCGGATGCCATGTGGGCCGAGCTCGCGCGCCAGCGCGCGGGTCATGCCCTCGATCGCGGCCTTGGCCGTCATGTAGAGGCTCAGCTGGGTGTGCGGAATGTGCCAGGAGATCGAACCGAAGTTCAGGATCACGCCCTCGCCGCGGCGCTTCATGCCCGGGACCACGGCCTGGGCGGCGAAGAACAGGTGGCGCAGGTTGACGTTCATCCGGTTCTCCCAATAACCCGGGGTGACCGCTTCGATCTCGTGGCGGTCGTCGTTGGCCGCGTTGTTCAGCAGGATGTCGACGGCGCCGGCTTCTGCCTCGATGCGGGTGAAGACGTCCTTCAGGGCATCGAGGTCGGTCAGGTCGCATTTGACGAAGGTCGGCGCATGCAGCGAGCCGGCCAGCGCGGTTTGCAGCTGCAGCGACGCTTCCTCGGCGATGTCGAGGAACCAGACGCGCGCGCCCTGGCCCGCGAAGGCCGTGGTCAGCTCGCTGCCGATGCCGCTGCCGCCGCCGGTGATGACGACGTTCTTGCCGGCCAGGTCAGGGTAAATGGCGTAGACGAATGCTTGTTCTTTATTGTCGGGCATGAGTATCTCTTGACTATCTCGTGAGGAGTCCGCGCTGGGCCAGATTGGCGACCAGGGCGCGCACGCCGAAGGTCCAGGGTGCGATCTGGTCGCTGCGGAAAACGATGTTGACCAGGGTTCCCAGCGCCGGCGTCGAAACGCTGACGCGGTCGCCCGCGTGGTGGGTGAAGCCGCCGCCCTTGGCGTCACGGTCCTTGATCGGCGAGAACATGGTGCCGAGGAAGAGCATGAAGCCGTCCGGGTACTGGTGATGCTTGCCGCAGGTCTGGGCGACCAGGTCGAGCGGGTCGCGGCTGATTTCGCGCATGTAGCTGGCGCCGCTCAGGGTGAAGCCGTCGTCGACGCCTTCGATCAGCATGCCGACTTCCAGGTTGCGCACGCTGTCGATGCCGAAGTCGCCGTCGAACAGGCGCACGAAGGGACCGATCGCGCAGGAGCCGTTGTTGTCCTTGGCCTTGCCCAGCAGGAGCGCGCTGCGGCCTTCGATGTCGCGCAGGTTGACGTCGTTGCCGAGCGTGGCGCCGACCACTTCGGCGCGGCTGTTCACCGCCAGCACGATCTCCGGCTCCGGGTTGTTCCAGTGCGAGGCCGGGTGCAGGCCGACGGCGGCGCCATGGCCCACCGCCGACATCGGCTGCGACTTGGTGAAGACCTCGGCGTCCGGGCCGATGCCGACTTCCATGTACTGCGACCACAGGCCGCGGCCGCTCAGCTCCGCCTTCAGGCGCATGGCGGCCTCGGAGCCGGGCTCGATTTCGGACAGGTTGGTGCCGATCGAGGCCTGCAGCTGGGCGCGCAGGGCATCGGCGCGGACCGGGTCGCCCTTGGCCTGCTCTTCGATCACGCGCTCCAGCAGGCTGACCGCGAAGGTCACGCCGCAGGCCTTGATCGCCTGCAGGTCGCAGGGCGCGAGCAGGCGGATGCCGCCCGGGCCGGCCTCGCCCTTGCAGGCGGCCTGCACCAGATCGAAGGCAGCGCCCAGGTCTTCGCCGTCGGCATCGCGCACGATGGCCAGCAGGTCGGCGCGGTCGAACAGCTCGGACACGGTCGGGGCGTGGCGCGTGATGTCGACCATGCGGCCGCCGCGCACGGCAACCACTGCCGGCCCGGCGCCTTCGCCGTCGCGCCAGACACGGCCGACCAGCAGCGCGCGTTCCAGGTCCTCGGGAAGCAACTTGAATGCTTGTGCTGTCATATTCATCCTTGTGTGTTATGCCACCGTAAGGGTCGCCTGTTTCAGGGCGACGCTGTCCGGCCCGGCCAAAATCGTGAAAGTCCCCGGTTCCACCACGCGTTTCATCTCGGTGTTGTAGAACCACAGGTCCGAAGGTTTGATGTCGAAGCTCAGGGTCCGCGTCTCGCCCGGCTCCAGGCTCACGCGCTGGAAGCCCTTCAGCTCCAGCAGGGGCCGCGTGACCGAACTGACGTCGTCGCGGATGTAGAGCTGCACCACCTCGTCGCCGCGGCGCTGGCCGACGTTGCGCACCTCGACCCGCACCCGCGTGCTGCCGGAAGTCGAAATACGGCTCTGCTCCAGCTGCGGCGCCGAGATCTCGAAGCGGGTATACGACAGGCCGAAGCCGAACGGGAACAGCGGCGCCGTGCTGCCGTCGATGTAGCCGCGGCGGCTGCTCGGCTTGCGGTTGTAGAACAGCGGCAGCTGGCCCGCCTCGCGCGCGATCGTCACCGGCAGCTTGCCGCCCGGGTTTGCCCGGCCGAACAGCAGGTCGGCCACCGCATGGCCGGTCTGCTGGCCCAGGTACCAGCACTCCATCAGCGCGTCGGCGCGTTCGGCCAGCAGGTTCACCGACAGCGGACGCCCGTTCAGCAGCAGCACCACGGTCGGCTTGTTCAGCGCGAAGATGGCGCGCGCCAGGTCGTTCTGCTGGCCCAGCAGGTCGAGCGTGGTGCGGTCGCCCAGGTGGGTGTCGGCCCAGGCTTCGCGCGCCGTCATCTCGTTGTCGCCCAGGACCATGACGATGGTGTCGGCAGATTTTGCCGCCTCCACCGCCTCCGCGATCAGGCGCGCATTCACTTCCGGCTTGGTGAACACGATCTCGTCCTTGCCCCAGACCCGGCCTTCGGTCAGGCGCACGCCTTCCGCATAGGCCAGCTCGAAGCGGCCGGCCGCGGCCTCACGCTGCAGGCCTTCGTACACGGACACCACGTGGCGCGGCACGTTGGAGTAGCCGCCGATCGGGGTGTCTTGCGCGTGGGTGCCGAGCAGCAGCAGCTTGCCGATCTTGTCCGCCTGCAGCGGCAGCAGGCCCTTGTCGTTCTTCAGCAGCACGGCGCTCTTCAGCGCCGCCTCGTGCGCCAGCGCGATCGCGTCCGGCGCCGCCGTCAGGGCGTCGGCACGGTCCGCGTCCACATAGGGATTCTCGAACAGGCCGGCATCGAACTTCAGGCGCAGGATGCGGCGCACGACGGCGTCGATCTCCTTCGTCGCGACCTTGCCTTCGCGGACCAGTTCGGCCAGGCTGAGGTAGCCGTGGGGGTCCGGCGTCTCGATGTCGACGCCGGCCTTCAGCGCGCGCAGGGCGGCCTCCTTCGGCGTCGAGGCCAGGTGGTGGCGGCTGACCAGTTCGTGAACGGCCATGTAGTCGGACACCGTCACGCCCTTGAAGCCCCACTCTTCGCGCAGGACCTTGGTCAGCAGCCAGCGGTTGGCATGCGAGGGCACGCCGTCGATCTCGTTATACGAGGGCATGACGGCCGCGATCTTCGTTTCCTTGACGATCTTCTCGAAAGGCGGGAAGAAGTCTTCGCGCAGGCTGCGCTCGCCCAGGTTGGCCGGGCCGATGTTGGTGCCGCTCTCCGGCTGGCCGTGGCCGGTCATGTGCTTGAGCGTGGCGTAGACCTTGTCCTTTGCCAGCGGCAGCGTATCGCCGGAGAAGCCCAGCACGGCCGCCTTGCCCATCGCGCCGCACAGGTGCGGGTCTTCGCCATAGGTCTCTTCGATGCGGCCCCAGCGCGGGTCGCGCGCGACGTCCACCACTGGCGCCAGCGCCAGGTTGGCGCCGCGCGCACGCATCTCGCGCGCCGCCACCGAGAACACCCGCGTCAGCAGGGCCGGATCGAAGCTCGACGCCAGCGCGATCGATTGCGGGAAGTGGGTCGCTTCCCGCGCCGCGTAGCCGTGCAGCGACTCTTCGTGCGTCAGCATGGGAATGCCGAGGCGGGTCTGCTCGAGCGCCCATTTTTGGGCCGCGTTGACGTATTCCGCGGTCTCGCGCGGACCGCGGTGCTTGACCTCGCCGCTGTCGCCGGCGGCGCTGACGTGCCCCAGCTGGCGGTCCGAGGGACGGGCCAGCATGCCCATCCCGTGCGGCCAGGCGGCTTGCGACTTCTCCGCCGAGAAGCTGCTGTCCGCATTCTGCACCGCGGCCTTCTGCTGCCACAGGCACTGCATCTGCGCGATCTTCTCGTCCAGGCTCATGCGGCGCAGCAGGTCCTCCACGCGCGCCTCCACCGGCGCGCCGGCCTGTTTGTACAGCGGCAGCCCGCCCTTGCCTACCGCTGCCGCACCGGCCAGCGCAGGCGGCAGCGCCGCCATGCCAGCCAGGCCGCCCACAGACGCCAAAAACTCCCTGCGCTTGATACCCATCCGGTCTCCGAAATTATTTTTAGTATCGGCATTACGTGCGAACACGCCGCAAACATTCCCCTAACAGCAATGTTATCGCAATCATTTCAGTCTAAACGGCAAGTTTTAGGCTTGTCAACCGAATATTTGCTGTCGATGGTGGGTTTTGGAGAAGAGTCCGGCTCTAAAAGGTCCGGGCCGAGGCATGGAAGACTTAGCGGACGGCTAAAACACCGATGTTAGCGCAATCAAAAAACAACGAAAGCGCCTGCAGCCGGCCTCCCGACAGGAAGCAATGAGAAGTTGGAGAAGCTCAGCGCCCGCGCTGATTCGCGGCCAGCTGCGGCAGGCGCGCCGACGGGCGGATCCGGGGCGCAGCGTCCGACTGGCGCCGCACCAGCTCGAAGGCCATGCGGATCTGTTCGGGTTCGGCGTCCTCGCCTTCGCGCAGCGCACGCACGCGGCGCACCAGCGATTGCACGGCTTCGCGCGCCATCTCGGCAATCGGCTGGCGCACGGTGGTGAGTTCCGGCCAGATGGTGGTGGCCAGGATGGTATCGTCGAAGCCGGTGACCGTGAGGTCGCCCGGCACGTCGAGGCCGAGGCGATGCGCGACCGCGACCGTGGCAGCGGCCATGTCGTCGTTGCTGCAGAAGATGGCAGTCGGACGCTCGGCCAGGCCAAGCAGGTGCTCGGCGGCGTCGAGGCCCGAACGGTAGGTGAACATGCCCTGCACCACCAGGTCCGGGTCGGTGTCCGCGCCCGTTTCCTCGATGGCGGCGCGGTAGCCGTCCAGGCGGCGCGCGCTGGCGGTCTGGTTCGGATGGCCGATCACGAAGCCGATGCGCTGGTGTCCGAGGTTGACCAGCTGGCGCGTCATCGCGTGCGCAGCTTCGTAGTCGTCGATGCTGACCGCGCCGACGTCCGCATCCGGCTGGCCGCAGGCCACCACCACCGCGGGAATATCGGCTTCCTTCACGCGGGCCAGCACGGCCCGGCTGTCGCACAGCGGCGGCGGCAGGATCACGCCGTCCAGGCCATTGCCGATCAGGCGCAGCGCCTGCTCGTCCTCGCGCTCGGCGTCTTCGCACTTCTCGACGAAGAGCTGGACGTTGTTGAGGCCGGACTGTCCCAGCAGGCCGACCAGGAATTCGCTCAGGTAAGCGACGCTCGGGTTGCTGTACAAGAAACCGATCCGGATCGGCTTGGAGCCGGCCAGGTTGCGCGCCTCCTGGTTCGGGGTGTAGTTCAGCGCAGCGACAGCCTCGGCCACCTTGCGGCGCGTACTCTCGCGCACCAGGCCCTTGCCGTTCATGACGCGCGACACCGTCATGGCGGAAACGCCGGCCAGCTTGGCGACATCCGCCATGGTCGGCTGTCCGCGACGATCGCTCTCGTCGAGGCTGGCGTCAACTTTCGCTTTGCTCATCTGGTCCGGTCCTTCGTGTGACAACTGTTCGCGCTATCTTAACATAGTTGCACGGCTCGCTGTGATTCCAGAAAAGGATACCGCAGCATTAAAGTTTGCGCTAACATCGATGTACATAAAAATATTCCGGAGACGCATCTTGCCTCGCTATCTTGCCCGCGCCTTGACGCAGGTTCTGATCCTTTTCCTGCTCGGCGCGGCATTTCCCGCGACAGCAAACGCTGCGGAGGAAGACGGCTACGCGCTGTGGTTGCGCTATCAGCCCCTGCCGCAGGCGCTTCGTCCCGCTGTGGCCCCCGAATCCATCCTTACCCTGACTGCCGACAGCGCGGCCGTGCGCGCGGCGCGCGAAGAGCTGCAGCGCGGCCTCGGCGGCATGCTCGGCAAGGCGCCGCCTGCCTCCACCAGGGTCGGGCGCGGCAGCGTGCTGCTGGCCCGCGCGGACGCCCTGCCCGCCGGGCTGGCGAAAGCACTGCCCGCTTCCTTGCGCGCCTCGCTGGCCGCCCTGACGCCGGAAGCCTACCTGGTCCAGCGCACCCGCATCGAAGGCAAGGACGTGACCCTGATCGCCGCGCGCGACGATGCCGGCCTGGTGTACGGGAGCTTTGCCTGGCTGCGCGCGCTGCAGTTGGGCGCCGCCGGCGCGCTGGAGAAGCAGCCGCTGGCCGGGGCGCCGGCGCTGCCGCTGCGCGTGCTGAACCACTGGGACAACCTGGACCGCGGCGTCGAACGCGGCTATGCCGGCGAATCGATCTGGAACTGGTGGGAGCTGCCGGGGATCGTCGATCCGCGCTACACCGACTATGCCCGGGCGAACGCCTCGCTGGGCATCAACGGCACGGTGCTGAACAACGTGAATGCGAAGGCCGAGGTGCTGGGCGCACCCTTCATCGCCAAGGCGGCGAAGGTGGCGGATGTGCTGCGGCCCTACGGCATTCGGGTCTACCTGTCGGTGCGCTGGTCGACCCCGCTAGAGCTGCACGAAACCAGGACCGCCGACCCGCTCGACCCCGAGGTGGCCGCTTGGTGGCGCCGCAAGGCCGACGAGATCTACAAGACCATCCCCGACTTCGGCGGCTTCCTGGTCAAGGCCAATTCGGAGGGCCAGCCGGGGCCGCAGGACTACGGTCGCAACCACGCAGACGGCGCCAACATGCTGGCGCGCGCGCTGGCCCCGCACCACGGCAGCGTGATGTGGCGCGCCTTCGTCTATGCCCCCCCGGCGGCCAAGGGTGCGGCGCGCGACGATACCCACGACCGCGCCACCCAGGCCTGGGACCAGTTCCAGCCGCTGGACGGCAAGTTCGAGCCCAACGTGCTGGTGCAGGTGAAGAACGGTGCCATCGACTTCCAGCCGCGCGAGCCCTTCCACCCGCTGTTCGGCGCCATGCCGCGCACGCCGCTGATGATGGAATTCCAGCTCACCAAGGAGTACCTGGGCTTCGCTACCCACCTGGTCTACCTTGGCACCCTCTTCCAGGAAACCCTGCGCGCGGACACCCGCGCGGCATCCAGTTCGCTGCCGGTGGCGCGCGTGCTCGAAGGCGCACAGACCGGCCGCACCGGCGGCATCGCCGGCGTGGCGAATATCGGCAGCAGCCGCAACTGGACCGGCTCGACCTTCGACCAGGCCAACTGGTATACCTTCGGCCGCCTGGCCTGGAACCCCGAACTCGACGCCGGTGCCATCGCGCGCGAATGGGCGGCCCAGACCTTCGCGCCGGACCCGCGCGTGGTGGAACCGGTCGTCGCCATGATGATGGCTTCGCGCGAAACCGCGGTCGACTATATGACGCCGTTCGGCCTGCACCACCTGATGGGCACCGGCCACCATTACGGCCCGGCGCCCTGGATCGACAACCTGGAGCGCCCGGACTGGAACCCGGCCTATTACCACCGCGCCGGCCCGGACGGCATCGGCTTCGACCGCAGCTCCACCGGCAGCAATGCGGTGGCCCAGTACGCGCCCGAACTGGCCCGGCGTTTCGCCAAGCCGGCCACCACCCCGCCCGAGCTGCTGCTGTGGTTCCATCACCTGCCCTGGGATTACCGCATGCCCTCGGGCCGCACGCTGTGGGAAGAGCTGATCGCCCACTACGACGGCGGCGTGGCCGGGGTGGCGGCCATGCAGGCGCGCTGGGACGGGCTGCGCCCGCTGATCGATGCGCGCCGCTGGAGCGATACCGCGCAGCGCCTGGCCCAGCAGCACGCGGAAGCGCAGTGGTGGCGCGACGCCTGCATCGCCTACTTCCAGCGCCGCTCCGGCCTGGCGCTGCCGGCCGGCGTCAAGGCCCCGGCCCATCCGCTCGAGTACTACCAGGCGCTGCGCTTCCCCTACGCGCCCGGACACGGTTAAGCAAGACCTACAATACCCACACAAGGAGACTTCATGACGACACGACGCACCATGCTGCACGCCCTCGCCGGCGCCACCCTGCTGCCCACCGCGCTGGCCAGCGCCGCCGCTCCCGCCGCACAGGCGCCGTTGAAGGACATCGCCCGCCGCAAGGGCTTCCGCTTCGGCACCGCCGTCGGCGCGGGCCCGTCGCAATTCGGCGATCCGGCCTACCGCGCCCTCGTCGAGCGCGAATGCGGCGTGATCGTCGCCGAGAACGAGATGAAGTGGCAGGCAGCGGAGCCGGCCGCCGGCGCGCCCCACTACCAGCAAGCCGACGCCATGCTGGCCTGGGCCGCAAGCAAGGGCATGGCCGTGCGCGGCCATAATCTGTTCTGGCAGGAAGAGAAATGGCTGCCCGGCTGGGTGGCGAAGGCCGATTTCGGCGCCGACAAGCGCGCCGGCGCGGAAGCCCTGATGCGCAGGCACGTCAGCGAAGTCTGCAAGCACTTCGGCAGCAGCATCGCCAGCTGGGACGTGGTCAACGAAGCGGTCAACCCGGCCGACGGCGCCCTGGTCCAGAACACCCTCACGCGCGCACTCGGCGCCCCCGAGCAGATCGACCTGGCCTTCCGCCTCGCGCGCGAACAGGCCCCCGGCGCGGAACTGGTCTACAACGACTACATGGGCCCGACCAAGGGCAGCGCACGCCACCGCGCCGGCGTCCTCGCCCTGCTGGCCGACCTCAAGAAGCGCGGCACCCCCATCGACGCGCTGGGCCTGCAGAGCCACATCGGCCCCACGGAGGGCAGCACCGCCTTGAGCAAGGAAGACCTGCAGGATTGGCGCCGCTTCCTCGACGAAGTGACGGGCATGGGCTATCGCCTCCTGATCACGGAACTGGACGTCGGCGACCGCCTGCTGCCGGCCGACCTGGCGAAACGCGACGCCGCCGTGGCCGCCATCACCGGCGACTTCCTCGACGTGACCCTGTCCTACCCAAGCCTGCGCGACATCCTGGTGTGGGGCATGTCGGACAAGATCAGCTGGCTGCAGGGCTGGAAGGATGCGAAGCGCACGGACGGCCTGCCGGGGCGCCCCTGCCCTTACGATGCCCAGCTGAAGGCCAAGCCGATGCGCCAGGCGATCGCGGCGGCCATGGCCGCCGCACCGGCGCGCTCTTAAGATCGCCTAGGGCTTTCGGGCGGCCCCAGGTAGCTCGGCTTGAGGCCGCCCGCATCGATTACCAGCCGCTGAAGTACAAGGCCCGGATCCAGCGCCCAGAATTTCAGGGTATGGCGCCCCGGGCGCGCCAGCACGTGGCCGGACGTGAAACGCGCCACACCATCCGACACGATCCTTTCCCAGTGCTTCATCGACGCGTCGGCATGCACGTCGACCACCACCGGCGCCTCGTCGTCGAAGGACACGGCGTAGCGGAAGCCGGCGCCGGGGCGGAATTTCAGGGTCGGCGACAGGGTCGCCTCGACCTTCACCTTGCCCGGCTCGAACAGATAAACCTCGTACTCCAGGCGCATGCCGTCCTCGATCCGCAGCGGCGCCGCCTCGGCCGGCAGGGTCGTCATGCCCGACAGGGTCGCGCCCAGCCTCGGCACGCGCAGCCAGGAACGTCCCGCCGGCGCCAGCGCGCGCGCATGGTGCTCGGCCTCGATGGCGACCACGCCGCCCGTTTCCACATAGCCGTGCACCTCGGCCTTGCGCGCGTCCGCATGCCGCAGCGGCACCTCGACCCGCGCCTCGCGGCCGTCCGGCCCGGCGACGATCACGTGGGCAAGCGTGGAGCCGGGCGGGACCCGGTCCCAGCGCACATCGACCAGGATGCGGGTGTCGCGCTCGATGCTGCCGCCGACGGTGCTCAGGCTCACCCAGGGCTGGTCGGCGCGCACCGAGAAGCGCAGCGGCGCGCGGCCCCGCTTGAACACGTCGATGCTGCGCGGCTTGCGCTCGAAGGGATCGAAAGCCGGCAAGGACAAATGATTCGCCGCCGGCCATGCTTCGTTGCTGCCCTCCACCGCCACGCCCAGGTCCGCGCCATCCGGCACGCTAATCTCGCGCACTTCCGGCATGATGTTGGTGGCCGGATCGCGCCAGCTGGTATAGCCGATGTGGGTCTGGGACATCATGTGCTTCCACTTGCCGCCGGCGATGTCCTGCTCGTAGCGCCGCGCCAGCTCGGCGTCCTCGGCGAACAGGGCGCGCGCCCGCGCCGCCAGTGCATTCGTGTCGGCCCGACCCTGGGCCGCATGCAGGCGGTTGCGCTGGACCGTGAAGTACAGCTGGTTCAGCGTATTTGCCGCTTCGACCGGGTACTGGACCAGCTGGTAGTAGGCATCGCGCTGCGCTGCCGGCAGCTGGGCGGCCAGCTTGCGCGCGCGATCGGCCAGCGCCTGCCAGTCGGCGGCCACGCGCTCGGCTTCGCGATAGTTCTCGAGCGAGAAGGTCCCCGGCGCCAGCTGCTCCGGCTTGCGTCGCCCGTTGAAGCGCGTGTAGCCCTCGACCAGGGCGGCAATCTCCGCGGCATGCGCGGCGCCGAATTCGCGCGTGGCCCATAGTAGCAGGTAATCCGGCAGGCGCTCGGCAGGCCAGGCCGCCGGGTTCCAGGCATAGTCGAGGAAGAACTGGGTCGGCACCTCCATCGGCTTGAGATCGCCCACGTTGACGATCCACAGGCGATCCGCGCCGTAGCGCCAGGCCAGGTGCATCTGCTCCCAGACCTTTGGCAGCTGGGTCACGTTGATCCATTTGTAGGAGCGCGGCCCACCGACGTAATCGAAGTGGTAGTAGATGCCGGCCCCGCCCGGACGCTTGCGTTCTTCCGGCGTGGGCAGGCGGCGGATATTGCCCCAGTTGTCGTCGCACCACAGCAGCGTCACGTCGTCCGGCACCCGCATGCCCTTTTCGTAGTAGTCCTGGACTTCCTTGTACAGTGCCCACATCTGCGGGGTTTCGGCCAGCGGCTTGCCGGTGTCCGCCGCGATCATGGCGCGCTGGTCGGCCACGATGCGCTCCAGCAGCGCCACGTTCGATTCCTCGGACATCGGCTCGTCGCCGTCGCCGCGCATGCCCAGGGTGATCACCTTGTCGAAGCCGTGCGAGCGCTCCAGGCCGCGGCGCCAGAAGTCCTGCAGTACCGGCGCATTCCTGCTGTAATCCCAGGGCCCCTTGCCGTATTTGGCCCACTCGGCGTGGGCGCGCATCATCGGTTCGTGGTGCGAGGTGCCGATCACCACGCCCATGTCATTGGCCAGGCGGCCGGTTTCCGGATCGTCGTCGTAGAAGGCATTGCCCCACATCGCCGGCCACAGGTAGTTGCCGCGCATGCGCAGGATCAGCTCGAACAGCTTTTCATAGAAGCGGTGGTTGAAGCCGCCGAAGGTGTCCTTGGCAAAGCCGGCCAGCGCCGGCGCCTCGTCGTTCAGGAAGATGCCGCGGTAGCGCTCCACCGGCGCGTCCTCGATGCGCGTGCCCTCGTCGACCGCCAGCACCGCGTGACGCGCGGGCGGCACGTCGGCCCACCAGTGCCAGGGCGAGACGCCGATCTGCTCCGACAGCGCGTAGACGCCGAACACCGTGCCGCGGCGGTCGCTGCCGGCGATCACCAGCGCGCGGGCGACGCCCGGCAGCGGATCGCGCACGGTCTGGATCAGATAGCCCTCCCACTTGCCGCGCAGGGCTGCGACGTCGATGCGGCCTTCGCGCGCGAGACGGTCGATCGTTGCGCTCTTGCCCAGGGTACCGATCAGGACCACGGTGCCGGCGGCGCCTGGTGCCGCCAGCAGCGCCGCTTGTGCGCCGGCCACCCGCGCGAAGTCCTCGCGCAGGGCCATCGCCGCATGCCGCACCGCCGGGTCTTCGCCCGCATCGAGCACGATGGGCGCGGCGGCGCCGTCACGCGCCAGCAGCGTGGCGCCCGGCGCCGCATCGAAGCGCACGAACTGGCGCTCGCCCAGTGCCCAGGCGGGGCGGACGACGGCGAACAGGACCAGCAGGCAGGCGAACAGCGATTTCATGGGTGTCCTTTGGTGTGGCGGCAAGCATTCAGCAGCTCCAGCGGCACGGCATCCGCCATCGCGCGGTAGCCGGCCATGTTCGGGTGCAGGCCGTCGTTGTCGTAGGCGGCCAGGATGCGGTCCGGCCGCGCCGGGTCGCGCAGCGCGGCATCGAAGTCGACCACGCCGTCGAAGCCGGCCGATTCGCGGATCCAGCGATTGTAGGCCTGGCGATCGAGCTCGTTGGCGGGGCCCGGCTGGTAGTAACCGCTGCCGCCGTAGGGCGTGATGGTGGCGCCGATCACGCACACGCCGCGCGCATGCGCCCGCGCCAGCAGCTGGCGCAGCGCCTGCTGCATGTCGGCCAGCAGGCGCGCGCGTGCTTCCGGGCTATCCGCCTTGTCGCGGCGCTGCGAGCCGAAATCGTTCACGCCTATCATCACGAGCGCGTGGCTGACGCCTTCGCGCCCCAGCACGTCGCGCTCGAAACGCGCCGTCAGGTTCGGGCCCAGGCCGTCGCGCAGCAGCCGCCCGCCGCCGATGCCGGCATTCACCACGCCGACTTCACTCATGCCGGCCTGGCGCAGGCGCAGAGCCAGGCCGTCGGTCCAGCGGGCGTTGGTGTCGGGCGCGACGCCGTAGCCGTCAGTGATCGAATCCCCGATCGCCACCACCGCTTGCGCGCCGAGGCAGGACTCGGTTTCGACGGCGGTGAGCTGGAACCAGTGGGTGAAGCTGGCCGCCTGCGACAGCTCGGCATCCATTTCGTGGCGGCCCGGCGCGGCGAAACTGGTGGCGCGCGAACCCGGGTGGCTGGTCTGGCGCGTCGGCGCCGCTGCGAAGTGCGTGGAGACGGCGAGGTCGGCGCCGGCCGCATGCGCCAACTCGAGCGGATCGCTGACGTATTCGGCGCCCGCCGGAATCGTCACGCTGGCGCTGCCCGCGAACCGCAACGGCCGCAAGCTCGACGGATCGACCGCGGACGAACCAGGCCCGCGCGACAGCGCGACGCTGGCGCCATCGATGGCCAGCGGCGTGGTGCCCATGACGTTACTGAAGCGGACCCGCAGGCGGCTGCCGCCCAGCGATACCCGTACCACCTGGCGCAGGGTCGCATCCTGCCACTGCGCCGCCGGCAGTTCGTTCTGCGCATCCGGCACCATTTGCGCGGTGCCCCAGGACGTCACCCAATGTACGTGGTCCTGCAGGGGGCCGGAAGTGGCGCAGCCTGCGAGCAGCAGGCCAGCCAGAAGAAGCGCCGGGAATGATTGACGGGCCATCACAATTCCTTCACACTGAAGAGCTAGATGTTTGCGCAATCATTTTAGTTTATAACAATGTTAGGAGCAAAGTCTTTCATGATGCCCATCCACGCCGCCGCCACGCCCACCGTCACCGGCATGCAAGTCATTCCAGTGGCCGGCCACGACAGCATGCTGCTCAACCTGTGCGGCGCGCATGCGCCCTACTTCACCCGCATCCTGGTCATGCTGACCGACAGCGCCGGCCACATCGGCATGGGCGAAGTGCCGGGCTCGGACGGCATCCTGCGCGCCCTCGAACAGGCGACGCCGCTGGTGGTCGGCAGCGAGATCGCACGCTACAACCGCACCCTGAACGCGATGCGCAGCGCGATCTCCGGCAAGAGCCAGGGCCATCAGGTGACCTCGAGCGCGGAAGCCGAGATCCTCAAGCAGCCGCACGAAATCAACCTGCGTCTGGAAAACGTGATCACCGCGGTCGAAGCGGCCATGCTCGACCTGCTCGGCCAGCACATGGGCGTGCCGGTCTGCGAACTGCTGGGCGGCGGCCAGCAGCGCAGCCACGTGACCATGCTGGCCTACCTGTTCTACATCGGCGACCGCCGCCGCACCGACCTGCCCTACCTGGCCGGCGACGCTAGCCGCGGCTGGTACGGCTTGCGCACCGAGGAAGCCCTGACGCCCGAACAGATCGCCGACCTGGCCGAGGCCAGCGTCGAGAAGTACGGCTTCCGCGACTTCAAGCTGAAGGGCGGCGTGATGCGCCCGGAAGAAGAAGTCGAGGCCGTGGCCGCCATCAAGCGCCGCTTCCCGGATGCCCGCGCGACGCTCGATCCGAACGGCGCCTGGTCGCTGCTTGATGCCATCGCGGCCTGCCGCGGCAAGGGCCACATCCTGGCCTACGCCGAAGACCCCTGCGGGCCGGAGAACGGCTATTCGGGACGCGAGATCATGGCCGAGTTCAAGCGCGCCACCGGCATCCCGACCGCCACCAACATGGTCGCCACCGACTGGCGCCAGATGGCCCATTCGCACCTGCTGAACGCGGTCGACATTCCGCTGGCCGACCCGCACTTCTGGACCATGCAGGGTTCGGTGCGCCTTGCCCAGCTGTGCCACGACTGGGGCCTGACCTGGGGTTCGCACTCGAACAACCACTTCGACGTCTCGCTGGCCATGTTCACCCATGCCGCGGCGGCGGCGCCGGGCAACATCACCGCCATCGACACCCACTGGATCTGGCAGGAAGGCGAGGAACGCCTGACCAAGGAGCCGCTGCAGATCGTCGGCGGCCAGGTGGCGGTGCCGGAGCGTCCCGGCCTGGGCATCGAGCCCGACATGGCGCGCATCCTGCAGGCGCACGCCCTGTACCGCAAGGTGGCCGGCGGCGCGCGCGACGACGCCATGGCGATGCGCTACCTGGTCCCGGACTGGAAGTACGACCCCAAGCGCCCGAGCTACGCGCGCTGACAGTCATGCGCCGTCATGTTCGGCATCCATGTTAGGCTTTAAACAAGCTTCCGCGCCTCGCAAGAGGCGCTCTTACATGGAAAGGCAGTGTCATGACAACACAAACCCATACATCCCGATTCAGCATCACGTCGGCGATTTTCGATGTGCTCGACCCGATACCATTTGGTTTCTTCGTGGCCGCGCTCATCTTCGACATCCTGTACATGAATACCTTCACCATCCTGTGGGTGAAGGCCGCGGCCTGGCTGATCAGCATCGGCCTTGTGTTCGCCATCATTCCGCAGCTGATCAATCTCGGCCGCACCTGGTTCGGCAAGAGCCGCATCCGTACGCGTAAGCTGGCGCTGAACTTCTGGCTCAACGTGGTCGCCATCGTGGCCGCGCTCTTCAATGCCTTCGTGCACAGCCGCGATGCGTATGCCACCATGCCGGCCGGCGTATGGCTATCCGTATTGACGGTACTGGCGATGGTCATCGGCCGTATCGTCCTCGCTGCCGACATCGTCACCTACAAGGAGGTCCGCCATGAACATGCGTAATCGTGGATGGCGGCTGACGCTGGGCATGGCCGCGGTATCGGCGCTGGCCCTGAGCGCCTGCAGCGACAAGGCCCAAATGAATATCTCGCAGCAGGTGGGCGGCAATCCGTCCATGCCCAAGCCGCAGGACTTCCTGGTCCCGCCGATGCAGGTGCCCGACGGCGTCGGCTGGAAGGGCGAGGCCAAGCCGCAGGTCGTCGCCGGCCTGCAGATCGAAAAGATCGCGTCCGGACTCAAGCATCCACGCTCGCTGCTGGTGCTGCCGAACGGCGACGTGCTCGTCGTCGAAGCCAACGGGCCGGGCGAGGAAGCGGTCACGACGCCGAAGCAGGTCATCGCTGGCAAGGTCAAGAATCAATCGGGTAAAGGCGGCAAGGGCGGCAACCGCGTCACGCTGCTGCGCCGGAAGCCCGGCGCCGTCGGTGAATGGGAGCAGCACGTCTATATCGAAAACCTGCACTCGCCCTTCGGCATCCAGCTGGTCGGCGACACCCTGTACGTCGCGAACACCGGCAATATCATGAAGTACCACTACACGCCGGGCGAGACCAAGATGTCCGACCCGGGCGTGGAGCTCGGCGACCTGCCCAGCACCGTCAACCACCACTGGACCAAGGCGATGGTGGCAAGCCCCGACGGCAAGCACCTGTACGTGGGCAGCGGCTCGAACAGCAACATCACCGAAAACGGCCTCGAAGTGGAGTACCGCCGCGCCGCCGTGCTGGAAGTCGACGCCGCCACCGGCGCCAGCCGCGTGTTCGCCTCGGGCATCCGCAATCCGACCGGCCTGCAGTTCGAACCGCAGTCGGGCAAGCTGTGGGCCATCGCCAACGAGCGCGACGAAATCGGCGCCGACCTGGTTCCGGACTACCTCACCTCGGTGAAGGAAAAAGGCTTCTACGGCTGGCCTTACAGCTACTACGGCCAGAACGTCGACCGCCGCGTCCAGCCGCAGCGCCCGGACCTGGTGGCCAAGGCCATCAAGCCGGATTACGCGCTGGGCTCGCACGTGGCGGCGCTGGGCCTGTGGTTCTATACCGGGAACATGCTTTCCCAGTACAAGGGCGGCGCCTTCGTGGCCGAACACGGCAGCTGGGACCGCACGCCGCTGAGCGGCTACCAGGTCATCTACGTGCCCTTCGCGAACGGCATGCCCAGCGGACCCGCCCAGCCGGTCGTGACAGGCTTCCATTCGGCGGACGAAAAGCAGCTGTACGGCGCGCCGGTCGGCCTGGCGCAGGATGCGGAAGGCGCCCTGCTGATCGCCGACGACGTCGGCAACGTCATCTGGCGCGTGACCAAGCGGTAGGGTGGGCGCCCGCGCCCACGCGCGGCGCAGGCGCAATGCGATCGTCACGTGGGCACCGGGGTGCCCACCCTACATGCGCTTCGCCACCTTCACCTGGTCGCCATCCGCCAGCCCATCCGGCGGGCTGTCGATGATGCGGTCCGCCTTGCTGACGCCCTCGCCCAGCTGGATCACGTTGCCGAGATCGCGCACAATCGTCACCTTCCTGATCCTCACCTTGTTACCGGCATCCAGCACCGCGACCTGGGCGCCGTTGCGGCCCATGATCAGGGCGCCCGGCGGAATCGCCACCGCGTTGTCCGCCATGGCGGCCTGGTCGAAAGCGACGGTGGCGAAGGCGCCCGGCAGCAGCTCCCCTTTCGGATTCTCCACCGCCAGCTGGACCAGCATGGTGCCCGAGCCGGCATTGATGGCCTGGGCCAGCGACTGCACCTTGGCCTGGTAAGTCACGCCGGGACGCTCAGGCACCGCCACGCGGGCCAGGCTGCCCGGATGGATCTGCGCCAGCTGGCGCTGCGGCACCTGCACATACACGCGCAGGCGGCGCAGGTCGGATACCACGAACAGCTCGCTGCCTGCCGCGCCGCCCGAGCCGGCGTTGACCAGCGCGCCAACATCGGTATTGCGCGCCGTGACCACGCCGTCAAAGGGCGCCGCCAGCTGGGTGTAGCGCTTCAGCGCCTGCTGGCGCTCGACGCTGGCCTGCAGCGCCGCCACGTTCGACTGTTTGGAGATGAAGTCGCCCTGCTTCTCGTCCGCTTCCTGCTTCGACACCGCGTTCTGTGCCACCAGCGATTGCCAGCGCTTGGCCGTGCTCTCGGCCAGCGCCAGATTGCTGCGCGCGACCGCCAGCTGCGCCTGGGCCTGGCGCAGGTCCTGGTCGAGGTCCGGGGTCTCGATGGTCGCCAGCACCTGCCCTGCCTTCACGGGTGCGCCGATGTCGACGCGCCAGTCCTTCAGGTAGCCCGACACGCGCGCATAGATGGGCGCGCGCGACCAGGCTTCGATGCGCGCCGGCAGCTCCATCGGCGCGCCCGCGACGTCCTTCATGGCCACCAGGTTCACCGTCGGCACCGCCCGCTCGGCGGCCGATTCCTTGAGCTGCTCGGCCTGCGAGTGGCGGGTGGCGAGGCCGCCGACGACCACGGCGGCGGCCACGGCCAGCGCGAGCGCGCCGATCACCAGCGGACGTTTGGAAGATGATTTAGCTTGCATGAGCGGGAACTCCGGATTGGGGTGGCAGGCCTGCATCCAGCGCACGCTGCTTGCGGCGGCCGTGGACCAGGCTGAAAACGACGGGAACGAAGACCAGGGTGGCGATGGTCGAGAACACCAGGCCGCCGATCACGGCGCGGCCCAGCGGGGCATTCTGCTCCCCGCCCTCGCCCAGGCCCAGCGCCATCGGCAGCATGCCGATCACCATGGCCAGGGCGGTCATCAGGACCGGGCGGAAGCGCACGAAGCCGGCTTCCAGCGCGGCGGCGGCGGCGTCGCCCAGTTCTTCCAGGCGTTCGCGGGCGAAGCTGATGACAAGCACGCTGTTGGCGGTGGCCACGCCCATGCACATGATCGCCCCTGTCAGCGCCGGCACCGACAAGGTGGTGTGGGTCGCGAACAGCATCCAGACGATGCCGGCCAGCGCCGCCGGCAGCGCCGAGACGATCACCGCGGGGTCGGTCCAGGACTGGAAGTTGACCACGATGAGCAGGTAGATCAGGCCGACCGCGCCCAGGAGCCCGAACAGCAGGCCCGAGAAGGCCCGCTCCATGGTGCGCACCTGGCCCAGCATCTCGACGGTGGCGCCCTTCGGCACGTCGGCCCTGGTGTCTTCGAGTACCTTGCGGATCTCGGCGGCGACGGCGCCGAGGTCGCGGCCCTGGGTGGTGGCGTGGATCTGCACCATGGGCGCGACGTCGTACTGGCTCACCAGCGCATTGCCGGTGCTGCGCTCGAAGCGCGCCAGCCCGCCGAGGGTGGCGGCATTCGCGTTGGCGCCGTTGCCGACCGGGAGATTGGCCAGCGCCGACAGCGAGTCCAGCGCCACTTGCGGGGTCTGCATCACGATCGGATAGGTCACGCCGGTGGCCGGGTTCAGCCAGTAGGTCGGCGACACCTGGCTGGAGCCGGCCAGGTTGACCACCATGCTGTTGGTGACGTCGCGCGTGGTCAGGCCGAGCAGCTGGGCCTGGGTGCGGTCGACGTCCACCTTGAACACCGGCGCGCGGTTCGATTGCTGGATGCGGGCGTCGGCCACGCCGGGAATCGCGCGCACGCGCTTCAGCAGCTGCTGCGCGTAGCCGAAATTGGCGTCGATGTTCCGCCCGCGCACCTGCACGTCGATCGGCGCCGGCGAGCCGAAATTCAGGATCTGGCTGACGATGTCGGCCGGCGGGAAGGAGAAGGTGGTGTCCGGAAATTCACGCGGCAGCACCTCGCGCAGCTTCGCCACGTAGTCCGCGGTCGGCGCATGCTCGTGGCCCAGCGCAATCTGGAAGTCGCCGTCCTGGGTGCCCATGGTGCCGGTGTTGTTGTAGGTGAGGTTGATGCTCGACGAAGGCATGCCGATGTTGTCGACCATGGTCACGATCTCGTGGGCCGGGATCACCTTGCGGATCGCCTGCTCGATCTGGGCGAAGCGTTTTGCCGTCTCCTCGACACGGGTGCCGACCGGCACGCGCGCGTGGATCAGCACCTGGCCCGAGTCCACCGCCGGGAAGAAGTTACTGCCCAGGAAAGGCACCAGCAGGAAGGACAGCGCCACCACGGCGATGAAGCCGATCAGGAAAGGCCGGCGGTGCTGGATCGAATGCTGCAGGATGCCTTTATAGCGGTGGCGGATGCCTTCGAAGCGGGCCTCGAAGCCGCGCTGGAAGCGTTGAAAAGCGTTGGTCGGCTGGTGCGCATGCTCCTCGCGTGGGTCATGCGCACGCAGCAGCCAGTTGGCCATGGTCGGCACCAGGGTGCGCGACAGGATGAAGGAGCAGACCAGCGCGAAGATCACCGCCTTCGCCATCGGCACGAACAGGAAGCCGGCCACGCCCTGCAGGAAGAACATCGGGATGAACACGATGCAGATGCACAGCAGCGAGACCAGCGCCGGCGCCACGATCTGCTGGGCGCCATCCATGATCGCCGGCTCGACCGCCTTGCCCTGCTCCAGGTGCCAGTTGATGTTCTCGATGGTGACGGTGGCGTCGTCGACCAGGATGCCGACCGCCAGCGCCAGGCCGCCCAGGGTCATCAGGTTCAGGGTCTCCCCGGTTGCGGCCAGCGCGATGATGGAGCCGAGGATGGACAGCGGGATCGACACCGCGATGATCACCGTGGAGCGCCAGCTGCCCAGGAACAGCAGGATCATGACGCTGGTGAGGGCGGCCGCGATCGCGCCTTCCATCGCCACGCCCTTGATCGCGGCGCGCACGAACACCGACTGGTCGTTGATCGGCACCACCTTCAGCGCCTCCGGCAGACTGTCCTTCATGGCGTCCAGTTTGGCGCGCACGCCGTCGACGATGGCCAGTGTGGACGCGGAGCCGTTCTTCAAAACTGACATTAACACTGACCGGCCGCCGTCCACGTGCACGATATTCGTCTGCGGCGCATTGCCGTCGTGGACGTCGGCGACGTCGCCGAGGTAGATGGTGGTGCCGCCCACCACCTTCACCGGCAGGCGCGCCAGGTCCTCGATCGCGGACGGCGCGCTGTTCAGCTGGATCGTGTATTCGAGGGCGTCGATCTTCTGGTTGCCGACCGGGGTCAGCACGTTCTGCGCCGCCAGCGCGTTGGCGATGTCCTGGGCCGACAGGCCGCGCGCCTGCAGGGCGTCCGGCTTGACGTCGATCTGCACCTGGCGCTGCTTGCCGCCGTAGGGCAGCGGGATCGCCGCGCCGGGCACCGTCACCAGCGGGGTGCGGATGGTGTTCAGGCCGAGGTCGAACAGCTGCTGCTCGGACAGGCCCTTGCCCGACAGCGCCAGCTGCAGGATGGGCACCGTGGCCGCGTTGTAGTTGATGACCAGCGGCGGCGTGATCCCGGCCGGCATCTGGCGCACCGCCGACTGCGCGATGGCCGTCACCTGGGCGTTGGCCACCGCGATGTCGACACCCGGCTGGAAGAAGATCTTCACCACGCTGACGCCCGGATAGGTGTTGGCTTCGATGTGCTCGATGTCGTTGACGGTGGTGGTCAGCGAGCGCTGGAACAGAGTCGAGACCCGCCCCGCCATCTGGTCCGCCGGCAGGCCGGTGTACTGCCAGGCCACCGCGATCACGGGCATCTTAATGTCGGGGAAGATGTCGGTGGGCGTACGCACCGCGGCCAGCGGACCGATGATGAGCAGGGTGAGCGCCAGCACGACGAAGGTATAAGGTCGGCGCAGCGCGACGCGGACGAGGCCAAGCAGCATTGAATACTCCGGACAAGGGCATGGCAGCACGGGGATTTCCGCAGCAATCTGCCGTCATCTTCCTGTAATGACAGCCCATCTGCCGTGAAGCCGTGATGCAAACCCAATAATATGCGCGAAAAACCACGGGCTGGCTAGTGCGCAGTCCTGCAAACGGCCATGAATTTCCTGCATCAATACGCGCCGGGGCGGCATTGTCAATACGATGTGCACAGCAAGCGGCAGCTGGCCGCACAGCCGCGTAACACTCGTATTGAAAGCGCGGCGCGGGAAGTATTTGCACCGCATCTACTGAAAATCCGGGTTTGCGCTGCTGTGCTATCGTCCACTGCCCCTTACGCTTTTTGGAAAACAGGATGAACCGTTTTAAAGAAAAGACCGTACTCGTCACCGGCGCAGCCTCGGGCATAGGCCTGGCCACCGCGCGCCGTTTTCTCGATGAAGGCGCCCGCGTCGTGATGCTCGATATCGACGAAGCCAGGCTGCACAAAGCCGCTGCCGGGCTGCCGCAGGACCGCGTGCTGGTGCAGGTCGGCGATACCGCAGACAAGCAAACCGCAGACGCCGCCGTCAAGGCGGCCCTCGAGCGCTTCGGCGGGTTGCATGTCCTGATCAACAATGCCGGCGTCGCCACCGAGGGTGACATCATGCAGACCAGCGAAGAAGACTTCGCAAGAGTCATGGCAGTCAACGTGGCCGGCTACTTCCACATGGCCAAGGCGGCGATGCCCGAACTCGTGAAAGTCCGCGGTGCGATCGTCATGACCTCCTCCGTATCGGGGCTGGGCGGCGACTGGAATACCTTCGCTTACAACACCTCGAAAGGCGCGGTGAGCAATATGGTGCGCGCGATGGCCCTGGATGCGGGCAAGGACGGCGTGCGGGTAAATGCTGTCAATCCCAGCTTCACCAAGACCGGCATGACCGAGGATATGCTGAAGGATAAGGAACTGGTCGCCAAGTTCAAGGAACGCATGCCGCTGTGCTCACCCGAGGATCCGGAAGGCGTCGCGGCAGTCATGGCATTCCTCGCAAGCGAGGATGCGCGCCTGATCACGGGCGTGAACCTGCCGGTGGATGCGGGGTTGACGGCATCCAACGGGCAGCCGCCCATGTAAGGCGCTGGCGGCGAAGCTCAGGCGACAAGCATTGCGGGACCACCTGGCTGGCGCACAGACTCCCGGCGCGGGCTAGCAGCCACCGACGGTTCTTGGCGGATGGCAAGACGAAACTTGCCGACCTGAGCCGCCAAGTGCATCGACTGTTCGTGGAGTGACTGCGCGGCAGCCGCCGCTTCTTCGACCAGGGCGGCGTTCTGCTGCGTCAGGCCGTCCACGTGGCCGACGGCCATGTTGATTTCGTCGACGCTGGTCGCTTGCCCATCGCTGGCGGAGGCGATCTCGCGCATGGCCCCGGCCAGATAGCTTACCTTGCCAACGATTTCCCGCATCGTGTGGCCGGCCTTCTCGACCAGTTCGGAGCCCGCGGCGACGGCCGAGACGGATTCGCCAATCAAGCTCTTGATCTCTTTGGCCGCCGCTGCCGAGCGATGCGCGAGTCCACGGACCTCGCTGGCGACAACGGCAAAGCCGCGTCCTTGTTCGCCTGCGCGCGCCGCCTCGACGGCGGCATTCAGCGCAAGGATATTGGTCTGGAAAGCGATGCCGTCGATGACCTCGATGATGTCGACAATGCGCGCTGCGGCGTTGTCGATGGTCGACATCTTCTCGACCAACCGATCCATCACGGCCCCGCCCTGCTCGGCCACGGAAGTGGCTGCAGCCGCGGCATGGCCCGCGGCCTGGGAATTGTCGGCACTCTGGCGCACCACATCGGTCAGGATCTGCATGGCTGCCGCCGTCTGCTGTAACGACGAGGCCTGCGACTCAGTACGGTGCGACAGGTCCTGGTTGCCGCAAGCGATTTCCTCGGTAACCGAAGAAATGGCGGTCGCGCCCTGCCGCACTTCCTGCACGATACGGGCCAAGCCAGCACGCATGCGGTCCAGGGTGCACATCAAGGCGCCCATCTCGTCCTTGGCGGCGGTCTCGAGTGGCATGGTGAGATCGCCACGCTCGACCGCTTCGGCAAACTCGCAAGCGCGCCGCACGGGCCGCACCACGCTCAGCGTCACCAGTACGGCCAATGCGATGCCGAGCACGACCGCGAGCGTCGCCATCAGCGCCACGATGCGCATGGATTGCCCGCTCACTTCGTTAACCTCGCGGCTGGCCTGAGTCAGGTCGGCTTCGATGACACGGATGGTTTCATTGACGTCGACAACGATCTGGCGCCGCAAGGGGTTGCATTCCTTGATCAGAAACCGCGCATAGGCTTGCATCTCATGCGCCTGGCGGTATCGGCGCGGACGTCCAAGCTCCTCGGCCATCCGGCGCAGACCGGCTCGGGCCTTCTCGAACTCGGGGCGGCCGGCAAGGACCGGCCCGAGCCTGTCCAGGGCTACAAGGTAAGCAGCGCGATGCTGTTCGAGCAAGTCAAGTTCCCTGGCTGCCTCCGTGTCGTCCTCGAGGATGAACGCATTACGGGCCGAGATGCCGGTCTGGGCAAGCGCCTCCCGGATCGTATATAGCGGAGCAAGTTCGTCCTGGCGAATGCGAGTCGCGTCGGCAATAGCTTGCGCAGTGGCGTTCAGGCGCATTGCAGACATACCGGCAATTGCCAGCATCATTGCCAGCAGCATGCCGAAACAGATTCCTAAACGCGCGCCCAATTTCAAGTTATTCAACACAGCCGCCTCACAGTCTATCGTTTTCAAAGTTGCCCTACTGCATGATGCGATTTTTTTTGCACGAAGTAAACAATAAAATCAGTAAAGTCAGCAAATTCAAAATGCTGTTGCGTTTTTTTAACTTTATTAGTGCATGAGCAAACTGTTACAACAATTTTGGTGATGCTGTGAATTGCCGCAGTTATATTTACGTTAAATTCTCACACATTCTCACCTGAACAATGAACGAAGCCGAGCAGTTCTGTACGACCGCTGAAGCCGCACACTTGCTTGGCGTTGCCCACCGCACGATTCAGTTGTGGGTGGAAGCCGGCACACTGAAAGCCTGGAAGACCGCGGGCGGCCACCGCCGCATCGCAATGAGCTCGGTCGAGCGGCTGCTGGCGGAGCGAAGCGGCGTCCTTGCAGCATCGAGCAGCAAACCGCCTGCAGCCCAAAAGGCGTTCAAGATCCTGGTCGTAGACGACGATCCTTCCCTATTACGCCTCTACGAACTTGAAATGCTTGGCTGGGGCTTGCCACTCGAAATCATCAAGGCGCATAACGGCTTCGACGCCTTGCTGAAGATCGGCGAGCATACCCCGGACCTGCTGATCAGCGACCTCAACATGCCAGGTATGGACGGCTTCCGCATGCTCAGCACGCTACGCGCGGATCCCGCCCGCCAAGGCTTGCGCGTCATTGTCGTCAGCGGCCTGGACAAAGCCACCATTTCCGCGCTTGGGCTCCCAGCAGATATCCCGGTTTTCACCAAGCCCGTGCAGTTTTCCAAGCTGCAAGCAGCCGTCGATAAGGCGCTGACGAGTTAAACTTGCTGTATATACATGTTGAATTGCCGCAACACAACTTTCGCGCTCGAGAATATCGCTTTCCTGGAACCGGTAAAATCGATACCATGCATGCATGGAAAAATTCAGCAAAAACGAAACCAAGACCATCTTTGAAGACGGCTTGCCTTTTTACGACGACGAGCAGCCTTGCATGCTGCAGCGGCTGCTGATGCTGGCTGCCGTCCTGGTTCTGCCGCTGGTCGGCAGCTACGCCCTCACGGAGCGGCCCGCGCCTGCGCTTGCGATCATGGAAAGCCCCGCCGCTGTGCAGGCTGGACAGGCAGCAATGCCGCCGCTGGCCGCACTTGACGAAATGAAATAACTCGATAAAATCGGAAAATATGAAAACCGACGCATCGAAGCTAGTGGCATCCGGGCCTGAGACATCCGAGTTCTGCTCGACCAAGCAAGCAGCCGAAAAAATCGGCGTTTCGCACCGTACCATTCAGCTTTGGGTCGAGAGCGGTGTCCTTCACGCCTGGAAAACTGCGGGCGGGCACCGCCGCATCACGACCGAATCCGTTCTCAAGCTCGTCGAGCAGCGGCGCCAGGCGATCGGTGGCCTCGCCGCGCCGGCCTCTCCAGCACCGGTGGACGGTAAGAAAAAGCTGCTGATCGTCGACGACGACGCCACCATGCTGCGCCTATATGAACTCGAAATGGCTGGCTGGAACCTGCCGGTCGAGGTGATCAAGGCAAGCAATGGTTTCGAGGCGCTGATCAAGATCGGCGAGAACAAACCCGACATGCTGATCAGCGACCTGAATATGCCTGGCATGGACGGTTTCCGCATGATCCGAACCTTGCGCAGCGAGGCAACCTATGCTGGCATGGCGATTGTCGTGATCAGCGGTCTCGATCAGTCGACTGTAGCTTCGATGGGCCTGCCCGCCGACATTCCCTTCTTCTCGAAACCGGCTTCCTTCGTACGGCTGCGCAGTCTGGTTGAAGGCGCGCTCCAGGCGGCCTGACGGAGCCAAAATGGAAATATCGTCTTTGCCCGGTGACGACCAATCCAGCCTGCTGGCGCAGCTTCCCGACGGCATTCTCATGCTCGATGCTGGCGGCTCGATCCTCTACGCGAACCCGGCAGCCGAGCGCATCTTCGGCGCCGGCGCCGGGGGATTGCATGGCAGCGGCGCCGACCTCCTCGGTATCGATGCCGCCGCCCTGCCCGCTGCGGCAGATGGCAATGCACGCGACGCCAGCGGCCGTAGCATCGCCGGCGGCGCAATGGCGCTCGAGCTCAAGATCTCGGCCATGCCGGCCGCCGCGCAACAGCGATTCGCCGTGATCGTCCGCGACGCAACGCAGCAGCGCGACCTGGACCAGCGCAACCGCGCCACCGACGAGCGCCGCCGCAAGCATTTCACGACCGCGACCCACGAGTTACGCACGCCCATGGCCAGCATCCTGGGCTTTTCCGAGCTGCTGTTAAAGCGCGAGTACGATCCGGCCACCAGCCGGGAGCTGGTCGAGATCATCCATCGCCAGGCCGAGCGGCTGGTTGCCCTGATCAACCAGCTGCTCGATCTTGCGCGCATCGAGGCCGGCGGCGTCCAAGGACTGCAGATCCACCCGGCCCCCGTGGCGGAGCTGCTGAAACAGACCATGGCGGGGCTCAACGGCTTGGGACAGAACCACCGTATCCAGCTCGTGCTCGACGACGCACTGCCGACGATGGCGGCCGATATCGACAAGATGCAGCAGGCCCTCACCAACATCATCAGCAACAGCATCAAATATTCGAACGAAGGCAGCCTGATCGATATCACTGCCTTTGCCGACGTGCTCGATGGCGAGCCCATGGTCGCGATCCGGGTTGCAGACCGTGGCATCGGCATGAACGGCGAGCAGCGCGCACGCATGTTCGACGCATTCTACCGGGCAGGTGAGACGCCGGAGGTGCAGGGCAGCGGCCTTGGGATGACGATCTTCAAGGAGATCATCGACCTGCATGGCGGCAGGGCCGCGGTCGAATCGGAGCCTGGCGCCGGCACCACCGTCACCGTCTGGCTGCCCGCAGGGGTGCCGCGTGGGTAAGACGATCCTGATCGTCGAAGACCAGGACGACCTGCGCCTGCTGATTCGCCTGACCCTGCGCTCGCTGGGCGGTATCCTGCAGGCGCCTGGCGCAGCCCAGGGTCTTGAACTTGTGCGCAGTGAAAAGCCGGACCTGGTCGTTCTCGACGTCTGGTTGGGCAAAGATAGCGGACTCGAGGTCTGCGCTGCGATCAAGGCCGATCCGGCCACTGCGGGAACCAAAGTCCTGCTGCTCTCCGCCTGCGGCCAGCAAAGCGACGTCGATGCGGGTTTTGCCGCCGGCGCCGACCGCTACATGATCAAACCCTTCAGTCCGCAAAGCCTGACCGAGACGGCGGCGAGCCTGCTTGGTGCCTGCTGAAGCTCACCGCGCGGCAACTTAATCACACATTCTCACTTTTACGACGATTAGAGGTGAAACTCTAATTTTCTTTGCGACTCTGCTTAAGCCGAAAAAAACGATACCGGCCCTGAGTCGCGTGTGCCGGTAACGCGCGGCTCGACGTCCTTTTCCACCGTTTCCCGGACTCGATTCGGAAAAACCGGCAACCATCCACCGGTTTACGTTCTCTCGCATCCGGCCTGCTCTAAATTGCCAATCGGAAACGATCGAGTATCATTCGATAACGGTCAACCGAACAATGAGCCAACGTGGAAAGGGGGTCAAAATGAAGCGAATCGTCTTGGGCACTCTGCTGCTGTCCATGCTGAATGTGGCCGGCATCGCCGCTGCTGCTTCCGGCAGCGCCACAATGGAAGTCAGCTTCGTGGTCAAGGAAAGCTGCACCGTACAGCTGCAGGAAGGAACGGCAAGGGTCGCCCCGACCGTGTCCTGCGGCCATCATGCCCCTTACCAGGTATCGAACCAGGTCGATACGCCAGCGCCGGCGCCATCCCAGTCGCAAGCCGACGGCCAGACCTGGAAAATCACTTTCTGATTCAGAACACCAGCGTCGCAATCACGGTATCCTTGTAGTCGCCGGGCGAAGGCGTCTTCTGGACCGGTACCTGCCCGTACATCGTGATCGTCTGTGTCGCGCCGCTGCCGACACCCGTGACCACCGCCGTACCGCCGCTGCCGTCCCCCCAGACCGCGCCGTCCCCCCAGACCGCGCCGTCCAGCGTACTCGAAATCCGGTAGCCGATCGTCTCCCCCGTCGCCGCATTGCGCATGCTGCGCGCCGCGACGTTGCCGCTGGATCCCGCCCCGAGCGAGACCTGATACGCGGTGTTTGCCGTGCATTGCACGTTCATGGCGGCACTGGCGCGCACTGAACTCTTCAATACGCTATTGCTGCCGAAAGCCAGGTTGCCGGTATTGATGACGCAGTTGTTGGACACGGTCGCCTTGGCATTGAAGGAGAAGGTCGACGTCGCCCCCGCCGTACAGGGAGAGGAGACCAGTCCATAAAAGGCATAGCTGATGCTGCCGTGGCCGGCGAAACTGGCGCTGTAAACGGTGTCGGCATTGCCGGCCGTTTTCACGCCGGCCAGTGCACTGCCCGGGATCTTCCCGTACACGGCAATGCTGCGGCTGAAGGTGCCCAGCGCCAGCAGGCCGGTCATGGTGCCGGAAATGTAGGCGGAGCTGGCAGGCAGGCCGTTTCCTCCCCAGATCGCGGCGGCACTGTAGGTGTTGTCGACATAGAGGTTGAAAGGCAGCTGGTTGCCGCCATTGGTCATGTAACGCGGATTGCCGGTGCCGCCGCCGCTGCCGGCCCCCAGGTAGACACATACCGCCACGTTCGGAAAAAGAAGGAGCGGCGGCACGCCCGTCAGCACGGTCCAGGTGCAGGTCACGGTCAGCGTCCCATTCGCGTAATAGTCGGTATTGGCGGTCGGGTTAACCCCCGTGAACACGACGTCGGTCATGCTGGCGCTGCAGCTGTCGGCGCGCGCCTCGAGTGGGCCGAACAGGAACAGCGCCGCCAGCATCAGGGCGCGCCAGAGTATGTCGAAACGCTTGCTCATGGGTTCTCCTTGGTGGGTGCCGGTTTGCCGGCCGTGCAGCGCAGCGGCCCGATGGACGGCAGCTGGCCTTCGGTGCCCGCGCGCCACGCGAAGCGGTAGCTGCAGGCGCCCGCGCCCTCGCCCGCGACGATCTCGTTGTCCGCATCGAGGCCGTCGAGGAAGACGACGCCGTCGTAGCCGACCACGGTGGCCGGCTTGCCGTCCGGCCGTGTCACCGGCGTCCCGGGCGGCAGCGGCTTGCCTTCGGCATCCTGGACGATCACGGTGGCGGCGCGGTAGCGCTCGACATGGAAGGCCGCCACCAGTCCAGCGCCAGCCTGCGGCACGACCTCGAGGCTGGTCGATGCGATGCGGGCGTCCGCCGGGAGGTTCGATGGATCGATCGCGATCTGGTTGCCCGCATACGGCATCAGGTCGGGGACCAGCAGCCTGCCATCGGCGCCGGTGCGGCCAATCTCGCGATTTTCATGCATGACCGGGAGGCCCGGCACGCCGGTGCTGACCAAGGCGAAACCGCGGCCGACGCGGCGTGCCGCGAGTACAGTCCCGTCCATCGCCGCCAGCGAACCGCTCAAGCCCACCGAAGTACTGCGCGCGCCGCCGGCCTGCAGGGTACTAGCCATCAGCTGGCCGGCGCTGCCCAGGTACTGCAACTGTGCCTGGCTGTACGCGAGGTCGCCGCTGCCTCCCTTCTGCAAGCCCCAGCCTAAGCCGCCGCCGAAGTCGGGCGCGCGCGACATGGTAAGGCTGCGGCTGCGCTGTCCGCCCTGGCTGCCGGCGCCCAAATTCAACCCGGTACGTTCGCCGAGTGAAAAGCTCAGGCTTGCCATGATGCCGCGTGCCTCGCGTCTCGCCAGGTCGCGGTAGCCACTCAGGCTGAAGAAGGCGCCATGGCCCAGCGTGCGCGACCAGGCCAGCGCCAGCAGGCTCACCGCAGCTTGCCTGGCTACCTGGTAGTGCACGTAACTGAGGCTGGCGCTGCCGGCGCCCGCCAGTCCCAGGCTCAGGCTGGCGCGGTCGTTGATGCGGCTGACGGGCGTCCCTTCCAGGGCGCCAAGGTCGGCGTAGCCGCGTGTGGCGCGGGTGCTTTGCACGTCGAAGCCGATGCGCTGCTCGATGTACTGGTAACCGATGCTGGCCTGCAGGCCGCGCGCGCCAGCGCCGTCGTTGCCGCCCGCGCGGCCGCTGCCGGCCAGCGAGCCGCTCAGCACGCCACCGGCGCTGCCGATGCGCACCAGCGCGCCGGCGCCGGCGTTGAGCAGCCCGCGTCCCGCTTCGGCATGGCCTTCGAGCGTCAGCGTGTCCGACCAGCCATGCCGCCCAGAAGCGGTCGCCGCCGGCGCATTGCCGTAGCCGAATGAACGGGTGCCGTAATCGCGGCGCACGGCGCCCAAGGCGAAGGCGAAGTCGCTCAAATCCCTGGCCAGCAGGCGCGTATCGACGTACAACGGCAGCGAAGCAGCGACCGAGCGGCCGAGCGCGTCCCGCGTGACAATGGTGGCCTGGCCAGCGCCGTTCAGTCCAGCCACCTGGTCGAGAACGAAGGGGCCGCTCGGCACCTCGGCGCTGTACTGCTGGACGCCATTCACATACAGGCTGACGCTGCTGGGCACCACCGCCGAGCCCCGCATTGCAGCCACCGGATAGGTCATCAAATCGGGCCGGAGGTCGAAATTGCGGCGCCATACGATGCCGCCCATGCGCAGCGCGCGGGTCCAGCCCAGCGAAGGCGACACGAAGTCGCCGGCCTGCACGGTCTGCAGGCTGGCCGGGTCGGACCAGGTCCAACTGCTGTCGTATCGGGTATAGCGCCGGCCGCTGCCGTGCAGGACTGCGCTGCCGCTGCTGCTGAAGACGCCGCGCCCGCCGCCGAATGCGCGCAGCTCGTTGAAGGCCGCGACGCGATTGCCGCCGCCAAGCTGGCCATACAGGTCGTAGTCGAGGACGACGCCCGGGTCGGCGCGGCCCGGGCCGCCCGGTCGAACGCTGCGCGCCTGCAATTCGAAAGGCGCACGCAGATGGTCGGCGAGGATCAGGTCGATGGTTTGTGCCGCGGCATCGTAATTCCAGGTCAACCCCGCGACCGCACCCAGCTCGAAGTCGTCTTTACCGGCCACCCCCAGGCGTTGCGGGTCGAGGCCGATCTCGCGCAGGCTCTGCACACCCGTGAACAGCCCATGCGGGCCCTGGCGGAAAGGCAGTACCTGGCCTGTCTTCGCTCCATTGACGCTGACTTCAAGGTAGAGCTCGGGCGCCTCGTCGGCGCCGTGCGCGTGCAGGCAGGCGGCCAGCAGGCAGGCAAGCAGCAGGCGCGGCGCGCACGCCTTTCGCGCCGGCATTCCCGCTACGCCGCAGCCGTCCCGCACCGCGTTCACTCGCGTATGACGATGCCGCTGGCAGCCAGCGGCTGGGCGTTCACGGTTGCGTCGATGGCCAGCGCGGCGCCAGGCGCGCCCAGCTCCACTGCGCCATCGACCGGCAAACGCCATTCGCGCATCCTGCCGGCCAGCGCATAGCCAAGCAAACCTTTGCTGAGCGAGTAGTCCTTGCCGTTCGCGTGCAGGACGGCGGCGCCGATCTGGGCGTGCAGGCCGCCATCGTTCTGCACGCGCAGCATCCAGGCGCCATCGCGGCGGAACAGCTTCCAGATCAGTTTGGGCGTGGCCTGCGCATCGTTGCCCTGCACGAAGGCCGGCACCGAGTACTGCAAGCGGATCGCCACGCCGCTGGCGGCCGCCTCGCTGCGCGGTATTTCGTCGATCAGGACGCGATAGCTCTGTTCGCCCGAGGCCTGGGCCGGATTGCGGCGCACCAGGCGGATGATCTGCGTGCTGCGCGCCGCCACTTCCATTACCGGCGGACTGGCGACTACATCGGTCGCCGGCGTCAGCACGTCCTGGCCGTCGCGCTGCTCCCAGAGGTAGACGCGGACCTGCCCGACCAGCGGCGTGTCACCGTTATTCTGAAGATTAATGCCGGATGCGCCCTGCCCGGCCCGGAACTGGATCGAGACCGGCGAAATCTGCAGATTGGCCGCCGGCGACGGCAGCGCGCAGACCAGGCCGGCAAGGAACACCGCGGCGCGGCGCCAGGAATCGAAGGCCATGCTCAGAAGTAGACGGTGGCGGTAATCGTGGATTTATAGGTATCCGGGACCGGCGAAGCTTGCGAAGGGATCTCGCCGTACACGGTCAGGGTTTGCAGCGTACCGGTGCCGGTGCCGCCAAGGGTGTCGGTGCCCTGGCTGTTGCCCCACAGGCCGGAACCCTGCGATTGGTAGAGGTTGAAGCGCACGGTGGCGGCATTACCGCCGGTACCGCTCATGTAGCGGGTGGTGCCGCTGGAACCCGCACCGGTACCGGCATCCAGGCCGACGTTGTAAGGCGTGGTGTTGGTGCAAGTGACGTTGATGGTCGAGCTGGCATTGACGGCCTGAGTCAACACGCCCTGGCGCTGGCCGAAATCCAGCGCGCCGGCGGCGATGGTGCAATCTGCCACGATCTTCATGGTGACATCGAAGCTCGAAGGACGGCTGCCGTTGCTGTAGACGGCGGCGCCGGACAGGCCGGGCAGAACCGCAATAATCAGGGCGCTCAGGACAGACTTCCGAATTTTCGATGCAAACATGATAACTCCGTGCGAAATTGGTGGATTTGTAGTTGCCGCAAGACAACTATGCCACAACTCGGCCAAATCAGCAAATCCGGAAACAGAAATATCGGTAAATTACGAAAAAGTGATGCAAACCAGCAACTAGCTGATTTTTTCGCCTGCATGGCTATCTAACGGCAAGTCGACGAAGAATTCAGTGCCGCCACCGTCGCGGTCGCGGAACGCCAGCTCGCCGCCGTGCTCCTCGACGATATTCCGGCTGATGCTCAGACCTAGTCCGCTGCCCTGGCGACGCGCTCCTTCCGCATCGGATTGCGCGAAGCGCTGGAAGATGCGGTCGCGGAAGTCTGGTGGAATGCCGGGCCCGCGGTCGAGCACCGAAATGCGTAGCGCATCACCGTGGCGGACCAGCCGAAGTTCAACCGTCCCGCCGGACGGCGAAAACTTGATGGCATTCGAAAGCAGGTTGGTCAACACCTGGGTCAGACGGTCGGCATCCACTTCGGCCCGCAGCTGTGCGGCGGCGTCGCTGAAGCCACACTCGATGCGTACCCCGGCCTCGCCGGCATGGCCCCGCATCGCGCTGGCGGCGTCGTTCAGGATAGGCAGCAGCGCCTGTTCACTTCGTACCAGCTGTACCTGGCCCGACTCGATCTTCTGCACGTCCAGCATGTCATTCACCAAGCGCACCAGGCGCTCGCAGTGGCGATGCGCGATTGAGATCAGCTCCGCGGCTTCCTCCGGCACACCCTCGACGGCGCCGGTCGTCAGCAGCGACAGCGAGGCGCGCATCGAGGTCAGCGGCGTGCGTAGCTCATGCGAGACGGTGGCCACCAGTTCGTTCTTCATTTGTTCCACCTTCTTGCGCAGCGCGATGTCACGCATGAAGATGCTGAAAAAGCTCGTATCCGCGCCGCCGGCGATGCGCGCAGTCATTTCCACTTGAAGCTCGCGGCCCTGGCGGTTGCACACGATGCGCTCGACGCGCTGGTTCAGGACGGGGAGCTGTCCGGTTTCGCGGAACTGGCGCAGGGACTGCAGGTGGAAAGGCAGGAAACTCTTCGGAAAGACCAACTCGCCCATCGGCCTGCCGAGCGCTTCCTCGCGGCGCCAGCCGAACATCTGCTCGGCCGCCGAATTCCAGTCGATCACGCGGCCGTCCAGGCCCATGCCGATGAAGGCATCCTGCGCGGATTCGATGATGGTGTGGATGCGCTGCTCGTTCTGCCGCACGACGTCCAGCGCTTCCGCCAGGGCCTGGGTGCGCTCGTTCACCCTCTGCTCCAGGGTCAGGTTCAACTCTTCCAGCTCGGCCTGGCGGTGCTGTAGCTTGGCCACCAGCCCGTTCAGGGTGCTGGCCAGGGCGCTTACTTCGTCGTAGCTGCGCTTGCGCTCCACAATGGCCGCGCCCTTGCCGTCCTGGACGCGCGCCGCTTCCAGCTTGAGCTGCTTCAGCGGACGGGTGATCCAGCGCGCCACGAACACGCCGCCCACCGAGAACAGGAGCGCAAGCGCGATGCCGCTCCACAGCCCATACTGGCGCAGGCGCTTGACGGGCACGAAGGCATTCTCGACATCTTCGCGCACGAGCACAGTCCAGCCCAGGCCCGCATAGTCGGCATAGCCTTTCGACTGACTGTAGCCGACCAGGTAGGTTTTACCGTCGCTCCATTGCTCGATGATGTAGCCGGGCTTGTTGTCGAGCCGTGCACGGCGCAAGCTAGACATGTCGATGGTGCTGCCCTGCAGCTCCCGAGGCCCAAGCAGCACCAGGCCCTTGTCCCCGACGATCAAGGCATCGACCCGGCGCGCGGCTTCCAGTGGAGCGATGATGGAACGCTCGACGTCGCGCGCCCACTGCCATGACAGATGAGCTCCCAGCACGCCGCGCTCCACACCATCACGGTCGCGGAACGGATGGGCGACATCGACGAAACGCTGCGGCTCCCCGCTCTTTTGCCGGGGCAGCAGCTTGGCCAGCAGCAGTGCCTCGTGCACGTCGCCGACATGGCCACTGCCCTTGCTCGCTTCCCTGAACCAAGGGCGCTTGCTGACGTCGGCCCCTTCCAGCAGGCCCCCGGCCGATACCAGTACCCGGCCCCGGGAATCGGCCAGGCCGATCCAGCTGTAGTAGCCGTAGGTGTCGTGGACGTCGTCGAGAATGCGGCGCCACTCGTCATGGTTCAGCCCGGCATCAGCCACGGCAAAGCGCTTGGCGATCAGCCCGACCTCGCGGTAGCGCTCGAACATCCCGCGATCGAGCTTGTCGGAGGCTTGCAGGGCAAGCTCACCTAGGCCGTGGCCGATGGTGTGTTTGACATGCTCGGTGGCTTCCTTTTCAACAACTGCCACGACAACCACGGTCAAGACAATCGACAGCGTCGAAAACGCCAGGCCCATATAGCCGGCAAGGCCTCGTGGGCGAAATCGGTCGAGCACTTGGGAAGGTTTTGTCATATGTCAGATTTGGACAAATATGATCGATCCTAGCACCAGCAATTTAAAGGAAGGTGTAGTGATTTTACTGACTTGACCGAAACGTGACGCTAGGTCTGCCTTGCCATGCGTTATGCCGACGCCGTTCTGCTGACACGGTATCCGACGACTTCCTGCGGGACTTTCTTGGACACATCTGCAGACTTAGAGATGCGCTCCTGGTGTTCGCGATGGCGTGCGCCTTGCGCGAAGCCAGGCTGTTCGGAACAGCATAGCAGCTTGCTCGACCGGAAAATGTCTCGAAATGTCGGGAGCGGACGCTGCCACCGCCAAGATTGCCGGTGCATCCTGCTTCCGTCACACTGTGTTCAAGGCTGGCCGTCGACGATCACGCGATCACGTCCGCCACGCTTGGCCGCATACAAGGCCTTGTCGGCAGCCTCGATCAGGGTCTTCGCCTCTTCCAGACGCCCCTTCTCCATGCTGGACACGCCGATGCTGAGCGTGACGTAAGGACGCACGGCGGTCGGCGCATGCGGCAGGTTCAGCGAGGCCACGTATTCGCGGATGCTTTCCGCCAGCTGGCGCGCCTGCTCGGCGTCGGTGTCCGGCAGGATCGCGGCGAACTCCTCGCCGCCGTAGCGCGCGGCGACGTCGGCCGGGCGCTTCAGGCGCGAAGCCAGCGCCTGCGCCACCGCGGACAGGCAGCTGTCGCCGGCCTGGTGGCCGAAGTGGTCGTTGTAGGCCTTGAAGGAATCGATGTCGGTCAGCAGCAGCGACAGCGAACCGCCGAGGCGCTGGGCCCGCCGCAGTTCGCGGTCGAGGGCGACGTCGAAGTAGCGGCGGTTGGCGATGCCGGTCAGGCCGTCGACGTAGGAACGGGCGCGCAGCGATTCCGCATGGTCGAGCAGGCGCTTTTCGCGCTCGACGATGCCGCTGACGTCGCGGATCTCGACCAGGCAGAACGTCTCGCCGCCCTCGCGGAAGGGCGAGACGCTCACGGCCTGCTCGATCAGCGGGCCGTCGAAGCTGCCGGCCGCGCGCAGCGGGAAGGGACTGCGCTGCTCGGATTGCGGGATGGCGGTGCTAATGTCCTCTGCGATTGCAGCCAGTACCGCCGCCTCGACGCGCGAGCCGCGCAGCTCGGGGAAGACCTCGAACAGCGGCCGCCCCATGACGCGGGCGGCAGCGCGGCCGCAGCGCGGCGTCAGCCAGCTGTTCCACAGCACGATGTGCTGGTCGGCGTCGAGGACGATGACGCCGCCGGCCACGAGGTTCAGGACGCGCGCGGCGATGGCGGAGACGGCGCCGGATGCGGCGCCGCCAGCTTCTGGCTTGGAAGTGATCACTTGGCAGTTCGGAAACAAATCGACTGCTGGATCATACCGGAACTCAGCCGTGCAGAACAGCTCGCAGAGTGCGCGAAAGATCCTCGGCCGAGTACTTGGCGACGTAGGCGTCGGCGCCGACTTTCTTGACGTGCTCTTCGTTGGTCGTGCCCGACAGCGAGGAGTGGATCACCACCGGCAGGCTGGAGAAACGCTGGTGCGTCTTGATCTTGCGGGTCAGCGTGAAACCGTCCATCTCCGGCATCTCGAGGTCGGTCAGCACGGCGGCCACGCGATCGTGCACGGTCTTGCCTTCGGCTTCGGCGGCAGCAGCGATGGCGTTCAGCTGGTCCCAGCATTCCTTGCCGCTCTTGGTCATGATGAAAGGCAGGCCCATCGCATCCAGGCCCTGCTCGATCAACGCGCGCGCGACCACGGAATCGTCGGCCGCCAGCACCACGGTGCCGGGCTTGACCTTGATCTTGCTGCCGACGGCCTGGGCGACCAGCTTCTCTTCGTCTTCCTTGGGCGGGTTGAGTTCGCGCAGGATGGTTTCCACGTCCAGCACCTGGGCCAGGCGGGCCGGCTGGCCGTCCTGCGGCTCCAGGCGCGCAATGCTGGTCACCATGCCGCTGCCGGCGGCGCTGCGCTCGGCCGACATCACCTGGCTCCAGTCCAGGCGCACGATCTCTTCCACGCTCTCGACCGCGAAGGCCTGGGTAGTGCGTGCGAATTCCGTCACCAGCATGATGTTCAGGCCGGTGACCGGCTTGACCCCGGCGATACCCGGCAGGTCCAGCACCTGGATGATCTGGCCGCGCAGGTTGACCACGCCCAGCACGTGCTGCGGCGCACCGGCGATCGCGGTGATCTCGGGCATCGCGACGATCTCGCGAATCTTGAACACGTTGATGCCGAACAGCTCGCTACGCTCGCCGTTGTCGTCGCCGCCGAGGCGGAAAAGTAAGAGCTCGAATTTATTCGTGCCGGTAAGGTTGCTGCGCTCGTCGACTTCCTGCTGAACCGATTTCATGTCTCATCCCGAAAAGTTGTGATGCCTCCGGGAAATGATTTTAGTAGCGAACTTGCCGGCTGTGTCATTACATGACCAACTCTTGCTCAATTTCATCACTTTCTGTTCCAAAAAACCACGGAATCTCACAGGCTCATGAACCAATCGACAACGCCAGGGTTTCCTTTACCTCCTCCATCACCACATAAGATTTGGACTGGGCCGAATCGGCCAGGTGCAGGATCTCTCCCAGCAAGCGCCGGTATTCCGACATCTCCGGAATCCGCGCCTTGATCAGGTAGTCGAAATCGCCCGACACCAGGTGGCATTCCATCACCTCCGGAATGCCGAGCATCGCGCGGCGAAAGCGCTCGAAGGCTTTTTCGGATTTCTGCAGCAGCGTGATCTCGACGAACACCAGGATCTGCAGGCCCATCGCCTGCGGATTGACCCGGGCGTAATAGCCGGCGATGACGCCATCGCGCTCCATGCGCTTGACCCGCTCGATGCAGGGCGTCAGCGACAGCCCCACCCGTTCGGCCAGGTCTTTCATCACGATGCGGCCGTCGCCTTGCAGGATGGACAGGATGTGGAGATCGATCTTGTCGAGCACCCGGTTCGACTCTTTTTGAACGCGCATGAAGTTTCACCAAATCTGCAGGTAAATATAGGAACTAATTTGCTTATATCACATATAAGATAGCAACATTTCCTGATTCAACCAATCTATTTTTTCTGAGAACACTATGCGAGTCATCGTACTGGGAAGCGGAGTGGTCGGCGTGTCGACCGCGTATTATCTGGCAAAGGCCGGCCACGAGGTCACCGTGATCGACCGCCAGCCTGGCGCGGCGCTGGAAACCAGCTTCGCCAACGCCGGCCAGATCTCTCCCGGCTACGCCTCGCCCTGGGCCGCGCCCGGCATCCCGCTGAAGGCCTTCAAGTGGCTGTTCCAGCGCCATGCGCCGCTGGCGATCCGCCCGGACGGCTCGCTGTTCCAGCTACAGTGGATGTGGGAGATGTATAAAAACTGCGACGCCGACCGCTACGCCGTCAACAAGGAACGCATGGTGCGCCTGGCCGAGTACAGCCGCGACTGCATCCGCGAACTGCGCAACGAGATCGGCATCGACTACGAAGGCCGCCAGCAAGGCACCCTGCAGCTGTTCCGTACCCAGTCCCAGTTCGATGGCGCCGCCAAGGACATCGAAGTGCTGCGCCAGGCCGGCGTCCCGTTCGAGGTGCTGGGCCGCGAGCAGCTGGCCAGCGCCGAGCCGGCACTGGCCAATGTGCGCGACAAGCTGGTCGGCGGCCTGCGGCTGCCGAACGACGAGACCGGCGACTGCCAGATGTTCACCACCAAGCTGGCCGAGATGGCGAAACGGATCGGCGTGCGCTTCGAATTCGGCGCCAGCATCCACGCGATCGAATCGCAGGGCGACCAGATCACCGGCGTGCGCACCGACAAGGGTACCTTCACGGCCGACCGCTACGTGGTGGCGCTGGGCAGCTACTCGCGCCTGCTGCTGAAGCAGTTCTTCCGCGTGCCGGTGTATCCGCTGAAGGGCTACTCGATCACGGTGCCGATCACCGATGCCGCCCAGGCGCCGGTGTCGACCATCCTCGACGAGACCTACAAGATCGCCATCACCCGCTTCGAGAACCGCATCCGCGTCGGCGGCATGGCGGAAATCGCCGGCTACAGCAAGGCGCTCAACCCGCGCCGCCGCGAGACCCTGGAGATGGTGGTGACCGACCTGTTCCCGGGCGGCGGCGACGTCGCGAAAGCCAGCTTCTGGACCGGCCTGCGCCCGATGACCCCGGATTCGACCCCGATCGTCGGCGCCACCCCGCTGCGCAACCTGTTCCTGAATACCGGCCACGGCACCCTGGGCTGGACCATGGCCTGCGGCTCGGCCAGCGTGATTGCGGACCTGGTCAGCGGCAAGGTCCCGGCCATCCACACCGACGACCTGGCGATCTTCCGCTACGCCGGCGCACGCCCTTCCGCTGCGCGCACCGAATTCGCGAAAGCATGACGGTGGCGAGTGTTCTTGATGCCCGCGCCGGCGCGGTGCTGACGGTCGATCTGGAGGCGGTGCGTTCGAACTGGCGCCTGTTACGCGACACGGCCGCCGGCGCGCTGTGTTCGGCCGTGATGAAAGCCGATGCCTACGGGCTCGGCATGGACGTGGTGGCGCCGGCGCTGGCCGCCGAAGGCTGCCGCGTGTTCTTCACCGCGCACCTGGACGAAGGCATGCGCCTGCGCGCGCTGGTGCCGGCGGATGCCGCCATCTACGTGCTGCACGGTCCGCCGCCCGGCGCGACCGCCGAATTCGTCGAACACAATCTGATTCCGGTGCTGAACGACCCGGCGCAGATCGCGGGCTGGCGCCTTGCCTGCCGCGCAGCGGGCCGCCGCCTGCCGGCCGCGCTGCAGTTCGACACAGGGATGTCGCGCATGGGCCTGGCCCCTGTCGATGTCGAGGCACTGTTGGCCGATCCGTCGTGGAAGGACGAACTACAGCCGGTGCTGGTGATGAGCCACCTGGCCTGCGCCGACGAGGCCGCGCACCCCGTGAATGCCATGCAGCGCGAGCGCTTTGCCGCCCTGCGTGCGCGCTTTGCCGGCATTCCGGGAAGCCTGGCGAATTCCTCGGCCGTCTTCCTCGGCCCGGATTACCGGCACGACCTGGTGCGGCCGGGGGCGGCGCTGTATGGGATCAATCCGCATCCGGGCTCGCCGAATTCGCTGCGCCAGGCGGTCGGACTGCGTGCGCGCATCGTGCAGTCGCGCATGGTGCAGGCCGGCGACATCGTCGGCTACGGCGCGCGCTTTGTCGCAGACGGCCCGCGCCGCATCGCCACGATCGCGATCGGCTATGCGGACGGCTGGCTGCGTTCCCTGACCAATCGCGGACATGCGTTTATCGATGGCGTGGCGGTACCCATTGCGGGGACGGTGTCGATGGACAGCATTACGCTGGACGTGACCGGGATTGCCGAGGCGCGCGTGCAGCCGGGTTGCGAGGTCGATTTGCTGTGCGCGCAGCAGACTGTGGACGATGTGGCGCGCGAGGCCGGGACGATCGGCTATGAAGTGCTGACCCGCCTGGGCAGCCGCTTCCACCGCGTGTATCGCTGACCCCTCGCTCTAAAACAGCGCCCCCTGCGGGCTGGTCAGCCGCCCAAAGCTGTCATCCATGAACGGCAGGATCGCATCCGCCACCGGCTCGAGCTGCTTCTCCAGATAGTGCGCGTAATCGATCGTCGTCCCCGTCCCGGCCTCGCGGACGTCGAGCGGCTCGGGCCCGGCGGTGGTCATGACGTAGCGGATCCAGCCGCCATTCCGATACTGCGGCGGCCGGCCCTGGCGCACGTGGTATTCGTCGGCGATGCGCGCCGCGCGTACGTGCGGCGGCACGTTCCTTTCGTACTCGTCGAGCGCCCGCCGCAGGCGCTTGCGGTAGACCAGCTGCTCGTCCAGCTCCCCAGCCAAGGTGCGTGCCACGTAGTCGCGCACATAGTCCTCGTAGGGCTGGCGCTTGAAGATGCGCTCGTACAGGCCTTGCTGGAATTCCTGGGCCAGTGGGGTCCAGTCGGTGCGCACCGTTTCCAGACCCTTGTAGACCATCTCGTCGCTGCCGTCGGCGGCGGTGGCCATGCCGGCGTAGCGCTTCTTGCTGCCTTCGTCCGAGCCGCGCACCGTAGGCATCAGGAAGCGCCGGAAGTGCACGTCGTATTCCAGTTCCAGCGCGCTTTCCAGTCCCAATTCCTCGCGCAGATGCGCGCGCCACCAGCTGTTCACGTGGTCCACCAGTTCCTGGCCGATGCGGCGCGCGTCCTCGTCCGCATGCGGCTTGCCGAGCCAGACGAAGGTGGAGTCGGTATCGCCGTAGATCACCTGGTAGCCGCGTTCCTCGATCAGCTCGCGCGTGCGGTGCATGATGCGGTGGCCGCGCATCGTGATCGAGGATGCCAGGCGCGGGTCGAAGAAGCGGCAGGCCGGCGTCCCGAGCACGCCGTAGAAGGCGTTCATGATGATCTTCAGCGCCTGCGACAAGGGTGCGTTCTTCTCGCGCTTGGCCGCTTCCCTGCCCGCCCACACGCGCGTGACGATGCCCGGCAGGCAGTGCCGGGTGCGCGAGAAGCGTCCGCCGCGAAAGCCCGGCACCGTGGCTTCCTCCGGCTCGGCCAGCCCCACCACCAGGCCGACCGGGTCGATCAGGAAGGTGCGGATGATGGACGGGTACAGGCTCTTGTAGTCGAGCACCAGCACCGAGTCGTACAAGCCGGAGGTCGAATCCATCACGAAACCGCCGGGGCTGTCCTCGGCCGGCACGTCGCCGATGTTCGGCGCGACGAAGCCCTGGCGGTGCATCAGCGGGATGTAGGAATGCTCGAAAGCCGCCACCGAGCCGCCGCTGCGGTCGGCCGACAGGCCCGTCACGCTGGCGCGTTCCAGCAGGAAGGCCATCAGGTTGGTCTTCTCGAAGATGCGCGTGACCAGCTCGCAATCCTTCAGGTTGTACCGCGCCAGCATCGGCTTGTCTTCGAAGAACATGCGGTCGATCTCAGCCATGCGGTCGTAGGGATTGCCGATCTCCTTGCCCTCGCCCAGCAGGGTCTGCGACACCGACTCCAGGCTGAAGGACGGGAAGCTCCAGGTGGCCGAGCGCAGCCCCTCGATGCCGTCGATGACGAGGCGTCCGGCGATGCCGCCGAAGTAGAATTCGCCGCCGGCGCGCTCGCGCCATTCCATCGGGCTGCCGTCGCGGCCCAGGCGCAGCGGGCGCGCCATCTGCTCGGCATGCTTCTGCAGCACGCGCAGGTCGAAGCCGATCACGCTCCAGCCGATGATGGCGTCCGGATCGTGGCGCACGAACCACTCCTCCATCCGGTCCAGCAGCGCCAGGCGGGTGTCGCAGTATTCGTAGTCGAAGTCGACCACGCTGGCATCGCCGTTCGGCGGCCCGAGCATGTAGACCTGGCGCTGGCCGCAGCCTTCCAGCGCGATCGAGCGCAGCTCGCCCTGGAAGGTGGTCTCGATGTCCAGCGAGACCGTGCGCACCGGCGGCCGGTAATCGCCGTCCGGCTTCAGCTGGCCGTCCACCAGCAGCTGCGGGTCCTTGTCGTCCGGGGTTCCTGCAAACAGCACCGGCGCGGTGATGAAGCGCTCCATCAGGTAGCGCTCGGGCGGACGGACGTCGGCTTCATACACGTCCACGCCTTGCTGGCGCAGCTTCTTCTCCAGCGCCAGCAGCTTGCGGTACTGGCGGCAGTACAGGCCCAGCACGGGCCGATGGTGGAAATCCGACAGTTCAAGTTCGCGCAGTTCGCAGCCGCGCTCACCGCGCAGCACGAATTCCGCGGCTTCGCGCTGTTCGGCCGGGACGAAGGCGACGGCGCTCTGCCCGCCCACGCGCACGCGGCGCGGGCCGTGCTCGGTGGCCAGCCAGAACTCCAGCTCGACGCCGCTGTCCAGGTCGCGCCAGTGGCGGGTCAGCAGGAAGCCGCGCGGATGGGCTGCGGTGTCGTCAGCGTCGCTCATGGCGCGAAGGAGACGCTGTCGCCACGGTAGCGCGCCAGTTCGGCCTCGCTGAAGCCGGCGCGGCGGCGCGCTTCCAGATTGAACGGGCCCTTCAGCACCGGCGCCTTGTGCTGCAGCGCCAGCGCCTCGTAGGTGGCGATCGGTTCCAGGCCGCGTTCGGCGCACAGGCCGAGGTACCAGCGGTTGCCGATCTCGACGTGGCCGACCTCGTCGCGCAGGATGATGTCGAGGATTTCGGCCGCCGCCATGTCGCCGGCCTGGGCCAGCTTGGCGCGCAGCGGCGGGATCGCATCGAGCCCGCGCGCTTCCAGCGTGCGCGGCACCAGGGCCATGCGTGCAAGGATGTTGCCGCGGGTCTTCTCGACCATCTCCCACAGGCTGTCGTGGCCGGGAAAGTCGCCGTAGACGTGGCCCAGCGTGGCCAGGTGCGCGTCCAGCAGCGAGAAGTGATAGGCCTCTTCCTTCGCCACGCGCAGCCAGTCCGTGTAGTACTCCAGCGGCATGCCGGGGAAGCGCCAGATGGCGTCCAGCGCCAGGTTGATGGCATTGAATTCGATATGGGCCAGCGCGTGGACCAGCATCGCGCGGCCCTCGGGCGTGACCATCGAGCGGCGGCCGACCAGGCGCGGCGGCACCAGTTCAGGTTTCTCGGGACGGCCGGGAATGGCGCCGGCCGGTTCGAAGCCGGCGGCGGGATCGATGGCGAGACTGCCGTCGGCGTGCGCCTTTGCCAGGGCCGCCACGCCATCGCATTTGCTGCGCGGGTCCGTTTGGAGCAGGTGGATCAGTGCGCCTGCGCGCAGCTCGAGCGGAGCGGACATCGTGTGGTGAGGTGGTGCGTAAAAGACGCAGTTTAGCAAACCTTCATCACTGATTATATAAATACGCGGTCATGTCCCGCGCCTCGGCCTCGCTCACGCCCAGCTCCGGCATGGCGGTCTTGGGGTCGACGGCGCGCGGGTGCTGGATCCACCTGATCAGATTCGCCGCGGTGTTCGGCAGCACGCCCGCCACATAGCCCTGGTCGCGCATCTCGGTCAGCGAGGGGCCGACCTTGCTGTCGGCGTGGGCGATGCCCTTGATCTCGTGGCAGGCGGCACAGCCGTAGCGCGCGATCAGTTGCTGGCCGATGCGGGCGTTGCCGCCGCTGAGCGCATCGAATTCTGGCGGGCGCTTTGAGCAGCCTGCCAGCGCGGCAACAAGCATCCAGGACAAGATCAGCTTCATCGCCCTGCCTCCGCCGCCGCGCCCTGCGACGAACGCCCGAGCCAGCGCGCGCACAGGACCAGGCCCGCCGCCACATAGGCCAGGCCGCCCGGGATCCACATGATCAGGCCGCCCAGCTGCTGGTCTTCGAGCGCCGTCAAGCCGAAGGCCTGGGCCTTGCTGCCATAGTAGGGATACCAGACGGTGTCCGACAACGTGAACAGCGCGCCCAGGGCGCCGGTGTGCATCATGGTCGTGAACAGGTAGAGCACGGCCGCGCCGCGCCCCTGCGTTCCGCCCTGCCGCCCCAGCACCGCCCACCAGAACAGCAGCGCGGAGAACAAGAAGCTGGCGTGCTGCAGCGCGTGCACGCCGTTGCTGGCCAGGCCGGCCTGGAAGGTGGCCGGCACATGCCACATCCACAGCGCGGCAAAATGCAGCAGCCAGGCGTTCAGCGGCCGCGTGAGCGAGTCCCATGCGGCGCTCACGGCAGGATTGTGGGTGGCCGCGCCGGTGCGGCGGCGCCAGGCCGCCGGCAGGCTCCAGACCCAGATCCCGAGCGGACGCCCGAGCACCAGCATCGGCGCCGCCACGATCATCAGGAATTCGTGCTGGACCATGTGGGCGGCGAAGGAAAAGCTGCCGGCGGAATCCAGCGGCGAGGCCAGCGCCAGCGCCAGCGCGATCCAGCCGGCGCCGAACCAGGCGGCCTGGCGCGCCAGCGGCCCGCGCGACTGGCGCGAACGCGGCCACAGGCGGCGCAGGCCGAGCACGTAGAGCAGCAGCGGCAAGGCCAGCAGGAACAGCACCCAGGGCTCGGCGCCCCAGGACAGCGCGTCGGCCGCCGCGTACTGGCCCTCGACGTCGTGCGCGCCCGCCGCCAAAGGCGCCAGCGCCACCATGCATAAGATTAACTTACGCATGGCGACAGCACCCATTGCGGAAACCACTGCGCCAGCACAGCCAGGCAGGACAGCGCGCCGACGCACATGGCTACCAGGGCCACGAAAGGCGGGCGGGCCGGCACGGTATCGCTGTCCCCTTCCGCCGGGCCTTCGGCGGCTTTGCTGGCGCGCCAGTTGCGCCAGGCGCCCCAGCTCATCCACAAGCAGGCCAGCAGCGACAAGGCGCAGACCAGGTTCGGCGCCAGCATGCTCTGGCGCGAGCAGGCGGGCGTCACCATCGCATAAGTCACACTCAGGTTCGTCAGCGCCAGCGAGGGCGCCACCAGCAGGGCCGGCCAGTTTCCCATGTCAGAATCGCGCTCCCCAATAAATGACGGCGTAGATCGGCAACCAGCTGAGCACCACGAAATACCAGTAGCCAGCGTTCTCGCTGACGTCGACATAACGCTTGCCTTCCAGCGGCCCGGTGAACATCAGCACCGTCAGGACCCCGGAATCGAAAGCGTCGGTGATCAGGTGGGTGGTGTGCAGTCCCATCAGCATCCACACGATGGAGCCGTAGGCATTGCTGTCCCAGCGCGTGTTCAGCGCCCCGAACTCCATCACGCGGCCGGCCAGGAAGGCCACCGAGAACAGCATGCACACCACCAGCCAGATCCTGACCTGCTTGAGGTCGAGCCGTTCGGCGGCGCGCTTGACGTAGTGGTTCGGAATGGCGCTGGCCAGCATGATCGCGGTGTTCACGTTGCCCCAGATGAGCTCCGGCGGAAATTCCGCCATCGGCCACGCCGGCGCATGGCTGCGCAGGTAGAAGTAGGCCATGACGGCCAGCGCGAACACCGTCCCTTCGATCAGCATCAGCCCCAGCGTGCCCCACCACATGGGGCTGCGGTGGCCAAAGCCGAAGGTCGGCAGCGTCGAGATGTCCAGCAGCTTGCCGCCGTCCAGCAGGCGGCCGTCGCGCTTCGGGTCGCGTTCCCGAGCGGATGGCTTCATGGCGCCAGCTCCGATTCCACGCGGCGGCCCGTCATCTCGCGCTTGGGCCAGAACCACGCCGTGGTGGCGATGGCCACCGGCACCGCGCCCCACACCACCGCCCAGGGCGAGAAGATCGAGCCGACGAACAGGATGGTGGTCGCGACCGCGGCCACGAAGGGCCACAGCGTCGGGCCGGGCAGCCACAGGCGGTGGTCGAGCCTGGCGTCGGCGACCGAGGTGATGAGGACTTCGCGGAAATCGTTGGCCAGGCCGGTGGCGTAATACGGCGCCTCGGCTTCCTGCCACAGCGGGTCGCGGCCGTACACGACCGGCACCAGCTTGAAGTTCGCCATCGGCGGCGGCGACGAAACGCTCCATTCCAGCGTGCCGGCGCCCCAGGGGTCGCTGGACGCCCGCTCGCCATGGCGGTGGCTGTGCACCACGTTGACGATGAAGAGCAAGACGCTGACGGCGATCGTCAGCGCGCCGATGCTGGCCACCAGGTTCAGGTTCCCCCACTCCATCTCTTTCGGATAGGTATAGACCCGGCGCGTCATGCCCTGCAGGCCCAGCACGTGCATCGGGAAGAAGGCCACATTGAAGCCGATGAAGAACAGCCAGAAGTTCCAGCGGCCCAGGCGCTCCGACAACATGCGGCCTGTGAACTTCGGATACCAGAAATAGAAGGCGCCGAACAGCGGGAACACAGCGCCGCCCAGCAGCACGTAGTGCAGGTGGGCGACGACGAAGTAGGTATCGTGCAGCTGGTAGTCGAGCGGCACCGAGGCCAGCATCAATCCGGTCAGCCCGCCCAGCACCAGGATCACGAAGAAGGCCAGCACGAACAGCAGCGGCGTCTTGAAGTTGATGCGCCCGGTCCACAGGGTCGCGATCCAGCAGAAGATCTGCACCGAGGTCGGGATCGCGATCATCAGGCTGGCGGCCGTGAAGAATGCCTTGCCCAGCTCGGGCAGGTTGGTCGCGAACATATGATGCACCCACAGGCCGAAGGCCAGGAAGGCCGTGGCGATCAGGGCGAGCACCATGGCCGAATAGCCGACCACCGGCCGCCGCGAGAAGGTGCCGATGATGCTGGAGATGAAGCCCAGCGGCGGAATGAAGATCAGGTAGACCTCGGGGTGGCCGAAGAACCAGAACAGGTGCTGCCACAGCAGCGCGTCGCCGCCATGGTCGGGGTTGTAGAAATGGGTGCCGACCAGGCGGTCGGTGATCAGCGCGGTACTGGCCAGCATCACGGCCGGCATCGCGAACAGCACCATGAAGTTCGTCACCAGCATGGTCCAGACGAACAAGGGCATGCGGTTCAGGCTCATGCCGGGAGCGCGCATCTTGAGGATGGTGGCGATCAGCACCACGGCTTCCATCAGCGACGACAGTTCGGTGAAGGTGATCATCTGCGCCCAGAAGTCGACGCGCTTGGTCGGCGAATATTCCAGGCTGGCCAGCGGCACATAGGCGAACCAGCCGGCATCGGGCCCCTGGTTGGCAAAGAACGCGAGGAAGAGCATGACGCCGCCCATGGTGAAGATCCACCAGGCGAAGGCATTCATGCGCGGGAAGGCGACGCTGCGCGCACCTATCATCAGCGGCACCAGGTACACCGCCACCGCCTGCATCACCGGCACGGCGAACAGGAACATCATGGTGGTGCCGTGCATCGTGAAGACCTGGTTGTAGAGGTCGGGCCCGAGCAGCTTGCCGTTCGGCTGGGCCAGCTGCAGGCGCATCGCCAACGCCAGCAGGCCGCCCAGGACGAAGAACACGAAGGTGGTGACGATGAAGCGGATGGCAATGGTCTTGTGGTTGACCGCGGCGAACCAGCCGATGAAGCCCGGCGGGTCGCTCCAGGTCTGTTCCAGGGTTTGGGCGTCGCCAGGCGGCAGGCTGTGGCCGGCGCGGTCGGGCCAGGTCCCCTGCGCGGTGTCGACTGTACTCATTTCAGGGTCTCCAGATAGGCCAGCAGGGATTGCAGATCGTCGGGCGGCAGCGGGTTGGCCGCCATGTTCACGCCGGGCTTGAGGGCTTGCGGGTTGGCGATCCAGCCGGCCAGGTGGCCACGGTTGTTCGGGAAGATGCCTGCGCCTATCGTGCGGCGGTTGGCCAGGTGGCTCAGGTCCGGGCCCATGCGCCCATTGGCGCTGGTGCCGGCCACGGTGTGGCAGCGGGCGCAGGAGCCGCCCAGGAAGACCTCGCGCCCGCGCCGCGCCGCCTCAGCGGCCGGTTCGGCCGCGGGCCGGCGCTGGCGTGCGGCCCAGGCCTCGTAATCCTCGTTTGCTTCGGCTTCCACCAGCAGCGCCATCATCGCGTGCTGCATGCCGCAGAATTCCGCGCACTGGCCACGGTAGGTGCCGGGCCGGTCGGCGCGCAGCGTCAGGGTGGCGGTACGGCCGGGGATCATGTCCTTCTTGCCCTGCAGGTTGGGAATCCACAGCGTGTGAATGACGTCGGTGGCGCGCAGGGTGAACAGCACCGGCCTGCCGACCGGGATGTGCAGTTCGTTCGCGGTGGTGAATTCGCGCGCGGGATCGGCATCGAGGTAGCGCGCCTCCCACCACCACTGGTGGCCGATCAGCTCGATGTTGACCGCATCCGCCAGCGGCATGCGCGCGAGTGCACGGCTGGTCAGGACGTCGGCGGCCAGCAGCGCCAGCAAGCCGACGGTGGCGGCGCCGGTGGCCCAGGCGATCGTGCGCCAGGTCCTGCGTTCGGGCCGCGCCAGCGAGCTCAGATCCGGCGCCGTGCCGGCGTCGGCGCGCGGTGCGATCCAGAGCGCGGTCACGCAGGCGGCGAACACCAGCAGGAACACCAGTGTGCACAGGCCGAGGGTCAGGTTCCACAGGCTGCCAATGTGCTCGGCCTGTACGCCGGCCGGACGCAATGCGTCCTGCAGCGGCGCGGACATCAGCCCCAGACCCCTCATGAAGCGTCTCCGATGATATTTTGGTAACTATATTGCCAGATATATCATCTTTCCCGGTCGAATGACGCACGGATGGAGCCTCATCCGCAGCCACATTGGCGTGTCAGCGCACGGCTTCGGGCTGCGGCAGGGCCGCCTGGTCGCTTGCATCGAGCGGCTGGGCGGCGCGCGCTTCCTTGCGCTTGAGTGCATAGCGGTTCAGCCCCGCCATGTGCACGCGGCACAGGTAGTCTTCCCAGTCGATCAGGCCGGCGTCGACCGGGTAGGCCTGGCGCTCGGCCTCGCTGAAACGCGCCGCCAGCGCCAGCAGCGCGTCGTTGTGGAAGCGGTAGCGCGGCTGGGCGTAGAAGGAGAAGGTGATCGCCAGCAGGCGCGTGATGCGCAGCTTTTCCATCGCCGGCGTCTCGCCCGGCTGGCCCGCCAGGCGGCGCAGGCCGCTCCAGGCCATCGCGCCCAATGCAACGCCGGCCATCGCCAGCCGGAAGCGCACGTTGCCGACTACCCGGAACGCGTGCTTCGGCTCCTTGTGGAACAGCTTGTCGTACTGCTGCCAGTTGCGCTGCGCTTCGCCCTGCAGCAGGCGGATCAGGTCCCCGACCAGGATCGGCTTGCTGGAGCCGCTGCAGCTCTGGTAGATGCGGTGGCCACTCGGCGCCTGCATCGCTTCGGCCGCCGCCATCAGGATGCCGTTGGCGACCAGGTCTGCTGGAATCACGTCGATGATGCCTTCCGGGCGCGCCGGGAAGAAGCTGGTGCGGCCGCGCGCATAGGCCAGGATCACGGCGTCGGCCACCTTCACGCCTTCGAGCCAGCCGGGCACGGGGCCCTGCAGCGTGCTTTCGATGATCGAAGGCCGCAGGACGCTCATGGCGCGGCCCTGCATGCCCTGCACGGCCAGCTGCTCGCCCATCCACTTGGTGAAGGTATAGGTGTCGTTCCAGCCGTGGCGGTTGGCTTCGCGGATGCCGAGCGCGGTCAGGGCCTGCTCCAGCTGTTCCGGGTCGCGCACCCGTTCCCTAACCCTGGCGATGCGGCGCTGCAGCCCGTCGACGAGGGCCGCGATGTCGTAGTTACCGTCGGCGCCGCGCGGGATGGGCGTGCGTCCCGCCGGGTCGACCATCTTCTCGACGATCTCGCCGCGCCGGTAACCGTGCACGTAGCAGGTCGACACCTGCACCAGCGGCGCATTGGCGGCGCGCGCAAGCGCCGTCAGGTGGTGCAGGCTGAGGGTGTTGATGGCCAGCGCCTGGTCGAGCGGCTCGCGGAAGTTCACGCTGGCCGCCGCGTTGATCACCAGGTCGGTGCGCGCCGCCAGGGCGCGGAAGGCATCCAGGCCGATGCCGAAATGCGGCTCGGTGACTTCGCCGGTCACGCACTCGACCTGCTCGTCGAAGAAGCGCTCCAGCCAGGCCCCGCGCTCGGCGCGCAGGGTGTCGAAGATCGAGGACGTCGCGACCTGGCGCCGGAAGCGCTCGCGGGCGTCGCCGTCCTTGCCGCCGCGGATCAGGAGGATCACGCCTTTCAGGTCGGGCACGGTGCGGACCAGTTTTTCGAGCACGACCTTGGCCAGGAAGCCGGTCGCGCCGGTCAGGAGGATGCGCTTGCCGGACAGGGCGGCCGGTACGCTGAATGGATGCGTCGTCATGGTTCAGATGATGCGGGTGAGGCGGAACATGGCTGTCATCGCCAGCGCCGGCATGGCGTTGCGGTGGCAGCAGTAGGTCTTTTCGATGCGGCCCTGGAAGCGCGACTTGGCGAATTCCAGGCCCTTGAAGTTGTACAGGAAGTCCATGCGCTCGCGGATCACCGACATGGTGGCGCGCAGCAGCCGCGACTCCTGCGGCTCGACACCGCCGCCCATCTGCAGCGGCACCAGGCCGAGGTCGACGTAAGGCACGCCCTCTTCCTGGAACACGGCCAGCGCGTGGGCCATCAGCGCATACCACAGGCCCTGACGGAAGTTGGCGGACGAGCGCGAGATGTTCGGCACATAGCCGGTCAGGCGGCCATCCTTGTAGATCGGGTCGAAGAAGATGAAACCGACCGCCTCGCCGTTCAGCATGGCGTAGAAATAGCGCGTGCCTTCGCGGTAGTCGATCAGCATGGGCCGGATCAGGAAGCGGATCTCGTTGTTCTTGCAGCGCCGGGTGCGGATCCAGGCTTCCGAGATGCGCTTGACGTCGTGGTCGAAGCCGCCCTCGCGAATCTCGATGCCCTGGGCGCGGGCGCCGTTGACGGCGGTGCGGATGATCTGCTTGCGGGCGCCGCGCAGGCTCCAGCCGGACAAATCGATCTTCGATTCGCTGCCGAACTGGGTGCCGTAGTAGCCGTGGCGGCCGTGCAGGTGGTCGACCACGGCCTTGCTGACCTGGACGAACAGGGCGCGGGGAAAGCGCTCGAGGAAGCGGTCCAGCATTTCCGCGCGCAGCGAGGGTGCACACACCGGGTCGGCCAGCGCGAACTGCATCCCCCAGTGCTGGGCGTAGGCGATGTAGCCGACGCCGGGCAGCTCGAAATAGGACATGTCCGGCTGCATGGTCGAAAAGGACATCGGGTGGCTGCCGTACTGCTTCAGCCAGGCGACGCGGCGTGCGAGGTCGGCGTGGACAGCAGCGTCGGCCTGGGCGGCGGACGGCCGGGTTAGCGCGATGGCGGTGTCTGTCATGGGGTCTCCGCTAGGGTTGCGAGCGGCCTGCCATCCGTCCGCGGCTTGCGGCGGGATGGAGGACGTTCAGGCTCGGGAAATACGTGAAGACCCGGCCTCAGGCCGGTTTCTCGCCCAGCACGGACCAGTAACAGTTCAGCAGCAGCAGCTTGTAGTGCTTCTGCTCGTGGATGCGCAGACCCAGCTTTTTCATCCACTCCGGGTAGTTGTAGATGTTGTGGAAGGCGTTCCCGGCGAACAGCCAGAAGAAGCCGACCGCGCCGTACCAGTAGAGGGTCTTCACCAGCCGGCTCAGGACATTCCCGGTCGGGAAGGAGAAGTCGCCGACCACCACCTGGGCGCCCGGTTTGCCGAGGCGGATCAGGTGCTGCAGCACCTTCACCATCATGTCTTCATGGAAGACGTTGAGGAAGAAGTTGGCCACGACCATGTCGTAGCGCTCCTCTTCCTCGACCTTCATGATGTCGCTGTGGACCTGGCGGATGTTGACCTCCACGCCCTCCTTGACCAGGTTGGCCTGGAACTTCTTCAGCATGGTCTCCGACAGGTCGACCACCGTCACCTCGGCGCCGCGCTGCGCGGCATATACCGCATCCCTGCCGTGCCCGACGCCGGCGAACAGCACCTTGTCGCCGGGCTGCAGCCGGTCGAGCATGGCGATCTTGCACTTATGGATGGATTTGCCGCTGTAGAAGGCGCTCAGCCAGTCATAGATCGGCCCTACCAGCTTGTATTTGTCTCTCACGCTTTGTCTCCTCTTGACCCTCGGCTTTGATAGCTCGTTGTATTGGTCACTTGCCGTTCATGCATCAACTCTTGCATTTACGTTAAGTTCCATAAGAGTAAGCGAAAGCGTCAAACCTCCACGTTTTAGTCGTTGGCTTTACGAGCCAACATTCTGGCTTTGTGAGTCACCCGCAATCAATGAATGCGGCGACGGCGGGCCGTCGAGGTCCAGCTTTCCAGGTCGACCTCCTCCCGCATGTCGGCGCAGGCATCCAGCAGCTTGGCGATCTCGCGCTTGCTCAGGCCGCAGTTCAGGGTCAGGCGCACCAGCGCGCGGTTCTTGGGGGTGGCCGGGGCGCAGAACACGGCGCCCTGGATGCCGCGGTTTTCCAGCGCCTTGCGCAGTACCAGGGTCTTGGGCTCGGTGCCTACCTCCAGCGCGATGATCTGCTCGCTGCCTTCGTCGGCGCAATATCCCAGCCGTCCGAGGCCGGTGCGCACTTCCTCGGTGATGCGGCGCAGCGTGGCGCGGCGGGCGTCGGCGCGCTCGACGAAGTCGATGGCGACGTCGAACCAGGCCAGTTCGTGATTCAGCATGCAGGAGCTGAAGATGGCGGGGCGCGACTCGGACAGGAAATAGGGTTTGAAGCGGCTCGAACAGGTAATGATGCCGGCGCGCCCTGCGAAGGCCTTTGCCAGGGAGGCGGTGCGGAAGTGCACGCGGTCCTCGAGCCCGGCCTCGATCACCAGCCCGGCGCCGCGCGGGCCGTGGGTGCCGAGCGAATGCGATTCGTCGACCACCAGCACGCTGCCGGTCTTTTCGGCCAGCGCGAGGACGTCGTGCAGGGGCGCCAGGCTGCCGTCGGTGCTGTACAGGGCATCGACGACGATCACGCCGGCGCCGTGCTTGTTCAACTGCCGTTCCAGGTGCTCCATATTATTGTGCAGGAAGGGCACCACCTGGCCCCCGCCCAGCCTGACCCCGTCCCACAGCGAGGCATGGGCCATCATGTCGAGGTAGACCGGCACGCCCGGTTCGGAAACGCTCTGCAACAGCCCCACATTGGCGGCCCAGCCCGATTGCGCCAGGATGGTCTCCTGGGCGCCCATGAAATCGGCGAATTTTTCTTCCAGCCGGTGCTGCTGGCTGCCGGCCTGCAGGTAGACGGCGGACATCAGCGACTGCCCGCCATTGCCGGTCAGGACACGGGCCTGGGCATCGAGCAGGACCGGTTCGTTGGCCAGGCAAAGGTAATCGTTGCCGGCAAGCATCACCGCGCCTGGCCCCTGCCGCTTCCAGACGTGCACGTGTTCGCCGCCCATTAATTGTTCGATGCGGTCGATGTGGTGGGCGTCCATGCGCTTCGTGACGAAGGACGGCATGCGCAGGGTGGCGGCGGGACGGGCGGTGATCTGGGCGGCGTTGACGATAGACATGTTTTCCTCCGGAAAAAATTTTATTGTGTCCCTGCACAAGGCTTCTTCGCGTCTCTCCGCCGCACAATTGACCGAGATCAATCTCGACTGAGCGCTTTCCGTCAAGCTCAATCAAAAATTGAGTGAGATCAATTTCGAATTGACAAGTAATGAAAACAAACGGTCTATGACCGGGAGCTACCGAGTGAAGAGTCTGCTGTACAGGAGTGTTGCGAGCATGAGCGCGCCGATCAGGGCGCGTTATCGCCTGACCCGGCCCGCGTTGCTGGCATGGCTGCTGCGCCAGGAGCAGCAGCAGGAGTATTCCGTCATGCGTCTGCACTTCCTGGCGTGGCTGGGTTGCATCGGCATGCCCTTGTACTACCTCATCTGGACAACCTGGTTCCCCCAAAAGTTCGAGAGCCTGGACCTGCGCGTGATCGGTTTTGTGCTGTGTCTGCCTGCGCTGTTGGTCCCGCGCAAAATAAAGGGCAATTGGCTGCGCGTTTACGAGTTCGTCAGCGTGACCTACGTGATGCCCTTCTTCTTCAGCTTCATGTTCCTGATGAACCACGGCTCGGCCGTCTGGGGCGAATCGCTGCTGGTGGCGCTGATCGCGCTGTTCCACTTCGACTGGCTGTTCGCGCTGGCGTCCTGCGCCCTCGGCGCGCTGGCCGCCTGCTTGCTGTACGTGACGGTCGGCGACCCGGACGCCATGCGATCAGGGTTGAGCGCCTTCCCGCTTGCAATGGAACAGATGCCGATCTACGTCTTCACGATCGTGATCGTGTCGGTCACCAAGGTCGGACGCCGCGTGCTCGCGCGCGAGAAGCTGTCCGGCATGTCGCAGGCGCTGGCGATGGTGTCGCACGAACTGCGCACGCCCCTGATCAGCATCGCCGCCAACGTGCGCGGGATCGGGCGCGCACACCTTGGCCATGAAGACGGGGTGCCGGAAGCACTTGCACGCATCCAGTTCGAGGTGCGCCACATGAACCAGATGATCGACCTGTTCCTGTTGTCGGCGTCGGCCATGAGCCAGCAGCTGGTGCCCTCCGAGCGGCTGTCGATGGCGGAGATGGTCGAGGCGGTGATCGGGCGCTTCCCCTTCGCCAATGAGGAGCAGCGGGGGCTGGTGGACGTGGTGGTGCGCAAGGACTTCGCCTTCCTCGGCCGCCAGGAACTGGGCGCGGTGGTGCTGCTCAACCTCCTGCGCAACGCCCTCAAGGCGGTGGCGCGCGCCGGCAAGGGCAAGGTGCGCATCATCGTCGACGGATCCCGCCGGCGCCCGCGCCTGCTGCTGATGGACAGCGGCTGCGGCATCGCGGCGAAGCAGCTGCCCTACATCTTCGAACGCTTTTATTCCTGGCCGCCGAACACCGGTTCGGGCATCGGCCTGGCGCTGTGCAAGGACATCGTGCACGCCTGGCACGGCAAGATCCGCTGCCGCTCGCGCGAGCAGGTCTATACCGTGTTCGCGCTGGAGTTCCCGGCGGAGCGGCGCGCCACGATGCGCACCGCGGGTCCTCCCTCCGCACTGGCTCCTTCCCCGCGCCCCTGACGACCGAGGCTTACCATGACTCTCCCGATCTACCAGCACCCGACCATGACCGTCCTCGTCGACGACAGCCCCAGCTTCATCCACAGCCTGCGCTACCAGCTCGGCCCGAGCTTCCCCAGCATCGGCTTCAGCGATACGGGCGCGGCGATCGCCTGGCTGCGCGAGCACGGCGCCGCCCCCGCCTCGCTGGCCGGCCTGCTCTCGCCCAGCGTGGACACCTACACGCTCTCGCCCCAGCCCTACAACATCGCCCTGCACGTCGAGCAGGTATGCGGCATCCGCACCCAGCCCCGGCGCTTCATGACGCCCTCGGTGCTGGTGGTCGATTACTCGATGCCGGGCATGAACGGGATCGAGTTCTGCGAGGCCGTGCGCGACCTGCCGTGCCGGAAGATCCTGCTGACCGGCGTCGCCGACGAGCGCGTCGCCATCGAAGCCTTCAACCGCGGCCTGATCGACCGCTACGTGCGCAAGAGCGACGCCCACGCCCTCGACCGCCTCGAAGAGGAACTAACCCAGCTGCAGGAGGGCTACTTCCTGGCGCAGTCGGCGTCGCTGCGCATGCTGCTCGCGCTGCACGACTACAGCTTCGTCAACGACTCCGCCATCTGCGGCCTGGTGCGCGAACTCGGCGCCCGCCACAAGATCGTCGAGCACTACCTGTACAAGACCCCACCCGGCTTCCTGATGTACGACCGCGACGCCCGCCCCTGGCTGCTGGCCGTCGAGACCGAGCAGAGCATGAACGCCCACTTCGAGATCGCGCTCGACGGCGGCGCGCCGCCATCGCTGCTGGAGGCGCTCGAACAGCGCCGCGTGGTGCCGAACTTCAGCGACGGCGACGGCATGTACTCGCCGGTACGGCACAAGGAATGGCACCGTTTCACCTCGCCGGCCCTGACCTGCCACGGCCGCGAGCTGTATTACTGGGCCATGTTCGCGCTCGACCCGGACGTCCTCGAGGGCCATGTGGACTCGTTTGCCGACTTCCTGCGCCGGCATCCGGGCAACGCGTGAGGCGAACTCAGATTCCGGCCAACGGCAGCGTCAGCTTCGACATGCAGGTGGCCGTGCCGGCCGAGCTGGCGGCGGGTAGCGGCAAGCTGAGCTGGAAGCTGGATGGCGGGCCGGGCGTGGGTAAGATGATCGCCCTGCACTGAGTTGACTGGAAGCCGGCCGCCCGGATTGCTGGTGGCCGGTTTTTTGTTTGCTTGTTCGCTCCCGTCGGTTAGTTGCAAATTGTAGAAATACACAGACGCCGAGAAGCGCCATCAAGCCTTCCGCGCGGCCCGGCTGCCCAGCACCAGCCCGATGCCACCCAGAATCGCCAACGCCGCCACGCACAGCCGCAACGTGAAGGCCTCGCCCAGCAGGAAAACCCCGCCGACAGCGGCAATCAGCGGCACCGACAGCTGCACCACCGCGGCTCGCAACGAGCTCAAATGGCGCAAAGCCGCATACCAGACCACATAACCGAGCCCGGACGTCAGTGCGCCGGACGCGATCGCCAGCCCCACCCCGCGCGCGTCCGCATGCGCCCGCGCCGCGAAGACCAGCGCCAGCAGGATGCCGAGCGGCGCCGCACGCAGGAAACTGGCGGCGGTGGCGGCCAGCGGGTCCTTCGCGCCGCGCCCGCGCAGCGAGTAGCCGCCCCAGGCCACGCCGGCGCCCGCCATCAGTACGGCCCCCGGCAGGGACGGCGCGGCGGCGCCCGGCAACAGCAGCACCGCCAGCCCGGCCGTCGCCATGACCAAGCCCAGCCAGCCCGGCGGCGCAAAGCGTTCGCCTGCCAGCAGCCCTGCTCCCAGCATGCTCAGTTGCACTGCGCCGAACAGGATCAGGGCGCCGGTGCCGGCCGGCAGCGACACGTAGGCAAACGAGAACAGTGCCACATAGGCGAACAGCAGCCCGGCCGAGCGCCAGTCCCCGGCCCCCATCACCGGCTGGCGCTTTGCCCGCATCACGATGGCCAGCACCAGCGCGCCGGCCGCCAGCCGCACTGCGCCGAAGGAAGCCGGGTCGATCCGGTCCTGCTGCAGCGCCAGCCGGCACAGCAGCGAGTTGGCGGCAAACGCCAGCATCGCCACCGCGGTCAGGCCGGCGGCGGCGAAGGCGGGCCGCAGCTCAGGGGCGGCGCGGCGCAACATCGGCGATCACCATCGTGAAATAAGGCATTTACACCCCTTTGTCAGCGATCTGGCCATTCCCTAAATCGCGCTCAGATTGTAAGCTATGCAATTAACAATGCAAGACATGCGCGCCGCCGTCCACAAGCCGCCAGTGCAAGCGCATCCGCTGTCCTTCTGCTACCGTAACGAGGTTGCCGGCCCAGCGCCACTTTCAACTTTTAGACTGAACACGACATGACCCTCTCGACAGAATCGGATACCGGCCTTCCCCTCGACATGACCATTTTCGGCGGCATGGGCGACCTGGCGATGCGCAAGCTCCTGCCGGCCCTGTACATGGCCTACCTGCACGGCAACCTGCCGGCCTCGACCCGCATCATTTCGACCGGCCGCCAGGACTACGACCGCCAGGCCTACCTGGCCCACGTGCAGGAACACTCGCGTGAATTCATCGCCGCCGAGAACTTCAACGAGAAGACCTGGGACGGCTTCCTGCAACTGCTCGAATACGTGCGCCTCGACGTGCAGGCGGCGCCGGACTTCAGCGCCCTGGCGAATGCATCGCGCGCCGGCGCCCAGCGCGTGTTCTACCTGTCGACCGCGCCCTCGCTGTTCACCACCATCTGCGAAAAGCTGGCCTCGGCCGGCCTGGTCGACGCCAACGCCCGCGTGGTGCTGGAAAAGCCGCTCGGCACCGACCTCGCCACCGCCATCGAGATCAACGAGGCGGTCGGCAAGCACTTCTCGGAATCGCAGATCTACCGCATCGACCACTACCTCGGCAAGGAGACCGTGCAGAACCTGATGGTGCTGCGCTTCGGGAACTCGATCCTGGAACCGCTGTGGCGCGCGCCGAACATCTCGAGCGTGCAGATCACGGTGGCCGAGGAAGTCGGCGTCGGCAGCCGCGCCGGCTTCTACGACGGCGCCGGCGCGATGCGCGACATGGTCCAGAACCACCTGCTGCAGCTGCTGTGCATCGTCGCGATGGAGCCGCCGACCTCACTGAACGCCGACGCCGTGCGCGACGAAAAGCTGAAGGTGCTGCGCTCGCTCCGCCGCTTCACCCTGGCCGACATCGCCCGCGACACCGTGCGCGGCCAGTACACGCGCGGCGTCAGCGGCAACCAGGAAGTGCCCGGCTATCACGAGGAAAAGAACGTCCCGGCGGACAGCAAGACCGAGACCTTCGTGGCCCTGCGAACCTTCATCGACACCTGGCGCTGGTCCAAGGTGCCCTTCTACCTGCGCACCGGCAAGCGCATGCAGCGCCGCTCCTCGAAGATCGTGATCGAGTTCACCAATCCGCCCTTCCCGCTGTTCCCGGATGCGCCGGGCGGCGTCGCCAACCGCCTGGTGATCGAGCTGCAGCCCGAGGAGGCGATCAAGCTGCAGCTGATGGCCAAGGAACCCGGCAGCGGCATGCACATGCAGCAGGTGGCGCTGAACCTGGACCTGCAATCGGCCTTCCAGCAGCGCCGCGCCGAAGCCTACGAGCGCCTGCTGATCGACGTCGTGCGCGGCCGCCTGACCCACTTCATGCGCCGCGACGAGCTGGAAGCGGCCTGGCAATGGGCCGACCCGATCATCGAAGGCTGGGCCACGCTGGGCGAGAAGCCGCATGCCTATGCGGCCGGCTCCTGGGGGCCGGCGGAGTCGTTTGCGCTGCTGGCGCGGGATGGGTATCACTGGGTGGAATAAGCTCGGACCGGGTAAAGGTGGCCATGCCGGACGCATGATTGGTTAGTCCACTTGCAACATTAACAGTTGCCAACTAATATGCGTGGCATTTGCCACCAACTTTCCTGGACGACCACCGCAATGAAAAGAGCCACCGCGCCGAACGAGCTCGTGTCGACTGAGCCGCGACTGTATCGGGTCGTGTCCGCGCGCATCGAAGAGCTGATCCGGGAAGAGAACATCCAGCCGGGCGAACGCCTGCCGGCCGAACGCGACCTCGCGACCAAGCTGGGCGTGAGCCGCACTTCGCTGCGCGAGGCCCTGATCGCCCTCGAACTGGGCGGCGTGGTCGAGGTGCGCGGCGGCTCCGGCGTGTACGTGAGCGAGCAGGCGACGCCGAAGGCGGAAGGTCCGGCCGCCGGTCCCGGCCCCTTCGAGGTGCTGGCCGCGCGCCGCCTGATCGAAGTCGAAGTGGCCGGCCTGGCCGCCAAGAACGCCACCGCCGCCAACATCGACGCGATCCTGGTCGCGGTCGAGCAGATGGAACAGCACCACGAGCACAGCAGCGACAGCGAATCCGCCGACCGCAACTTCCACCTGGCGATCGCGCGCGCGACCGGCAACAGCGCGCTGACCGGCGTGGTGGAATACCTGTGGAACCAGCGCGGCACCCTGTGGCACAAGCTGAAGGAGCACTTCCAGACCGAGGAGCTGCGCCAGCAGACCTTGCTGGATCACCGCGACATCCTGACGGCAATCGCCTCGCACGATGTCGCGGGGGCGAAGGCGGCGATGCGGAATCACCTGGACCGGGTTACGCGGACGTTTTCGCGGGGCTGACGCCTACTTCAGGTACGCATCCAGAAAGCCGACAGTCGCCTCCACGGTCGGCCCCAGCCACGGATCGAACAGCCAGAAACTATGCGGCGTCTCCGGCACCAGCACCACCCGGCTCGGCACGCCGGCTTCACGCATCCGCGCCACCATCTCCTCGCGTCCCAATGAAAAACGCGGCTGCGCGCTGCCAATGAACAGCACCGGCGGCGTCTTCGCGTTCACGTAGAACAGCGGCGAGGCTTCGCGCCACAAGGCTGGCATTGAAGCATAGCGCCCGCCAAACCAGGCACTCGCCGACGAGGGCTGCTTCGCCGGATCGTCCTCGTACCTGCGCGCCGCCTCGGAGGTAAAGTCCGACAGGCCGTCGATGTTGACGATGGCCTGCACGCTGCTGCTCACCGCGCCCGGCCCGCCGTCCGGATCGAAGCGCGCCAGGCCATCCGTCACGCCGGCCAGCGCCGCGATCTGGCCGCCCGCCGAGCCGCCGCCGATCGCGATCTTCGACGGGTCGATGCCGTATTCCGACGCGTGCGTGCGCATCCAGCGCACCGCCGCGCGCGCATCCCGCACCGCGGCCGGGTACAAGGCCTCGGGCGACAAACGGTAGCTGATGGTGGCCGCCGCATAGCCGCGCTCCGCCATGCGGATCGCCATGGGCGCGAAGTTCGCGCGCACGCCCGCGCGCCAGCCGCCGCCGTGCACGAACACGATGCCGGGGACCGTTCCCGGCTTCGGCTGCGCGGGCATGTACAGATCGAGCTGCAGCGCGTGCCCGCCGCGCTGCACGTAGGTGACGCCCGTGATTGCACGAACCGAGGGCGGTACCTCGCTGCCCGCAATGCGGATGAAGGGATAGGCCGGCGCCAGCTTCCTGTAGGTCGTCGCCGCCGTATAGCTCTCCGGCGCAGGCGCCGGTGTTTGCGCCGCCGCCTGTGCGGACACCAGCAGCAGCGCGGCGATGCCCGCGCAAGTCCTCATCGTCTTCATCCTGTCTCCCCAGTCTTCCGTCCGCAAAGTATGCCATGAGGCGGAAAACTGCGGCTAGTCCGCCTTGCGTAAGTGGCCCGACCACCTTAGAATGGACCGACCAAATATAGCGGCCACGACAAAAACGATGCAACGGGCCGCACAAACATCATGGAGACGACGGTGACACCACCGAACCCATCACGCGCCGCGCGGCTGCTGAGCGCGCTGGCGGCCCTGGCCGTACTCAGCGCGCCCGCGCATGGAGGCAAGCCGGCCGACGGCCCCTATCGCAATCCCGACAACAAGAGCAAAGCCGATCCGGCCGAAGGCACGTATCCGGTGCCTTACAAGAAGCCGGTCGTGGCCGAGATCGAGGCCAGCCTGCACCGCATCCACGCCTACCTGGATGCGCAGACGCCGACGCGCGTGGTGCACAAGGGCAGCGGCGCCGAGATCACCGACTTCAGCACACCGGCTGCCGACGCCATCGTCCCGACCACCGAGATGGATTTCGGCCTGCAGGTCTACGAAATGGGCGTGGTCCACGCCGGCATGCTGAAAGCGACGGCGGTCACTGGCGACAAGCGCTTCAGCGACCTGACCGCGCGCCACCTCCAATTCTTCGCCGAGCGCCTGCCCTATTTCCGCGCCCAGCAGGAACGCTTCCACCTGGACCGCGCCAACAGCTTCGCGCGCTTCCTCGATCCGCGTTCGCTGGACGACGCCGGCGCCATGTGCGCGGCCATGATGCGCGCGCGCCGCGCCCGGGTCGGCCCGGACATGAAGGACCAGATCAGGGTCTGCGGCGACTGGGTCGCGAAGCGCCAGTTCCGCCTGCCCGACGGCACCCTCGCGCGCGAGCGGCCGCAGGCGGTGTCGCTGTGGGCCGACGACATGTACATGGGCATACCGGCGCTGGCCGAACTCGGTCGCATGACTGGGGAACGCGCCTATTACGACGACGCGGTGAGGAACGTGCTGCAGATGTCGGGCTATCTGTTCAACCCGCAGCTGGGCATCTACACCCACGGCTGGAACGCCAACAACCCGGACGCGCCGCAGTTCTACTGGGCGCGCGCCAACGGCTGGGCGGTGCTGGCCATGTCGGATCTGCTGGACGTGCTGCCGAAGGAGCATCCGGGCTATCCGCAGGTGCTGGCGCAGCTGAAGAAAAGCCTGCGCGGGATCGCCCAGCTGCAGTCGGGCAGCGGCCTGTGGCACCAGATGATAGACCGGAACGACTCCTACCTCGAGACCTCGGCCAGTGCCATCTTCGTCTACGTGCTGGCGCATGCCGTCAACGAAGGCTGGATCAGCCCCGTGACCTACGGCTCGATCGCGCAGGCCGGGTGGGCGGGACTGTCCACGCGCATCAACGATCAGGGCCAGGTCGAAGGCACCTGTGTCGGCACCACCTTCGCCGGCGACCAGGTCTATTACTACAACCGCCCCACCAGCCCGGCCGCCCTGCACGGCTATGGCCCGACCCTGCTGGCCGGGGCCGAGATGATCCGCCTGCTGAACAACCCCGCCATCGACATCCAGTACCGCGTGCGGACCTATCACTACGTGCCGAGGAAACCATGAGCCACCCTATCCGCCTTCTCGTGCTGGCCGCCCTGATCGCGCCAATGGCGGCAGGCGCCGCCGAGCGCCTGACGATCACGGCCAGCCACGACCTCAATGCCGCGCGACCCTCGGAGACGATCGCCGTGCCCTGGGCAGAGGTGAATCGCGCCCTGCCCAACGCCCTGATCCAGCATATCGTGATCAGGGATGCGGCCGGCCACGCGCTGCCCTACCAGGTCACGAACGTCGCGCCGCTGTCCAAGGACCCGAAGAACGTCGGCGCCGCTTACGGCGAACTCCTGTTCCAGCACAGCTTCGGCGCCGGCGAGAAAAGCGCCAGCTTCACGGTCGAGAAGACCGAGGCACTGGAGCCGGTGTTCCCGGTCAAGGCCTATGCCCGCTACGTGCAGGAGCGCCTCGACGACTTCGCCTGGGAGAACGACCGCATCGCCCACCGCATCTACGGTCCCGCGCTGGCCGCACCGGCGCCGCCGGGCAGCGGCAAGGAAGTGCTGGAGACCAGCGGCATCGACATCTGGTTCAAGCGGGTCGACTATCCCATCGTCGACCGCTGGTACAACAAGGGCCACGACCACTACCACAAGGACGAAGGCGAAGGCCTGGACATGTACAACGTCAGCCAGACCCGCGGCGCCGGCGGCACCGGCGTCTGGGCCGGCGGCAAGCTGTACGTCAGCGGGAACTGGAAGTCGTGGAAGGTGCTGGCCAACGGCCCGGTGCGCGCGGTGTTCGAGCTCACCTACGACAGCTGGGATGCAGGCGGGATCAAGGTTTCGGAGGTGAAGCGCTTCACGGTCGACGCCGGCCACCAGCTCGATCTGGTCGAGAGCACTTTCAATTTCACCGGCGCGGAGAAGCTCACGGTGGCCGTGGGCCTGAACAAGACCCCAGCCAATAAGAAGCACGAGCCGCATATCTCGGTAGTGCGCAGCCCCGCCGCCTCAGGGCCGGCGCAGTGGTTGACGCAATGGGTCGCGCTGAAGGCCAGTCCCAACGGCGCCTACGGCACCGCCGTGGTGCTGCCGGGCGCCACGGGCTTCGCCGACGACGGCCTGAACGAACTGGCGCTGGCCAGCGTCGAGCCGGGCAAGCCGCTGCGCTACTGGATCGGCGCGGCCTGGGATAAGGCGGGCCAGATCGTCTCGCAGGACGCCTGGCAAGCCTATGTTGCGGCCGCTGCCGCGCGCGCCGCGCATCCGGTCAAGCTCGCCCTGCGCGCCGACTGAACAGGCCTCTTTGCAGCAGCGGACGCCCGCAACACGTGGGCGGCGCCCCCGGTTTGCCCGGACCCCCACCGTGGTTAATTGACAACATGCACGAAAGTGGATTGTCCGATTGCTAAAAGTGGTCGAACCACTTTAGAATGGTCCGACCAAAACGACTTTGCGGTCCAAGCAATCGAACAAGTCGTCTGGCAGCATCAAGAAGCAAGCGAGACGCCGCGGCAGCGACGGCGTCCGAACGACACCGATAACAAATCTGGAGACAGCTTGATGAAACACCCGCGTTCCCCCAGCGCGCTTCCGCGCACCCTCGTCCTTTCCTCGATCACCCTGGCGATCCTGGCCCTGAGCCATCAGGCCGCCGCACAGTCGACCATGCAGCGCGTCGAAGTGACCGGTTCCAGCATCAAACGCCTGGCCGCCGAAGAAGCGCTGCCGGTCACCACCATCAAGGCCGAGGAACTCGAGAAGCAGGGCCTGACCACCCTCGCCGACGTCATGATGGCGCTGCCGCAGTCGGTCTCGCTGCAGCCCTCGAACGCCGGCTCGGGCACCAACATCAACCTGCGCGGCCTGGGCGTGAACCGCACCCTGGTGCTGCTGAACGGCCGCCGCCTGGCCAACGAAGCGATCGCCGACGGCTACGCCAACCTCGACACCATTCCGATCAGCGCCCTGGCCCGCGTCGAGATCCTGCGCGACGGCGCCTCCTCGATCTACGGCTCCGACGCGATCGGCGGCGTGGTCAACTTCATCACCAAGCGCGAAGTGGAAGGCGGCTCGGCCACCGTGCAGTACGTGCAGCCGGAACGGACCGGCGGCGGCGACGAGCAGCGCGTCACCCTCACCTTCGGCAAGGGCAACCTGGCCCGCGACGGCTGGAACATCTACGGCACCGCCGACTTCCACCAGCGTTCGCGCCTGCTGCTGTCCGACCGTGAAGGCTTCATCCCCGACGATGCGGCGATGGCCGCGATCGGCCTGCCGCGCAGCGCCGCCAGCGGCGGCTACGCCACCCCGGCCAACTTCACGAGCTCGGTCAACAAGAGCGCCGCCAACCCGTATTACGCGAGCGGCTGCCTGCCGGGCGCCTCGGTTCAGGGCGCCAAGAACACCTGCGTGCTGGACGACGACGTGTACGGCACCGCGCTGCACGCCAACAAGCAGCTGTCGGCCTACGTCAAGGCGACCAAGAAGATCAACGAAGACAACACGGTCTCGATTGAATACACCCGCGGCGAGGCGACCATCTTCGCCACCAAGAACCCGACCCAGGCCACCGCGGTCGGCAAGGTCACCGCGACCCTGCCCTCGACCAGCAAGTGGTACCCGGGCAAGAGCGGCGGCGTCCCGGCCTACCCGGGCCTGACCAACCAGCCGCTGACCGTGACCTGGGCCGTGGCTGACGGCGGCGCCGCCATCACCCGCGACCGCCAGCTCAACCAGCGCCTGCTGCTGTCCGCCGACGGCCATGTCGGCAACTGGGACTACAAGACCGGCCTGTCCTACGGTCTGTCGCAGCGCCGTGTCTACTTCGAGTCGGGCTACTACAACGGCCTGGGCCTGCTGAACGGCCTGGCCAGCGGCGTGCTGAATCCCTTCGGCCTGCAGGATGCCGCCGGCAGCGAGTACCTGCAGTCGATCTCCGCCGACGGCATGATGAACCGCAGCGCCAAGTCGGCCTACTACGGCATCGACGGCACCATCAGCCGTCCGCTGATGGCCCTGGCCGGCGGCGACATGGCGCTGGCCATCGGCGCCGACCTGCACCGCGACACCAACGAAGACACCAAGCTGCCGGAAGGCGAAGCCATCACCTACGCCAAGATCGTCCCCGGCCATGGCGAAAGCGCGCGCACCATCGGCGGCCTGTTCGCCGAGATCGACGCCCCGGTCACCAAGACCCTGAACCTGGACGCCGCCGTCCGCGTCGACCATTACAGTGACGTCGGCAGCACCGTCACGCCGAAGATCAGCTTCCGCTGGCAGCCGACCAAGGCCGTGATGTTCCGCGGCTCGGCCAACACCGGCTTCCGCGCGCCGACCCTGTTCGACCGCAACGGCTACCGCACGGCGGGCGCCAACACCACCACCTCGGGCCGCTGGGACGATCCGGTCCTGTGCCCGAGCAAGACCCCGCTGATCCCGGGCACCGGCACCGCCATCGCCGGCTTCAACGCCGCCGACGTCTGCAACGCCAAGTTGAACAAGATGACCGGTTCCAACTCGGCCCTGGTCCCGGAAAAGTCGAAAGGCGGCACCCTGGGCGTGGTGTTCGAGCCGAGCAGCACCGCCACGCTGGCCTTCGACTACTGGCAGGTCAACATGAAGAACATGCTGGCCAACCTGCCGGAGTCGGTCTACTTCACCAACTACGCGCAGTACAAGAACCTGTTCGTGCGTAACGCCGACGGTTCGCTGGCCTACATCGACAACCGCACCATGAACCTGGGCGGCCAGATCGCCGCAGGCGTCGACGTCACCGCCAGCTGGACCGCGCCTGCTACCCGCTTCGGCAGCTTCAACGTCGGCCTGGACGGCACCTACCTGACCCGCTTCGACAACCAGCTGGAAAAGGACGGCGCCTGGATGTCGAACATCGGCCAGTTCGGCTGGGCCAGCAACGGCACCACCAGCAGCTACCCGATCATCACGCCGCGCTGGAAGCACAACCTGCGCCTGTCGTGGACCGGCGGCGACTGGGGCGCCCAGTTGACCAACACCTTCGCCAGCAAGTACCGCGACGCCAACACCGCCGTCACCCAGCAGTACTACCGCGACATCTCCTCGATCTCGCTGTGGAACCTGACCGCGTCCTGGTCCGGCATCAGGCAGGTGAAGATCACGGCCGGCGTCACCAACCTGTTCGACAAGGCGCCGCCGATCACCAACAACACGGTGTACAGCAGCGGCTACCTGAGCAGCGCAGTGAACCCGACCGGCCGCGCGTATAACCTGCGTGTGACTTACAACTTCCTGTAAGTCTTGGTCGTGTCGTAGGAAGACGCACGCCGCCGGGGGCGTTTCCCCGCCGGCGTGCGCCCGCATCGGAAGCAAAGGAGTTTCATGAATTTCCCACGTTTCGTTTCAGCCGCGATGCTGCTCGCGGCTTCGCTCGTCTCTTCCGTCCACGCCGCAGAACGCCTTCCCATCCGCGTCATCCTGGTCGGCGACTCGACCATGGCCACCCGCACCGGCTACGGCGACGCCTTCTGCGCCCGCTTCACACCCGAAGTCAGCTGCATCAACCTGGCGCGCGGCGGCCGCAGCAGCGGCAGCTTCCGCGCAGAGGGCCGCTGGGACGAAGTCCAGCGCCTGCTGAAAGATGGCGCGAGCTTCAGCGCCACCTACGTGCTGGTGCAGTTCGGCCACAACGACCAGCCGGGCAAGCCCGGACGCTCCACCGATTTCGTCACCGAATTCCCGGCCAACATGGCGCGCTACGCGCAGGAGACCAGAGCGCTGGGCGGCGTGCCGGTGCTGGTAACGCCGCTGTCGCGCCGCAGCTTCCACGGCGCCTGGCTGCACAACGACCTCGCCCCGTGGGCCGCGACGACCCGCAGGATGGCGGCGCAGGAGCATGCCGTGCTGCTCGACCTGAACGCCGACAGCTACGCGGCCGTGCAGGCCATGGGCCAGGCCGAGGCGGACACGCTGGCCATGGCGCCGCCGCCAGCCGTGCTGCCATCGGGGCCGCAGGATCCGAACAAGGTCGAACCGCAGGGCGCAGCCAAGAGCGCCTTCGACCGTACCCACGTCGGCGCCAAGGGTGCGGACCTGTTCGCCACCATGGTCGAGCGCGAAATGGTGCGCGCCATTCCGTCCACCGGCGTCTGGTTCAAGGACGGGGGCAAGCAGTGAAAGCGCGCCTGCTTTGTTTATCGATTCCCCTGGGCTTCACCGGCATCGTCCACGCGCAGGACACACGCACCGTCACCGAGCCGGTGCTGCCGCCGGCCTGCGCCATCCTCACCGGCGACAGCTTCGCGCCCGAACGCAACGACGCCCCGCGCATCCAGGCCGCCATCGACGCCTGCGCGCCCGGCCACGCCGTGGTGCTCGCGGCCAGCAACGCCAGGCGCAGCTTCGTCTCCGGCCCGCTGGTGCTGAAAAGCGGCGTCACCCTGGTGGTCGACGAAGGCGCCACCCTGTATGCCAGTGGCGATCCGCGCCTGTTCGACCGCGGCGCCGTCGATGGTAAAACTGCGTGCGGATCGAACGACCAGAACGGGCGCGGCTGCCGGCCCCTGATCACGGCCGAGAACACGCGCGGCAGCGGCATCATGGGCCGCGGCGCCATCGACGGCCGCGGCGGCGAGAAAATGCTCGGCAAGGATGAGAGCTGGTGGCAGATCGCACGCCGCGCGCAGAAGGAGAAGACGCGCCAGAACGTGCCGCGCCTGATTCAGGTCGATAAATCGCAGGAGTTCACGATGTACGGCATCCTGCTGAAGAATTCGCCGAACTTCCACGTCACGCTGAACGGCGTCGACGGCTTCACGGCCTGGGGCGTGAAGATCGATACGCCGCACGACGCCCGCAATACCGACGGCATCGACCCGATCTCTTCGAAGAACATCACCATCGCCCACAGCTGGATCCGCACCGGCGACGACAACGTCGCCATCAAGGGCGGCAGCAATGGCCCGACCGAGAACGTCTCCATCCTGCACAACCACTTCTACAGCGGCCACGGCATGTCGATCGGCAGCGAGACCAATGGCGGCGTGCGGCGCGTGCTGGTCGACGATCTGTCGATGGACGGTACCACCTCCGGCCTGCGCATCAAGAGTAATGATACGCGTGGGGGCACCGTCTCCGAAATTCTGTATCACGATGTTTGCCTGCGCGGGCCGAAAGCCCCGATCGACATCTACACGCATTACGAGCAGGCGGAGAAGCCAGGCAGCCTGGTACCTGATTACCGCGACGTGCGCATGGAGCGCGTCCACAGCCTCACGCCGGGCAAGGTCAACCTGCAGGGCTACGACGAGGCGCACCCGCTGCGCCTGCGCTTGTCCGACGTGGTCATCGACGGCTCGCCCCAGGTGAAGACGGAATTCGCGCACGTGACCGGCACCGCCAGCTTCCTCGGCGAGGTGGCCGCGCCCGTCGATTGCAGCGGGCGCTTCCCGACGTTCCCGGCGGAGACGCTCCGCAACATGCGCCCGCAGCTCAGCGCCGAGCAGGCCAAAGCCTACGAAGTGCGCGAGGTGCTCAAGTATGTGGGCACGGTCGGCGCCGAGCGCATCGACCCGTGGGACCCGCTGGCCGATCCGCTGGCCGCCGGCGCTGCGTTCACGCCCGACTTCACGGTCGATCCGAACGCCAGGGCCGACGGACTGAAAAGCTTCCCCACCGTGCAGGCAGCGGTGAACAAGGCCATCGCCGGCGCAGGCGCCAGGCGCATCTACATCCGCATCCAGCCGGGCGTGTATCGCGAGCTGCTCTACGTGCCGCCGGGTGCGCCGCCGATTACCCTGTACTCCGACGATGCCGATCCGCGCGCCGTACGCATCGTCGCCGCTCTCGACGCCTCGACCACAGGCACGGATTACCGCGAGCGGCATGGCGCCCAGTTCGACAATGCCCCCGCAGCGGTGCGCGCCATGTACGAGCAGCTGAAGGACCTGCCCTCCCTGTCGACCAGCGGCTCCGGCACCGCCTGGATCAAGGCCGACGGTTTCCAGGCACGGAACATCACCATCGAGAACGCCTTCAACCGCAAGGGCAGCAAAGCCGGGAACGAATGCGTGGGCGACCGCTGCCCGGACAATACCGGCGGCAGCCGCGTCCACCACCAGGCCGTGGCCCTGCGCGTGGATGGCGCCGACCGCGTACAGTTCGAAAATGTGCGCCTGCTCGGCCTGCAGGACACGCTGTTCCTGAACGCACCGGACCAGAACGCCACGGTGCGCAGCTTCTTCCACAAGTCTTATGTGGAAGGCGACGTCGATTTCATCTTCGGCGACACCATCGCCTACTTCGACGACTGCGAGATCAAATCGATCGGCGGCCGCTCTGCCTCCTACGCACTGGCGCCCGATACCAGTCGCCGCGCGAAATACGGCTTCGTGTTCAATCACTGCCGCTTCACCGCCGACAAGGCTACGAAAGACGGCACGCAGTTCTACCTGGCCCGCCAGTGGTTCCACAACCAGCGCTGCACGCCCTACGGCTGGATGGCGGTGGACGGCTACCGCTGCCGCCTGGGCGAGGTCGACGTCTACCGCGCGCCGGAAGGCACGATCCGCCAGCGCACGCTGGAATCGGTCGGCAAGGCGGTGATCCTGAACTCGCGCATCGGCGCCCATATCGACCGGACGCATCCCTGGTCGGAATGGAACCGCATCGGCACCATGGCCCATCGCCGCGCGCAACTCGATTCGAGCGATTACTGGGCCAATCTGGAAGCAGTCCACCCCGCGGTCGGGCTGGATGGTGCCAAGGTCCTGGACGGCAAGCCGCGCCCGGCGCCGGCCGAGATCTACCTCGGCGAATACAACAACACGAATGAATGACGGAGACCGCAGCATGACATCAGCTTTCGACACCCGCCGCAACTTCCTGCGCACCAGCTCCCTCGCCGGCCTGGCCGGACTCGCGCTCACGCCGGGCGCGCAGGCCATCGCCGCGGCCGCGCAGGCCGCCGGCAAGGCCGCCGCCGACCCGTGGCGCGAAGCCGCGGCCATCGCGCACCGCCTGGCCATGCCGGTCAAGTTCCGCAAGAAGGATTATCTGGTCACGGACTTCGGCGCGGAGATCTGCAAGCTGGTGCCGGTCAAGGCCTGGGTCTCCTTCGAGGACCAGGACACCCTGAATACCCCGGCGCCGGGCTCGAAGGACTGCTACCCGGCGATCCGCGACGCCATCGCCCGCTGCCACCAGGAAGGCGGCGGCCGTGTGGTGATCCCCAAGGGCGACTGGTTCTGCGCCGGTCCCATCGTGCTGCTGTCGAACGTGAACGTGCACCTGCAGGCCGGCGCCCACGTCTACTTCAGCAACGATCCGCGCGACTACGCGAAGTACGGCGACCATGACTGCGGCCCGAACGGCAAGCTGGTGGTCTCGCGCTGGCAGAGCAACGATTGCCTGAACTTCGCGCCCATGGTCTACGCGCACAAGGCGAACAACATCGCCCTCACGGCCGACGACTGGACCGCCATCCTCGACGGCCAGGGCGGCGTTCCGTTCGAAGGATCGAACGACTGCTGGTGGACCTGGAAGGGCAAGAACGCCACCATCAACTCGGTGGCCCAGGACAAGTCGCCGAACTACGTGCCGGGCAAGCTGGCGCAGAACCAGGTCAATCCGCTGAATCCGAAATCGCTGGCGGACGTCGCGCCCGGCCTGTCCGAGGAAAGGCGCCTGCTGATCCAGGGCGAAGGCGAGAAATGGCGCGCCGACGACACCTACCTGCCGGCCCTGTCCGAAGCCGGCGTGCCCATCGAAAAACGCGTGTTCGGCCTGGGCCACTACCTGCGCCCGCCGATGATCCACCTGATCGATTGCAGCGGCGTGCTACTGGAAGGCTACCAGGTCACCCACACCCCATTCTGGCAGCACCACCCGGTCGCCTGCCGCAACCTCACGATCCGCCGGGTCTACGCCAACAGCCTGGGCCCGAACAGCGACGGCTTCGACCCCGAAGCCTGCGACGGCGTGCTGGTCGACGGCTGCCAGTTCGATACCGGCGACGACTGCATCGCCATCAAGGCCGGCAAGAACCTCGACACCCAGTTCGGTCCTTCGCAGAACATCGTGATCCAGAACTGCAAGATGCACAGCGGCCACGGCGCCGTGACCCTGGGCAGCGAGATGGCCGGCGGCATCCAGAAAGTCTACGCGCAGGACCTCGTCTTCGAGAACAAGAACTGGGCCACCAATCCGCTCAACATCGCGATCCGCCTGAAGACGAACATGAACCGCGGCGGCTTCCTGCGCTACTTCTACGTGCGCAACGTCAGCATCCCGAACGGCGTGCAGACCAGCCCCTCGTTCTACGCCACGCTGCCCGGCTCGCCGATCCCCAACCGCTCGGTGGCGGCAGCGGCCGGCGGCGTCATCACCTTCGACTGCGACTACACGCCGCGCGCCGACAACGTCCGGATCCGCCCGCCAGAAGTCCACGACGTGCACATCTCGAACGTCAAGGTCGGGAACGTGAAGACCAAGGACGGAAAGCAGGCGTCGAGCTGGCAGGCCTTCGTCATCCTGGGCCCGGTGGCCTCGGACTACAACGGCCCGGGGCCGCGGCCGGAGGTGCTGCCGGTGCGGAACGTCAGCATCACCGACTGCGATTTCGGCACGCCCTCCAACGCCGAGCAGCCCTGGTATTTGTACAACGTAAGCGGCCTGACGCTGAAGAACGTGACGATCGCCGGCAAGAAGCTCAGTACCTCGCTCGCATCCTGAGCGCTCAGGCGCCGCTCGATCCAGGTCTCCACCCGGGCTCACAGCTGATATATTATTGTCAATACAATAAAGCTGTCCGGAGACCGAGATGAGGACGATCGTTCGACCCGTGGTTCTGGGTGTGATTGCGAGCCTGGCTCTGGCAGGCTGCAGCTGGCCCCAGCCCGACGGCCCCGGTGCGCTAGCCGGTGCCGAGCGATTGCAGGCAAGCGGCGCCGCGGACACCGGCCTGCGGGCACAATGGTATGGCGTCAGCACCCTTCTCATCCGCGACAGCGAGACGACGATCCTGATCGACGGATTTTTCTCGCGTCCCGGCCTCGGTGAAGTGCTGTTCGCGCCGCTGACGCCAAAACCAGGGCGCATCGACGCCGCGCTGCCACGCGACACGGTGCCGGCCATCGATGCCGTCCTGGTCTCGCACTCCCATTACGACCATGCCCTCGATGCGCCTTTGGTGGCGAGAACGCGGCACGCGCTCCTGGTCGGTGGCGCGATCGACGAAAGTTTCGAGGCGCCGGGGCGGGTCGCCGATTACAAGCTCGGGGCCAACTTCAGCTTCCTGCTGCGCCACCCGGACGGCAAGCTGCTCGTGGTCCCCAGCGCCGGCAGCCGGCCGGAGATGTTTGCCGGGGTCAGCGCCGACGTCGTTTTCCTCGGCATCGCGACGCTGGGTACGAAAGAGGCCGAGGACACCGCTGCGCTGTGGACGGAAGCCGTCGAGCGCACCGGAACCCGGCTCGTGATTCCCATCCACTGGGACAATTTCAGCAAACCGTTCACCGAGCCTCTCGCTCCCCTGCCTTGGCCCATCGACAAGGTCGATCGGACGCTGCAAAGGCTGGCCGAGCTGACGCGCACGCGCTGCCGATCCGAAGTAAAGATCCGCCTGATGCCCTTGGGGCAAGCAGTAGCGATGCGCCAGCCGGCCGGGCAGGCGGCGACGGCCACCGCGCCACCCTGCCCGCCTGCACCCTGATCCTGCGCGCCCTCAGCCGGCGCCGTCCTTCACATCCGCCACCGCCAGCGCCGTCATGTTGACGATCCGGCGCACGGTCGCGCTGGGGCTGAGGATGTGCACCGACTTGGCCGCTCCCAGCAGGATAGGCCCCACGGTCACGCCCTTGCCCGACGAGACCTTCAGCACGTTGAACAGGATGTTGGCCGAATCCAGCGAGGGCATCACCAGCAGGTTGGCGCTGCCTTCGAAGTTGGGCTGGCCGTCCGGCAGGTAGATCGCGCGGATGTTCTCGTCCAGCGCGGCGTCGCCATGCACCTCGCCGATCACGCTAAGCTCCGGCGCCTCGCGCGCCAGGATCTCGCGCGCCTCGCGCACCCGCTGCGCCGAGGGGCGCGAGGACGAGCCGAAGATCGAATGCGAGAGCAGCGCCACCTTCGGGTCGAGACCGAACTGGCGCAATTCGCTTGACGCCAGCTTCGCGATCGCCGCCAGCTCCTGGGCGGACGGCTGGTCGTTGACATAGGTATCGGTGATGAACAGGGTGCCCTTGTCCAGCACCAGCGCATTCATCGCCGCCATCACCTCGGCGCCCGGGGCCAGGCCGATATCGCGCTGCACGTGGGCCAGGTGGCTGTCGTAGCTGCCCTGCATGCCGCAGATCAGGGCGTCGACTTCGCCGGTGGCCAGCAGCCTGGTGCCGCGCGCCGTGGTGTCGTCATCGCACTCGACCAGGGTGTAGTCGACGTCGCGCCGCATGCGCAGGCCGGCGTCAAGGATGGCCTGTTCGATCTCCTCGCCGCGGCCGATCAGCACCGGCTGCGCCAGGCCTTCGTCGACCACCGTCTGCACCGCACGCAGCACGCGCGCGTCGAAGCCCTCGGCGTAGGCCACGCGGCGCGGCTTGGCGCGGGCCTTGGCGAACACCGGCCGCATGAAGAAGCTGGTGTGGTAGATCATCGCCGCCAGCCGTTCGCGGTAGGCGTCCATGTCGGTGATCGGGCGCGCCGCCACGCCGGAGGCTTCGGCGGCCGCGGCGACGGCCGGTGCGATCGCCGCCATCAGGCGCGGGTCGAAAGGTTTCGGGATGATGTAGTCGGGACCGAAGCGCAGGTCCTGGCCCGCGTAGGCGGCGGCCACGGCGTCGTTGGCTTCCGCCTGGGTCAGTTCGGCGATCGCACTCACGCAGGCCAGCTTCATCTCCTCGGTGATGCGGGTGGCGCCGCAATCGAGGGCGCCGCGGAAGATGTAGGGGAAGCACAGCACGTTGTTGACCTGGTTCGGATAGTCCGAGCGGCCGGTGGCGACGATGCAGTCGGGGCGCGCGGCCTTCGCCACTTCCGGCCGGATTTCGGGCTCCGGGTTGGCCAGGGCCAGGATCACCGGACGCTCGGCCATGGTCTTGACCATCTCGCCGGTCAGCACGCCGGCGGTCGAGCAGCCGAGGAAGACATCGGCGCCCTGCACGATGTCGGCCAGGGTGCGGGCATCGGTATCCTGGGCGAAGCGCGCCTTGTTGGCTTCCATGTTCGCCTCGCGGCCGCGCCAGATCACGCCCTTCGAATCGGTCACGAAGATGTTCTCGCGGCGTACGCCCATGCTCACCATCATGTCGAGGCAGGCGATGGCCGCGGCGCCCGCGCCGGAGGCGGCCAGCTTCACGTTGGCGATATCCTTGCCGACCACTTTCAATGCGTTCAGCAGCGCCGCACTCGAGATGATGGCGGTGCCGTGCTGGTCGTCGTGGAAGACCGGGATCTTCATGCGCTCGCTCAGCTTCTTCTCGATGTAGAAGCATTCCGGCGCCTTGATGTCCTCGAGGTTGATGCCGCCGACCGTCGGTTCGAGCATGGCGATCGCATCGATGAGTTTATCCGGGTCGTTCTCGGCCAGCTCCAGGTCGAACACGTCGACGCCGGCGAATTTCTTGAACAGACAGCCCTTGCCTTCCATGACAGGCTTGGAGGCCAGCGGGCCGATATTGCCCAGGCCGAGGACGGCGGTGCCGTTCGAAATGACGGCCACGAGGTTGCCGCGCGAAGTGTACTCGGCGGCGGTGCTGGGGTCGGCGGCGATCTCTTCGCAGGCGTAGGCCACGCCCGGCGAATAGGCCAGCGACAGGTCGCGCTGGTTCGACAGCGGCTTGGTGGCGACGACCTCGATCTTGCCGCGCGTGGGCGAGCGGTGGTAATCGAGGGCGTCCGCGCGCAGCTGCGCGTCCTTGCCGGGTTCCTGGATGCCGCTATCGAGGCTGCTTTCGGTGCTCATTATTGTCTCCCTTGTTCGGTCGTCTGGCTATGGTCGCAGAAAAGCGCAGGCCGCTGCGCACGGCGCAGGCTGGCGCTCAAAAGGCCTCGAGCACACCGCTCAGGTGGGTGACGCTGGGGGCGCCGTCGAAGCAGTGGCCGACCAGGCGCCGCCATTCCTGGAAATCCTCGCTGCCGCGGAAGTGGACGGTGTGGTCTTCCAGCGTGTTCCACTGCACCAGCAGGCGGTAGGCGCGCGGATTCTCGATGCCGCGCTGCAGGCGCATGCCGGTACAGCCTTGCGCACGCTTGAACAGCGGCGCCGCCTCGCGCACACCTGCTTCGAAGATCTCTTCCATGCCTGCCTTGACCAGGATTTCTGCACTTTCCAAAACCATGTCTTGCCCTTTCGATGATTGAATGCCTGAATGCGTGATCGTTCAATTATGCCCCGGATGGAGTATCGTTGCTGGTCAACCCACGGAGCACGCATGAGCACAGCATTTCATTTCTACGAGCCGCGCACCGGCCACGGCCTGCCGCACGATCCCTTCAACGCCATCGTCGGCCCGCGCCCGATCGGCTGGATTTCCTCGCACAGCACATCGGGCATCCTCAATCTGGCGCCCTACAGCTTCTTCAACGCCTTCAACTATGTCCCGCCCATCGTCGGCTTCGCCAGCATCGGCTGGAAGGATTCGGTGCGCAATATCGAAGAGACGGGCGAGTTCTGCTGGAATCTGGCCACCCGCCCGCTGGCCGAACAGATGAACCAGAGCTGCGCCGCGGTGCCGCCGGAAGCCGACGAGTTCGCGCTGGCCGGCCTGACGCCGGCGCCGTCGAACGTAGTGAAGGTGCCGCGCGTGGCGGAAACGCCGGTGTCCTTCGAATGCCGCCTCAGCCAGCTGATCCAGCTGCAGCGCGCGGACGGCGAACAGGTGCCGACCTGGCTGGTGCTGGGCGAAGTCGTGGGCGTGCACATAGACCGTTCGCTGCTCAAGGATGGCGTCTACGAAACCGCCGCGGCCGTGCCCATCCTGCGCGGCGGCGGACCGGCCGATTACTTCACGATCGGCCACGAACAGCTGTTCCGGATGTTCCGTCCTGGCTGACACGCCGCGGTTTTGACAGCGCCGGCAAGCAGGCCTAAAGTGGCATCTGCCGTCCTACTTCGGGAGGACCCGACATGTACAAGACCATCGTCGTACACATCGACGGCGGCGCCCGGCAGGAAAGCCGGTTGGGCGCGACCGGCATCTCGTGGATGGACTACAGCCTGCTGACCGGCTCGATGGCGGCACCGGTGATCGGCGACGATTTCGAGGAACTGCGCAAGGCCGCTGACCACGCGCGAACTGCTGGAGCGCGCGCGGGTGCCGCTGCTGATCGCGCACTGAAGCCGAGGTGCTAGCCGCGCCCGAGCGCCTCCGCATGGGAACGCATGCTGCGTACGCAATTGCCGATCACTTCGCGTACGCCGGCCAGGTAGGCCTCGACCTCGGCTTCGCTGCGCAGCTCGGCCAGTGGATGATGGCCTTGCGGGCGCAGGCCCTGGCCTTCGAACACCTGGAGCCAGCCAGGCTCGGCGAACAGCTCGTTGTCGATGCGCTGCAAACGCCCATGCGCGCGATACAGCGCCATCTTCTGCCTGAGTGTGTCGGGAATCGCCATCGACGCGCAGTCGCGCCAGAACGCCGAGTCGGTGCGCCGGTTCAGGTGGTAATGCAGGATGATGAAGTCGCGGATGCGTTCCGTCTCGAACGCGGCCTGGCGGTTGTACTCGGTCACATCCGCCGGATCGAAACCCGCGTCGGGGAAGAACTCGATCAGGCGCGCAATCGCGGTCTGTACCTGGTGCAGGCTGGTCGACTCCAGCGGCTCCAGGAAGCCGCCGGCAAGGCCGACCGCGACCACATTGCGGTTCCAGGCCAGGCTGCGGCGCCCCGCCCGGAACTTCAACAGCCGCGATGCGTCGAGCGGCGCACCGTCCAGTCCGGCCAGCAGTACGGAGGCGGCTTCGTCCTCGCTCATATGGCTGCTGCAGAAAACATGGCCGTTACCGGTACGGTGTTGCAGCGGAATCCGCCACTGCCAGCCAGCCCGGCGCGCTGTCGAGCGGGTCAAGGGCTGCAGGGGTCCGGCCGGTTCGCTTGGTACGGCCAGCGCGCGATCGCAAGGAAGCCAATGCGACCAGTCCTCGAAGGGTGTGCCAAGGGTCTCGCCGATCAGCAGCGACCGGAAGCCGGAACAATCGACGAAAAACTCCCCGTCGACGCGGCGGCCGTCCTCCAATGCAAGGGTCGCCACATTGCCATCCGCACCGAGGATGGCGCCGGCAATGCGCCCTTCGATGCGCTCGACGCCGCGCCTTTCAGCCAGCGTACGCAGAAAGCGCGCATAGGCGCCGGCGTCGAAATGGTAGGCATAGGCGATGTCCGCCAGCGGCGAATCGCCGAGCGCGGGATCGGGCTTTGCGAAGCGCCCCGCGCGCGCCGCGGCGCAGCCGATCGCATAATCGCCCAGCGGCGCCGCCCGGCCCAGGCTGCGCATCCGGTTCCAGTACTGGTGGAAAGGCACGCTGGCCAGCTGCTGGCCAACACGGCCGAAGCCGTGGATATAGTGTGCGCCCTCGTCGCCCCATCCCCGGAACTCGATGCCGAGCTTGAAGGTCCCATGGGTCGCTTGAAGGAAGTCGTTCTCGTCGATCCCGAGGAACTGGTTGAAGCGCTGGATCATCGGTATCGTCGCCTCGCCGACCCCGACGGTGGCGATGTCGCTGGACTCGACCAGGCGGATCCGGCAGCGCCCTTCCAGGGCCGTCGCAAGTGCGGCCGCGCTCATCCAGCCGGCGCTGCCGCCGCCGACGATCACGATCTCGCGCAGCAAGGGTGACTGCATGTCTTTTTCTCCTGATGGACGGCGCCCCGGAGCATGGCCCGAACTGACCACCATGCCTCCGGTGCGCCGGTTGGCGCTGTACCAGCACGCCTGTGAGCGCGGCAACAGCATGGGGCACCTAGCGGACCAGCACCCGATAGCTCCACGGCGCCATCGTGAAGCGGGTATCGGGCGTGACGGTGACCGTGGCGCCGTCCGTGAAGTCCCGATAGCTGCCAAGCTGCAGGTCGTCGGCGAAGCGCGCCTCCAGCGCGTCACCCGAGAGATTGAACACGGCGAAGACCTGGCTGTCGCCACGCTGGCGCACGAAGCTCAGCAGGCGCTTCTCGTCGCCGTTGCGGACCTGCTGCACCACGCCGCCTTCGGCGCCGTTCCAGAGTGCGGGATTCTTCTTTTTCAGGGCAATCAGCCGGCGGTACAACGCCTCCCACGCAGACGCCTGCCAGGCGATCGGGTCGCGTTCGAAGAACGCCAGGCGCCTAGTGTTGCCCGCTTCCTGGCCGTTATAGATCATCGGCATACCCTTGCTGAGGAAGGACAGCACCGCCACCGCTTCAAGCGCCGGCCCGAAGGTCTCGAACTCGGTGCCTTCCCAGGCATTCTTGTCGTGGTTGCTGGTGCCCAGCAGGCGATAGGCCGCGGCCGGATAGAACTTTTCATCCCAGGCGTAGTATTGGTGCAAAGCGCTGGCATCCTGCTTGCCCTGGGCGATGTTCTTCAAGGTGTCCCACCAGGTCCAGGCATAGGTCGCGTCGAAGGCGCGCGCGTGCAGGTCGCGGCTTTCCCATTCGGCCAGCAGGAACACCGGCTTGATGGCGCGCAGCTCGGCCGCCGTGTCCTCCCAGAAGTCGAGCGGCACCAGGCCGGCGGCATCCGCACGGTAGCCGTCCACGCCGGCTTCGCGTACCCAATATGCCATCGCATCGGCCATGTAGCGCCGCAATCCCGGCTGGGCGTAATCGAGGTCGATGATGTCGTCCCAGTCGTACCACGGCGCCGGGTGCGGACGGCCGTGGCGATCCCTCGCATACCAGTCGGGATGACCGGACAGCAGCGCGTTGTCCCACGACGTGTGATTGCCGACCCAATCGAGAATCACGTGCATGCCGAGGCGGTGTGCCCTGTCGACGAAGCTGCGCAAGTCGCCGAGCGTGCCGAGCTCCGGATTCACGGCGCGGAAGTCGCGCACGGCGTATGGACTGCCGAGAGCCCCCTTGCGCTTCGCCTCGCCGATCGGATGGATCGGCATCAGCCAGAGGATGCCCACGCCCAGCTTTGCCAGGCGCGGCAATTCCTTCTCGGCCGCCCGCAGCGTGCCCTCGCGCGTAAACTGGCGGGTATTGATCTCGTAGACAGTGGCGTCACGGGTCCAGGCGGCGTGCTCGAATTTCACATAAGGCGCGCCGGCCGGCGCCGGCCCCGCCGCCAGAAGCGGCCCGGGAGCCAGCGCCGCCATCGTCGCGGCCAGCACGGCCGCATGCAGTATCGTGGTCCGCATCGCTCAGAACTTGACGTTGACGCCGGCGTAGTAAGTACGGCCGTACTTGACCTCGTTGGTGATCAGGTTCGGATCCTTGGTGTACTCGCGGAAGGGCTGGTTCGTCATGTTGTGCCCCTGGAGCAGGATGGTCCATCCGCGCAGCCACCCTTGCTGGAACTCATAGGCCGCCTGCAGGTCGACGATGGTCTCGCCCTTGATGAAGGTGAACTGCGAGTCGCTGCGGTAGTCGAGGATCTGGCCAATGAAGTCCGAACGCTTGTAGCCCGCCGCCGCCAGCTGCAGACCATGGCTCTCGTAGTACAGGCGCATGCTCGAGACGTTCTTCGAGAGGCCTGGCAGGCCGATCGAATCGACTGCGCCATTGAATACCGGCGCATTGTTCTTGGTGACGAAGGCCGAGGTCGGAAGCTTGACCGAGCTGTCGGTGTACGAGTGGCTGGCCTGAATGCCGAAGCCGTCCAGCCATCCGTTCAGCGCACCTTTCGTAAACAGGGAGAACGGCATGTTTACCGCCAGCTCGATGCCGCGCATGTTGCCGCCCGAGCCGTTCTCCGGTTTGGTCAGGAAGCCGACCGTCGAATTCTTGTACGGACCGGTTTGCGGCAGCGGCGTGGAAGCGCTGGTATAGGGCGCAAAGTCGAATTCGCGCGGGGCGTTGATCACGTAGCTGTCCAGCTTCTTGTAGAACAGGGCCGCGCTTACGTAAGCCTTCTTGCCGAAGTACTTTTCGTAAGAAATGTCGAAAGAGGTCGCCTGGTAGGGCTTCAGCTGCGGATTGCCGGCATACCCGGTCAGCGCCGGCGCGGTCGCGGTGGCGCTCTGCAGGCCGAAGTCCATGCTGGCCTTCATGTTGTCAAGGTTTGCACGGGAAATCTGCTTGCCGGCGCCGACCCGCAGGTATTGTTCGCGCTGCAGGTCGAACGCCAGGTTCAGGCTGGGCAGCACGTTGGTGTAGCTGGCGCCGTCGCTACGGACCGCGTATGGGCAGGTCTCGATCGTGATCCCGGTGCAGTTCGCGAGGTCCACCTGGTTTCCGCTGGCGTTCTGCCGCGTCCGGACCACCTGCACGCCAACATTGCCGGTGTAGGGAAGCGCGCCGAGCGCGCCGTCGAGGTTGGCCATGGCGTAGGCAGTCGTTACACGTTCGCCTACCGTCCAGTTGCGCGACAGGACGGTCGCGTCCACCCAGCGATTCAGCGCATAGACTGTGCCAAGCGTGCCGGTTGGATCGAAGGACACGACCGGGATGCCGCTGCCGCCGGCCATGGCGATCTCGCTGCCTGGCACAGGTACGCTGGCGTAGCCATCGCCATTCAGGATCGATAGCCGGCCTTCGTCACCGCCGCGGGACTTGTCGCGTTTGGTAAAGTTGAGGCCGAAATGCAGGCCGGCCAGCGGCCCCCACTCCAGCTCACGGTGTCCGCTCAGGCGGATGCTGTCGACCTGGTCTTCGATCAAAGGCAGCGACACATAGCCGGCCTGCGGGGTTAGCGGACCGCCGCCCCATCCGTCGACGTCGGTCAGCACCGCCACTTTGCGGTCGGCATAGCTCAGGCTGGGCTTGTAGACGACCTGGTCGAAGTGCACGCCGTCGAAGTTGCTATAGCTGATGCTGCCGAGCTGGGAGTTCGGCAGGTTGCCCGGCTGGCCGGCGGTGGTCTCGTAGTTCGACAGCGCCTTGACACCGCGCGAATGCGAGAGGTCGCCTTCCACCCGCCAGGCATCCGCCTTCCACTCGCTGTTGACGCCCACCGACAGCAAGCGGTCCTTGTTCGAGTACATGTGATTGCGCACGTCGGCCTTGTAGTTCGACAGCGTGCCGCTGGTCGCGATGCCGTTGGCGACCGTCGCATTCGTCAGCACGCCGTCCGGATCGTAAACGCCGGTGCTGCCGCCCACCGCACCTTCGATACCGGTTTTCTTGGTCGATTCCGAACCATGCGAGTAGAACGCATCGACCATGGTCTTGAAGTTCTGGCTGGGCTTGAACTGAAGACCGATCGAGACCGCGTCGCGGTCATTCTTGCGGCGCGAGGTCTCCGCCAGGAAGCCGCCCGGCACTTTCACGGTCTGGCCGTCGAAGGTCTTGTCGACCATGAATCCGCCCCAGCTGTCGAATTTCAGCTCGCCGCCATTGTCTTCCTTCAGGGAGGTCAAGCCGATCGACAGGCCGAGGGTCCGTCCGAAGAACTGGTCGACGTAAGTCAGTGTGCTGCGATGGCCGGAGCCGATGTCCGCTCCCGAATCGAAGCCGATGCGCTCCTTGCGCGCGCTCGCTGCCAGCACGCGCTTGCCGAAATCGAGCGGGCGCAGCGTGTGCAAGTCGATGGTGGAAGCCAGGCCCTGGCCCATCAGGCTGGCGTCCGGCGTCTTGTAGATCACGACCGCACCGGTCAGCTCCGACGGGAACAGATCGAACTCGGGGCTGCGCGCGTCGCTGGTGGACGCCTGTTCGCGGCCGTTCAGCAGCGAGCCGTTAAAGCTCGGCGATAGGCCGCGCACGCTGACATCGGTGGCTTTGCCGTTGGTCTTGTTGCGCTGGGTCGTCACGCCGGGCAGGCGCGACACCGACTCGGCCACGCTGGTGTCGGGCAGCTTGCCGATGTCCTCGGCCGACACGGCTTCCACGATCGACGTCGAGGTCTTCTTGATCGAGATGGCGGCCTCGATGCCGGTACGGATGCCCGACACCTCGACGCGCGCAATGTCCGGCTGAACCGGCTGGGCGCCGCCCGGTTTGATGTCCTGCTCCTGCTGGTCGGCACGGGCGGGCTTGGCGGTCGAATCGAGCTGCTGGGCGCCGGCGGCGCCGCACAGGAGCAAGGTACAGGCGGCGGCGAGCGGATGCAGGGCAAATGCTTTTTTCATGTCGTCTCTCGTTGTTGTAGTGGACCATCGGGTGCGAAGCGTCGGGCTAGATGATGCGATTGACCATTCCCGTCGTCAAAACCGATGTCGCCAATTCATGAATCTGGCCTAAAGAAACGCGCTGCCTTGCGGCCATGCCCTGTACAGACAATTTGCACGAATGGGCATAAAGGCAAACGACATTTCCCCGTCACGCCACAGCTCCGAATTTCCTTTGCACTCAGGGGCGAAACACCGCTACCGTCCAGCGCAAGGTGCGGAAATGTCACGGCACGGTGGCATAAAGAAAACCTGAAGATTGACGGCGCCTGTATCGTCCCCTCGACCCAGCCCGGCTGTTACACTCGCGGCATGAAAATCTTGATGGTGGAAGACGACCTCTCGATCGGCCGGGCACTGCTGTCCGTGTTCCAGGACAACAGCCACGGGGTGGTCTGGTGCCGCATGGCGGCGCACGCGATGGAGCGCATGGCAGCCGAACATTTCGACGCCATGCTGCTGGACCTCGGCCTGCCCGACGGCGACGGCGCGGACCTGCTGCAGGCGATACGTACACGGCGCCTCAGCCTGCCGGTGCTGATCATCACTGCGCGCGACAGCCTGGAAGACCGCTTGAAAGGGTTCGACCTGGGCGCCGACGATTACCTGATCAAGCCCTTCGACATCCCCGAGCTGCTGGTAAGGCTGCGCGCCATCGTGCGGCGCGCCAGCGGCACCGTCGAACGCAGCGATCAATTGTGGAACGTGGGCGAGCTGACGATCGACGAGGGCAGCATGCAGGTCCTGCGGGCCGGGGGCGCGGTGGCGCTGTCGCCCACCGAGTATGCATTGCTGCTCACCTTGGTCAAGCAGGCGGGCCGGGTGCTGACCCGCGCCGACCTCGAACGCCGCGTGCTGCCGCACAGCGAGGGCCAGACGCTCGACGTTCATATCTACAATCTCAGGCGCAAGATTGGAGAGCGCATGATCCGTACAGTGCGTGGCGTCGGCTACGTGATCCAGCGCGAGCCCGCGTAAGCCATGGCCCCCCTTCCCGTTCCGACCCAGTCTTCGCTGTTCCGGCGGCTGATGCTGGGCTTCAGCGTCGTCACCGTGATCGTGTTCCTGCTCGGCCTGGCCTACGTGCTGCAGGACGCACGCATCACCCAGCGGACCCGTACCGCGGCCGAGAATCGCGCTCACGCACGCGAGGCGCTGCTGCATTTGCGCTTGCTCGCCGAGCGGCCGGCAGAGCTGGTGGCGGCTGCACGCGAACTTGAAGCGACACGGCTGCGCATGTTCCAGACGCTCGACTACCATTCGAAGGTGAGACTGCGGGTGTGGCGCCACGGGGCCCTGCTCTACGACTCGCTGCCCGGCCTCCCGGATGTGCTCAAGAACCCGGACCAGGCGCGCCCGTTGCAGGAGAATGGCTGGGTGAGCTCACGCGAGAGCGACGCCGTGACCGGCCTGGCGCTGGAACGCAGCCATGAAGTCGACGACTTGTGGATGCTGTCGATGTCCGGCATCAGCTTCCTCGCCTCGTCGACCGTCTTCAGCTTGCCGCTGCTGCTCTTGCCGGCGTGGCTGATCGTCGGTATCGGACTGCGCCCGCTGCGCGAGATCGCCGCCGCGATCGAGCAGCGTGCGGTGTCCGACCTGACCGCGCTGCCGGCCTCGAAATACCGTGAGCTTTCGCCCCTGGTCGATGCCATCAACCGCCTGATGAAGCGCCTCAGCGAGCGCATCGAGCGCGAGCACCAGTTCCTGACGGACGCCGCGCACGAGCTCAAGACGCCGCTGGTCGCGGTGCAGATCAACGCCCATGTCCTGCTGAGCCGCTGCGATGCCGAGACCCGTGCTCGGTCGCAGGATGCGGCGGACGGCTTGCGCGACGGCGTCGATCGAGCGACGCGCATGGTGCATCAGCTGCTCGCGCTGGAACGAACGCAGACCGAACCGGCGCAGGCGCCCCTGCCGCCCTTGGAACTCGGCACGCTGGTGCGCGACCGCCTGGCCGCGGCCGTTCCGCTGGCCCTGCAGCGCGGCATCGAGATCGAATTCCAGGCCGACACCGAGTGTCTCCTGCCGCTTCATGTGGAAAGCATTGCGGCGCTGGTCGATAACCTTGTCAGCAACGCCATCAAATATTCGCCGGAAGGTGGAACGATCGAAGTCCAGCTGGCGCCGCGCGCCGACGGCTGCCGCCTGAGCATCGCCGATCAGGGCCCCGGCATCGACCCCGGCCTGCGGCGCAAAGTGTTCGAGCGCTTCTACCGGATTCCCGGCCAGGACCAGCCGGGCAGCGGCCTCGGTCTTGCCATCGCCGAGCGCGCGGCGGAGCGCAACCGGGGGACGATCCGGCTCGATGGCCGTGGCGACGGCCAGGGCTTGCGCGTCACCGTCGACTTCACAGCCGTCGCCTGACCGTCACAAGGGCCGGAGGAACAGGCCTACAGTCAACGCCACCCCGATGCCAACGATAGCCACGCGCAGCGCCTTCTCGTTGACCCGGTGCAGTGCCCAGGCGCCGGCCAGGCCCCCGATGATGGCGCCGACCGCCAGCACGCCGGCCTCGAGCCAGTGCAGCTCGGGCGAGGTGATGAACAATGCCACCGCGGAGGCATTCATCACGCCCGCCAGCACGTTCTTGGTGCCGCCGGCGTTGCGCGCCGACAGCCCGGCCATGGTCAGCGCCGCCATCATCAGGATGCCGATGCCGCCGCCGAAGTACCCGCCATAAACCGCGATCAGGAACTGCGCCGTCCCGGTCGTCATCGGACCGAGGTGGGCCGCTTTTTCCGCCGATGCCTTGCGGAAGAAACTGCCCCAGGTGAAGACGGCGGTGGCGAACAGCACCAGCCACGGCACCAGGCGCGCGAACACCTTGGGAGAGGTGTGCAACAACAGCAGGCCGCCGACCGCGCCGCCCAGCACGCTGAGTATGAACAGGGTGCGGAAGCGCAGCCCGGCCGCGCCGCTCACCAGGCTGCGGCCGGCATAGCCCGAGGTCAGCTGGCCGGGAAACAGGGCCACCGTCGAGGTGATGTTGGCGGCCAGCGGCGACATGCCGGATACGATCAGCGCCGGCAACGTGACGAAGGAGCCGCCGCCGGCCAGGGTGTTCTGGATGCCGGCCCAGATGCCGGCGAGAAAGATCAGAAGGAGGAGCATGGTTTCAGGCCGCCAGCAAATGCGGCCCGATCTCCCGAACCGACTTCACGCCCGTCAGCACCATATTCGTCCGCAAGTCCTTCTCCATGATCGCCAGCAGCCGCTCGACCCCGGCCTGGCCCTGGGTGGCCAGCGCATAGATGAAGGCGCGCCCGATCAGCACCCCGTCCGCCCCCAGCGCCAGCATGCGGAACACGTCGGTGCCGGTGCGCACCCCGCCATCAGCGAAGATCGTCATCTTGCCCTTGACGGCCTCGGCGATCGCCGGCAGCACGCTGGCCGAGGATGGCGCGCCGTCCAGCTGGCGGCCGCCGTGATTCGAGACGACGATGCCGTCGGCGCCGAAGTCCAGGGCGTCGCGCGCGTCCTCGACGTCGAGGATACCCTTCAGGATCAGCTCGCCCTTCCACTCGTCGCGGATCCATTGCAGGTCCTGCCAGCTGATGCCGGGGTCGAAGTTCGAGCCCAGCCAGCCGATGTAGTCTTCGAGGCCGGTGGCGTGGCCGCGGTAGGCCGAGATATTCCCCAGATCGTGCGGGCGGCCGAACAGGCCGACGTCCCAGGCCCAGCGCGGATGGAGCATCGCCTGCAGCATGCGGCGGCGCGGGCCGGCCGGGCCGCTCATGCCGCTGTGGAGGTCGCGGTAGCGGTTGCCGGGCACCGGCATGTCGACCGTGAAGATGAGGGTGGTCGCGCCCAGCTCGCCGGCGCGGCGCATCACGTCGCGCATGAAGCCGCGGTCCTTCAGCACGTAGAGCTGGAACCAGATCGGCTTGCTGGCCTTGGCCGCCACCTCGGCCAGCGAACACACCGACACCGTCGACTGGATGAAGGGGATGTTGGCCTTGCAGGCCGCCTGCGCCGCCTGGACTTCGCCGCGCCGCGCATACATGCCGGCCAGGCCGACCGGCGCCAGCGCGATCGGCAGCGCGTGGTCCTGTCCGAACCAGTGGGTTGTCAGGTCCAGGGTGTCCGAGCCGCGCAGCACGCGCTGGCGCAGCTTTACGTTCTGCAGGTCGTCGACGTTGGCGCGCAGGGTCTGCTCGGCGCCGGACCCGCCGTCGAGGTAGTGGAACAGGAAGGGTGGCAGCTTGCGGCGCGCGGCTTCGCGGAAGTCGGTGGCGGAAGAGATGATCATGGCTTCTTGCGTTCTTGTCGTAATGTCCAGTGTACGACGAAACCGGCACCGATGGGCATGCCCGCCCTTGATTTCGGGGCGCCGATGCTATAGTGTGCGGCGCCCTTTCACACTACAGTAAAGACATCCAGATGTTCCCGGCAGTTTCCCTCGACGTGGCGGCGGCCCTCAAGACGCTCGTCCTGACCCTCGACCTGGTCGGCACCTTCGTGTTCGCCCTGAGCGGCGCCACCGCCGGCGTCAAGCGCCGTCTCGACATCTTCGGGGTGCTGGTGCTGTCCTTCGTGGCCGCGAATTCGGGCGGCATCGTGCGCGACCTGCTGATCGGAGCGACGCCGCCGGCCGCCATCAGCGACTGGCGCTACCTGGTGGTGTCGGTGGCGGCGGGCGTGCTGATCTTCTTCTGGTATCCGAAGGTCCGCCACCTGCGCAACCCGGTGCTGGTGTTCGACGGCGCCGGCCTGGCCCTGTTTTGCGTGGCCGGCGCCCAGAAGGCACTGGTATACGGCCTGGCGCCGTGGATGGCCGCCCTGCTCGGCATGCTGACCGGGGTCGGCGGCGGCGTCGCGCGCGACGTCTTGCTGTCGCAGGTGCCGGCAGTGCTACGCGCCGAGGTGTACGCGGTGGCGGCGCTGGCTGGGGCCGGCGTGGTGGTGATCGGCCACGTACTGGGCCTGCCGTCGGCGCCCATGGCCAGCGCCGGCGCCATCCTGTGCTTCGTCCTGCGCATGGCCGCGATCCGCTATGACTGGCATTTGCCGGTCGCGCGCACGCCTGAGGAGCCGGAGACGGACGCGCGGGATGGAAGATGAGTTCGGTTTGACCTGAGTCAGCTGCCCTCTCATATCATTGGCGCATCCTGACGGGGTGCGTCAAGACAGTGAGGTCCACATGAAGCCAGGAGCGTTACCCGCCTACCCTACCGGCGCCCGCCGGTCTCCGGCAAACCTCGCCTTCAGCGCCCTGCTGTTTTCCTTCCTCGGCTGGGCGATCCTCGAGCGCTGGAGCTTCGGCGCCCGCACCGGCATCGCGCCCCATCTCGTCAATACCCTGGCCTGTGCGCCCGTCATGGCCTGCTCGCTGCGCCGCTTCCGCGCGGCCTGTCCGCGCCACATGCGCGCACGCACGCGGCCACACGGCGCCCTGTTCAGCGGCGGCGTCGCGCTGGCCTTCGTATTCGTCCTCGGCGCCGTGTTCGGCATCGCGGCCGGCAGCGGCTCGGTGCTTGCGGTGGCGCTGGCCGCCGCGCTGTGCTGCTGCACGCCCTGGACCTGGCTGCGCGCGCACCAGCAGCACCTCTTCCTGTCCTTCCTCGCGGTGGCGGCCGGCGCCGTCCTTGCCGCAGGCCTCGCGGGCCGACAGATGAACCTGCTGGTCGCCCTGCCGGCCGCCTGGTGCCTGTGGGCCGCGGCGGCGCTGCTGTGCATCGTCTTGTGCGGCGGCGAACTGGTCAAGAAAAAAGGCGGGCGCTGAGCGGGCCCGGCCGTAGCGGGTAGAATCGGGTTTTTGCCCGCGCCCGCCATGAACACACGACCGCCCCTCCCCACAGCCGCGCCGCCAGGCCCCGACCTGGTCCTCGGCCTCGAAGACCGCCCGCGCCCCCTGGTCGCCATCCTCGCCGCCCTCCAGCACCTGCTGGCGATCATCGTCCCCATCGTCACACCCGGGCTGCTGATCTGCCAGGCGCTGGGCGTCTCGGCGCGCGACACCAACCTGATCGTCTCGATGTCGCTGGTGGTGTCCGGCATCGCCACCTTCGTCCAGTGCCGCCGCTTCGGTCCCTTCGGCGCAGGACTGCTGATCGTGCAGGGCACCAGCTTCAACTTCGTGGGCCCGCTGATCGCCGGCGGCAGCCTGATGGTCAAGCAGGGCACGCCGGTCGAAGCCGTGATGGCCGCGATCTTCGGCGTGGTGGTGGCCGGCTCCTTCATCGAGATGGGCGTGTCGCGCATCCTGCCTTTCGTGAAGCGCATGATCACGCCGCTGGTCACCGGCATCGTAGTGCTGATGATCGGCCTCACGCTGATCAAGGTCGGTTTGATCAGCATGGGCGGCGGCTTCGCGGCGATGTCGAACGGGAGCTTCGCGAACGGCGAGAACCTGCTGCTGTCGGGCGTGGTGCTGGCGATCATCGTGCTGCTGAACCGCGTGCCGGTGGTGTGGATGCGCAGTGGCGCCATCATCATCGCGCTTGCGGTGGGCTACTTGCTCGCCGGTTCGCTGGGGCGCCTGGATTTCACGGGCATGCACCAGGCGGCCTGGTTCCAGGTGCCGCAGCCGCTGCACTTCGGGCTGGGCTTCTCGTGGTCGCTGTTCATTCCGATGATCGTGATCTACCTCGTGACCTCGCTCGAAGCCATCGGCGACGTCACCGCCACCAGCAAGGTGTCGCGCGAGCCGGTCGAAGGCGAGACCTGGATGCGGCGCATCAAGGGCGGGGTGCTGGTCAACGGCGCCAACTCGCTGCTGGCCGGCCTGCTGAACACCTTCCCCAGCTCGATCTTCGCCCAGAACAATGGGGTGATCCAGCTGACCGGCATCGCCAGCCGCCATGTCGGCATGTGGATCGCCCTCTTCCTCGTGGTGCTGGGCCTGTTCCCAAGCGTGGCCGGCGTGATCCAGGCGGTGCCGGAGCCGGTGCTCGGCGGCGCCGCCATGGTGATGTTCGGCGCGGTAGCGGCGGCCGGCATCAACATCCTGGCCAGCGTTACGCTGGACCGCCGCGCACTGCTGATCATCGCGGTGTCGCTGGCGCTGGGGCTGGGCGTGTCGCAGGTGCCGGAATTCCTCGCGCACATCCCGTCGGCGCTGCGCAACGTGCTGGAGTCGGGAGTGGCCACCGGCGGCATCTGTGCGGTGCTGATGAACTGGTTCCTGCCCGCTGTTCACGCCGACACGGGCGCCGGTCACTAATCCAGGCCGAGGTATTGCGGGTGGGTGTAGCAGACGAAGTCGCGCCCGCGCGCAAAGGCCAGCAGGGTCATGCCGGCCTGCTCCGCCAGATCCACCGCCGCCAGGGTCGGCGCCGACATGCCAACCAGCGCCGGCACACCGCTCACGATTGCCTTCTGCGCCATCTCGAAACTGACGCGGCTGGTGATCAGGAAGAAGCCGTCCGCGGGGTGCACGCGCGCGCGCGCCATCGCGCCTATGACCTTGTCCAGTGCGTTGTGGCGGCCGACGTCCTCGCGCACGATCCGGAGCCCACCGTCCATGCCGCACCAGGCGGCGGCGTGGGCGGCGCCGGTCGACCGCGTCAGCGCCTGCTCGGCGCCGATGGCATCGAGGGCGCGCCGCACCGCCGCCGCATGAAAGCCGCGCGCGGGCGCCAGCTGCGGCAACGCGCGCGATACCTGCTGCAGGCTGTCCACGCCGCACAGGCCGCAGCCGGTGCGCCCGGCCAGCGTGCGGCGCCGCGCCTTCAGCGCCGCAAAGGCCTTGCCGGCGATCTCGAGCTGCACGGCGATGCCGTCGCGGCCCGGTTCGACCTCGATGCCGTAACACTCGCCCGGCCCTGCGACGATGCCTTCGCTGAGCGAGAAGCCGAGCGCGAATTCTTCCAGGTCCGCCGGCGTCGCCATCATCACCGCGTGCGAGATGCCGTTGTAGACCAGCGCCACCGGCACTTCGTCGACTACCATGTCCTCGACGGTGGCCAGGATCTCCTTGCGCATGCGCAGCACGTGGCGCACGCGCGCCGGTGCGGGCGCCTGCGGTGCGAGCGCGGGGCCATCGGGACTGCCTGAGAAATCGAACTGTGCGTGCATGCGAAGGAATCTAGCATTCCAGGCACTTTTCCGGCGCGCGCCACCAGCCTGCCTTTGAAGGCGGGCCAGCGTACGGAAGGCCGGCGCAGTGCGTGCTACAAAAGACGGCCCGGGGCGCCCGCCCCGTACACACACGGGAGAGAACATGCTGAAGGTCGGGAATATGGATGGCGAGCGGGTCGAGCGCCTGGGCGCGCTGGCCGCGCACGTGGTCGAACATGCGCTGGCCTCGGGGCTGAGCTGGGACGAAGCCATCCTCGGCTTCGGGATCGCGGCCAGGGCGCTCGCCGCGAAAGCCGCGGACCAGGGCGCCGGCAGTGTCGATCAATGCGCGGCGCTGGCGGAGCGCCGCCTGAAGTCCGGCATGAACCAGAGCGCGGACGTGCTGCAGGCCTGGCTGCGCTGAGACGCCGCCGCATCGCGCTTACCAGCTCACTGCACCCATGCTGCGCGCCGGCTGCCAACTGTAATACAGGCCGACCGAGTCGTAGCGCTGCTGCCTTGACACCACGTTGGGGAAGGAGAAACCGCGGCGCGATGTCAGGTATTTGAGCGTGAGCGCGTGCGGGCCGGACAAGCGGTAGCTGAGCGAGGCGTCTCCGCGCAGCACGCGGTCCTTGCCTCCCGATTCGAGACCGTGCTGCTTGCCGTCGAAGAAGGCGCTCGAGCTCAGGTCCAGCGACATCTTGTTGTCCCAGATCAGGCGCAGGCCCAGCATGGACTGCGGCGCAAAGCCGTAGTGGTATTGACCGCCCGTGCTGGCGCGGATCGTGCCGGTCGATACATAGCCGACGCCGCCCGAGGCATGGGCCTGCAGCGCCAGTTCGCGCGCCAGCCAGACCTGCGCATTGCCGCCCAGCGAAACCGCCGTGCTGGCGATGCGGAACAGCTGCGGCGACAGGTAGTCGTAGCTGCCGTAGATGCCGGCGATGCCGCGCGCCCGCTCGCCATAGCCCCAGGTGGTCCCGGTCAGCATGCCGCGCGAGGTCAGGCTTTCGAGGCCGTTCGCGTTCGACACGCGGGCGCGGAACAGGAAGTAGTCGAAAGGCTTGCGATAGGTGTAAGCCTCCTTGCCCGGCAGGCCGTATTCCAGCGCGAAGTCGGCCGCGACTTCGCGGCGCTTGGTCGCCAGCGAGGGGCCGACATTGCTGCTCGACGGGTTGCTGTAGCCCAGCTGCAGGCGCGAGAAGGTGGCCGGCGTGGCGCCGGCCCACAGCGAGGCGGCGCGGCGCGAGCCCTTCTGGCGGTTGTACTCGAGCGAGGGCGAGACCAGGCCCGCGCCCACTTCGCGCCATGGCGAAGTGCCGTCGCCGCGGTCCAGCACCAGGTTGGCCATCCGGTACAGGGCTTCGCCGAGGAAGCTGCCGCCGAAGCTGGTGGTGATCTGGTCGTTGCGCGAGGGCGGCGTGGTCTCGCCGGCGATTTCCCACACGGCGCTGCCGGCGAAGGCATAGCCCATCGATTCCCAGAACGTCAGGCCATTGCTGCGCGCGATATTGAAGTAGACCGAGCCCTGGTAGGGGTGGCCCATCTGGTTGATCTCGAAGGGGTCGCGGTCTTCGACCCAGCTGCTGCGCAGGTTGCGGCGGATCGAGCCGACGCTGACGCCGTAGTCGTCCGGCTTGACGAAGGCGTGGTCGACGCGGTTCAGCACGAGCTGGAAGCCGAGGATTTCCAGCGCCGCCGCGCCATAGCTCTTGTACTGCCGCGAGTCCGCATAGACCTGGGTCTCCCGCGCGGCCGCGGGCGCCGCCGCCGGTTCGGCCAGCGGGTCGGCCGGCTGCTTTTGTTCCACTTCCTGAGCCTGCACTGCGCCGGCGGCCAGCGCAAGCAGAATGGCATGGGCTCGTAATTTCATGTTTCTCCGATTCGCTACGATGCAAAATATTGGCATTAATGTAACAATCTCAGCAGAATCCTGTCGCACAAGAAAAACTCATGCCCTCCACTCCCTTGTCCGGAATCTCCGGCCACTCCCCTGCTCCCGCGCTCCTGTCCGCGCGCGGCCTGCGTTCGCGCTTCGGGGGCCCCTTTGACTTCGACCTCCAGGCCGGCGAATGCGTCGCCATCCAGGGACCGTCCGGCGCCGGCAAGAGCGTGCTGCTGCGCATGCTGGCCGACCTCGACCCGCACGAGGGCGAGGTCCTGCTCGACGGCCGCTCGAACACATCGATGCCGGCGCCGGCCTGGCGTGCGCAGGTGGTCTACCAGGCGGCCGAGCCGGCATGGTGGGAAGCCAGCGCCGGCGAGCATTTCGAGGCGGCGCAGCGCGGCTTCCTCGACCAGGCCCTGCCCGCGCTCGGCCTCTCCCACGCTCTGCTGGACAGCGAGGTCGAGCGCCTGTCCACCGGCGAGCGCCAGCGCCTGGCCCTGGTGCGCTCGCTGGCGAAAGACCCGCGCGTGCTGCTGCTGGACGAGCCGACCGCCAGCCTCGATCCGGGCTCGGTCGCGCGCGCCGAGGCGCTGCTGTCGGGCTGCCTGGCGCGGGGCATGGCGATCCTGATCGTGACCCACTCGAGCGAACAGGCCCAGCGCCTGGCGCAGCGGGTGTTTTATCTCGACCGGGGAAAGCTGAGCATCCGATGAACGCCATCCACCTGGGCGCCTCCGACCTGCTGGCGGCCGCGCTGCTGATCCTGCTCGACGCCGCGCTGTCGCTGGCGCTGCGGCTCGGCGTGCACCGCCAGATTCTCATCGCCGCCGTGCGCATGGTGCTGCAGCTGGCCATCGTCGGCATGGTGCTGCGCAGCGTGTTCGCCATCGCATCCCCGGGCGCCACCGCCGCCGTGATCCTGTTCATGATCGCCGCCGCCGCGCGCGAAGTCGCGACCCGGCCGAAGCAGCGCCTGAAGCGCCGGATGAATTACCAGATCAGCGCCGCGGTCGTCGCCTGCGCCGGTTTCGCCACCGTGCTGCTGGCCCTGACCACGGCGGTGCGGCCGGACCCGTGGTATGCGCCGCGCTATGCGATTCCGCTGATGGGCATCGTGCTGGGGAGCGTGCTGAATGCTGCTTCGCTGGCGCTGGACGGCATCCTGGACGGGGTCGTGCGCGAGCGCGCTCGCATCGAGGCGCGGCTGGCGCTGGGCACGCCCTTCCGCGAAGCGATCGCGCCGCTGCTGCGCAACGCGATCCGGCGCGGCATGATCCCGGTGGCGAACCAGATGTCGGCCGCCGGCATCATCACCCTGCCCGGCATCATGACCGGGCAGCTGCTGGCCGGGATGGATCCGATGGAGGCAGTGAAGTACCAGATCCTGCTGATGTTCCTGCTCGCCGGCGCGAGCGGGCTGGCGTCCGCCGGCGCGGCCCTGCTGGCGGTGCGGGCGCTGAGCGACCACAGGCAGCGCCTGCGGCTGGACCGGCTGCGCGTCTAGGCGAACTGCCTGTCGCGCCGGGCGAAGTCGCGCAGCACCTCGCGCGCGGCGTTGTGGCCCGGCGCTCCGGTGACGCCGCCGCCCGGATGCGCGCCCGCGCCGCAGGTGTACAGGCCCTGCAGCGGGCCGCGGTAATCGGCGTGCCCCAGCATGGGCCGCGCCGCGAACAGCTGGTCGAGGCCGAGGGCGCCGTGGAAGATGTCGCCGCCCACCAGGCCGAAGGTGCGCTCCAGGTCCAGGGGGCTCATGATCTGGCGTCCTAGCACGGCGCCCTTGAAGTTGGGCGCGTAGCGGCTGACGGTATCGATCATGAGGTCGGCCACCTGCTCGCGGTGCTCGTCCCAGCTGGCGCCGTCGGGCAGCTGCGGCGCCACGTGCTGGCAGAACAGGCTGGCCACGTGCTGGCCGGCCGGCGCCAGGCCTGCATCCAGGGTCGACGGGATCAGGACCTCGACGATCGGTTCCCTCGCCCAGCCCAGCGCCCGCGCATCGTGGTAGGCGCGCTCCATGTACTGCAGGCTGGGCGCGATGATGATGCCGCTGGCGTGGTGCTCGGCCGCCTCCCTGCCGGGCAGGCAGCTGAAGTCCGGCAGCTCCGACAGGGCCACGTTCATGCGGAAGGTGCCGGAGCCGCAGCGCCAGGCCTGCATGCGGCGCAGGAAGTCCGCTGGCAGCACGCCCGGATCGACCAGGCGGGTGTAGAGCAGGCGCGGATTCAGGTTCGACACCACTACCCGGGCATCGAGGCGCTCGCCCTGCGCCGTGACGACGCCGGTGGCGCGCCCCTTCGCCGTGAGGATCTCGCCGACTGCGCAGCCGGTGCGGATCTCGACGCCGCGCGCCTGCGCCGCTTTCGCCATTGCCTGGGTGATCGCGCCCATGCCGCCTATGGCGTGGCCCCAGGCGCCCTTCTTGCCGTTCACCTCGCCGAACACGTGGTGCAGCAGCACGTAGGCCGAACCCGGCGTGAAGGGGCTGGCGTAATTACCGACCACGCTGTCGAAGCCATAGGCCGCCTTGATCGGCGCGCTCTCGAACCAGCCGTCCAGTACATCGCCGGCCGACTTGGTGAACAGGTCGAGCAGCTCGCGCTGGGCGGCGAGCGGCAGCTTGCGCACGCGGTTCCCGAGTTTGCCGGCCTTGAGCAGCTCGGGCAGCGCTTCCAACCAGCCGCCCTGCACGCGGTTGGGCGGCGTCTGCAGGACCAGCTCGCGCAGCAGGTCGGCGGCGTCGTCCAGGTGCCGGGCATAATCGTCGAGCCGCTCGGCATCGCGCTGGGAAAACTTCGCCACCTCGGCGGCGGTCCGGCCGGCGCCGAGCTTCAGGTAGTGCGTGTCGTCCAGCGGCAGGAAGTTGGCGAGCGGCCGCTCGACCACGCGCAGGCCATGCGCCGGCAGGTCCATCTCGCGGATCACCTTGGGATTCAGCAGCGACACGGTATAGGACGCCACCGAATTGCGGAAACCCGGATGGAACTCCTCGGTCACCGCAGCGCCGCCCACCACGCCGCGCTGCTCCAGCACCGTCACCTTGAGCCCGGCGCGGGCCAGGTAAAAGGCGCATACCAGGCCATTGTGGCCGCCTCCGACTACGATCGCATCGCGCATGCAGGGCCTCCCTGTGATGCGGGCTACTATACAAGCTGCACGGCGGATGGCAAGTCGCCGTGGGTCGAATTGCGTTAATCGAGGGCCCGGTTGCGCGACTCCACATCCACGCACAGGATCGCGGCCGCCCCGAGCGCCAGGAAGCCCGCCAGCATGGCCAGCGCCAGCGTGAAGTGCGCCGTCATCACCGGCGCGATGACGGCCGGCGCCAGCAGCCCGCCGAAGCGTGCGACCGCGCCTGCCAGTCCCATCCCGCTGGCGCGCAGGCCGGTCGGATACACCTCGGGCGTGAAGGCATACAGCGCGCCCCAGGTCCCCAGCAGCGCAAAACTCATCAGCAGGGTCGACCCGACCACCAGCGCCGTCGCGCTGCCCAGGCTGTAGCACAGGCAGCCGGCGGCGCTCAGCAGCAGGAAGCCGACCAGGGTCGGCTTGCGGCCCCAGCGCTCCACGCCATAGGCCGACAACGCGAAGCCTGGCAACTGTACCAGCGCCAGCACGATCAGGAATTCCTGGCCGCGCATGAAGCCGAAGCCTTCGGCGCTCAGCTTGACCGGCAGGTAGACGAACACGCCGTAATAGGCCACCGAGATCAACGCCCAGGCCACGAACAGCGACACGCTCCGGCGCCGCAGTTCGCTGGAAAACAGCGCGAACATCGAGCGCTTCTCGGCCGTCTCCGGATGCAGGCTCGGGATCGCCGCCTGGCTCCCGTTGACCCTGGCGATGCGCTGCAGGACGGCGCGTGCCTGCTCCGGCATGCCGCTGCGGTTCAGGTACATCGGCGATTCGGGAATCGAGAGCCGCAGCACCACGCCCACCAGTGCCGGAATGCCGGTCACGAAGAAGATCACGCGCCATGCATCCGCGCCCCAGCGCAGCGCCGCCAGCGCCAGCACCGCCAGCAGGATCGTGCCGACCGCCCAGAAGGATTCGAGCAGCACCAGCCAGCGGCCGCGCCGTTCGCTCGGCAGGAATTCCGCCATCATCGTGTAATCCACCGGCAGCGTGCCGCCGACGCCGATGCCGGTCAGGAAACGCAGCGCCAGCAGCCAGCCGAAGTCGGGCGCGAAGCTCGACGCCACCCCGAAGCAGGCGTCCACCAGCACCGCCGCCATCAGGACAGGGCGGCGCCCGATGCGGTCCGCCAGTCGCCCGAAGACGAAGGCGCCGATCAGCATGCCGATGAAGAAAAAGGTGCCGCTCTCGAGCGCGCGCGGCATCGCGATCCCGAAGGTTCTCGCGATCGTCGGCGCGGTAAAGCCGATCGCCAGCACCTGCATGGCATCGGCCATCCAGACGAGTCCGAAGATGGCGAAAAGGCGGTACTGGAATTTTCCGACGCCTGCCGCCCGGATGCCCTGCTCCACTGTTACGGGTGATGTTGTCATCCGTTCTCCTTCATATGCCGCCTATACGATGTGCCTAGTGTGCAGGAATGACATCTCCTCTACCGTGCTGCAGAAGACAATGTTGCAAAAAAACTCGTGCGCTTGTCTATTCACACCATTTAGTATATTTTTAATACGGTGGAAAACGTTTAACTGAAGTTCGAGAACGCCGCCCAACTTAGCGCTTGTTTAGTGTGGCTATTAAGACGTAATAAACGTTTTCCCCAGCGCCGCCATTCTCCCTTACAGCTTGCCATCGAACCCTGCCGTCCAATCACGGCAGCGGTCCGAAGCCCAAACGAACGGCGCGAATTGGAAACGTTGCCAAATCGAATATTTACAATATGGAGACCAAGCATGCCGCACCAACGACACCTCTCCCCAACTCCACTGGCCCTTGCCATTGGCGCCGCCATGTTCGTCAATGCCGCTCAGGCACAACAAGTACAACAGCAGCCCGACACGGGCAAACTCGATACCGTGGTCGTCACCGCCAACAAGCGCGCCCAGAACCTGCAGGACGTGCCAGCCTCAATCACCGTCCTCGGCGATGCGATACTCCAGCGTTCGAATGTCCGCGAGCTGGACGACCTGCCGTCGCTCTCGCCGGCCCTCACGCTATCCTACGGCACCCAACCGGGCAACTTCAGCATCAACATGCGCGGAGTAGGCACGTATTCATTGGGTATCGGCGTGGAAGCCGACGTCGCCGTTATCGTCGACGACATCCCGCTCGGCATGCAGGCCAACGCCTTCAAGGACCTCGCCGACGTTAACCGTATCGAAGTACTGAAAGGTCCGCAAAGCACCCTCTTCGGCAAAAGCTCGATCGCCGGCGCTTTGAACATCACCACCAAGCCGATCGGCGGACCGGTCAAGTCGAATGCGACGCTGCTGTCCACCAACGACAACGAATGGCGCGCAGGCCTCAGCGTATCCGGCGCGGTCTCGGACAGCTTCCGCATGCGTGTCGCCGCCAGCAAGACCAATTACGACGGCACGCTGAACAACCTGACTACCGGCGGCAAGCTCAATGGCAGCAAGGGCGATAACCTGAATGCGAAATTCGAATGGCGTCCGGTCGACAGCCTCAGCTTCACGCTGACCCCGCACTACAACCGCACCGAGAAGTTCTGCTGCACCACCGCGTTCTCGTCGATGACGCCCGGCGGCTTGTACCGCAACGCGCCGCAGCTGCCGCAGTCGGTGGTCCTGGCCGGCATCGCCATCAATCCGTCGAACCGCGACGTGCGCAACGATTATCCCACCGGCGGCAAGTTCCACGACTGGGGCACGGGCCTGAAGATCGACTACGGCTTCCCGGACGCCGGCCCACTGGCCGGCCATACGCTGAGCTCCATCTCGTCCTACAGCAAGTACCATATGGACGACTACCAGGACAACGACGCCACCGACATCGATATCCTGCAGTTCCTGACGTTGCAGGACGGCTCGCCCACGAGGATGCACGGCGGGATCTACCAGTACGGTGTATTCAACGTCAAGTCGAGCACCCAGGAATTCCGTTTGACCTCACCGGACCGGGGGCCGCTGCGCTACGTGGTCGGCATCTGGTACGGCAAGAATGACCTGAACCGCGAGCTGGCCAAGGTGCCGCTGATCGCCAACTACGGCACCAACTACGGCGCCGACGCCTGGAATACCAACAAGGCGATTTACGGCCAGGGCAGCTGGGACTTCCGGCCCGACACCAGCCTGATAGTCGGTGGACGCTTCAATGACGAGGACACGGGCTACAACTTCCGCCGCTACACGGTGCCGCCACAGGCCTTCGCGCAGACCGAGTTCTATACGCGCTCGGACAGCAACAGCAGCCGGACCTGGAAGCTGGGCCTCGAACACCGCCTGGACAAGGATGCCATGGTGTACGGCACGATCTCCACGGGTCACAAGGGGATCGCCTACGACCTGACGTCCAGCTTCACGGCGGTCCTCGCCGCCCGTCCGCCGGTGGCGCCGGAAACCGCCCGCAGCTACGAGCTGGGATGGAAGCAAAGCCTGTGGAGCAATCGCGCGATGTTCTCGGCGGCCGTGTTCCGCACGGACTTCCGCAACTTCCAGCAGTCGGCCGGCTTCTTCGACTACGACGGCATCTTCCGCACAGCCCTGAACAGCATCGGCGGCTTGCGCACCGAAGGGTTCGAAATGGAAGGCTCGGTGCGCGCGACCCGGCTGCTTCAATTGAACGGCAGCCTGGCCTACACGCGCGCCACGATCCGGGAGTTTCGCAACGGTCCCTGCTACAACGTCCTGAATGCCGCCGGCAACGCGGCGACGCCGGGTCCCGGCTGCCACCAGAGCCCGGAATTCAACAACACCAACGTCCAGGACCTGGCCGGCAAGACGCTGCCGAACGCCCCGAAGATCAAGCTGAACCTCGGCGGCCAGCTGGACCTGCCGCTCGCGGCCCTGCCCTTCGATGGCTTCATTTCGGGCACCACTCGCTACCAGAGCCGTACCCAGTACTCGCTGAACCAGGACCCGAGCACGATCCAGGGCGCCTACAGCATCACCAATCTGAGCTTTGGCGCCGCGGACAAGCAGGGCCGCTGGAAGGCCAGCCTGTTCGTCAACAACCTGTTCGACAAGCGTTACGCGGCGGGCCTGAACAGCAGCATTGCGAACGGCACCTGGAGCCCCAAGGCGCCGAACGTGCCGCTGGCGGTGAACACCACGGAGTGGCTGCCGCCGCGGGATTATCACCGCTACTTCGGCGTACGCGCAGACCTTACGTTCTGAGCTGCGCGCCTTCCTATCAGCGGCTGGCGGTCTGCGCGCCGGCCGCCGGGGCCGGCGGCGCATTCTTCACGTACTTGTCGAACCAGCGCAGCATTTCGTACACCAGCTGCTCGTTCGATTCGCGCGCCGCGTACCAGTGCGGCTCGTGCGGCAGCATCACCAGGCGCGTCACGCCGCCATTGCCGCGGATCGCTTCGTACAGCTTGACCGACTGCAGCGGCGTGGTGCCCGGGTTGGCGTCGTCGCCGCCGTGCACGATCAGCAGCGGCGTCTTCAGCTTGTCGGCGTAGAAGAAGGTCGAGGCCTTGGTGTAGACCTCCGGCGCTTCCCACACCGAGCGGCGCTCGTTCTGGAAGCCGAAGGGCGTCAGCGACTTGTTGTACGAGCCGCTGGTGGCCGCACCGGCGCGGAACAGGTTCGAATGCGCCAGCAGGTTGGCGGTCATCAGCGCGCCGTGGCTATGCCCGGTCACGCCGATGCGGTCCGGATCCGCCACGCCCAGGCGCACGGCTTCGTCGACGGCCGCCTTGGCGTTCGCCACCAGCTGTTCGGTGTAGGTGTCGTAGGCCTTGCGCGGATCGCCGACGATCGGGAAGGCCGCGCTGTCGATGATCGCGTAGCCCGACAGCAGCAGCAGGCGGTACTGGCGCAGGCGGGTAAAGGTGGCTTGCGAGCCGGTGGTCTGGCCGGCCTTGGACGCATCCGCATAATCGAGCGGATAGGCGTTCAGGATGGTCGGCAGGCGGGTGCCTTCCTTGTAGCCCGGCGGGGTGTACAGCGTGAAGGACAGCTCGATGCCGTCGGCGCGCTTGTACTTCACCAGGCGTTTCTTGATCTGGCGGACTTCCGGCGTCGGGTCGGTCAGGTGAGTCAGCGCGACGCTGGACGATGCATAGCTCGGCTCACCGGCGGCGGCCCCAGTGCCGGCACCCAGGGTGCGCACGAAGGCGTTGGGCGTCTCCTCGGCCGACTGGTACCAGGTCAGCAGACGCGAGGTGTCGTTGCCGGCGAAGCCGAGGAACTGCTCGTAGGAGGCCTTCGAGCTGCGGAACAGGCGCTCCGATTGCTGGCTCTTCAGGTTGAACCTGTCGAGGAAGGGACGGTCGCCGTCCGGCGAGGAACCGGCGCCGGACAGGAAGATCGTGTCCCCGTCCACGCGGACCACCGGGAAGCCGTTGGCCAGCTGGCGGCGCACCGGGCGTCCCGGATCGGCGTAGCGCTCGTCGCTGGACAGGTCCCAGATCAGGCGGCGCGAATTCTGCGCATCGTCGACGTTGATCTGCCAGGTGCGGAGCCATTTGCGGTTGACGTCATAGTCGCTCAGCAGGGCCACGTCGGCCTTCTCGCTCCAGGCCAGGCCGCCGAAGCGCTGCTGGGTGCGAACGATCTCGACGGGTGCCGCATTGAACGGCGCCTTCAGCATCATCAGCTTGTCGCGCTCCGCCGCCTGGACGTTGGGATTACCGCCGTCCAGCGCCTCGGCCCAGACCAGGGTCGCGGCTTCCGTGGGACGCCAGCTGAAACTGCGCGGACCGACAGGCACGCCGCGGTTCGGCACGCGGTCGGCCAGCGGCAGCGCAGCGATCTCGCGCACCACCGGGTTGGCGCCTTTCGCCGCACGCTGGGTCAGGTCCCAGATATCGACCTGCTTGGGGAAGCGGTCGAAAGTGGTCACGTAGGAGTACGGCGTGCGGATCTCGGTCACCACCGCGTGGCGGCCGTCGGGCGCCACGTCCAGTTCCTCGTACATGCCGGGCCTGCCGACCGGCGTGATCTTGCCGGTCGCGGCATCGACCAGCGCCAGCTGCGAGCTGCCGTAGTAGTTGAAGAGCTCTTCGTCGTGGCGGTTGCGCAGCGTGTCGCGGTTTTCGTAGGTGCTGCTCTGCCCCATCGCGCCCAGCGATTCCTGGATGCCCGGGCCATCGGAACCCGGCGCCTCGGCCGGCGGCGCCTTTTGCGCGGTCGACAGCTTGACCAGCAGCGTCTTCTGGTCCGGCATCCACTGCATCTGGTCGCCGAACATCTGGTTCAGGCGCACGCCCGGCAGGCGGCGCACGGCGCCGGTCTTCGCATCGCCGACCCACAGTTCGACCGCTTCATTGGTGATGTTCTCGAAGGCGAAACGCTGGCCGTCCGCGCTCCAGACCGGGCGCCGCGGGCAGGCATTCGCCGGCAGCTTCACCTTGGTCTGCCGGCCGTCAGCGACCTGCACCAGGTCGATCGCGCTCACGCAGGGCGGGATGCCGTAGCCGCCCGGGGTATCGTGCTGGCTCTGGTTGCCCGGCTCGATGCGCACGCCGGCCAGGCGCAGGAAAGGCGTGGCGACCTTGGCGATCGACGGGTACTCCTCCATCGTGATCAGCATCAGCTTGTCGCGGGTGGGGCTGAGCGAGGGAGACGGCGGCGGCGGGGCGCGCATCACGTCCAGGATTTCTTTTGGCGGCTGGTTGTAGGCGCTGGACGGGGCGGCGCTCGCCGGCGCCGCGGTCTTGGATGCTGCCATCGCGCTCGGCGTCATGCCGGCGGCGAGCATGGTGGCCGCGAGGGCCGACAACAGGTGTTTTGCCTGCATGGGGTTCTCCGTTCTGATCGGGTAGGCTGAACGGTGACATTGCCATAAAAATATCCCGGAGGCAATGCCAAACAGAAGCGGCGAGGCCTATTCGCTCGTTCGCCCCAGCAGCCGCCGCAACTGGGCCGCCTGGTAGGCCCCGAAACTGTCGTTGAACAGGGAACGGATCAGTGGATCGTCGACCACGTCGGCATCCAGCAGCTCGCGCTCGACGTCCGCATCGAACACGGTGTCGTTGATGCGCATGTACATCGAGGTCAGCGACTCGCCAAGTTCGAGCGCCGCATACAGCTTGGCGGCGGGGATCTCGGTGGTCCATGCCAGCGGCGCGCCGCCCTCGTCCGGGTACGTATTGCCATCGGGCTCGAGGCGATAGCGGAAACGCGTCGCCTGCCCCGCGTGGTCGTAGACCGACAGCTGCCACACCCGCACCCGGTCGAAAAAGCCGGAGGCGGCTTCGGTCTCCCCTACCTTCTCGAGCAGGTCCACGCGGCAGTAATCCATCACGCGCTCGAACTGTTCGGCGCTCAGCGCTGCGAAATGGCACGCGATCTCCGCGGTGGGCGGCGGCGCGGCATTGCCTTCGTAGACGTAGTCGACGTCCTGCTCGCCCACCGGGATCACCCAGGGCAAGGGCGGCGCCGGCTGCAGGGATGCCGCATCCAGCCGCACCGAGACCGAGGGATCGAGGCGCACCACCTGGACCTCCGGCAGCACCGCCGCCACCTCCTGCGCGAAGCGCGCATACGAAATCGGGAAGAAGGCGCGGTTGTACCAGGACCACGGCTCCTGCAGGAACTGGCAGGAACTCGGCACCACGTAACGCGGCGCCAGCGCCCCGATCTGGGCCAGCCACTGTTCCGGCAGCGCGGGCGGGGCCGCCGCGGCGCGCGAGGGCGTCAGCACTTCGAGCTCGCGCATGGTCTGGAAAGGCCACAGGACCATGTCCCAGGGTCCCTCCGCCACCAGCCCGGCAAGCGTATCCTCGTCGATCCAGGAATCGACCACGTTCAGGACATTCAGCCCGGCCGCCCTGACTTGGAACATCGAATCGACCTCGGCATCCATGGCTTCGCGCCGGATCACCTGGAAGGGCCCGACCTCGACCGCCTCGTTCAGGCGCAAGGCATGCACCTGATGGAAGCCCAGCTGGCGCACCATGTCGAACAGTTCCTCGAACAGGCAGTAGATATAGAGGGGCGTCGCACGGTCCAGCAGATCCAGGCTCTCCAGCGAACAGTGGTCGTCGTGGAAGTGCGAGATGAACACGGCATCGAAGCGCTGGCGCCGGATCTGCTCGTGGTCGAAGCGGACCTCGGGAAAGGCGTGGCAATTGCGGCTGAACGGATTCTCGAAAATCGTATCGAAGGCGATGCGCGTGCCGCCGCATTCGAACACGTAGCCGGCGTGGAGAATCCGCGAGACGGTCAGCGCGGGAGTCGACATGCTTGCTTTTCCCCGGCTCAGCCCAGACGCATCAGGCGCTGGCCGTGGATGCCCCAGCGGCAGTCGACGCCGTCGACCTGCCCGCACAGCGCCCAGCCGGTGCCGATCTTCTCGACCGTGACAGCGGTTTCGAGTTCGCGGGCCAGCTTTTCGGCCCACATGCTTGCGGCTCCCCTTCCCTTGAAGAGTTCCTTGCCTTCGTAGACGACGGTCGCGTCGAAAACGGGCGTGGCGAATATGGTCATGGCGATCTCCGGGATGAAAGCAAAGGCGGCATCCTACCACTTGCAGCGTTTGTGTTGACGCGCCACCCACCTGATATAATAATTGCCACATCGCAATTCCAGCCTATGGACGCCCTCCTCGACCACGAGATCATCGAACAGCTGCACGACAGTTCCCGCTCGCTGGTCTATCGTGCCCGCGCCGGGGATGGCACCGCGCTGATCGTCAAACTCCCGAATCAGGCATTTCCCTCCTTCCAGCAGCTGGCGCAGTTCAAGCGCGAGTATGCGATCGCGCGCCGCTGCCGCCATCCGGGCGTCGTGCGTCCACTCGCGCTGCAGCTGCGCGGCGGGCGCTGGATGATGGTCCAGGAAGACGTCGGCGGCCTCGCGCTGGACAGGGTGCTGCGCACGCGGCTGGCGGCAAACGGCGATGCTTCGCAGCCCGCCCTGCCGCTCGACGATTTCTTCGACATCGCGCTGCAGCTGTGCGCGGCGCTGGAGGAAGTCCACGGTCACGGCGTGATCCACAAGGACATCAATCCGTCCAACCTGGTGTGGAACCAGGAACGGCGGCTGCTGCAGCTGATCGATTTCGGCATCGCCTGCGAGCTGCCGCACGAGGTGCAGGGCATCGTCAATCCGCACGCGCTGGAAGGCACGCTACGCTACATGGCGCCGGAACAGACCGGGCGCATGAACCGGCGGGTCGACTACCGCGCCGACTTCTACGCGCTCGGCGCCACCTTCTACGAACTGCTGACCGGGCAGGCGCCGTTCGAGGCGCGCGACGAGATGGAACTCGTGCATTGCCATATCGCGCGCAGCCCCGACTGGTCGCACCCGGTGCTGGCCGCCCTGCCCGGCGCCCTGCTGGCGATCGTCCAGCGCCTGCTGGAAAAGAACGCCGAGCAGCGCTACCAGAGCGTGCAAGGCCTGCGCAGCGACCTCGAAGCCTGCCGCGCAGGCATGGCCACGTCGGCGCCGGCGCTGCCGCTCAGGCTATCCGAACACAACGGCCGCTTCATGGTGCCGCAGACCCTGCACGGCCGCGAGGACGCGATCGCCGCCCTGCTGGCGGCCTTCGAGCGCAGCGCCGAGGGCGGCAGCGAGATGCTGCTGGTGGCCGGCTATTCGGGCATCGGCAAGTCGGCGGTGGTCAACGAGGTGCAGAAGCCCATCGTCGCCCGGCGCGGCTGCTTCCTGGCCGGTAAATTCGACCAGTTCCAGCGCGATCTGCCCTACGCATCGCTGATCCAGGCCTTCCAGGGCCTGGTGCGCCAGCTGCTCGGCGAGCCCGAGGAAACGCTGAGCCACTGGGCCGGCAAGCTGCGCGGCGCGCTGGGCAGCGGCCTCGGGGTGATGGTCGAGCTGATTCCGCAGCTGGCGCTGATCGTCGGCCCCACCGAAACGGTCTCGCCTCTGCCACCGGAACAGGCCCAGCTCCGCCTGGCCCGCGTGTTTCCTCGCTTCGTCGAGGTGTTCGCCGACGCCGCCCATCCGCTGGTGCTCTTCCTCGACGACCTGCAATGGGCCGATGCGGCCACGCTGCGGATGATCGAGCTGTTCATGGTGTCGCGCGACAGCGGCCACCTGCTGGTCATCGGCGCCTACCGCGACAACGAAGTCGAAGCCCTTCACCCGCTCATCGCCCTGCGCGACAAGCTGCGGAGCCACGGCGTCCGTCTGTCGACGCTGATGCTGGGTCCCTTGACCGAGCCGCAGGTGGCGCGGATGGTGGCGGCCACTGTGCGCCTGCCGGCCGCCGAATGCGCGCCGCTCACGCGCCTGTGCTTCCGCAAGACCGGCGGCAATCCGTTTTTCCTCAACCAGTTCCTGGGCTCGATCCATGAAGCCGGCCATCTGCGCTACCGGGCCGCCGGCGATTGCTGGGACTGGGACCTGGCGGCGATCGAACAGGCCGCGTACACCGACAACGTGGTCGAGCTGCTGCTCGACAAGATCCGCCGCCTGCCCGTCGCCACCCAGCGCATGCTGCAGCTGGGCGCGTCGATCGGCAATCGCTTCGCGCTCGACACGCTGGCCCTCGCCGTCGAACGCAGCCCTTGGCTCACGCAGCAGGAATTGTGGCCGGCGCTCGACGCGGGGCTGATCCAGCCAATCGACGAGCGCTACAAGTATGTCGATACCGACGGCGCCGCCGGCGACAACGGCGTCGGCTACCGCTTCCTGCACGACCGCGTCCAGCAGGCCGCCTACCAGGTGGCCGATGCCGCCACGCGGGCGGCGAACCACCTGCGCATCGGCCGCCTGCTGCTGCGGCACACGGCGTCGGAGGCACTGGACGGAAAACTGTTCGAGATCGTCGAGCAGCTGAATGCCGGGCGTGCGCTGATCCTCGACGCCGGCGAGCGCCTGCACTTGGCGGGGCTGAACCTGCGCGCCGGCGCCAAGGCCCGCCGCTCCGCCGCCTTCCAGGCGACGCTCGAACACATGCGCACCGGTCTCGAGCTGCTGCCACCGGACGCATCGCAAAGCCAGCCCGGCCTCTGGCTGGACCTGCAGCTCGGCGTGGCCGAAGCCTCCTACCTGTGCGGCCAGTTCGATGCCGCCGAGGCGATCTATCCGCTGGTACGGGCGCGCAGCGCGACCCCGCTCGAACAGCTACGCTGCATCAAGGTGCAGGCGCACCAGTATCAGTTGCAGGGCCGCCTGCACGACGCCATCGCCATCCTGCGCGAGGGCCTGGCGCAGCTGGGTGTCGATATCTCGGACGATACCGCGCAACTGAAGGCCCGCTTCAGTAACATCCTCGCCGACATCGAACAGCTGCACGACGGCCGCGCGCCGGACGCGCTGCTTGCGGCCGGCGAGATGAGCGATCCGCATGCGGTGGCCGCCATGCAGACCATGCACGGCCTGTGGCTGGCCGCCTACTATGCCGGCCAGCAGGACCTGAGCGCGCTGATGGTGGTGTCGATGACGCGCCTGTCCATGCAGCAGGGCACCGACGATTTCAGCGCGGTCGCCTATGTCGCCTACGCCTTCCTGCTGACCCTGCAAAGCGGCGACGCCGAGCGCGGCTACCGCTTCGGCGCGATGGCGATGGCGCTGGCCCGGGGCCGCGCTAACCTGCAGACCCGCATCCAGACGGCGGTGATGTTCGCCGCCATGACCAGCCATTGGACGCGGCCGCTGCGCAACTCCGACGCGCTGTACGACGAAGCGATGGGCTGGGCGCTGGAAATCGGCGATTTCGTGCAGGTGGGCGTGGTGGCGGCCGTGCGCGCCACCGAGCGGATCATCCTGGGCGATTACCTGCCGGACCTGATGCACGCCATCGAGCGTGACCTGGCGCTGATGCGCGCCAACGGCCAGCAGGCGATGGCCGATTGCTGCTTGGCCGGCGCGATCCAGCCGATCAAATCCCTGCTGGGCCACACGCCGCGCAGCGACAACTACGACGATGCGGACTTCACCGAGGCCGGCTTCCTGGCACGCTACGGCGACTCGCGCCTCTACCGCGCCTACTACCTGCAGGGGAAGATCCGCAACGCCTATCTGTTCGACACCGCCGATGCCGAGGCCCTGGCCGGCCAGCTGGAAAGCGTCACCCAGATCATGCGCGGCCAGGCCAAGGTGCCGGAGACCAGTTTCTACACCGCGCTGATCCTGGTACGCGCGCTGCGGCGCAATCCCGGGCGTCCTGATGCCGCCGAGCTGCTGGCGCAAGTCGAGACGCTGCAGGCCAGCCTCGCGCGCTGGGCGCAACAGAGCCCGGAGAACAGCGGCGCCAGGCAGCTGCTGGTGCAGGCCGAGGTGGCGCGCTGGCGCCAGGACCTGCCGCTGGCGACGCGCCGCTACCAGGAAGCGATCGACGCCGCCGGCCTGGCCGGCTACGTCAACCTGCAGGCGCTGGCGAACGAGCTGTGCGGCGAGTGCTGGCTGGACCAGGGGCAGCCGCGCGTGGCCGCGGTCTTCATCAAGGACGCCATCGCCCGTTACGGCCAGTGGGGCGCCGAAGGCAAGGTGGCGCAGTTGCGCAAGCGTCACGGCGCGCAGCTGGCGAGGATGGAGAGCCGCACGACGCAGACGCATTCCAGCACCCACGGCGCCAGCGCGCTCGACCTGGTCTCACTGCTGAAGGCGACGCAGATCCTGTCGAACGAAGTCGGCCTGCGCAATGTGCTGCAGCGCCTGATCGCCATCGTGCGCGAGAACGCCGGCGGCCAGGTGGCACGCCTGTTGCTGCTGTCCGACGGCGTGTGCAGGCTGGAGGCGGACGGCGACGGCGAGTCCGTCACCGTACTGCAGTCGCGCCAGCTCGACCTCGATGCGGACAGCGATCCGCAGTTCCCGCTGTCGGTGCTGCGCTACGTGATCCGCACCGGCGCCGAAGTGATCGAAGACGACGTCGCGAACGCCTCACGCTTCGCCGCCGACCCCTACGTGCAGCAGCAGCGGCCGCGCGCCCTCATGTGCCTGCCGATCCGGCACGGCGGCATCGTCGCCGGCGTGCTGTATTTCGAGAACCGGCTGGCCGAAGCCTCGTTCACCGGCGAGCGCGTCGAGTTCCTGCGCATGCTGGGCGCCCAGGCCATGACCACGATCGCCAGCGCCCGGCTGCACGACAGCCTCGAGCAGCGCGTTGCCGAGCGCACCGCGCAGCTGGAAGCCGCCAACCGCAAGCTGGCGACCCTGTCGATCACGGACGGCCTGACGGGCCTGGCCAACCGCCGCCATTTCGACGAAGTGCTGCGCAACGAATGCGCGCGCGCCGCACGCATGAAGCAGCCGCTCGCCGTCATCATGCTGGACGTCGACTACTTCAAGCGATTCAACGATTACTACGGCCACCAGGCCGGCGATGCCTGCCTGACCCGCGTTGCGCAGACGCTGGCGGCCGGCATGCGGCGCGCCAGCGACCTGACGGCGCGCTACGGCGGCGAAGAGTTTTCGATCGTGCTGCCGAACACCGGCGCCGACAAAGCGCGCCAGATCGGCGAAGCGTTGCGCGGCGCGATCGAAGGCCTGGCCATAGCCCACGCCGGCGCGAAGTCGGGCCGGGTGACGATCAGTGTCGGCATCGCGGTCCAGACTGAGCCGGGCGCCGGCGATCCGGACACCCTGATGCGGCTGGCCGATGCCGCGCTGTACCGCGCCAAGGACGCGGGGCGCAACTGCGTGGTGCTCGGCGACCAGCCTTAGCGCGAGCGCGCCGCGGCCTTGGCCCGCGCCGCGTGCAGCTTGCGGTAGCTGTCCATCAGGCGATGGTGGCGGTCCAGGCCTTCCAGTTTCATGCTGGTCGGCGTCAGGCCATGGAAACGCACGCTGCCGTCGACGGAGCCCAGCACCGCATCCATGCGCGGATTGCCGTACATGCGGCGGAAATTGACGACGTAATCGTCCAGCTCCAGCTCCTCATCCAGCTCCACTTCCAGCACCGCATTCAGGGCCTGGTAGAACAGGCGACGCTCGACGGTATTGTCGTTGTACTGCAGGAAGGCGCCGACCAGTTCATGCGCTTCTTCCAGCAGCTGCAAGGCGAGATTGATCAGCAGGCGCAGTTCCAGCACCGTCAGCTGGCCCCACTCGGTGTTCTCGTCGAATTCGATGCCGATCAGGGTGGCGATGTCAGAGTACTCGTCCAGCTCATTGTTCTCGAGGCGGTCCAGCAGCGCCGCCAGGGCCTCGTCGTCGAGGCGGTGCAGGTTCAGGATGTCTTCGCGGAACAGCAGCGACTTGTTGGTGTTATCCCAGACCAGGTCTTCGACCGGGTAGATCTCGGAATAACCGGGCACCAGGATGCGGCAGGCCGTCGCGCCAAGCTCGTCGTAGACCGCCATGTACACTTCCTTGCCCATCTCCTCGAGAATACCGAGCAGGGTCGCGGCTTCCTCGGCATTGGCGTCTTCGCCTTCGGCCGTGAAATCCCATTCGACGAAATCGTAAGCCGCCTTCGCGCTGAAGAAGCGCCACGACACCACGCCGCTGGAATCGATGAAGTGCTCGACGAAGTTATACGGCTCGGTCACCGCTTCGCTGGCGAAGGTCGGCGCCGGCAGATCGTTCAGGCCCTCGAAACTGCGGCCCTGCAGCAATTCGGTCAGGCTGCGTTCCAGCGCCACTTCGAAGCTCGGGTGCGCGCCGAAGGAGGCAAACACGCCGCCGGTCCGCGGGTTCATCAGGGTCACGCACATGACCGGATAGGCGCCGCCCAGCGAGGCGTCCTTGACCAGCACCGGAAAGCCTTGCGCTTCCAGTTCCTGGATGCCGGCCACGATGCCAGGGTATTTCGCCAGCACTTCCTGGGGCACGTCCGGGAGTGCGATCTCGCCTTCGAGGATTTCGCGCTTCACCGCGCGCTCGAAAATCTCGGACAGGCATTGCACCTGCGCTTCCGCCAGCGTGTTCCCGGCGCTCATGCCATTGCTGGCGTACAGGTTCTCGATCAGGTTCGACGGAAAATACACTGTCTCCCCATCCGAGTGGCGCACATAAGGCAGCGCAACGATACCGCGCTCCACATTGCCGGAATTGGTGTCGATCAGGTGCGAGCCGCGTAATTCGCCTTCCGGATCGTAGATCTCCAGGCTGTACTCGTCGAGAATCCCGTCCGGCAGTGCGTCATCCGGACCAGGCTTGAACCAGCGCTCGTTCGGGTAATGGACGAAGGCCGCGTTGGCGATCTCCTCGCCCCAATAGCTGCCGGCATAGAAATGGTTATTGCTGATGCGTTCGATGTACTCGCCCAGGGCCGAGGCCAATGCGCTTTCCTTGGTCGCGCCCTTGCCATTCGTGAAACACATCGGCGAATGCGCATCGCGGATATGCAGCGACCACACATTCGGCACGATATTGCGCCAGGAAGCGATTTCAATCTTGATGCCCAGGTCCGCCAGCAGTCCCGACATGTTCGCAATGGTCTGCTCCAGCGGCAGGTCCTTGCCAGGAATATAAGTGGCCGCATCGCCGGCGGGCTGCAAAGTGAGCAGCGCCTGCGCATCGGCATCCAGGTTCTCGACTTCCTCGATCACGAATTCGGGACCGGCCTGCACCACTTTCTTCACGGTGCAGCGGTCGATCGAGCGCAGGATGCCCTGGCGGTCCTTTTCGGAGATATCCGGCGGCAGCTCGACCTGGATCTTGAAAATCTGCTGGTAGCGGTTTTCCGGGTCGACGATATTGTTCTGCGAAAGACGGATGTTTTCGGTCGGGATGTTGCGCGTGTTGCAGTACAACTTCACGAAATAGGCCGCGCACAGGGCCGACGAAGCCAGGAAATAATCGAAGGGACCGGGTGCGGAGCCGTCGCCCTTGTAGCGGATCGGCTGGTCGGCGATCACCGTGAAGTCGTCGAACTTGGCTTCGAGACGAAGCTTGTCGAGAAAGTTGACCTTAATTTCCATCGAAGAATTCCACATTTGCTTGAATAATCAAGGCGCTATTATCCGTTGTTTCCCTTGTGCGGGATAGGCTCACGCTTGCAGCGGAAATGTGGCAGGATTTATACGAAAGTACTATTTATGCAACCGGAGCGAATCCGCCATGAGCCAGATTACCCACCTAGTCGGCAGCCGGACCTATACCTTTGCGGACCTGCGCGAGCTGCTGGCCAAGGCTTCGCCTGCCCGTTCCGGCGATTACCTGGCCGGGGTGGCGGCCGGCAGCGCCGAGGAACGGGTGGCGGCGCAGATGGCCCTCGCCGACCTGCCGCTCACGACTTTCCTGAACGAGGCGGTGGTGCCTTACGAGACCGACGAGGTCACGCGCCTGATCGTCGACAGCCATGATGCAGCGGCTTTCGCGCCTATCCGCCACCTGACCGTCGGCGGCCTGCGCGACTGGCTGCTGGGCGACGGCGCGGACGAACCCGCGCTCTCGCGCCTTGCCCCCGGTATCACGCCGGAGATGGCGGCCGCGGTATCGAAGATCATGCGCATCCAGGACCTGGTGCTGGTCGCCCGCAAGTGCCGCGTCGTCACGCGCTTTCGCAACACGATCGGCCTGCCCGGCACCCTGTCGACGCGCCTGCAGCCCAACCACCCGCTCGACGACGCATCTGGCATCGCGGCCAGCCTGTTCGACGGCCTGATGTACGGCAGCGGCGACGCCGTCATCGGCATCAACCCGGCCACCGACAACGTGCCGCAGGTGGTCAGGCTGGTCGGCATGCTCGACGAGATCATTACGCGCCACGCGATCCCGACCCAGTCCTGCGTGCTGACCCATGTGACGAACACGATGGCCGCCATCGAACGGGGTGCGCCGGTCGACCTGGTGTTCCAGTCGATTGCCGGGACCCAGGCGGCCAACGCCAGCTTCGGCATCGACCTGGCGCTGCTGGGCGAAGCGCGGGATGCCGCCCTCTCCCTACGCCGCGGCACGCTGGGCGACAACGTGATGTACTTCGAAACCGGCCAGGGCAGCGCGCTCTCCAGCAACGCCAACCACGGCCTCGACCAGCAGACCTGCGAGGCGCGCGCCTACGCGGTCGCCCGCGCCTTCAAGCCCCTGCTGGTGAATTCGGTGGTCGGCTTCATCGGCCCGGAGTACCTGTACGACGGCAAGCAGATCATCCGCGCCGGCCTGGAAGACCACTTCTGCGCCAAGCTGCTCGGCCTGCCGATGGGCGTCGACGTCTGCTACACCAACCACGCCGAAGCGGACCAGGACGACATGGACGTGCTGCTGACGATGCTGGGCGCGGCCGGCTGCACCTACGTGATGGGCGTGCCCGGCGCCGACGACATCATGCTGAACTACCAGACGACGTCCTTCCACGATGCCCTGTACGCGCGCCGCGTGCTAGGCTTGCGGCCGGCGCCGGAATTCGATGCCTGGCTACGCGAGATGGGCATCTTCAGCGGCGATGGGCCGGCCGCGCTGGGCCGCTCGGTGCCCCTGGCTTTTCAGGCCGCGTTGCAGCTGCGCTGAAGGAGAGGACATGGACGAGATCATTCCGGATCCCTGGCAGACCTTGCGCCGGTTCACGGCCGCCCGCATCGCGCTTGGACGCACAGGCATCAGCCAGCTCACCCGCGCCCAGCTCGACTTCCAGCTGGCCCATGCACGGGCGCGCGACGCCGTGCACGAGGCGCTCGATACCGCTGCTTTGAGCGCGGCGCTGGCGCAGGCGTGGCCTTCAGCGCAAGCCCCGCTGGTGCTGCACAGCGCCGCGGAAAACCGCAACGTGTATCTGCAGCGGCCCGATCTCGGACGCCGGCTCGATGCGCCCTCGCGCGAGGCCCTGTGCGCCTTGCGCGGCGGCGGCACGCAAGCCCCGCATTGCGATCTCGCGCTCGTGATCGTGGATGGCCTGTCGGCCCTCGCGATGATGCAGAACGCCGCGCCCATGCTGCAGGCGTTGCGGGCGCGGCTGGATACTTCGGCATGGACCGTGGCGCCGCTGACGATCGTCCAGCAGGGCCGCGTAGCTGTCGGCGACGAGATCGGCGAACTGCTGGGTGCGAAGATTGTCGTCGTCCTGATCGGCGAGCGGCCGGGCCTGAGCTCCCCCGACAGCATGGGGCTGTACATCAGCTGGGCGCCGCGCGTGGGCCTGACCGACGAGCGCCGCAACTGCATGTCGAACGTGAGGCCGGCGGCATTAAGTGTCGAAGAGGCGGCCGGCAAGCTGCACTGGCTGCTCGACGAGGCGCGCAGGCGACAGCTGACCGGCGTTCAGCTCAAGGACGAGACCGACGCCAGGACGTCCCTGCCCGGCAACGGCGGACCCGCCTTCCTGCTGTAGCCGGCTGGCCGGCGGCTAGATGCCCGCGTACCACTCGTAGCCCTGATCCTCCCAATAGCCGCCACCACCCCCGCGGATCGTATCGAGGCGCTCCACGAGATCGATCCGCATCAGGTACTTGGCCTGCTTGTAGCCGAGCTGGCGCTCGACGCGCAGCCGCAGCGGCGCGCCGTTCTTGACCGGCAGGGCTTCGTCGTTGAGCGCGTAGGCCAGTATCGATTGGGGATGGACGGCCTCCGTCAGGTCGATGCTCTCGTAATAGGTCGATTGCGGCGCCTGCACATCGGAGCCGTCCATCGGGTCGGCGCAGTGAAACACGACATAGCGTGCCGCTGGCAGCGGCTTGACCCGCGCCAGCCTGGCTCCGGAAAGCTTGATGCTTTTCGATGCTTCGACCGCCGGTGAGGGAGAAGGTTGCCGTGGCGCCCGGATCAGCGCGCTGTCATCCGCCTTCTCAGATCGTCCGCTTCAACTCCTGCAGCCCAGCCTCCTTGCGCCGGTACAGGTCAGGTGCCCGGTGCTGCCCGCCCTTGCGCCGCTGCCCCGTCGACTCGATGATGCCCTCGTCCAGCACCTTCTTGCGGAATGCCGCGATGTTGGTCGTCGAGCCGGTCACCTGTTCGTACACCGCGTGCAGTTCGGGAATCGTGAATTCCGGCGGCAGCAGGAAGGTCAGCAGCGAGGAATAGGTCGACTTGTTGCGCAGCCGCCGGATCGCCATCGCGGCGATCTCGTTGTGGTCGAAAGGCAGGTCGGGAATGCACTCTACGGGCACGAACTCCAGTCCTTCGACACTCGTCTCTTCCAGCACCTGTTCGGGCACCAGGGAGTAATAGGCGACCGACAGCGACCAGCGCCGCGGATCGCGCAGCCGGCCGGAGAAGGTATACAGCTGCTCCAGGTAAGGCGGATCGATGCCGAGCTTGGTGCGGACCACACGCCGGGCCGCGTCCTGCGCATCGTCGTCCTCGTCCGTATGAATGACACCGCCAGGCAGCGCCAGCGCACCGAAATATGGCTCCTCCTCGTTCTTGCGGGTAGCGAGCAACAGCGAGAGTCGCCCGTCCTGGATGGTGAAGAGCGTGACATCGACCAAGGCCAGCGGATCTTCGTAATGTTTCATGATTGTCGTCAGCTGCGATTAACGTGAGGATCATACGATACGTCGTCGCAGTTGCAATAAAGAATCACAATGGGCCTTGTTAGTTGTTTATTGCATTTTACGATAAACATGGTAAGCTGGAGGCATCGATGGAGAGACAAGCATGAACCCCGACTTCACAAGCTATTCTGCCGACGCACTGCTGGCGATTCCCGAAGACAGGCCCGAGCGCTTGTTCAAGGGCAGTCCCGACGAGGTCAAGAAGGCCTATCGCGCACTTGCGATGAAGTGGCATCCGGACCGCAGTGGCGATCCCAGCGCGCATGCCGTGTTCCAGCACATCCAGCGCATGGTCGACAAGGCGGAGGAAATGTTCGGACTCGGCGATTGGCCTGGCCGCGGGACCGTGCGGCTCAGCGCGGTCGACGGCAAATCCTACGAGATCAATTATGTGCGCCGCCACCGCTTCGAACTGGGCAGCATGTACGTGGCGAACGGCGTGGTCGCATTCGAGATCGATCGCGCACATGCCGACCTGGTCCACGGTGCCGAGCGCGCGATCAAGGGCTTCACCTATGCCGACGACCGCATGCGCGAGCAGATTTCCCGCCATCTGCCGGCCTTCCCTTTCGCCGGCGCGTTCCAGACTGCGAGCGCGTATGTCATCGTCATGCGCAAAGCGCCCGACCTCCTGCTGCTGCGCGACGTGCTCGAGCACTTTAGCGGGCGCATGGATCCGCGCCACGTCGCCTGGGTCGTCAGTTCGCTGTTGAACCTGTGCTGCTATCTCGACTACGCGGGGCTCACGCACAACGCCTTGTCGCCGGACACCTGCTTCATGTCGCCGCAGGATCACAGCATCGCCATTCTGGGCGGCTGGTGGTACGCAGCGCGGGCCGGCGAGCCCATGGTCGCGGCGCCCGCAGGCACCATCGAATGGGGGCCGCACGACCTCCTCGACAGCAGGCGTGCCGGCGTCCGCACGGATCTGGAACTGGTGCGCGCGATTGGCCGCGAGCTGCTGGGTGACGTCACCGGCACCCGTCTGGCGCGAGAAAGTGCCGCCAACAAAGCCATGATCGACTGGCTGCGGCTGCCTGCATCGGACAATCCCATCGAAGAATACCGGACCTGGCGAACCCAGATCCTTCATGACAGCTTCGGCGCACGTCGCTTCGCCGTACTGCCGCTCACACAAAGCGATATCTACGGTTAAGGAGAACATCATGGGTGGAATGCGCTGGGATGCAGACGACTGGAAGCGGGCGTCGGCGGCAACGATTGGCAAACGAACCGAGGAAATCTTCACGTCGTCGGGCATGCACCCCGCCCTGAATCCTTATGGGGTGATCCGGGAGTCGCGCGACTCGCTGGCCAATCCGAACTCGAATGCGATCATCATCGGGCTGGACGTGACCGGCTCCATGGGCATCATTGCCGACTCGATGGCGCGCGAAGGCCTGGGCACGCTGGTCGAGGAAATCCTGCGACGCAAGCCGGTATCGGATCCACACATCCTGGCCTGCGGCATCGGCGATTCGTATCACGACGACGCGCCGCTGCAAATCACGCAGTTCGAAGCCGATATCCGCATCGCCGACCAGCTCAAGATGATCTGGCTCGAGAAAGGCGGCGGCGGCAACAACCACGAAGGCTATCACCTGCCCTGGTATTTCGCGGCGCAGCACACGCAGATCGACTGCTTCGAAAAACGCAACAAGAAGGGCTATCTGTTCACCGTTGGCGACGAGGAGCCGCCCGAGGAACTGCTGGCCGCCCACGCTGCGGCGATCTTCGGCGATACCCTGCAGCGCGACTTGACGTCCCGCGAGTTACTGACCCTGGTCTCGCGCACCTACCACGTCTTCCACGTCATTGTCGAAGAAGGCAATTACGCCCGCGGGAATCTGTCGCGGGTCGTCAAGAAGTGGAATGCCCTGCTCGGCCAGCGCGTGCTGCGGCTGAAGGATTACCGCAAACTGGCCGAAGTCGTGGTGTCGGCAATCGAAGTCAACGAGGGACGGGACCGCGACACGGTGGCGAAAAGCTGGAGCGGCGACACCTCGGTCGTGGTGGCGCACGCGCTGGGCACCCTGCCGGCAAGGCGGATCCAGAACCTCCTCGGGCTGGTACGTTTCTGAGGGCGCATCATGAAGCGAACCGCCAAAGCCGTCATCGGCGCCAACTACGGCGACGAAGGAAAAGGCCTGATGACCGACTACCACGTCGCCGCTGCCGGACAAGACGGCATCGTGGTGCGCTTCAATGGCGGCGCGCAGGCGGGCCACACCGTCACCACGCCGGGCGGCGCACGTCACGTGTTCTCGCACATGGGCAGCGGCGCCCTGGCCGGCGCCGCGACCTTCCTGTCGCGTCATTTCGTGTGCAACCCGGCGATGTTCTTCAAGGAGGCCGCAAGCCTGGAGGCGGCCGGCCTGCCGACGCTGCCGCCGGTCTTCGTCGACGACCGGGCGCCCGTATCGACTCTCTACGACATCCTGATCAACCAGATCGTCGAACGCCACCGCGGCGACGGCCGCCACGGCAGTTGCGGCATGGGATTCGGCGAGACCGTCGAACGCAATCTCGACCCCGATTTTTCGCTGACCGTCGCCGACTTGCGCCATGGCGCCGGCTATCTGCTGCACCGGCTGGCCGCAATCAGGGATGACTATGTGCCGAGGCGCCTGTCCGAGCTGGGCATCCCGGCCCTCGCCTCCGACGCCGCCGAGTGGCTCGCCAGCGACGCCGCCATGCAGCGCTACACACACACGGCGATGCAGTTTCGCCGGGCGGCGCAGCCCGCGCGGCCGGCCATGCTCGCGGACTATGCGCAGGTCGTCTTCGAGGGCGCACAAGGCCTGCTGCTCGACCAGGAACGCGGCGCGTTTCCTTACGTGACGCGCTCGCATACCGGCGTCCGCAATGCGCTCGACGTCGCCGCGGAAGCCGGCATCGGGGCAATGGATATTACCTATGTGACCCGCGCCTACCTCACGCGCCACGGCGCCGGACCGCTGTCCCGCGAATTGCCGGGCAAGCCTTATGCCGGCATCCAGGATCCCACCAATGTCCCCAACGAATTCCAGGGCGCGCTCCGCTTCGCCCACCTGGACCTGGACCTGCTGGAACGGACGATACGTGCGGACTTTGCCGACGCCCTGCTCCACCCTGGCATCGCGGCGACCCTGAATCTGGCGGTCAGCTGCCTCGACCAGGTGGGTGAAGCGGTATCGTATTTCGAGGATGGGACGCTGAAGAGCGCAGCGCCGGACATGCTTGCGAATACCCTGGCTGGACGCCTCGACGCAGGCCTCGTTTATACCGCCTGGGGTCCGGCACGGGATACCATCAGGATGCAGGGACCATCGCCGCACGCCCCATGGCGTCAAGCCTCAGCTCGACCAAGCGCTGCCCATAACGGACCTTGACCAGCTGCCCCGGCCGCCCACGCGCTTGCACCTGCCTGAGCCGCCCCTGCGCCCACTCGATATCCAGTTCCACCCCGCCGCGCGCACGCACCCCATGCAGCGCCCCCTCCGGCCAGGCGCGCGGCAAGGCCGCCAGCAGCCGGATCTCCCCGCCCCAGGACTGCACCAGCATTTCCAGGATTGCCGCCGCACCGCCGAAGTTGCCGTCGATCTGGAACGGCGGGTGTGCATCGAACATGTTCGGATAGGTACGCTCCGGGCCCAGCAATCCGAGCAGGATGGCGTGGGCGCGCTCGCCTTCGCCCATGCGGGTCCACAAGGCGAGCCGCCACGCGGTCGCCCAGCCGGTGGATTTGTCGCCGCGCGTATTCAGCGTGACTTTCGATGCCGCGATCAGTGCCGGCGTATCGCGCACATTGATTTGTTCGCTCGGATAGACGCCGTACAGGTGAGAGACGTGGCGATGCTGCTGCTCGGGCGCCTGCGCATCCCAGTCTTCCAGCCATTCCTGCAACTGGCCCTGGGCGCCGATGCGGTCGGGCGCGAGGCGCGCGCGCATCGCCTGCAATTGGCCGGCGAAGGCGGCATCGCCGTCCGCGAGCAGCGCATGCGCCTGCAGCGTCCAGCCGAACAGGTCGCGCACGATCTGGCGGTCCATGGCGGGGCCGGCGCAGGTGGCCACGCCCGGATGGTGCTCGTGTTCCGGCGAGATCGACGGCGAGGTCACCAGGCCCCTCCCCTGCGGATCTTCCACCAGCGTGTCGACGAAGAACAGCGAGGCGCCTTTCAGCAGCGGGTAGATGCGGCGCAGCCAGGCCTCGTCGCGGTGGTAGTCATAATGGTCCCACAGGGTCTGGCACAGCCAGGCGCCGCCGCAGGGCCACATGCCCCACAAGGGACCGTCGATGGGCGCCGCGGCCCGCCACAGGTCGGTGTTGTGGTGCGCCACCCAGCCGCGCGCGCCGTAGCACTTGCGGGCGGTGACGGCGCCGGTCACGGCCAGGTCTTCCACCATGCGCAGCACGGGTTCCACGCACTCGCCCAGGTTCGCGGCCTGCGCCGGCCAGTAGTTCATCTGGGTGTTGATGTTGATCGTGTACTTTCCGCCCCAGGGCGGATTCACACCCTCGTTCCACAGGCCCTGCAGGTTGGCCGGCTGGCTGCCCGGACGCGAGGACGACAGCAGCAGATAGCGGCCGTACTGCAGGTAGAGCGCGGCCAGCGCCGGGTCGGGCTGCTTTTCGGCCATGGCGATACGCCGGTCGGTGGGAGGTGCGGCATCCTGCCTGGGCCCGATGCGTAGCGAGAGGCGGCGGAACAGGGCCCGGTGCGCCTCCACGTGCGCCTTGCGCAGCTGCGCATACGGCTTCGCCGCAGCCGCTTCGCTGCGCGCACGCACGGCGGCCACCGGGTCGCCGCTGACGTCGGCGAAATTCACATAACTGGTGGCCGACGCGATCAACAGCGTGACCGCGCCGGCGCCGCGCACTTCGATGCGGTCGCCGCGTGCCGTGATGACGCCGTCCCCCAGCGCCTTGATCCGCACCGCGTAGCGCAGCGCGGCGGGAATCCCGGCTTCGGCGATATTGCGGCCTTCGATCAGGAGTGCATCGCCGCCGTCTGCCCGCAGCGACAGGCTGGCCGGGCGCTGCTCCGCTTGCGGGGATTCGCGATGATCCCAGGAGACGGGTGCGGCGCCAGGCGCCCGCGTGCCGCCGTACTCGGTTACGCGCGGGTGGCGATAGCCCAGGTCGAAATTCATCGTGCCGCTGCTGGCGCTCAGGCGGATCGCGATCACCTGGTCCGGCGCGCTGGCGAACACTTCGCGCCGGTGCTGGACTTTGCCGTCGCTGAAGCGCGTGCTGGCGATGGCGGTATCGAGATCCAGCCAGCGGCGATAGGCGCTCGCACCGGACAATCCCTCGAAATCCAGCAGCAGGTCGCCGGCCGCGCCATACGGCATCTGCGTCGCCGGTACGGCCATCATCGACGAGGAAATCAGGTCCGCCGCTTCGGCATGCTTGCCCTGGTCGATCAAGGCGCGCACCCGCGGCAGCGCGGCCAGCGAGGCGGGATTGTTGGGATCGTAGGGCCCGCCGGCATACAGCGTGTCCTCGTTGAGCTGGATGCGTTCCTGGGCGACGCGTCCGAAACACATGGCGCCCAGGCGCCCGTTCCCGACCGGCAGTGCCTCCAGCCACGGCCCGGCGGCGTGCTCGTACCATAGCGACAGGTCCTGCCACGCGCCGCGCGTGGTCGCTTGCACCCTGGCCTGCGCCAGTCCCGGAAATGCCATGGCCAGCCCCATGGACACCATGAAGCTGCGTCTCGTTGTTTTCATGTTCAGCTGTGTAAGCGTTGACCTCGCCCGAGTTGCCACTGTAACATGAAATCGATTTCAATCAGGAGACAGCATGGCCCATCTTGCACCCCGAATTGCCGCCGTTCTGATGCTGGCCGGCGCCTCCCAGGCGTCCGCCGCGTTTGAAGCCGGCATCAAGCTGAATCAGCTCGGCTTCCTGCCGGCGGCGCAAAAACTGGCGGTGGCGCCTGGCGGCGCCGAGGCCCGCTTCAGCGTGGTCGACGCCGCCAGCGGCAAGACTGTCCTCGACGGCAGGCTGCAAGGGGCCGCCACCTGGGATGCGTCCGGCGAAAGCGTAAGGGTCGCCGAATTCTCTGCGCTGCGCACCCCGGGCCGCTACCGCATCCGCGTGGCCGGCCTGCCCGACTCGGCGCCCTTCGCCGTCGGTCCAGACGTGTATCGCGAGCTCGACATCGCCGCCATCCGCAGCTATACCCTGAACCGCGCGGGCATCGCCCTCGCGCCCGCGGTGGCCGGTCCCTACGCGCGGCCGCTCGGCCATCCGGATACCCACGTGCTGGTCCACCCCTCCGCCGCCTCCGGCAAGCGGCCTGCCGGCGCCGTGATCTCCAGCCCGAAAGGTTGGTACGACGCCGGCGACTACAACAAGTACATCGTCAATTCCGGTATCAGCACCTATACCCTGCTCGCGGCCTACGAGCACTTTCCGGCCTGGTTCAACAAGCTGCCGCTGAACTTGCCCGAATCCGGCAACGGCCTGCCCGACATCCTCAACGAAGCGCTGTGGAACCTGGAGTGGATGATCAGCATGCAGGACCCCGACGACGGCGGGGTCTATCACAAGCTGACCAACAAGGTCTTCGATCCCTTCGTCATGCCGGATCAAGCCACCACCCCGCGCTACGTGGTGCAGAAGACCACCGCGGCGACGCTCGACTTCGCGGCCGTGATGGCGGTCGCGAGCCGCGTGCTGGCGCCCTTCGACGATCGCCAGCCGGGCCGCTCGGCGCGTTACCTGGCGGCGGCCGAAGCGGCCTGGCGCTGGGCCGAGGCGCACCCACAGCTGCTGTACGAGCAGCCGGCCGACATCCTGACCGGCGCCTACGGCGACAAGAACGTGGACGACGAATTCGCCTGGGCCGCCACCGAACTGCTGATCGCCACCGGCAAGGACGCTTATCGGACGCGCGCCGCCTACACCGCCACGCCCGCAGAGACCGCGCCTGGCTGGGCGAACGTCGGTATGCTGGGCTGGATCTCGCTGCTCGAGCACCGCAAGCATCTGCCGAAGGGCGTCGACGCCGGCCCGGCCCGCACACAGCTGCTGGCCGTGGCGGAAACCCTGGCGGCGCGCTGGAAGGCCTCGCCCTACCGCGTCACCATGCTGCGCAATGAGCTGGTCTGGGGCAGCAACGCCGTGATCCTGAACCAGGCGATGATGCTGGTGGCGGCGTATCGGCTAGCCCCGCGGCCGGACTATCTGAACGCGGCCCAGTCGGCGCTCGACTATGTCCTCGGCCGCAATGGCCCCGGGGTGTCCTTCGTGACCGGCTTCGGCGCGCGCTCGCCGCTGCATCCGCATCACCGGCCCTCCGAAGCCGACGGCATCGCGGCGCCGTTCCCGGGCATGCTGGTCGGCGGCCCGAATCCGGGCCAGCAGGACCTCGCCGGCTGCCGCACCGCCTATCCGTCGGCGCTGCCGGCGCTGTCCTGGCTCGACGACATGTGCAGCTATGCCAGCAACGAAGTCGCGATCAACTGGAACGCGCCTCTGGTGTACGTGGCGGCCGCGCTGCAATCGCTCGAGCACTGAGGTCGGAGCGCCGATACCACAGTTTGTTATACGCAAACATTTCTGTTGCCCGCTAGCCGCCGCCTGCTCTACACTCGTGTCAAAAGGACGCGCCCATGCGCGCGAGAACAAGGACAGGAGACCGGATGAACAGCAATGACACGCACGGCGGCGCGGTCCGCAGAATCGTCATCGTAGGCGGCGGCACCGCAGGCTGGATGACGGCGGCCCCGCTGGCGCAGCGCCTCGCGGGCGACCCCACCCACCCCTGCGAAGTGACGGTCGTGGAATCGCCGGAAATCGGCACCATCGGGGTCGGCGAAGCCACCCTGCCGACGATCCGCATCTACAACGACGCGCTGGGCCTGGACCGCGCCGACTTCGTCAGGAAGACCAAGGCGAGCTTCAAGCTGGGCATCGAGTTCAAGGACTGGGGCCAGGTGGGCAAGCGCTTCTTCCACGGCTTCGGCGATTTCGGCCCGCCGCTGGCCGGCTTCACCCCGCACATGCACTGGCTGCGCCTGGCGCGCGAATTCAAGCAGATGCCGGACCTGGAGAATTGGGCCATGGCCGCGGTCATGGCGCGCCATGGCAAGTTCGTACCGCCGAACGAGGACACGCCCGGCCTGACTGACGCCTATTCCTACGGCTTCCATTTCGACGCCGGCCTGTATGCCAACTACCTGCGCGACTATGCCATGGCGCGCGGCACCCGGCGCATCGAAGGCATGATCGTCGAGGTCGAGCAGCATCCGGAAAGCGGCTTCGTCACCGCCGTGAAACTGCGCGACGGCCGCCGTATCGAAGGCGACCTGTTCGTCGACTGCTCGGGCTTCCGCGGCCTGCTGATCGAAGGCGCACTGAAGGCGGGCTACGAGGACTGGAGCGAGTACCTGCCCTGCAACAGCGCGCTGGCCGTGCCCTGCGCCAGCGCGCCGCAACTGACGCCCTACACCCGCTCCACCGCGAAGGAAGCCGGCTGGATCTGGCGCATCCCGCTGCAGCACCGCACCGGCAACGGCCACGTGTACAGCAATGCCTTCACCAGCGACGAGAAGGCGCGGCAGGTGCTGCTCGATTCGCTCGACGGCGCCGCGCTGGACGAGCCGCGCCAGCTGCGTTTCGTCACCGGGCGGCGGCGCAAGTCCTGGGTCAAGAACGTGGTCGCGATCGGCCTGTCGGCTGGCTTCGTCGAGCCGCTCGAATCGACCAGCATCAACCTGATCGAAACGGCGGTGGGCAAGCTGCTCGAACTGTTCCCGGACCGGGACTGCCGCCCGGAGCTGGCCGACGAATTCAACCGCGTGATGGGCGGGCGCTACGAATCGGTGCGCGACTTCATCGTCCTGCACTACAAGCTGACGACGCGCGACGACTCGGCGTTCTGGCACTACTGCGCCAACATGAAGATTCCCGACTCGCTGCGCCACCAGATCGAGCTGTTCCGCGAGACCGGCCGGGTGGCGATCCTCGATCGCGCCGGCTTCGCCGAGCCCTCCTGGGTGGCCATGATGATGGGCCTCGGCGTGGTGCCGAAGCGCTACGATCCACAGGTCGACCGCGTCGATATCCGCGTGGTGCACGGCCACTTTGCCGGCTTGCGCGACCTGATTGCGCAGGCGGTGGCGAAGATGCCGGAGCATGGCGTTTATGTCGCGAGCCAGGCTGCAGCGGCGACGGCGTCCGTGAAGGCGGCCTGAGATGATAAGGAAAACTCTCCTCGCCACGACCGTGGCCGCCGCGCTGGCCTGCAGCATGCCCTCTTATGCCGCGGCCGGCGCCTACGCCTCGCAGCGCTACCCCAACCTGTTCGCCGAACGCCTCGGCATCAAACCCGAAGAAACCCACCGCAGGATAGAACGCGCCTTCCAGCAGTTCTTCCATGGCGACGGCCAGGAAGAACGCGTGTATTTCGAGACCGGCGCCAACGCCGACGGTCCGCTGGCCTACATCACCGACTGGGCCAACAACGACGCCCGCAGCGAAGGCATGAGCTACGGGATGATGATCGCGGTCCAGCTGGGGAAGAAGCGCGAGTTCGACGCGCTCTGGAACTGGTCGAAGACGCATATGCTGACCACCGACCCGGCCAATCCCTCGCACGGCTACTTCGCCTGGTCGATGAATACCGACGGCAGCCCGCGCGCCACCGGCGCCGCGCCGGATGGCGAGGAATACTACGTCATGGCGCTGTATTTCGCCGCGAACCGCTGGGGCAACGGCAAGGGCATCTACGACTACCGGGCGGAAGCCGACAAGATCCTGCGCACCATGCGCCACCACCCGATGGCGAGCGGCACCACGCCCCTCCGCATCCATCCGCAGGACCCTCCCTTCGTCGAGCCCGACCAGCCCTGGCCGAGCCCCAACAACCGCAGCGAACAGGCGCTCGCCGCCCAACAGGGCAAACCCTGGCCGCCCCGGCGCCCGCCCCACGCGCCGCGCCAGGTCACGGTCGGCCCGATGGTCGACGAGGCCAGCCACATGGTGCGCTTCGTGCCCGAGACGAACGTCCCCGGCAGCGACCCGTCCTACCACCTGCCGGCCTTCTACGAGCTGTGGGCGCGCTGGGGACCGGCCGAGGACCGCGCCTTCTGGGCGCGCGCCGCCGAAGTCAGCCGCAACTATTTCGTGAAGGTCTCGCACCCTGTCACCGGGCTGGGGCCGGACCGCGCAGACTTCGACGGCAAGCCGCTGCCGGGCTGGGACGGCAGCCCGGGTTCCTTCGCCTACGACAGCTGGCGCACCATCAGCAACTGGTCGGTGGACTACAGCTGGTGGGGCAAGGACCAGCGCGAACGGCAGCTGAGCGACCGCCTGCAGGCTTTCCTGCACACGCAGGGGCTGCAGTCCTTCGCCGACCGCTACACGCTGGACGGCCGCCCGCTGTCGACCCGGCATTCGGTGGGCATGCTGGCCGGCGCCGCCGTCGGCGCGCTGGCGGCGGCGCCGGGCCAGATGCCGGACGCCTTCCTCAGAGAGCTGTGGAACACCCCGATGCCGGCCGGCGAACAGCGCTACTTCGACGGCATGCTCTACCTGATGAGCATGATGCACCTGGCCGGCGAATTCCGGATCATCGGGCCCGGCCGATCCGCTCCTTGAGGAGTATCGTTTTCGCAACGCTCGCCGATTGCGCCCGGACGGCTAGGGGAGATACGATCGCTGGTCAGCCATACGCATTCCGGGAGCCTAAGTGGAAATCGACCAATTCAAGAACATCGTCGCCCGCCTCGAGCAGGAAAGCGCCGCCGCACCCGGGCAGTACCGGGTCAAGGTGGCGCTGCTTGCGCTGCTGGGTTTCGGCATCCTCGCCGTGGTGCTGGCGACCATCGGCTTCGGCCTGGTCGCGCTGGTGGGCATCGCCGGCGCCCTGGCCTTCACCGGTGGCGCGGCGCTGATCCTGCTGCTCAAGCTGGGCAAGCTCCTGTTCCTGCTGGCGATTCCCCTGTGGTTCACCCTGAAGTCGGCGGTGCAGGCGCTGTTCGTACGGCTGCCGGCCCCTGACGGCCGCGAGATCACGCGCGAGCAGGCACCCGCCCTGTTCGAGGCCCTGGACGACATGCGCCGCAAGATGTCCGGCCCGCGTTTCCACCATGTGCTGGTGGTGAACGACATGAATGCCGCGGTGGTGCAGCGGCCCGCCTTCGGCCTGGTCGGCTGGCCCCGCAACTACCTGCTGCTTGGCCTGCCGCTGCTGGAATGCCTGGCGCCGGACGAGGCGATGGCGGTCGTGGCGCACGAGTATGGCCACCTGGCCGGCTCGCATGGCCGCTTCTCGGCCTTCATCTACCGCCTGCGCCACACCTGGGCGACGCTGCAGGCCTATCTCGACCACTTCCAGGGCTGGCTCGCGAAGCTGGTGGTGCCGCTGGTGCGCTGGTATGCGCCCTACTTCAATGCCTACACCTATGTGCTGGCCCGCGCCGACGAATACAAGGCGGACGCCGCCTCCGCCGAACTGGTCGGTGCGCGCAGCGCCGCGCATGCGCTCAAGCGCGTCAACCTGGCCGCGCCGCATTACCAGGAATACCTGCAGGCGACCTACCGCCGGGTCGGCGACGAACCGGCGCCGCCGAAGGACCTGATGCACGCCTGGGCCTCCCTGGCCCTCACCGGCGCCGGCGACGAGAACCGCACGCGCTGGCTGAGCGAAGCCCTCGACCGCGAGGGCGACGTCACCGACACCCATCCGACCCTGCGCGCGCGCCTGTCGGCACTGTCGAAGGACCCCGACATCCTGCAGGCATTGCCGCCTTCGGTCGACGGCAATACCGCCAGCCAGGCCTGGTTCGGCGCCGCCCTTCCCGCGCTGCGCCAGGAACTGCAGGATGGATGGGCCGCCGGCGTCGCCCAGGGCTGGGCCGAACGCCACGCGGAAACCCAGGCCCAGCGCGCCCGCCTGGCCGAGCTGAGGGAGATGCCGGAACGCGACGCCGAGCGCGAGCTCGAGATGCTGCGCCTGGCCATGGACCTCGAGCCCGATACCGACCTGCGCCAGGCCTTCGCCGATTTCAACGCCGCCCATCCGGGCAAGCCGGTGGGCCTCTATCTGGAAGGCTGCCTGCGTCTCGACAAGGGCGAATACGAAGGCCTGGCCCTGCTGGACCGGGCAATGGAGCTCGACCCCGATGCGGTCAAGCCGGCTTGCGCACGCGCCTATGCCTTCCTGACGGAGCGCGGCGAGACCCAGCTGGCCGAGGGCTACCGGGCACGCTGGCTCACCAGCCCATCCGCTCCCTGATGAAGCTGGCCAGCTTGGCGGCGTTATCCTGGTGCTGCCGCACCCGCGGGTGCTGGCCGTAGCCGGTGAAGTCGAAGAACAGGGTGTCGATACGCTGTTCGCCGTCCTGCCTGCGCATGCGCTCGACGGCCGTCTTCACATAGCCCGGCCAGGGCGAGCCGGCCCTGGTCGCTTCCATGCTGCCCAGCGCGCACACGATATAAGCATTCGGGTAAAGCTGGCGGATGCGCTTCACGAAACCGCGGTAGGCCTCGATGCGCTGGTCTTCATCCGGCTCCGGCTGCAGTTTGTGGTCGCGGCCGATCAGCCAGCTGTCGTTCTGCAGCAGGTTGATCACCACCACCTCCGGCGTCCAGCGCGAGAAATCCCAGCGAGTGTCGTTATTGCCCACAGCGCTGAGCTGGTCGTAGAAGTCGGGCATGGTGAACGGGAACCAGCTGATCATCAGGCCGATCCCGCTTTGCGAAGTCAGATGCACTTCCGCATCCAGCTTGCGGGCCGCGATCGACGCGTAGGTCATGTAGCTGTTCTTCTCTCGCACCAGGTCGTCGCGGCCGTTCAGCGGCGCTTCGTTGCCCGCGCCGCTGGTGATCGAGTCGCCGAAGAACTCGATCCGGTGCCGTGGCCGCGGTGGCGGCGGCAGCAGGGTGGCGCCCTCGTCCAGCTCCAGGCCGCGCAGCACGGTCGCGCCCTCCTCCCCTTCGCTGCGCTTGGTGACCAGGAAGCTGTGCCGGCCCGGCTCCAGCCCCTGCGCGACCAGGTAGCGCTTGCTGCCTTGCGCGGCCTCGATGATATAGGGCGCAGTCTCGACCCCGTCGATGAAGACGTTGAAGTAGTTCTTCCCGTACTGGTCGTCGAGCGTCAGGGCCAGCGAGCTGCCGGTGAAGTTGCCGGCGATCGAGCTGTTTGGCCAGGACAGGCTGGGCGCCGCGGGGGTCGAAAAGTCGATGCGGCCGGTGTACTGCAGGTTCTTGTGGTCTGGAGCGATGAACGTGCCGGCCAGCGCCTGGCCGCCGGCCAGGGCCGACAGCAGCAGCGCGGCCAGGAAGGTCCGCCGGCCCATCACAGCGTCACCGCGACCGGTTTGCCGTCGTAGCTGACGGCCTTGTCGAAGGCATCCAGGTCGGCGGCAGGCGCCGCGCCCGGGCGCAGCAGGCGCACGCGGAACTCGCGCTTGAGCGGCATGCCCTTGTACTGGCCGGCGCGCTCGCCGATCGTCACCGTACCCGTGCTGTCGTCGTAGCGCACCGGAATCCGGCTGTACTCGCCGCGCGCGTAGGCGTTGGTCACGCCGTCGTCCTCGTACAGACTGGTTTCGCCGCTCGCGCCGGCAACGACCTGCAGCAGGATGGGCGCGTCCGGCTTCTCGTCCACGTACTGGGTCACCGGGCCGGTGGTCAACACCGCGCCGGCCTTCACGAACAGCGGGATCCGGTTCAGGGGCGCCTGCACGGTCACGCCGGCGCCGCCCTGGTAACGCTCGCCGGTATGGAAGTCGACCCAGTCGGCACCCGCCGGCAGGTAGACCTGGCGCTCACGCGCGCCGTAGCTCGTCACCGGGGCCACCATCAGGCTGGGGCCGAACATGTACTGGTCCTTGATGTTCTTGACCTTGTCGTCGTGCGGGAAGTCCATCACCAGGCCGCGCATCATGGTGCCGGAATTGAAATGGGTGTCGGACGCCATCGTGTAAATATAGGGCATCAGGCGGTAGCGCAGCTTCAGGTACCAGACCATGGCGTCGCGCATCGCGTCGTCCCCTAGAGACAGGTTGTAGATCTCGCGCTTGACCACTTCGCCGTGCGAACGGAACAGCGGCGAGAAGGCGCCGAACTGGAACCAGCGCAGATTCAGCTCGCGCCATTCCTTCATATCTTCCGGGTTCGCGCCCTTGCTGCCGGTGCTGCGGTTTTCCTGGGCCGAACCGACGTCGCCGACCTGGTAACGCGTCTCCTGCGCATAACCGCCGATGTCGTGGGTCCAGTTCGGGATGCCCGACATTGAGAAGTTGACGCCCGAGGCGATCTGGTCGTACAGGTTGTTCCAGCGGCTGACCGTGTCCCCGCTCCACACCGCCACCGAATTGCGCTGGATGCCGGCGAAGCCCGAGCGCGACAGGATGAACTGGCGGGTGTCCGGCTGGTCGCGGCGCAGGCCCTCGGCCATGCCGCCCGAATGCACCAGGCTGTAGGGGTTGAAGGTGACTTCGCCGGCGCCGTAGACGGTGGGCCCGATCAGCTTCTTGAAGTCTTCCGGGCGGGTGTTCGACAGGATGTCCGGCTCGGTATTGTCCATCCACCAGGCGTCGAAGCCCAGCTTGACCAGCTTCCTGATCTGGCGGTAGTAGATGTCGCGCGCTTCCTTCGTGTAGGGATCGTAGTGGCTGTTCTTGTAGCCCGGCCCGACCCAGTCGAGGTCCCCGTTCTCCACGTTCTTCGTCCACATGTGGCCCTTGGCCGCGAGCTCCTTGTAGTTGTCGGTATTCGCGTAGAACTTGCCCCAGATGGAGATCATGATGCGCGCGTGCTGCTTGTGGACGGCGCCGACCATGCCCTTCGGATCCGGGAAGCGGGCCTTGTCGAAGTCGTGCGAGCCCCAGCCGTTCTCGGGCCAGTAGAACCAGTCCTGCACGATGTTATCCAGCGGCCAGCCGCGCTTGCGGTATTCCGCCACCGTGTCCAGCAGCTGCTGCTGGGTCTCGTAACGCTGGCGCGACTGCCAGAAGCCATAGGCCCACTTCGGCATCATTGGCTGCTGGCCGGTCAGCTGGCGGTAGCCGGCGATCACGCGGTCCATGTTGTCGGCGCTGATCACGTAGTAGTTGACCGCCTCCGCGATTTCCGAGGACATGGTCAACGAATGACGTTCCGGCGCCGGCAGCGGATTGTTGTGGGTGATCGCTACCATGCCGCTGGTGGTCTTCCACTCCAGGTGCATCCTGACCGGCTTGTTCTTTTCAAAACGAAGCTCGAAATTGTGGTACCACGGGTTCCAGCCCTGGCGCCAGACGTCCATCACCTGCTTGCCGTCGACGGACAGCGTGGCGTAGTCGGACGAATACAGCTGCATCTTGTGCACGCCCGGCTTGTCGCTCTCCATCGTGCCGTCCCAGACCACGCGCGCATCCTTGATGTCCTTGAGCGGCGGCAGTTCCTTCGGCCAGTTCTCGGCCACGTCCTTCAGGTACTGGTAGGCGATGTCCTTCTCGCGGCGCGTGAGCAGCAGCTTGTCGCCGCTGTAGTAGCGCGCCGTCAGGCCGCCCTTCTTCCCCTGGTCGTCACGCAGCGTCAGATCGCGCGACATCCACGCATAGGGCGTGGGGTCGCCGAAGCGGCTGATGCCGTTGTTATCCCACAGCAGCCCGTAGTTCTTGTCCGAGACCACGAAGGGCACCGAGGCGATCATGTTGTGCTGGGCCAGCAGCACGTCTTCGCCGTTGTAGTTCATCTGCGCGTTCTGGTGCTGGCCCAGGCCGTAGAAAGCGTCGCCGGTGCCGTGATTGAAGCCTTCCTTGACCGCCAGGTAGGGCTTGCCGCCCACCGTGACCGGCTTGATGCTCTCGGCGGCCTGCACCAGGATAGGCTTGCCGGCAGCGTCGAAGAAGGACACCCGGCCATCCTTCAGCGAGACCGCGGCGGAGATCCTGCCGGCCTTCAGCAGCACCGCCTGGTCCTTGCCGAGCCGCGATGCGGTGACGTCGAAGGCGCAGGCGCAGGGCGCGGCCACCGTCATCAGCGAGGGCGTGAGCGTCTTCGAGGGCGCGTCGAGCTTCAGCACCTGGATGATGTTGTCGCTCATCAGATTCAGGCGGACCAGTTTCGCGGCGCCCCGGTCGGGTTTCACCTCGATGCCGGTGGCGGTCTTCTGGTAGCTGCCGGCCAGCGCCTGGGCGCCCGCGGACAGCAGCAGCACTGCTGCCGCGACTTTCGTCATGTGCATGTGTTTCGTCTCCTGATTTCGGTATGTTTTATTGTTTGACCGTTCCCATCCTGACCCTCAGGACGGTCGGCGTGGCCGGCAGGTTCAGGCCGTAGTCGGTCTGGTCGCCGTTCCAGTTGCGTTCCATGATCCAAGTGCCGGCGGCGTCGAAACGCCCTTCCTCGACGCGCGCATACGCCGTCATCTTCCCGGCCTTGCCGGGGCCGCCGGACAATTTGACGCGCGCCTGCTGCCCCACCAGCACGAATTCGTCGGGGCCGGTCTGGGCGATGGCGACGCCGCCGCCGGGGGTGGCGGTGCCCTCGGGATAATCGTCGGCCTTCATCCAGCTACGTTCGCCGAACTGGAATTCGCGGAAGGAGACCGTGGCCTGCCACCCGTCCAGCGCCACGCTCTGCGGCGCACGGTCGTCGCCTTCCGCGACCCCGTGGGTGCGGCCTTCGAAGGCCCAGCGCGCCCATTGCCGCTGCATGGGCGCGAAGGCCCGGTACACGGCCGCGAAGGGCTCGACCATGCGGCGGTCGGTGTGTTTCGAGCCCAGCGGGTAGTTGCTGTAGCTGGCGTAGTCGATGCCGAAGGGCGCCACGCCCAGCGCGCCACGGCCCAGGATCTGGTAGACGTAGCGCGCATAGCCGGCGGCGTTGCCCATTTCCGGCACCATCAGCGCATTGTCCGGCCGCTGGTAGCGCTCCAGGTTGGCGCTGACCTTGACCGACTCCGGCATGTAGATGTCCGGCGCGGCAAAGTCGATGTGCGGGGCGGCCGCCTTGTAGATGCCTATCGTGTCCCAGGTCGGGCCGCCGCTGGCGAAGTCACTCTTCCAAGGTGCCGCGGGCGCGGGCGGCGTACCGGGGTCGCGCAGGGCATTGTTGACGTACATCGGCAGGTCGTAGACGGCGCGTCCGGCTTTCGCGATCTCCTCGATATAGCTGGCGATGGCCCAGGTGTGGAAGTACTGCTCGGCGTAATCGCCGTACACCTCTTCCCAGCTGCCGGCTGCCTTGCGCCCCGGCGCGGGCTGCTGGCGCGCCAGCACCGCCGCCGGCACCGGCTGCGCGAACGCGGCCTGGGCGCGGGGCGCGTAGTCGCGCACCAGTCCGTAGGTACCGACTTCGTTCTCGACCTGCACCATGATCACGGTCCGCTTTTCGGCGTCGATCTTGCGCAGGTGCGCCATCAGCGCCACGAAGGCCTTTTTATCGGCCGCCAGCGTGGCGTCGCCGAACGGCGACAGGCAGTAACTGGGTTTGCCGTCCTTGTCGAGCATGCGCGGGAAGCGCCGGTTGTCCAGCTTGACCCACTCAGGCGCATAGGACGGCCCGGTGTTCTTCCAGGTGCCGAACCACAGCAGCACCAGCCGCAGCTTGTTGCGGCGCGCTTCGGCGACCAGGGTGTCGACGTAGCGGAAGTCGAAGCTGCCCTCGCGCGCTTCGATCTGCTCCCAAGCCACCGGAATCTCCAGCGTGTTGGCCTGCGCGTCCTTCAGCGCGGCCCAGACCTTGGGCAGTGCGCCCGGGTAGTTGCTGGAGTTGTGCGCCTGGCCGCCCAGCACCAGGAAAGGCGCGCCGTCGACCATCAGCGCATGGCGGCCGTCGCGCTCGACGATGCGCGGCAGCTCGGCGGCGCCCGCGGCCCGGGCGGCCATCGCAACATGAACAAGGGCCAGCCCCAACACGAGTTTCCTGTGTCTCAAAATTCCTCCGATGTGAGTGTCCGGGACTGGCCGGCGCCGGCACTGCTGGCAGGCTCTGCAAATATCCTAAGCCAGCAATATGAAATATTGCAAGACAAATGTTCACGCTAACACCAGTTTTCGAGCCGACTGTTTAGTCCACCGGCACGGTCCGGCCAGAATAAGAAAAACCGCATGAGCTGTTCTGGTGCGCTGCCAGGCGCTGCGCCTCAAGAAGTGGCACAGCTGTTTCAAAAACCTGAAACCGATTTCGGCTCTATAGGAAAACCGATGTCAATGATGATCCGCACCTGCACTTTTTGAGTGCATTTCCTGGCCAAGAGTGTTGTGAAATCACAAAAGTTATCGTGTGATAGGCTTTCCAACTAACTTATATGGTAGCGTATAACAACCAGTGTTAGTCACTAAACGCTGCACTGGGTAGTGCAACCTGCTAGATAAAAAACATATATCAGGAGACATAGTGAGCAAGTTCCAGAAAACCGCGATCGCCACGGCGGTCGCACAGGTTGTCGTGCTGTATACCAGTGCGGCATGGGCCCAGACGGCGGATACCACCGGCACCGAGCAGGCGCAGGGCAAGAACCCCAACGTCGTGGTGGTGAGCGGCCAGCGCGCCGCTCTGCAGTCCGCACAAAAACTCAAGCAGGATTCCGACGAAGTCGTCGATTCGATCGTCGCCGAAGACATCGGCAAGCTGCCCGACCGTTCGGTCACCGAGGTGCTGCAGCGTATCGCCGGCGTCACCATCGACCGTAACATGGCGGGCGATCCGAACCGCCAATCCGTCGAAGGCTCCGGCGTGTCGGTGCGCGGCCTGACCTATGTGCGTTCGGAGTTGAACGGCCGCGACGCGTTCGCGGCCGGCGGCGGCCGTTCGCTCGGCTTCGCCGACGTGCCGCCCGAGCTGATGGCCGGCGTCGACGTCTACAAGAACCCGTCCGCCGAACAGGTCGAAGGCGCGATTGCCGGCCTGGTCAACCTGCGCACGGCCATGCCCTTCGACTACAAGGGCTTCAAGGGCGTGCTGGGTGCGACGGAAACCTATTCGACGCTGCTCAAGGGCGCGCCTTCCCCGAGCGGCACCCTGCTGCTGTCGAACCGCTGGAACACCCCGTTCGGCGAATTCGGCGCCCTGGTCGATCTCGCCCACACTAAGAGCCCGACCCGGTCGGACGGCGTCGGCGTCGACCCGTACTGGCCGCACGTGAATTCGACCGATCCGAAACTCTACGACCGCGCCAAGACGCAATGGATTCCGCTGGGCGTGGGCTACCGCTCGCAGGACTTCGACCGCGTCCGCCGCGGCGACTACGCCGCCTTCCAGTGGCGCCCGGTCAAGGACCTGACGGCCGGCCTGACCTACTTCCGCACCCGCTACAAGGAAGACCTGGACGAGCACGTGGTCGCCTCGTCCGAGGACAAGTGGTACCAGCAGGTGCCGAGCGCGGACTCGGTCTTCGACAGCAACGGCGTGTTCCAGAGCGGTACGATCTCGAATCCGACCTATAAAGGTTCGCCGTTCAACAGCTCGCAGCGCATCAACTCGCGCTATAACACCACCGCCGACACCGCGCTGAACGTGCAGTGGCGCGTCACCCCGAGCCTGACCTGGACCAACGATTTCCAGCATGTGCGCTCGACCACCGAAGGATTCGACGCCGACGTCTCGACCGGCTTCATCATGCCGAACCAGACGCTGGACATGACCGGCAAGGTCCCGCTGATCACCCTGGGTTCGCCCGCCTACATGGCCGACCCCAGCAACTACTACTGGGCTTACACCCAGGAAGCCCTGGACCGCGCCACCGCGACCCAGAAGGCGTGGAAGTCGGACGTCAAGTTCTCCTTCGACGACCCGGTGCTGCGCGACATCCGCTTCGGCGTGCGCATGGCCAATCGCGACGGCGAGAACAACAAGGCGCAGAAGTTCTACAACTGGCAGGCGATTACCTTCCCGTGGATGGAAGGCTGGCAGATCCCCCACGTCGCCCGCCTCAACGATCCGCGTTTCGCCGGCGGCGCTTCGCTGCAGACGATCGACAACTTCTTCGACGGCAAATACAACATCCCGCCGATGCTGTTCGCCGATGAGGCCACGGTGCGCGGCTTCCCCGAGCAGTGGTCCAAGATCCACGCCTACCATGACGTGCTGTGCAAGGAACAGGGTTCGAGCTGCGATCCGTGGAAGCCCGCGAGCTTCGCCGATCCGGCCGCCACCAACACGCAGAGCGAGAAGACCCGCGCCGCCTATGCCCAGCTGCGCTTCGGCTGGGACAATCTGAAATACCCGATCGACGGCAACATCGGCCTGCGCTACGTGAAGACCAACAACACCGGCAGCGGCTATGTCTCGTACACGCCGCCGACGGTGAATCTGCCCACGGACGGCACGCCTGTACAGGGTCAGGACAAGCTGGTCAACATCGCCGCGTTCGCGCAGCGCATGGCGGCCGAGAACTCCTACCACAACTGGCTGCCGAGCCTGAACCTGCGGATGAAGTACAACGACCAGCTGCAGTTCCGCTTCGCCCTCGCCAAGGCGATGTCGCGTCCGGACTTCGGCCAGCTGCAGGTGCAGACGACGCTGAACGCGCAGAACCTGTCGACGACCACCAAGGACGCTGCAGGCAATACGACCGGCGTGCGTTTCGACGGCACCAGCCTGACCGGCACCAGCGACGGCAACGCCTACCTGAAGCCGACCACCTCGACCAACGTCGACCTGACCGCGGAATGGTACTTCGCGAAAGCCGGCTCCCTGACCTTCTCGGCCTTCAACAAGGACATCAAGGACATCATCACGACCCAGGCCTATACCTACACGGCCAACGACGTGAATGGCAAGCCGCAGAACTTCACCGTCACCGGTCCGGTCAACGGCGCCAAGGGCTTCGCCCGCGGCTTCGAAATCGCGCACCAGCAGTACTACGATTTCGTTCCCGACTGGCTGAAGGGTATCGGCACCCAGGCAAGCTGGACCTACGTGTCGAGCCGCCGCACGCTGAACAATCCGGTGTTCGACGCGTGGTGCCAGGGTAGCGACGCCTCGGCGAACTACAACCTGTACATCAACGGCTGCGACACCGATGGCCGCGTGTTCGGCAATACCCCGCTGCAGGGTCTGTCGCGTCACACGATCAACCTCGCGGTCATGTACGAACAGCACGGCCTGTCGATGCGCATGGCGTACAACTGGCGCTCGCGCTACCTGTTGGGCGTGAACCAGTGGGGCAGCCGCGGCAACAACGGTTTGAACACCAACCCGAATGCACCGGCCGACAAGTTCCTGATCCCGACCACGACCAGCGACCAGGCATTCGGCCTGCCGCTGTACCAGGCGCCGTACGGCCAGCTGGACGCGTCGATCTTCTACGACTTCACGGACAAGTTCCGCGTCGGCCTGGAAGCCACCAACCTGACCAACTCGTACACGCGCCAGATCATGGAGCAGCACGCGGGCAACTTCACTCGCCAAGTGTTCATGAGCGGTCCGCGCTACACGGTGGTGGCGCAGTACTCGTTCTGATGTGAGGTGATTCGATACGGCTTCGGCCGTATCGGCAGGCACGGCCGCCGCGGCCCGCAAGGCCCCGGCGGCGGTTCTTTTTTCAGCGCCTTGTTTCAGCGCTTTATCGACTGTTCGAAGGGGAAGGCGGGCAAGCCCGATTTGCTGTCGTACAGCGTGCAGGTAGGCGCGTCGGCCCAGCAGAAGCGGACCTTGCTCACGCTGCCGTCGTCGGGCAGCAGGATGCGGGATCCCGCAACCTGCGCGTCCACCCAATGGCAGGCGGAGGGCCCGCATGCTTCGAAGCCGATCGGCCGGTTCGATCCATAGGCCAGCAGCGTCCCCTCGACGTTGTCGAAATCGAGAACGATGCGGCTGCCGTCCGCCACCGCGGACCTGATCATCGGCCCCGAGGCGGCGCCGGCCTGGCCATACAGCCGCACCGCGACCGCACGCGCCAGGCGCTGCCCGACCAGCTGCTTGTTGGCGGGATGGATGTCGCCAGGCTCGCCGGCATCGACTGCCGTCACCAGCACGGCCTTGGGGTCGGCGGCCACCGCCAGGCGCTGGTCCTCGCGCAGGCGTGCCGTTGCGGATTCGGCGGGTTGCGCCATGCGCACGCCGTAGTTCGCCAGCTGGACGACCGCGAACAGCATGTCCTTGCCGAACTGCCCGCGCCAGTCCTTGAACAGGCGGGTCAGCAAGTCCTGGTAAGGCGTGCCGACATTTGTCTCCCCCTGGTACCACAGCGCGCCGCTGAACGCGAAGCTGCCGAGCGGGGCGATCATCCCGTTGTGCAGCACGCTCACCCCGGACATCGCATCCCACGGCGCGCGCGGCGGGTACTTCTGCGCCGCCGGCGCAATCTGCCAGTGCCAGTCGGTGAGCGCGACGATACTGCCATCGCCAAGGCGGAGCCGGCGCGGCTGATCGCCAAACATGCCGCCGAAGCTCCACAGATCGACGATATTGGCGACGATCGTGTTGTCGCCGGCCTTGAGGGCGCCCGCAGGCAGCGGATAGGCGCGCGGCGTGCCGGCGCCCGCCGTCATGCCGACCGGCTTGCCGTTCACCCAGCTGACGTCGATGTCGTCGATCAGGCCGAGTTCGAGCGTGGCGGCCTGCTTGGCCTGCGCCGCATTCAAGCGGACCGAGGCCCCGTACCACACGCTGCCGTCATAGGCCGACAGTTCCGGCACGCCCCACTTTTCCCAATTCTTCGCCACGTCGGGCACGGCGCGCCATCGTGCCAGCTCGGCGGGCGTGGTGTCCCAGGGCCTTCCGGGCCCGCCGGTCGCCTGCCACCACTGCTCGACCTCCTGGCCGAAGGCGATGTTCGCCCTGGACGGATCGGCCGAATAAATCTTCAACAGGTCCTGCTGCCTGGCGTAGCCCGGCAGCGACGCCTGGGGCGAGAGCCAGGCGGTGATGTTGGAGCCGCCCAGCGACGCATGCACCAGGCCGACGGGCACGTGCACCTTTTGCTGCAAGTCCTGGCCGAAGAAATAACAGGTGGCGGACCAGTTGGCGATGGTCTGCGGCGACGCAGCCTCCCACGAGACAGGCTTCGCCAGCCGCTCGCGCGGCGCCGGCGCCGGATCCACCGCCACCGTTGCCATGCGCAGGTCCGGGTTGGCCGAGTTGGCGATCACCACGTCCCAGTTCAACGCGCGCATGACCGGCAGCTGCATGTTGGACTGGCCGGAGCACAGGTAGACGTCGCCGGTGACGACGTCGGCGAGCCTCAGCTGCTGGCCGCCGGCGCCTGCGACGGTAAGGGCGTCGGTCCGTCCCGGTGCGAAGTCCGGCAGGGCCACGCTGAAGTGTCCGTCTTGGCCCGCAGTGCTTTGCCAGGCGCCGCCGAAGCCGCTCACCGTGATGCGCTGACCCGGCGCCGCGCGGCCCGAGACGATCGCCTTATGCCGCGGCAGCACCATGTGGTCCCGGTACAGGCTGTCCAGTTCCAGAGCCGCCGCCTGCTTGCTCCCTGCCAGCGCATGCAGGCGCTGCGCCGACTGCCCGATCACCTGGAGCGTACTGGCGTCGCTGTCGAACACCGAGTACAGGCCCTGCTCTTCCTGCGGCGGATCGCCGACGAAGTCGTTCCCCGGACGCCACCAGTAATCGGTGTTGGCCGCCCGCCCTGCCCCGCCCCAGGCCCAGAAGTTCCAGCCGGCGATGGGGTCGCCCGCAGCCGCGCGCTGTTCCACCAGCCCGAACACGGCGCCGTAGAAGCGGTCGCGCGCGCCGGTCGACGATGTCCTGTCGAAGGCGCCGCCATCGCGGTTCAGGCCGAATTCCTCGAGCACGATGGGCTTGCCCAGGGTCTTCGCGTAGTCGATGTGGACGTTCAGGTAGCGCAGGCTCTTGTCCATCATGCCGTCCCAGGTCTGGTCCGGTCGTTTCGGATCGAACCAGCTCCAGTTGGTCGGCCACAGGTGATAAGTCAGATAGGCGATGTCTTTGCTTGCGTGCGCGTCGAGGTAAAGCTGGCCGTCCTCCGCAGACCCTGCCAGGCCTTCGCTGCCGCTGCTGACCATGTGCCGGGCGTCGAGCGAACGGAGGTAATGCGCGGTGTCCGCGATCCATTTGACGTAGGCCTTCTTCTCGGCCGCCGTGGCCTTGCCATTGCCGGGACGCGGCTCGTTCGCCAGCTGCCAGGCCATGATGGCCGGGTCCTCGCGGTAAGGCTTGCCGCTGACCGTGTTGGTGCGCCCGACCAGATGCGCAATCACCCGGCGGTACGCGGCCTGAACCCTGGCGTTGCCGTAGAAGCGCGCGTTCTCGGCCATGAAGCGCTCGTAATCCTTGCTCTCGTTCGGATCGTGGGCCGGGCTGCCGGTGAACCAGTTCAGGTACTGGGTCATGCCGCCCGACCACTGCCAGAAGTTGTTCAGGTAGAGCACCGCCGTCATGTCGCGCTTGCCCAGTTCGGCCAGCAGGAAATCCAGGCCCTGCAGCAGCTCTTCATCGTACTGCCCCGGCGCCGAGGTGGTGGCCGGGCTGACCGCGCTGCGCATCGCGGTCTTTTCCGATACCGCGAGCACGCGCAGGTTGTTGATGCCGAGCGCCTTCAGCCGGTCGAGCTCCTGCAGCAGGCGCGCGCGCTGGCCGACCCCGGTGGGGGCGCCGAGGTAGCCGCCGTACCAGAGATTGGCGCCGGCCACATAATAAGGCTGGCCCTTGCGCACCAACTGCGTCCCCTTGACGGCGACGAAGGCGTCCGCAGGCGGCCCCGATGCCGCTAATGCAGCACCGCCCCACCCGCCCAGGACCAGCAGCAGCGCGGCGAACCGCGCCGCCCGGCTCATCGCGCCTTCCTGGCGCCGCGCGCGTCCAGCGTGCTGGCCGGCAGATCCACTGTCACGCTGCTGCCATTGGTGCCGGCAGCATCCTCGGCCAGGGTCAGGCGGACCTTGCCCCCGGCAATACGCCAGCTGCGCGACTTCTCGTCGAAACTGCCCAGCACGCGCGGCTCCACCGCCAGCTCGACTTCCTTCGATTCACCAGGCTGCAGCGCCACCTTGTCCCAGCCGGCCAGGCGCTTCGGCGCCTCCCACTTGACGGACAGCGGCGACACATACAACTGGGGCACGTCCTTGCCGGCGACGCTGCCGGTGTTCGTTACCTTGAAGCGCACGTGCAGGCGACCGTCGCGCACCTGGCCGGACAGGCCCGAATACGCGAAAGTGGTATAGGACAGGCCATGCCCGAAGGGGAACAGCGGCTTGTGGCCCTTGAGGTCGAACCACTTGTAGCCGACCGCCGCGCCTTCCTTGTAATCGACGGCGAACTGCAGCTCCGGATTCTTCGGATCGCCGTCCACGGTCGGGCGCGGCAGCTGCTGCTCCGAGGCCGGGAAGGTGGCCGGCAGGTGGCCGGACGGGTTCACCGCGCCGAACAGCACGTTGGCGATCGCTTCGCCGCCGCTGGTGCCCGGGTACCAGGCTTCCAGCACGGCCGGCACCTTGGCCAGCCAGGGCATGGCGACCGGACCGCCGGTCTCTAACACCACCACGGTGCGCGCATTCGCGCCGGCCACGGAGGCGACCAGCTCGTCCTGGCGGTCCGGCAGCGCCAGCGATTCGGCGTCGACGGATTCGCCGGTCCACTGGGTCGCGAACACCAGGGCGACATCGGCCTGGCTGGCGACGCGCGCCGCACGCGCCGGATCCGTGCCGTCGTCATACACCAGCTTCGCGTTCGGCGCCTGCGCCTGGATCGCACGCAGCGGCGAGGACGGGTGGTAGACCACCGGGCCCGGCCAGGTATCCGGCTTCAGGCCCTTGACCGCATTGCCGCCCACCGGGTAGACCAGCGAGGAACCGCCGCCGGCCAGCACGCCCACGTCCGCGTGGCCGCCGATGAGGGCAATCGTGCGCACGCTCCTCGCCAGCGGCAGCACGCGCCCCTCGTTCTTGAGCAGCACCATGCCTTCTTCCGCCGTCGTGCGGCTGACCGCAGCGTGGGCCTTGAAGTCGATCGCGCCGCCCTCCTTCACCGGGTTGTCGACCACGCCCTTGGCGAACATGGTGCGCACGATACGGTAGACCATGTCGTCCAGGCGCGCCTGCGGCACGGCGCCGGTCTTCACGGCTTCTTCGAGCGCGCCGCCGAAGTAGGTCGACTTGTCGAATTCATGGCCGGACTGCTGGTCCAGGCCATTGTTGGCGGCGGCCACGGTGCTGTGGGTGGCGCCCCAGTCGGACATCACGAAACCGCGGAAGCCCCAGTCGCGCTTCAGCACCTGGTTCAGCAGCCAGTCGTTTTCGCAGGCATAGGGCCCGTTGACGCGGTTATAGGAGCACATCACCGAGCCGGCGTCCGATTGCCCCAGCGCCAGCTCCATCGCCAGCAGGTCGGACATGCGGAAGGCCGTCTTGTCGATGCGTGCATCGAGTTCGTTGCGGCCGGTTTCCTGGTCGTTCAGCGCGTAGTGCTTGACCGTCGAAACGATATGGTTCGATTCGATGCCCTTGACCGCATTGCCGACCATGACGCCCGCCAGCAGCGGATCCTCGCCCGCGTATTCGAAGTTGCGGCCATTGCGCGGATCGCGCATCAGGTTCACGCCACCCGCCAGCATCACGTTGAAGCCCGAGGCGCGCGCCTCGGCGCCGATCATGGCGCCGCCGGCGTAGGCCACCTTCGGGTCCCAGCTCGACGCGGTGGCGAGGCCGGAAGGGAGCGAGGTCCGCTCGCGCACATTGGGTCCGGCCTGCGAGGCGACGCCCAGGCCGGCGTCGGCCTCGAACAAGGACGGCAGGCCGAGGCGCGGCGTACCCGGGATGAAGCCGGCCGACTGCGGCAGCGCATCCGGGTGCTTCTTGGTCTTGTTGGCAAAATCGTTGCCGAACCAGCCCAGCACCCAGCGCAGCTTCTCCTGCTGGGTCATGGCTTTCACGGCCAGCTGGGCGCGCTGATCCGCGCTAAGGGAGCGGTCCAGCCAGGGCTTCTGGGCGGGTTCCGGGGGCGTGGCCGGCGCGGCGGCGGCGTACAGTGGGAAGGCTGCGGCTAGGGCGGCGGCCAGGGCGAGCTTGCGGTAGGTGGTACGCATGTGTGGGTGTCTCCGTTTTTCTCTGTTATGTGTTTATTGGTAGTCGAACCAGTCGACATCCGCGGGCGGCATCGGGCCGGGCGCGGAGGTATGCGCCACCAGGCCGACGGCCACGCCGGTGAATCCGCCGGCTTCCTCGGAACTCAGGGCGCTGGTCGGCGCACTGCCGAAATCGAGCACCTCGCGGCCGCCGGCGCGGTAGCCGAACACGTAGCGCTCAGGCGAGGCGCGGACGATCAGCTCGACCCTGCCGGCCTTGAGCGCTTCCTCGCGCACGATGGTCGTCACGCCCTTGACGCGCGTGACCAGGCGGATGACGCGGCCCTTGTCGGCCCCGGCGACCAGCAGCTGGTAATGGTTGTTCTCGTTCATGCGCAGCGCCAGGCCGGCCTCCTGCCCCTTCGCGCGCGGCGTGAAGTCCAGCAGCGCGGACGCGCGCATGTCCAGGTTTTCCTGGCGCCGGCCCACGAACGCCGGCGTGCCGATGTCGGCCAGCGACAGCGTGGTCCCCTTCAGGCGCAAATAGCCCGGGCGCTCGCTCAGCGACCACAGATCGCTGGCCGGGCCGCGCAGGAAAATCCAGTCCGGGCCCAGCGTGGCGGCCTTGAAGTCCTCGCGTGCCGGCTGCGCAGGCCATGGATGCGGCGCCGGCAGTCCCGCCGCGGACATCGTTTCCGTCAGCGGCGCGCCGCCGTTGACCTGCAGCCAGCCATCCTCCGTCCATTCGACCGGGGCCAGCATGGTCTCGCGGCCGATGTGGTGCTTGAACTGGCGCGGGCGCACGCCCAGCATCACCATGAACCACTTGCCTTCGGGCGTCTGCACCAGGTCGGCATGCCCCAGCGCCTGCAGCGGCTCATTGGGACGGTCGCGGTGGGTCAGGACCGGGTTGTTCGGCGCCCCTTCGAAAGGCCCCCAGGGCGACTTCGAGCGCGCCAGGATGATGGCGTGTCCGTAGGAGGTGCCGCCCTCCGCATGCAGCAGGTAGTACCAGCCGTTGATCTTGTAGAGGTGCGGCCCTTCCGGCCAGATGCCGCCGGTGCCGTTCCAGATCCGCTTGTGTTCGCCCTTGGTCTGGCCGGTGGCGATGTCGATTTCGACCTGGCCGATGCCGCCATGCTCGCCGCCCTCTTCGTGCGTCACATAGACCTTGCCGTCGTCGTCGAAGAACAGCGAGGGGTCGATGCCCTCCACTTTCACCCACACCGGCTCGGACCAGGGTCCGGCGGGATTGGTCGCGTGGACGATGAAGTTCCCGCCGGCGCCCACATTGGTGGTGATCATGGTGAAGTGGCCGTTGGAGCAGCGCAGCGTCGGCGCGAAGATCCCGCCCGAGCTTTTCTGGCCGGCGAGCGGCAGCTGGCTTGGCCTGCTCAGGGCATGCCCCGCCAGCTTCCAGTGCACCAGGTCCTTGCTGTGGAAGATCGGCACACCGGGGAAGTACTCGAAGGTGCTGGTGGCGAGGTAGTAGTCGCTGCCGTCGCGGCAGATGCTGGGGTCGGGGTGGAAGCCGGGCAGTACGGGGTTGCGGTAGTCGGCTGCGGCGGCAGCGCCCGAGCACAAAGCGGCCGTCAGGAACAATGCTGCGTAACGAGATCGATGCGCCATCAAACTCCCTTTCACTATGGAATGTTAGCGCAATCAGTATATGTTACAAAAAGTTTACCGGCAACCTCGAGAAATCAATCCGGCTCGCGCTCCACCCTCCCCGCAAACCAGGTGGCAAGCGCCGATCCCGACAGGTTGTGCCATACGCTGAACAGCGCGCTCGGCACGGCCGCCAGGGGACTGAAATGGGCAGCCGCCAGCGCGGCGCCAAGGCCGGAATTCTGCATGCCGGTTTCCAGCATCACCGCCTTGCGCTTGGCGAGGCTCATGCCGAAGATCCTGGCAAACAGATAGCCCAGCGCGAAGCCGAGCAGATTGTGCAGGACGACCGCCGCCAGGATCAGCAGGCCGTTGGCCAGGATCTTCGGCTGGTTCAGGCCGACGATGATCGCGATGATCAACACGATCGCGATCGTCGATACCAGCGGCAAGGCCTTGACGCTGGCTGCCGCCTGCCGGCGGAACAGGGTCTTGACGACGATGCCCAGCACGATGGGCACGATCAGGACCTTCACGATGTCCGTGAAGAGGGATTCCGCGTTGATGTCCATCCAGGTGCCGGCCAGCAGCGACACCAGGGCCGGCGTGGCCAGCGGCGCGATCAGGGTGGACACCGCGCCGATCGAAACCCCGAGCGCGACGTCGCCCTTGGCCAGGAAAGTCATGACGTTGGACGCGGTGCCGCTCGGGCAGCAGCCGACCAGTATCACGCCGACCGCGATGTCCGGCGGCAGGCGCAGCGCGATCGCCAGAAGCCAGGCGATGCCGGGCATGATGAGGTAATGCCCCACCACGCCGATGGCGACGTCCCGCGGCCGCCGCAGCACCTCGCGGAAATCCGCCGCCGACAAGGTCAGTCCCATGCCGAACATGACGATGCCCAGCAGCGGCGTGATCCAGGACTTATAGCCGACAAACAGCTGCGGCGCGAAAAATCCGAAGCCGGCCATCAGCAGGACCCAGAACGCAAAAGTCTTTCCCACGAAAGCGCTGGCTTTTTCCACTGCATTCACGCGGCGATCTCCTTGTAATGAATTCATCGGACATTGTAAGCCGGCAATCATTCCGCTGTCCGGAACACACGGCGTTCCGAATCCACTCTTTTCGCGTGAACGCACCTGTTATTACAAATGCTTGCGAATGTAACTTTTGTGAACTTTCGCGTGCGCGCTGCAGCAAGTAGTCTTATGGGCTCAGCAACAGGCAGCATCTTTTCGAATGGAGTCTCCCTTGTCCGAATCAAACAATCCCCAACACAAGACGGTCATCAAGATCGTCGGCGTAGGCGGTGCCGGCGGCAACGCCGTCTCCCACATGGCGTCCTCCGGACTGGCCGACTTCGAATTCATCTGCGCCAATACGGACGCGCAGGCGCTGTCGACCACCGGCACCGAAAAACGCATACAGCTCGGCGAGAGCGGCCTTGGCGCCGGCAGCGACCCGATGGCCGGGCGTGAAAGCGCCATGCGCGACCGTACTGTCATCGCCGATGCGCTCAAGGGCGCCGACATGGTCTTCCTCACTGCCGGCATGGGCGGCGGCACCGGCACTGGCGCCACGCCCGTGGTCGCCGAAGTGGCGCGCGAGCTGGGCATCCTGACCGTCGCGGTGGTATCGAAGCCCTTCGAATTCGAAGGCCCGCGGCGCATGCGCGTAGCCGAGGAAGGCATCGCGACACTGGCGCGCTGCGTCGACTCGCTGGTCATCGTCCTCAACAGCCGCCTCGAGGAAGTGCTGGGCGCCGACATCACGCAAAAGCAGGCCTTCGCCGCCGCCGACGACGTCTTGAGCAAGGCGGTCACCGGGATCGCCGACATCATCGCCGTGCCCGGGATGGTCAACGTCGACTTCGAGGACGTCCGCACCGTGATGCGCCAGACCGGCATGGCGATGATGGGCACCGCCCAGCACAGCGGCGAGGACCGCGCCGTCAAGGCCGCCGAAGAAGCGATCGCCTGCCCGCTGCTCGACGGCCCCAACCTGCGCGCCGCGCGCGGGGTGCTGGTCAACATCGCGGCCTCCGAGGAAACGCTGAAACTGCGCGAGACCAAGGAGGTGATGAATGCCATCTGCGCCCAGACCGGCGACGACGCCATCATCAAGTTCGGCGCGGTGTATGACGAGTCGCTGGGCGAGGCCATGCGGGTGACGGTGGTGGCGACCGGCTTGAACCGGCCCAGCGACTTCGCGCTCGGCACGCGGCGCCTGCCGATGTCGCGCACCGGGTCCCAGCCATTGTCGATACTGCGCCAGGGCGTGGGCCAGGCGGCCGCGCGGCCGGCGCCGGCCCAGCAGGAGCCGCGGGCCGGATCCGACGTCCAGCGCTCCTGACCCTCAGCGCGTCTGAAGCTTAGCGCCGCCAGGGCCAGCGGAAGCGCGGCCCGGCATCCGCATACGCCAGCGCCGCCTTGATTTCGATCCGCCACGCGGTGCCGACACCGGGCGTCGTGTGCAGGCGGGCGTCCGCATGAATCAGTCGGGCGCGCTCTTCGATGCCGCACAGGCCCCAGTGGCCGGTCTTTTCGCGGGCGCCGGCATCGATGCCGCGGCCGTCGTCCCGCACGGTCAGCACCAGGGCCGACGCGCCGTACTCGACGATCGCTTCGTGCTGCCTTGCCTGCGCATGATGGAAGGCGTTGCGCAAGGCTTCACGGCCGATCGCACACAATTCCTGCTCGACGATCGGATGCAAGGTCCGCGCCCGTCCCTCGCAGCGTAGCGTGAAGTGCTGGCCCGGCGCGGCTTCCTGTTCCCCCGCCATGCGCAGGTAGTCGGGCAAGGATGCATCGGGCCGCGTGCCGGCGCGCAGGGCCGTGACCTTGTCGCGACCTTCCTCGATGGCGATCCTGGCGTCGCGCACGCTGAGCCTCAGCTTGTCCCCCAGCGCGGATTCGGACTCGGGCAGCATCGCCGTCACCTTCATCACGAAACCCTGGAAAGTCTGCAGCACCGTATCGTGCAGGTCGCGCGCGATGCGCTCCCGCTCTTCCATCTGCGCGCTCAGGCGCTCGGTCAGGCTCCGCATCAGGAAGCGCAGGCGCAAGCGGTAGCCGAGCCAGACCAGCAGCAAGCCGGCCAGCACGCAGACCAGCTTGAACCAGACGGTCTGCACCAGGGTCGGCGCCACGTGAACATCGAGTGTTCGTTCGCCTTCGCTCCACACGCCATCCTCGTTCATGGCGCGCACCCGGAAGCGGTAGTCGCCGGGCGCCAGTTCCGTATAGGTGGCGCTGCGTTCGGCGCCGGTCTGCCAGGTGGCATCCACGCCATCGAGCCGGTAGCTGAACATGATGCGTTCGGGCTGGCTCAGCGCGGGCGCGGTGAAGTCGAAGCGCAGGCGCGTGGTGCCGGCCTTGACCAGCGGCGTCTGCGTCAAGGGGTAGGATACGTCGTCCCCGGTCACCGCCAGCAGCGCCGGTTGCGGCGCCAGCGGATTGCGCTCGCGCCGCGACGGGTCGGCCTCGACGATGCCGTCGGTGGTCGTCACCCACAGGCGGCCGCTCACCATCCGCAAGGAGGCCACGCCGGCGGCGGTGCCCGTGTAGCCGTCGCGCGCGTCCAGCAAGGTATAGCGCAGCGGCGCGCCGCCGTCCACGGCCCGGCGCCAGTCGCCCTCCTCGACACGCAGCAGGCCGGTGCCGCCGTTCAGCCAGCGGGTGCCGTCGGCGGCGACGAAGAAGCCGGTGACACGGCGCAGCACATCCTCGCGCGGCGCGCGCAGGCGCCGGAATCGCCCTTCGTGCAACACGGCCACACCCGCCTCGCCGCCGACGACCAGTTCGGGCGCCGTCGACACGCTGGTCACCTCGCCGATCCCGCCCAGCGCGGCCTGGTCGTGAATGGTCTTGACTCTTCCTCCCTCGAACAGCACCAGGCGTCCATCCGCGAGCCCGCGCCACATCTGGCCTTGCTTGCCGGGTGCGCTGAACACGTAGTCGGCCCCGGGCGGACCGTCAAGCGGCTTCCATGCGTGGCCGTCCCAGAGCTGGACCGGCACGTTGAAACCGCCGAGCCAGACGCGTTCACCGTCGCTGCGCGCCCAGGCGCGAACCGGCAGCGGCCCCGGCAAGCCGATGTTGGTCTCGACACCGGCACGACGTATGCTGATGCCGTCCTCCCTGAGGAGCACGATCGCGCCGTCCGGCGCCAGCGTGGCGCCCCGATACTTGCCCGGCACATCCGCGAGACGGTTTGAACCCGGATCGTAGCGCCAGGCCCGCATTTCCTGGGGCGCGACCAGCAACACGCTGCCGTCGGCCTCGGGCGCGACGTGAAAATCGCCTTTGATGGCCGGCAGCCGTACGGGCCGCAGGATGTTGCGGCGGAAGCGCTCGATGCCGGTCGGCGTGCCGAGCCAGATGTCTCCTTCGCGGTCGCCGACGATGACCTGCGGGGCCAGCGAACCCAGTTGGCCGGGCTGGTCGAGCCGGCTGGTGGTCGCTTCCGCCACGTCGATGTAGTTGGCCGGGTCCATACCGGCGTAGGCGGCGAGGCAGACGCCGGACGGGCAGCGCACCGCCCACAGGTTGCCGGCACGGTCGAAGATGGCACTGCTGCCCGAGCCACCGCCGAGGTGGCCCGGCCGTACTACAGCGTCGGGACCGGGCGTCGATACGAGCGCGAGGTGGCTGTCCGACGCGACCCAGAAACGCCCATCCGGCGAGGTCCTGAAGCCGACCATCTTTTCGGAAGGATCGGCGTTCGGCGCCGCCACGCTGACGGCGATGCAGCGGCCGCCGGCCCGGTCGTAGCGGAACAGCCGGCGGCCATTGGTCGCCCATAACTCTTCGCTGCGGTCGAACGCGATCGTCAGCGGCGCATCGGGGCAGCCTTGCGCCGCGCCGATCCTGGTCCAGCGGCCCTGGCGCAAATGCCGCAGGCCATAGGACGTGCCGACCCAGAGCGCGCCTTCGCTGTCGCGCAGCACATCGTTGGTCTTGCTGACAGGGCCATCCTTGGTTGCCGGCGCAAGATGCTCGAGCCGGCCGTCCGGATGGAGCACGCTCAGGCCGGGCGCCTCGTAACCGATGTACAGGTCGCCGTTGGGCTGGGCCGACAACTCCCAGATCCGGTGGCTCAGCAGGCGCTCGCCGTTGGCCGCGACGAAGGGATGGAAACGCACCCCATCGAAGCGGTACAGTCCGTTCGGTGTGCCCAGCCACAGCCATCCATCGGTCGTCTGGGCGATGCGCTCGACATGCACCGGCGCGCCGTCGCTCGCGGTCCAGGCGGCGTGGTTGTAATCCGCCAGGGTCGGGCGCTGACCCTGGGCGCAAGCCGCGGCGCTCAGCGCGATCGCCAGCAGCGCGCCGCACCAGGTGCGCACCCGGGTCCATCCCGTGATCCTCCGCATTCTTATGATCCCGTTTCGCTGTTCTTCATGAAATATTGGCGAGAGTCTAAACAAAAATTTGTTGGAGGGACAGGCGGCATACTACGTAGTCCGAGGGCGCGCGGAAAACGACAAACCCGCCGAAGCGGGTTTGCAGGGATCACGGATCGGACTTACTACAGAGGTCTTATTCCCACTCGATCATCAATAGCTAAGCTAATGAATCACAGAGGAAGTCGCAAGCTCTCTCTCAGCAATACCATGAGCGATACCATTTCAAGCCGAGTCTGCATACAGATCGTCGAAAGCTGACGTCAGACGTTCCGAGAAAGTTACCCGTTTATCCGCCACCATAAGGACGGGTGATTAACTCTAACAAGTGGTCATCCGGATCGGCGAAGTAGACGCCTCGCCCGCCGTCGTCCCGATTGATTGCATTCGGGCGAGTACGCATAGGGTCGGCCCAGTACGGAACATTTTTCTGCTGGATACGTGCGAAGATCGCATCGAAATCGTCTTCGCCGACCAGGAAGGCGTAGTGCTGTTTCTGGATGGGTCCAGTCGAGTCGGCGAAATCGAGAGCGACGCCGTTGTCAAGCGCCACGACGTTGAAGTGACCGAAGTGGACTGCCGCCGGAAGGCCTAACATATCCGTCATAAAGCGCGCGGACCTGCTGCGGTCCGAGCACCAGACGATGGTGTGGTTGAGTTGCATACCCATGAGTGCTCCGTTCAATGGAACGTGGCGCCGCCATCGACGACGAGGATCTGACCTGTGACAAAGTCGGAGGCGTCGCTGGCGAGGAACAGGCAGCTGCCGACCAGGTCTTCAGACCGTTCTTCGCGTGGAATCGCGCGTGAAGCAATCACACTTGCCAGCATCTCGTTGGAGTAGGCCCGGTTATTACGAACCCCTTCGGTCATCGTGAGGCCGGGCGCAATGGCGTTGACGGTAATGCCGTCAGCACCCACTTCCTTGGCCAAGGAACGGGTCATCGCGACGATCGCACCTTTGCTTGCAGTGTAATGCAGCATCCATGGCGTGCCGACGAAAACGGTGCCTGATGTCAGATTGACGATGCGGCCCCATTTTTTTCCGCGCATGTGGGGCACGGCGGCCTTGCAGCACAAGAACTGGCTGAGCGTATTCGTCGTCAGCACCCGCGTCCACTCCTCGGGCAAAATTTGCTCGAACGGCTTGGGCTCGATCGCAGCCGCCAATGCAGCATTGTTGATGAGGATGTCGATACGACCATGCTGCGCAGCGATGCGGTCGAAACAGGACTGCACACTGACGGGATCGGCAACGTCGCAGTGGACTTGGTCGATGCCTGGGGTCGGACTGCCTTCCTTCCATGCGATGTCTGCGCCGATAACCGTTGCCCCCGCAGCGGAAAGCGCGGTGGCGATGGCGGCGCCGATACCGGTAGCGGCACCAGTGACAATAGCGGTTTTTCCCTGCAAGCTCATAAGAAACACTCCTTCGTGAATGTGCGACACTGTTGCCCTGTCGTTGGAGCTGGCCCCTGTCTCTTACAAAGGCGCAGCTCGCAACCAATAGTTAGATAAACTAACTGTTAGATAGATTAATCATTCAGGAACAAAATGTCAAAGGAACGATTCGCTCGCTATGCCGTCGTCGCACAACGCTTCGGCGCACGCACGGTGCTGTTTCAGGAAGCGGCTGCCCGCCGCCTCGGTTTCAATGCAACCCAGTTGGAATGTTTTCAACTGGTACGTCACCTTGGTCCGCTCACGGCCGTCGCCTTGGCGAGAGAAACGGGTCTTACTCCGGCGTCGCTCAGTGTAATCATCGACAAACTGGTTGACATCGGTTTCCTGAGCCGCGAGCAGGACCAGGCCGACCGACGTCGCTGGATCCTTAGGGCTGAGCCGGACGCCATCGCGCGGGTGGACAGCATCTACGACGCCCACGCCAGCAGGACCGCCGCATTTCTCGACGCCTATACGGACGAAGAGTTTGAAGTCAGCTTACGCTTCATGGACAGACTAGCGGAAGAACTAAAACTGACGGCAGTTGAATTCAACCAAGCGGACTGACTGCGCTGTCCACGCCTGCAGTTCGCCGCGTTGACCACCTTAAATGGAGGCTGCACTGGGCTCCAGATGCTCTTGGAGGGGTCGTATCCCGGTGGATGGACCGCTAAGCGTCGGCGTGCTCGCGCACAAAGTCGATGAAGGCGCGCACCGCAGCCGACGTCGGCCGGCCATGGAAGTAGAGAAAGAGGCCGGGGGTGGTCCCGCACCAGTCTTCCAGCAGACTGAGCAGCGCGCCGCTGGCAAGGTAGGGCTCGACCAGGCTCTTCGCCACGCAGGCGATGCCGGCGCCGGCAAGGCAGGCAGACAGCAGAAAGCCGATATCGTTACTGGAGACGGCGCCATCGATCTCGATGTCGACCGCCTCGCTGCCGCGCCGCAAGGGCCAAGGGTAGACTTGCCGGCTACCGCGCCAGCGATACATCAGGCAGGCATGCGTTTCGAGATCCTGCGGCGTGCACGGCGCCGAGCGCGACGCCAGGTAGTCCGGCGCGCACACCACGGCCGTTTTCAACGCCGGCGTCAGGCGCAGCGCCACCATGTCGCGATGCAGGCGCTCGCCCGGCCGGATGCCAACGTCGAAACCGCCGTCGACGATGTCGACCAGGCCGTCTTCGATGGTAACCTCGAGCCGGATGTCGGGATAGCGGGAGCCGAAGCCGGCGAGCAGCGGCGTCAGGACCATGTAGGCGCCCACGCTCGGCACATTCAGGCGCACTGTCCCGGCCGGCCTGCCCTGCAGGGCCTGCACCGCCAGCACCGCTGACGATACCTCCGAGAAGGCGGGTGAGATGCGCTCGAGCAGCAGGCTGCCGGCTTCGGTAAGCGAGACGCTGCGCGTGGTCCGGTTCAGGAGTTTCACCTGCAAGCGCCGTTCCAGCGCGCGGACCGTATGGCTGAGGGCAGACGGCGTCAGCCGCATTTTGGCGGATGCCTGGCGGAAGCTGCGCAGCCGCGCGACTTCGACAAAAGCCAGTAATTCACCATATTCGTTCCCGCGCATGTTTGTTGAATCCCATTCATCAAGCCATGCGAATTATAGGTGATTGTTGAACCGGCGCCTCACACCTACCATGAAGTTCCCATTTGAAAGGACAGCTTCATGCAAACATTCGATCCATCGTTCAACTTGTCGGGCAAGGTCGCCCTGGTGACGGGCGCTGGCTCGGGCATCGGCCGCGCAGCCGCGCTCGCGTTCGCGCGCCATGGCGCAGCGGTCGTGCTGGCGGGACGCCGCCGCGCCGTATTGGAGGCCGTCCAGGCCGAGATCCAGGCCAATAACGGCCGCGCCCTCGCCGTGCCGACCGACGTGAGCCGGGAGGAAGACGTCGCCGCCCTTGTCAAGGCCGCCGTGGACCGCTTCGGCAGGCTCGATGCCGCGTTCAACAACGCAGGAATCACGTCGTACGGGCCGATCGAATCGCTGACGTCGGCGGAGTTCGACACCGTTTTCGCTACCAATACCAAGGGTGTCTGGATGCTGGTGAAGTACCAGATCCAGGCCATGCGCGCCCTCGGCAACGGCGGCGCGATCGTCAATACCTCGTCGATCGCAGCGACCGGCGGTACCGCCGGCCTCTCGATCTACGCGGCAAGCAAGGCGGCGCTGGACGCCATGGTGCGCGCGCTGGCTGTGGAAGTAGGCGCCGAAGGCATACGCATCAACAACGTCAGCCCGGGCTTGATCGCGACGCCCATGACCGATGGCATGCCGCAGGAGATGCTGGATGCGGTGGCGGCATACACCCCGCTGAAACGCATCGGCGCGCCATCGGACGTCGGTGACGTCGCGGTCTGGCTAGCCAGCGATGGCGCGCGCTTCGTGACGGGGCAGAGCGTTCTTGCCGACGGCGGCTTCAACATCGCTGGGCAGCGCTGATACGCCGTATAAAAATGGGACAGTGAATTCCACTGCTTGAACAGTGCAAGCCAGCCGCGTTTGCTACACTCGTTGCAACTACGTCATCAAGCGAGGTGGTCATGCGCAGGATTTCCAAGTTCTTCGGCCTGGCGGCGCTGGCCGCCAGCCCTGCTGTACTGCTGGCGGCCGGCCCTGCCGACTGGCCCAGCTATAACCGGACCGTTTCCTCGGACCGCTACGCGCCGCTGACCCAGATCACCCCGGCCACCGCCGCCACCATGCAGCTCGTCTGCACCTACGACACCGGCGAGGACACCGGCTTCCAGTCCGGCCTGGTGCAGGTCGACGGCGCCCTGTTCGCTACCACCGAACACGATACCTTTTCCATCGATCCTGACACCTGCAAGCACAACTGGCGCGTCCACGAGGAATTCAAGAGCAGCCCGCTGCGGGTGCAGCGTGGCGTGGCGATCGAGGCAGGCCGCGTGTTTCGCGGCGGTTCGGACGGCAATGTCTACGCCTACGACGAGAAGAGCGGCAGCCGCCTGTGGCAGACCCGGATCGCCGACCCTGAGAAGGGTGAAACCGTACCGGCCGCGCCGGTCGCCTGGAATGGTCTGGTCTTCATCGGCAACGCCGGTGGCGACAACCGCGGCGTCAAGGGCCGGATGTACGCTCTCGACGGCGCGACCGGCAAGATCGTGTGGGAGTATTACCTGGTGCCGAAATCGGACGACGACCCGGCCCGCGGACCGCAGGGCAACGGCCCGCCGCCGGCCGCCACCTGGCAGAACGCGCGCGGTGTCGAGATCACCGGCGGCGCCACCTGGACCAGCTATACCATCGATCCCGGCAGCGGCGAGCTCTACGTCCCGGGCGGCAACCCTGCGCCGGACTTCGCCAAGGGCTTGCGCAAGGGCGCCAACCTGTACGCCGGCTCGGTAGTGGTACTGGACGCCCGGACCGGCGCCTACAAGCGCCATTTCTCCATCGTTCCCGAAGACTTCCACGATTACGACGTGTCCTCCGCGCCGGCCCTGTTCAAGTCGCGCAACGGCACGGAGATCATGGCGCTGACGCCCAAGGATGGCTTCCTGTACGCTTTCGAGCGCACCAGCGGCAAGCGCCTGTACCGGATGCCGATGACGACCCAGTTCAACACCGCCGCCGCGCTCTCGCCCAAGGGCACGCGCTTCTGTCCCGGCACCCAGGGCGGCTCGGAATGGAACGGGCCGGCCTACGATGCCGCGCACGACGCAGTGATCAGCGGCCAGGTCGACTGGTGCTCCACGGTCCGGGTGGACGACGACGACAAGATCAAGTCGGTATCGAAGTCCCAGCCCTGGTCCGGTTCGTCCCGCGACGGATTCGGCAAGCCCGACCCGAAGAGCAAATGGGCAGGCTGGCTGAACTCGGTCGACGCTGTCTCGGGCAAGCAACGCTGGCGCTTCAAGGCTGCGAATCCGATCATCGGCGGCGTCACCCCGACGGCCGGCCAGGTGGTGTTCTTCGGCGACATGGGTGGCAACTTCTACGTGCTGGACAGCGCCACCGGCAAGCTGCTGTGGAAGCGCGCGCTCGGCGGCGCTGTCAGCGGCGGCGTTATTACCTATGACGCCGGCGCCGGCCAGAAGGTGGCGGTAGCCACCGGGCTGCAGTCGAAGATCTGGCCGACCCCAAAGGCCACGGCCCAGGTACAGGTCTTTGCCATCAGCCCCGCCGCACCGTAAAGCCGCGCCGTCAGCGCCGGTCATCCGCCTCCTCCGGACTCGGTTCCGCCGGCAGCTGGACCGACAGGATCAGCTGTCCCATCGAACGGAAGTGGCCTACGTTGAGCAGGAGTTCGACGGCGGATGGGGCGCCGAGATCGCTCACCAACTTGGCGAAGGTGCGCGGCAGGATGCGGCCGAGCGCCAGGATTTCCGCGGTCGCACGCAGAACCAGCCTGTCGCTGCCCTTGAACAGAAGGGATCCGCGCCAGCCCGTGACGATGGCGTCGATTTCCTCCTGGGTGATGCCTGCGGCGAGCGCCGGTTCGAGCTGCCGGTTCCATTCGTAGGTGACTTCGCAGGTCACCAGCACGAGCAGCGCGGCGAGCATGCGGTGCCGCTGCGCGAGAGCGATGTTCTTCGCCATCAGCGCCAGCATCAGATCGATCAGCGGCCGGAGCGCGACCTGGGCATGACCGATGGTGTCGAAGAAGGCGACCGGCGGCGCTGACTCGATGGCCTTGCGCGCCTCCGGCGACAGCGTCGCGCGGTCGACTGGCGGCACGAGCAGTCCCGCCGGCGCCGGATCCCGTGCGTTCATCGGCACAAAACGCGCGAGCAGGCTTAGTTCCTCCGACGGCTCGGGCTCGACCAGCAGCGGCGCTGCGTCGGCTACGAAGCGCTGCCGCTCGAAGCTGTCCGCGTAGGCCGTATGGCTCTCCGGCGTGCGCCAGACCTCGTAGTGGCAGACGCGATTCGGATTGTCGGAATGACGCGCGATTTCAAGCGCGATGACGCCGGTCCCGTTCAGCGAATCGTTGTGGCGGCGCTCGGCCGCCAGAAAGCGGTCATAGGTGCCCGGTTTCAAATGGAAGCGGCCGATGATGACTGCCGGAGCGCCGTCCGGCGGCATAGGCGTCAATTGCGCACCGCTGGCGGAGCGCACCACCGCGCCAAGCTTTTGGGCGTCCGGCGCTGCGTGATGCGGATACAGGTCGATAGGGACGTAAGCAGCCACGTCGTCCCGGTCCAGCAAGGCTTCCAGTTTCCCGAGCAACTTCGCGCCGGCCGGGTCGAGCCGCGCGGCATCGCGCAGTTCGCGCGATGCCCAGCGCTCCGCAAGCCAGAACCCGCCGGGTTTGTTCGGGTCGGCGAGCACGTCGACCCAGACGAAGCCGGGCTGCACGCAAGCCCAGCTCAGCAGGTCTCCGACGGCGGAGATGGCCGGCGCTTCCTGGCCCGGACGCGGCGCCATCATCGTCATGACAAGAATATCGAAATGCGGCATGAGTCGGCCTCCTATTTGAAGAAACGGGACAGCCGTTCGACTACCCACTCGGGGTTGTCCTCGGCGAAGGTGTGGCCGGCGCCGGGAACGGCGTCGCTCTCGATCCGGTCGCTGACGCGCCGCACGCTGTCGACAATGCCGTCCAGAGCGCCGTCCTTGTCGCCCGCCAGCACCAGCACCGGCATCGGCAGCTTGCCGGTGAACTGCGCGCGGTTCTCCTTCACGTCCTCGACAAGCGTGCCGTAGTGCTCGAAGCCGCCGCGAATACCGCCCGGCGCCGTGAAGAAGGGGATGAAGCGCTCGCGCATCCGTTTTTCGACGTCGCCGTGGGTGGACATCATTTTGTAGAAGGGCATCAGATATTGTTCTTCCTTGCCCTCGACCAGCATGGTGGCGATGTCGACCGCGCCGTGGAAGCCGAAATGCCAGAAGCCGCCGGTCGAGGTGTTGGTGTGGTCTTCGAGCCCGAAGCCGGGAATGAATGCTTCGCCAAACACCAAGCGCCGCACCTCGTCCGGATGGCGCGAGGCATAGGCGTAGGCCACCATCGCACCGATGTCGCCGCCGACCACATTGACTTGGTCGAGACCGAGTTCTTGGACGATTGCGCGATTGTCCTCGGCCACGTTGGCCTTGGAGTAGCCGTCTTTCGTCTTTTCCGAATACCCCATGCCGCGCAGGTCGGGGGCGATGACGGTGAAGCCGGCGGCGGCCAGCGGCGCCAGGATGCGGCGCCAGTCTTCCCAGGTGTAGGCGAAGCCGTGCAGCAGCAGTACCGCGGGGCCTACACCGCCGACGACGTAGTGGATGCGCGCACCATTGCCGGTGCTGTAGCGATGGGTGAAGCCGTCGAGGCCCTCGACGGGAGCGCCGTTTTCCGGGGGCGTGAGCGATACGGTGGTCATGGTCATACTCCTGTTGAAATGGAAATGCGGGTCCGGCTCAGCCACAGCACTGCGGCGGCCATGCCAAGCAGAATGAAGGCAGGCAGGGAATTCCCGCCGATGACGAAGAAATGGGTAAAGATGGCGCCGGCCATCACGCAGCCGAGCAGACCCGCTCCCCAGAAGCTGGCGCGCGGCACGAGCACCAGCAGCGCACCGCCGGTTTCCAATGCTCCCGTGAACAAGCGGAACCACTGGCCGATGCCGATCTGGTCGAACATGGCGACGAATTGCGCCGCTCCCGCGAGCTTCATGCCGCCGGCCGCCAGGAATGCGAGGGCGAGCAGCCCGCGCAGCAGCCAGTCCACGGCGCGCAGGCGCGGCGACAAGGTCCCCCCGGCCATGGCTCAGCCCTCCTCCCGGCTGACGGCCCGGGCGACCAGGGGACGTGCGCCGACGCGCGCCATGTAGGCTGCGAGCCGCGGCCATTCTTCCAGCGACAGATCGATGCGCGAGACCCAGCGCACGACGGTGAACAGGTAGGCGTCGGCCACCGAGAAGCGGTCTTGGACCAGATACTCCCGCCCTTCGAGCCCGCGCTCGACGTAGCCGAGGCGGCGCCGCAGCTGAGCCCATCCTTCCTCGCGTTGCGCAGCAGGCGTGTCCGGCCGCCACAGCGGCGGGAAAGCCTTGTGCAGCTCGGTGGCCGTGAAGGTCAGCAGTTCGACCTGACGTGCACGCCAGATCGAGCCGGAGGCGCCGATGAGCCCACGCGTCGGCGCGACGTCGCCGAGATGCTGCAAGATGGCCGCGCCTTCGGTCAGGATCTGCCCATCGTCGAGTTCGAGCGCCGGAATGTAGCCTTTCGGGTTGACCTCGTAAAAGTCGCCGCCGGACCAGCGGTGATCCTGGTCGACCTGCTCCAGCTGGAAGCCGGTAAAGCCGCCTTCTTCGAGGATGATGTGGGGCGCGAGGGCACAGGTGCCGGCGTGGTAAAAGAGTCGCATGGCCTCGCCTCCCTCAGATGCGCAGCCAGCCGCCGTCGACCACCAGCGTCTGTCCCGTCACGAAGCGCGCATCGTCGCTGGTCAGGAAAGCGACCGGGCCGGCGATGTCGGCCGGCGTGCCGAGACGCTTGATCGCCTGCTGCATGTAGATCTGCGCCTTTTGCTCGTTCGGCATTCCGCTCGCACCTTCGGTGTCCGTAATTCCAGGATGGACGGCGTTGACGATGATGTTGTCCGAGGCCAGTTCGCTGGCCAGCGCGCGCACCAGGCCGATGGCCCCCATCTTCGAGGCCATGTAGTGAGAGAAGCCCATGCCGGGCGGCGTCACCATCCCCACCGCGTCGGAGCCGATCGTCACGATCGCGCCGCCGCCGGCCTTGCGCATCAGCGGCACGATGTGCCGCGCGCCGACCACGTGCGCGTCGAGGTTCACCGACATCACACGGTGCCATTCGTCCGAGCTCATGGCGTCGAGGGTCGACATCGGATAGATGCCGGCGGCGTGGACGAGGATGTCGGCACGGCCGAAGCGCGCTTCCACTTCGCTCGCGACCCTGGCCCAATCCGCGTCGTCGGTGACGTCCGCGGCGATCGAGAAAGCGCCGTTGCCGATTTCCTCGGCGGCGCCATCCGCCTTGCTGCGGTTGACGATGACGACCTTCGCCCCGCGCCGTGCGAGCAGATTGGCGATGCCGCGGCCGATGCCTTGTTTGCCGCCGGTGACGATGGCGACCTTGTTCTCATGCGTGTTCATGGTTGTGTTCCTCCGTGTGGTTGGGGTACGGCGAGCGCGCGCAGGCGTGGTTCGCCGATCTGGGAAAACAGGTCGAGCCGGGTGGGCTGCCAGCCGAGCTCGGAGCGGGTGCGTGGATCGCGCGAGCGGCTGCAGGCCGAGAGGATCAGCGCCCCGAAAGGTCCGAAGACGGCATTCGCTTCCTCCATGGTCAGGCTACGCGCCGCGACGCCCATGTCGCGCGCCACCGCTTCGGCAATCCAGCGATAGGGAATTTCACCGGCAGCGGCGTGGTAAAGCGCACCGGCCTTCCCGTCTTCGATGGCGAGCGAGAACAGGCGCGCCAGGTCGGCGCCATGGACGTTCGAATAGGCTGCCAGGCCAGAGCCGATATAGCAGGCGGAACCCGTGAGCGCGACTGAGCGATAGATCTGGGCCACAGACCCCTTGTCGGCCAGCCCCCAGATCATGGGCGGCCGGATCACCATGCCACGCAACCCAGTGTCGGCCGCGGCGCGGACGATCCGCTCCGCGTCGACGCGGGACAGCGCCAGCGGTTCCGGCACGAACGGATCGTCTTCGGCAAAGCTGTCGGCGCTCCATGCGCCGCCGGTGCGCTGCATGAAGACGCCGCTGCCGGAAAGGAAGATCAGGGTCTTGCCGCTGCCAGCCAGCCCGTCGCACAAGGCCTGGACGATGGCAGTTTCACTTTCGAAGGCCACCTGGGCGGCATACACGGTCACGTCCGAAGCGCGGGCGGCCGCCAGGACCGGCGCCATTGCAGTGTCGAGGTCGCCGCGCACCGGCTGCACTCCCAGCGATTCCAGAGTGCTTGCCACCTCGTCCGTGCGCGCAAGACCCACTACCGTATGCCCTTCCGCCAGGAAGTGCTTGGCCAGTGTGCTTCCGACGAAGCCGGAAGCGCCGATCACAAAAATCTGTTTTGACATGGATAGCTCCTTTGCGACATAGCCTAGGTGCTGTCCATCTCTCTGAGAAGCCTATATTATTGGATACCAGCCATCGAAAAGGTAGATACATGCTTGACGGCGTTTCTCTCGATCATTTACGCACGTTCGTCGCGGCGTCCGACAAGGGCAGTTTCTCGGCGGCCGGCCGCGCCATCGGCCGCGCTCAGTCGGTCGTGAGCCAGACTATCGCCAACCTGGAAGCGCAGCTTGGCGTGTCCCTGTTCGAGCGGGTCGGCCGCTACCCGCAGTTGACGACGCACGGACACAACCTGCTGTCAGATGCGCGCCGCGTGGTACTGGGCGCCGACGCGCTGAAAGCCAAAGCGCACAGCTTCTCCGCCGGCCTGGAACCGGAGTTGTCGATCGTCGTCGACGTCATGTTCCCGCAGCGCTGCCTGACGGATGCGCTCGGCAGCTTCAAACAGCGCTTTCCCGCGACACCGCTCAAGCTGCACGTCGAGGCGCTGGGCCGTGTCGCCGAACTGGTGCTGAACGGACGCTGCAGCCTGGGCATTACCGGCACCCTACCCTTCCTGCCGCCCGGGCTGGCGGCCGAGCGCTTGTTTGCCGAAGAAATGGTGACGGTCGCGGCGCCGGGATCGCCGCTCGCCGGCCGGGGCGGCCCGATCGCGTTTTGGGAACTGCTGGAAGAAACCCAGCTTGTGCTCACCGACCGTTCGAGCCTGACCGATGGCGTCGATTACGGTGTGCAAGGAACGAATATTTGGCGAATTGCCGACCTCGGCGCGAAGCACGCGTTCCTGCGGGCGGGCCTGGGATGGGGGCACATGCCTATGTGGTCGATCGAGAACGACCTGAAGAACGGATCGCTGGTGCGTATCGAGCTGGAAGGCCCGTCCGCAGGCATGATGCCCTTCCAGGCCGCCTACCTCAGTGATCGCCTGCCGGGCATTGCCGGCAGGTGGTTGCTGGATCGTTTCCGGCCGGGCTGACTCTCATACTCCGCTGCCGGCCGAATAGCACGCCCTTGCCGCGCCTCTCAAATGGTCGATCAGCCATATGCCAGCCGGCCAGATGATGATCGGTTTGGCGAGGAATGGCGCTGGCAATCTGCGGCCGCGCATCTGCGCCCGCATGGGTACAATCATAGGCCGGACGCCGAGGTCCGGCGCACCTGAGCGGCCCGCGACGCCGCAGCCATGGACGGTGTGCGCCGCCGTACCGACGAGCAGTTCCCCCCTGCCTTACCATGCATGCCCGTCTTGCATCGGGGAGCGCGCTTGTGAAGGCATTGGAACAATTGCTGGTCCTGTTCGCGGCGGCGGCGGTGCTGGCGGCTGTCGCACGCCGGCTGCGCGCGCCGCCCCCGGTCTTCCTGGCGCTCGGCGGTGCGGTGCTGGCCCTGCTGCCGATCGCGCCGTCCTTCAACCTGCCGCCCGAGCTGGCGCTGGCGCTGTTCGTCGCTCCCGTGCTCGTCGATTCGGGCTACGACATGTCGGTGCGCGACCTGCGCGACAACTGGGCGCCGATCGCGGGACTGGTGGTCTGCGCCGTCGGCCTCACCACCGCCGCGGTGGCGGCGATCGCCCATGCCCTGGCGCCCGGCCTGCCCTGGGCCGCCGCCGTTGCGCTGGGCGCGATCGTCGCGCCACCGGATGCGGTGGCCGCCACCGCGGTGCTGCGGCAGCTGCGCCCCCCGCACCGCATCATCGTGATCCTGGAGGGCGAAAGCCTGCTCAACGACGCGAGCGCCCTGCTGATCTACCGGCTCGCGCTGGGCGCAGTGGCGACCGGGGGATTCAGCTGGAGAGCGCTGGGCCCGGCCTTCCTGTTGGGCGTCGCCGGCAGCCTGCTGGCCGGCTTTCTGCTTGGGCGCGCCACCCTGCTCGTGACAGAGCGCGTGCGCCACATCCCGACCGCGATCATCCTGCAGTTCGTGTTTACGTTCGGCGTGTGGATCGCCGCGGAAGGCGCCGGCTTGTCCGCCGTGCTGACCACGGTCTGCTTCGCCGTCACGCTCAAGCGCGCCAAGCGCAAGCCGCAGCCGGCGCGCCTGCGCCTTGCCACGAATGCCGTGTGGGCGGCCGCCGTATTCGCCCTGAACATCCTGGCCTTCGTCTTCATCGGCCTGCAGATCCGACCCATCGTGGCCCACCTGGACGCGCCCACGCTGCGCCTGTACGCCCAAGTCAGCGGCGCGGTGCTGGCCACTGCGATCGTGGTGCGCATGGCCTGGCACATGTCCTACAACAGCGTGCTGCGCTGGCATCACCGGCGCCACGGCTTCCACCCGGCGCGTCCGATGATGCGTCCGACCGCCGGCACCGGCTTCGTCATTTCCTGGGCCGGCATGCGCGGGATCGTCACTCTGGCGGCGGCGATGGCCCTGCCGGGCGATTTTCCGCAGCGCGGCCTGGTGGTGTTCGCCGCCTTCAGCGTCACCCTCGGCACCCTGCTGCTGCAAGGCCTGACCCTGAAACCCCTCCTGCGGCAGCTGGAACTGCATGACGGCGACCCGGTGGGGAAGGAAATCGGCATGGCCCGGCGCGGCGCCTACCAGGCCGGGATGACGGCCCTGGAATTCGATGACACGCCGGACGCGGAGGTGGTGCGCGACCGCTTCAAGTCCCTGCTCAGTCTGCGCAAGAACGACGATTCCGCCTACGGCCAGGCCGCCGCCCAGCAACGCGCGCTGTATGCCAGGGCGCTGGACGGCGCGCGCCGGGCGATCGAGGACTTGCGCGCCAGGGACGAGATCGGCGACGACGCCTTCATCCAGATCGAGCAGGAGTTGGACTGGCTGGAAATGGTGCTGGGCGATACGGCTGCGCCGCACTAGCGGAGGCAGGCGGCCCGATAAGTGAGACGCGGCTCCGCGCCAGGCAGATCGCGTCGAGACGGTTAGCCGAGATCGACACGCTGTACGCCGCCAACGCCCTGGACACCGGCCGAGGCCTGGCTGCCCTCACCTGCCCAGGCCGGGCGGGCATCTAACATACCGATGCTAACGTATCCTGCAAGCTTCCACGACGACGGGCCAACGTCGGACGGATCGAGTACCAATTTTGAACGGACTCAAGAAGGCGATCGGCGTATCGTTTGGGCTCGAAAAAATGCTCGCCGAAGCGAGCATCCTCATGCCATCAAAGCAGAGTTTCCAAAAAGAAATCTCACTCCCACTCGATCGTCGCCGGCGGCTTACCCGAAATATCGTACACCACGCGATTCAGACCACGAACCTCATTGATGATCCGGTTCGACACCCGACCCAGCAAATCATGCGGCAGATGCGCCCACTGCGCCGTCATGAAGTCCAAGGTCTGCACCGCACGCAGCGCCACCACGTATTCATACGTACGCCCATCACCCATCACGCCTACCGATTTCACCGGCAGGAACACGGCAAACGCCTGCGAAGTCGCCTCGTACCAGTTGATCGGCGCCTTGCCGGCATCGATGCCCGGCACCATCGGCGAAGCGAACGGCGTATTGCGCAGCTCTTCGATGAAGATCGCATCCGCTTCACGCAGCAGATCCGCATACTCGCGCTTCACTTCGCCCAGGATACGCACGCCCAGGCCCGGACCCGGGAATGGGTGACGATAGACCATATCGTGCGGCAGGCCCAGCGCCACGCCCAGCTTGCGAACCTCGTCCTTGAACAGTTCGCGCAGCGGCTCCAGCAGCTTGAGGTTCAGCGTCTCCGGCAAGCCGCCCACGTTGTGGTGGCTCTTGATGGTCTGGCCCTTCTTGCCCTTCCCTGCGGACTCGATCACGTCCGGATAGATGGTGCCCTGCGCCAGCCACTTGGCGTTGGTCAGTTTTCCGGCCTCGACCTGGAACACTTCGACGAACTCGCGGCCGATGATCTTGCGCTTCTGCTCGGGATCGGTCACGCCGGCCAGGTGGCCCATGAACTGGTCCGAGGCATCGATGCGCAGCACCTTGACGCCCAGGTTTTTCGAAAACATGTCCATCACCATCTTGCCCTCGTCCTTACGCAGCAGGCCGTGGTCGACGAAGACGCAGGTCAGCTGGTCGCCGATGGCGCGGTGGATCAGGGCTGCGGCCACGCTGGAGTCGACGCCGCCGGACAGGCCGAGGATGACTTCATCGCTGCCGACCTGGGCGCGGATCTTCTCGACGGCTTCGCCGATATAGTCCGGCATGTTCCAGTCGCTCTTGCAGCCGCAAATCTCGTGCACGAAGCGGCCGATGATGGCTTCGCCCTGGCTGGTGTGGGTGACTTCCGGGTGGAACTGCAGCGCGTAGAAGCGGCGCTCTTCGTCGGCCATGGCAGCGACCGGGCAGCTGTCGGTGGAGCCCATCAGCTTGAAACCTTCCGGCATTTCCAGGACCTTGTCGCCGTGACTCATCCAGACCTTCAGCATGCCGTGGCCTTCGTCGGTGACGAAGTCGTTGATGCCGTTCAGGAGCTTGGTATGGCCGCGGGCGCGCACTTCGGCGTAGCCGAATTCGCGGACCTTGCCGTTTTCGACCTTGCCGCCCAGCTGGGCCGCCATGGTCTGCATGCCGTAGCAGATGCCCAGCACCGGCACGCCGAGTTCGAACACGGCTTGCGGCGCGCGCGGCGAGTCGCCTTCGAGGGTCGAGTTGTGGCTGCCCGACAGGATCACGCCGGAGGCACCATAGTTGCGGACGAAGTCATCTCCGATATCGTAGGGAAAAACCTCCGAAAACACACCGGCGTCGCGGACGCGGCGGGCGATCAGCTGGGTAACCTGGGAACCGAAGTCGAGAATGAGGATTTTGGAGTGCATAGGGTCTTCTTATGGCGAATACAAAAACGCGGCCCGGAAGCCGCGTCTTGGGGATCTTTTACTCGGAGCGGTAGTTCGGCGCTTCTTTCGTGATCTGCACGTCGTGCACGTGCGATTCACGCATGCCGGCCGAGGTGATCTCGACGAATTCGGCTTTCGAGCGCAGTTCTTCGATGGTGCCGCAACCGCAATAGCCCATCGACTGGCGCACGCCGCCGACCAGCTGGTAGATGATGGCCAGCACGCTGCCCTTGTAGGCGACGCGGCCTTCGATGCCTTCCGGGACGAACTTGTCGGCCTTGCTCGAGGCTTCCTGGAAGTAGCGGTCGGCCGAGCCTTCGGCCATCGCGCCCAGCGAGCCCATGCCGCGGTAGCCCTTGTAGCTGCGGCCCTGGTATAGGATGACTTCGCCCGGCGCTTCTTCGGTACCGGCGAACATCGAGCCCATCATGACGGTGTGGGCGCCGGCTGCCAGCGCTTTCGAGATGTCGCCCGAGTAGCGGATGCCGCCGTCGGCGATGCAGGGCACGCCCGTGCCTTCCAGCGCTTCGGCCACGTTCGAGATCGCGGTGATCTGCGGCACGCCGACGCCGGCGACGATACGGGTGGTGCAGATCGAGCCCGGGCCGATGCCGACCTTGACCGCATCGGCGCCGGCTTCGACCAGCGCACGCGCAGCCGCCGCGGTGGCGATGTTGCCGCCGATGACGTCGACCTGCGGATAGGTGTCCTTGATCCACTTCACGCGGTCCAGGATGCCCTGCGAGTGGCCATGGGCGGTGTCGACCACCAGCACGTCCACGCCGGCCTTCACCAGCAGTTCAACGCGTTCCTTGTCCTTGTCCCCCACGCCCACTGCCGCGCCCACGATCAGCTTGCCCTGCGCGTCCTTCGATGCGTTCGGGTGCTCGTGCGACTTCAGGATGTCCTTCACGGTGATCAGGCCGCGCAGCTCGAAGGCGCTGTTCACCACCAGCACGCGCTCGAGGCGGTGCTTGTTCATCAGGCGCTTGGCCTCGTCGGTATCGGCTGCTTCATTGACGTACACCAGCTTTTCGCGCGGGGTCATCTTGGTGCGCACTTCCGCTTCCAGGTCTTCCTCGAAGCGCAGGTCGCGGTTGGTGATGATGCCGACCACCTGCGAACCTTCCACCACCGGGAAGCCGCTGAAGCCGTGCTGGTGCTGGAGCGCGATCACGTCGCGGATCTTCATCGTCGGCGGCACCGTGATCGGGTCGCGCAGCACACCGGCTTCGAAACGCTTGACGCGCGCCACTTCGCGAGCCTGGTCGGCGGGACGCAGGTTCTTGTGGATGATGCCGATGCCACCCTCCTGTGCCATCGCGATCGCGAGACGGGCTTCGGTCACGGTGTCCATCGCGGCGGACAGCAGCGGAATGTTCAGCGAGATATTCCGGGTCAGCTTGGTGCGCAGGGACGTGTTGGCCGGGAGGATGTTGGAGTAGGCCGGGACGAGCAGCACGTCATCGAACGTGAGTGCTTTCTGAAGAAGACGCATAGTTTTATTTCCTATAGGCGCAAAAGCGAATTATACAGAAACTCGAATAAAACTTCTTCAGCCTCTCCAAAAATTGACAGGGACAGGGAATCGTGGCGAAATCGGGCAGTGATAACGCAAGGAAATACCATGAACGCTCGATGGCTGCGCCCGCTGTGCGCCGGCGCCCTGGCCCTGACTTCCCTCCTCGCCCATGCCCAGTACAGCTGGATCGACGAGAAAGGCTCGCGCGTCTTTTCGGATCGTCCGCCGCCGCCGGGCACGCCGGCCGCGAAGATCCTGAAAGCGCCGCGCGGACTGGCGCCACTCGACGCACCGGCACCGGCACCGGCACCGGCACCGGCCAGCCAGGCCCAGGCGGCAGCACCGGACTGGCAGAAACGCGAAGCCGACTACCGCGAACGGTCCGCCAAGCGGGAAAAGGATGAGCGCGAAGCCGACGCGAAGAGCCGGCAGGAACGCGCCGCCCAGTGCACCTGGGCGCGCGGCGCGCAAAAGCAGCTGGAGACGGTGCGCAAGCTGGAGTGGACCAACAAGAAAGGCGAGCAGGAGATCATGTCCGACGAGGATCGCGGACGTGAACAGCAGCGGGCGCAGCGGCTTTTAGCCAACTGCAGATGATGTAGGGTGGGCACCCCGTGCCCACGTGTGCTGTCTGTAGACCGCTAGCTCCGGCGTGGGCACGGTGTGCCCACCCTACGCGGCTTTCTTCGCCGCCCGCTTGCGCCGCGAATCCTTGGGATCGGCCACCAGCGGGCGATAGATCTCGACGCGGTCGCGTTCGCGCAGCACGGTGTCGAGCGTCTTCTTCTTGCCGTAGATGCCGACCGGCTGGGTCACCAGGTTGATGTCCGGGAAGCGCGCCAGCACGCCGCTGCCTTCGATGGCCTGGCCGATGGTGGTGCCGGGCGCCACGCGCATCGGCCGGATGAATTCGTCCTGCGGCGTGGCGTACGCCACGTATACCTGCAGCTCGTCCATGTCAGACGCCATAGACCTGCTCGGCACGCTTGCAGAAGGAATCGACCATGGTGTTGGCGATCATGCCGAACACCGGCCCGACGATCTGCTCCAGGAGGACGCTGGAGAACTCGTACTGCATGTCGAAGTCGATCTTGCAGGCGTCGGCGCGCAGGGACTTGAAGGACCAGACCGCTTCCAGCATCTTGAAGGGACCGTCCACCAGATGCATCTTCATCTGGGTCGGGCGCTGGTTGTGGTTGGCGGTGGTAAAGCTCTGCTTCACGCCATGGAAGTTGATCTGCAGGGAAGCCGTCAGGTTTTCGTCGGTCCGCTCGATGATCTTCACGCCGCTGCACCAGGGGAGAAACTTGGGATAATCCTCGACCTTCGCAACGAGGTCGAACATTTGCTCGGCGCTATAGCCCAAGAAAACTGATTTGTGCACTACTGCCATTTGTCAGCCGTTTGTTATGATGTTGGATTAACAGTAGTTTAACCGACACGCGCATTTTAGCTATTTCATGAGTATTATTGATAATAAGAAAGCCTTTTTCGACTACTTCATCGAGGACCGCTACGAGGCCGGCCTGGTCCTGCAGGGCTGGGAGATCAAGGCGATCCGCGAAGGCCGTGTCCAGATCAAGGAAGCCTACGTGGTCGTCCGCAACGGCGAGCTCTACCTGTTCGGCGCCCACATCAGCGCCCTCACCGCCACGTCCGCCTGGAGCCATCCGGAAGCCCTGCGTACCCGCAAGCTGCTGCTGCACAAGGCCGAAATCGAAAAACTGGTCGGCAAGGTCGAGCGTTCCGGCTACACGCTAGTGCCGCTGAACCTGCACTTCAAGGGCGGCCGCGTGAAATGCGAAGTCGGCCTGGCCAAGGGCAAGAAGCAGCACGACAAGCGCGACACCGAGCGCGACCGCGACGCCAAGCGCGAAGTCGAGAAAGCGATGAAGACCAACCGCCGCTGAGTCCAGCTCTTCGGTATCCTGCATGACGTCCGCTGCGATATAAAGTTTTCATCGTTTTTGGGCGAGTCGCCGCGTAAATGCACTACACTGGGCCTTCAATCAGCTAGAAGCCTTCCATGTACGATACCGACAGTTCGCCAAGCATTCCCTCCAACCCCGACGTCGTGCCGAGCACGCTCAAGTTTCCAGTGGTGGGAATCGGTGCGTCAGCGGGGGGCGTGCCGGCGCTGCTGCGCTTCTTCGAACACATGCCGCAGAACACAGGCATGGCCTTCGTGGTGATTCTCCACCTGTCGCCGACGCACGAGAGCTCGGCTGACCAGATCCTGCAGCGCGCTACCCGCATGCCGGTTACCCAGGTGGTGCAGACGGTCGACATCGAAGCCGACCACGTGTACGTGATTCCGCCCAACCGGCACCTGACGATGGTCGACGGCACGCTCGGCCTGATGCCGCTGGAGCGTCCGCGCGGCGCCCACATCGCCATCGACCTGTTCTTCCGTACCCTGGCCGAGGTGCACCGCGAGCGCGCGGTGGCGATCGTGATGTCGGGCACCGGCTCGGACGGCGCGGTCGGGCTCACGCGCATCAAGGAACAGGGCGGCGTCACGATCGTACAATTGCCGGCCGACGCGGAACACGACGGCATGCCGCAGGCGGCCATCGGCACCGGGATCGTCGACTTCGTCCTGCCGGTGGCCGACATGCCGCAGAAGCTGATCGAACTGTGGCAAAACGCGCGCATCATCGAGCTGCCCCCGTCCGGGGACGGCGACGGCCCGATTGCCCTGCTGCCGCAGCAGAACACGGTCGAGCTGGCGGAGGAAGCGCTGCAGCGTGTGGTCTTTCTCTTGCTGAACCGCACCGGCCACGACTTCAAACAGTACAAGCGCGCCACCGTGCTGCGCCGTATCGAGCGGCGCATGCAGGTGCGTTCCGTGCACACCTTGCCGGACTACTGCAGCCTGCTCGAAAGCGACCCGCGCGAATGCCACGCGCTGCTCGACGACATGCTGATCGGCGTGACCAACTTCTTCCGCGATCGCGAAGCCTTCGAGGCTATCGAACGCGAGATCATTCCTGAACTCTTCAAGGACAAGTCAGCAACCGACGAGGTCAGGGTCTGGGTCGCCGCCTGCTCCACCGGCGAGGAAGCGTATTCGCTGGCGATGCTGCTGGACGATCACGCGTCGGAGATGGCGCACCCGCCGCCTTACCAGGTCTTCGCTTCCGACATCGACAACGACGCCATCGCCCAGGCCCGCAGCGGCGCCTATCCGGCCTCGATCATCACCGACATCGCCCCCAGCCGGCTGCGGCGCCACTTCACCAAGGACGACGACCGCTACTGCATCCGCAAGCCGATCCGCGACCGCATCCTGTTCGCCTCGCACAACGTGCTGCGCGACCCGCCCTTCTCGCGGCTCGACATGGTTTCCTGCCGCAATCTGCTGATCTACCTGAACCGTGAAGTCCAGGCGCGCGTGCTGGAGATGTTCCATTTCGCGCTGAAGCCGGGCGGCTACCTGTTCCTGGGCGGCTCTGAATCGGCGGAGGCCGTGGCCGATTTCTTCGTCCCGATCGACAAGAAGAACCGCATTTACCGCGCCCGCCCGACCGCCCGCGCGATGAGTTCCAGCACCCAGCTTTCGGGCCATATCGCCCGCTTGCCGGAATCCATGCAGCGGCCGCCGGCGCGCCGCCAATTCTCGTATGCCGAAGTCCACCAGCGCGCGCTGGCCCAGGCCGCGCCGCCTTCGGTGGTGCTGGACCGCGAAGGGAACGTGGTCCACACCTCCAAGCGCGCCGGCCAGTTCCTGTCGCTGGGCGACGGCGAGCCCTCGCGCAACGTGCTGTCCCTGATCCTGCCGGAACTGCGGCTGGAGCTGCGCAGCGCGCTGTACCAGGTCCAGCAGGGCAACGAGGCGGTCGAGTGCCGCCACATCCTGGTCGAGGTCCAGGGACGCAGTGCGATCGTCGGCATGAAGGTCTCGCCCTTCAGCGACGAAGGCAGTGCGGAAAGCTTCACCCTGGTCGTGTTCGAGGAAATACCGCCCGATACCGCGCCGGTGCCGGCCGGCGCCCCGCGCGACGACCTGGTCCTGACCCAGCTCGAGACCGAGCTGCAGCGCACCAAGGAGCAGCTGCAGGAGACCATCGAGCATTCCGAGATCTCGACCGAGGAGCTGCGCGCCTCGAACGAGGAGCTGCAGGCGATCAACGAAGAGCTGCGCTCGGCAACGGAAGAACTCGAGACCAGCAAGGAAGAGCTGCAGTCGGTGAACGAAGAACTCATCACCGTCAACTACGAGCTCAAGGTGAAGGTCGAGGAAACCGGCAAGGCCAACGACGACCTGAACAACCTGATCGCCTCGACCGACATCGCCACCGTGTTCGTCGACAGCGGATTGCGCATCAAGCGCTTCACGCCGCGCGCGACCGACATCTTCAGCGTGATCGCCTCCGACCTCGGCCGCTCGCTGCTGGACCTGACCCACCGGCTCGACTACGACGAGCTGGCCGACGACGTCAGCGCCACCTTCGAGACCCTGCGCCCGGTCGAACGCGAGGTGCGCAGCACCGACGGCCGCTGGTACATCGTGCGCCTGCTGCCCTACCGCACCACGGAGGACAGGATCGAGGGCGCGATCATGACCTTCTTCGACATCACCGCGCGCCGCCAGGCGGAGGAAAAGGCCCGCGCCAGCGAGGCGCGCATGCGCATGGTGGCCGAGAGCACCCACGACTACGCCATCATCACGATGGATGCCGACGGCCGCGTCACCAGCTGGAACAAGGGCGCCGAGCGCATGTTCGGCTACGACGAGGACGACATGCTGGGCCGCTCGCTCGACACCCTGTTCACGCCCGAAGACCGGATGCGCGGCGCGCGCGAGGAAGAGATGCGCCGCGCCCGCGAGGAAGGCCGCTCCGAGGACGAGCGCTGGCACCTGCGCAAGGACGGCAGCCGCTTCTACGCCAGCGGCGTCACCAACCCGCTCGGACCCGCCGCCCAGTACGGCTTTGCCAAGATCGCGCGCGACGAAACCGAGCGCCTGCGCCAGATCAGCGAGCGCGACGAGGCGCTCAACCTCGAGCACCGCGAGCGCACCGGCGCCGAGCATGCGGCGGCGATGAAGGACCAGTTCCTCGCCATCATGTCGCACGAACTGCGCCAGCCGCTCAACATGATCGGCATTAACGCCGACCTGTTGTCGCGCATTCCGGAAGTGAGGGCGTCCAGCCTTGCAGCACGCTGCGCCGAAACGATCCGCTCCTCGGTGCTGAGCCAGGCCAAGATCATCGAAGACTTGCTCGACCTGTCGCGCGTGCGCACCGGGAAGCTGGCGCTGTCGGTGGCGCCGGTGCATGCCGACAAACTGGTCGGCGCCATCATCGACGTCGCCCGCGCCGACCCATCCAGCCGCGGCCTGCTGATCGAAGCCTGGGGCCTGGACAAGCCGCTGGTCGTGATGGCGGACGCCGTGCGCTTCGAGCAGATCGTCATGAACCTGCTCAGCAACGCCATCAAGTTCACGCCCCAGGGTGGCAGCATCCAGATCAGGCTGGCGGCCGTGGACGGCGCCATGCGCCTCGACGTGATCGACAGCGGACAAGGCATCGCGCCAGGCAGCCTGGCCAAGGTGTTCGACATGTTCGGCCAGCCGAATTCCGTCACCACGCGCGCCAAGGGTGGCCTCGGGATCGGCCTGGCGCTGGTGCGCGAACTGGTCAACCTGCACGGCGGGCGCATCGAAGCGCATTCCGAAGGCATCGGCAAGGGCGCCTGCTTCTCGGTCTGGCTGCCGCTCATCGAACAGGCTGGCCACGACCTTGGCGGCGGCGCGGGCGAGACCCCGGCCGACATCGCCGGCCTGCGCGTGCTGCTGGTGGACGACGTCGAGGACGCGGTGCTGGTCATGCAGTCGCTGCTGGAAATGTATGGCGCCGACGTGAAGGTCGCCACCAGCGCCCGCGAGGCGCTCGGCATCCTCGGCCAGGAAGACATCGACCTGCTGATCTCGGACATCTCGATGCCGGACATGGACGGCTACGGCCTGTTGCGCGAGGTCCGCAAGATGCCGCGTTACGCCACCCTGCCGGCGGTGGCGGTCACCGGGCTCGGACGCGAGCAGGACATCGCGGCGGCGCGGCAGGCGGGCTTCTCCGCCCACCTCGGCAAGCCGCTGTCGGTCGACCGCCTGCTGGCCATCATTCCCGGCCTGAAGCAGCGCTCCGCGGCGAGCTAGGTCTTACGCTTTCGCTTCAGCGGAAGTAAGGCGGCACGTTGGCGGCGATCTGCGCGAATTCGGCCTCCGTGAGCGGCAGCTTGCGGAAGGCGTCCCAGGATTCGCGCGGGCGCAGGTTGCCGCCCTGCGCCGAATCCGTCCCGTACAGCACCTTGCCCGGCCCCACCTGGCGGATCATGTCCGCCACCTGCTTCGCCAGTTCCGGCTTGATGTCGCGGTCGACGATCGAGGCAACGTCGAACCACAGATTGCGGGTGCGCGGGTCGTGCTGGGCCATGGCCGCCGCGAACACCGCCATCGCCTCGCGCGCCGGCGGATCCTCGTAGCCCGGACCGGTGCCGGCGAAGTGCGCCACCTGCACCGTCACATCGGGGGCGGCCGGCAGCAGCTTCTCGATGAAGATCCTGGCCTCGCGGGCGCCGTAGGGCCGGCCCTTGCTGATGCTGGCGCGCATGTGGACGACGATCGCCAGCTTCGCCACATTGGCGGCGGCGAAGACCTCGCGCAGGCGCGCGACGTGGGCCGGATCCTCGAGCTGGATGTCCGAATTCCCGAAATGGAGCTTGATGCCGCGCGCCAGGCCAGGCGTGGCTGCGCAGCGCTTGAGTTCCCCGACCGCGTAGTCCTTCAGCGGGTTGAAGCTGCAGAAGGCGACCAGGCGGTCCGGGTAGCGCGCGGCCTGGGCGGCAGTCCAGTCGTTCTCGCGCCTGACCGCGCCCAGTTCATCCTCGACCTGGCGCCCCGGCTTGCCAACCATGTAAGCGAGCGAGAGCAGCGTGGCCTTGCGGATGCCGGCAGTGTCGAGCAGCGCGACGACGTCCTTCGCGTCCAGCGGCTGCAGGCTGGTTTTCGGACCGGCCAGTTTGATGTCCTCGTCGCTGAAGACATGCTGGTGGTAGTCGCCGACCGGGGTCTGCGCATGGGCCGCGCCGGCGAACAGGGAGGCAGCCAGGACGAGGCTGCGGGCAAGCGTGGACATGTCGGTCTCCGGAATAGCGATCGTTCCAGTCTACCGGCAGCGCCCTCGCCTGCAAATCACTTTTGGATATGCACGTCCCGCGCAAACAGCCCGGCCAGGCGCACCGCCGCATAGCTGGCGGCGAGGCCGACCGCCACGCCGCAGGCCAGCCTGAAGGCGCTGCCGAACAGGATGGGCGCCACCAGGCCCGACACCAGCGCGAAGGACATCATCTGGATAAAGGCCAGCATCGAGGCCGCCAGGCCGCGGTTTTCCGGGAACAGGCCCAGCGCCGCAACCTGGATCGCCGGCATCGCCACCGCGAGGCCGAAGGTGTAGACCATCAGCGGCAGCACAGCCCAGGGCACGGTCACGGCGTCGTGCGCCCAGGCGGTGTAGCCGACGTTCAGCACGCAGGCCAGGGCCATCAGGCCGAAACCGATTGCACGCATCGTCGCCGGCTTGTGGGTAGCAGCGCGCTTGCCGCCCCAGGCAGAGCCGATCACCATGCCGCTGATCAGGGGGATGAACATCCAGGCGAAGGCGGTCTCCGGCAGGTGCAGGATCTCCATCACGAAGTTGGCCGCCGAACCGATGTACAGCGACAGGCCGCCGAAGGCCAGGCCCACCGACAGCGAGAGCAGCAGGAACTGCGGATGGCCCAGCACCTTCAGGTAGTTGCGGGCGATGGCGATGCCATGGAAGGCGTGGCGCTTCTCGCGCGGCAGGCTCTCGGGCAGCAGGCGCCAGCAGACCAGCAGCATCAGCGCGCCGAACATGGCCAGGAACCAGAAGGTGGCGCGCCAGCCGAAGTTCACGTGCAGCCAGCCGCCCAGCACCGGCGCGATGGCCGGCGCCAGGCCGAACACCATCATGATGTGGGACATCATCTTCTGCGCCTGGGCGCCGCTGAAGCGGTCCTGCACGATGGCCTGGCCGATCACGGAGCCGGCGCCCGCCGCCAGGCCCTGCAGCGCGCGGAAGGCCAGCAGCCAGCCGAAGCTGGGCGCCAGCGCGGCGCCGATCGAACCGAAGGTGTAGATGACGAGCGCTACCAGGATCACGGGGCGGCGGCCGAAGGAATCGGAGAGGGTCCCGTGGAACAGCATCATGAACGCGAACGTGAACAGGAACACGCTCAGGGTCTGCTGCACGGCGACCGGGCCAACCTCGAAGGCGCGCCCGATCGCGGGAATGGAAGGGAGATAGGTATCGATCGCCAGCGCACCCACCATACCCAGGCAGGCCAGGATCACCGTCAACAGTCTTTGCATCTACTTCGCCTTCCATGTCTCGAAAGGCGAGATTGTACGGCGTTTCAGTTGGGTCGATACAGAGACATCCCGAAACGCTCGGTGCGCGGCATCCAGTTGCCCTGGTAGTCGGCGGACACCAGCACGCGCTCGGCGCGGCCGATCAGCAGCTTGCGCGGCACCAGGCCGATCACGCGCGAGTCGGCGCTGTTGTCGCGGTTATCGCCCAGCATCAGATATTCGCCGCTCGGCACCCGCAACGGGCCGAAGGTGCGCGGCGCCACCACGTCCGGCAGCACCTGGATGTGGCGGCGCTGGCCCTTGCCGCCTTCGATCGATTCGGACAGCTGCAGCGCGCGCAGGGTCGAGCCCTGGATCGAGTCCAGCGACTCCGCCACGACGTCGTAGTCGGCGCCCTTGCCGTTGATGTAGAGGCGCTCGTTGCGCATCTCGACGGTGTCGCCGGGCAGCGCCACCAGGCGCTTGATCAGCAGCGTGCCGTCCTTGGGCGAGCGGAAGGTGACGATGTCGCCGCGCGCCGGTTCGCCCATGTGGGCCAGCACCATGTCGGTCAGCGGCACCTTGAGGTCGAAGGCCATGCGGTTCACCAGCACGACGTCGCCTTCCAGCAGGTTCGGGTGCATCGAGGCCGAGGGAATCGGGTTCCAGTCCGCCACCGCGGTGCGGAACACGCCGAACAGGAGCAGGAAGGCCAGAAAGCCTTTGTTGTTGCGGACGAAGTTCTTCACGGGGGCTCCTCGGTTGGTTGTTACCCCGGTTTATACGCTGTATTGATGTGCTGATGCTTAATAGAAAATTAAACCAAAGATATGCATGTCGCGCGGGGACGTGGGCACGGGGTGCCCACCCTACCGCAGGGCGGGCACCCCGTGCCCGCGTTCACTGCCGACGGATCACCGGCTTGAACATGTGCCAGGCGCCGACCAGCACCGGAATCCCCAGCCCGATCACCGACACCACATCCCACCAGCCATCGCCCAGCAGCCCGGCCACCAGGCCGATCGCAGTCAGCACGCCGAGCAGGATCGGCATGCCCCACAGGCGACGAATGGCCGTCATCGCGGCTCCCCTTCACGGACCAGCGCAGGCTGCGGCGCCGGCTCGGCGGCGACGGCTGTCCTGGTTTTCGCAGCAGCCCGCCCGCGCTTCAACCACAGGTACAAGCCGCTGCCCAGCACCACGATGGTCGCCAGGTCGAGCAGCGCCCACAGGAACTTCATGCCCGCCCCGCCGTAGTCGCCGAAGTGCAGCGGCTGCGACAGCAGCAGTGTGCTCAGATACCAGGGCAGCGTGCGCTGGTCGGTCACCTGGCCCGTGCCCGCATCGACCAGCACCGGCTTGTACAGTTTCGCGGTCAGCGCCTGGTCGCCGTGCATGTAGATGCCGTAATGGTGGGAGCTCGCGAAAGGCGTGCCCGGGAAGGCGACGAAGCCGACCCGCATGCCCGGCTGCAGCGCCTGCGCGCGCGCCACGCTTTGCTCCATCGAGGCCAGCTCGTTCAACGGCGGCTGGCCTCGCATTTCTCCTTCCTTCGGCTTGACCATGGCCGCGATCTCGGTCGCCTGCCAGTACTGCAGCAGCACGTCGGCCAGGGTGTTGACGACGCCGGTGGCGCCCACCACCAGGGTCCAGACCAGGGTCACGATGCCGAGCAGGTTGTGCAGGTCCAGCCATTTCAGGCGCGCGGTGCGGCCATGGCGGACGGCGCCGAATTCGAGCTTGCGCATGAAGGGCGCGTACAGCACCACGCCGGAGACGACCGCCACCAGCAGCAGCAGGCCCATGCAGCCCAGGAACAGCTTGCCCGCCACGCCGGCGAACAGGTCGACGTGCAGGTGGAACAGGAAGGCCATCACCTTGCCGCCTTCGATCGGCGGCTCGGCCACGTACTGCGCGGTGCGCGCGTCGATGGCGATCGAGACGAAGTGCGGGTCGGTCGGATTCGCGCCCATGGTCAGGAACCACAGGGCCGGCTGGTCGGCTTCCTGCGACATGTACATCATGACTTTGTCCGGATAGCGCGCCTTGCCGGCGGCGATCACGCGGTCCAGGCTGGCGCGCGGCGGGGTCGCTCCCGCCTGCGCGGCCGGCAGCGCCGGCGGCTCGACCTCGTTGCCCAGCAGCTGCCCGATCTCGTGGTTAAAGATGAGCGGCAGGCCGGTCAGGCAGAGCAGCAGCATGAAGACGGTGCAGACCAGGCTGCTCCATTTATGGATCCAGGACCAGCGGCGGAGGGAGACGGGGGACATGGGGCTAGATAATAATAGTTCTCATTTACGGAATCAAGCACGCTGGGTATAATGCGAATCATTCTCATCAAAGCTCAAGAAGAAAAACACACCATGCACTGCAAACTGACTCCGCTCGCCACCGCCGCCCTGCTCTTCGCCGTCTCCTGCGCCCAGGCCCAGGAAGCGCAAACCGTCCAGGCTTCCCAGCCGGGCATCGCCACCGTGGTCGTGAGCGCCTCGGCCGATGCGTCGGCCCAGGGCCTGTCGTCGAGCTATGCGGGCGGCCAGGTCGCGCGCGGCGGCCGTCTCGGCCTGCTGGGCAACGCCGACATCATGGACGCGCCGTTCAACGCCACCAACTACACCCAGGCCCTGATCCAGGACCAGCAGGCGCGCAGCGTGGCCGACGTGGTCCAGAACGACCCGTCGGTGCGCGTGGCGCGCGGCTTCGGCAACTTCCAGGAGCTGTACGTGATCCGCGGCTTCGCCGTGAATTCCGACGACATGGCCTACAACGGCCTGTATGGCCTGCTGCCGCGCCAGTTCGTGGCTTCCGAGCTGCTCGAGCGCGTCGAGATCCTCCGCGGCGCCAATAGCTTCATCAACGGTGCGGCCCCGGGCGGCGGCGGCATCGGCGGTTCGGTCAACCTGGTGCCGAAGCGCGCGCCCAACCACCCGCTCAACCAGGTGACCCTGGGCACGGAGTCGGGCGGTCAAATAGTCGGTTCCTTCGATGTCGCGCGCCGCTTCGGCGAACAGGATCGCGCCGGCATCCGCGTGAATGCCGTGCACCGCGACGGCGACACCGCCGTCGACCGCGAGAAGCGCGAGCTGAACGTACTGTCCGTGGGCCTGGACTATCGCGGCCGCAACTACCGCCTGTCGGCCGACGTCGGCTTCCAGGAGCACATGCTGGATAACGCCCGCCCCAGCGTGACGGTCGGCGCCGGCCTGCGCGTGCCGAGCGCACCGGACGCGAGCCACAACTTCGCCCAGCCCTGGACCCGCTCGCTCGAACGCGATACCTTCGGCACCCTGCGCGGTGAAGTCGACCTGGCCCCGAATACGGTCGCCTGGGCCGCCTTCGGCGCCCGTAACGGCAGCGAGTTCAATGCGCTGACCACGACCACCACCACGGACAACGCCGGCGGCCTGAACATGGGCCGCTTCGACAACCAGCGCAAGGACCGGAACCAGACCGGTGAAGTCGGCGTGCGCGGCGAACTGGTCACCGGCCCGGTCAAGCACACCATCAGCGCGACCGCCTCGGCCTTCGAACTGAAGTCCTTCAATGCCTACGGCCTGAGCGACTTCGCCGGCTGGTCGACCAATTTGTACCGCCCCGTCGACGTGGCCGCGCCCTCGCCCACCTTCTTCACCGGCGGTTCGATGGCGCACCCGCTGCTGACCCACAAGTCCATCCTCGGCAGCTACGCCGTGGCCGACTCGATGTCCATGCTGGACGACACACTGCTGCTGACGGTCGGCATCCGCCGCCAGCGCATCAAGGACTACAGCTACGACTACAGCAGCGGCGTGCAGAACGCGGGCTACGACGAAAGCGCCAACACCCCGCTGGCCGGCATTGTCTATAAGCCGATGAAGAACCTGTCGCTGTACGCGAACTATGCCGAGGCCCTGCAGCAGGGCCCAACCGCCTCCGCCTTCGGCGTGGTGCTGGCCAACCAGAGCCAGGTGTTCGCGCCCTATACCTCGCGCCAGAAGGAAGTCGGCGTCAAGTACGACAGCGGCAAGCTGGGCATGACCGCCGCCCTGTTCACGGTGTCGCAGCCACTGGGCTATGTGCAGAACAACGTGTTCGGCATCTTCGGCGAGCAGCGCAACCGCGGCCTCGAACTGTCGGTATTCGGCATGCCGGCCAAGGGCCTGCGCGTGCTGGGCGGCCTGACTCTGCTGGACGCCGAGCAGCGCCGCACCGCCGGCGCCCTCAACCAGGGCAAGGACGCGATCGGCGTGCCGAAGACCCAGCTGAACCTGGGCGGCGAGTGGGACATTGCCGCGGTGCCGGGGCTGTCGCTGAACGCGCGCGCCGTCTACACGGCGAAGCAGTACGCGGACGCCGCCAACACCCAGCAGCTGCCGTCCTGGACCCGCTTCGACCTGGGCGCGAACTACCTCACCCGCGTGATGGACCGCGACGTGACCTTGCGCGCGCGCGTCGACAACGCCTTCGACCGCAACTACTGGGCCTCGGCGGGCGGCTATCCGGGCGCCGGCTACCTGGTGCTGGGCGCGCCGCGGACCTTCACGGTCTCGGCCACGGTCGACTTCTGAGGGTCATGTTCAGAAGTTGATGACCCCGCCGACGGAGACGCCGTTCATGTGGCTGGACCCGCCGGTGAAACCTTTGGAGCGCGTGCGGCCCAGCTCGCCGACCAGGGTCACGTACTTGTTCAAGCCATAGTAGGCGCCGAGCGTGTAGTTGGCGTTCTCCTTCAGCCCGCCGGTGCCGGGGCCGTTGTCGCTGTTCCTGCTGCGTCCATAGTTGAGGCCGACCTTGAGCCTCTCGTCGGCCTTATACATCGCCTGCAGGAACCAGTGGGTCGACTTGACGTTGGCCTGGTCGGCATCCGACAGCAGACCCAGGCCTTTGCCGCGCTGGAAGTTGACCAGGAAAGCGAACTGCTCGTAGTCCATGGTCGCGCCGACTTCGACGGCATTCATGCGGAAATTGCTGAAAGCGGCCGGATCGACGGTTTCGAAGTGCTGGGTCTTGTAGCCCAGCCAGCCCTTGGCCGGGCCGAAGGCGCCGGTCAGCTGCAGCTGCACCTGGGGCGTCGACTTGGCCGAATAACGCGAGGCCGCGACGATGGGCGTGTCGGAAATCGGGCTCATCAGGCCGACATCGAGGCCGATCCCGTAAGGCAGCATGGATGGCGCCGAGTAGACGATTTGACCGTAATGGTTCGGGTAAGCGTAGCCGGCGCCGATGTGACCTAGCGAGACACGGCCGCGCTGGGTGGCCTGCACCGGAGCGCCGATGCCCTGGATCGTCATGTCGGTGGTGATCGCACGGAAGCCGAACAGGCCGTAGTCGCGCCCCAGCTTGACGGTGCCGAAGTCCGGCCGGCCGAAGCTGAAGAAGGCCTGGCGCACGTCGACTTCGCTGTTCTGGGCGATCGCACTGTCGGTGGCGGTGGCGACGTAGATGCCGATCAGCGCCTTGACGTCCCAGCCGCCCTGGCTGGTGGTGGCGGTGGTCACCAGAGAGCTCGGCAGCAGGCCGTTGCCGATGGTCGTGCGGCGGTCCTCGCCGCCGCAGCCGAGGGTGCGCCCGGCCAGCGCCACCCCGCTGTCGAAACCGCCCTTGCACCTGACCAGCGTGTAATAGGCATTGACGTTGCCGCCGACGTTGACGGTCCAGTCGCCGGCCTTGATGTCGACTGCCAGGGCGGGAGGTACGGTGGCAGCGGCAAGCAGGCCCAGCATGAGCGTTCTTTTCATCGCTTTCTCCTCGTTATGATTGGGGATCGACACAAGGCCGACGCATCCCTAACAAGGCAATAAGCGTACCCAGCGCGCATCAAGGGCAGAGGCAGCCGGGAATCCGGAAAAGCGCGCAGAAACTGAGCAGTATTTGTGCTGCTTGTGCCTGAGTTTGCTGCTCTGTTTCAGAACAGATGAGTTGAGGCGGCGGCCTGTCTAGCTGCCGGCGTAGCGGATTGCGAGGTAGATGCCGATACCCACGCAATACGCCAGCGGCATCAGGATCAGCAGGCCGGCAAAAGCGCCCAGCGCGGGTCCGCGTCCGGCCGCGTCCCGGCTGCGCAGCAGATAATATGGGGCCGCAGCCAGCGGGAGCACGACCATCGCCATCCCCAGCAGGCGCGAACGGGCGAGTCCGCGCGCATCGCTATCGCTACGCAACCACAGGAAGCAGATGTAGCCGACGATCAGGCCCACCATCGGATACAGGGCCGGATGCGAAGCGCGGGTGGCGAAGTCGCCCTCACCCAGGCCGACGCCGATCATCAGCATCAATATGCAGGTGACCAGCCGGGTGGGCGTCATCGGGAAGTAAGCGGTGGCGGGGGTTGTGTTCATCCTGGCTCCTTGTCCCGGCCACAGCGATCAGTGCGGCCGGACGTCGTCCTTGAGGGCGGCCAAAGCCATTTTCTCGACCAGGCCGGGAGCGATCAGTTTAAGCAACCTGCCGAGCTTGCCCTTGCCCGTCATCACGACTTCGCGCTTGCGCTTCTCCATGCCGTCGACGATCAGGCGCGCGCATTCATGCACCGTCATCGCGCCCTCCTCGCGCAGCCCGCTCGTACCCATCTCCTGGCCCAGCGCATTGAAGCCGCGGTAGCGGATCCGGGTATCGACCACGCCCGGGTAGGCGATCGTCACCGAGACGCCGGCGCCTTTCAGTTCCGCGCGCAGCGCCTCGAAGAAGCCGGTCATGGCGAATTTGCTGGCGCTGTAGGCGGTCCGCCCCGGCACGCCGATCAGCCCGGCCAGCGAGGAGACGGCGACGATCCGTCCGCGCGTCACCTTCAGCTGCGGCAAGGCGGCCTGCGTGCACCACACGCTGCCCCACAGGTTGATGCGCATGAGTTCCTCATACCAGCCCAGGTCCGGGACCTCGTCGAACAGCGCATGCGCCGAGCGGCCGGCATTGTTGATCAGGACGTCGATGCGGCCGAAACGCGCCACCGTGGCATCGATCAGATGGCGGCACTGGGCCTGATCGCCGACGTCGGTCGGCACGGCCAGGGCCTGTGCGCCGAGGGCCGTGCACTGGCCGGCCACCTGCTCCAGCTTGTCCCGGTCGCGGGCGGCCAGCACCAGCGCGAGGCCGGCGCCGTCCCTGGCTGCCAGCTGGCGCGCGATCTCGGCGCCGATGCCGTCCGAGCCGCCGGTGACGACGACAACCCGCGTCACCGCAGCCTTCAACGTTCGGCCTTGACGATCTGCAGCGCGCTGGCGATCAGCCCACTCATATTGCCGAGGTCCGCCGGAACGATGATGGAATTATTGGTCTTGGCCAGCTTGCCGAAGGCGTCGACGTATTCCTCGGCCACGCGCAGGTTGACGGCGTCCATGCCGCCCGGGCTGCGGATCGCGTCGCCGACCTGGCGCAGCGCGGTGGCACTGGCGTCGGCCAGCGCGACGATGGCGGTCGCCTCGCCCTGCGCGCGGTTGATGGCGGCCTGCTTCTCGCCTTCGGAACGGGCAATGGCCGCCTCGCGCTCGCCGCTGGCGATGTTAATCGCTTCCTGGCGCCGGCCTTCGGAGGCGGCAATCAAGGCGCGCTTCTCGCGCTCGGCGGTGATCTGGCGCTGCATCGCATGCAGAATCTCGGCCGGCGGGGTCAGGTCCTTGATCTCGTAGCGCAGCACCTTCACGCCCCAGTTGGCGGCCGATTCGTCGATCGCGTTGACGATGGTGGTGTTGATGTGGTCGCGCTCCTCGAAGGTCTTGTCCAGCTCCATCTTGCCGATCACCGAGCGCAGCGTGGTCTGGGCCAGCTGGGTGATTGCCGTGATGAAGTTCGACGAGCCGTAGGACGCGCGCATCGCGTCGGTCACCTGGAAGTACAGGATGCCGTCCACCTGCAGCTGGGTGTTGTCGCGGGTGATGCAGACCTGGGGCGGCACGTCGAGCGGGATCTCCTTCAGGCTGTGCTTGTAGGCGATGCGGTCGATGAAGGGCACGACGATGTTCAGCCCCGGTGCCAGCGTGGCGTGGTACTTGCCGAGCCGCTCGACCACCCAGGCATGCTGCTGGGGCACCACATTGATGGTCTTGAACACGAAGACCAGCGCGACGATGAAGATGACCAGTGCAACCGTGCCGAATGATAATTCCATGAGCATCCCTTATATATCTGGTTATGTTTGTAGCAAAACTGATGAATCAGGAGTTGGCGACGACGAGGCGGCTGCCCTGCACCTCGACGATGCGGAAGTCGCCGGCCAGCGGCGTGGCGTCCTGGCCCAGCTCGACGTCCCACAGCGCGCCGCGGTACATCACGCGGGCACGGCCGTTGTCCCAGGCCGGCACGCTCACGCGCTGGCCGATGTCGAGGTTCACGTTACGGTCGCGGGTCGCATCGCTGCGCGCCGGCCGGCCGAAGCGCGAGCGGTGCAGCAGGGCCGTCGCCAGCACGCCGATCACGGCCGCGGCGATCGTCTGCATGGGTCCGCTTGTTCCGGCCAGGGCCGCAAGACCGCCGACCGCCAGTCCGATGGCGATCATCAACAGGTAGAACGTCCCGGTGAACAGCTCCAGGATCACGAGCACGCCGGCTGCAACGAGCCAGCCCATCCATTCGGCCATGATCTCCTCCTTGTGTTTTCGGTATGACAACAAGCGCAGTCTACCTCGTCTAGACAAGGTGTCAACGACCAAAAATCCGACATGCAAATAGGGTTTTACGTAAATATTTGATACCATAGAGAAATTATGTTGATCGTCGTAAGCCTGCTGCTGCTGACCATGGCGCTGTCCGCCGTCATGCTCCTCGTCCTGTCCTCACTGAAGAAGAGCGGCGCCCGCGGCATCCGCGAATGGTCCGCGGCCAACGCGATGGCGGTGGTCTCGCTGCCGCTGTTCGCGGCGCGCGGTGCGGTGCCGGACCTGCTGTCGATCGAGGTCGCGAACACCCTGCTGCTGGGCACCACGGTATGCATGCTGGCAGGTTACCGCCGCCACCTCGGCCTGGCCGTGCCGTGGCGCCGCCTTGGCGTCTGCGTCGCGCTGGGCCTGGCCGCGATCCTGGTGCTGCACCACGGCGTCGATTCCATTGCCGGACGGGTCGTGGCGATGGCCATCCTGCACGGCGCCCTGTGCGTGGAAATGGGCGTGGTGCTGCGGCCGCAGCTGGCGCGCCCGGGACGGCGCTATCCGGTCGTGTTCACCATCTGCGCGGCCTATGCCAACGCCGCCGTCCAGATGGTGCGCGCGATCGTCTACGGCGCGCAGGCCGCCGGCATGCCCCTGCCCTGGGAAGATGCGGTCATCAGCATGGTGTTCTTCTCGGCCGGCGCCCTGTCCCTGCCGGCGCTGACCCTGGGGGCGGTGATGATGGCGAACGCCGAGCTGATCGCGCGCGCCCGGCACGCCGCCGACCACGACCACCTGACCGGCGCCCGCTCGCGCCGCGCCTTCTTCGAACTGGCCGCGCGCGAACAGGCGCGCGCACTGCGCAGCCGGAATCCGCTGTCGCTGCTGCTGTTCGACGTCGACCATTTCAAGCGCATCAACGACACCCACGGCCATGCGGCCGGCGACCGGGTGCTGGTCGATATCGTCGAGCGGACCGGCGCGGTGGTGCGCAGCATCGACACCGTGGCCCGCTTGGGCGGCGAGGAATTCGCCGTGCTGCTGCCGGATACCGGCGCCGACACCGCGATGCTGGTGGCCGAGCGCCTGCGCCTTGGCCTGGAGCGGCCGGCGGATAGCGCGTCGGGCATCGCCGCCGGCTATACGGTCAGCATCGGCGCCGCCACGCTCGCCACCGGCGAGAGCATCGACGCCATGCTGTCTCGCGCCGACGCTGCCCTCTATGCGGCCAAGGCCAGCGGCCGCAATGCGGTGGCCGATGCGCGCGAACTGCCGGTTAAAATGGCATAAATCGTTTAGCCTTAGCTTCACATGCCCGTACTCGTCAAGTTCGCAAGCCTGTTCGCCCTCACCGCGCTGGCGGAAATCCTCGGCTGCTACCTGCCCTGGCTGGTGCTCAAGGCCGGCAGGAGCGCTTGGCTGCTATTGCCGGCAGCGCTGTCGCTGGCGCTGTTCGCCTGGCTCCTGACCCTGCACCCGGCCGCGGCCGGCCGTACCTATGCGGCCTATGGCGGCATGTACATCGCGGTGGCGCTGCTGTGGCTTCGGTTCGTCGACGGCATTGCGCTCACGCGCTTCGACCTGATCGGAGCCGGCCTGGCGCTGGCGGGGATGGCGGTGATTGCGCTGCAACCGCAAGCGTAGAGCTGCTCTCAGGTCGCGAGCCGGCTGGCGACAAAACGGCTGACCCGGTCCGGCCCCATCCCGCCCAGAGCGTGCATGAGGCGCGCCATCCAGCCGACCGGCCAGTGCACCTTGCCGAAGCCGCGGTAGCACGCAGCGCGCCAGACCACCTGCGCCACGTCCTCGGGCGTGAGCTTCACGCCGAGCCGGCGCACGCTGGCCGCATCGATCCCGTCCACCATCGCCGTGCGCACGAACAGCGGCATCACGTCCATCACGCGGATCCCGTCCGCCTGCCATTCGACGTTCAGGGCCTCGGTCAGGCCGCGTACCGCGAACTTGGTCGCCGAATAGGTTGCCAGCGAGGCCTGGCCGTACTCGGCCGACGCGGAGGACAGGTTGATCACGCGCGCGCCCGGCGTGCGCAGCAGGTAGGGCCGAGCGAGATGGCAGCCGTTCAGCACGCCCTTGACGTTGACTTCGACTAGCGCATGGTGGCGCGCCAGCGGACTGGCGGTGAACGGCCCCGAGATCAGGATGCCGGCATTGTTGACCAGCAGGTCGAGGCGGCCGGCGCGGCGCGCGAAGCCGGCCAGCGCGGTTTCCCAGCTTTGCTCGCTGGTGACGTCGAGGCGGCAGGTCCAGGCGTTTTGCGGGCCCAGTTCCTGCGCGAGCGCGGCCAATGCGACATCGTCGATATCCGCCAAGCCGACGAACCAGCCGCGCTGGGCGAACAGGATGGCGGTGGCGCGGCCGATGCCGCTGGCGGCGCCGGTGATGAACATGCAGGGCGGCGTTACCAGGCTTGTCTTCGCAACGAGAGCTCCCATGGTTTCCTTCGGTGCAGGAATATCAAAAACAATAAGGCCAAATCCGATCAGCTCGGAGCACTTCTTTGCGCTAGGCGCTTGCAATGTGGAAATTCTGCATCGTAATCTAACAGATCCCTCCATTGAGCTTAAGAAATTATGCTGAAACGCTTGCTCGCTGCATTCAAGCCCCGGAACGTCCAATCACCATCCCCGGGCTCCTCCGCGAAACAGGAGCCGATTTCCGCCTTCGATCAATATGGACGGGAATTGAAGATCGATCGTAGCCAATGGCGCGACAACGTGCTGCTGCCGCAATTGCTGAAGCAGTGGAATGATCCGGATGCCCTGGCCAGCATCTTGATGTCAGCGCTCGATGACGGTTTCGAGCGGGATCTGCTCGACGCCGGGCGGCGCCTGGTCGAGATCGACCCGAATCCGGAGCGCAGTCATACCTTGTTCGGCATCGTATTGCTGAAAAACGGCCGGCCTGCCGAATCTCGCGCGGTGCTGAATGAGGCCATCGCGCGGGTTGGTGCCTCAGGTGTTCTCCTGACCAATCTCGCCAAGGTTGCTTTCGAGGAAAGCGGTCAGGCAGAGGCCATGCGCATCCTGCGACAAGCGCTCGAGAAAGGCCCAAACCTGGAGAACGCGCTCATGTGGTGGCTGGCTGCCGAGCGCGAGCGCGGCGGAGAGGCTGCGTATCTGGAGGCCCTGCAGGAAGTGGCGAGCGTCCCCGGCAGCTGGCGCGCACAGCTGTGGCTGGCCCGCCATGCGCTGGACACCGGCAACGTGGAATCCGCACTCCGCTACTACAAGGAAGTGCTGGGCGCCGGAACCTACGAGTCCGGGGCGCTGTTGATGATCTCCGGGGATCTCGGCAATCACGACCGAGCCGACCTGGCGCTTGAACTGGTCGAGCCCGAATACGATCCGGACCGGCATGGACCGGAAACCGGTCTGAACCTCCTGCGCGCCATGCACGTGAGAGGTCATCTTGCGCGCGGTGAGGCGCTTCTGGCCCGCCTATACGCCCTCGACCTGCCGCCGTACAAGTCCGCCCTCGACCAGGCTGCCGCTGCCTTTCTTCAGCTCCGCGAGGCCATGTCATCCAGCACACCTTTCGAGGGGCAACCCAGCATCGAAGTGCGTCAGCTCGGCCGCCCCATCTGGCATTTTGGACTCCACGATGCTTCCTGGCTGTTTGAAGAAAAAGCAGAACAAGCGCCGCAAATCGGCGTTGCCGCCTTTGCCATGCTTGGGTCGAACTCTAGCGGTGCCGAAGTGCAGCAGGAGGACGAAATCGGGCGACTGACACGCTCAATACCCCTCTATCTTGCCGAGGCGGTGCATTACTGGACCGACCTCGCCTCCAGCACATTCATTCCAGTCATCGAGGGCGGCGGCGCTGTGGTCTTCGGCACCGCGGACGGCCCGGAACTTTTCGCCCGCGTTCCGCCTACGCTTCGCTGGGTGGTCAGCGGCGAGATCACTTGCGCTGCTCGGGAAGGCGGCGAGCACGCCATCGCGCTGCATCTGTGGGACTGCGCGAAACGCGAGATCGTTGCCACACGCACCGAAACCTGCGGCATGCAGGACATCGGCGCGGCAGTCTTGAGACTGGAAAAGACGTTGCTCAGCCTGCTCGGCGCAGGGCGCAGCGCCCCAGCCGATGCCTTCTACCGGCGCCCCTCCGTGCCCGCCATGAACATCTATCTCGCGGCGCTGGGACAATCACTGGTTCTGTCCCTGACGGCAAACGGCATCGTTCCGAAGTCCTCACTTTGGGGCGAACGGACAATGCTCGACTGGCCACTGAGCATGGCGCTGCGATTCAGGGCGGGCGAGGCGGCCAGCATCATGTACCTGGCCGGCCTGGGAAAGGCAAAGGACTACGGATCGGACATCCTGCCGGAGTTCCGGAACCGCACCCAGCAACTAATCCGCGAGGCGGCACCCGGCAGTGCGACTGCACGACTGGCCCCGGTCGCATGGACAGCCCTGGGCATGGACGCCGAGCTACACGCCTACCGCGCCGGCCTGCCGGCAGACATCGATCCGGCCTACCTGACCTGGCTCGACACTCTGTCAGACCCGCATCCGGCGGAAGGCTGAAAAAAACCCCGTGGCCGCACCAGGCCAACGGGGTTTGTTCAGCAGCGCCGCAGTCTTACATCGCCGCCAGCTTCTTCCAGGTATCGATCACCGAGTCCGGATTCAGCGACATCGACTCGATGCCCTGCTCCACCAGCCACTGCGCGAAGTCCGGATTATCCGACGGCCCTTGGCCGCAGATGCCGATGTACTTGCCCTGCGCGCGGCAGGCCTTGATCGCCAGCGACAGCATCGCCTTGACGGCCGGATCGCGCTCGTCGAAGTCCTTGGCCAGCAGTTCCATGCCAGAGTCACGGTCCAGGCCCAGGGTCAGCTGGGTCAGGTCGTTGGAGCCGATCGAGAAGCCGTCGAAGTGTTCCAGGAACTGCTCGGCCAGGATCGCGTTCGAAGGCACTTCGCACATCATGATGACGCGCAGGCCGTTCTCGCCGCGCTTCAGGCCGTACTTCGCCAGCAGCGCGATCACCTTCTCGGCCTGGCCGAGGGTGCGCACGAACGGGATCATCAGCTCGACGTTAGTCAGGCCCATCTCTTCGCGCACGCGCTTCATGGCCAGGCATTCCATCTCGAAGGACTCGGCAAAGTCCTCGGCCAGGTAGCGGGCGGCGCCGCGGAAGCCCAGCATCGGGTTTTCTTCGTCCGGCTCGTAGCGCGAACCGCCGATCAGCTTCTTGTACTCGTTCGACTTGAAGTCGGACAGGCGCACGATGACCGGCTTCGGCCAGAAGGCGGCAGCGATGGTCGCCACGCCTTCGGCCAGCTTGTCGACGTAGAAGGCCTTCGGCGAAGCGTGGCCGCGCGCGACCGACTCGACCGCCTTTTTCAGGTCGTTGTCGATGTTCGGGTACTCGAGGATGGCCTTCGGGTGCACGCCGATGTTGTTGTTGATGATGAACTCGAGACGCGCCAGGCCGACGCCGCCGTTCGGCACCGACTGGAAGTCGAAGGCCAGTTGCGGGTTGCCGACGTTGAGCATGATCTTGGTCTTCAGCGGCGGCAGTTCGCCGCGCACTTCTTCCGACACCTCGGTTTCCAGCAGGCCGTCGTAGATGCGGCCTTCGTCGCCCTCGGCGCAGGAGACGGTCACGAAGGTGCCGTCCTTCAGCGTCTCGGTGGCGTCGCCGCAGCCGACCACCGCCGGCACGCCCAGCTCACGCGCGATGATCGCCGCGTGGCAGGTGCGGCCGCCGCGGTTGGTGACGATCGCGGAAGCGCGCTTCATCACCGGCTCCCAGTTCGGGTCGGTCATGTCGGCCACCAGCACATCGCCGGGCTGCACGCGTTCCATCTCGGACGGGTCGTTGATCACGCGGACCGGACCGGCGCCGATCTTCTGACCGATCGCGCGGCCCGAGGTCAGCACGGTGCCGGTGCCCTTCAGCTTGAAGCGCTGCTGGGCGTCGCCGGCCTTCTGCTGCGATTTCACGGTTTCCGGACGCGCCTGCAGGATGTACAGCTTGCCGTCGCGGCCGTCCTTGCCCCACTCGATGTCCATCGGGCGGCCGTAGTGCTTCTCGATGATGACGGCGTATTTGGCCAGTTCGACCACTTCCTCGTCGTTCAGCGAATAGCGGTTGCGCAGCTCGACCGGCACGTCGACGGTCTGCACCGAGCGGCCTGCCTTGGCTTCCTTGGTGAACTCCATCTTGATCAGCTTGGAGCCGATATTGCGGCGGATGACCGGCTTCTTGCCCTGCTCGAGCATCGGCTTGTGCACGTAGTACTCGTCCGGGTTGACGGCGCCCTGCACCACAGTCTCACCCAGGCCGTAGCTGGAGGTGATAAAGACCACGTCCTTGAAGCCCGACTCGGTATCGATGGTGAACATCACGCCGGCGGCGCCGGTGTCCGAGCGCACCATGCGCTGCACGCCGGCCGACAGCGCGACCTCGGCGTGGGTGAAGCCTTTATGGACGCGATACGAAATGGCGCGGTCGTTGTACAGCGAGGCGAACACGTGCTTCATGGCTTCCAGCACGTTGTCGATGCCGACCACGTTCAGGAAGGTCTCCTGCTGGCCGGCGAAGGAGGCGTCCGGCAGGTCTTCCGCAGTCGCGGACGAGCGCACGGCGAACGACATCTCGCTCTCGGAATCGGCGACCAGGCGCTCGTAGAAGTTGCGGATTTCCTGTTCCAGACGCGGCTGGAACGGGGTCTCGACGATCCACTGGCGGATTTCGGCGCCGGCGGCGGCGAGCGCGCGGGTGTCGTCGATGTTCAGGTTCTCCAGGCGCAGTTCGATGCGCTGGCCCAGCGAGGGACCGCCGTCGGCGCTGTGGCGCAGGAAGTCGCGGAAGGCATCGGCCGTGGTGGCAAAGCCGCCCGGTACGCGCACGCCGGCTTCGGCCAGCTGGCTGATCATTTCGCCCAGCGACGCATTCTTGCCGCCGACCGACTCGACGTCGGTCATGCGCAGTTTTTCGAACGGAGCGACGTAGACGCTTTCTCCGGCCGCCGCGGGATCGGGTGGAGTCAATGCTGCAGTAGACAGGTTAGTCATGATGAAACACCTTTTTTGATGATAGGAATCTTTCGCGGATTCGCTGGAAAGGCGGTGTGTTCTTGTTATTCTTCGCGCCGTGCAGCAGAATCCTTACAACCGTTGCCGAGCATTTTAACCCGCGTTTGTGCAATGCACCGTGCGCTGGCTGCAACTTCGTCATCATCTTAGCAAAAAGGCACCATGACTTCCTTGAGCACTCCGGCCAATCCGAACGCCGCGCGCACCGTTTTCTTCGTGTCCGACGGCACCGGCATCACCGCCGAAACCTTCGGCCATGCGGTGCTGAGCCAGTTCGAAATGCGCTTCCGCCAGATCCGCCTGCCCTTCATCGATACCATGGAGAAAGCCTACGAGGCGGCGCGCCGCATCAACGAGGTCGCACTCAGCGACAACCAGCGCCCCATCGTGTTCTCGACCCTGGTCAAGCACGACCTGTCGGCCGTGATCCGCGCCGCCCAGGGCATGCACATGGACCTGTTCCAGACCTTCGTCGCGCCGCTCGAGCAGGAACTGGGCGTGAAGTCGACCCACACCATCGGCCGCATCCACAACGTGGTCGACAGCGAGGAATACAAGAGCCGCATCGAAGCCATCAACTTCTCGCTGGCCCACGACGACGGCCAGTCGCATAAGAACCTGGCCGATGCCGACGTGATCCTGGTCGGCGTCTCGCGCTCGGGCAAGACCCCGACCAGCCTGTACCTGGCGATGCAATACGGGATCAAGGCCGCCAACTACCCGCTGATCCCGGACGATTTCGAACGCGGCAAGCTGCCTTCGGCGCTGCCGCAGTTCAAGCACAAGCTGTTCGGTTTGACGATCACGCCGGAACGCCTGGCCGAGATCCGCAACGAGCGGCGTGCGGGCAGCAAATATGCGTCGCTGGAGAATTGCCGCTATGAGGTGAACGAGGCCGAGACGCTGATGCGCCGCGAGGGGATCCGCTGGCTGTCGTCGACGACCAAGTCGATCGAGGAGATTTCGACGACCATTCTTCAGGAGATCAAGCCGGATCGTCGGGAGTATTAAGGCATTACCGTCATTCCCGCGAAGGCGGGAATCCATACTGAGGCACTGTTCACGCGACGCATGGATTCCCGCTTTCGCGGGAATGACGTGGCGGCTTTAGAAAAAGTGCCGCCAGTCTTCCAGCCAATCAGGAAACGCCGAAGCCTCCATCGGATTGGCAATATGGTAGCCCTGCGCATAAGTACACCCCAGCCCCTGCAGGAAGTCCCAATCCTGGCGCGTCTCGACACCCACCGCCACCGACATCCGGTCCAGGCTGTGCGCCAGCCCCAGACAAGATTTTAGCACCGTGCCAAGCGGACGCTTTTTGGAAGCGCCATCGACAAACGAGCGGTCGATCTTCAGCTCCGAGAACGGAATCCGCGCCAGCAGCTGCAGGTTGGAGCGCCCGGTGCCGTAGTCGTCGATCGCCAGGCCGAAGCCCATCATGCGCAGGCGCACCAGGCGTTCGATGAAGTCGGCGTCGAACTTCAGGATCGACCCTTCCGTGATCTCGAAGGTCAGGTAGTCGGGCATCACGCCGTGGCGCTTCATGCAGGACGACACCTGGCGGATGAAGTTGGGATTCGCCAGCGTTTCCGGCGCCAGGTTCAGGGAGATCGAGATCGGGATGCCCTGGTCGTGGAACTGGCGGCAGCGCTCGACCGACAGCTCGATCATGGTCCAGTCGAGGAAGTCGACGCGGTTGTTCTGCTCCAGCGCGTCGATGAAGGCGCCCGGGCCCAGCACGCCGTGCTCGGGATGGCGCCAGCGCGCGAAGGTCTCGAGGCCCTTCACCTGGCCGGTGGCGAGTTCGATCTTGGGCTGGAAGAAGGGTTCGAACTGGCGCTGCTGCAGGCCGACGCCGACTTCCGCGAAGCTGAAAGCCGGCGTTGTCGGGTTGCTGCGCGGACGCGCCGGCGGCTGGAAGTTGTCCAGTAGGGCCTTCAGCTTGGCGCTGGAAACGGGCTTGGCGATGGTGCCCAGCAGGTCGACCCCGTAGGATTGCGCCAGGGTCTCGACCGAAAACAGCACGCCGGCGGGCTGGGCGCCGATCACGATCAGCCTTACCGCGGACTTGAGCGCGGCAATCGCGCGCAGCAGCTCGAGGCCGTCCATGCCGCCCAGGGCCAGGTCGATGATGGCGACGTCGACCTTCGGCGTGAAGCCGGCCTGCAGGGTGCGCAGCGCGGTGGGGCCGTCGGGCACGTCGGTGACGCGGGTCGCGCCCAGCTGGCCCAGCGCCTCGATGAGCGCGCGGCGCTGCACCGGCTCGGCTTCCGCCACCAGGAAATGAAGATTTTGTAAAGCTAACTGCATTGTGTCCATACCGACTCCGCTTGCCCAACCCGAAGGGTACATGGCGCCAGCATTGCCGTCTATGGCTGGCGGTGCCGGGCCTGCCGTAATTGCTCGAAAAAGCACACGGCGGCGCAGGCCGCCACGTTCAGCGACTCGACCTGTCCGGCGTGCGGCACGGCCACGCGCCGGCTGGCCAGGTTCAGCAGCTCGTCCGACACACCCTGCCCTTCATGGCCCAGCACCCAGGCCACCGGCCTGGACAGCTCGACCTCGTACAGGGATTCGGCCGCGTAGCCGCTGGTGGCCAGCACCGGCACCTGTGCGGCGCGCACGACCGCAGGCAGGTCCACGTTCTCGAAAATCTCCAGCACGAAGTGCGCGCCCATGGCCGCGCGCAGCACCTTGGGCGACCAGCAGAAGGCGGTGCCGGGGCTGCACCAGACCTGCTTGATGCCGGCCGCGCCGGCGCTGCGCAGGATGGAGCCGACGTTGCCCGGGTCCTGCACGCCATCCAGCAGCACCGCGGATTCTGTCAGCGCGCGGGGCGCCAGCGGCGACGGCGTATCGACCACGAACACCAGGTTGACGCCATGTTCGACCTGGCTGATGGCGCCGAACAGCGCGTCCGGCAGCGCCGTTACATGGCCGCGGCCCGCTTCAACGCGGCCGACGATGGCCGCCACTTCCGGGTTGGCGAGGGCATCCTCGGACACCACGCAGTGGGCCGGCAAGCCTTTCAGGTCCAGCCAGGACTGGCACAGGTGCACGCCGTCCAGCAGCGAGCGGCCGGCCTTGCGGCGCGCCTGCGAGCTGGTGGCCAGGGCTTTCAGTTCTTTATAAAACGGGTTGTCGCGCGAGCTGACGGTCTTCATGCGGGCGCGCCCTCGAAGGCCGAGAACAGGTCCGGCTCGCAAAGGTCGGGCTTTAGAAGCGCACGCACCGGCGCGAAGGAGCGGCGGTGCACCGGGCAAGGCCCGTGCAGGCGCAGGCGCTCCAGGTGCAGCGCGGTCGAGTAGCCCTTGTGCTGGTCGAAGGCGTACTGCGGATAGGCCTCATGCAGGGCCACCAGGGCGGCATCGCGCGCGGTCTTGGCCAGGATCGAGGCTGCCGAAATGGCGTGCACCTTGTCGTCACCCTCCACCACGGCATGGGCGCGGATCGCTTCCGGCAGCTGCGGGCAGCGGTTGCCGTCGATCAGGGCGATGGTCGGGATAGTGGCCAGCTGCTCGACCGCGCGGCGCATCGCCAGCATGGTCGCCTGCAGGATGTTCAGGGTGTCGATCTCGTGGTGCGAGCACTCGGCGATGGCCCAGGCCAGCGCCTGCTCGCGGATGATCGGCGCCAGCTCGTCGCGGCGTGCCTCGGTCAGCTTCTTGGAGTCGCGCAGGCCCTCGATCGGCCGTTTCGGGTCGAGGATGACGGCGGCGGCGTACACCGGCCCGGCCAGCGGGCCGCGCCCGGCTTCATCCACACCACAAACGATGTCGACGGCGGTGAACGGGCGGCCCCTGGTGGGCAGGCCCGGATAGAAATCGAACTTCTTCTTGCTCATTTGTTCTTACCAATTACCTCAAGCACGGCCCGGCTGCTCTCTTCGGCGCTGTTGCGCAGCAGGCTGTGGTGCATGTCCAGGAAGCGCTGCTGCAGCTTCGCGCGATTCGCTTCGTCCGTCAACTGGAACCAGACGGCGTCGGCCAGGGCCTGCGGCGTCGCCGCGTGCTGCAGGAATTCCGGCACCACGAATTCGCGCGCCAGGATGTTCGGCAGGCCGATCCACGGCAGGTAGCCCATGTTCCGGATGAGCAGCCACTCGGCCTGCACCACCTTGTAGGCGATGACCATCGGCTTCTTGAACAGCGCGACTTCCAGCGTTGCCGTCCCCGAGGCCGCCAGCACCGCATCCGCCGCCGCGATGCATGCATGCGACTGGCCGTCGACGAGCTCCAGCGGGACATCCTGCAAGCCGGCCCTCGCCAGCAGCGCCATGAAAGACGCTTTCTGGCGCTCGCCCGCCATCGGCGCGATGAAACGCAGCGACGGGTCGCGCCGGGCCAGCAGCCTGACGGCGCCGGCGAAGGGCTCGGTCAGGTACTTGATCTCGGCCATGCGGCTGCCCGGCATGACGGTCACGACTTTCGCATGCTCCGGGATGCCGAGCTGGCGCCTTGCGGCTGCCACGTCGGGCTGCAGCGGAATCTGTTCGGCCAGCGGATGGCCGATATAGGTCGCCGGCACGCCGGCCTTCCGGTAGATCTCTTCTTCGAAGGGGAAGATCAGCAGCATGTGCGATACCGCGCGCTGGATCTTCTTGATGCGGCCGCCGCGCCAGGCCCAGATCTGCGGACCGACGAAGTGCACGGTCGGGATGCCGGCCGCGCGCAGTTGCTCTTCCAGGCCCAGGTTGAAGCCGGGGTAGTCGGCGCCGATGAATGCGGCCGGCCGCTCGGCGATCAAGCGGTCGCGCAGGCGGTTCTGGATGCCCTTCAGCTCGCGGTAGCGCAGCAGCACCGGCAGCAGGCCGCGCACGGTCAGGGTGTCCATCGGCACGTCGGATGTCAAACCCTGCTCCAGCATGCGCGGACCGCCGATGCCGGTAAAGCGGACATTGGGCAGCTGCGGCTTGAGCCCCGCCATCAGGCGCGCGGCCAGCATGTCGCCGGACAGCTCGCCTGCTACCAGCGCGAGCTCGGTGCCGCCCGCCCTCTCAGCGGACGATGCCACGGGTGGTCGTGCCGAGGAAGTCCAGCATGGCCTGGATCTGCGGGGCGGCATCGCCGGCCTGCGCCGCATCCGCCGCCAGCTTGGCCTTGGCCTCTTCCAGCGTCATGCCGGAACGGTAGATGTCCTTGTAGGCGGCGCGGATGGCGTTGATCTGCTCGCGCGTGAAGCCGCGGCGCTTCAGGCCTTCGATGTTGACGCCATGTGCCTCGGCCGGGTTGCCGGAGACGAGCACGTAGGGCGGCACGTCCTGGGTCAGGCTGGTGTACATGCCGATGAAGGCATGCGCGCCGATCTTGCAGAACTGGTGCACGCCGCAGTAGCCCGACAGGATCGCCCAGTCGCCCACCACCACGTGGCCGGCCAGCTGCGCGTTGTTCGAGAAGATCGTGTGGCTGCCAACCTGGCAGTCGTGGGCCAGGTGGACGTAGGCCGAGATCCAATTATCGTCGCCCAGGCGGGTCACGCCGGCATCCTGGGCGGTGCCCAGGTTGAAGGTGACGAACTCGCGGATCGTGTTGCCGTTGCCGACTTCGAGGCGGGTCGGCTCGCCGGCCCACTTCTTGTCCTGCGGCGCCGCGCCCAGCGAGGCGAACTGGAAGATCTTGTTGTCCTTGCCGATCGTGGTGTGGCCTTCGATGACCACGTGCGGGCCGACCACGGTGCCGGCGTCGATGCGCACGTTCGGGCCGACGATCGAATACGGGCCGACCTCGACCGAGCTGTCCAGCTCGGCCTTGGGATCGACGATCGCGGTCGGGTGAATCCGGGTGCTCATTACTGCCCCGCTGCCGGCGCTCCCGCCGTTTCGTTCGAACGGATGGTGCACATCAGTTCAGCTTCCACGGCCACCTTGCCGTCGACGCTGGCTTCCGCCTTGTACTTCCAGATGCCGCGCGAGCTGCGCAGGATCTCGACGTCCATCTTGAGCTGGTCGCCAGGACCGACCGGACGCTTGAAGCGGCAATTGTCGATGCCAACGAAGTAGACCACCGAATTCTCGTCCGGCTTCACGCCCATGGTCATGAAGGAGAGGATCGCCGCGGTCTGGGCCAGCGCCTCGACCATCAGCACGCCCGGCATCACAGGCTGGTGCGGAAAGTGGCCGTTGAAGAACTCCTCGTTCACCGTGACGTTCTTGATCGCGGTGATGGTCTTGCCCAGTTCGAAATCGACCACGCGGTCGACCAGCAGCAGCGGATAGCGGTGCGGCAGGTATTCCTTGATCTGGGTGATGTTGAGGGTCTTGGATTCGGTCTTGGTTTCAGTCGTCATTTTTCTTCTGCTTGGTCCGTCAAAGATTTGATCTGTTTTTCCAGCGCGCGGATCTTCTCGCGCATCGAGGACAGGTTGCGCACGATGGCCGCGCTCTTTTCCCACTCGGCGTTCTTGGCCAGCGGGTAGAAGCCGGTGTACTGGCCCGGCTCGAGCACCGAGCGCGAGACCATGCTGCCCGAGGAAATATGGACATTGTCCGCGATTTCCAGGTGGCCGAGCACCATGGCGGCGCCGCCGAAGGTGCAATTCTTGCCGATTTTGGCGCTGCCCGCCACGCCCACGCAGCCGGCCATGGCCGTGTTGGCGCCGATATGGCAGTTGTGGCCGATCTGGATCTGGTTGTCGAGCTTGACCCCATCCTCGATGATGGTGTCGGCCAGCGCGCCGCGGTCGATGGTCGTGTTGGCGCCGACATCGACGTCGTCGCCCAGGATCACGCGCCCGGTCTGGGGAATCTTGATATAGACGCCATTTTCCCGCGCGAAGCCGAAGCCGTCGGTGCCGATCACCGCGCCCGAGTGCAGGATGCCACGCTTGCCGATCTTGCAGCGCGCGTGGAAGCTCACGTTGGCGAACAGCTGGGTATCTTCGCCGATCTCGGCCTCGCGGCCGACGAAGCAGCCGGCCCCGATCACGGCGCCGGCTTTGACCACGGCGCCCGCTTCGACGGTCACCTGCGGCCCGATATGGGCGCTGGGGTCGATCTGCGCGCTTTCGTGGACCACTGCGCTCGGGTGCACGCCGGCCGGCGGCGCGGTTTCTTCCAGCGCCACGAAGTACTGGGCGGCGCGGGCGAAGTAGGCGTAGGGGTTGGTGGTGACGATGCGCGCGCCTTCGTAGGTGGCGGCGACGGTGGCGTCGTCGAGCGGGGCGACGATCAGTGCCGCCGCCCTGCTCTGCGCAGCCAGCGCGCGCAGTTTGCTATTGCTGAGAAAGCTGATGTGCGAAGCGTCGGCGCTGTCGAGCGGTGCGATGCCCTGGACCTCGAGGTCCGGGTCGCCCACGAGCTGGCCACCGAAGCGTTCGACCAATTCACCCAGTCGAGTGCCCATCTGGTCGTTCCGTCTAAAAAGTAAAAACTGAATAATGATACGCCGGCCGGGCGCATCCGTCCGGCCGGCGTTCGTAACGTGTCTTGCCGCTTATTTATCGAGCAGCTTGAGGATCTTGTCGGTGATGTCGATGCGCGGGCTGGTCCAGACCGATTCCTGCAGCACCACGTCGAGGTGTTCCTGCTCGGCCACCTGCTCGATCAGCTTCGATGCCCGCTGGGCGATCGCCCCGCGCTCTTCGTTCTTGCGCTGGAAGAGGTCTTCGTTGAACTCGCGCTGCATGCGCTGTACGTCCTTTTCCATGTCGAGCAGCTCACGGGTGCGGCGGGTGCGGTCGATATCGTTCAGCTTCGGCGCATCGTCGTCGAATTTCTCGCGTGCGCTCTTGTAGCGCTTGACCATGTCGTCGACCTGCTTCTGGCGCTTCGAGAACTCGTTCTGGATTTTCTCGTCAGCCATACGCGCCAGCTTCGATTCGGTCATCAGGCGCTCGGTGTACACGAAACCGATGCGGCCGGTGCCGACTTGCGCCTGGGCGCAAACCGGCGCCAGCGCGCCGGCGCACAGGGCAGCCAGCAGCAAATTACGCGGCAACGACGAAATCGTCTTGTTCAACATGGTTCTCCTGATCAGAAGCCGGTACCCATCTGGAACTGGAAGCGTTCCAGGCGGTCGCCCGGCTTGGCGTTCAAGGGCTTAGCATAACTCAACTTGAGCGGGCCCACCGGCGAAATCCACGACAGGCCGATACCCGCCGAGTAGCGCAGCTGGTCGACGCGGAAGCGCTGGCCTTCCTGGAACACCTGGCCGGTGTCGGCGAAGGTGAACCAGCGCAGCGAACGGTCGCTGCCGCTGCCCGGGAACGGGAACTGCAGCTCGGCGTTGCCGATCACGCGGCGCGCGCCGCCCAGGGCGTCCAGGGTACGGTAGTCCACCAGGCCCAGCGACGAGCTCTCGTAGCCGCGCACCGAGCCGATACCGCCGCCGTAGAAGTTCTTGAAGACCGGGTAGTCACGGCCCTGCAGGCCGCCGCCGATGTCCAGCTCGCCCTTCAGCGCCAGCGTCATCCAGCGCGTGACCGGACGGTACCACTGATGTTCGTAGATCGCACGGTAGTACTTCGAATCGCCCAGCAGGTCGATTTCCAGGTTGGCGCGCTGGTAGCGGCCGCGGGTCGGGGTGACTGCGCTGTCGCGCGAATCGCGGCCCCAGGCCACGGTGAACGGGATCGCGTTGGTGCTCGCGCTGCCGACGCCGGTGAGTTTCGCCAGCGGGTCCTTCGAGTTCTGGCGCACGAACTCCTGGTACGGGGTCGGCGAGCTCTCGTCGGTCTCCAGCTTGGTGCGTTCCAGGCCGGCGCCGAAGTAGACGGTGTCGATGTCCGAGAACGGCACGCCGAAGGTCAGGTTGCCGCCCATCTGGCGCACGGTGTACGAGCCGATGTTCAGCGCCGGCGGACGCGAGGTGCGCAGGTAGAGCTGGAAGGCGCGCGACACGCCTTCGTCCGTGAAGTACGGATTGGTCTGGGCGAACGAGATCGTGCGGTTGTATTTACTGGTATTCAGCTCGATGCCGACCGTGTTGCCGCTGCCGGCAAAGTTGGCCTGCGTGACCGACGCCGTGAAGGTGAACTTCTCGGCCTGCGAGAACGCGCCGCCGATCATGAAGTTACCGGTCGGCCTTTCGACCACGGCGATGTTGACGTCGACCTGGTCGGTGGTGCCCTGGGACTCCGGGGTCTCCACGGTCACGTCCTTGAAGTAACCGAGACGGTCGACGCGGTCGCGCGAGATCTTCACGCGGGTCGGGTCGTACCACGAGCTTTCGAACTGGCGGAATTCGCGGCGGATCACTTCGTCGCGGGTGATCGTGTTGCCCGAGATGGTCATGTGGCGCACATAGGCGCGCTTGCCCGGGTCGACGATGAAGGTGAACTTGACTTCGTGCCTGGCCTGGTCGATTTCCGGATTCGCATTGACGTTGGCGAAGGCATAGCCGAAGCTCGCCAGGCGGTCGGAGATGCGCTTGTTCGAGGCTTCCAGCAGCTCGCCCGAATAGGTCTGGCCGGCGCGCAGCAGGATCAGCTGCTTCAGTTCTTCCTCGCGGCCGAAGGTCTCGCCTTCCATCTTGACGCCGGTGACGGTGTACTTCTCGCCCTCGGTGATGTTGATGGTCAGGTAGATTTCCTTCTTGTCCGGGGTGATCGCGACCTGGGTCGATTCGACGTTCGCTTCCAGATAGCCGTGGTTGGCGTACCAGGACTTGATGGATTCCAGGTCGCCGGTCAGCTTCTGCTTGGAGTACTGGTCGGCCTTCGAGTACCAGGTGAACCAGCCGGAGGTGTTCAGCTGCAGCAGTTCGCGCAGCTGCTTGTCGCTGAAGGCTTTGTTGCCGACGATGTTGATGCCCTTGATCTTAGCGACGTCGCCCTCGTCCACGTTGAACATGATCGTCACGCGGTTACGCTCGATCGGGGTGACGGTGGTGGTGATCTTCACGCCGTACAGGCCGTGCGAAAGGTACTGGCGCTTCAGTTCCTGCTCGGCGCGGTCGACCGACGCCTTGTCGAAGATCTTGGTTTCGCCGACGCCGATTTCCTTCAGCGCCTTGACCAGCATGTCCTTCTCGAATTCCTTGGTGCCGGTGAAGTCCACGCTCGAAATCGCCGGACGTTCCTCGACCAGCACGACCAGCACGCCGTTCTCTTCTTCCAGGCGCACGTCCTTGAAGAAGCCGGTCGCGTACAGGGCCTTGATCGCAGCCGTGCCCTTGTCGTCGTCGAAGGTCTCGCCGACGCGCACCGGCAGGTAGCTGAAGACCGTGCCTGCCTCGGTACGCTGGATGCCTTCGACCCGGATGTCCTTCACGACGAAGGGAGCGTTGGCGGAGGCATGGCCGGCGCAAAGCGCCAGCACTGCTGCGCCGATCAGGCTGTGACGGGAAGGCATGGCGAAACGTGGCAGAACAGGACGATCGGAGTGTAATTTCATTGGCTAGATCAATGGGTCAGTCATTTGGACAACGTACGTATTCTGCGCCCGGTATCAGAACAGCCGCACCAGGTCGTTGAAGACGGCGAGCGCCATCAGCATGAGCATCAGGCCAAACCCGGCGAGCTGCGCGATCTCTCCTATCCGCGCTGGCAGGGGGCGCCCGGTCAAAACTTCCAGCGAATAATACAGCAATTGGCCGCCATCCAGAACGGGAATTGGTAACAGATTCATTACACCCAGGCTCAGGCTGATGAAGGCAAGTATCTCGATATAGGTCGAAAAGCCCGCATCGGCGGCCTGTCCGGCCACCCCGGCGATGGTCAGCGGGCCCGAGACGTTCTTCAGCGAGACTTCGCCGGTCAGCATGCGGCCGATCATCTTGAGGGTCGTGACGCTGCCGTCCCAGGCGCGCGCGGCGCCCTTCACCAGCGCGTCCAGCGGGCCGGCCTTCACCGTCACCAGCTCGGGCATCTGCGCCAGTTCCAGCTTGATCACGCCCTGGCCGTGGGTCGGTTCGCGGTCCGGCGTCAGCGCCAGGTGCAGCGGCTGGCCAGCGCGCAGCAGGTCGAGCTGCAGGCTGCGGCCGGGCGCCTTGCGGACCGCAAGGATCACGTCGACGCCGTCGATCACCGGCTTGCCGTCGATCGCGGTGATGACGTCGCCCTGGCGCAGGCCGGCGCGCGCGGCCGCCCCGTCCGGGAGCACCTTGTTGGCCACCGCCGGCGGACGCCACATCTGCATGCCCAGCTGCTCCATGATGTCGGCCTGGCCGTCGGGGTCGAAGCGCGCCAGGGTCGCGGCCGGGATCACGGCGCGGTAGCTGCCGCCCGCCTGGCCATGCAGGGTGAGTTCGGCGTCATGCTTGTCGAGGGCGGCGCGCACGACTTCCCAGCGCAGCTCGCTCCAGGCCTGTACCTGGCGGCCGTTGACGGCAGTGACGGAATCGCCGCCGCGCACGCCGGCCACGTAGACCGCCGATTGCGCCGGCATCGCGCGCAGGCGCGTGCCCGGCTCCTCCTTGCCGGCCATGAACAGGCCCGCCATCAGCAGGATCGCCAGTGCGAAGTTGACGGCCGGGCCGGCGGCGATGATGGCGATGCGCTTCCACACGTTCTGGCCGGTGAATTCGCGCGCCTCTTCGCTGGCGTCCACGGGGGCGGAACTGGGGTCGCGCTTGTCGACCAGCTTGACGTAGCCGCCGATCGGCAGCATCGACAGCGCCCACTCGGTCTGGTCCGGGCCGACACGGCGCGACCAGATAACGCGGCCCATGCCGATCGAGAAGCGGCGCACCTTCACGCCGCACCAGCGCGCGACGAAGTAGTGCCCCAGTTCGTGGATGATGATCAGCGGCCCCAGGCCCAGCAGGAAGCCGAACAGGATGTGGGTGAAGCTCATGGCGTCAGGTCCGGGCCAGGCCGTCGACGATGCGGCCGGCGGCGATGCGCGCCACGGCATCCTGGTCCAGCACCGCCTCGATGCTGGAGGCCGCGCCGTACGGCACCTCGTTCATCACGCGCTGCACCACGCGGTCGATGTCGCGGAAGCCGATGCGGCGGTCGAGGAAGGCTTGCACCGCCACCTCGTTGGCCGCGTTCAGCAGGCTTGGGGCGGTGCCGCCCGCGCGCAGGGCCTCGAAGGCCAGCGCCAGGCAAGGGAAGCGGCGGAAATCCGGCGCATGGAATTCGAGCGCCGCCATGGCGGTCAGGTCGAGCTGGGCGACGCCGGACGCGATCCGCTCCGGGAAGGCCAGCGCATGGGCGATCGGGGTGCGCATGTCGGGGTTGCCGAGCTGGGCCAGCACCGAGCCGTCCACGTAGGACACCATCGAGTGGATCACGCTCTGCGGGTGGATCACCACCTCGATCAGATCGGCCGGGGCGCCAAACAGCCAGTGGGCCTCGATCACTTCCAGGCCCTTGTTCATCATGGTGGCGGAATCGACCGAGATCTTGCGCCCCATCGACCAGTTCGGGTGCTTGCAGGCTTCTTCCGGGGTCACCTGCTCCAGCGTCTCGACCTCGCGCTTGAGGAAGGGGCCGCCGGAGGCGGTCAGCAGGATCCTGGACACACCGGCGGCCTCGGGCTGGCGCGAATAGTGGGCGGGCAGCGACTGGAAGATCGCATTGTGCTCGCTGTCGATGGGCAGCAGGGTCGCCTTGTGCTCGCGCACGGCGTCCATGAACAGCTGGCCGGACATCACCAGCGCTTCCTTGTTCGCCAGCAGGACCTTCTTGCCAGCGCGCGCGGCGGCCAGGGTCGGCGCCAGGCCGGCGGCGCCGACGATGGCGGCCATCACGGTGTCGGTGTCACGGCTGGCGGCGATCTCGCACAGGGCCTGCTCGCCCCACGAGACTTCGGTCGGCAGGTCGGCGATCATGCTGGCGAGGCGCGCGGCGGCGTCGGGCGAGCCGACCACGGCGCGGGCCGGGCGGAAACGGCGGCACTGGGCCGCCAGCTCGTCGACGCGGCCGTGGGCGCTCAGCGCAAACACTTCATATTGTTCGGGATGACGCGCGAGCACGTCGAGGGTCGAGGCGCCGATCGAGCCGGTGGCGCCCAGGATGGTAACGCGTTGCATTGTGGGACCTTTTAAAGCCTGGAGCCGATCAGGGCTGCTAGCGGCAATACAGGGATCAGGGCGTCGATCCGGTCGAGCACGCCGCCGTGGCCGGGCAGCAGGTTGCTGCTGTCCTTCATGCCGGCGCGGCGCTTGAGCTGGGACTCGAACAGGTCGCCGACCACGCTGGCGGCAACCATCAGGACCAGGATGGCCAGCAGCGCCGGCCAGCCGAGGCCGTGCGCCACGCGCGCGGCGAAGGTGTCGGCGAAGGCGTCGCCGCCATAGGCCACCGACAGCGAGGCCAGGACCAGCACGGCGATGCCGCCGCCGATCGCGCCTTCCCAGGATTTACCCGGCGAGATCGAGGGCGCCAGCTTGCGCTTGCCGAAGGCTTTGCCCGAGAAGTAGGCGCCGATGTCGGCCACCCAGACGATCGCCATCACCGACAGCAGGAACAGCGGCGAGTGCGAGAACAGCACCACGATGGCGACGAAGCAGCCGAAGATGGCAAAGCCGTAAACCAGGCTCAGCAGGGTGTTGGAGGGGCTGCCCAGCGGCGGCAGGCCGGTCTTGAGCGAAGGCGTGAAGCGCGCGATCCACAGCGCCAGGCTGAGCGCCGACCAGAACGCGGCATTCGTATGGCCGGTGAACATCGAGACGGCGAACACCGCGGTCCAGACCAGGGCGATGATGTGGCCGTTGGCGGTGCCCGGATTGAACAGGCGCACGCATTCCCACACTGCGGCGCCGAAAAACACCGTGGCCACCACCGCGAACGCCGTGAAATTGTTGAAGTACAGGACCGGCAACAGGATTGCCAGCAGGACGAGCGCGGTGATGACCCGGGTTTTCAGCATCGATTATTTAGCCTTGGTTGCCAGCTGCTCGCCGGTGCGGCCGAAGCGGCGCTCCCGGCTCTGGTAGGACGCGATCGCCGTATCGAGCGATTCCGGCGAAAAGTCCGGCCAGAAGGCGTCGGTGAAGTACAGCTCCGAATAGGCCAGCTGCCACAGCAGGAAGTTGGAGATGCGCTCTTCGCCGCCGGTGCGGATGAACAGGTCCGGTTCCGGCGCATAGGCCATCGCCAGGTGCGGCGCCAGCATTTCTTCGGTGTACTCGAGCACGCCCGGATTCGCGGCCACCATCTTGCTCGTGGCCTGCATGATGTCCCAGCGGCCGCCGTAGTTGGCGCAGACGGTGACGGTCAGGCGGCTATTGTTGGCGGTCTTGCGTTCGGCGTTGGCGATCATGTCCTGCAGCTTCGGATCGAAGCGCGACAGGTCGCCCACCACCTTCAGGCGGATGTTATTGGCATGCATCTTCGCCACTTCGCGCTCGAGCGCGGTGACGAACAGGCCCATGAGGTAGGACACCTCTTCGGCGGGACGGCGCCAGTTTTCCGAGGAAAAGGCGAACAGCGTCAGGTACTCGACGCCGCGCTCGACGCAGGCCTCGACGATCTTGCGCACGGCATCCACGCCCTTGACGTGACCGGCCACGCGCGGCAGCAGGCGCTTGGTCGCCCAGCGGCCATTGCCGTCCATGATGATGGCGATATGGCGCGGCACCGCCGGCGCGTCGGGAACTGCGGTGGTCGAACTTTTGAAAATCATAAATCAGGCCGGAATCGGCGGTAAAAACAAGGCGCCGGCACGGACAGGCCGGGCCGGCGGACAGGTTGCGGCAGCAGGCGCAAAGGCGCCCTGCCCCCGCAGCTTACACCGTCATGATTTCTTTTTCTTTCTCGGCGACGAGTTTATCGATGTCGACGACCGACTTGTCGGTCATTTTCTGGATTTCGTCTTGCGCGCGGCGCTCGTCGTCCTCGGAGATGGCCTTGTCCTTGATCAGCTTCTTCAGCTGTTCGTTGGCATCGCGGCGCACATTGCGCACGGCGATCTTGGCATCTTCGGCTTCCGACTTGGCCAGCTTGACCATTTCCTTGCGGCGCTCCTCGGTCAGGGCCGGGGTCGGCACGCGGACCATTTCACCGAAGGTCGACGGATTCAGACCGAGGTCGGAATCGCGGATCGCCTTTTCGATGGTGTTCAGCATCTTCTTTTCGTAAGGCTGAACACCGATGGTGCGGGCGTCGATCAGCGTCAGGTTGGCAACCATCGGCAGCGCGGTGGGCGAACCATAGTAATCCACCATCACGTGGTCGAGGATGCCGGTGTGGGCGCGGCCGGTGCGGACCTTGGCCAGGTCGGCCTTCAGGGTCTCGATGGACTTGGCCATCTTGTCCTGGGCGTTTTTCTTCACGTCAGCGACGGACATGCTGCTCTCCTGTGTTTTGCTAAGTATTGAATGTTAAACGTGTACCAGTGTACCCTCGTCTTCGCCCATGATCACGCGCTTGAGCGCGCCCGGCTTGACGATCGAGAACACCTTGATCGGCAGCTTCTGGTCGCGGCACAGGGCGAACGCGGTGGCGTCCATCACCTGCAGGTGCTTCGAGATCGCCTCGTCGAAGGAAATCGACTCGTAGCGGGTAGCGTGCGGATCCTTCTTCGGATCGGCAGTATATACGCCATCGACCTTGGTTGCCTTCAAAACAATTTCGGCCGAGATTTCGGAGCCGCGCAGCGCGGCCGCGGTGTCGGTGGTGAAGAAGGGGTTGCCGGTGCCGGCGGCGAACACGACCACCTTGCCTTCTTCCAGGTACTGCAGGGCTTTCGGGCGCACGTAGGGCTCGACCACCTGCTCGATGCCGATCGCCGACATCACGCGCGCGGTGATGCCCTGCTGGCGCATGGCGTCGGCCAGGGCCAGCGCGTTCATCACGGTGGCCAGCATGCCCATGTAGTCGGCGGTTGCACGATCCATGCCCTGGGCGCCCGGCGCCACGCCACGGAAGATGTTGCCGCCGCCAATCACCACGGCCAGTTCCACGCCCAGCTTCTGCACCTCCGCCACATCGGCAACCATGCGCTCGATGGTGGCGCGGTTGATGCCGAACTGGTCGTCGCCCATCAGTGCTTCGCCAGACAGTTTGAGGAGGACTCGTTGGTAGGCGGGTTTGGTCATGAATGGGCTCCTAAATTGTAATGAATCGAATGCGGTACTGCGGTGCGTAGGTCACGCGTGGGCTCAGGGAGCCCACCCTACAAAAACGGGCCTTTCGGCCCGTCTTCATTTACTGCTGATTACTGCTTTGCTGCGGCCATCTGGGCAGCGACTTCGGCTGCGAAGTCATCGACCTTCTTCTCGATGCCCTCACCCACCACGTACATGGTGAATGCCTTGACGCTGGCGTTGTTCGCCTTCAGCATCTGCTCGATGCTCTGCTTGTCGTTCTTCACGAAAGCCTGGTTGAACAGCGACACTTCCTTCAGGTACTTCTGCACGGAACCATCGATGCGCTTGGCAACGATTTCTTCCGACTGCGGCTGCTTGCCTTCGGCGACGGCTTTTTCTGCGTCTTCCTTGGCCTTCAGCTGGGCGACCGAACGCTCTTTCTCGATCATTTCGGCCGGCACTTGCTCGGACGACAGGGCGACCGGCTTCATTGCGGCGATGTGCATGGCGACATCCTTACCGACTTGCTCGTCGGCGCCTTCGAAGTCAACGATCACGCCGATACGGTTGCCGTGCAGGTAGGAAGCCAGCTTGCCGGTGGTTTCGAAACGCTGGAAGCGGCGAACGGTCATATTCTCGCCGATTTTACCGATCAGTGCCGTACGCACGTCGTCGAAGGTCTTGCCGTCGACCGGCAGGGCTGCCAGGGCGGCGACGTCGGCCGGGTTGTTCTCGGCGACCAGCTTGGCTGCCAGGTTGGCCATGGCCATGAATTCGTCGTTCTTGGCGACGAAGTCGGTTTCGCTGTTGATTTCGACCAGCGCGCCGATGTTGCCGGCAACATAAGCCGTCACCACGCCTTCGGCGGTGATACGCGAGGCAGCTTTCGAAGCCTTGCCGCCCAGCTTGACGCGCAGGATCTCTTCCGCACGAGCCATGTCGCCTTCGGCCTCGTTCAGGGCCTTCTTGCATTCCATCATCGGGGCATCGGTCTTGGCACGGAGTTCGCCGACCATCGCTGCAGTAATCGCTGCCATGTTATTTCTCCTAGAAAGTTTTGTTCTTGCTGAATCTGCTTGCAAAAAGGGGCGCTCGATCTTAGGCTCGGCGCCCCTTTCTGGACTACTGCGGACCGGAGTCCGCCATCAATTATGCTTGCTCGGAAACTTCGACGAAGTCGTCGCCAGCCTTGGCCGCCTCAACGACTTCGTTGGTGGCGTTGGCACGGCCTTCCAGGATCGCATCGGCGACGCCGCGTGCGTACAGGGTGATGGCCTTCGACGAGTCGTCGTTACCCGGGATCACGTGGGTAACGCCTTCCGGCGAGTGGTTGGTGTCGACCACGCCGATGACCGGGATGCCCAGCTTGGCGGCTTCGGTGATGGCGCCCTTGTGGTAGCCGACGTCGACGACGAAGATCGCGTCCGGCACGCCGCCCAGGTCCTTGATGCCGCCGATCGACTTCTGCAGCTTTTCCATTTCGCGCGAGAACATCAGCGCTTCTTTCTTCGACATCTTCTCGACGTCACCGGCTTCGATCATGGCTTCCATGTCCTTCAGGCGCTTGATCGAGGTCTTGATGGTCTTGAAGTTGGTCAGCATGCCGCCCAGCCAGCGCTGGTCGACGTAAGGCACACCAGCGCGCTGGGCTTCAGCGGCGATGATGTCGCGGGCCTGGCGCTTGGTGCCGACCAGCAGGATGGTGCCGCGGTTGGCAGCGATCTGCTTGATGGTCTTCATCGCATCCTGGTACATCGCCATGGTTTTTTCCAGGTTGATGATGTGGATCTTGTTGCGATGACCGAAGATGAACGGTGCCATTTTCGGGTTCCAGAAACGGGTCTGGTGGCCGAAGTGAACACCGGCTTCCAGCATTTCGCGCATAGTAACGGACATAATATTCTCCAGGGTTGGGTCTTGAATAACGGCCAGTACACCTGATTCCAGGCACCCTTGTCGGCCGCATTCGCGATTCAATAAAAAGACGATTTTTACAACATTGCTCGATACGAACACGAGCAACCCGAGATTCTAGCGGGATTTGGCTCCAATTTCAAGTTCATACGTGGTTCGCGCGATCACATATAATGGACAGATATCCAATCGCACCATACAAAGACTATGTCCATCTCCATCAAGACCCCGGAAGAGATCGAAGGCATGCGCATCGCAGGCCGCCTCGGCGCCGAAGTGCTCGACTACATCACCCCCTTCGTCAAGCCGGGCGTCACCACCGGCGAACTCGATCGCCTGTGCCACGAATACATGGTGCAAGTGCAAGGCACCGTGCCGGCCCCGCTGAACTACGCGCCGCCGGGCTACCCGCCCTTCCCGAAGGCGGTCTGCACCTCGGTCAACGACGTGATCTGTCATGGCATCCCCGGCGACAAGGTCCTGAAAAACGGCGATTCGGTCAACATCGACGTCACCGTGATCACCAAGGATGGCTTCCACGGGGACAATTCCCGCATGTTTCTGCTGGGCGAACCCTCGATCCAGGCGCGCCGCCTGGCCGAAGTCACCTATGAATGCATGTGGCTGGGCATCAGCAAGGTCAAGGCGGGCGCCCACCTGGGCGACATCGGCCATGTGATCCAGCAGCATGCCGAAAAGAACGGCTACAGCGTGGTGCGCGAATTCTGCGGCCACGGCATCGGCAAGGTCTTCCACGAAGAGCCGCAAGTGCTGCACTACGGCCGCCCCGGCACAGGCGAGGAGCTGAAGGCGGGCATGATCTTCACGATCGAGCCGATGATCAATGCCGGCCGCCGCGAAATCCGCGAAATGCCGGATGGCTGGACCATCAAGACCAAGGACCGCAGCCTGTCGGCCCAGTGGGAACACATGATCCTGGTGACGGAAACCGGCTACGAAGTGCTGACCACCTCGGCCGGCACCCCGCCGCCGCCGGCGATCGTTCTCAACAAGGACGCCGTTGCGGCCTGATTAGCCTTCCATGACCGGCACCGCCACCACCGAACAGCCGCAGCTCCAGGTCCAGCTGCGCCAGCGCCTGAAGGATGAGCGCAACCTGATCATCGCGGACTTCCGCGGCAACGGCAAACCCGAGAAGCTGCTGCGCGGCCTGCGCCACAGCGTCGACGGGGTGCTGGCCGACGCCTGGAAGGCTGCCGGATTGCCGGCCGAGTCGGCGCTGGTCGGGGTCGGCGGCTACGGCCGCGGCGAACTCTTCCCCTATTCCGACGTCGATCTGCTGATCCTGCTCGGCGCGCCGGCCGATGCCCTCACCCAGGCCAAGCTGGAGAACTTCGTCCAGCTGCTGTGGGACCTGGGCCTGGAAATCGGCCACTCGATCCGCACCGTCGACGAGTGCATGAGCGAATCGGCGGCCGACATCACCGTGCAGACCAGCCTGCTCGAAGCGCGCCTGGTGGCCGGCAGCCAGCCCGTGTTCGCCGAGCTGCAGCGGCGCTACCTGCAGGCGATGGACGCGCAAGCCTTCTTCCACGCCAAGACGGCCGAAATGCGGCTGCGCCACGCCAAGTACGAATTCACGCCCTACAGCCTGGAGCCGAACGTCAAGGAAAGCCCGGGCGCGCTGCGCGACCTGCAGGTGATCCTGTGGGTGGCCAAGGCGGCGGGGCTGGGCAATTCCTGGACCCAGCTGGCGATCCGCGGCCTGATCACGCGCGCGGAAGCACGCCAGCTGATGGAGAAGGAATACGCCTTCAAGGACATCCGCATCCGCCTGCACCTGCAGACCCGGCGCCGCGAAGACCGCCTGGTGTTCGACGTCCAGACCGCGATCGCCGAGACCTTCGGCCTGAGCTCCACCGGCCAGGGGCTGGAGGCGCGCCGCGCCAGCGAATACCTGATGCAGCGCTACTACTGGGCGGCGAAAACCGTCACCCAGATGAACACCATCCTGCTGCAGAACATCGAAGCCCAGCTGTTCCCGCAGGATTCGCGGCCGCAGCCGATCAATGAGCGCTTCAACGAAGTGGGCGGCTTCATCGACATCGCCGCCGACGACACCTTCGAGGCGAATCCCTCGGCCGTGCTGGAAATCTTCGTGCTGATGACGGAGCGCCCGGACATCAAGGGCATGACGGCGCGCACCATGCGCGCGCTGTGGCATGCGCGGACCCTGATCGACGAGTCCTTCCGCGCCAATCCGGCGCATCGCGCGCTGTTCCTGCGCATCCTGCAGGCCCCGGTCGGCCTGGTGCATGCGCTGCGCCGCATGAACGACATGGGCGTGCTCGGCCGCTACCTGCCGAACTTCCGCCGCATCATCGGCCAGATGCAGCACGACCTGTTCCACGTCTACACCGTGGACCAGCACATCATGATGGTGGTGCGGAACATGCGCCGCTTCACGATGACGGAGCATGCCCACGAATACCCCTTCTGCAGCCAGCTGATCGCCAACTTCCCGCGCCGCTGGCTGCTGTACGTGGCCGCCCTGTTCCACGACATCGCCAAGGGCCGCGGCGGCGACCACTCGGAGCTCGGCAAGGCGGACGTGCTGGAGTTCTGCCGCGACCACGGCATCTCGGCGGAAGACACGGAACTCGTGGTCTTCCTGGTCGAGCAGCACCTGACCATGTCGCAGGTGGCGCAGAAGCAGGATCTATCGGATCCGGACGTGATCGCGTCCTTCGCCGGCCTGGTCAAGGATGAACGTCACCTGACCGCGCTCTACCTGCTGACGGTGGCCGACATCCGCGGCACCAGCCCCAAGGTGTGGAACGCCTGGAAGGCCAAGCTGCTGGAAGACCTGTACAAGATGACCCTGCGCGTGCTGGGCGGCGAAACACCGTCGGCCGACCGCGAACTGCGCGCGCGCCAGCAGGAAGCGCTGGCCACCCTGCGCCTGTTCGGCCTCGGCCCGCAGGCTCACGAAGCGCTGTGGAAGCAGCTCGACGTCGCCTACTTCCTGCGCCACGACGCCTCCGACATCGCCTGGCAGACACGCTCCCTGCACGACAAGCTGGGACGCGACAAGCCGGTGGTGAAGTCGCGCCTGGCGCCGATCGGCGAGGGCCTGCAGGTCACGGTGTATGTGAAGGACCAGCCGGACCTGTTCGCGCGCATCTGCAGCTACTTCGACCGCAAGAATTTCTCCATCCTCGACGCCAAGATCCACACCACGCGCGACGGCTACGCGCTCGACACCTTCCTGATCACGGACGAGCACTTCGCCAACAACTACCGCGACATCATCAGCCTGATCGAGCACGAGCTGTGCGAAGTCCTGACCCATCAGGAGCCGCTCAGCCCGCCGCTGCGTGCGCGCCTGTCGCGCATGTCGCGCAACTTCCCGATCGCCCCGACCGTCGAGCTGCGCCCGGACGAGCGCGGCCAGTTCTGGCTGCTGTCGATCGCCGCCAACGACCGCAACGGCCTGCTGTACGCGATCGCCAGCGTGCTGGCCCGCTACCGCATCAACCTGCACACCGCCAAGATCATGACCCTGGGCGAGCGCGTCGAGGACGTGTTCCTGATCGATGGCGCCGCGCTGAACAACCAGCGGGTGCAGGTGCAGTTGGAAACCGAATTGCTGGATGCACTGAAGATCTGAACAACACCACCGTCATTCCCACGGAAGCGGGAATCCATACCCTGCATGATCAGTGGCTCAGCATGGATTCCCGCTTTCGCGGGAATGACGTTCGAATACTCACGCTTTTACTCGATTTACCATGACCGAACCCGTACGCCTATCCAAACGCATGTCCGAACTGGGCCTCTCCTCCCGCCGCGAAGCCGACGATTGGATCGCCAAAGGCTGGGTCCGCGTGGACGGCAAGGTCGTCAATGAGCTGGGCAGCAAAGTGCTGCCGCACCAGAAGATCACGGTGGAGCGCCAGGCCGCGGCCGAGCAGTCCAAGCGCGTGACGGTGCTGATCAACAAACCGGTCGGCTTCGTCAGCGGCCAGGCCGAGGACGGCTACAAGCCGGCCGTGGTGCTGGTCAAGCAGGAAAACCGCTGGGCCGACGATCCCTCGTCCGAGCAGTTCCATCCGACGCAGCTGCGCTCGCTGGTGCCGGCCGGCCGCCTGGACATCGATTCGGTCGGCCTGCTGGTGCTGACCCAGGACGGCCGCATCGCGCGCCAGCTGATCGGCGAGAATACGTCCATCGAAAAGGAATACCTGGTGCGCGTGCAGTACACCAGGCCGGGCAAGCTGCCGGACGCGGATTTGAAGAAGCTGAATCACGGCCTGTGGATGGACGGCAAGCCGCTGCTGCCGGCCAAGGTGCGCTGGCAGAACGAGGACCAGCTCAGCTTTACGCTGAAGGAAGGCCGCAAGCGCCAGATCCGCCGCATGTGCGACATGGTGGGCCTGAAGGTGCTCGGCCTGAAGCGGGTGCGGATCGGCCGCGTCAAGCTGGGCGAACTGCCGCCGGGACAGTGGCGCTATCTCGGGCCCGACGAACAGTTTTGATGCCCACGTTCAATGCTGCCGCGCCTGGGTCCAGGGATCCAGCACGCGCAGCGCATCCAGAACCGCCCGCGGCCCGTCGACGCTGCCGCCGCTCTCCTGGTCCCACTCGAGCTTGAGCTTGGAGCGGCCCTTGCGCAGGTCGACACGGGCGTAGTCGACCCAGGCGTCGTCGCCGCCGTATTCGTAGGTCGTGATCCAGCCGGCCGCCAGCAAGGCATCGGCCGTCTGGCGCAGTGCGAACGGGGGCAATCCCTCGATCGTGCCTGGCTCGAGCCGCGGGTCGCCCAGCACGGACAAATATCTGACAAATTCCGAAATCCACGTCATCGCTGCCTCCCAACAGGGGTTTGACGTGATTTCAGTCTATCAGCGGGTTTCGGGCTTTGATGTTAGCCAACTCACACTGCATAGAAAATGCAGCATGCATCGATACGCCGGGAAATTGTTCCCATCTGCACTTATTTGTCTTTAAGTCAGTATCCGATGCAATTCCTCCAGGCTGACCGGCTTGGTCAAATGATGCGTGAAACCGCGGTTACGGGTCTGGCGGCGGTCCGCATCCTGGCCCCAGCCGGTCAGGGCGATGATGCGCATGCCTGAGAAGCGCTCTTCCTGGCGCAGGCGGCGCGCGACCTCGTAGCCGTCCATGATCGGCATGCCGATGTCGAGCAGGACGCTGGACGGCTGGAAGCTTTCCGCCATCGACAGCGCGCTGCGGCCGTCGTAGACCACGCGCACCTCGGCGCCGTCGGCTTCCAGCAGCAGGCCGAGGGTATCGGCGGCGTCGCGGTTGTCGTCCACCACCAGGATGCGCTGCCCGGCAAAGGGGGCGTAAGGGCGGTCCTGGGCCGTGCCGGGCCGCTCCTGGCAGCATTCGTCCTGCGTCGCCAGCGGCAGCCGCACCAGGAATTCGCTGCCCATGCCGGCGCCGCCGCTGTGCGCCTCCACGGTCCCGTGGTGCATCTCGACCAGGCTGCGCACCATGGTCAGGCCGATCCCGAGCCCGCCCTGCCCGCGTCCGACCGAGCGGTGGGCCTGGGCGAACATGTCGAACACCCGCCCCAGGGCTTCCGGCGGGATGCCGATCCCGGTGTCGCGTACCGAGGCCACGGCGTGGCCGTCCTCGCGCCAGACGTCGACCCAGATGCGGCCGCCCGGATCGGTGTACTTGGCGGCGTTGTTGAGCAGGTTGGCGAACACCTGGGTCAGGCGCACACGGTCGGCCAGCAGCACCAGCGGCTCCTCCGGCAAGGCCACCGCCAGCTGGTGCCCGGCGCGCTCGATCGGCAGCTGGCTGGTCTCGACCGCGCTGTGGATGATCTCGGCCACCGGCACCCGCTCCAGCCGCAGGTCAATCTTGCCGCGCGTGATGCGCGATACCTCCATCAGATCGTCCACCAGGCGCACGATCTGGCGCACCTGGCGCCCCACCATCTCGACCACGCGGTCCGACTGGCGGCGTCCGTCGGGCCGGCGCATCAGCTGCACCGCGTTGCTGATCGGCGCCAGCGGGTTCCTCAGCTCGTGGGCCAGGGTCGCCAGGAATTCGTCCTTGCGGCGGTCGGCGTCCTTCAGCGCGTCCTCGGCCTGCACGGCGCCGGTGATGTCGAGCGAGATGCCGACATAGCCGCGGTGCTGGCCGTCGCCCGAATACCAGGGCGCGGCGTGCGATTCGAACCAGCGCCAGCTGCCGTCGCGCGCCGGCACCCGGATCCGCTGGTTGTAGGCGGCGCGCTGGCGGATCCCGTCCGACACCTGCACCAGATACATGTGCATGTCGTCCGGCTGCACCAGGGCGCGCCAGCCCTCGCCGTCTGCCGCGTCCGGGCCGTCCGCGCCGCGCTGGTTCAGGTACATCAGGGTCCCGTCCGGGTCGAACTGGTAGATCAGGGCCGGCGAGGCGTCGGCCAGCGCGCGGAAACGGGCCTCGCTTTCGCGCAGGGCATCCTCGGCGCGCTTGCGCACGGTGATGTCATGGAACAGGATCGCCACCCGCGGCATGTCGCCGCCAACCGGGTAGACGAAGAAATCGAACCAGCTGTTCAGCGCTTCGGAGAAGCATTGCGAACGGGTGCTGGCGCCGGTGCGCGCGACCTGGGCGCAGGCGTCCAGCCAGCAGGGCTCGTGCTCGGGGCGCACCTTCAGCTGGCCCGGACCGACGTAATGGATGCTGGTCATGCGCACCGCCGCCGGATTCGCTTCCGCATAGGCCAGCCCGGACGGGCGCCCTTCCCCGTCGTACTGCACGGTGGCCAGCAGGAAGCCTTCGTCCATCGCTTCGAACAGCATGCGGTAGCGCCGCTCGCTCTCGGCCAGCGCAGCCTGGGTGCGGCGCCGCTCGTCGATGTCGATGTTCATGCCGAACCACTTGCGCAGGCTGCCGTCGGCATCGAACAGCGGGGCCGCGCGCACATTGGTCCAGCGCCAGCCGCCCATCGCCACGTGCACGCGGAACTCCATGTTGATCCCGCGCCGCATCGCCATCGCCGCGCGCCACTCGCGCTGCACGTACTCGCGGTCGTCCGGATGCACGGCGTCGAGCCAGCCCCGCCCCATCGACGCCGCCTCGCGCTGCCCCGTATAGGCGCACCAGCTGGGCGAAGGCAGCACGAAATTGCCGTCGGCGTCGGCCTCCCAGACCGCCTGGCCGAAGCCCTCGACCAGCGCGCGGAAGCGCTCCTCGCTCTCGGCCAGGCGCGCCTCGGCTTCCTTCAGCTCGCTGACGTCGAGGATGAAGCAGACGCAGCGCGCCTGCGCGCCCTCGCCGGAGATGCGGGCCGGCGCGTATAGGCCCCACCACAGGCTGCCGTCCTTGCGCACCATCTGCTTGGTGTAGGGGCGGGTGAAGCCGGTGTCGCGCAGTTCGTAGCCGGAGCGCAGCGTGGCCTCCCAGAAGGCCGGCGCCGTGATCGCCTTCCAGTTGTCGAACTGGCGCAGCTCGTCCTCGCTGTAGCCGGTCATGCGCTGGTAGGCCTGGTTGACGTCGCGGACGGTGCCGTCGAGGTCGAAATAGACCACCCCGACGGTGCTGATGCTGAGGGTGGCGTCGATCAGGGCCTTGTGCTCGCGCAGCGCGCGTTCGGCGGCGCGGCTTTCCTCGACTTCGCGCTGCAGCGATTCGCGGCTTTCGAGCACGGGCCGCATGCGCTGCTCCACTTCGCGTTCCAGGCGCTCGGGATCCGCGCTGCGCAGGGCGCCGCTGGCCTGGTGCGCGGCGGCGGCAAAGCCGGCCAGGTCGCGCAGCAGCTGCAGGTCATGGGCGTCGAAATGCTGGTCGTCGCCGTCCAGCATCGCCACCAGCGCACCGGCCGGATGGCCGCGCACCCGCCACGGCACACCCAGGGCTTCGCCGGCCCGGACGCCGGCCTCGCGCACCGACGCGAATTCCTGCGCCGGCCGCTCGAACAGCACCGCGCCGTCTGCAAGTACGCTGGCGCCGCAGGGACAGGCCTGCAGCGGCCAGCGCTTTCCCGCCTGGCCAGCCACGCCTCCCGCAGTCGCATTCCAGCAGATTTCGTCTCCACCCGGCCCGGGCTCGCGCACCGCAATCACCACGGAATCGGCGGCGCACAGCACACGCACGGTCTCGGCAATCCGCTGCAGCAGGGCTTCCGGATCGTCGGCCATGTTCTGGGCCAGCGCGGCCAGCGCGGCGCGCTCTGCGGCGCTGTCCCGGCCCTGCACATGCACTCCACGCCCATGCAAGAGCGCCGCGATGACGGCGTCGTCGCGGTATCCGACGGTAGAACCTGGGCTGAACTCGGCCATAAGGACTCTCGTGGAAATGTGTGAGTTTGCTACATTTTGTAACCAAGATTACTTTACAAGTCGATAATCTCCAAAGCTTATTCAATCGTACATGGGGCCGCTTGGCCCGGATGGGCTCGATGTGCGCCTGGCTCGAGAGAACGCCTTGACGCCGTATGCGACAAGGGATTCTGTCCTGGACAAATGGAAGCGCTGCCAAAGAGAATAAAGCGGTGCAGAAGGCGGCCCCGGCAGATGGCGCGTTCTTTTGTTGCAGATTTACAATCTAGCGCGCCAGCTCCATCTCGCCGACTGCGCGTTCAAGATCTTCCAGGCGCACCGGCTTCTTGAGGTGGCGGTCGAAACCGGCCGCGAGCGCCTGCCGCACGTCGTCCGGCTGGCCATAGCCGGTCACCGCCACCAGCCTGATGCCGCCCTGTCCGGCCAGCGCGCGCGCCACCTCATGGCCGGAGATATCGGGCAGGTCGATGTCGACGAAGGCCACCTGCGGCAGCGCGTTGCTGGCCAGCGCGATCGCACTCCGGCCGTCGGCGGCACTGCTCACCGCGCAGCCGCGCGAGGCCAGCAGCGCGCACATCATCTCGCGCAAGTCCTCGTTGTCCTCGACGACCAGCACGCGCAGGCCGTCCAGCGCACTCGTCTCGGGCGCCGGCAGCTCGGCGACAACAGCCGCCTCGGGCGCCAGCGGCAGCCGCACCGTGAAGCTGCTGCCCTGCCCGGCGCCGCGGCTGTGCACGGCCACCGATCCACGCTGCTGCTCGACCAGCGACTTGACCACCGCCAGGCCGATCCCGAGGCCGCCCTTGGCGCGGCTGCTCACCTTGCCCTGCACGAACACGTCCCAGACGCGCGGCAGCAGCTCGGCCTCGATGCCTTTGCCGTCGTCCGCCACCACCAGCTCGGCCATGCCGCCCTGCCGGCGCGTGCTGACGCGGATATGGCCGCCGGCCTGGGTGTACTTGGCGGCGTTCTCGACCAGGTTGCCAATTACCTGCTGGAGCCGGGTCGGATCGCCGTGCACCCACATGGGTTCGAGATCCAGGCTCACTTCGTGCCCGGCGGTCGTGCCCTGGGTCTGCAGGATCAGGGCCGCTTCGCGCACAGCGGCGGCCAGGTCCAGCGGCGCCAGCGCCAGCACCACTTTGCCGCTCAGGACGCGATTGGCGTCGAGCAGTTCGTCGACCAGGTGGGCCAGGTGACGGCTCTGGCGTCCGATGATCTGGTGCGCGCGCGCCGCCGCCGGGCCGCCGGCCCCCAACTGTATCAGAGCGATGGCCGAGCTGATCGCGCCCAGCGGATTGCGCAGCTCGTGGCCGAGCATGGCCAGGAATTCGTCCTTGGCGCGGTTCTGGGCCTCGGCCACGCTGCGCGCCGCCTGCACCTCGGCCAGGTGCTTGCGGCGCCCGGTCTCGGCTTTCTGCAGGCGGCGCGAGACCGCGTGCAGGACTTGCTGCAGGCTGTTCAATTCGGTGATGCGCAGGTCGGCCGGCGGCGGCAGCCAGCCTTCGGCCATGCCTTCGGTGGCGGCGCCCAGGTATTCGGTGGCCGCCAGCAGGCGCCGCGCAAACAGGATCGCCCCCGCCAGCGCCAGCACCACTGCGCACAGCAGGGTCGCCGCGATTAGCGACACCGCGCGCGCCGCCGTGGCCTCCAGTTCGCTGACCGGCACGCCGATCACCGCGGTCCAGCCGGACAGCGCGGAACTCGCCAGCGCAGCCGCCATCGTCTCGCCGCCGCGCCCCGCCACTTCGACCCTTGCGGCGCCGGAGCGCAGGGCCTTCAGCAGTTCCGGGCCGGCGCGTGTGCCGACCGCGGCGCCCGATGCCCCGTTGTGCGCCAGCGCCGCGCCCTCGCGGTCGAACACCGTCACCTGCCAGGATGAGGGCACGTCGCGCGGCAGCAGGCGCTTCAGGTGCTGGACGTCGAACCACTGGTCGAGCAGCACCCGGCGGCCATCGTCGAGCGTGAGCGGGAGCTCGGCGGAAATCACGTAGCGCCGGGTGGCGCTGCCGACAATCAGGTTCGACACGGCGGGACGCTGGCTGGCGAACACGTCGCGTACGCGCTGCCGCGCGCCGGCCGCCGGCTGCGCGATCGCCTGACCGAAGGGCACCGCCGTGTTGAACAGCTGCTCGCCATCCTCGCGCAGCAGCGCCGTCTCGCGGCCGGTGCCGGCGTTGGCCACGCGCGCCTGGCGATAAAAGCCTTCGAAGTCGCCCTCCTGCAGGCGGGTAGAGGTCGCCAGCGCCTGGCCGGAGGCGAGTGCCGCCTGCAGTTCCTGGTCCATCGCCAGCACCGAGGCGCGCGCCAGCTCCTGCATCCCGCGCAGCACCGCGTGGCGCTCGGCGTCCAGCAGCAGCTTGATGGCGACGCCGGCGCCGACGATCATCGGCAGGAAGACCGCCGCGGCCAACAAGCTCAGGTGGGTGCGCACTCTCATGGTGTCGTTTCGGTCCTCGGTTGGTCAGGACAAAGTCGGGCAACGTTCCATTTTATATTCAGCAAGTTTTTTCATGCCGCACGGCAGAGTAAAACGCACGAGGCCCGCCGCGACAGTCTTTACGCCCTGTTTTCCGGCATTGCGCGAAGGGCCGCGCTCGCGTAGCATCCCGGAATTGCTGTGCCCACAAGGACCGGCATCCGAGAATCCGGGAGACCCATGAAAACCGAAACCCTACCACTACCCTACACACAAACCCGTTCCTTCCTCACCGTCGCTCTGATCGAGCTGTGGGAGCGTTTCGGGTATTACGGCATGCAGGCGCTGATCGTCTATTACATGGTCGAGCGCCTCGGCTTCGAGGACAGCCGCGCCAACCTGGTCTGGAGCGCCGCCGCGGCCCTGATCTACGTCGCGCCCGCCATCGGCGGCTGGATCGGCGACAAGGTGCTGGGCACCAAGCGCTCGATGTACCTCGGCGCCATGGTCCTGACCGTCGGCTACGCGCTGATGGCGGTGCCGACCGAGAGCACCCGCTTCCTGTTCTGCGCGCTCGGCGTGGTGGTGGTCGGCAACGGCCTGTTCAAGCCCAATACCGCCAACCTGGTCCGCAAGATCTATGAAGGCGACGATTCGAAAATCGACAGCGCCTTCACCCTGTACTACATGGCGGTGAACGTCGGCTCGACCGTGTCGATGCTGGCCACGCCCTGGATCAAGGATTATGTGAACGCCAGCTACGGCAACAACTTCGGCTGGCACGCCGCCTTCGCCGTCTGCAGCGTCGGCCTGGTGATCGGCCTGCTCAACGTGCTGCTGATGCGCGCCACCATCGCCCACGTCGGCAGCCTGCCGGACGAGCGTCCGCTGCAGGTCGGCAAGCTGCTGGCCGTGCTGGCCGGCGCCGTGGCGGTGGTGTTCGGTTCGGCCGAGATCCTGGAAAACCAGGGCCTGGCGCGCGCCTTCGTCTACCTGGCCGGCCTGGTGGTGCTGGGCATCTTCGTGCACCTGATCCGCAAGAGCGAGCCGAGCGAGCGCGCCGGCCTGATCGCGGCCCTGGTGCTGACCCTGCAGACCGTGTTCTTCTTCATCTTCTACCAGCAGATGTCGACCTCGCTGTCGCTGTTCGCGCTGCGTAACGTCGACCTCGACTTCACCGTCTTCGGCGCCCACCTGTGGACCTGGTCGCCGGCGCAGTTCCAGGCCCTGAACGCGATCTGGATCATGGTGCTGAGCCCGGTGTTGGCCTGGGCCTATTCCTTCGCCGGCCGCACCGGCAAGGATCTGTCGATCGCCGGCAAGTTCGCGCTCGGCTTCGCCTCGGTGGCGGCCGGCTTCTTCGCCTACGGCGTGGCGGGCGCCTTTGCCGTCAAGGGCATGACCTCTTCCTGGGTGATGATCGCCGGCTACGGCCTGTACTCGCTGGGCGAGCTGCTGGTGTCCGGCCTTGGCCTGGCGATGGTGGCGCGCTATGTGCCGGCCCGCATGAGCGGCTTCATGATGGGCGCCTACTTCGTCGCCACCGGCATCTCGCAATACCTGGGCGGCGTGGTCGCCAACCTGGCCAGCGTGCCGAAGGACCTGACCGACCCAGTGCTGACCCTGCCGATCTACACCAGCCTGTTCAACAAGCTGGGCATGGGCGCGATTGCCTGCACCGTGATTGCGCTGCTGGCGCTGCCGCTGATGCGCAAGCTGACGGCCAGCCACCAGTCGCACCAGTAACAAGTAACAAGTCATACCCTCCCGGGCGCGCGTTCTGCGCGCCCGTTTCTATTTCCCGCCGGGCATCGCCAGCCCATCCACGGCGCATACTGCTGATCCTCGTCAGTCAGCGATACCGCAGAGCCGCATAAGCTGGGCGCAGTTCTTCTCCCTACACTACCCATCATGGAGGCCGGCATGCGCCTGTCGCACCTGTCACGCTTATTGTTCGCCGCGGTACTCGCCGTGCCCGGCGCCGCCGCACTAGCGGATCCCCTATACAACGTCACCGTCGTCGGAGGGCTCGGCAGTACCGCCACCGACATCAACCGCTACGGCGACGTGGTCGGCAACATCACCAGCGGCGCCGCCACCAACGGCTTCGTCTACACCGGCAGCGGCTACACCGTCCTCGGCACGCTCGGCGGCCTCAACAGCTTTGCCAACGCCATCAACGACTACGGCCAGGTGGTCGGTAGCGCCAACACGCTGGCCGGGAATACCCACGCCTTCGTGTATGCCGGCGCCAGCCTCAACGACCTCGGCACGCTCGGCGGCAGCGGCAGCGTGGCCTGGGACATCAACAACCACGGGGTGATCGTCGGCAGCGCCAGCACCGGAGCCGAACCCGACGCCTACTACCAGCAAGCCTTCCGCTACGAGGGCGGCACCATGACCGGGCTCGGCACCCTGCCCGGCGGCGCCGGCAGCGATGCCTATGCGATCAACAACAAGGGCCTGATCGGCGGCGCCTCCTACCAGGGCGAAAGCACGGTGCCGGAGTATCCCTTCTACGCCGTGGAATTCCGCGGCGGCGGCGTGGTCCCGATCGGTGCGCCGGACCTCGGCAATAGCGCGATCTACGCCATCAACGACCTCGGCCAGGCGGTCGGCGGCATCCCGACCTCGTCCTTCCCCCACGGTTCGCACGCCTTCCTGTACGAGGGAGGCGTCATCACCGACCTCGGCGCGCTCGACGCCTTCGTCGACGACAGCGGCGCGCGGGACATCAACAAGCTCGGCCAGATCGTAGGTTACGCCGCAGTGAGCCTTTCCAGCGACCGTTACGGCTACCACGGCTTCCTGTACGACGCGGGCGCCGGCGGCATGGTCGACCTGAACACCCTGATCGACCCGGCCTCCGGCTGGGAGATCACGGACGCCTCCGGCATCAACGGCGCCCAGCAGATCGCCGCGACCGCCTGCCGCGGCGGCGGCATCACCGAATGCTACGCGGTGCGCCTCGACCTGGTGTCGGCCGTGCCCGAGCCGGGAAGCTGGGCCACGCTCAGCCTCGGACTGGGCATGCTCGGCCTGCGCCGGCTGCGGCGGCCGCAGCGCTGATGCGCCACCCGGTGAGCGCGCCCCGCCGAGGCGCCCTCGCCGGTTCCGCGTTGCATTACAAGAACAATGATCGATGCATAATTTGTTGCAAAAGGGAAATATGATATAGTGCGTCGCGGGCCCAGACTTTGCCCGGCTTTAAACACTGGCCCCCGCTCCCGGCCGCAAAGCCCCATACCATGCATTCCATCGCCAAAGCCGGTCTCGTCCTGTTTGCCTGCGCCCTCGCCGCAAGCGCCACCGCCGAACCGCACAGCTACAATTTTTCGCCGGTCAACCAATACAACCTGAAGGTCTCGGCCAGTTTCTGGAACCCCATCATCCGCTACGTCTCGGAAAAGAGCGGCGTGCGCCTGAACCTGAAGCTGGGCCGCACCTCGGCCGACACCACCAGCTACGTGCTGGCGCGCGAAGTCGATTTCGCCTTTACCAATCACCTGTTCAGTCCGGACCGCGAAAAGATGGGCTGGACCGTGTTCGGCCGCCGCGACGCACCGCCGGTGCGCGGGCAGATCGTGGTGCCGGCCGATTCGCCGGTCCGGAGCCTGGCCGACCTGGCCGGCGGCACCATCGTGTTCCCGGGCCCGGAAGCCCTGATCGCCTACAAGCTTCCCTACGCCGAGCTGCTGCGCCGTAAGGTCGACGTCAACCCCGTGTTCGCAGGGAACATGGATGCCGCCTTCAGCCAGGTGCTCGCCGGCCGCGCCCGTGCCAGCGGCGCGAATTCCCAACTGGTCGAGAATTACAGCGGGCGCGAAAGCAAGTCCTTCCGCGTGCTGTGGAGTTCGGCGCCCTTCAACGACCTCGCGCTGATGGCCTCGCCGCGCGTGCCGGCCGCCGACGTGCGCGCGGTGGCGCAAGCTTTCCTGGGCATGCGCAAGGACCCGGAAGGCCGCCGCATCCTCGACGCCGCCGGCGAACTGGTGCGCTCGCCGCAGCCGCTCGGCTTCGTGGACGCCACCGACGCCGACTACGCCAGCTACCGCGCCTTCTACGCCAGCGCCCCGATCAGCCTGCGCTGACTTTCCGGAACCGACCCATGCTTCTGCCGCGCTTTTCGCCGACCACCCTGCTGCCGCGCTCGCTGGCGGGACGGGTGTTTGCCGTCTTCAGCCTCACCATGCTGCTGTTCCTCGGCACCGGCATGGGCCTGTTCTACCGCTACCACCTGCTGCAGCACGTCGAGGAAACCCAGGATGCCGCCCTCACCCTGGTCGAGGTGGCGGCCCAGAACATCGAGGACAGCGTGGTGATCGGCGATTACGACACGGTCCAGCGCACCCTCGGCAAGATGCTGTTCCAGTCGCCGTTCAAAAGCGCGGCCTTCATCGACGTCTCCGGCAACACCCTGCGCGTGCAGGCGCCGAAGTTCGAGCGCGCGCCGGGTCCCGCCTGGCTGAGCCGCGTGATCGCGTCCAAGCTGTACGAGGTGAACCGCGTCGCCAGCGTCGGCGGCCGCGACTACGGCGTGATCCGCGTCGAATTCGACGCCGACAAGATCGCCGCCCAGCTGTGGGCGCTGGTGATCGAGACCGCCAGCTTCGCGCTGGTGGCCTTCGTGCTCGGCATGGTCCTGATGCGCACCCTGCTGAAGCGCTGGCTGGCCAGCCTCGGGCGCCTGCACTCGTTCGAGAACGACGTCGCCGCCGGCCGCGTCACCGCCGAAGCCGACCTGCACGCCGACGCCCCGACCGAAATCCAGGAAGCGATCCGCGCCGTCAACCGCAGCGCGGCCAGCCTGCGCGTGCAGTTCGGCCAGCGCATCGATTCGCTCACCAACTCCCTCATGCAGCACAAGCACGCGGTCGACCAGGCCGCCATCGTGTGCGAGGTCGACACGCAAGGGCGCATCATCGGCGTCAACGAACTGTTCGAGCGCGCCAGCGGCTACACCCGCGACGAAGCGCTCGGCCGCGAGCTGCTCGACTTCGGCCGCCCGGCCGGCAGCGGCGTGCCCTGGAGCCCCTCGCCGGACGTCTGGAATGGCGAAGTCGTGATCAAGGCCCGCGACGGCGGCCTGCAGTGGTACCGCACCATCGTCCCCATCTTCGACGGCGAAGGCGGCATCGAACGCTACCTGTGCATCGACATCGACATCACCGAGCGCAAGGAATTCGAGCGCGCCATCGTCGAGAACGCCAAGCGCCAGACCCTGATTGCCGAGCTTGGCCGCAAGGCGCTGGCCGCCAACGACCTCGACGAGCTGTTCATCGACGCCGTGCAGGCCGCCGCCCACGGTCTCGGCACCCCTTGCGCAGCGCTGTTCGAGGCCGCGCCGTCCGATACCAGCTTCGGCCGCCAGCTGACCGTGCGCACCGGCGCCGGCCGCCTGAGCCAGGCCGTCGGCCTGCAGCTGGGCTGCAGCGGCGATCCGCTGGCCGGCGTGGCGGCGCCCGGCCTGCGTCCCTGGTTCGGGCCGCTGGCCGCGATGCACGGGCTGCGCGGCGGCCTCGACGCCGGGGTCGGCCGCTTCGGCGTGCTCGGCGCCTACACCGACACCGGCCGCCGCTTCGACGACGACGACGCCGTGTTCCTGCGCGGGATCGCCAACATCCTGGGCACCGCGATCGAGCGCCAGGAGGCGCGCAACCGCCTGACCTACCTGGCGCAGTACGACTCGCTGACCAACCTGCCGAACCGCCGCCAGCTGGGCGCCCGCCTGGAGGAAGCGATCGCCCAGGCCGGCCGCCACGGGCACCGCGCGGCCGTGATGTTCATCGACCTGGACCGCTTCAAGAACGTCAACGACATGCTCGGCCACGGCGTCGGCGACCAGCTGCTGGTGCAGGCCGCGGCGCGCCTGGAAGCCTGCGCGCGCGACGACAACATGGTGGCGCGCCTCGGCGGCGACGAATTCGCGGTGGTGCTGCCCTGGCTGGCCGGCGACGAGAAGGAATCCCCCGCCGCGGCCCACCTGGCCGCCCGCATCGTCGAGGCCCTGGCCCAGCCCTTCCACCTGCAGGGGCAGCAGCTGTTCGTCTCGGCCAGCATCGGCATCGCGAGCTATCCGGATGACGGCGCCAGCGCCGAGCAGCTGCTCAAGAGCGCCGACACTGCCATGTACGGCGCCAAGAACAATGGCCGCAACACCTGGCAGTTCTATTCGGCGGCCCTGCACGAGAACGCGGCCCAGCGCATCCAGCTGGAATCGCAGCTGCGCCAGGCGCTGGAGCGCGGCGAGTTCCTGCTGCACTACCAGCCCAAGATGGACCTGACGGCCGGCACCATCAGCGGCTTCGAGGCCCTGCTGCGCTGGAAGCATCCGCAGCGCGGCCTGGTGCCGCCGCTCGAATTCATTTCCATCCTCGAAGATACCGGCTTGATCCTGCCGGTGGGCGAATGGGTGATAGCCGAGGCCTGCCGCCAGCTGCGTGACTGGCAAGCGGCCGGCCTGCCCGCGCCGCCGGTGGCGATCAACCTGTCGGCGCGCCAGCTGCAGCAGGCCGACCTGGCCGACGTCATCGAGCGCATCGTCGGCGCCGCCGGCGTCGATCCGGCCCTGCTCGAATTCGAGCTGACGGAATCGATGCTGATGACGAACCCGGAAGCCGCGGTGGCGATCCTGTGCCGCATCAAGGCGCTCGGCATGCGCCTGTCGGTGGACGATTTCGGCACCGGCTATTCGAGCCTGGCCTACCTGAAGCGCTTCCCGCTGGACGCGCTGAAGATCGACCGCACCTTCGTGCGCGACCTGCCGGACGATCCGGACGACGCCGCCATCACCAAGGCGGTGATCCGCCTGGCGCACAGCCTCAGCCTGAAGGTGGTGGCCGAGGGCGTCGAGAACATCGCCCAGCTGCGCGAACTGGAACAGTACAATTGCGACGAGATCCAGGGTTATTACATCAGCAAGCCGCTGCCCGCAGCCGACTGCGCCACTTTCCTGGTGCGCCAGCAGCCCATCGCGGCCTGAGATAAAATCCGGGGATGCCACCACATCAGAATCTCCACCAGCTAGCTGCCCGCGTCGACGCCATCGAACCTTTCCGCGTGATGGAAATGGTCAAGCAGGCGGCAGCCATGAGCCGCGCCGGCATCGACGTCATCAGCATGAGCGTCGGCGAGCCGGACTTCACCGCCCCCGAGATGGTCGCCCAGGCCGCGGTCGATGCGATCCGCGGCGGCGCCACCCAGTACACAGAATCGCTCGGCCTGCCGGCCCTGCGCGAGGCGATCTCCGGGCATTACCAACGCTTCTACGGCCTGGATATCGATCCGCGCCGCATCGTGGTCACCGCCGGCGCCTCGGCCGGCCTGCTGCTGGCCTGCGCCGCGCTGGTCGCCGAGGGCGACGAAGTCCTGATGCCGGACCCCTGCTACCCCTGCAACCGCCACTTCGTCAGCGCCTTCGGCGGCAAGCCGGTGCTCCTGCATTCGAGCGCCGCCGAACGCTATCAGCTGACCGCCGATCACCTGGCCGAGCATTGGAGCGACAGGAGCCGCGGCGTGCTGGTGGCCTCGCCCTCGAACCCGACCGGGACCTCGATGACGGTGCCGCAGGCGCGCGAACTGCTGGGCGCCGTGCGCGCCCGCGGCGGCTTCGCCATCGTCGACGAGATCTACCAGGGCCTGTCCTATGACGGCAAGCCGGTCAGCGCGCTGGCGCTGGACGACGATGTCATCACCGTGAACAGCTTCTCGAAGTACTTCAGCATGACCGGCTGGCGCCTCGGCTGGCTGGTGGTGCCGGAGGCCCTGGTGCCGGTGTTCGAAAAGCTGGCGCAGAACCTGTTCATCTGCGCGCCGACCATCGCCCAGCACGCGGCCCTGGCCTGCTTCCGCGACGACGCGCTGGAGATTTTCGAAGCGCGCCGCCTGGAATTCCAGCGCCGCCGCGACTTCCTGGTGCCGGCCCTGCGCGAGCTGGGCTTTTCCGTGCCGGTGATGCCGGACGGCGCCTTCTACGTGTACGCGGATATCGTCGGCCTGCCGCACCGCCATGCGAACGACAGCACGGCCTTCGGCAAGGCGGTGCTGGAAGAAGCGCATGTGGCGATCGTGCCCGGCGACGACTTCGGCTTCGCGGCGCCGAGCCGCCATGTGCGCTTTTCCTACGCCACCAAATACGAATGCATCGAGGAAGCCGTGCAGCGCCTGGCGCGCCTGCTCGGCAGGTAGGCGCTGCTAGCTGGCGGCTTTCGGCGCGACCGCGCCGATGAGGGGTAGGAGTGCTTCCAGGCTCACCGGCTTCACCAGATAGTGATCGAAGCCGGCTTCCATGCCGCGCGCCTGGTCTTCCGGCTGGCCGTAACCAGTGAGCGCGATCGCCACCGGCCGGGCGCCGCCAGCGTCCGTGTTGACGGCGGCGCGCACCGCGCGGATCAGCCCCAGTCCGTCCAGTCCCGGCAAACCGATGTCGCACAGGATCACGTCGTAAGGCCGTTCCAGCGCCGCCGCCAGGCCGCTGCGGCCGTCCAGCGCCGTCACCACTTCGTGCCCTTCTTCGCGCAGGCAGGCGGCCAGCGTGGCGCAGGTATCCGGATTGTCTTCCACCACCAGGATGCGCTTGCGCCCGCCGGTGACGGCCACTTCGGCCGGACCGCGGTCGACGCTTTGCTGGACGGAGCGCGGCAGGCGCACCGTGAAGCAGCTGCCCTGGCCGGCGCCGCGGCTCTCCGCCGTCACCGAGCCGGCGTGCATGTTGACCAGGTTGCGCACCACGTTCAGGCCCACGCCCAATCCCCCCTCGGAGCGCGCCAGCGAACGCGGCCCCTGGGTGAACAGGTCGAAGATGAAGGGAATGATCTCGGGCGCGATGCCGTTGCCGTTGTCCTGGATCGCCACCGCGACCTGGTCGCTGTCGGCGCGCGCGGACAGGTGCAGCTTGCCGCCGTCGCCGGTGTACTTGGAGGCGTTGGCGAGCAGATTGGTGAACACCTGGGTCAGGCGCACCTGGTCGCCCTCGACCACCACCGATTCCGGCGGCAGCTCCAGCTGCAGGCTCTGGCGGCGGTCCTGGATGCAGGGCTGCATGGTCTCGACCGCCTGCTGCAGCACGTCGGCCAGCACCAGCGGCTGGATCGCCAGGGTGATCTTGCCGCTGCTGATGCGGGCGGCGTCGAGCAGATCGTCGAGCAGCTTTGCCATGTGGTCGACCTGGCGCCCGATCACGCGCGACAGCTTGTGCAGCTGGGGCGTGGCGTCGGGCATGCGGTCCAGCAGCGAGGCCGCCATACCGATCGGCGACAGCGGGTTGCGCAGCTCGTGCGCCAGCATGGCGAGGAATTCGTTCTGGCGCCGGTTGGCCGCCTCGGCGTCTTCCTGCAGATGCTGGGCCTGGACCGCCGCCAGTACCAGGTGCTCGTTGGCTTCGCGCAGCTGGGCCACGGTGTCGTCGAGGCGGCGTTTTTCCGCCGCCACCTCGCGCAGGACCTCGACTTCGTCTTCGAGCATGCGCACGCGGCGCAGCAGGAACTCCTCCGGCAGGGCCGGACGCGGCAGCTCATGGGTGCTGGCGCGCTGTTGCGAGGCCGTGATGTCGTCGTCTAGCGGTTCCATTGCGTCCTCGTCCAGAATCATACCGCCTCAGCGTTCCAGCGTCGGCCGGCCGACCAGGACACCATTCAGTTGCGAGGACTTGGGATGGACCTCGATCCCCTCCGCCGTGATCGTGTACTCGCGCAGGTCGCAGCTGTGATCGCAGCCGCGCACCTTCACGACCGTCATGAACTTGCGGATCGAACCCTCGAATTCGGCGTAGCGCATCGACAGCACGGCATCGGTCAGGAAGCACAGCTCGTCCGGGCTGAAGCTGGCGCGCGTGTAGTCGTCTTCGGTGCCCACCGTGACCAGCGCGGAAACGCCGCGCTTGGCCAGTTCGGCCAGGGTGCGGAACACGGCCACGCGCAGGTCGGCGCGCACTTCCGGCGCCAGGTAAAGCCCGATCTCGGACAGCGAGTCGATTACCACCCGGGTGGCGCCGGTGCGGTCGATCGCGCTGCACATCTCGTCCATCAGCTCCTCGGCGCTGAGCGACAGCGAGCGGCTTTCGACCACCGACACGTGGCCTTCCTGGACGATCTGCGCCAGCTCGGCATTGCGCAGGCGCGCCGTGCCCTTCTCGAAGAACAGCGCCACGCCCTTCTCGCCGAGCGCCGCGCCGGCCTGCAGGAAGCGGGTCGCCATGATGGTCTTGCCGGCGCCGGTCGGCCCCGAGACCAGCATCGTGTGGCCCTGCGGCAGGCCGCCGTGCATCAGCTCGTCCACGCCCGGCACGCCGGTCGGGATACGGCTGGGATTGCGGTCCACCGGAGTCCCGGGCGTGCGGTCGGTCGCCAGCTGCGGCAGCAGGCGCGGATAGGCGCGGATGCCGTCGTCGCCGATGCGCATGGTGTGGGCCCCGGTCATGTGGGCCTGGCCGCGCATCTTGTTCACGCGCAACTTGCGCAGGGCCGAATTGTCGTCGGCCGCCTGGTACAGGGTCAGCATGCCGTCGGCCACCGTGATGATCGGGTTGGCCTCGACATCGGCCTGGGAATACTCGCCGATCAGGAAGGTGGTCGCCTGCCAGGTCGCCATGCGCGAGCCAAGCTCCTGGATGAACTGCTGCAGGTCGGACAGGCCTTCGTTGCCGCTGCGCGCGGACTGCATGACGGAGCGGAAGGAGTCGACGAACACCAGGCCGGGGCCGAAGTCCTCGACCTCGCGCATGATGCGTTCGAGCACCCCATGGAAGTGGCCGGCGCGGAGGTCGTCGGCCAGGTTCACGTAGCGGATCGCCGGGCCCACCTTGGCCATGTCGAAGAAGGTGAACTGCTGCTGGTAGCGCAGCATCTTCAGCGGCGGTTCGCCAAGCACGGTGAAGAACAGGGCGCGCCGTTCGGGACCGGCCAGCGCGAACATCATCTGGTGCGCCAGCGTCGTCTTGCCGCTGCCGGGGGCGCCGGCAATCAGCGTGAAGGAATATTCGGTCAGGCCGCCGCCGAGAAGGACATCCAGGCCCGGGACCCCCGTGGCCAGCAATCCCAGGCGTACTTTGTCGGTCATTTACTTGTGCTCCTGTACATCTTCCGGTCCCTGCTGCTCCGAAGCCTTGGCCTGCTCGAGGAGCCTGGCCGTGAGCGCCTCGCCGATCAGCGACGACAGCTGTCTGGTGAATGTGTTCAGCAACTCCGCGTTCGCGATGTCGGCCACGGCCGGCTCGACGCCGGCGAGGTCGCTCTCCAGTGCACTCAGCAGTCCGCCGATGGACTTGCGCGCGGGATCCACGCTCAGCCATTCGTAACGGGCTGCCAGCGTGCGCAGGGCGCGGCCGAACAACGCGCAGAACCCGCTCTCGCCGATCAGCGCCACCAACTGGCTACTGATGCGGCGCCACGGGCGCAGCCGGTCCACGGCGACGCCGCCCCGAGGCAGCGCCTTTCCGTCATCGCTGGGTTGTTGCCGCTCTTTGTCGTCTCTTTCCATGCAGGTCAACTGGATTTATCTTGGTGCGGCACCGCCGAGGCGGCCAAGGCATGTGGGGCACATTATAGCGGGAACGGTGGATGTCGCCTCGTAATATCGTGACAATAAATGTTTTACTGTGCGGCATTGGCGGCTGCTAACATTCTTGCTTCATATAACAAGGACGAGCTGCACGCCATGCCAGACCGCCGATTCCGCTATCCCGCCCTGTTGCGCTTCACGCTGTTCGCCGCCCTGGCCGCCGCTTCCAGGGTGCATGCCGCAGCCCCGTCCGCCCAACCGGCCGTGCAGGAAGCGCCGCTGCGCGCCCACCTGGCTTTCCTCGCCGACGACCTGCTCGAAGGGCGCGGCACCGGCCAGCGCGGCGGCGAACTCACGGTGCGCTACCTGGAAACCCAGGCCGCCGCCATCGGCCTCAAGCCGGCAGCCGGCAAGGGCTACCGCCAGAAAGTCGAGCTGGTCGGCCAGAAAACCCAGGCCGCCAATAGCAGTCTCCGCTTCGAGGCCGGCGGCAAGAGCATCGCCGCGGCCTTCGGCCAGGGCGCCGTGTACGGCAACGCCAACGGCCAGGTCGACACCCGGCTGGATGCGCCCATCGTCTTCGTCGGCTACGGCATCGACGCGCCGGACGAGGGCTGGAACGATTTCCAGGGCGTCGATGTGAAGGGCAAGCTGCTGGTGGCGATGGTTAACGACCCTCAGCCCACGGCCGGCGAGCCGGCGCGCTTCGGCGGCAAGTCGCTGAGCTGGTACGGCCGCTGGACCTATAAGTTCGAAGAGGCCCAGCGCCAGGGCGCGGCCGGCATCCTGCTGATCCATACGACGCCGTCCGCCTCCTATGGCTGGAGCGTGCCGGTCACCAGCTTCACGCACGAGCAGTTCCACCTCGCCGGCCCCGGCAATGCGCTGCAGGGCTGGATCAGCGAGGACATGGCGCGCACCCTGTTCAGCGCCGCCGGCCAGGATCTCGACGCCTTGCGCGCCCGCGCCGAGGTGAAAGGCTTCCGCCCGGTCGAGCTGAAAGCGAGGGCGCACGCGCAGGTGAATAGCACGGTGCGCGAGGTGGCCGAGTACAACGTGGCCGGCATCGTGCCCGGCACGGATCCGAAGCTGCGCGAGGAGGCGGTGATCTATTCGGCGCACTGGGACCACCTCGGCGTCGACGACAGCATGGCGCAGCCTGGCGGCAAGCCGGACCACATCTGGAACGGCGCCATCGACAACGGCTCGGGCACCGCGGCCCTGCTGGCGATGGCCCAGGCCGCGGTGGCGCAGCCGGCGCGCCGCACCCAGATCTTTCTGTGGCCCTGCGCCGAGGAACAGGGCCTGCTGGGCGCGCTGGCCTACACCCGCGCTCCGCTATGGCCGCTGGCGAAGACAGCGGCCGACCTCAACCTCGACAGCATGAACTTCGTCGGCCCCACCCGCGACATCGGCGTGCCCGGCGCCGAGCGCAGCTCGCTGCTGGAGACCTCGCGCCAGGTGGCGCAGGCGATGGGGCTGTCGATTGCCCCGGCCGTGCCCGACCTCGGCGGCGCCTACTACCGCGCCGACCACTTCATGTTCGCCAGGGCCGGCGTCCCGGCCTTCAACGTCGGCTCGGCCGTGTTCTCGGGCGACGGCAGCTTCAGCTTCGCGCACGATCCGTCGGCGTCCAGCGCCCGCATGCGCGCGTTCACGAAGGACTACCACCAGGTCAGCGACACGTACGATCCGGCCTGGGACTTGAGCGGCATGGTGCAGCAGGCGCAGTTCACGCTGAACCTGGGCTATGCGGTGGCGAATGCGCCGGCGATGCCGACCTGGCGCGCGGGCGAGGCCTGGGGCAAGGTGAAACGATGAAGGCCATGACACTGCGCCGGGCGATCCTGCCCCTGACTCTGCCACTGATGCTGGCCCTGTCCTCGCTGGCGCCCGCCGCCGGCGCGGCCACCGCGGCCGACGCCCGCTTCCAGTCCATCTACCAGCAGGAATGGAAGTGGCGCATCGACCAGCGCCTGGCCGACGACGAGGCCCTGCCCAAGGGCCGGCGGCCGGAACTGCCGCGCGTAGACGCCGCCACCCAGGAGGCGCGCCGCCGCTACTGGGAGGAGGTGCTGAAACGCCTGTCCGCCATCGCCCCGGCCTCGCTGTCGAAGGAAGAGCGGATCAACTACGCCGTCTACCGCGCCCAGATCCAGGCCTTGTATGAGGCCCAGCGCTTCCGCGAATACGAGCAGCCGGTGAATGCGGACAGCGCCTTCTGGACCGACATCACCTATGCCGCACGGCGCCCGTTCAAGACGGAACAGGAATACCGCGACTACCTCCTGCTGCTGCGCGACATGCCGCGCTACTTCCGCGAGCAGCTGGCGAACATGCGCGCCGGCCTTGCGCGCGGCTTCACGCCGCCGCGCGTGACCCTGGCCGGCCGCGACGTTCCGCTGGCGACGGTGGCGGAAGCAGGCAGCCCGCAGGACACCATCTTCTACGCGCCCTTCAAGAGCATGCCGGCGAATATCCCGGCCGCCGAGCAGGCCCGCCTGCGCGAGGAAGCCGCCAACGTCATCCGCGACAGCGTGCAGCCGGCCCACGCCGAGGTGCTGGCCTATGTGCGCAGCGAATACTTCCCGAAGGCGCGGGTGCCGCTGGCGGCCGAGAGCCTCCCGGACGGCCGCGCCTATTACCAGTCGAAGATCGTCGAGTACACCACCACCTCGATGAACGCCGAGGAAATCCACCGCATCGGCCTGTCGGAGATGGCGAAGATCCGCGCCGAAATGCAGCAGGCGATGAACGATGCCGGCTTCAAGAAAGACCTGCCGGCCTTCCTGGCCTTCCTGCGCAGCGATCCGCAGTTCTACGCCAAGACCCCGGACGAGCTCCTGAAAGCCGCGGCCTGGATCGCCAAGAAATTCGACGGCAAGGCCGACCAGTATTTCGGCTACCTGCCGCGCCGCCGCTTCGCCATCGTTCCGGTGCCGCTCGATCAGGCGCCCTACTACACCTCGGCGCGCGGCGGTCCGGGCATCTACCTCGTCAACACCTACAACCTGCCGGCCCGCGCGCTGTACAGCCTCCCGGCGCTGACCCTGCACGAATCGGCGCCCGGCCACGCCTTCCAGATGCCGGTGGCGCTGGAACAGAAAGGCGTGCCGCCCTTCCGCCGGGCCTACATCTCGGCCTATGGCGAGGGCTGGGCGCTATACTCGGAGCGCCTCGGCACCGAGATGGGCATCTACGAGACGCCCTACGAGGTGTTCGGGATGCTGAGCTACCAGGCCTGGCGCGCGGCGCGGCTGGTGGTCGACACCGGCATTCACGCAAAGGGCTGGACCCGCGAACAGGCCCAGGCCTACATGCACGACAACACGGCGCTGTCCGACCACGAGATCGAGACCGAAGTCGACCGCTACATCTCCTGGCCGGGCCAGGCGCTGTCGTACTACCTGGGCGAGATGGCGATCATGGGGGCGCGCAAGAAGGCCGAGGCGGCGCTGGGGCCGAAGTTCGATATCCGGGCCTTCCACGACACCGTGCTGCAGCTTGGGTCGGTGCCCTTGCCGGTGCTGGAGGCGCGCATCGATGCCTTCATTGCCGAGGGTGGAAAGTCGCCTTATCGCGAGGCCATCAAATAAGAAGGTGCATGGAAGTGGCCGGGCCACGTCCGTTGATGTCGTCCTGCCTCATGCCGTCATTCGTTTGAGTACCTGCACATAGCCACGTTCCAGTGGCGCGCCATGTTCGTAAGCGCCCTGCTCGCGCAGCCAGCGGTGAAAGCGCGGCAGCTGCCAGGCCGGCACCGCCGGCACCAGGTGGTGTTCGAAGTGGTAGTTGACGTAGTTCGGCGCCACCGTCAGGCGTTCCCACCACGAGGCCAGCACGGTGCGCGTGTTGCGCCAGATATCGGGCTCGCGCGTGCCCGGCAGCGCGCCGTGTTCGGCGGCATTGCGGATGCGGCTGTACAGCATGTAGGTGGTGAGCCAGGCCACGGGCCACAACAGATAGGCGAGCGCGTGGCCGGCTGCCGCGCAGACGGCCAGCATCGCGGTGTTGGCGACGGCGCAGCGCCAGCTGTTGCGCAGCAGCGTGCCTGCGCTCAGCGTGCGCGCTTTATCCGCCTGCTCGCCTGAACGGTAGCTGTAGCCGCTGCGCTGGTCGGCGCTCGCGTACAGCACCATCAGCGCGGCAAAGGCGCGCAGGCCGGACCGCCCCGTGATATCGCGCAGCAGCTTGCGGCGCAGCGAGGCGCGGCTGACCGGGTAGTTCTCGTAATTCGGCAGGTCGGGATCGGCATCGGTGCCGGCCGGCTGGTGATGGGTGAAGTGGTACTGCCGATAGATGCGCAGTTCGACGAACATCGGCGCCGCGCACAGCCATTGGCCTACCCACTCGTTGATCGACGCAGTCTTGAACAGCGAGCGGTGCGCGGTCTCGTGCATCAGGATGCCCAGGCCGAGCTGGCGGCCGCCCAGCACGATCAGCGCGACCGCGACCGTCAGCAAATTCGCGCGCCACATCACGAGCGCGAAGCAGGCCGCGATCAGGCCCCAGTTGAAGGCCAGCATGCGCCAGCCTGCCAGGTCGGACTTCGCCAGGAAGGGACGGATCTGCTCGCGCGGGAGAGGCTGGGTCCAGTCGTGGGACATGGGCGGCTCCAGTTAGCGGGTGGGCAGCTTGGTGTCGACCAGCGCGCGGAATGCAGCCCAGTCCTCATCGCTGCCGAAAAACTCGCGCGGGAAGTAGAGCGCGCAGCGCGACGAGTAACACAACAACAGCAGATCCGGCGCCGAGCGGGCACGGATGAACTTGTTCCACTGGAAGGTCGAGTCGGCGAGCTCCGTCCGCCACGCGATGTGTTCCGCACTGACGCACCCCGTCACGTCGCCGTGCACCAGCATGCTTTTGCGCCAGTTACGGCGCCAGATGAAACGCGTCAGCCCATGCAGGATCAGAACGCCCACGGCACAAAAAATGGCGGCGCTCAGCAGCTCGACGGGGTCGCCCAGCGTATCGAGGAAATAAGGATCGCTGAAGATGAAGTAGAGTACCAACAGGCTGAACCAGGTGACGACCGGCGAAGCCCAGCGCGGCGTAAGAGCCCGCTGAACGTCGACGAAACGCGGATAGCTCAGCGAACCCGTGAAAGGCACACCTGCATCCACGTTCCCCATCTCGCCCATGAGCCCTCCTTCGATCGGCGCTATTCGAACAGCTTGATCTTCAGCTGCACCGAAATCCCGCCGTACAAGCGGTCCTTGTAGCTCGGGATGATGCCGACGTTGACGCCCACGCGCTGGTACTCGTAGGTCAGGGTCGGAATCGCGGCCGGGAACCAGCCGCCGTCGCGCATGTGCGGGTAGCCGTTGAAGGCGGCGATGGCCGCGCCCAGGCGCACCGGTCCGATCGCATACGGCTGCCAGATCACGCCGGCGTAGTTCGAGTAGTCGCGGTCGCTGTTGTAGAAGCGGCCGACCGTGGCCGCCATCGTGCCGGAGAAACGGTACTCGGCGCCGAGGCCCCAGTTGGCGCCGTTCAGGTCCTTGTCGCGGTCGAAGTGCCAGGTCGCGAAGCCGCTGTCGATCCACCACTCGCTCTTCGGCGCCGGGTCGATTTTCGTGAACAGGTCGTCGGCATGGGACGCGTTCGCAAAGGGCAGCGCCAGGCCACAGGCCAATGCCAGCTTGATGAAGTGCTTATTCAATCGTCTGCTTTCGGATCGAGATCGGGGAACATCACTTCGGTGTAACCGAAGCGGGAAAAGTCCTTGATGCGCATCGGGTAGAGAATGCCCAGCAGGTGATCGACTTCGTGCTGCACGACGCGCGCATGGAAACCGTCGACGTCGCGACTGATATGTTTTCCATATTGATCGACGCCTTCATAGTGCAAACGCGTATAACGGGGCACGCTGCCGCGAAGGCCGGGCACCGACAGGCAGCCTTCGAAGCCTTCTTCCATCTCATCCGACAGCGGCTTCAGCACCGGGTTGATCAGCACCGTCTCCGGCACGCTGGGAGCGTCCGGGTAGCGCTGGTTCTTGCCGAAGCCGAAGATCACCAGCTGCAGGTTGACGCCGATCTGCGGCGCGGCCAGGCCGGCGCCGTCGACCGCATGCATGGTCTCGAACATGTCGGCAATCAGCGCGTGCAGCTCGGGCGTATCGAACGCCTTGACCGGCTCGGCCACCCGCAGCAGGCGCGGATCCCCCATCTTCAAAATCTCACGGATCGTCATGGCTGCGCCTCTCTCAACTGAGTCAGGAACTCGGCAAAGCCTTCCGCGGTTTCCGGGTGCTTCAGGCCCATCGCCGTGGTCGCTTTCAGGTAACCGAGCTTGGAACCGCAATCATAACGCTGGCCGGCGTAACGGTAGGCCAGCACGCGTTCGCTGCCCATCAGCGAGGCGATGCCGTCGGTCAGCTGGATCTCGCCGCCGGCGCCGGTGCCGAGGTTCTCCAGGTGCTCGAAGATCGAACCGGACAGCACGTAGCGGCCGACCACGGCCAGGGTCGACGGCGCCACGTCCGGCTGCGGCTTCTCGACGATGCCCGACACCAGTTCGAGGTCCGGGCGGTAGGGGCTGGCGCTGACGATGCCGTACTGGCGGGTATGCGCGCGCGGCACGTCCTGCACCGCCAGCACGCTGCACTTCTCGTAGCCGTACAGATCGGTCATCTGGGCCAGCACCGGCTTGTGGCCGGGCGCGCTGTCCATGAAGTCGTCGGCCAGCAGCACCGCGAATGGTTCGTTGCCCACCACCGGGCGCGCGCACAGCACCGCATGGCCCAGGCCCAGCGGCTCGGACTGGCGGATGTAGATGCAGTTGACGTTCTTCGGGATCACGCCGCGCACCAGTTTCAGCAGCTGCTCCTTGCCGTGCGCCTCCAGCTCGGCCTCGAGCTCGTAGGCCTTGTCGAAGTGGTCTTCGATCGCGCGCTTGTTGCGGCCGGTGATGAAGATCAGCTCCGTGACGCCGGCGGCGACCGCCTCCTCGACCGCATACTGGATCAGCGGCTTGTCGACGATCGGCAGCATCTCTTTCGGCTGGGCCTTGGTGGCCGGCAGGAAGCGGCTGCCCAGACCGGCGACGGGGAATACTGCCTTCTTGATTGCACTCATTCTCGTTCTCTCAATCGAATTCTTTATTTCGGGAGCAGCGCCAGCAGACCGGCTTCGTCGAGCACGGTCACGCCCAGGCTCTCCGCCTTTTCCAGCTTGCTGCCGGCTTCCGCGCCGGCCACCACATACGACGTCTTCTTCGACACCGAGCCCGACACCTTGCCGCCGGCCGCTTCGATCAGCGCCCCGGCCTGGTCGCGCGACATGGTCGGCAGGGTTCCGGTCAGCACGAAGGTCTTGCCGGCCAGCGGGCCTTCTTCACCCGCCGGTGCTTCTTCCGGCAGCTGCGCCAGCAGTTCGCGGCGCAGGTCGGCGATCTTTTGCAATGTCTCGCGGTTGCCCGGCGCCGCCATCCAGCTTTCCAGCGACTCCGCCACCGCGGCCGGCAGGCCGAACACGCTGAAGATCTTCAGGTGCGCAAGATCGTCCAGGCTGCGGCCGTCCAGCAGCTGCCTGGCGCGCGGCTCGGTCAGTTTCGGGATGCCGAGCGCCGCCAGCAGTGCGACTTCGTCCAGGCGCTCGCGCAGCTGGGCTTTCGGCGCATGCTCGCCCTGCGGCGTCACGCCGGCGGCCAGCAGCGCATCCAGCGCCACCTGGTTCTTCGGCTCGGCAAAGAACTCGGCGATCGCTTCGGCGACGGTGCCGCCGATATCGGGCAGCACGCGCAGCAGCGCGGCCGGCGCGCGGCGCACCAGCGCCAGGCCGCCCAGCCAGTCGGCCAGGGTCTTGCCGGTCGACTCGCCGACGTGGCGGATGCCGAGCGCGAACAGCAGGCGCTCGAGCGGCGGATTGCGGCTGGCGGCAATCGCGGCCAGCAGGTTGTCGGCCCACTTGGTGGCGACCTTGCCCTGCTTGACCGTCTCCGGCGTGGTGCCGTCGCGCTCGTCGGCCAGGCGCTTCATCTGCAGCAGGTCTTCCAGCGTCAGCCGGTACAGGTCGGCCACGCCGTGGATCAGGTTCGCTTCGACCAGGCTGTCGATGTAGCGGTCGCCCAGGCCCTCGATGTCCATCATGCGGCGGCCGGCGAAGTGGCGGATCGCCTCCTTGCGCTGGGCCGCGCAGGTCAGGCCGCCGGAGCAGCGCGCGACCGCCTCGCCCTCCTCGCGCACCACGTGCGAGCCGCACACCGGGCAGGTCTTGGGCAGCACGTACACGGCCGGCTCGGGCTGCGGGCGGCGCTCCAGCACCACCGACAACACTTCGGGGATGACGTCGCCGGCGCGGCGCACGACGACCGTATCGCCCACGCGCACGTCCTTGCGCCGCACTTCATCTTCGTTGTGCAGGGTGGCGTTGGTGACGGTCACGCCACCCACCGACACCGGCGTCAAACGCGCCACTGGCGTGATGGCGCCGGTGCGGCCCACCTGCACGTCGATCGCCTGCACGGTGGTCAGCGCTTCCTCGGCCGGGAATTTATGGGCCAGCGCGAACCTCGGCGCGCGCGAGACGAAGCCCAGCTCCGCCTGGTCGGCGATGCGGTCGACCTTGTAGACCACGCCGTCGATCTCGTAGGGCAGCGACTTGCGCTTTTCGCCGATCGAACGGAAGTAACCGAGGATGCCTTCGCAGCCCTTGACCACCGCGCGCTCCTTCGAGACCGGCAGGCCGAGACGCTCGAACCAGTCCAGCACCTTGGAGTGCGATTCGGGCATATCCGCGCCTTCCAGCACGCCGATGCCGTAGGCGAAGAAGCGCAGCTTGCGCTGGGCCGTGATGCGGGCGTCCAGCTGGCGCAGGCTGCCGGCGGCGGCGTTGCGTGGGTTCGCGAACTCCTTTTGGCCGGCGTCGCGCTGGCGCTGGTTCAGACGCTCGAAGTCCTGCTTGAACATCAGGACTTCGCCGCGCACTTCCAGCACTTCAGGGATGTCATCGCCATGCAGGCGCAGCGGGATCACCTTCACGGTGCGGATATTCGCCGTGACGTCCTCGCCGGTATAGCCGTCGCCGCGGGTGGCCGCCTGCACGAACACGCCGTTCTCGTAGCGCAGGCTCATGGCCAGACCGTCGAACTTCAGCTCGGCCGCGTACTCGACCTGGGCGCCGTTGGCCAGGTCCAGGCCTTCGCGCACGCGGCGGTCGAAGTTGTCGATGTCCTCATCCGAGAAGCCGTTGTTCAGCGAGAGCATCGGCATCGCGTGCGTCACCTGCTTGAACTCGGGGATGGGCGCGCCGCCCACGCGCGAGGTCGGCGTGTCGTTCGACACCGCTTCCGGGTGCGCCGCTTCCAGTGCCTGCAATTCCTGGAACAGCTTGTCGTACTCGCCGTCCGGAATCGTCGGCGCGTCGAGCACGTGGTAGTTATAGATGTGGTGGTTCAGTTCCTTGACCAGCCACGCCATGCGCTCCAAGTGATCCTGCTGCTCTGCCATGCGAACCTCAGCTGAACAGGCGCAGCGCGCGGGTCGAGCCGGCCGGAATGTCGGCCGCTTCCATCTCCTGGTAGAACTCGCCGACCTGGCCGGCGATCTCGCTCAGGGCTTCGTCGGACAGCGGCTGGTCGAAGTCGTCGACGATGGCCGCGTCCAGGCGCAGTTCCAGCGACTTGGCGCAGGCGACCATCTTGCCGAAGCCATCGCGTGCCGGGGCGACGCAAGGCACGTCCAGCAGCAGGGTCAGACGCGAGGTGGTGTCGGCGCCCAGGTTGACGTTGGTCGACAGGGTGAACAGCACGCCGCCCTCACCATCCGGCATCGCGAAGCGGCCGTCCGGGCGCACGTCGAAGCCCTGGTTTTCCAGCGCACCGATCAGGGTGGACATCGCCCACGGTGCGCCCTTGGAGGCCAGGTTCACGCCCAGCTGGGCGTCGTGGCCGGCGACGAAGCGGTGCAGGTTCTTCGCCTCGCTCATCACTTCGATCATGTCCGGCACTTCCGGCTCCGCTTGAATCTCGTCGGCCACCGCGCGCAGGCGCGTGACCATTTCCGAGTATTCGAGTTCGTTCAGGGACGTGCTGCGGGTGGCCAGCTGCACGCCGGCCTGCAGCTTGGTGTAGACGCCGCCATGCACGATCGGCTCCCAATCGCCGTTGACGGCCAGGCCGACGAAGTGCACCGTCTTGTTGCCGACGCGGCGCAGCTTCAGCAGCGCGGGCAGGATCTTGTCGCCGCGCGCGGCGCCTTCGACGTTCAGCGGGATCAGGCAATCGATCAGGGGATCGACCAGGTTCTCGGCCAGCTGGGCCGGCGGCGTATCCGCCTTTGCGCCCGGCAGCGAAGCCAGCGGATCGAGGGCGGCGGCCGTCGCTGCGCCGGCGACCGGCGCACCCGCGGCGGCGCCACCGGCGGCCACGCCGGCCGGTACAGGCTCGCGCACCACCGGCTCGGCCAGCGCATCGCTGCCGGCCAGCTCCGCATACGGCTCATCGGCGCTCGCGTCCAGCACCGGCTCGTGGCGTTCCGCCGGGTCGGTCTCCACCGGCGCGCTCGGCGCGGCGCCGCTCTTCATCAGCACGTCGTCATGGCTCGATGAGAAAGCACGTTCGACGCTTTTGCGGGCCTTGTACTCCTGCCACTTGTTATAACTGATGATGCCGACGACGAAAACGCCGCCGGCCGCGATCAAACTCATTTGTAAGTCGTTCATGCTGCTTGTGCCTCAGTAGCGAAATTCGCGGCGGACTCCATGTCCACCGCCACGATGCGCGATACGCCCTGCTCCTGCATCGTCACACCGATCAGTTGATTGGCCATCTCCATCGCGATCTTGTTGTGCGAGATGAAGAGGAATTGGGTATGGTCCGACATGCGCTTGACCATGCGGCAGAAGCGCTCGGTATTGGCGTCGTCCAGGGGCGCGTCCACCTCGTCGAGGAGGCAGAACGGCGCGGGATTCAAACGGAACATCGAGAACACCAGCGCAGTTGCGGTCAGGGCCTTTTCGCCGCCGGACAGCAGGTGGATGGTGGCGTTCTTCTTGCCAGGCGGCTGGGCCATGACCTGCACGCCGGCGTCGAGGATCTCCTCGCCGGTCATCACCAGCTTGGCCGTGCCGCCGCCGAACAGGATCGGGAACAGCTCCGAGAAGTTGGCGTTGACGCGGTCGAAGGTGTCCTGCAGCAGGTCGCGCGATTCGCGGTCGATGCGCGAGATCGCACCCTCCAGCGTGGCGATGGCTTCCTGCAGGTCGGCGTTCTGCGAATCCAGGAAGCGCTTGCGCTCGGTGGCCTGGGCCAGCTCCTCGACCGCCGCCAGGTTCACCGCGCCCAGCGCCGTGATCGCATTGGTCAGGCGCGTGACCTCGCCCTGCAGGTATTGCGGCTTCATGTCCGGCTGCAGCTTGTCCTGCAGCTCGGATTCGACCGCGCCGGTGGCGCTCAGGGCTTCGGCAAACTGCTCCTGGTTCAGGCGTGCGGCCTGCTCCTTCAGCTGCATCTCGGTGATGCGCTCGCGCTGCGGCTGCAGGCTGCGCTCGGCCGCCATGCGTGCTTCCTCGGCGGCGCGCAGCTGCTGCGTCAGCTGGTCGAGCTCATGGCGCGCATCGGACAGCGCCTGTTCCTGCGCGGTGCGGCGCGCCAGCAGCTCCTGCAAGCCCTCGGCCGCGGTCCCGGATTCCAGCGCTTCCAGCTCCATCTTGCCCGCGCCTATGCTTTCCAGCACCTGCTCCGCCTGCTGGTTCGCGGTCGCGATCGTCCGCCGCAGCTCCTCGATGCGGGTGCGCTGGGTCTTCTCGGCGAACACCGCTTCCTGGGCCGCCCGTTCCAGCTCGCGCAGCTTTTCGCGCGCTTCGTTCAATGCGCGTTCCTTGTCGAGGAATTCGGTCTGGCGATCCTCGTGCGCGCCCTGCAGTTCGGCCAGCTCCATGTCCAGCTCTTCGAACTGGGCCTCGGCTTCCATCTTGGCCTGGCGCTGCTCGGATTCCTGGGCCGCGATCTCGTCGAGGTCGGCGGAGATCTGGCCGCTGCGCTGGTTGAAGCGCGCCTCGACCTCGGCCTGTTTCACCACCTCGATCTGCAGGGCGTGGGTTTCGCGCTGCAGGGTGGCGACCTTCTGGCGGCCTTCCTGCAGGCGGCGCTGCAGTTCGCTCACGGCGGCGTCGGCGCGGGTGGCGCGGCTGCGCGCCTCGTCCAGCAGCAGGACCTGGGCGCGCAGCTGCTTGCCGATGTTGTCGATCTCGTGCTGGCGCGCCAGCACACCATCCTGCTCGGCGTCGGCGGCATAGAAGCGCACGCTGGAACGGCTGACGATGTGGCCGTGCGGCGTGACGAAACAACCGCCGGCCGGCAGGCGATCGCGCTGGGCCAGCGCTGTGCCGGGATCGTCGGCGGCGTAGACTTCGTGCAGCCAGTCGTCCAGCAGACCGCGCAGGCCAGGGTCATTCAGTTTCAGCAGGCTGGCGAAGGGCTTCAGGCCATGCGCTTCCGGCGCGGCCGGGGCGCTTGTGGACGGCGTGTACACGGCCATGCGCGCCGGCGGGGCGTCGCCGAAGAAGCCGCGCGCCCAGTCCAGGTTCGAGATCTCGAGGGCGCCGGTGCGCTCACGCAGCACCGATTCCAGCGCGGTCTCCCAGCCGGTTTCGATATCGAGCTTCTGCCACAGGCGCGGCAGCTTGTCGAGTTCGTGCTTCTGCAGCCAGGGCTGGACCTTGCCCTGGGTCTGGACGCGGTCCTGCAGCTGGCGCAGGGCCGACAGGCGCGCTTCCAGCTTGGCGTTCGCCGCGGTCTCCTGCTGGACCTGGGCGTGGGCCTCGCGCCTTTCCTGTTCGCTGGATTCCTGGCGGCTTGCGGCTTCCTCCAGCAGCAGATTCTGCTCTTCCAGCTGCAGCTGCTTCTCTTCCTGCTGCATCCGCAGATTGTCGAGGTGGCCGGCGTCCGGCAGGTTCAGGTTGCCGCGCTCCTGCTGCAGGCGCTCGCGCCGCGTGGCCAGGGTCGCGAGGATGTTCGAGGCATTGCGCTGATGCGCCGACGACAGCTCGATGCGCTGCTGGATCTGCATGATGCGGGCGCGCGATTCGGTCGACTGCTCCTGGGACGCGCGCCAGGCGGCATTGAGTTCCGGCAGGCGTTCGTTCTGCGCTTCCACCGCGATCTGCGCACCTTCGACGCGCGCCGCCAGTTCCTCGAGGCGGTACTCCGCTTCCTCGATCTGTTCCTGGGTGTCGCGCGCCTGGTTCAGCCACTGCTCGCGCTGGGCGGTCAAGGTGCCGATCTGGTTCTGCAGGCGGGTGCGCGACTCGACCACGAACTTGATCCGCGCTTCCAGGCTGCCGATCTCGGAATTGGTCTGGTACAGCTCACCCTGGGCCGCGTGCAGGCGGTCGCCGGTGGCGTAGTGGGCCTGGCGCATGCGTTCCAGCTCCAGCTCCAGGTGGCGCATCTTCGCGTTCTGTTCTTCGAGGCCGGTCTGGGCCTGTTCCATCTCGAGGAACCAGCGCGCCTGCTCGGCTTTGGCTTCGTTCTTGCGCAACAGCCAGAGCAGCTTCTGCTTCTCTTCCTGGTCCGCCTGCAGCTGGTGGAAGCGGTTCGCCACCGCCGCCTGGGCTTCGAGCTTTTCCAGGTTGGCGTTCAGCTCGCGCAGGATGTCTTCGACGCGGGTCAGGTTCTCGCGCGTGTCCGACAGCCGGTTCTCGGTCTCGCGGCGGCGCTCCTTGTACTTCGAGACGCCGGCCGCCTCCTCCAGGAACACGCGCAGCTCTTCGGGGCGCGACTCGATGATGCGGGAGATCATGCCCTGGCCGATGATGGCGTAGGCGCGCGGGCCGAGGCCGGTGCCGAGGAAGATGTCCTGGATGTCGCGCCGGCGTACCGGCTGGCCGTTGATGTAGTAGGTCGAGGTGCCGTCGCGCGTCAGCGTGCGCTTGACGGCGATTTCGGCGTACTGGCCCCACTGCCCGGCCGCCTTGCCGGCGCTGTTGTCGAACACCAGTTCGACCGAAGCGCGCCCGGCCGGCTTGCGGTAGGTGGAGCCGTTGAAGATCACGTCCTGCATCGACTCGCCGCGCAGCTCGGAGGCTTTCGACTCGCCCAGCACCCAGCGTACGGCATCGATGATGTTCGACTTGCCGCATCCGTTGGGGCCGACCACGCCGACCAGCTGTCCCGGCACCTGGAAATTGGTGGGATCGACGAAAGACTTAAATCCCGACAATTTGATGGAGGATAGACGCACGTTCTCGAGGAAGGATGGGTGTCGTGAAAAACCGCATCATACCATCTGTTCCTTGCTTTAAGGCCAAGATTCGGCGTCGCTTTCCTCTCTGTGGGCTCATGCATCGGCCCTGGCGCACATGCAGCGTGCGCGGTCAACTCAATAGCAGATATAAATGCTACTACATAGCAAATTTAATGCTATTCTAATTTCGCAATATTGCTGAGAACCCGAAGACAGTGCTGCTGACGAGCCCATTGCCCGCCCATTCAACAAGAGGAAACCCATAATATGAAGAAGAAATGGCTTGTCATACCAGCTGTGGTATTGCTGGGGCTGCTTGCTGCACTTGTCTTCCTGCCGGACCTGGCGCGCTTCTGGTTTTCGCACCGGTCGCAACCCAGGGTGACGGTCGATGCCGCCATGCGCACGCAGACGATAGCCGCGCTGGTGGAGAAGCTGAACCGGCACTACGTGTTTCCCGAAAAGGCCAAGGAGATCGAAACCCTGCTGCGCCAGCGCCAGAAGCTTGGCGCATACGACGCCATGAGCGATGGCAGGACGTTCGCCGAACAGCTCGACACCGACATCGCGAGCGTTGCCCACGATCTGCACATGGGCGTTTACTTCAGCGGGCGCGTGACGCCGCCGGATCCGGTCGGGGAGCCGGACCTGCTGGGCCGCGCGCCGCCCCGGGACGCGCCCCTCTTCATGCGCCTGTTTGGCACCATCATCCTCAGCAGGGACAAGGCCGGCGTCGAGAAGGTTAAACATCTGAGCGCCAAGCTGGGATTGCTGCAGCTGAAGGCCTTTGCGCCGCCTGCCATGTCGGCCGACAAGGTCGGCAGCGCGATGGACAAGCTGGCCGATACCGAGGCCCTCATCATCGACCTGCGCGGCAGCAGAGGCGGCCACCCCGGAGGCGTGAATCTGATGCTCAGCTATTTTGTCGACCGGCGCACCCACGTGACCGACATTTGGTCGCGCAATACCGGATCGACGACCCAGCTCTGGACCGAGGACAAGCTCGAAGGCAAACGCTATGGCGGCAAGAAGCCGGTTGTCATCCTGGTGGACCGCGACACCAAGTCGGCAGCGGAAAGTTTTGCCTACACGATGCAGGCGATGAAGCGCGCCACCGTCGTCGGCACGCGGACCTGGGGTGGCGCCAATCTGGGCCGCCCCTACCGCCTTGGCGACCATTTCCTTGCCGTGGTACCGGATGCGCGCTTCATCAGCCCGTTCACCCACGGCGATTGGGAGGGCGTGGGCGTGATTCCCGACGTCGAGGCGGCGCCCGCCGAGGCGCTGAAGGTGGCGCAGGCGCTCTTGCAGCGCAAGACGCGCGTCGCCGCACTACCTTGAATCAGGTACAAAGCACCTCGAAACGGCGCCTCTCCGGCGCGCACGGCGGCACGTAAGGCCCGCGGGCCGGCTGCCAGCCGTTGCGCAGCCACACCCGGTCGCTGCCGGACAGCTTGAGCGCGGCCGCCGTCAGCCACTGATGGGAATTGACCGGGTCGGCGCGCGGCAGCAGCATGGTGGCCGCCAGCAGGCCAAGCAGCAGCGGCTGCGGCGAGCGGTCGCGCGCGGCGCGGGTGCGCATGATGAACAGCGCCGCACAGCCCAGGCCCAGCAGGCAGCCGGCCGCCGCTTCGCTGGCCGAGTGGGCGCCGACCTTGACGCGGGCGATGGCCACCGCCACCGCCAGGACGGCGCCGGCCAGTACGCCTGCGCGCAGCCAGTTGCCGCCGCGCCGATCCTGTCCACCGGGCCGGGTTTCGCTGCGCCTGTCTTCGCGCCGCAGACCGCGCCTTTCCAGCAAGAGGAACAAGGCCACCGGGAACACGGCGGCGGCACGCGTGGCGTGGCCGGAGAAGCCGGTGAATTCGAGGGAACGCACGCCGATGCCCCAGCCGAGGAAGGCCATCTGGCTGGCCACGGCGACGAGCAGCGCAGCGCCGAACAGCAGGCACCAGGCCAGCGCCAGGCGCCAGCAGCGCGCGCCGACCAGCCAGGCGGCGATGGCGACGGCGAGCAGCGCGGTGACGTTCAGGCCGCCGAGAGCGGAAAGGTGGTACCACCAGATCATGGCTCGACTATACCGCAATCCGCGCAGGTCCCGCGCTGCGTGTCAGCGCCCGGCCGCCACTTTCATCGAAGCGTCGTTGACTGCCCCAGCCTGCATCGCCTCCGACAGCACCTGCCCCACCACGCCATCGATGGCCAGCACGCGGGCGGCGCCGGCGTGCAGCAGCCCGGCCAGCTTTTCCGCCGACAGCGAGAAGGCTTCGCGCCGTCCCGCACCGGAGAAAATGAAGAGCGTGCGCAGCGGGCTGACCCAGGCCAGCTTGACCTTGCGCGCACCTTCGCTGGTCTTGAACTCGAACCACATGCCGCGTTCCAGGCCGTCCACCGGCGAAATCATCTGCTGGCGCGCCGCTTCCTGCTCGGCTGCGGCCTGCTCCAGCTCGACCCGGCGCAGCGCGTCCTGCTGGGCGGCTTCGACCGCCAGTTCCAGCTGGCGTTCCGGCGACAGCTCGATCGGCGCGCGCACGATCGAGGCGTGGCATTCGGCCAGGCGGGCGAAGAATTGCAGGCGCTCGGCGTCCTGCCAGCGGATCGCGTCCAGCCATTTATTCAGGGTCTGCAGCAGGCGCGGCAGCTTGGCGATCAAAGCCTTGCGCTGTTCCTGGGTCTGTTTCGGCTTGACGCTCCAGATCAGGTCATCCATCGCGCGGGTGGCGTTGACGACCGCGCCCGGCTTGTCGGCGTCGATGCTGTAGGCGAAGGTCATGACCGTGGTCCAGCGCTGCTCGAGGAAGCCGCTGACCACCTGCTCGACGTCGCCGGCCTGCACGCGCAGGGCGACGGCATCGCGCGCGGCGCGGGTTGCGACCTGCAGCTTTTCCTGTTTCAGGGCGCTGGCCACCGGGGCGGCCATCGCTTCCTGCTGGGCGTCTTCCTCGGCGGCGATGCCCGCTTCCAGCTCGGCCACCGCCTCGGCAAAGGCGTCCGGCCGAGCCTCGCCGACGCGCTCGACGCTGCGCTGCATGACCTGGAACAGCGGATCGTCGAGGTCCTTGCGCTGCTCCCAGCCCATGCGAGAGACCAGGTCGACCAGGCGCCGCGCCGGATGCGCCTCCTCGAAGAAGAAGTTCTTGTCGAGCAGGGCCGCTTTCAGCACCGGCACCTGCAGCACGCGCAGCAGCTCGCGGGTCTGGGGCGGGATGCTGTCGTCGAGCAGCACGGTCTCGAACACGCGCGACAGCAGGCCGAGGGTGCTCTCGTCGCCGCGCGACAGGCTGCCCTTGGGCAGGCTCTGCGCAAAGCGCGGCAGGTAGAAGACGTTGTGCGGCAGCGCGCCGGCCGTCGATGGGACCGCAAGCGAAGGATCCGCCCCTCCCTGTGCCGCCTGCAGGCCGGGTTCGATGCGGGCCAGCAGTTCCAGCAGCGGGGCGACCTGGCCGGGGACCAGCAGCGGGACGCCGTCCGGCAGCCCGGGGATGGCCGGAAGACCAGCGGAGAAGCCGGCGGCAGGTACGGCGCCCGATGCCTGCGCGGCGCCAGCCGCTGCGAAACCGGCTGCGGCCACGCCGCCTGGCGCCATTGCAAAGGGTCCAGCCGCCACACTGCCGCCGGCCGAAGGCGCCGCGCCCGGCGCAGCGTTCGATGCGGCGCCGGCCGTCGCAAGGCCCGGAACCGCGACACCGCCCGCAGCCACGAATCCGCCTGCGGGCTGCGCCGCCTGTGCCGCCTGTGCCGCCGCTGACGCCTGCGCCGCTGCGGTGCTCGTGGCGGCCGCGTCGACGCCCTGCTCCAGCGGCGCCGAAGCGAATCCCGCCGCTGCACTCGGCCGCCAGCCGCCGGCCCCGGACGGCATCTCCGGCAGCTCGGGAATCAGCGGCACGGCCGCCAGGGCCGCGCCATCCTCGTCGCCGAACAGCTTGCGCAGCTGCTCGGCCAGCGCCGCCTTGCCGCTGGCGCGTGCGGCGCGCGCGGCGGCCGCGTCGTCGGTCTTCTGGATGCGCCAGGCCTCGAGCGAGCCCTGGCCGTCCTTGCCGGTCAGGCCCGTGACCAGGGCTTCGTACAGCGCGCCGAAATCGAAGGCCAGCTCGGGGCGCAGCAGCTCCAGGATCAGGCCATGCGATGCTTCCTCGGGCTCGAACTCGCGCCAGGCTTCTTCCAGCGCCTTCAGGAAGACTTCGGGGCGGAAGGGATTGGCGTCGGCACGCAATACGCCCTTGCCCAACAGGAGACCGAGGCGCACCGACAGGGTCGCCAGCTGCTCGGAGTGGGCGATGTCGAAGGGACGGGTGATGGCGCCGAAGGCGACCTTGCTGTCCATGACTTCGAGCGGCACCAGGCTGAGCGAGCCCGGCGCCGGCTTGTCGGCGGCGCCTTGCGGCTGCAGGCGTTCGAGCTCCTGGCGCAGGGCCAGTTCGATGCCGGTACTGGCCAGGTGGTAGAAGGCGTAGCTGTTATCCCGCAGCAGCTTGCTGGAGCGGACGCGCCCGTAGACCTCGCGCGTGTCGAGCTCGGGCTGGCTGAGGTCCGCCAGAGCCTCGCCGAAGCGGGCGATCATCGGCGTCAGCTGCTCCTTGAGCTGGGCGGCCGCGATATCGGCGAGCGCATCCAGGGTCGCCTGCTTTTGCTGGGCGGCCTGACGCGCTGCCGGACTCTGGACTCGGCTCGATGACATGGTGGACGGTGAATACGATGGCTTGCTTATGCTTATTGTGGCACATAATTGCCACATGGCAATCACTATCTGCAAATTGCGGCTGGCCGATCATAGCCGGCGGTGGATGAGACAGCGCCGTCGACAGGAACAAATATTCTACTGAAGAGTTAGCTCAACAATAAAATCACAAGCTTATCGGCTATGCAATACCACCAAGAAGAATATATATCGCGCTGCAGCAATCTTTGCGGAAAATTTATTCTTTGAACGTAGGTGTATCTCCTACAATTCACCGCGTCGTGTTCCGATACCACATCTACTGACGGGCTTGCATTATTGCACTACCGGAAACGCTTCGGTAAGCAGGACTTCCAATTTTAGAAAGGAATGATCATGGCTAAGAACAGCAGGTCGGGCAAGCAGGGCGGCTCGCGCGAGCAGCACGCAGAAGCAGGTCGTCAGAGCCACAAGAACGACGCCAACAAACAGGGTTCCCAGCAATCCGGTTCCCAGCAGTCGGGCTCGGGTTCGGGCTCGCGTTCGGGCGGTTCGGGCGGCACCCGCGGCGGCACCCCGGAGCAGCATGCCGAAGCAGGCCGTCAAAGCCACAAGAACGACGGCAACAAGCAGTCGGCGTCCGGCTCGGGTTCGCGCTCGGGCAGCAGCCGCAGCAGCAACCGCTGATCCGCTTGAGGCCGAAGGCGGCGCCGCGGCACCAGCCGCAGCGCCGCCTTCGGCCTTCAGGACGGCATCGGGGGCGTGGACCGGGAACGGTGCACGCCCTCTTTCTTTGGCTGTGCCGGTGCGGGAAGCCCTGCGGCAGGCGTGCCGCAGGGCAGCGATCAGATATTGCGCAGGCTGGCGCCCTTGGGCGGCGCGAAGTCCTTGACGTCGTTGACCAGGCCCGCGGTCTTGGCGTCGCGCCCGTTCAGGTGCAGGTCGCCGTACTGGTGGATGCCCCATTGCTCCGGCGTGAGTTCGATGTGCTTGCGCAGGATGGCCTCGGTGCGGGCATCGTCCGCGCGCAGGCCCTCGACGATGATGTTGAGGGCGTCCGGACGCGAGCCCGGCGAAGCCGTCGCGTGCGACTTGTGGATCATGAAGCGGGCCGTCTCGCTGGCGTAGCGCCGGGTGCCCGACAGGAACAGGATCACCGCGATCGATGCCACCGCGCCGCCGTTGTACATCACGAACTCGATCGGCGAATTGGCCAGGAAGTTGTACAGGCACAGGCCGTCGCTGACGTAGCCGCCGTTCGACTGCACGAGGATGTGGGCGGTTTCGGTACCGTCCTCGGTCATCATCGAGACGGCTTCGAACACGCGATGCACCATGTCGCTGTTCACGTCGCCGGACAGCGTGAAGTACGCCTCTTTTTGCTGTTTTGCTTGATCTTCGCTCATAGGGGGCTCTCTTCCGTGACAAGGTCGTAGGGTAAGTGTAACAAAACACGGTTTTTTCCCTATGTGGACGCACTGCAATAGTGCGAGCCCTCCTCCGCAGGTGCCGGGACCTCGCGCCATGGGCCTTTAGAATTGACTTCCCTGCACGCCTCGCATATCCTTCGCAGTCTTGACCGGGAGAGCGCAGCGCAAGGCTGCCGCCGAAGGGGCATCACCCGAAAACTCTCAGGCAACCGGACCGGTCGGGGGACGCCGCGCTATGCACTTGGCAAGCGCGGCGACCAACTCTGGAGAGCGGCTCTTGATGAGCCCACCGAAGGGGCAGGCGGTATCTACCGCTATCTCTCAGGTATCGAGGACAGAGGGGTGCGAACAGCACGCGCAAGCGTGCCGTAACCCTATTTAACTGCCCGAGGATCTCACGCCATGACGCTCAAAGCGACCCCGCTCAATTCCGTACACCGCGCATCCGGCGCCAAGATGGTCGACTTTGGCGGCTGGGACATGCCCGTCAACTACGGTTCGCAGATCGAAGAACACAATGCCGTGCGTACCGACGCCGGCATGTTCGACGTCTCGCACATGTGCGTGGTCGACCTGCACGGCGCCAACGCCCGCCCCTTCCTGCGCGGCCTGCTGGCCAACAACGTCGACAAGCTGCAGGCGGCCGGCAAGGCCCTGTACTCCTGCATGCTGAACCCCGAAGGCGGCGTGATCGACGACCTGATCGTCTACTTCTTCCGCGAAGACTGGTTCCGCCTGGTGGTCAACGCCGGCACCGCCGAGAAGGACATCGCCTGGATCCGCCAGCAGAACGAGGCCACCGGCAGCGGCCTGGCCATCACGCCGCGCCGCGCCGACCTCTCGGATGACGGTATCGCCCTGATCGCCGTGCAGGGCCCGAACGCCCGCGCCAAGGTGTGGGACGTGCTGCCGGCCACCAAGGCCGCATCGGAAGCCATGAAGCCCTTCAACGTGGTCATCGTCGACGACACCCCGTTCGGCGAAGTGATGGTGGCGCGCACCGGCTACACCGGCGAAGACGGCTTCGAAATCGGCGTCCCCGCCACCCAGGCCGAAGCGCTGTGGAAGGCGCTGGCCGCCGCCGGCGTCAAGCCCGCGGGCCTGGGCGCGCGCGACACCCTGCGCCTGGAAGCCGGCATGAATTTGTATGGCCAGGACATGGACGATACCGTGTCCCCGCTCGACGCCGGCCTGGCCTGGACCGTGGACCTGGTCGCCGAGCGCGACTTCATCGGCAAATCGGCCCTGCAGCAAAACGGCCAGCAGCAGAACTTCGTCGGCCTGATCCTGCGTGAAAAAGGCGGCATCCTGCGCGCCCACCAGAAGGTCGTGGCAGCCTCCGGCAATGCCGGCGAGATCACCAGCGGCACCTTCAGCCCGAGCATGCAGCAGGCGATCGCGCTGGCGCGCGTGCCGGTCGAGGTGCAGGTCGGCGACACCGTGCACGTCGAAATCCGCGACAAGAAGCTGGCCGCCTCCGTGGTCAAGCTGCCGTTCGTGCGCAACGGCAAAGTGCTGGCGTCCTGATACGCTGCGCAGACAAGAACAATTTATACTTACCGCCTCATCTCTCTATCCATTAGGAGCCATGCATGAACATCCCAGCCGACCTGAAATACACCGAGTCCCACGAGTGGGTCCGTCAAGAGACTGACGGCACTCTGACCGTCGGCATCACCGAGTACGCGCAGGACGCGCTGGGCGACATCGTGTTCGTCGAACTGCCGCAGGTCGGCAAGGCATTCACCGCCGGCGACGACGCCGCCGTGGTCGAGTCGGTCAAGGCCGCCAGCGACATCTACGCCCCGGTCTCGGGCACCGTCACCGCCGTCAACCAGGCCACCGCCGACGCCCCGGACTCGATCAACGCCGACGCCTACGGCGCCTGGCTGTTCAAGCTGCAGCCGAGCGACCCGGCCGCGATCAATGGCCTGCTGGATGCAGCGGCTTACGGCAAGACCACTGAAGGTTAATCGACTCGTCGCCCCCGCGCAGGCGGGGGCCCAAGTTCTGCATGCGCCGCGTTAGCTCCACCAAACTTGGGCTCCCGCCTTCGCGGGAACGACGTCTGTAGCAGCCCGATCCTCTCTTTTTTCGCCTCCTATCATGACCCGCACCAGCCTGACCCAACTCGAAGCACGCGATGGCTTCATCCCGCGCCACATCGGTCCGTCCGACGCCGAACAGGCAGCCATGCTGTCCGTCCTCGGCTACCAGAGCCGCGCCGCCCTGATCGATGCCGTCGTTCCCGCCAACATCCGCCGCAAGGACAAGCTGGACCTGGGCGAATTCTTCGACCCGCTGCCCGAGCAGGCCGCGCTGGCCAAGCTGAAGGGCATCGCCTCGCAGAACAAGGTCATGAAGTCGATGATCGGCCAGGGCTACTACGGCACCTTCACCCCGCCCGTCATCCTGCGCAACATCTTCGAAAACCCGGCCTGGTACACCGCCTACACGCCCTACCAGCCGGAGATCTCGCAGGGCCGCCTGGAAGCCATCCTGAACTTCCAGCAGGTGATCACCGACCTGACCGGCATGGGCATCGCGAACGCCTCGATGCTGGACGAAGGCACCGCCGCCGCGGAAGCCATGACGCTGATCCAGCGCGTCGGCAAGTCGGCCTCGAAGGTCTTCTACGTCGCCGACGACGTGCTGCCGCAGACCCGTGAAGTGGTCGAGACCCGCGCGCTGCCGATCGGCGTCGAAGTCCGCACCATCGCCGCCGCCGACATCGAGAACCTGACGGAGACCTGCTTCGGCGTGCTGCTGCAGTATCCGGGCGTGAACGGCGACGTGCGCGACTACCGCAACGCCTGCGAGAAGCTGCATGCGATGGGTGCGATGGTCGTGGTGGCCGCGGACCTGCTGGCCCTGACCGTGTTGACCCCGCCGGGCGAATGGGGCGCCGACGTCGTGGTCGGCAACAGCCAGCGCTTCGGCGTGCCGCTCGGTTTCGGCGGCCCGCACGCCGGCTACCTGGCCACCCGCGACGACTACAAGCGCAGCATGGCGGGCCGCCTGGCCGGCGTCACCGTCGACGCCCAGGGCAACAAGGCATTCCGCCTGGCGCTGCAAACGCGCGAACAGCACATCCGCCGCGAAAAAGCGACCTCGAACATCTGCACCGCGCAGGTGCTGCTGGCCGTGATGGCCTCGATGTACGCCATCTACCACGGCCCGAAAGGCCTGGAGCAGATCGCCCGCCGCGTGCACCGCTACACCGGCATCCTGGCCGCCTCGCTGCAAAGCATGGGCTACCAGCTGGCCAACGAGACCTACTTCGACACCCTGACCGTGATCGCGGACAATGCCGACGAGCTGCACCGCATCGCCGTCGACAATGGCGCCAACCTGCGCCGCATCGACGCCCGCCATGTCGGCCTGTCGCTGGACGAGACCACCGGCCGCGACGAGATCGCCCTGCTGGCGAAGATCTTCGGCGAAGCCGCGGGCAAGGACGCCGCAGTGGACTTCGACTCGCTGGACAGCGACGCCGCCGACGCCTTCCCGGCATCGCTGAGCCGCACCAGCGCCTACCTGACCCACCCGACCTTCCACCGCTACCACGCCGAGCACGAGATGCTGCGCTACCTGCGCTCGCTGGCCGACAAGGACCTGGCGCTGGACCGCACCATGATCCCGCTGGGTTCGTGCACGATGAAGCTGAACTCGACCTCGGAGATGATCCCGGTCACCTGGCCCGAGTTCTCGAACATCCACCCGTTCGCGCCGGATGACCAGACCGTCGGCTACCGCGAGATGATAGCCCAGCTCGAAAAGATGCTGTGCGCCGTGACCGGCTATGCAGGCGTGTCGCTGCAGCCGAACGCCGGCTCGCAGGGCGAGTACGCGGGCCTGCTGATCATCAAGAAGTACCACGAGTCGCGCGGCGAAGGCCATCGCAACATCTGCCTGATCCCGTCCTCGGCGCACGGCACCAACCCGGCATCGGCCAGCATGGTCGGCATGCAGGTGGTCGTCACCGCCTGCGACGAGAACGGCAACGTCGACCTCGAAGACCTGAAGAAGAAGGCCGAGCAGCACAGCGCCAACCTGGCCTGCGTGATGGTCACCTACCCGTCGACCCACGGCGTGTTCGAGGAAGGCATCAAGGAACTGTGCGAGATCGTGCATGCGCACGGCGGCCAGGTGTACGTGGACGGCGCCAACATGAACGCGCTGGTCGGCGTTGCCGGCCCCGGCATCTTCGGCGGCGACGTCAGCCACCTGAACCTGCACAAGACCTTCTGCATCCCGCACGGCGGCGGCGGCCCGGGCGTCGGTCCGGTGGCGGTCGGCGCACACCTGGTGCCCTTCCTGCCGAACCAGGCCTCGACCGGCTACCAGCGCAACGAGCAGGGTATCGGCGCAGTCAGCGCAGCGCCTTACGGTTCGGCCTCGATCCTGCCGATCTCCTGGATGTACATCGCGATGATGGGCGCCGAAGGCCTGACCGCGGCGACCGAGACGGCGATCTTGAACGCCAACTACATCGCCCGCCGCCTGGCCCCGCACTATCCGGTGCTGTACACCGGCCACGACGGCCTGGTCGCGCACGAGTGCATCATCGACCTGCGCCCGCTGCAGGACAAGACCGGCATCAGCAACGAAGACGTGGCCAAGCGCCTGATGGACTTCGGCTTCCACGCCCCGACCATGAGCTTCCCGGTGCCGGGCACGCTGATGATCGAGCCGACCGAGTCGGAGTCGAAGGTGGAACTCGACCGCTTCATCGAGGCGATGATCACCATCCACGCCGAGATCGTGAAGGTCGAGCGCGGCGAGTACGACCGCATGGACAACCCGCTGAAGGGCGCGCCGCACACCGCGGAAGTCGTCACCGCCGACGACTGGCAGCACACCTACACGCGTGAAGTGGCTGCCTTCCCGGTGCCGTCGCTGCGCAAGCGCAAGTACTGGCCGCCGGTCGGCCGCGCGGACAACGTCTACGGCGACCGTAACCTGTTCTGCGGTTGTGCACCGATCGAGGACTACGAGTGATCTAGTCTTTCCCGCGACGGCTGCTAGCCAGTCTTAAGTAGGGATGCCCGGGGCTGCCGGGGCGCTTGTCGAGCGCTCCTGCAGCCCCGTCTTCATGTTGTGGTTCCGGCGCCTGCGCCACCTCGTCCAGCCGGAACGCCGCCACCGCCTGCGACAGGCTGAGCGCCTGCTGCTGCAGGGTGCGCGCGGCCATCGCCGCGTCTTCCACCATCCGCGTACCCTGCTGGGTCAGCTCGTCCATGCGCACGATGGCCTGGTTCACGCCGGCCAGGTTCTCGGCGCGTTCGGCGCTGGTGGAGCCGATGCGGTTGACGATGTCGCCGACCGCCTGCACCGAGCTGGCCAGGTCCGCCATGCTGGAGCCGGCGTCCAGCGCGATGCCGGTGCCGCCTTCGATCGCGGCCATGGTCTCGCGCGCCAGTTCGCGTGCTTCGCGCGCGCCCGCCACCGCACGACCCGCCAGCGCCCTCACCTCGCAGGCTGCCTGGGCGAAGTTCAGGGCCTGCGGGCCGCTCTGGGCCGCCTCCACCGCTGCGCTCAGGGCCACCCCGCCGGCGCGGGCGCAGGCGATCTCGATGTCTTCCCCGAGCTGGTCCAGTCGGGTAGCCGAGCGGCGCACGCTTTCCAGGGTCGCCACCAGCCGGTGCACCACGCTGCCGCCCTGCTGGGCCGCGCTGGATGCGGCTTCCGTCAGGCGGTTGGCCTGGCGCGCCGAATACGCGGTCTCCATCATCACCGTGGCCAGGTCCTGCATCGAGGTCGTGGTCTGCTCCAGCGAGGCGCGCACGCCGGCGCGCGCGGGCAATCCGGCGCGGCCGAGGGCGATCTCGCGCGAGGCCGAGCCGATCGAGCGCGCCGACTCGAGGATGGTGCGCAGCGACAGGTTCAGGTTGCGTATGCTGTCGTCCAGCGCGCGCGAGGTGGTGGCGATCTCGTCGTCGCCGTCGAGCCGGGTGCGCACCGTCAGGTCGCCGCTGGCCAGGCTGCTGGCGGCGGCTTCGATGGCGCCGATCTCGGTCAGCAACGAGCGCCGCACCGCCATCGTGATGACCAGCGAGGCCGCGATCGACAGGATGATCACGATCGGCATCAGGGTCGCGACAGTCTTGAAGTCCTCGGAGGCCTTGTCGGAGACCTCTTCCGACAGTTCCTGCTCGCGCCGCGACAATTCGGTCAGGCGCTCGGCCACCACGCTGAAGGCGCGCTCCGCCTTGGCCATGGCGTTGGCGCTGATCGACTGGTCTTCGCGGGCGATCTCGATCACGTCGCGCACCGCGGCCACGTACAGACGCCAGGCGGACGCGGCCTGCTCGATGTAGCGCAGCTCGGCCTCGCGGTGCCGCGGAGGGGTCTCCTGGGCCAGTTTCGTGAGGCTGGCGAAGCCGCGTTCGATGGCTGCCTGCTGCTGCTGGACGTCGCGCACCAGCGGCTCGACCCGGGTGCGCGGGAAGCTGCCGCTGATCCAGGTCAGGATCTGGTAGGCTTGGGCATTCGCCCGCTGGGCCGAGGCCACCAGGTCGGTGGCGGCCCGCATGTGGGTGGCGCGCTGCTGGACGACGGCGTCGAGCGAGTCGTTCTGGCGTACCATCGCCAGGTAGGCGCCGCAGGACAGCAGGACCAGCAGCACCAGCACGACGCCGGGCGCCAGCAAAAGCTTGGGCCCGATGCGCAGCCGGGCCAGCATATTGAACTCGAGCGTCATTGTCCTCTCCCCTGTCAACAACGATGTCGTGTACACGCGGAAAGGCGTGCATTGGGGAAATCTACGCTGTCCAACACGCAAGCTCTTGTGCCTGCTCAAATCCGGAAAGGATGTGCATGAACCGTTCCAAAGGGCTCGCCGCCCTGTTGTCCGCCCTGGTCTTCCCTGGCGTCGGCCAGTGGTATATGGGCCGGCGCCGCCTGGCCCTGCTGCTTGCGCTGCCGGCGCTGGCGGCGGGCTACGTCTACCTGAGCTGGTCGATGGACGAGGCGAATGCCATCGCCGGCCAGCTGCTGTCCGGCGCCATGCCGCTCGATCCGGCGGCGCTGGCGGCCAAACTGGAGGGACAGGCGTCGCCGCTACGGGTCAGCTTGTCGGGCTGGGTATTCGCGCTGTGCTGGATAGGCAGCGTGCTGGAGGCGTGGTTGAGGAAGCCGGCGCCGTAAACGACCGTGGGCACAGGGTGCCCACCCTACGAAACTGGCGCCGTAAACGACCGTGGGCACGGAGTGTCTACCCTACATCGCCGTAGGGTGGGCACCCGTGCCCACGTCAATTATGCGCCGGCTTAGTCCAGCTTCGCCGCGTGCTCGCGGGTGGCGTGGAACTGCAGCTTCGGCCAGCGCTCCTGGGTCAGGCGCAGGTTGACGCCGGAGGTCGCGAGGAAGGCCAGGTTGCCGGCGGCGTCATAGGCCACCTGCGGCGCCAGCTGCGATTCGAAGTCGGACAGCGCCTTCTTGTCGTCGCTGGAGACCCAGCGCGCGCTGCTGATGCTGGAGCCGTCGAACACGGCGTCGACGCCGTACTCGTTCAGCAGGCGGCTGGCGACCACCTCGAACTGCAGCACGCCGACCGCACCCAGGATCAGGTCGGAGCCGAGCACCGGCTTGAACACCTGCACGGCGCCCTCTTCGCCCAGCTGCTGCAGGCCCTTGTGCAGCTGCTTCATCTTCAGCGGATTCCGGATGCGCACCGTGCGGAACAGGTCAGGCGCGAAGTAAGGAATGCCGGTGAAGGTCAGCAGCTCGCCTTCCGAGAAGCTGTCGCCGATCTGCATGTTGCCGTGGTTCGGCAGGCCGATGATGTCGCCGGCGTAGGCTTCCTCGACCTGTTCGCGGCTGGATGCCATGAAGGTCACCACGGAGGACAGCTTCACATCGCGGCCGAGGCGCAGGTGCTTGACTTTCATGCCCTTTTCGAAACGTCCCGAGCACACGCGCAGGAAGGCGATGCGGTCGCGGTGGGCCGGGTCCATGTTGGCCTGGATCTTGAAGACGAAGCCGGAAAACGGCTGCTCCTCGGGCTTCACGGCGCGCACGGTGGCGTCGCGCTCGCGCGGGGCCGGGGCCCAGTCGATCAGCGCCGACAGGATCTCGCGCACGCCGAAGTTGTTGATCGCGGAGCCGAAGAACACCGGGGTCTGCACGCCGGACAGGAAGCGCTCCAGGTCGAACACGTGGGAGGCGCCGTGCACCAGCTCCACTTCCATTTTGAGCTGTTCGATCTCCATCGGGAACATCTCGGCCAGGCGCGGGTTGTCGATGCCCTTGATGATCTCGTAGTCGCCGTCGGCCTTTTCCTCGCCGGCCTTGAACAGCATGATCTCATCCTTGATCAGGTGGTACACGCCGCGGAAGTTCTTGCCCATGCCGATAGGCCAGGTCACCGGCGCACACTCGATCTTCAGCACCGATTCCACTTCGTCCAGCAGTTCCAGCGGATCGCGGGTTTCGCGGTCCATCTTGTTCATGAAGGTGACGATCGGGGTCGCGCGCATGCGGCAGACGTCCAGCAGCTTGATGGTCTGCTCCTCCACGCCCTTGGCGGCGTCGATCACCATCAGGGCCGAGTCGACCGCGGTCAGCACGCGATAGGTGTCTTCCGAGAAGTCCTGGTGGCCTGGAGTGTCCAGCAGGTTGATCACGTGGTCGCGGAACTCGAACTGCATCACCGAGGACGCGACCGAGATGCCGCGCTGCTTCTCGATGTCCATCCAGTCGGAGGTGGCGTGACGTCCGCTCTTGCGGCCCTTGACGGTGCCGGCCAGCTGGATCGCGCCCGAGAACAGCAGCAGCTTTTCGGTGAGCGTGGTCTTACCGGCGTCGGGGTGGGAAATGATGCCGAAAGTGCGGCGGCGGCCGACTTCGCGCGCGATCTGCGCGGCGGTCTTGGCCTGCGGGACGGCGAGATCGTCGCCGGATTCTTGATTGCTTGCTGCGGTTTCGTTGGACATGGTCTCGCCCTTGCGGCGCGTGTGCATAAACGCGCGATTTTACCGAGTCTCGCCCCGTTTGTCTTGCAAACCGCTGTAGGACAAGTCGGGCTTCCACTACCCTGGTGTGTGAAGTTTTCGTTAACGAGGGTAAACGCCAGAGCGGCGCACTATGTTCCTGACGAACTTAACAACAGGTGCTTTGTTGTCGGGACGTCATATATGGCTGAGCGCGAAATCGTTTTAATGCCGTTTTGGCAGCTCCGGCCGGCGAAAAGTGGCCTAATTTGAATGTTTCTCTCTAGTAGGACTGGACTGACAAAACATCATGCATAGAACCTACATGGGGGCGTCGACTAGTCTTATGTTCGGCAAGAGACTATGGCAATAAAGTACACACATCGCGATGAGGAAACCCATCCAAGCATTCGCCCCCCACGAAGTATCGTGAAGTAAGTCAGAAGATAACGAGGACAATATGAATAACGCTCAACTTGGTGTTGCCGCTCAGAAGCCCCAGTCGGTCAACCAGATTCCCGCATCGACCGAGGAATTCAAAGTGGCGTCCCGTCCGGTCGTCAGCTACAGCGGCACCCAACAGAATGAGTTGCTCGCGGCCTTGCCGCGCCAAGACCTGGAAAACCTGTTTGAACACCTGGAACTGGTTCCGCTGCCTTTCGGCAAGGAACTGTTCGAATTCGGCAGCAAACTCGAATACGTGTACTTCCCCACCACCGCCATCGTCTCCCTGCTGTATGTGATGGAAGACGGCGCCACCACCGAAATCGCGGTGGTCGGCCATGAAGGCGCGGTCGGTGTGTCGCTGTTCATGGGCGAACGCGCTACCTGCAGCGCTGTGGTCCAGAGCGCCGGCTACGGCTACCGCCTCAAAACCCAGTTCCTGCGCGACGCCTTCAACAAGGGCGGCGCCCTGCCCCAGCTGCTGATGCGCTACACCAACGCCCTGTTCGCCCAGATGGCCCAGAACGCCGTCGGCGGCCGTCACAGCTCGATCGAACAGAAGCTGTGCCGCTGGCTGCTGGACCGCCTGGATCGCTCGGCTTCGAACGAGCTGAAAGTGACCCAGGAACTGATCTCGATCATGCTCGGCGTGCGCCGCGAAAGCATCACCGCTGCGGCCGGCAAGCTGCAGGACGAAGGCCTGATCCAGTACCGCCGCGGTAACATCACCGTGCTGAACCGCCAGGGCCTGGAAGACTACGCCGGCGAATGCTACAAGGTCGCTAAAAGCGAGTACGACCGCCTGCTGATGGATGTTGCACGCGCATAAGCGGTGACATGTCGAGGGCCGGCACCACCGGCCCTCCCGGCACGGCCCCGACAGGCTCGGCAGCCGGCGAGGCGAAGGGCACCCAGGCTTGCACGCAGGTGCCCACGCCGTTCACACCACGTTCCACTTTCAGGGTCCCGCCCAGCAGCAGCGCGCGTTCGCGCATGCCCAGCAGGCCGTGCGACTTCGAACGCCGCATCGCATCGGGCGAAATGCCGACGCCATCGTCGCTGACTTCCAGCGCCAGCCCTTCTCCCTCACGCGCCAAGTGCACGACCACGTGGCGGGCCTGCGCATACTTGGCGACATTGTTCAGCGATTCCTGGGCGATGCGGAACAGCGCGATCGCCTGCATGGTGCCGGCGCTGTCGACGTCGGCATCGACCAGGGCTTCGCAATCCAGGCGCGTAGCACGCGCAAAATCCTCGCAATAACTCTGCAGCGCCGCCGCCAGGCCCATGTTGTCCAGCAGGCTGGGGCGCAGATCCTCGACGATGCGGCGTTTCAGCTGCACGGTTTCGAGCAGGGTCGCGCGCGCACAGCCGAGCGCGGCCGCCTGTTCCGGATGGCTGTCCTTCAATTGCTCGCCGACCGTGGACAGATACATGCCGATCGCGGTGAGGTTGGCGCCCATCTCGTCGTGCAGTTCGCGCGCCAGGCGCGCCTTTTCCTCTTCCGACACGCTGATCAGGTGGCGCGACAGCACCGACAGCTGCTCGGTGCGCGCCGCCACCAGCGTTTCCAGTTGATCGTTGCTCTCCTGCAGGGCGCGCTCGGCGGACAGGCGCAGGCTGAATCCACGCCAGATCAGGTTATAGAACAGCACCAGCACGACGATGGCGGCGGCATCGATGCCGATGCCGATCAGCGCGGTGCGGCGGTACTGGTCGTAGAAGGAAGCGGCGCCCGCCGCCAGGGTATCGTTCTGCTCGCCCGTCATCACCACCACCTGCAGGCGGATCTCGTCCATGCGGACCTGGTCTTCCTGGCTGCGGGCGATCGCGACGATGTCCTGCAGGCCGCCGTGGCGGTAGACTTCCTGCGCCTCGTTCATCAGGCCGACGCGGCGCCGCACCAGGGTCTGCAGCTGGGCCAGATTCTTCAGTTGGGACGGGTTATCGGCCAGCAGCGTCTTGAGTGTCTCGAACTGGCCGTCGAGCTCGCGCTGGGCGGTGCGCAGCGGGCCGAGATAGGTCTCGGAGCCGGACAGGAAATAGCCGCGCAAGCCGCTGTCGGCATCGGTGACGAGCAGGTTCACGTACTGCAGCCTGGTCGACACGCGGTCCGCCTGGGCTTGCCTCGCATTGGCCGCCTTCAGCGCGTCGAGGTTGCCTACCAGGCTGACACCGTTGAGCACCAGGATGAGCACGCAAACGGCGCACAGCAGCGTCTGATACCACGGCAGGCTGCGGACTGGCCGGAAGGCGGGGTCGGCACTGAAATACATCCTGGAAGGTCCTCTCACGCAGCGACGATGTGCGCGATTATAGACTGAGAGCAATTACCTTGCTTCAGATGGCGGCTGCCGTGCGGAGGATTGTAGCGGAAGGACGACGCGGCTGGCGCGTCGTTTTCCGGGAAAATCTGCTCAGATGAGCAGACAAACCTGCTCAATCGAGCAGGTTATTTTTCATGGCGTAGTAGGTCAGGTCGCTATTCGACTGCAGGCCCATCTTTTCCATGATGCGGGTGCGGTAGGTCGAGACCGTCTTGATCGACAGCGACAAGGCATTGCCGATATCGGACACGGTCGCGCCCTTGGCCAGGCGCAGGAAGACCTGGAACTCGCGGTCCGACAGCTCCGTGTGCAGGGCCGTGTTGGGGTCGCGGTCGAAGCTCTGGGCCAGCAGTTCGCCGACCTGGGAGCTGACGTAGCGGCGGCCCTGATAGACGGTACGCACGGCGGTCTTGAGCTCGTCGGCGTCGCATTCCTTGTTCAGGTAGCCGTTGGCGCCCATCTTGAACAGGTTGAGCGCATACTGCTGTGCCGGGTAACCCGACAGGATCAGGACCGGCAGGTTCGGCTGGCCCTGGCGGATGGTGCGCAGGATGTCGATGCCGCTCTGGTCGGGCATCGCAATATCCAATAGCAGCACGTCGCAAATCTCGCGACGTGCGATGTCGAGGGCTTCACGCCCGGTGGCGCCTTCGGCGACGACTTCGAAGTCGCCCGACGACGAAAAAATCTGCTTGAAACCTGCTCGAACTATCTGGTGATCGTCACAAATGGCAACGCGTATCATTGTCTTCCCTTAGATTTTTCCTGAGGCAGGAAAGAGCCGAGGCTGACACCTCACGCCCGGAACTGGCTTGCGTTTTGAGTCAGCAAAATAAGCAAGTGACATTCTAGCACCTCCTAGGTGCAGAACAACAGGAGCACGAATACTTGAGCCCGATACTCGAACGCTGCGCTGGCGATTAGCCGGTTCAGGCTGCCGACGGTCCGTGTTTCAGGATGGCGAGGATGGCATGCAGCTCCTCCCGCAGCAGTGCCGGCGCGATGGTCGGCTCGGGCGGCGCTGGAGGCACCGGCGGCACTGCCTCGACGTCCTCGACGGACCCGCTCCTGCCATCGAGGCGATTGCGGGCGCCGCTGATCGTGAAGCCCTGCTCGTACAAAAGCTCGCGGATACGCCGGATCAACAGCACTTCGTGGTGCTGGTAATAGCGGCGGTTTCCTCGGCGTTTGACCGGTTTTAGCTGGGTAAATTCCTGTTCCCAGTAGCGCAGCACATGCGGTTTGACCCCGCACAATTCACTGACTTCCCCGATCGTGAAATAACGCTTCGCCGGAATCGGAGGCAATACAGTCAGTTCCATCTTGTTGGGTCGGTCATTCATGGCTCAGTTTGGCTCACTACTCAGGCTGCGCGCGCCAGCGAAGCCTTGTCGGCGTTGGCCGGATTGGCCTCCTCGACCATGCTCTTGAGTTTCTGGCTGGCGTGGAAGGTCACGACGCGGCGCGCCGTAATGGGAATCTCTTCCCCGGTTTTCGGATTGCGGCCGGGACGCTGCGGCTTGTCGCGCAACTGGAAGTTGCCGAAGCCGGAGAGCTTGACCGCCTCGCCGCGTTCGAGCGCATTGCGGATCTCGTCGAAGAAGGTCTCGACCATGTCCTTGGCTTCGCGCTTGTTCAGGCCCACCTGCTCGAACAGCAGCTCGGCCAGCTCCGCCTTGGTCAGGGTCGGTAACTCCTGTTCCGCTTCTTTCCGGACCCGGTGAGCGGCAAGCGCTTCTTCGAGGACGGCAGAATCAAGGTCGTTGTTATTAATTTTGAAGCCCTACCTTCAATCAGTTTTGGATGTCGGAACACCGAGAAGGCCGCCGGAATGCGGCGGCCTTTCAGGCCCCTTTAAGCGCGCAGTCTGGCGCCGTGTTGTTGTTGCGCTGCCTGTGCGAGCGCGGCCATGATGGCCTCGACCGCATCGTCCTGCAGCGTCGATTGAGTATCTTGCAAGCCAAAGCGGAAAGCAAGACTTTTTTCATCCTGCTCCAAACCTTTGCCGCGATATTCATCAAACAAAACAACGGCTTGCACGAGTTTCCCGTTCGCGTTGGCGGCCAGTTCGGCCTTGAATGCGTCGAGCAGCGCCTGCGCTGGAACGTCCTGTTTCACCACCAGCGCGAGGTCGCGGGTGGCGCCCGGGAACTTCGAGATTTCGGCGTATGCAGGCACCACGCGTTCGCGCAGCGCTTCGGCATCCACCTCGAACAGCACCGGCGCCTGCGGCAGGTCGTACTTCTGCAGCCAGCGCGGATGCAGTTCGCCGATGAAACCGACGACCTTGCCGTCCAGTTCGACGGCGGCCGAGCGGCCCGGGTGCAGGGCCGGATGCTCGAGCTTGCTGAAGCGGAGCGCGCGCGGGGCGAACAGCGCTTCCAGGTCGCCCTTGACGTCGAAGTAGTCGACCGCACGGGTCGACTGGCCCCACTGCTCGTCCGCAGCCGGGCCGTAGGCCATGGCGGCGACGCGCTTGGGCTGGTCGAAGCCGGCGATGGACAGCGGGCCGTCCTGGGCCGCCGGATTGCGGTGGAACACGGCGCCCACTTCGAACACGCGCACGCGGCCGGCCTTGCGGTTGACGTTGTAGCGCACGTTGGCGATCAGGCTGCCGATCAGGTTCGAGCGCATCACGCTCATCTGGCTGGCGATCGGGTTCTGCAGCTTGATCGGGTCGGTATTGCCGGCAAAGTCGGCTTCCCACTGGCTTTCCACGAAGCTCATGTTGACCACTTCCTGGTAGCCCAGGTCGGCCAGCTGGTGGCGGATCGCGAACAGCGAGCGCGTGTTTTCCGGCTCGATCAGCATCGCACTCGGGGCCACGGGCGGCAGCGCCGGGATGTTCTCGAAGCCGTACACGCGGGCGACTTCCTCGATCAGGTCTTCCTCGATCTCGATGTCGAAACGGTAGGAAGGCGCAGTCACCGTGAAGCGGCCCGGCTCGCGCTCGAACGGCAGGCCCAGGCGGGTGAAGATGTCGGCGACGGTATCGTCGCTTATCGCCACGCCAATCACCTTTTGCGCGCGTTCCGTGCGCAGGGTGACGGGCTGGCGCTGCGGCAGGTTGACGATCTGGTCGTCGACCGGACCGACCTTGGTCTCCGGCGTGCCGCAGATCTCGACGATCAGCGCAGTGATGCGCTCGATGCGTTCCACGGTGCCGGCATAGTCCACGCCGCGCTCGAAGCGGTGCGCCGCATCGGTCGAGAAGTTGAAGCGGCGGGCGCGGCCCTGGATGGCGCCCGGCCACCAGAATGCAGCTTCCAGGTAGATGTCGGTGGTGTCGAGGGTGACGGCGGTCGAGTCGCCGCCCATGATGCCGGCCAGCGATTCGAGTTGCTTTTCATCGGCGATCACGCCGACCCACTCGTCCACTTCGATGGTGTTGCCATTCAGGAGCTTGAGCGATTCGCCCTTGCGGCCCCAGCGCACGTCGATGCTGCCATGGATCTTGGCCAGGTCGAACACGTGCGAGGGCTGGCCGCTTTCCAGCATCACGTAGTTGGAGATGTCGACCAGGGCCGACACCGAGCGCTGGCCGCTGCGTTCCAGGCGGCGCTTCATCCACTCAGGGGTAGCGGCGCGCGCGTTCAGGCCGCGGATCACGCGGCCGGTGAAGCGGCCGCACAGGTCCGGCGCCGACACCTTGACCGGCAGGACGTCGTCGATGGTAACGGGAACGACACGCGCCGCCGGCACGGTCAGCTTCGATCCGGTCAGGGCCGACACTTCGCGCGCCACGCCCAGCACCGACAGGCAGTCCGCCTTGTTCGGGGTCAGCTTGATGGTGAACTTCTGGTCGTTCAGGCCCAGGTAGTCGCGGATGTTCTGGCCGACCGGCGCATCTTCCGGCAGCTCCATCAGGCCGCTGCTCTCTTCCGAGATCTTCAGTTCCTTGGCCGAGCACATCATGCCCTGCGACTCGACGCCGCGGAGTTTACCGACCTTGATTTCGAAGGGCTTGCCATCGGCGCCAGGCGGCAGCACGGCGCCGGCCATGGCGCAGATCGCCTTCATGCCCGCGCGCACGTTCGGCGCGCCGCAGACGATGTTCAGCAGCGTGCCGGTGCCGACGTCGACCTGGCAGACGTTCAGGCGGTCCGCGTTCGGGTGCTTGGCGACTTCCTTTACTTCGGCGACCACGACGTTCGAGAACGGCGGCGCAACGGCTTCCACCTCTTCGACTTCGAGGCCGGACATGGTGAGCAGGTGGGCCAGTTCGACCGAATTCATCTTCGGATCGACCATGGAACGGAGCCAGTTTTCGGAGAATTGCATAATCTTTGCCTTGTTCTTCTTAATTGAATTGCTTCAGGAAGCGCAGATCGCCTTCATAGAACAGGCGAAGATCGTTGATCCCGTAACGCAGCATGGTCAGGCGCTCGAGGCCGGAGCCGAACGCGAAGCCGATGAACTTTTCCGGATCCAGTCCGAAGTTGCGCACGACGATAGGATGCACCTGGCCGGCGCCCGAGACTTCCAGCCAGCGGCCCTTCAGCGGACCGGAGCCGAAGGCGATGTCGATCTCGGCCGACGGTTCGGTGAACGGGAAGTATGACGGGCGGAAGCGCACCTGCAGGTCGTCGGTCTCGAAGAAGGCCTTCACGAAGTTCAGGTATACGCCCTTCAGGTCGGCAAAGCTGATGTTCTCGCCGATCCACAGGCCTTCGACCTGGTGGAACATCGGCGAGTGGGTGGCGTCGCTGTCGACGCGGTAGGTGCGGCCCGGCGCGATCACCTTGATCGGCGGCGTGTGGGTGCGGGCATAGCGCACCTGCATCGGGCTGGTGTGGGTGCGCAGCAGCAGCGGCTTGCCGGTGCTGTCCTCGCCCTCGATGTAGAAGGTGTCCTGCATCGAACGCGCCGGGTGGTTTTCCGGGCTGTTCAGTGCGGTGAAATTGGTCCAGTCGGTCTCGATTTCGGGGCCGTCGGCCACGTCGAAGCCGATCGAGCGGAAGATCTGTTCGACCCGTTCCCAGGTGCGCATGACCGGGTGGATGCCGCCCATGGAGCGGCCGCGGCCCGGCAGGGTCACGTCGATGCTCTCGGCATTCAGGCGCGCCATCAGCTGGGCGTTGGCCAGGTCTTCGCGGCGGGCCGTCAACGCCTGTTCGATTTTTTCTTTGGCGGCGTTGATCAGGGCGCCCTGCGCCTTGCGCTGGTCCGGGTCGAGCTTGCCGAGGCCCTTCATCAGTTCGGTGATCTGGCCGGTCTTGCCCAGGTATTTCGCTTTTGCGTTTTCTAGCGCGGCAGCGTCTTGTGCGGCTCCGAAATCGGATTGGGCCGAGACGACGAGTTCTTCCAGCGAGTTCATACGTGTTCTTTTCCTGTTTTTGATGGCGGGGAACGCCAGAATCAAAAACGGGGCATCGGTCCTTCAACCTTTGCCCCGTCCTTTATGCGCCGGCAGCTTTTCGGCTGCACGGCGCTGTACTTCTATTGCTGACTGATCAGGCAGCCAGCTTGGTCTTGACGGTGTTCACGATAGCGGCAAATGCCGGCTTGTCGTTCACAGCCATGTCGGCCAGGACTTTACGGTCCAGTTCAATCGCGGCTTTCTTCAGGCCGTTCATGAATGCGCTGTAGGTCATGCCGTGCGAACGCGAAGCCGCGTTGATACGGGTGATCCACAGTGCGCGGAAGACGCGCTTCTTGTTGCGGCGGTCGCGGTATGCGTACTGGCCAGCGCGCATGACTGCTTGCTTGGCAATACGGAATACTTTACTGCGACGGCCACGGTAGCCTTTAGCAAGTTCAAGAACCTTCTTGTGACGGGCACGTGCAGTAACCCCACGTTTTACTCGAGGCATATTCGCTCCTTAGTGTGAGATTAGACGGCCGACGGCATCATGCGGTAGACGCTTTGGACGTCCGACGCATTGATGTTACGGGTGCCACGCAGCTGGCGCTTGTTCTTGGTGGTCTTCTTGGTCAGGATGTGACGCTTGAACGCCATACCCGATTTGACGGTACCACCCGGACGCACGCGAAAACGCTTCTTCGCGGAGCTTTTGGTTTTCATTTTCGGCATAGTCATCTGCCCTTTTATAGGCAGCCTCATATGTAACAGGATTGCAGGTGGCAGCAACGCTACTCTTGGATGCCTGCTTTCACTTGTTTCTGCAGCAGAAGCGAGTCCACTACAGTCTTGCATTCCCGCATCAAACGATACGGGAACCGCAGATTCTAGCATAGGTTTGCGTATTCGTGGGCATGGGATGCCCACCCTACGCTCATTGTTGTAGGGTGGGCGCCCCGCGCCCACGCGCTCGACCGGCAAATCAAATAGGCCAAGCCCGGGCCGCAGGCGAACCTGGGCCCGGGCCTGGCCCGGCTTGACTGTCACGGCGAACACGCCGTCAGACCAAAAAGATTATTTCTTCTTCTTCGGTGCGACGACCATGATCATCTGGCGGCCTTCCAGCTTCGGGAACTGTTCGACCTGGCCATACGGCTCCAGATCGCCACGCAGACGTTCCAGCATGCGCTGGCCGATGTCCTGGTGGGCCATCTCGCGACCGCGGAAGCGCAGGGTGATCTTGGTCTTGTCACCCTCTTCCAGGAATTTGATCAGGTTGCGCAGCTTGATGCTGTAGTCGCCTTCGTCCGTACCCGGACGGAACTTGATCTCTTTGACCTGGATGATCTTCTGCTTCAGCTTCGCTTCGTGGGCTTTCTTCTGCTCCGAATACTTGAACTTGCCGTAGTCCATCAGGCGGCAGACCGGCGGGACCGCGTTCGGCGCGATCTCGACCAGATCCACGTTCGCTTCCTCGGCCATACGGAATGCGTCGGCCAGGCTCACGATGCCCAGCGGCTCATTGTCCACGCCATTCAGACGCATTTCCGGATGGGTGATTTCGCCATTGATGCGATGTGACGACTTGTCAGTAGCTATGGTGTTTCCTTTAAAAGTTAATATGATCGGGCCGTCTCAAGGCGAATGATTGCTCATTTCGCCTTGGTTGCCACCTCGCTTTGGAGGCGTTCCAGTAGCGCATCGACGGACATGACGCCCAGGTCGACATTGCCACGCGCGCGAACGGCCACAGTGTTGGCATCCCGCTCTTTATCCCCGACAACTAAGATGTACGGCAGTTTTTGGACGGAATGCTCCCGGATTTTATAGGTAATCTTCTCGTTCCGCAAATCAGCGTGAACACGCAGGCCGGCGGCCTTCAGGCGCGCTTCGACTTCTTTCACATAGGAAGCTTGCGCGTCGGAAATGTTCAAAATTGCAACCTGGACCGGCGCCAGCCACAACGGCAGCGCGCCCGCGTAGTTCTCGATCAGGATGCCGATGAAGCGCTCCATCGAGCCGACGATCGCGCGGTGCAGCATCACCGGCACCTTGCGGGTATTGTCTTCGGCCACGTACTCGGCGCCCAGACGGCCCGGCATCGAGAAGTCGACCTGCATGGTGCCGACCTGCCATGGACGGCCGAGGCTGTCCTTCAGGTGGTACTCGATCTTCGGGCCGTAGAAGGCGCCCTCGCCCGGCAGCTCGGTCCACTCGACGCCGCAGCCGCGCAGGGCCGAACGCAGGGCTTCCTCGGCCTGGTCCCAGACTTCGTCGGTGCCGATGCGGTTTTCCGGACGCAGCGCGATCTTGACGTCGATGTTCGCGAAGCCAAAGTCTTCGTACACCCTCATCGCCTGCGCGTGGAAGGCGATCACTTCCGGCGCGATCTGTTCTTCGGTGCAGAACACGTGGCCGTCGTCCTGGGTGAAGCCGCGCACGCGCATCAGGCCGTGCAGCGCGCCCGAGGACTCGTTGCGGTGGCACTGGCCGAACTCGCCGTAGCGCAGCGGCAGGTCGCGGTAGGAACGCAGGCCGGCGTTATAGATCTGCACGTGGCCCGGGCAGTTCATCGGCTTCAGCGCGTACGAACGGTTCTCCGACTCGGTGGTGAACATGTTGTCGCGGTAGTTGTCCCAGTGGCCGGTCTTCTGCCACAGGGTCACGTCCAGGATCTGCGGCGCCTTGACTTCGTTGTAGCCGGTGGTCTGGTAGGTCTTGCGCATGTACTGCTCGACCTGCTGCCACACGGTCCAGCCCTTCGGGTGCCAGAAGATCAGGCCCGGCGCTTCTTCCTGGAAGTGGAACAGGTCCAGCTGCTTGCCCAGCTTGCGGTGGTCGCGCTTTTCCGCTTCTTCCAGCATGTGCAGGTACTGTTCCTGGTCTTCCTTCTTGGCCCAGGCGGTGCCGTACACGCGCTGCAGCATCTCGTTCTTGGAATCGCCGCGCCAGTACGCGCCGGCCAGCTTCATCAGCTTGAAGACCTTCAGCTTGCCGGTCGAGGGCACGTGCGGGCCGCGGCACAGGTCGGTGAAATTACCTTCCGAGTACAGCGAGACGTCTTCGTTCGCCGGGATCGAGGCGATGATCTCGGCCTTGTAGTCTTCGCCGATCGATTTGAAGTAGGCGACGGCCTCGTCGCGCGGCAGCACCTTGCGGCTGACCGGCTCGTCCTTCTTGGCCAGTTCCGCCATTTTCTTTTCGATCGCGGCCAGGTCGTCCGGGGTGAACGGGCGCTTGTACGAGAAGTCGTAGTAGAAGCCGTTCTCGATGACCGGGCCGATGGTGACCTGGGCTTCAGGGAACAGTTCCTTGACCGCATACGCCAGCAGGTGGGCGGTCGAGTGGCGGATCACGTCCAGGCCTTCCGGGTCCTTGTCGGTGACGATCGCGAGGTCGGCGTCGTTCTCGATCAGGAAGGAGGTATCGACCACCTTGCCGTCGACCTTGCCGGCCAGCGCGGCCTTGGCCAGACTCGGGGCGATACTCGAGGCCACCTGGGCCACGGTGACCGGGCCTTCGAATTGACGGCTGGAGCCGTCCGGAAGTCGCACATTCAGCATCTTGATCTCCAATCGGCGCCGGTTGCGCCCGTTAAGATTAGTAAAATTGAAATGGAAAGTATTTGGACGAAAAAAAACGCGCACCAGGCGCGTTTTTATCAGTGTTGTCGAGCTTCTTCAGACAAAAGACCACCGTACCGCGTCTAGCGATTCCCCCACAACATCGTTGTAGTTCGCGGTGTCATAACCGTCGGTGCCTTTCTCGCTCTTACATAAGTATTCTGGTGGGCGGTGCAGAATTCGAATCTGCGACCCCTTGGATGTCGACCAAGTATTCTAACCAGCTGAACTAACCGCCCGTGTCCGACTATTATAGGGGCTATGCTGCAGATGCGCAAGGATGCGCTGCCGTCGTGTTTCACCACGAAGGATGCGCCCATGTTCACGCTATCGATCATCGCCCTGGCCAGACCGAATGGCGGTTTGCCCGCCAAGCTGCCTGCTGCGCCTGAGCGTGCTATTGGCCTACGCACTGGCCTTCGACATGCTGGCACATTCCGTCGCCGTCAACGACAGCGGCGCCCCGCTGGCCGTGCTGGTGCCCGGGCATAGGCGCACGGTGGTTGCTGCCGGCACTGCTACGTCAGCGATCCGCTCGTCCGACTTGACTACCTGCGTGTCGCCATCGCAGCCTGAACTAATTACGACCACTGTCAACGACGTCACCCCAGCCATCGCGATTTAGCACGTCTATGACTATTGAACTCGCCGGCGGTGTAAAGCGCGATCCGTAAAAAATTCGGCAAAATCGATAAGATTGTTAAATCAGTGTTATTATCAGATCAACAGTGCGACATGAACTTGTGATAGCACTTGCGCAACAACTGGCGCGCGGAGCAAGGTCATCCATTTAGGGAAGAGCATGAAGGGACTACGTTCGTTCACCCGGAGACCTCGGCCCGCGCTTCCGCAGCTCGCCGGCGTGCTCATCGCCACTCTCTCTCTTGCCGTTATTGTCAGCTGGGTATGGCATCTCGATCATTCCTTTCCGACCGCCAGTCCCCTGGTGCCAATGAAGGCGAACACCGCGTTGGCCTTGTTTCTGATCGCATGCGCACTGGTTTTACTCCCTCGACAACCGGGGCAGGAAGCCCGAACGAAATTCGCTTGCGCGTGTATCGGCCTGGCATTTGTGATCGGCGCACTATCCCTCGCTGAGTATTGGCTCGGAACCACGTCCGGCTTCGACCTCCTGCTCGCTGCCGATCCCGGCACCAGCAACTGGCCGGGCCGCATGTCGCCATTGACGGCGGCACTCATCGTACTGTGCTCGGGCGCGCTGGCCTGCGCCGTTGCCGGCCAAAAGCGCGCTGTCGTTGCCGCGCAATGCATGTGCCTGACCGTCCTCTGTACTACAGCACTCACCCTCCTCGCCTACCTCTACCGCGCGCCCAGCCTGCTCCAGCTTGGCCCATATGTTCCGATGGCATGGAGCACGGCTGGTTGTATGGCGGTGCTATCCATCAGCATTCTGGGCCTCCACCCTGGTCAAGGCATGATCGCGCCACTCAGCGGCCCGACGATGGCCGCGCGCATGGGGCGCAACGTGTTCGCATCCGTCTGCGTGCTCCTGCCCCTGCTGGCTTGGCTGCGCATGCAGGGGCAGACGCATAACCTATACGGCACCGAGTTCGGCATCGCGCTCTCGGTGATGACCGGGCTGGTGACCATGGCCGTCATCATTCTTCTTCACAGCACCATCGCCCACCGCGCCGAACTTCGAATTCAGTACGTAAACCGGTTATATTCCGTGCTCAGCGAGGTGAACGCATTGATGATGCGCGCTGGCGAGCAGTCAGAGTTGTTTGCAGAAGCAAGCCGCATCGCCGTGGAACGCGGAGGCTTCCCGCGCGCGTGGTTCGGTTTGGTGGACGAAAAGGGCGGCGCGGTGCGCCTAGTCGCAGGCATCGACACGGCAGCGCCCGAATCCGACGACCTGCGCGAACGCCTGTCGCTGCGCCCTAGTGCAGGAGGCTTCAGCCCGATCGCACGCGCCGTGCACGGTTGCCAGCCGATCGTCACCAACGATGTCGCCCTGGCGTTCGACGATCCGTTCCGCGAAGAGTTGCTAGCGCATGGCATTCATTCGTTCGCCGTATTTCCCCTGCTTATCAATGAAAAGGTCATAGGCATTTTCAAGTTGCACGCAGAAGTGCCGAACTTCTTCCATGACGATGAGTTACGCCTTTTGAAGGAACTGGCTGGCGACATCAGCTACGCAATTCATTACCTCCAGCAACGGCAACTGCTGGACCGCCTGGCATACTACGACACCTTGACCGGACTGGCGAATCCTCGCCTGCTCGAAGACCGGTTGAGCCAGGCGATCGACAGTGCCGCGCGCCAGCGCACCCGGCTGGCAGTCATCGTGTTCGACGTGGTGTCATTCAAGACCGTGAATAATGCCTTCGGCCGCCAGGCTGGCGACGAGACACTGAGAGCGCTCGCACGCCGCCTCGGTAATGCGTGCGGCGAGAACGCGTGTGGGCGGCTGGGCTCGAACCTGTTTGCGGTCCTGCTGCACGACATCGCGAGCGAGGCGGCGCTCGTGAAGGAGCACGACCGCATCGTTCGCGAGTGCTTCAATGAAGAACTGCACCTGCTCGGCCACAATTTTACGCTTGCTACCCGTGCCGGCCTCGCGCTCCAGAACAAGGATGACGAGGTTGCCCGCACGCTGCTGAACAACGCCGAAGCTGCGCTGGTGGTCGCGCGCTCCTCCGGACAACGCATGCGTTTTTTCGATGCGGGCAGCAATGAGCGCAATCTCGAACGGCTCGCCTTGCAGGCCCGCCTCAAGCGCGCCTTCGATCACGACGAGTTCCGGCTTTATTACCAGCTGAAGGTGGATTGCGAAACCAATCAGCCATGTGGCGCGGAAGCCTTGTTGCGCTGGGAGACGCCTGGCTTCGATACGCTCGGACCGGCGCGCTTCGTGCCTATCCTGGAGGACATGGGCCTGATCGACGACGTGGGCGCGTGGGTGATGGCCCGCGCTTCGCGCGACAGCGAGACGGAGATCCGGCAGCGCATTCCCGGCTTCCGGGTCGCGGTCAACGTCAGCGCGTCGCAACTGATGCGCCCCGACTTCGTCGACACGGTGGAAACGGTATTCCGCGACTGCGCCGCGCTGACCGAGATCGACCTGGAACTGACCGAGTCCCTTATCATGACCGATATCGAAGCGTCCATCGAAAAGCTGCGCCGCCTGCGCGCCTTCGGCCTGAAGATCGCGATCGACGACTTTGGGACAGGCTATTCGTCGATGGCTTATCTGGCCAGGCTGCCCCTTGATTACCTGAAGATCGACCGCGCCTTCGTGCTCGGGCTACCGGACGACGCCGAAAATCTGACCGTCATTTCAAGCATCATCAGCCTCGGCCACGCACTCGGCCTGCAAGTGATTGCCGAAGGCATCGAAACCCAGGCCCAGGCCCGGATACTCGCAGAACTCGGCTGCGACCAGCTGCAGGGCTACCTGTTCGGCCAGCCCGAACCGCTGCCCGCCCTTCTCGACCGGATCGACCGGCCAAGCTGCGCCCTGTCGTGACCCGCCGGGCGGCCACTGCCGCGTCGAATTCCGGTACACTGCGCGCCTGCGTAACCGTTATCGATCCCGCCCATGTCCGAGCAACCCGCCTCATCCTCCGCCCACCTGCACGCCCACCTCGACGGCGATGCCCGCCAGGCCCACACCATCGAGGGCCGCAGCCAGGCCACCATGGGCTTCGCACTCGGCCTGACCCTGCTGTTCGCGCTGATCGAGGCTGTCACCGGCTTCATGTCGCATTCGCTGGCGCTGATCTCCGACGCCGGCCATATGGTGACCGACGCCGCCGCGCTCGGACTGGCGCTGATGGCCCAGCTGATAGCGCGGCGCCCGCCATCCAGCCGCCACTCGTTCGGCTTCGTGCGCGCCGAGGCGCTGGCGGCCTTCGTCAACAGCCTCGCAATGATGCTGCTGGTCGGCTGGATCATGTACGAGGCCGCCCGGCGCCTGGCGCATCCGCAGGCCGTGCACGGGTCAACCGTGTTCGTGGTCGCCGCCATCGGCGCCTGCATCAACATCCTGGTGGCCTGGATATTGTCGCGCGGCGAGCAGAGCATCAATACCCGCGCTGCCATGGTGAACGTGCTGGGCGATCTGCTCGGCTCGGTAGCGGCCATCGCTGCCGGCGCCATCATCTACCTGACCGGCTGGGTGCGGGTCGACCCGATTCTGTCCATCTTCGTCTCGCTGCTGATCCTGAAGTCGACCGCCGGCGTGCTGCGCGAGTCCTACCACTTTCTGATGGAGGGCGTGCCGCACCAGATCGACTACCTGGCCGTGGGCGCCGACCTGGCGGCGGTTGCAGGCGTGCTGTCGGTGCACGACCTGCATGTATGGGACATGTCGCCAGGCGATCCGGCACTGATCGGCCACCTCGAGATCGCCGACTTGAATGCCTGGCCGGACGTGCTGCGTGCTGTTAAACAGATGCTCCTGGCCAAGCACGGCATCGACCACGTCACCCTGCAGCCGGAGCCGCAAAGTGACCATTGCTAGCTGTGTCAGCGGCATCCGACTCCGCTGCGGCGCACGCGCCGATAGGCCGGTCGCGGTCCGCATGCTCATAATCAAGGCATGCCAAATCAAGAACTAGTCTACGACACCCTCATCATCGGCGGCGGCCCGGGCGGCATGACCGCAGCTATTTATTTGCGCCGCTTTACCCGCAGCGTCGCCCTGGTTGACAAGGGCAACAGCCGTCTGCGCTTGATCCCCGTCTCGCACAACTATCCCGGCTTTCCCGAGGGCGTGCCCGGTCACGTCCTGCTGGGCAACCTGGGCGTGCAGTTGGAGCGCTACGGCGGCGCAGTGATGCCGGGCGAGATCGTCGACCTGCGTATCGAAGACGGCCTATTCGTCGGCGATTACGCCGCCGAGGGCGCCCCGGAGGGTAAACTTGCGCAGATCCGCGCCCACACCGTTCTGCTGGCCACCGGCGTGGCGGATGCGGGTCTGCCGATCGAAAACTGGCGCGAGGCGATTGCCTTCGGCGCGCTGCGGCTGTGCCCCGTGTGCGACGGCTTCGACGTGATGGACAAGCGCATCGCCGTCGCCACCGCCGACACCAACCCGATCGGCCACGCCCTCTTCATGCGCACCTTCAGCGCCGACGTCACCCTGTTCGAGCGCGGCCCGGCGTCGATGCTGGACGACGACGAGCGGCGCCGCCTGGATGCTGCCGGCGTGCGGCTGATCCAGTCGCCGCTGCGCGGCATGACGCTGGATGCATCCATGAAGCCAGTGCTGCACACCGAGGATGGCGAGGAATACTCGGCCGACGTGTTTTATCCGATGCTGGGCGAAACAGCCCGCTCGAGCCTTGCCGCCAAGCTGGGTGCGCGCACTGCGCAGTGCGAGGAAATCGTAGTGGACGACCATTTTGCCACCACGGTGCCGGGGCTGTATGCAATCGGCGACGTGGTGGTCGGCCTGAACCAGATCGCGGTGGCGACCGGCGGCGCGGCGCGCGCGGCCGTACGCATACACAACCAACTGCCGCCGGCGCTGCGGCAAGCGCCCGTGCGGCCGGCGCAGGCCAGCGCAATGGCCGATTGAGAGGCGTCGAATGTTCCTGTTCTTCTCGAACAAGCTGGGCTGCCTCGGGTCGATTTTCCTGTCTGCCGTGATCACGCTGGTGCTGCTGCTGGTCTTCGGCGTTCTATGAACTGGGCTTAGCCCTCGGACGCCAGCGCGATGCGGCGCCGGATCTGCTGCACGGCGGCGCTGTCGCCGGCCGCCTGCGCACGCTGCTCCTGCACGCCCAGCCAGGCCAGCAGCGGCCTGCGCCAGCCCTGGTTCGAAGCCGTGTCGACGGCATTCACGATGTCGCCCGGGGTGATGCGCCCTGCTTTCATCAGCGCTCCTGCCGCCACCAGGCGCGCCAGCGGATCCTGGACGCCGGCCAGCGTGCCCGTCGTGACCACGGCGCGGTGCTGCTCCGGCAGCAGGCCGGCATTCAGGCCCTGCCACTGTCCCGACAAATATGCCGCATACGCCTGCTGGGCCGGCGTCGCATCGCCGGCCAGCGCCGCGTAGCCGGGGCAGTCGTAGACCAGGCTGGCCGCGCGTGCGGCGCAGCGCACCAGCTCCACTTGCGCCACGTTGTCGAAGCGTCCCGTGCTGGCGGTTTCGCGGCGGGCGCGCGCGAACTCGGCGTCGGCGGCCGCGGTGTCGCCGTGCAGCCAGGCGTCCGTGAAGCCCTCGAGGGCGCTCTTCGCGTTCGGTTGCCAGTCCGGCGGCTGGGGCTTGCTGGCGCAGCCGGCCAATGCCAGCGCGAGAATCATGCTCAAGGCGGTCGTCTTCATGGCAGCTTGATCTCCTCGTCGCGCTTGAACGGCCACTTGCGGTTGATCTCGTCGACCAGCCGGTTCACCTTGCGCAGGCTGGCGTCGACCTCGCCGCGCAACCGGCCCAGGTCCTGGGTCGCGACCTTGGCGTTGGCGCCGACGGCCTGGGCTTCCACCAGTACCGCGTCGACCTTCTGCAGGGTCACGCGGGCATCCGCCAGCACGCCGTTCAGCTGCCGCACCGCGGCCTGGGTATCGTCCATCACGCCGTTCTTGCCGAACACGCGCTGGTCGGTCTTGGCCAGCAGGGTATCGACGCGCTGCAGGGTCTGCAGCAGCTTCTGCGCTTCCGCGTCGCCGCCCAGGGCCGTGCCCAGCACGCCATACTTGCCGGTCAGGCGGCCGCTGAAGGTCTCGACGTTGTCCAGCGTGTTGGCGATCGCCGAGCCTTCCTGCGTCATGTTCTGCAGGTTCTCGAGCAGCGTGCGCGCGGTGGACAGCAGGCGCGGGATCTCGGCGGCGGCGTCGCCGCGCAGCACCGGCCTGCTCGCCTTGTCCGGCAGCGGCGGGTCGGTCAGGATGCCGCTATAGGCGCGCAAATGGGTCTGGCCGACCACGCTGCTCTCGAGCGTGAACACGCTGGTGGTGCGCAGCCACTTGGCGTCCGCCGTCGGGATGTCGACCAGGATGTTGACCTTGCCGTCCTTGCCCAGGTCGACCTGGCGCACGCGCCCGATCGGGAAGCCGGCGAAGCTCATGTCCATGCCGGGTATGACGCCTTCGGAATTGTCGGTCACCAGCACCAGCTGCTGGGTGGGCTCGAACACGCCGCGCGCATACATCACGTACAGGAAGAAACCGGCGATCAACGCGCCGATCAGGATCAACAGGATCACTGCCTTGGTTTCGACGTGTTTCGGCTCGTTCGGTAGGTTGTCCGGGACGGTATCCGCCATGCGCAATCCTTCGTTAAATGTATTTGACGGCCAGCGAGCTGGCCTCGATCAGTAGCAGCACGAACAGCAGGCGCAGTGCGCCCGGCTGCACGTTCGAGCGGTGGCGGCGCCGGTGGCGCAGCATGTCCAGGATCGCAGCGCTCGGGATCACCGCCACGGCCAGCCCGAACAGCACGGTCTTGAAGACGAAGCCCAGGGTCACGGTCGGATCGAACACGCGCCCCACCGTGCGGGTGTAATCGCTCAATCCCCAGGGCGACAGGCCGTACACGTTCAGGTAGGCCAGCACCAGCACGATCACGGTGCTGACCATGGCCAGGCTCAGCACCGAGAAGGCATTCGCGATCACCTGCGGCACCAGGTCGCGGCGCACGCGGCGCAGGGTTGCCTCGGCGGCATCGCCCGGCGCCACGCCCTTCGCCGCCAGGCCCATGGCATTGGCGTCGAAGGCCATGCTGGCGCGCAGGGCCGCGAACATCGCCGCCGACAGCGGAATCAGTTCCAGCACCAGCACTCGCACCATCATCTCCAGCGCGTAGCGCGACAGGCCGTAGCTCTGCGCCGTCACCAGCACAATGCGGATGATGACCAGGCTGATGAGCGCCGTCAGCAGCGTGAACCAGGGCAGCACCGCCCAGGTGCTGACGTAGATGTAGCGCGAAGTGGCCAGCCGGTTGCCGCGGTGCCAGGTGGACGGCGACATCGCCATCACCAGCGCGATCGCGCCCAGGTGCAGCATGGCCCACCAGCTGTGCAGCCAGCGCGCCATGCGGACGCCCCAGTCGCGCGGCTTGAGGTAGATGAGCGAGGTGATCATGCCCCCACCCGCGTCATGTCCGGCGCGCTTCCTGCACGCCCGACACCTCGCCGATCGCGGCCAGGGCCTTCTGCAGCTGCGCGGTGGACCCGATCTCCGCCGTGAACACCATGCGCGCGTGGCCCTTGGCGCTCTGGGTGTTCACGCCGATCACGTTGATCTTCTCGCGCGCCAGCACCTCCGAGATATCGCGCAGCAGGCCCTGGCGGTCGGAGGCCAGGATGAAGATGTCGATCGGGTAGACCGTTTCCTTGTCGGCGCGGCCCCAGTCGGTTTCAATCACGCGTTCCGGCGCCTTGGACGCCATCTCGCCGAAGTTCTTGCAGCTGGCGCGGTGGATGGACACGCCCTTGCCGCGCGTGACGAAGCCGACGATGGGATCCGGCGGCGCCGGCTTGCAGCACTTGGCCAGCATGGTCAGCATGCCTTCGCTGCCGACCACCAGCACGCCCGACTTAGCGCCCTGCTCCACGCTGGAGGCGCGGCTCTTGTTGACCACCGCCGCGTCTTCCGGCGGCGGCGCGGCCTCGCCCGGATCGTGCAGCGCGGCCTCGACGTGGCGCAGGCTGAACTTCTCCTTGCCGACCGCGATGAACAAGTCGTCCACCTTCGCGAAGCCGAGTTTGTGCGCCAGCAGCTCCAGGTTGACCGCGGTCTTGCCTTCGCGCTGCAGCGATTTTTCCACCAATGCGCGCCCATGCGCCAGGGTCTCGGCCAGTTCCTGCGCGTGGAACCAGGCGCGGATCTTGGTGCGGGTCCGGCTCGACACCGTGTAGCCGGGGCTGAGCCAGTCGCGCGAAGGTCCCGCGCTGCCGGGTGCGCCCTTGGCGGTGATGATCTCGCAGGTCTGGCCGTTCTTCAGCGCCGTGTTCAGCGGCACCATCACGCCGTCGATCTTGGCGCCGCGGCAGCGGTGCCCGACCTCGCTGTGCAGGTGGTAGGCGAAGTCGATCGGGGTCGCGCCCTGCGGCAGCTCGAGCACGCGCGCCTGCGGGGTCAGCACGAAGATGCGGTCGTCCAACGTGGTGGATTTGAGCTTTTCGACCCACCCGCGCTGCTTCTCCTCGTCGCCGGCGCCGGTGACGGCATCCGCCACCTCGCTCTTCCAGGCCAACAGCTGGCGCAGCCAGGCGATCTTCTCGTCGTACTGCTGGCTCTTGAAGTTGGAGCCGCCCTCCTCCTTGTAGCGCCAGTGCGCGGCCACGCCGTACTCGGCGAAGTTGTGCATCTCCTGGGTACGGATCTGCACCTCGAGCGGGCGCCCGTCTTCGGCGGTGACGACCGTGTGCAGCGACTGGTAACCGTTCGGCTTCGGGCGCGAGATGTAGTCGTCGAATTCCTTCGGGATCGGGGTCCAGATGTTGTGGACCAGTCCCAGCACCGTGTAGCAGGTCTTGGCATCGGCCACGATCACGCGGAAGGCGCGGACGTCGTACAGCTCCGTGAAATCGAGCTCCTTGCCGCGCATCTTCTTCCAGATGCTGTAGATGTGCTTCGGCCGGCCGCTCACCTCGGCCTTGATGCCGGCTTCCGCCAGTTCCTTCTGCAGGCGCTCGATCGAGGATTGCACGAAGCTCTCGCGCAGCATGCGCTTCTCTTCGAGCATCTTGGCAATGCGCTTGTAGGTCTCGGGCTCCATCATGCGGAAGGACAGGTCTTCGAGCTCCCACTTGAGCTGGAAGATGCCGAGACGGTTGGCCAGCGGCGCATACAGGTCCAGCACCTCGCTGCCGTAGTTGCGGGTCATCTCGTCGAAGCGTTTGATCTCCGCAAAATATCGCAGGGTGGTGACGCAGGAGGCCAGGCGCACCAGCACCACGCGCATGTCGGTGGCCATCGCCAGCAGCATCTTGCGCAGGGTTTCGACCTGGGCCAGCGCCTGCTGGGCGGCGTTCTTGCCGCGCCCGACAGGCGCCTGCGCGGCGGTGAGGTCGCGCAGGCGGATCAGCTGGTGCACGCCGTGCACCATGTCCGCCACTTCCTTGCCGAAGCGGTCTTCGAGCGTCTCGGCGATGATGGGCTCGACCAGGCAGAGCTCGAACAGCAGGCCGGCGATGCGCGTCTCGGCATCCGAACGCAAGAGCGCAAGCGTGACCGCCGCCCCGAGCGAGAACTCGAAGGCGCTCTGGCCCGATGAAGCAAGGCGCTCGCCATAGGAGGCCTGGGCGAAGTCCAGCGCCGCCTGTACCCGCGCCCGGTCCTCGGGCCCGAGGCCGTGGACCAGCTGGGTGGTGGCGTCGCCGAGTGCGGCAATCGATACCATATGGCCTTAAGGCAGTGCGGCCACGACCACGATCTCGACCAGGCAGGCGGGATTCGCCAGCTTCGCTTCGACGGTGGCGCGCGGCGGCGTGTTGCCTTGGGCGACCCAGCCGTCCCAGACTTCGTTCATCGCGGGGAAGTAGTCCATGCTCGAGATGTAGATCTGGCAGCTCAGGATGCGGGTCTTGTCGCTGCCGACTTCCGCCAGCAGGCGGTCGACGTGGCCCAGCACTTCGCGGGTCTGGCCGGCGATGTCCTTGCTGGTGTCTTCGGCAATCTGGCCGGCCAGGTAGACGGTGCCGTTGTGGACGGCGATTTCGGAGAGGCGCTTGCCTACGTGCAGACGTTTGATATCCATGTTCTTTCTATCCCTTTACTTATTTAATAAAAAATCTCTGACGATCCCGATCTGGTGCGCATGCATCAGGGTCGGCGCGTGGCCGACACCGGGAATCTCGGCCAGCTGCGGCTTCGGCCCGCGCCGCGTCATCTCTTCGGCCGTCGCGCGCGACAGCAGGTCGGACAGCTCGCCGCGGATCAGCAATGTCGGGCAGCGGATCGCATCGAAGGCGCCCCACAGTGCGGCCTGGTCCTGCTCGGCGCGTTCGGGCGTGATCGCGGCGAAGGGCTTGGCCAGGCCAAGGTCGTAATGGCGCACCCAGGCGCCGCCGGGCTCCTGCACCAGCACGTCGGCGGCCAGCTTGTTCCACTCTTCGTCGCTGTGCGGGCCGAAGGAGGCGGACACCTCCTTCACGAAGCGCGCGCCTTCCTCGAAGCTGGCGAAGCGCACGTCCTGGCCGATGTACTCGCCGATGCGCGCCATCGCAGCCCCGTCCAGCACCGGGCCGATATCGTTCAGCACCAGGCGGTGGATCGGGCTGCCCTCGAGCGAGGCCAGGATCATGCCGATCAGGCCGCCCATCGAGGTGCCGACCCAGTGCACCGTGCCTTCGTCATTGTTCGCGGTGGCGCGCGCGATCAGGGTCACCATGTCGGCCACGTACTGCGGCACCACGTACAGGTGCGGGTCGCGCAGCCGCTCCGAGCGGCCGCGCCCGACCACGTCCGGACACACCACGCGATAGCGGTCGCTCATGGCGCGCGCCAGCGCATCGAAATCGTCGGCCACGCGGGTCACGCCGTGTACGCACACCAGTACCTGCGGATTGGCGGGATCGCCCCACTCCTTGTAGGCCATGCGGTGCAGGCCGGCCGGCGAACTGCATTGCACGCTCTTCAGCCTCGGTTCGCCCATGCCTTCCCTCCCTTACTCTTCGATGTCTTAAACGGCCGCCAACATTTTAACCGGCGAAGCGATTAGAATTCTACCAAGTCCGGCCGATCAAGAGTGGCTGACACAAGCTTCAGGGCAAGGCGCCTCGTCGAAGACAGTACGAAAGTACGGCGAGACGAGGCAACGCTGCCATGGAGCTTGTATCAGGCACTCTGGACCGACACAGCACTCCAATCCACTTAATCAGAGATGAGGAAGCAATGAATTCGACTATGCAGTCAGCCATACTCCGCGGCAAGACCGCCCTCGTGACCGGTTCGACCTCGGGCATCGGCCTCGGCATCGCGCGCGCGCTGGCCGAACAGGGCGCGAATATCGTGTTCAACGGCTTCGGCGACGCCCAGCAGATCGAGAAGCTGTACACCGACATCGGCCAGGAATTCGGCGTGCGCACCGCTTACCACAACGCCGACATGTCCAAGCCGGACCAGATCGAAGCCATGATGGCCTTCGCGGCCGAGAAGTTCGGCGGCGTCGACATCCTCGTCAACAACGCCGGCATCCAGCACGTCGCCAACGTCGAAGAATTCCCGGCCGAGAAGTGGGACGCCATCATCGCCATCAACCTGACCTCGGCCTTCCACACCAGCCGCCTGGCCCTGCCCGGCATGAAGCAGAAGAACTGGGGCCGCATCATCAACCTGGCCTCGGTGCACGGCCTGGTCGGATCAAGCGGCAAATCGGCCTACGTCGCGGCCAAGCACGGCCTGGTCGGCTTCACCAAGGTCACCGCGCTGGAAAACGCCCACACCGGCGTCACCTGCAATGCGATCTGCCCGGGCTGGGTGCTGACCCCGCTGGTGCAGAAGCAGGTCGACGACCGCGCCGCCCGCGACGGCGTCTCGAACGAGCAGGCCAAGAAGGCCCTGCTGAGCGAGAAGCAGCCGTCCGGCGAATTCGTCACCCCCGAAGAACTGGGCGCGCTGGCCGTGTTTTTCTGCTCGCCGGCCGCCGACCAGGTGCGCGGCGTGGCCTGGAACATGGACGGCGGCTGGGCCGCACAGTAATCCTTCCTCACTCCTGAAACGGCCGGAGACGCGCGAATTTGAAGCCGACGCAAGTACGCGTTTCATGGCATGCTAACGGCCTTCACAACGCACGAAAGCAGCAACACCATGACGCAGCGCCTCGACGAACAGGACTTGCAGGACGTCTGCCTGGACCTGGCCCGGGTGGTGCTGGCCGCCGGCCACTCCCAGGTCTCGAACGACATCCTCGAGACCCTGGCCGACCGCTTCCACCGCGAAGTGATCGACTTCGCACCGGGCATCGCGCGCGCGGGACGCGATCCGAACCTGCTCACGCGCGCCGTCCACTACCTGATCGACGCCCACGCCCTGCCCCTGATGGGCACGGACATGGAGTGGTTCCGGCAGGCGCTGGTGTGCTTGGTGGAGCTGGCCGTGCCGGGGATTGCGCTCTCTAGCAAGGGTGGCGCCTTCCTGCGCGACGTGCAGGTGGGGATCGAGCAGTCGCTGGGGGATCTGGAGGGCTAGCGCGCCGGCGCTTCGGTCTTGTGCAGCTCGTCGAGCGCCTGCCGGTACTGGCGGGATGCCTTGAGCCTGTCCATGTAGCGGATGCTGCGGCGCTTGTCCATGCCGATGTCGTAGGTCAGGCTGCCGCGCGCCCCGCAATGCGTCCAGCAGCTCGACTCGCCGTCTGCGCCATCGCGGTCGGTCAGCGTCAATTTGTCTTTCTCGATACCGACCCTGAGCACGCAGGGCGCGTGTCCCTCGAGCGGCGGTTCCGGGTCGTGGTAGACGAACTTGCCGCTCTCGAAGCGCGCCATGCCGTAGATCTGGCACTGGTGACCGTTATAGAACTCGAGGTCGGCGCGCACGTAGATGTGGTCCGCATCGAAAGGCACGATCTCGATCACGTCTTCGGCCTGGTAGGCTTCGTCGGCCTTGCCCGGCACGACGACGCCGCTCATGAAGCGGTGCTTGTAGACGCCGGCCATCTTGTCCATCAGTTGCTGCGCCTCCTGGGCGCCGGCGGCGAACGGCAGACTGAGCACCGCGCAGCCGGCCAGCAGGATGAGTTCTCGTAGTTTCATAGGCGCCAGCATACGCCGCCGGATGGCCGCAAAGCTCGCCAATTCTCACTTTCGGCGGCTATGATGGCGTCTTCCATTTCATAATGACAAGAGGAAGACCCCCATGCGGATCCGCGCCAGGCAGCTCGCCATTTCCATCGCCACCGCCCTCGCCAGCTTCATCGGCGCCCAGGCCGCACCCCAGCTCCCGCCACCCGGTCCGGTCCTGATCACCGCGGACAAGGTCTGGACCGGCGACGGCGCCCCGCACCAGGGTTGGAGCTTGCTGGTGGCGCAAGGCCGCATCCAGGCCGTCGGCCCGGCGGACAAGATGACGGTCCCAAGCGACGCCGAGCGCATCGACCTGCCCGGCAAGACCCTGATCCCCGGCCTGATCGACCTGCACTCGCACGTCCTGCTGCACCCGTATAACGAAACCACCTGGGACGATCAGGTGATCAAGGAGGCGCCGGCCTACCGCATCGCGCTGGCCGTGCGTCATGCCGCCGACACCCTGCAGGCCGGCTTCACCACCCTGCGCGACCTCGGCACCGAAGGCGTCGACTACGCCGATGTCGGCGTCAAGCGCGCCATCGAGGAAGGCCAGGTGCCGGGCCCGCGCCTGCTGGTGGCCACGCGCGCCATCGTCGCCACCGCCAGCTATGGCCCGGCCGAGCGCAGCTACCGCCCGGACATGGAGATTCCCTATGGCGCCCAGCAGGCCACCGGCGTCGACGAAGCGACCAAGGCGGTACGCGAGCAGTCCTCGCATGGCGCCGACTGGATCAAGTTCTACGCCGACTACCGCACCGGCATCGACGGCAGCACCCGCCCCACCTTCACCCTGGAAGAGATGAAGGCGATGGTGGCGGCCGCCCATGTCACGGGACGCAAGGTGGCGGCCCACGCCAGCAGCGACGATGCGATCCGCCTGGCCGTGCTGGCCGGCGTCGACACGATCGAGCATGGTTACGGCGCCAGCGAAGCCACGTTCAAGTTAATGGTGGAACGCCGCACCGCCTACGTGCCGACCCTGACGGCGCCGGAAGCGGTCGGCGAATACTTCCAGAAGCACGTGCGCGGCGGTACGCCGACGCCGGGGATGCAGGAAGCGGCGCGCGCCTTCCGCCTGGCGCACAAGCTGGGCGTGATCATCGGCAACGGCAGCGACGTCGGCGTGTTTACCCACGGCACCAACGAGCGCGAGCTGGAGTGGATGGTGCGCCTGGGCATGACGCCGACCGAGGCACTGCGCGCGGCAACCACCGTCGCCGCCGGCATCCTCGGCAAGAAGGACCTGGGCGCGCTGCAGGCCGGCAGCCTGGCCGACGTGGTCGCGGTCGAGGGCGATCCGACCGCCGACATCGCGGCGCTGCGCAAGGTCGGCTTCGTCATGAAAGGCGGCACCGTCTATCGCCGCCCGTGAGCGCGAACAGGCAATCGGGCGAGGCCTGACATTCAGAAAGCGTAGGATGGGTTATATGCGCCGGCGTTGCGGTTTTCCACAATAGATGGCGCAGATATTTTCAGTAATGATGACGGCACTATCATTAGCTCATGAAGCCTGATCATGAAAAAACCATTCTATAAAGTACTGTATATCCAGGTCTTGTTCGCGATTATCGTCGGTGTCCTGCTGGGCATCTTCGATCCGGGCCTGGCCACTGCGATGAAGCCTTTGGGAGACGGCTTCGTCAAACTGATCAAGATGATCATCGCACCGGTGATCTTCTGTACCGTCGTCGCCGGTATTGCCGGCATGCAGGACATGAAAAAGGTCGGCCGCGTCGGCGGCAAGGCCCTGATCTACTTCGAAATCGTGTCGACCTTCGCGCTGGCGATCGGCCTGATCGTCGCCAACGTCATCAAACCGGGCGCCGGCTTCAACGTCAACCCGGCCACCATCGACACCCACTCGATCGCCCAGTACACCGACAAGACCAAGGCGCTGACCACGACCGACTTCCTGATGAACATCATCCCGAATACCTTCGTGGATGCGTTCGCTAAGGGTGAGATCCTGCAAGTGCTGCTGATCGCGATCCTGTGCGGCTTTGCGCTGTCGATGATGGGCGAGCGCGGCCGTCCGATTACCCGCGGCATCGAAACCCTGTCGCACATGATCTTCGGCGTGGTGAACATCATCATGAAGGCAGCCCCGATCGGCGCCTTCGGTGCGATGGCCTTCACCATCGGCAAGTACGGCGTGAAGTCGCTGATCCCGCTGGCCTCGCTGGTCGGTTCCTTCTACCTGACCTGCTTCCTGTTCATCGTGATCGTTCTCGGCGCCATCGCCCGCTGGACCGGCTTCTCGATCTTCCGCTACCTGGCCTACATCAAGGAAGAGCTGCTGATCGTGCTGGGCACGAGCTCGTCGGAAAGCGCGCTGCCGGCCATCATGCGCAAGCTGGAAAAGCTGGGCTGCCCGAAATCGGTGGTGGGCCTGGTGGTTCCGACCGGCTACTCCTTCAACCTGGACGGCACCAACATCTACATGACGATGGCGGCCCTGTTCGTGGCCCAGGCAACCAACACCGAGCTGACGCTGACCCAGGAACTGACCATCCTGCTGGTGGCCATGCTGACCTCGAAGGGCGCGTCCGGCATCACCGGCGCCGGCTTCATCACCCTGGCCGCAACGCTGGCCGTGGTGCCGACCATCCCGGTGGCGGGCATGACCCTGATCCTGGGCATCGACAAGTTCATGAGCGAATGCCGCGCCCTGACCAACATCATCGGCAACGGCGTCGCCACCATCGTCGTGTCGAAGTGGGAAGGCGAGCTCGACAAGGAGCGCCTGACCGCCGAGCTGAGGAATCCGAGCGTCGACGAAGGTTCGCTGCGCACCGAAGCAATGCACGAGACCGCCTGAGTCCTTTCGGCTTGAGTCTCCTCGTTCAGACGCCGGGTTCGCCCGGCGTCTTTTTTTGCGGTTAGAATCCATCCTATGAAGAATTGGATCAATCGCTTGCGTGGCGGATCGGACAACGCACCCGCCACCGCTGCCGTCCCGGCCGCCACAGCCGAGGAACAGGCCGCCGACGTCACGGCCGAAATCGAGGCCACCTATTACCGCTGGCTGACGGCGGCGCGCGGCTACGACGCGCCCGACGAGGTGGAAACCCGCATCCTCGACGAAGTCCGGATCATCGGCCTGCAGCCCGGCGAAGCGGCCGGCCTGGTGCCGCGCGTGCCCGAAGCGATTCCCAAACTGCTGGCCAGCCTGAGCGACGACGACGCTTCCGTGCCCGAGCTGGCACGCCAGGTCGCGCAGGACGTGGTGCTGGTGGCGGAAGTCATCCGCGAAGCCAACAGCGCGTACTACCGCCCTATCGCCCCGGTAAAAAACGTCGAGGCGGCCATCATGATGCTCGGCCAGAACGGCTTGCGCATGCTGCTGGCGCGCATCGCCTTCCGTCCCCTCATCAATATGCAGGCCAACGGCTTCGCGCGCGAGGCCGCGCCCCAGGTCTGGAACCAGTCGGTCAGCTGCGCCCTCGCCGCCAGCCTGATGGCGCCGGGCCTGAGCACCGGCGTGTTCGAGGCCTACCTGGCCGGCCTGATGCAGAACGTCGGCCTGGTGGTGGCCTTCCGCCTGGCCGACCGCGTCTGCAGCGACGGCCGCATACCGGGCTCCAGTGCCTTCGGCGCCCGCCTGCTGTCCAGCAGCCGCCAGCTGTCCTCCGCCATCGCGGCGCACTGGAACTTCCCGGCGGAAGTCACGCAGGCCATCGCCCACGCCGGCAACCCGGGTGCGGACCACCTGGCCGAAGCCTTGGCCCAGGGCGACCGCATCGCCAAGCTGCGCATGCTGATCGACGCCGGGGTGGTGGGCGAAGACGACAGCCTGGTGACGGAGGGCCTGGACAACTTCCAGCGGCGGTGTTTAGGCAAGCTGGCCAAGCTGGAAGGCTGAGCGCTCACGGCGCCTGCGCCGCCTGTTGTTGCAGTAACCACAACTGCGCGTAGGCGCCCTCCTGCGCCAGCAGCTCCGCATGGGTGCCGCGCTCGACGATGCGGCCGTTTTCCATGACGATGATGGCGTCGGCATTCACGATGGTCGACAGCCGGTGCGCGATGATCAGGGTGGTGCGGTTGCGCGCCAGCCTTTCCAGTTCCTGCGTGATCGCGTGCTCGGACACCGAATCGAGCGCCGAGGTGGCCTCGTCGAAGATCAGGATGGGCGGATTCTTCAAAATGGCGCGGGCGATGCCGATGCGCTGCCTCTCGCCGCCCGAAAACATCACGCCGCGCTCGCCCACCGGGCTGTCGTAACCCTCCGGCAGGGCCGAGATCAATTCGTCCAGCTGCGCGGCCCTGGCCGCCGCCACCACCTCTTCCCTGCCGGCGCTGATGCGCGCATAGGCGATGTTGTTGCCGATCGTGTCATTGAACAGCGCCGCGTCCTGGGGCACCACGCCGATCGCGCGGCGCACGCTGGAGGGGCTGCGGTGGCGGATGTCCTGGCCGTCGATCATCACGCGGCCCGAATTCGGGTCGTACAGCCGCAGCAGCAGCCGCGCCAGGGTCGACTTGCCGGAACCGCTGCGCCCGACCACCGCCAGGGTGGTGCCGGGCGGGATGCGGAAGCTGACGTCAAACAGCACTGGCCGCTCGGGATCGTAATGAAAGCTGACGTGTTCGAACACGACCTCGCCGGCGCCGGGATGCAGGACCGGCGCATCGGGCGGATCGGGTATTTCCGGGCACTCGCGCAGCAGGTCGAACAGGCGCTCGGCATTGACGCGGGCGTCGCGCGCCTCGCGGTAGACGAAGCCGAGGGCGTTCAGCGGCAGGCAGACCTGCAGCGCGTAGGCATTGATCAGCACCAGGTCGCCCACGCTCATGCGGTGGTCCATCACGGCCTTGCCGGCGAACAGCATGATGGCGGCGACGCCGATAGCGATCACGAAGCTCTGCCCCACGTGCAGGGTGAACAGGGCACGCTGGTTGCCGATCCCGGCCAGCAGCCAGTGGTCCATGATGCTTGAAAACTTGCGGCCCTCGTAGGCCTCGTTGCTGAAGTACTTGACGGTGTCGGCATTGATCAGGCTGTCCGCCAGCTGGCCCTTGGCGCGCGAGTCCAGCTTGTTCACGCGCCGCTGGTAAATGGTCCGCCTGGCGGTGAACACCAGGGTGAAGCCGGCGTAGGCGAAGAAGGTGGCGACGATGATCGCGGAAAACGCGGGATGGTAGCGGCGCAGCATGATGGCCAGCACGAGGCCGATCTCGACCAGGGTCGGGACGATGGTGAATAGCCCGACACCCAGCAGGAAGGCGATGCCGTTGGTGCCGCGGTCGATGTCCGGCAGCAGACTGCCGACCTGGCGCCGGGCGTGAAAGCGCGGCCCAAGCGCATGCAGGTGGGCGAAGGTCTTTTGCGCGAAGCTGGAGACCGTACTGAGCGTCACGCGCGCGAACAGCAGGTCGCGCCATTCGTTGAACAGGGTCGAGGCGAAGCGCAGCAAGGCATACCCGGCCAGCAGGTAGATGGGCAGGCGCGCCGGCAGCGAAGGCTGGGAAAAGGCGTCGATGATGCGCTTGAGCACCAGCGGCACCGCCACCGTGGCGATCTTGGCGACGATCAGCAGCAGCACCGAGGCGCCGATGCGCCAGCGGTAATGCTTCGTGACTTCCCACAGCTCGGCGGCGAAGGGACGCCGCGGGCCGGGTGAGTCGGGATCGTCGACGGTGTCTGCGTTGGAAGCCATGGCCTCGGTCCGGGGTGATAGTACTTGGACCGGGCATGGCGGATTTGGGTCGCGGCGCGCGCCTGAGCCGCCTCAAGCGCGCGCCGGACCGGTCATGGCCGCCTGGCCGCCGGCGCCTTCGCGGCCGGACCGTTCTCGAGACGGTAGACGACGTCCACCGACTGGCCGAGCTTGAGCGCCTGCACCGTCAGGAAGGTGTCCCGGTCGATCTCGTCCGCGCGCTGATTCCCGGTGCGGCGGCCGGCACGCGGCGCCTTGAACTCTTCGCGCTCCAGGCCCAGGCGCGTGCCGAGCTTCTTGAGCGCATCGGTCGTCATCGCCATGGCCGGACCGAGGCGGCGCCCGGAAGCAGTAGCCATCACTTCGGCCCGGCGGCGCGCGTCCACGATCGCCTCGGCCACGAGTTCGTCGTTGGCCTTGTCCATCGTGTTGAGATCGAAGTCCGCGGCAAAGCTGTCCACATTCGGCTTGCCCAGCACGCCGCCCGCCAGGCGCGCCCAGTTGGCGACATTGCGCACGTTGATCTTCACGGCGGCGCTCAATTCGTACACCGCGGCGCCGTTCGGCGCATGTTCCTTGCGCACGCCCTGGCGCACATCGCTCACCACCATGTCCTCCGGATCGACGCTCAGTTCCTGCATCAGGGCGCGGATCTCGGCCACCCTGGCTTCGATCACGGCACGTGCGGCGGCCGGATCGGCGTCCGCCGCGATGATCTGGAAGTCGAGCGCGGCGATGTCCGGCATTTCGACCCGGAAGGAAGTGCCGACCACGTGCACGAAAGGATAGTCGGGAATGGTCGAGGCCACGGCGGGGGTGATCGGCAAGGCCAGCGCACCGGCAGCCAGGAAACTCGCGACAAGGATGGGCAGGAAAGGCTTCAGTTTAAGCATGGACACTCCATCGTTAAGAAATCATTGATCGCGCAGGGCCAGCGCCGGCGAGACCCGCATCGCCGCCACCGCCTGGCGCACACAGCCGGCCAGGGCGACCGCGCCGACGCCGGCACAGGCCAGCACCAGCGGCCACCAGCCCAACGGCGCGCGTTCGACGAAGCCGGCGAGGTAGCGCTCGGTCCACAGCCAGGCCGGCCCCAGCGCCAGCAGTGCGCCGACGGCCAGCAGCGCCAGCCATTCGCGCAGCACCAGCAGGCCGATGTGGCGCGGCGTGGCCCCATGCAGCTTGCGCAGTACGAATTCGCGGGCGCGGCGGCGGATCGTGTAGCTCGACAATACGTAGATGCCGAAGCAGGCCAGCGCCGTCGCCACCACGGCGGCAAGGGCCAGCAGCCTGGCCTGGCGCAGATCGTCGGCGTAATTGCTGGCGAAGACGGCAGACGCGCTCTCGATATTCGGTGCATCGTTGGGGAAGTGGCGCACCCACAGCGTCTCGATGGCGGCGCGCGCCTCCGGCAGCGCGCCGCGCACGCGCACGGTCAGCACGCCGCCGTTCTCATTCTGCAGATACATGATCGGCCCGGGTTTCTCGCGCAAGGTGGTGAAGCGCAGGTCAGGCGCGATGCCGATCACGCGCCTCTTCTTGTCGACGATCTGGCCGACCGCCGCTTCCGGCGTGGCGAAGCCAAGCGCGTAGGCGGCGCGCGCATTCAGCACCACGCCCTCTTCGCCCTCGCGCGAAAACAGCCGGCCGGCCAGCGGGCGCAGGCCGAACACCTGGAAGAAGTTGGCGCCGACCTTCTTGCCTTCGATCGGCAGGGTGCTGCCGTCGCGCATGCTGACGGAAAGGGTGATCGTGACCTCGTCGCGGCCGATCGCTTCCGACATCGCGGTCACGCCCTCGACCGTGGGCAGGCGCGCCAGTTCGGCCTGGAAGGCGTGCGCCGCGCTGCCCGTGTCCGCGCCGCGCTGGCCAGGCAGTTCCAGCACCAGCTGCGACGATGGATCGAAGCCAGGGTCAGCCTGGCTGGCATAGTGCGCCTGCCACCATACGGACAGGCTGGCGGCCACCAGCCCGATCGCGGCCGCGAACTGCGCCACCGTCAGGATGCGGCGCAGGCGCACGCCTTCGACGGTCTCGCCGTCACGCCCGCCGAGGGCCACGCTGGCCGGCACGCGGGCCGCCAGCCAGGCCGGATACAGACCGGACAGCAAGCCGGTCCCGATGCCGATCGCGGCCATGAGGGCCCAGGCCCCGGGCCCGAAGGCGGCGGCCAGCGGCACCCCGACCAGCTCGGAAAACAGGGGCATGCTCAGCCAGGCCAGCAGCCCGCCAAGCAGGGTCGAGCCGGCGCCCACCAGCAGCGCCTCGGCCGCGAACTGGCCGGCCAGGCCAGCGCCGGAGATGCCGAGCGTCTTGCGCACCGCAATCTCGCGCCGGCGCGCGACGGTGCGCACCGCCGCCAGGTTCACGTAATTCGTGGCCGCCAGCACCAGGATCAGCACGCCCAGCAGGGCCAGGCCAGCGATTGCCGCCGGGTTGCCGTTGTCCGACGCGTTACCGCTGGCCGCCATGTCCTGGTCGAAATAGATCCTGGACAGCGGCGTCACGCCGACACTCGTCAAGGGCTTGGGCCGGCCCTCTCGAAGCGATACCGGCAAGCTGGCGTCGCGCTCGGCGGCCACCATGTGTTCCAGCGCCGCCTGCAGTTGCGCGGCCGTGACGCCCGGCGCCGGCCGCAGGTAGAGGCTGTGGCGCCGGAACCAGGCGTCCTGATTGGACTTGGGCGGCGGATCCCAGCTATGCACGCCCTTGCCGAGCAAGGCGCCGAAGGCCGGGCTGGTGTTTGCCGGCGGTTCGGCGACGATGGCGCGCACGACGAAGGGGCTGCCTGCAATCGTCAGCACCTTGCCGAGCGCATCGGGCGTACCGAACAGGCGCTCGGCTTCGCTGCGGCTCAGCACCAGGGCGTCGGGGCGGCCCAGCGCGGCGTCGGCATCACCGGCAATCGCGCGCAGGCCGAAGAAGGACAGGTAATTCGCGTCGGCCACGGACACCTTGAGCTGCACGAAACGCTGCTGGACCCGTGCGCCGACCAGTTGCGACCTGGCGCTGGTCGCCGTGCTCGCCAGCCCGGCGGCGACCGCCCTGCCCGCCAGCGGCGCCGGCCCGCTCGCGCCCCAGCTCGCGCGCGGGAAGAGGTTGCGGCGCTCCTTGACGACGTAGATCTCGTCGGCGGCGGCGATGGCGTCGTTGTAGGTCCAGGCGTAGCGGACCAGCCCGAACAGCAGGAAGCAGGCGGCCAGCGCCACCGCCAAACCAAGCACGGCAACGGCGGAATAAACGGGCTCGCGGGCCAGCAGGCGCCATGCCAGGCGCATGTTTCGCAGATCCATCGGCATCCTCGAAGAAGTAGACAATGCTGTCTATGCTATGCCGGTTATGCTCCGTCCGGCAATAGCGTTTCGACAAATATTTTTGTAGACAGTCCAATCTAGAAGGGATAGTCTACGCGGGCGACCCGTCCGCTTTAAGAGAATCCACCATGGCCAAGTCCCCTGCCCCATCCAAGCCGACCCCGGCTGAACTCGACCTGCTGCAGGTGCTGTGGCCGCTAGGCTCCGGCACCGCGCGCCAGGTACACGACGAGATCCTGAAGACCCGCCCGGACGTGACTTACGCCACCGTGCTGCGCCTGATGCAGATCATGCATGCCAAGGGTTTGCTGATCCGCGACGAGAGCGAACGGTCTCACGTGTATGCGCCGGCCCAGGCCCAGGAATCGCTGCAAACCAATCTGCTGAAGGACCTGATGCAGCGCGCCTTCTCTGGCTCGGCCAAGGCGCTGGTGCTGGCTGCACTCAAATCCGGTATCTCGAAGAAGGAAAGAGAGGAAATCGAAGAGCTGCTGAAGGGCGAGGACAAGCAATGAGCGCCCCGGCCCTGATTGGCGCCATCGGCTGGACCCTGGTCCATTTCGTCTGGCAAGGCGCCCTGCTCGGCTGCGCCGTGGCCGTGGTCCTCACGCTTCTACGCAATGCGCGACCCGAAACGCGGTATGCGGTGGCCTGCCTGGGCCTGCTGCTCTGCCTGGCGTGGCCTGCGGTCGACCTCGCGTTGCTGCTGCAGGCCGGGCCGGGCATGGGCGGCGGCAAGTTGCTCGGTGGCGGCGCCGGCGCCATCGCGGCCGCGCCGGATGCGGCCGGGCTGCTGCCCTGGCTCGGCCGGAACCTGGGCTGGATCGTCGCCCTGTGGGCGGGCTGCGCCGGTGCGCTGACCCTGCGCATGGCGGTCGGCCTGCTGTGGATCGGCCGCGCTGCGCGCATCCAGGCCATCGATCCTGCCTGGCAGGAGCGCCTGTCGCGCCTGGCCGAACGTTGCGGTCTCGGCCGCGAAGTGCGGCTGCGTGTCGTCGACGGCCTGGCCAGTCCGATCACGGCCGGCTGGTGGCGCCCGGTGGTGCTGGTGCCGGCCAGCCTGGTCGCCGGCATGCCGCCGCAGTTGCTCGAGGCCCTGCTGGCCCATGAACTCGGCCACGTGCGGCGCCACGACTACCTCGTCAACCTGCTGCAGAACGTGATCGAGACTTTATTGTTCTACCACCCGGCCGTGTGGTGGCTGTCGCGCCGCATCCGCGCCGAGCGCGAACAGATCGCCGACGACTTCGCCGCCTACCACCTGGGCGAGCCGCGCCGCCTGGCGCTGGCGCTGTCGGAGTTGGAAAAGCTGCAGTTTTCCAGCCACCACCTGGCCCAGGCCGCGAATGGCGGCGACCTGATGGGCCGCATCCGCCGCCTGCTGCGCCCGGACGTCCAGGCGCTGAACTGGAAGGCGGCGATCCCGGTACTGGGCCTGGCCGTGGTATGCGCCGCCAGCGCGCATGCGCCGATGGTGCATGCCGACCGTAGCACAGCCGCAAAACAGAAGAACCACAGCCCGGCAGTCGTGAATTTCTCGAGCTGCCGCAAGCCGAACTACCCGAAGGACGACCTCGCCGCGGGGCATACGGGCACGGTCACGCTCGGCTTCATGCTCGACGAGCAAGGCACGGTGCTGGACGCATTCGTCAAGAAGTCGAGCGGCCACGCCGGCCTGGACGAGGCTGCGCGCGGCGCCCTGGCCTTGTGCAGCTTCCGTCCCGCACGCGAAGACGGCGTGCCCGTCAGGAGCATGCAACCTGTCCAGTACGTCTGGACTCTGGAATGAAAAAAGCCGCCATCGAGGCGGCTTTTCTCCGATAGCGCCTGCTTAGACTGCGGAGACGTCCAGCTCCGCCGTCGTCGCCTCGACTACTTGCTCCTTGGTCACGCCCGGCGCCAGCTCCACCAGCTTGAGGCCGGTATCGGTGACGTCGATCACGCCCATGTCGGTGATGATGCGGTCGACCACGCCCACGCCGGTCAGCGGCAGGTCGCACTTCTTGAGGATCTTGTGGCTGGTCGAGCCGTCCTTGGCGGTGGCGACGTGTTCCATCAGCACCACCACGCGCTTGACGCCGGCCACCAGGTCCATCGCCCCGCCCATGCCCTTGACCATTTTGCCCGGGATCATCCAGTTGGCCAGGTCACCCTTTTCCGAGACCTGCATCGCGCCCAGGATTGCCAGGTTGATCTTGCCGCCGCGGATCATGCCGAAGGAATCGGCCGAGCTGAAGTACGCTGCGCCCGGCAGCGCCGTCACGGTCTGCTTGCCGGCATTGATCAGGTCGGCGTCGACTTCCGCGTCCGTCGGGAAGGGGCCGATGCCCAGCAAGCCGTTTTCCGACTGCAGGAACACTTCCACGTCCTTGGGGACGTAGTTCGCCACCAGGGTCGGCAAGCCGATGCCCAGGTTCACGTAGAAGCCGTCCTGCAGTTCCTTTGCCGCGCGCGCGGCCATTTCATCACGAGTCCATGCCATGTTCGATTCTCCTGGTCTTAGCTTGCGCGCACGGTGCGCTGTTCGATGCGCTTTTCCGGCGTCGGGTTGTGAACGATGCGGTGCACGAAGATGCTGGGCAGGTGCACCTGGTCCGGATCGATCTCGCCGGTCTCGACCAGTTGTTCCACTTCGACGATGCAGACCTTGCCGGCGGTGGCGACGTTCGGGTTAAAGTTGCGCGAAGTCTTGCGGAACACCAGGTTGCCGGCGCGGTCGGCCTTCCAGGCCTTGACCAGGGCGACGTCGGGATTCAACGCGCGTTCCATCACGTACATTTCACCGTCGAACTCGCGGGTCTCCTTGCCCTCGGCGACGATGGTGCCGTAGCCGGTCTTGGTGAAGAAGGCCGGGATGCCGGCGCCGCCGGCGCGCAGCTTCTCGGCCAGCGTGCCCTGCGGCGTGAATTCGAGCTCGAGCTCGCCTGCCAGGTACTGGCGCGCGAACTCCTTGTTTTCGCCGACGTAGGACGCGACCATCTTCTTGATCTGGCGCGTGGTCAGCAGCTGGCCGAGACCGAAATCGTCGACGCCGGCATTGTTCGAGATGGCGGTCAGGTTCTTGACGCCGGAATCGCGCAGCGCCAGGATCAGCGCCTCCGGAATGCCGCACAGGCCGAAGCCGCCCACGGCGATGGTCTGGCCGTCCTGGACGACGCCCTCGAGCGCGGACCGCGCATCTGGATAAACTTTATTCATACCCGTCCCTTTAGTAAGTGATCTGTACAGCAGAGTAGAATTCGAGAATAAAATAGCGCCCTGCAAAGCACAATACCGTAGAACTACCGGCCCGCCCGGACCGCGGAGACAAAGAAGTGGAGAAGTAAGCTTGCCTCAGACGACAGCATCATACGCCATCGATTACGAGATGATTTTCCAGCATGCGCCGGTCGGCATGTGCATCTCGGTCAATCGGATCATCCAGGCCTGCAACCACACGCTGGCCGACATGTTCGGCTACGACTGCGCCCACCTGAACGGCAAATCCTTCGAGGTGCTGTACCCGACCGAGGACGAGTTCCTGCGCACCGGCGACCGCATCGTCCCCATCATGAACGCCAAGGGCCGCTATTCGGACGAGCGCATCATGCGCCGCGCCAACGGCGAACTGTTCTGGTGCCACGTGACGGGCCGGGCAATCGATCCGAAAGAACCGCTGGGCGCCGGCATCTGGACCTTCGAGGATGTCAGCGAGAAGCGCCCGGTGACGGCCGCGCTGACCCCGCGCGAACGCGAGATCGCCGCCCTGCTGGTCGAGGGCAAGACCAGCAAGGTGATCGCGCGCGAGACCGACTTGTCGCCGCGCACGGTGGAGATGCACCGGGCCAAGCTGATGAAGAAGTTTTCGGCGTCGACTTCTTCCGAGCTGGTGCACAAGCTGGTGGGTGTGGCGCGCTGACCAGCGCGCCTTCAATCACGTTCGGTGCAGTCGTACATGTCAAGAGGGGCATTCGCGACCTTCCTGCATTTGAGCGGCAGGTTCACGGCGTCGGGGTTGGTATCGAAAAACCGGGAAACCGAGGACATCGCGAATGTCGTGGCGCCGTGGCAGCTGCTGCTACGTGCTTGTGGGCATCCGTACGTGATCGACACGGATAAATCCGAAATCGCGTGATCATATGCGCCGGAGATGGACGGATTTTCGTTGTCCAACACCTGGTTCGTCGTGCTGGCAATGGTATCTCCAGCCTTGTTCTTGACAACGAGATGGGTGTAGTAAGGCACAAGCCAGGAATCCTTCACAAGCAATCGCTTGGGGAAACGCAGTTCGATCGACGATTCCTTATACCTGTGAATTTTGAAAGCAATTTTCCTGCTCTTCATTTCGGCACTGGTGAGTTCCACATGATCGGGTGGCGGCGGTATCGCCTTCGCCGTGCCGAAAACCATCAAGGCAAGAAAAAGAAAAACCGGCCCGATCCGCCGATGCAGCGTCGCTTGCATGGCCGCTCCCCCTAGCGCCGCACGCCCAGGCGCGCGAGCACTTCGTCCAGTTCTACCAGTTCGGCGTCGCCCGGGCTTGACGCCGGCACGCCCCTGAACTTCCACAAGCGCTTGGGATCGACGAACTGCTTGCCGTCGCGTTCGATGACGGCCGCCCAGCCTATCCTGCCCGATTCTTCGACGACGACGACCGGCCCGCTGGCCGCCGCGAAGTAGGGTCCGAATTCGCCACTGCGCGCCTTGAATTGCCGCGTCACGGCGGATTCACCGACAAGCGGCTGGTCGACCTTGAACTCCATGATCTCGCAGGCGCCGTTGCGGGAGATGCATACGCTCCGCGAACCGTCGGCATTTTCCGTTATCAACGCCGGGCAGATGGGTGGGCAGTTCGGGGTGCCCGACGGTTCCAGGGTCAGGCGCTGGACGTGGCCCAGGAGCAGGTTGGCCTCCGCGGCGGCCAAAGGGCCGGCGCCGAGCAGGATCGCGGCAAGCAAGGCGGATTTCATCATCGGTGTCGTCCCGGTTTGTTTTGACACGCCATCCTACCCGAGCCGGGCAGCCTGAAAATCCTCGAATTGTCTCAAGCCTCGACGGCCGGCAGCTGGCTCCTGATCCGATCCGGCAGCGCCACCGATTTCTCGGCCTGGAAATCGATCCACACCACCTTGCCTCCACCGTGGGCATACACGGTGTCGGCCTTGCCATCCTCGTCCACCAGGCTGATCTCGTGCGTGACTTCGAAGCTCGAGCGTCCCGGCGCGCCGGCATAGGTGCGGACTTCGATCTCGCCCGGGTACTTGAGCTGCTTGATGAAGGTGCAGTAGGCGGTGACGATCACCGGGCCCTCGCCCTTGGCGTCGAACTTGCCGTTCAGGTCTTCCAGGAAGGCGATCCGGCCGGTTTCCATGTAGCGGAAATAGATCGTGTTGTTGACGTGGCCCAGCACGTCCATGTCGCCCCAGCGGATGGCCTGGCGCATGGTGTGCATCAGCTTGCGGTTGTTCGTTGCGTCGTTCATTGTTGCCTGCTTCTTTTGAAAAAACAGGCATTGTAGTGCCTCAGCCGGCGCGGTGCAGGTCTCCTTGCCCCCGTACGATAAAGTCGACGATGCCGCAGAAGGCCGCCGGATCCTCCAGCATCATCATGTGTCCGGCCTTCGGCTGCACCAGGCTCTGCGAGGCCAGCGCCAGCACCCATTCGGGGATGTCCCAGCCGGCCGCCGACAGCTCGCCGCCCAGCAGGTAGAGCGGCACCCCGGTGCCGAGCACGCGGCGCACGCCCTCCAGATACGAAGGCGAGCCGGTCACCTCGAGCACCGAGCGCGCCATCGCCTGGATGGTCGAGTAAGGCTGATTTTCCAGGACCTCGCGCGTCATGGCGATGCGCTCGTCGCTGGCCTCGATGCCTATTCTCTCCAGCCAAGCCGCCGGGTCGTCTTCCATGGCACCGTATTCGTCGGCCCAGTCGGCCTCCGGCATGGGCGCGATGCGCGAGCACCAGAATGCGTCCTTGAGCGTGAAATTGCCCTCCACGCTGATCAAGCCGCGCACCAGTTCCGGCGCCTGCTCCGCCGCCAGCATCATGACGGCGCCGCCGACGCTGTGGCCGAGCAGCCAGGCCGGCTCGCCGACTTCCTCGCGCAGCACGCGCGCGACCTCGTCGGCCTGCGCGTGCAGGTCGATGCCGACGTCCACGCTGCGGTTCGCGCCATAGCCGAGCAGGTCGGGCGTGCGCACGTCCAGGCCGGCCAGGTAATGCTGCGGTTCGTAATAGCTGCCGGAACCGAGCAGGCCGTGGACGATGACCAGCGCCGTCATTGCGCCGTCATGCCATCGTCGGCCGTGATGATGGTGCCGTTGATGAAGTGGGCTTCCTCGGCCGCCAGCAGCAGGAGCAGGCCGTCGAGGTCTTCCGGCTTGCCGATGCGGCGGCGCGGCAGCATCTCGATCAGCTTCTTGCCCTGCTCGGAGTCGAAGTAGTCCTCGTTCATCTCGGTGGCGATGTAGCCGGGGCAGATGGCGTTGACGTTGATGCCGTAGCGACCCCACTCCACCGCCATGGCCTTGGTCATCTGCACCACGCCGGCCTTGCTCATGCAGTAGACGCCGATCTGCGGCAGCACGCGCAAGCCCGCCACCGAGGCGATGTTGACGATGCGGTGCTGTTTTTTCGGATCGCCTTTCGCGCGCTGGATCATGCGCTTGGCGCACTGCTGGGCCATGAAGAAGGCGCCGCGCAGATTGGTGTCCATGATGTAGTTGTAGTCTTCCTCGGTGACGTCCAGCAGGCGCTGGGTGGTCGACACGCCCGAGTTGTTGACGAGGATGTCGATCGGGCCCGCCTCGGTCTCGGCGTGGGCGATTGCCGCCTTGATGCTGGCGAGGTCGGTGACGTCCAGCGCCACCACGTGGGCGGCGCCACCGTCCGCCTCGATCTCCGCGCGCAGTTCCTTCAGGCGCTCGATGCGGCGCGAAGCCAGCACCACTTGCGCCCCAGCCCCGGCCAGGGCCTTCGCGAAGCGCGCGCCCAATCCGCTGGACGCGCCGGTCACCATTGCGATCTTGCCTTCGAAATTGACTTCTATGCCCACGTTTTCGCTCCTGTCCTCAGTCTCACCGAACTATATTCTGTTGCGACCTCATAATGATTACATACTTCACCCATTTCGCCGCGATTAGATTGCCGCATCTAATATCTGCCCTACAATAGCGCGCTGCGTTGCAATCATGAGCAAAAAAGTGCACACTCGTGCTTAAATTTTTCTAACACCTATAAAACATGACTCAGCCCAACTCCCTCATCGAACAATACGGTCCGCGCGAAGCGATGGAATACGACGTCGTGATCGTCGGCGGCGGCCCTGCCGGTCTGTCGGCGGCGATCCGCCTGAAGCAGCTGGCCTCGGAACAGGGCCGCGAAGTCTCGGTCTGCGTGCTCGAAAAGGGCGGTGAGCTGGGCGCGCACATCCTGTCGGGCGCGGTCATGGATCCGCGCGCGCTGGACGAACTCTTCCCGAACTGGAAAGAACTCGGCGCACCGCTGAACACGGCCGTCACTGAAGACCGCGTGCTGTTCCTGACCGAGACAAAGGCGACCGCCACCCCCAGCTTCATGGTGCCGAAGGCCCTGACCAATCACGGCAACTACGTGATTTCGCTGGCGAACGTGGTGCGCTGGCTGGGTCAGCAGGCCGAAGCGCTGGGCGTCGAAATCTTCCCGGGCTTCCCGGCCGCCGAAGTGCTGTACAACGACGACGGCTCGGTCAAGGGTGTCGCCACCGGCAACATGGGCGTGAACCGCCATGGCGAACCGACCGACGCGTTCCAGCTGGGCATGGAACTGCATGCCAAGTACACGATGTTCGCCGAAGGCTCGCGCGGCCACCTGGGCAAGCAGCTGATGGCGAAGTACGACCTGAACAAAGGCAAGGATCCGCAGACCTACGGCATCGGCATCAAGGAACTGTGGGAGATCGACCCGGCGATGCACAAGCCCGGCCTGGTGATCCACACCGCCGGCTGGCCGCTCGACAACGACACCTACGGCGGCTCCTTCATGTACCACCTGGAGAACAACCAGGTCGCGGTCGGCTTCGTGGTAGGCCTGTCCTATCAGAACCCTTACCTGTCGCCCTACGAAGAATTCCAGCGCTACAAGACGCACCCGGAAATCCGCAAGTTCTTCGAAGGCGGCAAGCGCATCTCCTACGGCGCGCGCGCGATCACCGCGGGCGGCCTGCAGTCGCTGCCGAAGACCGTGTTCCCGGGCGGCGCCCTGATCGGCTGCGACGCCGGCTTCCTGAACACCAGCCGCATCAAGGGCAGCCACGCCGCGATCAAGACCGGCATGCTGGCCGCCGACGCCGCCTTTGCCGCGCTGGGTGAAGGCCGCCAGCACGACGAACTGGCTAGCTACCCGGCCGCTTTCGAGCAGTCCTGGCTGCACGAGGAACTGCACGTGGCGCGCAACTTCAAGCCGTGGATGAGCAAGGGTCTCTACCTGGGGACGATCATGGTCGGCATCGACCAGATCCTGTTCAAGGGCAAGGCGCCTTGGACCCTGCACCACAAGCACGCCGACCACGAATGCCTGCGGCCGGCCTCCGACTTCAAGCCCATCGTGTATCCGAAACCGGACGGCAAGCTGACTTTCGACCGCCTGTCCTCGGTGTTCATCTCGAACACGAATCACGCGGAAGACCAGCCGGTGCACCTGACGCTGAAGAACCCGGCGATACCGGTCGAAGTCAACCTGGCCAAGTACGCCGGTCCGGAACAGCGCTACTGCCCGGCGGGCGTGTACGAGTTCGTGAAGACCGACGAGGGCAAGGATCGCCTGCAGATCAACGCGCAGAACTGCGTGCACTGCAAGACCTGCGACATCAAGGACCCGACCCAGAACATCGTGTGGGTCACGCCGGAAGGCGGCGGCGGGCCGAATTACCCGAATATGTAATTTGGTCGGCGCAATGCACGTGGGCACGGGGTGCCCACGTTTCATCGTAGCGCCAATCTTTCCAACTCGGCCGCCGTCATCGGATGTCCGAACATGTAGCCCTGCGCGTAATCGCATCCGGCGTCGATCAGGATGGCGCGCTGGGCCGGCGTCTCCACCCCTTCCGCCACCACCTTCAATCCCAGCTTGTGCGCCATCGCGACGATCGCTTCGTACAGCGCCAGCTCCCCGCCCTCCCCGTCCAGCGTCTGCGCCAGCGAGGGGTCGATCTTCACGAAATCGATGTCGTAGCGCTTCAGATGCGCCAGCGAGGCGTAGCCGGTGCCGAAGTGGTCGAGCGCCACCTGCAGCCCCAGCATGCGGTATTGCGCCAGCCGCCCCAATAGCGCGTCGGCGCCGCCCTGCAGCGCGCCTTCGCTGATCTCCACCACGATGCTCTGCGGCGGCAGCGCCATCTCGCGCAGGTAGTCGAGCCAGCCCTGGTACTGGCCGCCGTCGCGCCGGAACTGCACCGGCGACTTGTTCACGCTCACCTGGAAATCGGGGCCGATGCTGCGCTGCCAGCACTGGACCTGGCGCGCGGCTTCGCGGAACACCCAGTCGCCGATCTCGACGATCATGCCGCTCGATTCCGCAAACGGGATGAACTGGGCCGGCGCCAGCAGCCCGCGGGTCGGATGGCGCCAGCGCAGCAGGGCCTCGGCCTTGTGCACGGCGTTGGTGGCAAGCGAGACGATGGGCTGGTACAGGAGTTCGAACTGCTGCCTGGTGATTGCCTCGCGCAGTTCAAGCGCGATCACCTGGCGCGCCAGCGCCGCTTCCTGCAGGTCCTGGGTGAAGTAGCTGTAGCGGTTGCGGCCGGCGTTCTTGGATGCGTACATGGCCTGGTCGGCGTGCGACAGCAGGTCCGGCAGCTCGCGCGCGTCGGCGGGATACAGCGCGATGCCGACCGAGGCCGAGATCTCGGCCAGCTCTCCCACCAGGTCGAACGGCCGCGCGAGCGCATCGACAATCGACTGGGCGATGCGGTCGACGCTGCCGACGCGCTCCAGCCCGGACAGGATCACGGTGAATTCGTCGCCGCCCAGGCGCGCCAGGGTGTCGGTGGCGCGCACGCAGGCCTTCACGCGGCGCGCGGCCTCGGCCAGCAGGGTGTCGCCGACGGCGTGGCCGAGGCGGTCGTTGACCTCCTTGAAGTGATCGAGGTCGATGAACAGCAGGGCCACGAAGGTGGCGCCGCGGTCGGCCTTGCGCATCTCCTGGGCCAGGCGGTCGCGGAACATGTGGCGGTTCGGCAGGCCGGTCAGCTCGTCGAAATTCGCCTGGTGCCAGATCCGCTCGGCGGAGGCGCGCTGGCGCGTGATGTCGGTGACCAGGGCCAGGGTGCCGAGGTAGTTGCCGGCGACGTCGAAGATGGGCGTGGTGGCGGCGCTGGTCCACAGTTCGCTGCCGTCGCAGCGGATGAACTTGAGCTCCACGCGCTCGCCGCGCGCATGCTGGCGGCGCACGTCGTGGGCCTCGAAGCGCGCCCGGCCCTCCTCGTCCATGAAGCGCACCAGCGGCTGCTCGAGCAGGCCTTCGATCTCGCAGCCCAGCAGGGCCGCCATCTTCGGGTTGACGAAGGTGATGAAGCCGAGAGCGTCGATCTCCCAGATGCCTTCGTCGGCGCAGTGGACGATGCGGCGGAAGCGTTCCTCGGAGCGTTCCAGCGCGGACAGGTTGCCGTCGACCGGTTCGACCACGATGCGGCAGGCTTGGCCGCTGCCGTCGGCGCTCGCCAGCAGCATCACCGGGCCGGGCGCGCCAAGGTCGGCGCAGGTCATCTCGAAGCGCTGGCGGCGCGGGGCGCGGCTGTTGATGGCGGATTCGAAGAAGGCGTCGAACTCTTCGCGCCAGCTGCGCCGCACGAAGTCGCGGAAGCGGTGTCCGCCGGCCGCGCCGCGCGGGACGCCGATCAGCTGGGCCCCGGCGACGTTGGCCTGCAGGATGCGGCCGTCGAAGGCAACCACGAAGTAGCCGACCGGGGCCAGCAGGTAGAGTTCGTTGAAATGCGCCTGTTCCTGCTCGTGGCGCAGACGCTCGGGGCTGACGCCACTGTCGAGCTGTTGCACGTCCATGTCCATCTCACCCCGCTTCGCTTGGTTGAGTTGCCCGGATTCTATTGCTTTTTAGAAAAGCCTAGCATGCCGCAAAGACGTTGTCGATCCGCTATTGTTCTAGTGTTGCTGATGAGCCCGATTGAGGCGACGCTCGGCCTGGCGCTGCAGGCGTTCGAAGAACAGGCTCAGGATCCAGTAGATGATGGCCGCTGCGACGTAGAGCGGCAATGGACGGAATGTGACGGAGATCAACTCTTTGGTGACAAGCATGAGTTCGGTCATGGTGATGACCGACACCAGCGAGGTGTCCTTGATGAGGCTGATCAGGGTATTGCTCATCGAGGGCACCGCCACCCGCAGCGCCTGCGGCAGCACCACGTGGCCCAGGGTCTGGCCCCAGCCCAGGCCGAGGCTGTAGGCGGCGCGCCACTGGCCCTGCGCGATGGACAGGATGGCGCCGCGCAGGCTTTCGGACAGGTAGGCACCGGCGTTCAGCGACAGCGTCAGCACGCCCGCCGTTACCGGCGTGAACTCGATGCCGATGCTGGGCAGGCCGTAGTAGACCACGAACAGCTGGACCAGCAGCGGGGTGCCGCGGAAGGCGCTGACGTAGACCGCGGCGGGCCAGCGTAGCAGCGCCCAGGGCGAGACCCGCATCAGGGCAGTCGGCAGGCCCAGCAGCAGGCCGCCGAGCATGGCCGCTACCGCCAATGACAGGGTCAGGCCAGCGCCGCGCAGCATGACCGGCGCGGACTCGCGCAGCAAGTCCAGCAGTTCCTGGAATTCCATTGAAGGCTTAGGGCGCGCGGGTGGCGTCGACGCCGAACCACTTCACCGACGCGGCTTTCAGGCTGCCGTCGGCGCGGACCTCCTGCAGCGCCTTGTCGACGGCGGCGTGGAATTTCGGATTCCCCTTCTGGAAGGCGACCGCGGTGCGCTCGACCGCGCCCACGCGCGCGCCGGCGCGGATCGGCAGCTGCGAGGACTTCAGCAGGTAGCCCACCATCAGGCTGTCGTTCAGGGCGGCGTCGATGCGGCCGAAGGCCAGGTCCTGCAGGTTTTCCGGCGCCGCCGGATAGCTCTTCACCTCGACGCCCGGCACGGCCTTGGCCTGCTGCTCGAACACGCTGCCCTGCCCGACCCCGACCTTCTTGCCCTTCAGATCCTCCAGCTTCTTGTAGTCGATGCGCTCGTTGCGGCGCACGATCAGCTGCGGGGTCGAATAGGTGTAGGGGGTGGAGAAATCGAAGGCCTGCTCGCGCTTGGGCGTGACGTTGACCTGGCTGATGATGACGTCGTACTTGCCGGCGCCCAGGCCGGCCAGGATCGAGGCCCACTCGGTGGTCACGAACTCCGGTTTCAGGCCCAGCTTTGCCGCCACCAGGCGGGCGACGTCGACGTCGTAGCCGGTCAGCTGGCCGGTCTTGGCATCCTTGAAGTTGAAGGGCGGGTAGGTTCCCTCGAGGGCGATGCGCAGCGTGCCGCGTGCCTTGGCCGCATCCAGCAGGTCGGCGGCGTGGGCCGGCAGCGCAATCACGGCAGCAGCGCCAAGCGCAGTAGCGGCCATCACGGCCCTGCGTAAGCGATTCGGGAGACCCTTTTGCATTCCTTCGCACTCCATTCAAGCGGCAGAATGTGATTTATAACTGAAATGCGATGATGCGAAAAGGGAATTATCGGCCTGTCAGTATAGCCTGCGGCTATGCTTGAAATTGTGGCCTGTGACGATCAAGGTGCTCTCGACCAGGGTCGACAAGCCTAGCAGCAGCTGCACAAGCTTGTCTTCCGGCAGCACCCAGACCTGGCCGGCGGGCTGCTCGGCGCCGGTGGCGGCCATGATCAGGGGCGTGATCCAGCCGGCGTCCGGTTCGACGTCGAGCAGCACGGCGTCGCCGGTGGTCTGCAGGTAGACGTCGCCGCCCGGCGCCAGCGTGAAGCGCACGCCGACCCCGGTCTCCTGCGGCCCGATCATTTCCTGCATGGTGCGGTTGTGCGCATCGACCCAGAGTTCGACGTCCTGCGGGGTTTCCAGCGGGGTCCAGGGCACCGGGCGGAAACGGGGGCGCTCGGCGCCGTCCTTGGTCGAATCTTGGCTCATGAGGGTTTTGAGGTGTGATAGTGGGAAGGCAAGGTCGCGTATGCTAAGCCATGGATGGCGGACGGCGCAAGCGGGCTGTCATGTAAGCGCTCATGCAAGCGCTCATGCAAGCGTCACCAGGCGCGCCGTGACCTCCCCGTCCTCGATGATGAGTTCGCCGGCCGCGATCGGCAGGCTGAAGCGCCGGCGCCCGGCGCTGCCCGGGTTCACGTACAGCACCCCGCCGCGCTCCGTGCAGGCCGGCCTGTGCGAATGCCCGGACACCACCACGCGCAGCCCGGCGGCAAGCGGGTCGAGCTCGAGTTCCTTGAGGTCGTGGATCACATACACAGGCACGCCGCCCGGCGCGATGCGCGCGGTGACGGGAATCGTGCCCGCCCAGGCGGCGGTATCGTTATTCCCGCGCACCACGGTCAGCGGCGCGATGGCGGCCAGGCGCTCGAGGATGTCCGGATTGCCGATGTCGCCGCCGTGCACGATGTGGTCGCTGCCGGCCAGGAAATCCAGGGCTTCGGGGCGCAGCAGGCCATGCGTATCCGAGATCAGACCGATCCGCATGGCCCGCCGCGAGGCGTCGGGCGCCAACTCAGCCCGGCGTCCGGTGTCGGGCCATCTTGCTGGCCGTCCAGATCGAGTACAGGGCCGAAATGCCGACCAGCACATAGACCAGGCGGCTGGCCGGGCTGCCGGCGCCGAACAGGCTGGCGACCACGTCGACGTCGAACAGGCCGACCGTCGCCCAGTTCAGGCCGCCGATGATCAGGAGGGCCATGGCGATGTAGTCGACCGCGGACATCGCCGTATGCCCTTCGCGCACGGCCGCCCGCCGCTCGGGCAGGTGCCGCCGTTCCATGGTGGGTGCGTTCATGGTTGCCATCGTGTCCTCCTTCGGAAAGTTTGACAGGCAAGCCAAGATAGCAAAAATGCGCGCGGGCGCGCGCCGCCTATCCGCTCAGGAACGCAGCGGGGTACTCAACCCTTCCAGGTGCGGTTGAGGCCGGTATCGGCGTGGATCCAGCCGCCTTTCGGGCCGGAACGGTAATAGAAGCCGACCCCGCCCTGGCGGAAGCTGCGCACCAGGCCGCCCAGCACTTCTTCGGTCAGGCCGGCGATGCGGACGTCGGCCGCCTTGCCGGACATGTGCAGCGACTGGCGCGCGGCCGGAATGCCCTGCTCGATCAGGCGCTTGTTGGAATCCGGGGTGCGGTAGCCGGACAGGATCTCGAGCGGCTTGTCGAGGCCGTAGCGCGCGACGAAGGCCTGGGACGCCCACAGGGTCTCGATCAGCTTGGGATCGATGGGCATGCTGGCCTTGCCGTTGACGTCGCGCAGCAGGTGGCACAGTTCCTGGTAGGCCGAGTCGATCACCTCGCCGTCCTTCCAGTACAGCACCCTGGTGCGTTCGCCGCTGGCCGGACGGACCACGGACAGGGTGCGCGGCTTGACCCAGAAGTCGAGGTCGACCACCTGGGCGTCGAACAGGTCGGGGGGCGGGGCGATGTCGGTGTTGGGCGTATCTTGCGCGGCCTGGCTGGAAGCGCCGCGTGCTGCGGCATTGGCGTCGATCAGCGGCGTAGCGACCAGGCCGAGTGCGGTGAGGCGCAAGCCGTGGTGAAGGAAATCTCTGCGGGAAGCCATAACAAACTCATCATTGGAACCCGCGTACTATATCTCAATAGATTGCGGGAAAGAAGATGAGCGCGTGTTACCGCATGTTTCACACAACATCGCGGAATTGATGGGTGTTGCCGACTACTTGCCGCTGCAGGTGCAGTAACGCTTGCTCGCCGGCGGCTCGACGGCATTCAGCTGCTTCCACAGGAAATCGCACTCGAGGCCGAAGCAGGCCTTGTCCTTGCCGGCGTTGACATAGCCCAGGCGTTCGAAGAAGCCGCTGCTCGATGCGGGGCTGTGCATGTGCAGCTTGGCGATATCCCAGCTGCGGGCGCGCGCCTCGACGGCGTGCAGCATGGCGCTGCCGATGCCCTGACGGAGCTGTCCCGGCATCACATAGCACAGGGCCAGCTTGCCGGCCTGGGTCAGCAGCGCCATGCCGGCCAGCTGCTGGCCGTTGACGGCCACCACCGCGTAATTGCTGGGCGAGGAAAACCAGGTGCTGACGTTCTGCAGCGTCTTGTTGCTCAGCCAGGCCTGGAGGATGTCCGCACGCTGGCCGTGGTCGGCCGCGCAGCCTTCTTCAATCGAGCGGCGCAGCAGCGCGCATGCTTCCGGCGCGTCGTTCGGTGTTGCCTGGCGGATGTCAATACCCATGTACTGTCGGTCTAAAAAGCGGTGGTTCGGCAGGCCGGACTATAACCTAAAGCGTGCAATCGTGCTGCCCGGCCATGCGGCGGGCATAGACCGTCTAAGCATATGATAAAAATGTACTTTTGTTCCGATATTTCTTCATAGATGATGACCCTGGTTTCCACAGGTCTCTACAAGGAAGAACAAACAATGATCCGAACCCCTTCTCCGCTGCGCCGCCATCTGCTGGCGCTCACCCTGGCGCTGGGCGCCGCCCTGCCCTACGCCGCACAGGCTGCCGAAGTCGAGCTGCTGAACGTTTCCTACGACGTCGCGCGCGAACTGTACAAGGACGTGAACCCGGCCTTCATCGCCGAATGGAAGAAGACCACCGGCGAAACCGTCGTCATCAAGCAGTCGCACGGCGGCTCCAGCAAGCAGGCGCGCGCCGTCGCCGATGGCCTCGAAGCCTCGGTGGTGACCCTGAACCAGGCCAACGACATCGACATGCTGGCCGACCGCGGCCTGGTCGCCAAGGACTGGAACAAGAAGTTCCCGAACAATGCCTCGCCCTATTATTCGACCATGGTGTTCCTGGTCCGCAAGGGCAACCCCAAGGGCATCCACGACTGGGCCGACCTGGCCAAGCCGGGCGTCAAGGTCGTGATCCCGAACCCCAAGACCGCTGGCAACGGCCGCTACACCTATCTGGCGGCCTGGGGCTCGGTGCTCAAGAAGGGCGGCAACGAAGGTCAGGCCCGCGACCTGGTCGGCAAGATCTTCAAGAACGTGCCGGTGCTGGACGCCGGCGGCCGCGCCGCCACCACCACCTTCACTCAGCGCCAGATCGGCGACGCCCTGGTGACCTTCGAGAACGAAGTGAACCTGGTGCGCGCCGAGTTTGGCGACAACTTCGAGGTGGTCTATCCCTCGATCTCCGTGCTGGCGGAAACCCCGGTGGCGGTCATCGACAAGGTGGTCGACCGCAAGGGCGTGCGCAAGCAGGCCGTCGGCTACCTGAACTTCCTGTACACGGAAGCCGGCCAGGAGATCGGCGCCAAGCATTATCTGCGCGTGCGCAGCGAGAAAGTCATGAAGCAGTTCGCGGCCAATTACAAGCCGATCCAGCTGTTCACGGTCGACGATGTATTCGGCGGCTGGCGCGCGGCGCAGAAACGCCATTTCGACGATGGCGGTGAATTCGACAAGATCTACGGGTCGAAATAAAGGATTTGAAATTCGGAATCGCAATAAGACTGTATAGATATACAGGATTTACCAACGGAAAATATAGCTGAGTCGTTTTTTAGAGATTTCTTTTAGACAAATTTCAAATTTTCCGTTCACAAAGAAGGCCTTGCAATCACGCGAGGCCTTTTTTTCTTGTAGAATCTTTCCGTTGGTATTTGATTTTCCTCCGGTGACATTGATCTATGTCATTGCATCGGTATTCTGCCAATGAAAAGTTCCCATATAGCTGGCCGCTATTGGTCTAACTGAACGATTTGATGCTCCGCCGCCGTCCGGCGCCCGACCATTAACCGTACCTCATACACACACATGATCAAAAAATTCCTCGCTGCCGTGCTGATGACGATTTCCAGCGCGGCCGCCCTCGCTGTGCCTTTCGGATCGCAATCGGTGCTCGTCGTCGAAGACGATACCGGCAAGGTCCTGTTCGAAAAGAACTCGGCCGCCGTCGTGCCCATCGCTTCGCTGACCAAGCTGATGACCGCCATGGTCGTGCTCGATGCCCACCAGGATATGAACGAGCCGATCGAGATCGAGAAGCAGGACGTCGACGTGCTCAAGCACAGCAGCTCGCGCGTGCCGGTCGGCGCGACCATTCCGCGCCGCGACGTGCTGCAGCTGGCCCTGATGTCCTCGGACAACCGCGCTGCTGCCGCCCTCGGCCGCACCTACCCGGGCGGCATGGAAGCCTTCCGCCTGGCCGTCAAGCGCAAGATCGCCGCGCTGGGCATGACCCAGACCGTGATCGAAGAGCCGACCGGCCTGAGCCCGCATAACAAGTCCTCGGCCACTGACCTGGTCAAGATGGCGACCGCCGCCTCGAACTACGCCGAGATCACCCGGATCACGACCTCTTCCGAGCACCTGATCAACATCAAGGGCCGCGAAGTCGAGTACCACAACACCAACCGCCTGGTCGGCGCCAAGGGCTGGGACATCGGCCTGTCGAAGACCGGCTACACCCAGGAAGCGGGCCGCTGCCTGATCATGCGCGTGAAAGCCGCCGGCAAGAACGCCACCATGGTCCTGCTGAACGCCGGCGCGTCCTCGGTGCGTATCCTGGACGCCCTGAACATCCGCCGCCACGTGCTGGGCGACGATGCCCCGGCATCCACCAGCCCGGTGCGCGCCCGCGTCGCCTCGCGCCTCAAGGCCGCCGTCGGCGGTCCGCGCATCAAGGCATCCATCGGCGGCGCCCGCGTCAAGGCTTCGGCCGGCCGCGTCAGCCGCTTCAAGCATGCGCCGGTGACGCGTCATCGCCGTCATCGCTGATCGCTATACGCCTGGTTTCAAATTAAAAAAGCCGCGACGGCAACCCGTCGCGGCTTTTTCATTTGTGCGGATGGGACGCGGGCGCTATCGGTTCAGCGCGACTTCAGCTGCCGCACATGCCCTTCCAGCTCGGCGAAGGTCGGCCTTTCGGTGGCCGAGATCACCTTGCGCCCGAACTCGACCGCGATGGTCGGCGCATAGCCGTTCATGCTGGCCAGCAGGGTCACTTTCACGCACTGCAGGGCCTTGACCACTTCCTGGTGGCGGCGATGCAGCAGGCTGCCCAGCGGCGCGACCATGCCATAAGACAGCAGGATGCCGAGGAAGGTGCCGACCAGGGCCGCCGCGATCAGGCTGCCCAGTTCCGCCGGCGGACGGCCGATCGCGCCCATGGTGTGCACCACGCCCATCACCGCGGCGACGATGCCGAAGGCCGGCATGCCGTCGGCCAGCTTGTGGATCGCCTGCACCGGAATGTCCGAGTCTTCCTGGTAGGTCTCGATCTCGCAGTCCATCAGGTTTTCCAGCTGATAGGAATTCATGGTGCCGGACACCAGCAGGCGCAGGTAGTCGGTGATGAAGTCGAGCAGGTGGTCGTCCATCAGCACGAGGCGGTACTTGCCGAAGATGGCGCTCTCGTAGGGCGCGTCGATATCGTCCTCGAGCGACATCAGGCCTTCGCGGCGCACCTTGGTCAGCACGTCGAACATCAAGGCCATCAGCGCCATGTACAGCTCGCGGGTGTAACGCGAGCCGTGGAACAGGGTCGGGATGCTGTGCCAGGTCAGGGAGATCGCCTTGCGGTCGTTGCCGATCACGAAGGCGCCCAGCGCGCCGCCAAAGATCATCAAGAGTTCATACGGCTGGAACAGCGCGGCAAGGTGCCCGTCCTGCAGCACGAAGCCGCCGAACACGGCCAGCAGCACGACCATAAAACCGACAAAGATCAACATGGTGCAGTCTCCAGAGATTCCAGACGGCAACTTTAACATTGTTGCCATCAGGAAAGCAAAGACTGGCGCAAAAGTTACGCGAGAAATACCACGGCGTCGTTCCCGCGGAAGCGGGAACCCATGCCGGGTTTCCGAAGACGCTTATCTTTCAATCATCCCGCGCAGGCCACTCGCACGGTGCGTCCGCTTCTGGATCGCCTCCCCCAGCACCCCGGGCACCGGCGTCAGCAAGGTGAATTCCCGGCTCGCCCGCGTGATGCCGGTGTACACCAGCTCGCGCGCCAGCACCGCCCCGCCCTCCTTCGGCAGCGCCAGCACGGTGTGCGCGAATTCCGAGCCCTGGGATTTGTGGACCGTCATCGCGTAGGCCGTCTCCACGTGGCGCAGGCGGGTGGCCAGCACGCTGCGTACCTTGTCGCCTTCCAGGAACCAGACGCGCAGCGAGCCGGGGCGCGCAGGGTCGGGCAAGGTCAGGCCGATGTCGCCGTTGAAGACGTTGGTCGCATAGTCGTTGCGGGTCACCATCACGGGACGGCCGACGTACCAGTCGCCGCTGCGGCGGATCAGGCCGACGCCGTCGAGGCGCTGCTCGATCGCCGTGTTCAGGCCCTCGACGCCCCATTCACCCTCGCGCACCGCGCACAGGATGCGGAAGGCTTCGAAGCGCTGCAGCACCGCGCGCACCCAGTCTTCGTGATTTCCTTCGGCTCCCTCGCTCAGCAGGCGCAGATAGGGACGGTAGCCTTCCAGCGCCAGCCCGATCGCATGCTGCTGCTGGGCGTGCTCGATCCAGCGCAGCGCGTGGGCGACTTCGACGCCCAGGACGCCGCGCTCGCGCAGCACCGCGGCCGCGGCCTCGACGTCGCCGGCGTTGACGGCCAGCGCCAGCTGTCCGATCGGGCCGCCGAAGCGCCGGCTGTGGCGCAGCATGACGGTCTGCTGGGCCAGCGCGCCGCCGGCGTGCACGTAGTCCGCCGGGATCTCCTCGCCGCTGGCTTCGCGCACATAGTCCACCGTCGCCTGGTCGTAGTTGCCGGCCTGCGCATCCGCGCACAAATCACCGAGCACCGCGCCTGCTTCCACCGAGGCCAGCTGGTCCTTGTCGCCCAACAGGATCAGGGTCGCGCTTGGGGGCAAGGCGTCCAGCAGCGAGGCCATCATCTCCAGGTGGACCATCGAGGCTTCGTCGACGATCAGCACGTCGACGTCGAGCGGATTGCCGCGGTGGTGAGCAAAGGCGCGGCTGTCCGGGCGCGCGCCCAGCAGGCTGTGGAGGGTGCGGGCGGCGCCCATGCGGGCGGTCAGTTCGCGCAGCGGCAGCTGCTCGCCGACCTTGTCCGCCAGCTCGCCCAGCGCCTTGTCGATCGACTGCTTCAGGCGCGCCGCCGCCTTGCCGGTCGGCGCGGCCAGGGCGATGCGCTGGCGGGCGGCGTCCGGCGCGGTCGCGAACAGCAGCGCCAGCAGGCGCGCCACCGTATAAGTCTTGCCGGTGCCGGGGCCACCGGTGATGATCGCCATCCTGCCGCGCAGGGCGATGGCGCAGGCCAGCTTCTGCCAGTCCGGCTTTTCGGCAGCACGCTGGGACGCGAACAGCAGGTCCAGCCATTCGCGCACGGCCGGCACGTCGACCTGCTGGCGCTCGCCCGCGCGCTCACGCACGCTGGACGCGACGGTGGTCTCGTCGCGCCAGTAGCGGCGCAGGTAGAGGCGGCCGTTGTCCGGGTCGCCGTCGAGCACCAGCGGCTGGCCGAAGTCGAACTCGCCGGCGCGCAGCACCTGCTCGCAGCCGGCCAGCTGGGCCATCCAGCCCTTGGCGTTCTTCGGCAGCGGCTTGATGGCGGCCGCCAGTTCGGTCCACTCCTCCTCGGGCAGGCCGAGCAGCCCGGCAGTGTCCGCGGCCAGGTCGGCCAGCAGCAGGCAGCTGTGGCCGCGCCCTTCCAGCTCGGACAGCACCAGGGAGGCCAGCAGCAGCGGTCCCGGCGCCGGGCCCAGCGAGGCCATGAAGCGGGCGAAGGCGCCGGACAGGCGGCGCAGTTCGCCGGCCTCGGTCAGGCGCTCCACCTCGAACCAGAAGATGTCGATCTTGTCGGGGTCCATTGCGTTATTCATTTGCCAGCAGTCCGTCGAGGCCGTCAAGCAGTTCCATGTCCGGCTCGATCAGGTAGCAGCCGCGCGTGAACTCGTTGCCGATCCCGCGCAGGAACAGGAACACGGCGCCGCCCAGCTGTTCGGCCGGGTCGTAAGCCTCGCCCAGGCGCGCGCGCAGCAGGCGGTGCAGGGCAAGCAGGTAGATCGCGCTCTGGATGTCGTAGCGGTGCTCGGCCATCGCGGCCGCCATCGCCTTGTCGGTGTAGGCGGCGTCGCCCGGCCCCAGCGCGTTCGACTTGTAGTCCAGCACCCAGTAGCGGCCATGGCATTCGAACACCAGGTCGGTAAAGCCCTTCAGCATGCCGTGCAGCTGGCGTTCAGGCAGGGTCGGACGCTGGGTGTCGCCCAGCAGATGCCGGCGGCACAGGCGGTCAAGCGCGCCGACGTCCAGGCCGTGGCTGGGGAACCAGAATTCCATCTCGGGCAGGGTTTCCTCGAGATCCGACAGCGCGCAGCCGGTCGGCGGCAGCGGCAGCGTGACCAATGCGTCGAGCCAGGCCATGGCGTCGTCCACGCGGTTGCCCCAGCCGGCGCGCAGGATGCGCTGGTGCAGGCGCTTGACGAATTCATCCTCGTCGATGCGATTGAAACCTTCCTGCGCCATCCACTCCAGCTGCTCGTGCAGGAAGTTGCCGGGGGTCGCGCCGCGGGGGAAGCGGTGCCAGGGCGCGTCGTCGCTCTTCAGGACTTCGACCGTGCCCGGCTCCTCTTCTTCCAGCAGATTCTCTTCCTGCGGCCGGGTCGGCGCCGCCACCGTATGGCGGGTCAGCGAGGTGAAGGAGCCGACCGCCCAGTTGCGCTCGAACTGGCTGGCATAGGCCGGCGCCTCGACCAGCTCCGGGCGCACGTCGGCGCGGCGGAGCATCGTGCAGCCTTCGGGCGCGTCCAGCGTGTGCAGCTCGATCGCATCGAGGCCGCCGCGCAAGGCTTCCCAGCGTTCCTGCATGGCGCTGGCCTGTACCGGCTCGCCGCCGGTCAGCAGATAGCCCAGCGCCGATTCGTGCAGCCGGTTCTCGCCCTTGCGGCCGGCGGCCACCGCCGCCACGCCCAGCCACAGGAAGTGCTTGGCGCGGGTCAGCGCCACGTAGAGCAGGCGCAGATCCTCCTCGATGCGGGCGCGGTCGACGGCCTTCAGCGCATCCTCGCTCAGGCCGAGGTCGATGCGCCGCCCGCCATCCTCGTGCACGTACTCGAAGAAGGCACGGTTGCGGCGGTCGGTCTTGCGCGCGGTGACGGCGAAAGGCAGATACACCAGCGGGTATTCCAGGCCCTTCGACTTGTGCACCGTGACGACCTTCACCAGCTCGGCGTCGCTTTCCAGGCGCAGCACGCGCTCGTCGCCGCCCTCGCCCAGTCCCTCGACCTGCTCGGCGAACCAGCGGATCAGGGCCTGTTCGCCATCCAGCTCACGGCTGGCTTCCTGCAGCAGCTCGGCCAGGTGCAGCAGATTGGTCAGGCGCCGCTCGCCGCCGCTGGCGCCCAGCAGCTTGGCGGGCAGCCCCAGCTCGTGGATGAAGCGGCGCAGCATCGCCAGCACGCCCTGGCGCTGCCAGGTCTGGTGCAGGTTCTTCAGCTGCTCGACGCGTTCTTCCCAGGCCAGTTCGTCGCTCGACAAACGGGCCAGCTCGGGCAGCGGCAGCGCGCAGGTGGCGGTGGCGAAGGCGGTGCGCGCCAATACGCCATCCAGCGGACTCGCGACCGCCTGCAGCCAGCGCAGCACGTCCACCGCTTCCTGGCTCTCGACCACCGAGTCCTGGTCGGACAGGTAGACGCTGGCGACGCGGCGCTGCATCAGTGCACGGCGGATGGCCGAGGCTTCGCGGCGGTCGCGCACCAGCACCGCGATATCGGCCGGCATCAGGCGCTTGAAGCGGCCCTCGTCATCCTGGAAGCCGACCTTGGTGTCGTTCAGCAGGGTGACGATGTGCTCGGCGCAGTGGTGGGCGAAGAAGTCGCGGTAATCGTCGACGCGCAGGTCCTCGCGCGGCGTAGTGGCCACCGCCAGCGCCTGGAAGGGGCCGTCGACGCCGACCAGCTGCTCGCGGCGCCCGGCCGCCTCCACCGAATCGAAGGGAAGCGGATTCTCGCCGTCTTTTTTGAAGCGGAAGGCGCCGGCCGCGTGGCCCTGCTCGGCGAACTCGAACAGCCGGTTGACGGCCGCCACCAGGTTCTCGGTCGAGCGGTAATTGGTGCCCAGCTGGTAATGGCGCCCGCTGGTGGCACGCCGCGCCGACAGATAGCTGTGGATGTCGGCGCCGCGGAAGCCGTAGATAGACTGCTTGGGGTCGCCGATCAGGAACAGCCCGTGTTCGGGGTCGTTCTCAAGCACGCGGTACAGCAGATCGAAGATGCGGTACTGGTCGGGCGAGGTGTCCTGGAATTCGTCGACCATCGCGACCGGGAACTGGTCGACGATGCGCTTGCGCAGGGCTTCGCCGTTCACGCCTTCGAGCGCGTTCTTCAGGCGCGCCAGCATGTCGGCGAAACCGAACTGGCGGTTGCGGCGCTTCAGGTCGATCATGCGGCGCGCGATATTGCAGGCGGCGTGGCGCAGCAGCGCGTGCGCCATTGGTTCGATCTCGTCCAGCGCTGCCTTCAGCGCCTCGGTATGCTCGAAGCACTCGGGCACTTCGGCGCTGTATCCCCTGGCGAAGGCTTCGGCAATGCCGCCGGGCGTCAGGCGCGTCCAGGCTTTTTCGCCGATGTCCGGCGCCAGCATTGCCGGGTCCATGGCCCAGGCGCGCAAGCCCTCGAACCATTTGGCAATGGTCTCCGCCTTCATCATGGTACCGTTCAGGCAGCGCGGATTGGCCGCGCGCTGCGAGGCGATCCAGCTTTCCATTGCGTCCGCGCGCTCGCGCCAGCCTTCCTTCAGGCGCGCCAGCTTGCCCTTCTGCGCGCGCTCGACGCCGGCGATGACGGCGCCCAGCGCTTCCATGTCGTTGGGCCTGCCCTCCTCGTCCACGCAGTCCGGACCGAGCAGTTCGGCGCGCTGCACCAGCTCGCGCGCCGCCGCTTTCAGGGCCTCGACGTCCTTCCACACGTCCAGCAGCGATTTCAGCGCGTGGCCGTTGAGCGGATACACGTGCTGGCGCCAGTAGTCGTTGGCGGCGTCCTCGAACAGGGCGCGCTCGTCGCCGACCAGCTCTTCGTCGAACAGGCTGCCGCTGTCGAAGGCGTGCTCGCGCAGCATGCGCTGGCACCAGGCGTCGATGGTGAAGATCGCCGCCTCGTCCATGGTCTCGGCGGCCAGCACCAGGCGGTGGGCCGCGACCAGGCGCGCGGCCTCGTCTTCGTAGCTCTCGGCCAGCGCTTCGAGGTAGGGATCGTCCACATAGGCTTCGCCGCGGAAGTAGGCCGCGGCCTGCACCAGGCGCTCGCGCACGCGGTTCGACAGCTCGCGCGTGGCGGCGCGGGTGAAGGTCATCACCAGGATTTCGGGCGGCAGCAGCGGCCGGGTGTAGCCCTGTTCGCCGCCGTGTCCCAGCACCAGGCGCAGGTAGAGCGCGGCGATGGTCCAGGTTTTGCCGGTGCCGGCGCTGGCCTCGATCAGGCGCGAGCCGTGCAGCGGGAAATGCAGGGGCTGGAGCAGTTCGCTCATGCGTCCTTCCCTTCTTCATCGCCGAATTTCGTCACGCGAACGCTGTCGCGCAGCCAGATCGCCAGCGGACCGTACAAGGCCTCGGCCGAGCGCGGCCAGTCGCCGGCCGCGCGCAGCACCGCGAATTCCGGCCACAGGCGCGAAAGAACAGGGTCGTCGACCTCGCCGCCGATCTCGAAGCCGCCGTCATAGGCCTCGCGCGGGTCGCCACCATCCAGGTGGGCCAGCGCGGTCTTGCAGGCCACTGCCAGCGGACGATCCAGGTTGGCGCGCCACAGCGCCACGATGTTCTCCAGCGCCGCTTGAGCGAAGGCGGGATCGATGGCGTCCAGCTGCAAGGTGGCGTCGCGCGCCACCAGGTAGCCGGTGATGCGCTCGCCGACGGCGCTTGCCGCCAGCTGGCGCAGCCAGGGGCCGATCAGCTTGTCGCCGCGCGGCGCGCCCTTGCGGTCCAGGACCTTCGAGGAGATCTGCAGCAGCCAGACGGTCTCGCCCTCGTTGCTGCGCAGCTTGTCGATCCAGTCGTCGAGCAGCACCCCGTTCAGCTCGAGGCTGACGACAAGCTTGGGCGCGGGCGTCGGATAGCGGGCGCCCAGCGCCAGCCAGCTGCGCCGCACCGGCACCAGGTCTTCCACCAGCTGCTGCTGCCACTGCTTCCCCACCAGGCCGATCGGCAGCCTGCCTTCGCGCACCAGGCGCTGGGCCCGTGCGTCCAGTACCTGGCGTACCTCGTTCTGCGGCTCCGGCGTGCCGCTGTCGTCCAGCAGCGTGTCTTCCAAAAAGTAGCGTTCGAGGGCGTCGAGCGAGAACGGTTCCTCGTCCTCGCCCACTACCTCGTTGCTGCCGAAGTTCACGCCGAGGCGGCGCCGGAAGAAGTAGCGCGCCGGCTGGCGCAGGAAGGCCAGCAGTTCGCCCAGCTTCAGGCGGTAGCCTTCTTCCAGCTCGTAGGGCGGGAGAGCATCGTCTCCGCCCGCGGCTTCCTCGCCTTCCCTGTGCGCGGATCTCCATTCGCCGGCATAGGTCAGCAGGCCGCCGCGCTCGAAGTAACGCCGCGAGAACGGCTGCAGCGCGTGCACGGTGGTGCGGTCGGGCAGGCCCTCTTCCATGTCCCATCCGTTTTTGAGGTAGTCGCGCAGCTGCGAGACCAGCACCGAAGCCGGCTGCTCGGTGTTGTCGCGCACGTTGCGGCCGACCCAGCTCACGTACAGCTTGTCGCGTGCGGCCAGCAGGGCTTCCAGCATCAGGTAGCGGTCGTCGTCGCGGCGCGAGCGGTCGCCGGGGCGGCCCATGCCGGGCAGCGCCAGCAGGTCGAAGTCCGACTGGTGGCCGCGGCGCGGGAAGTCGCCGTCGTTCATGCCCAGCAGGCAGACCACCTTGAAAGGCACGGCGCGCATCGGCATCAGGGTGCAGAAGGTCACGCCGCCGGACACGAACTGGTGGCTTAATGCCGGCTGGTCGAGCTCCGACAGCCAGGCTTCGCGCATCACGCCCAGCGGCACCGCTTCGTCGAACATCGCGTTCTCGCAGATCTCCAGCCAGCACTGCAGCGCTTCCTCGAGCTGGTTCAGCATTATGCGGTCTTCGTCGTCACGGGCGCGGAAGAAGCGCGCCATCAGGGCGCGGGCGCGCTGGCCCCATTCCGCCGGGCTCAAGACCGCATCCAGCTGCTCGCGCCAGGCCAGCAGGCTCTCCACCAGCTCGGCCAGGGCGCCGGCCAGGGCCGCATCCAGTCCGCCCACTTCCGCATAGGGCTCGATATCGCCGTAGCTTGGGCCGGCCCCGGTGGCATAGCCCAGCAGCATGCGCCGGATGCCGAACAGCCAGGAATTCTGCTCGCCGGCCGAGCCCAGGCCCAGGCCGGCGCGGTGCTTCTGGTCCAGACCCCAGCGCACGCTGGCGCCCTCGATCCAGCGGCCCAGGGTCGGCAGGTCATCCTCGTCCAGGCCGAAGCGTGCGGCCAGCGCCGGCACGTCCAGCAGGTCGCGCACTTCGCTCTGGCGGCAGCGCTGCTGCGGCAGGCGCAGCAGCCATTCCATCGCCACCAGCAGCGGATTCACGCTGCGGTCCTTGACGTCGCCGATCTCGAAGGGAATGTAGCGCGGGTCGCTGCGCTTGTGCTGGTCGAACACCGCGTGCACGGCGGCCGAGAAGCTGTCGATGTCCGGCACCATGACGACGATGTCGCGCGGACGCAGTTCGCGGTCCTGGGCGAACCAGGACAGCAGCTGGTCGTGCAGCACCTCGACCTCGCGCTGGGCGCTGTGGGCGATGTGGAATTCGATCGAGCGGTCATCCGGCTCGGGCGGGACGTGCGGATGCTCGCTCAGGGGCAGCAAATCGCGCACCGCCGCCTGCACCTGCGACAGCAGCGTGCCGTTGTCGCCCTCGTTGAACAGGTCGACCCGCATGTTGCCGAACTTCGCGCCCTGGCCGCCGTCGAACTCGTCCAGCATGCGGACGAAGTCGCGGCCCTGGCGCCCCCAGCTGGCCAGCAACGGATGGCTGTGCGCGTGCAGTTCCTCGACCGGCACCTCGGCCAGGTTGCTGCCGTTGCGCGACTGGTGGCGGCGGTAGGCGGCGGTCAGCAGTTCGCGGCCCTCGATGATGTCGCCCCAGTGGTACTGGCAGGGATTCGGCACCGCCAGCAGCACCTGGGTGTAGCGCGACAGCCCCGCCATCGCCTCGATGGTCTGGTAAGGCAGGGTCGACATCCCGAACAGCACCACGCGGCGCGGCAGGCGCTGGGCCGGCTGGCGCTCGTCCTCGACCGCGGCCATGAACTGCTGGTGGATGGTGGCGCGGCCCGACCAGCGGCGCTCGGGCGGCAGGCTTTCGTGGATCTCGCGCCAGAGCTGGGCCTGCCAGCACTGGTCGGGCGCCAGCGCAACCGGCTCGCCGCCCGGACGGCGCAGCTGGTCCTCGCCGGCGGCCCAGTCGGTCAGCCAGTCGGCGCGGTAGACCTGGTACTGGTCGTACAGGTCCGACAGGCGCTCGGCCAGCTGCAGGCGGCGTTCGGGGTCGCCGTCGGACAGGAAGTGGCGCAGCGGCGCGAATTTGTCCTTGGCCAGCAGTTCGGGCAGAAGGCGCATCAGGCGCCAGGTGAGCGCATCCTTGTCGAAGGGCGAGCGGCGCGGCACCCGTTCCGGTCCCAGCATGCCGCGGTAGGCCTCCCATTGGAAGCGCGCCGGCAGCGCCACGCGGGTGGCCGCGCACACGCCCAGTTCCTCGGCCAGCGCGATCTTCAGCCACTCGGCCACGCCGTTCGACTGCACGAGGATGATTTCCTCCTCGAGCGGGCCGAGCGGATTCGCACGCAGCCAGTCGAAGACGGCGGCGCGCAGCAATTCCATCTGGTTGCCGTGCAGGATGAGGAGGCCGGGAGAGATCGGGGAGCGCATGGTGGAAGACTTCAGGTAGACCCCCGCAGCATACTACCAAGGGGGTGGGTCGAACAAGGCAAAGGCTGAGCTCAAACCTTTTGATCCTGCTGGCGCGCCCCGAGTTCCGCGGCAATGTGGCGTTCCAGCCGCGCCAGCAGCGCGCGCAGGCGTGCGGCCAGCGAGCGCGCCTGGGCGATCGCGCCGCGCTCGCGCTGGGCTTCGAGGTCGGCGCAGACGTCGCCGAAGCCCATCGCCCCCACCGTGCGCGCCGAGGACTTGATGCGGTGCGCGACGCCGGCGGCGCGCTCGATCTCGCCGGCGGCCAGCGCGCGGTCGATCTCCAGCAGGCCTTCGCGCGCGGTCTCGAGGAACATGAAGGCATATTTGCGCATCTTGTCCGGATTGCCGCCGAAGCTATCGGACAGCACTTCCATGTCCAGCAGCGTCGCCGCGGCCGGCGGTGCGAGCGGCGCGGCCGGGGCCAGCGCGTGCTGCACGCTGCGCCCGAGCGCGCGGGCGACGGTCGCCACCAGGGCTTCCGGCGCCACCGGCTTGGTCACGAATTCGTCCATGCCCGCGGCCTGGCAGCGCGCCTGGTCTTCCAGCCCGGCGTTGGCCGTCATCGCGATCACGCGGGTGTCCTTCAAGGCGGCGTCGGCGCGGATGCGGCGGGTGGCCTCGAAGCCGTCCATCACCGGCATCTGCACATCCATCAGCACGCAGTCGAAGGCGGCGCCCTGCTCGCGGCCGCGCATCAGGTCCAGCGCCTCGCTGCCGTTGCCGGCCACGACCACGCCGGCGCCCGCGTCTTCCAGCAGCTCGCGCGCGACCTGCTGGTTGAAGGCGTTGTCCTCGACCAGCAGGATGGTGCTGCCGGCCAGCGCGGCCGGTCCAGCGTGCGGCGCGGCCGGCCGTACGGCCTGCTGCAGCGCTTTCGATTCTCCGGCCGCGGCCAGGCGTGCGGTAAACCAGAAGGTGCTGCCTTCGCCCGGCACGCTCTCGACCCCGACCTCGCCGCCCATCAGTTCGGCCAGCTGCTTGCTGATCACCAGCCCGAGGCCGGTGCCGCCGTAGCGCCGCGTGGTCGAGGGGTCGGCCTGGTGGAAAGGCGTGAACAGGTGCGGCAGCTCGTCCGCGGCAATGCCGATGCCGTGGTCGCGCACCTCGAAGCGCACCAGCATCTCGGCGCCCAGGGTGCTGACGGTGTGGGCCCGCACCAGGATCGTGCCCCGCTCGGAAAACTTGATCGCATTCGAGGTGAAGTTCAGCAGCACCTGTTCCAGCCGCAGCGGATCGCCGCGCAGCGGGCGCTGCAGCTCGGGCGCGATCTCGACTTCCAGCACCAGGCCGCGGGCGGCGGCGGCTTCGCCCAGCTGGTTGGCGAGGTTGCGCATCAGGGCGTCCAGCGTGAAGTCGAGCAGCTCGAGCTCGACGCGCCCGGCCTCGATCTTGGAAAAGTCGAGGATGTGGTTGATGATGCCGAGCAGGTGCTGGGCCGAGTGGTGGATCTTCTGCAGGTAGTCGCGCTGGCGCGCCTCGACCGCCTGCTTGAGCGCCAGCCAGGACATGCCGATAATGCTGTTCATCGGCGTGCGGATCTCGTGGCTCATGTTCGACAGGAAGTCGCTCTTGGCCTGGCTGGCGGCATCGGCCCTGGCCTTCAGCAGGTGCAGCTCGGTGACGTCGGTGGACACGCACAGCATCGCCGTCACCTCGCCGTCGGCGCGCACCGGCACCTTCACACTCCACAGCTGGCGCACGCTGCCGTCGGCCAGATGGACCTCGTTCTGCACCGAGCGGCCCTGCCCCGTCTCCAGCACGGCTTGCTCGACTTCCCACATCGACTTGCTGGAGCCGGGCAATCCGATCTCGCTGTCGCGCCGGCCTATCATCTGCTCGGCGCGCATGCCGGCCGCCGCCGCCGTCTTCGCGTTCACGTAGCTGAAGCGGCGCTCGCGGTCCTTCATGTAGACGTAGGCGTCGACGTTGTCGAGCACCAGGTCGAGCAGCACGCGCTGCTCAACGGCCTGGCGCCGCGACCAGTACAGCTTCAGGAACAGCGCATAGATCAGCAAGGTGGCGCCGAAGCCGGCGAGGAAGGCCAGACGCGGAAACCAGGCGCCGAAGCCGTCGACCAGCTCGGCGCGCGCGGCGACGAAGCGCACCTTCCACAGGTTGTTCTGGAAGCGCACCGGCAGCACTGTCTCGAACAGCTCGCCGGGCTCGGCCCGCGCCTGCGGTCCGGGCGTTTCGCCGCCGACGCTGTCGTACAGCAGCGTGTCGACCGCCGTCACGGCGAGCGGGCGACCCGTGGCCGGCTGGCCCTCGGCCCCCAGATACAATTGGAGCGCCACCGGATGCCGTCCCATGCCATCCAGCGCGCGGTGCACCAGGGTCGGTATCGAGAAGCCGATGCCGACCGAGCCGACGTAGGCGGCGCGCCGCCCTTCGACGCTGTCCGGCACGGCGCCGCCGCGGTAGACCGGCAAGCGCAGGGTCAAGCCGAGCGTGGGGCGCGGGACCGTCAGCTTCAGCGGCTTGCCGGATGCGGACAGCTCCGCGCGGTCGCGCGCCTCCGTAAGATAGCGCGCGACCGCCGGCCCGTTCGCCAGCATGTCGACGCCGAGCCGGGACGGCATCATCGGCTCCATATAGGTCAGCACCAGATATTCCGGGCGGCGGCCGGCCGGCTTGATGTCGAAGGCAGGGTAGCCGAGCGGATCCAGGCTGCGGTCGGCCTTCACGGCCGCGACGAAAGCGTCACGCTGCGCATCGAGGACGTGGGCGCCGAAGTTGACCGATTCGATGGCCGGAAAATGCTCGCGGACGTTCAGCGATGCGACATAGCGGTGAAACTGCACTCGCGAGACCGCGCCGCCGTTCGCACCGAACAAGGCGCCGAGGTTGCGCACCACCTGGGCATAGGATTGCACGGCGCCGTCCAGGCGCTGGCGCGCACCCTGGGCGATGCTGTCGAAGCGGCGCCGGGCGTCGTCCTCGACGGTGCGGGTGGCGCCCAGGTGCAGGGCCGCCCCCACCAGCAGCGCCAGCCACAGGCCGCCGCCCCACAAAGCGATGCGCACCGGGCCGCTGGCGCCGACGGTCTTCCCCATGTTGCGCGTGCTCGCTTCAGCCATGTCCTGTCGTCGTGGGCGAATTTTCAATAATTGCTAGTATTACGCAATCGGCCTCAATTGGCGAGAGCCCAGCAATAAGGACAGCAAATGCACACGATGGAAGATCCCTACCTCTGGCTTGAGGACGTCGCCTCCGAACGCGCGCTCGGCTGGGTCGGCGAACGCAACGCCGGCACCGAAGCCGAGCTGGCCGCGGCGCCCGGCTACGCACAGCTGCGCACGCGCCTGAAGACCATCCTCGATTCGAAGGACCGCATCCCCTACGTCAGCCTGTACGAGGGCCGCTGCTACAACTTCTGGCGCGACGCCGACCACGAGCGCGGCATCTGGCGCCGCACCACGATGGAGGAATACCGCAAGCCGGCGCCGCAGTGGGAGACGGTGCTCGACCTCGACCTGCTGGCGCGCGAGGAGAACGAGAACTGGGTCTGGGCCGGCGCCTCCTTCCTGAAGCCGCACGGCGGGCGCTGCCTGGTCTCGCTGTCGCGCGGCGGCGGCGATGCCCACGTGGTGCGCGAGTTCGACCTCGAAATCCTGGCCTTCATCGCGGACGGCTTCAATCTGCCGGAAGCAAAAGGCGGCGCCAGCTGGATAGACCGCGACGCCGTGTTCGTGTCCACCGACTTCGGCCCCGGCTCGATGACCAGCTCGGGCTACCCGCGCGTGGTGAAGGAATGGCGGCGCGGGACCGCGCTGGCGGACGCGCTTCCCGTCTACGAGGCGCAGGAGGACGACCTCTCGGCCTCCGCCTGGTTCGACTACACGCCCGGCCACGAGCGCCAGTTCGTGCAGCGCCAGATCGGCTTCTACAGCAGCGAGCTGTTCGTGCGCGATCCCGCCAGCGGCGTTCTCACCGGGGTCGACAAGCCCGAGGACGCCGACGCCTTCACGGTGCGCGACCAGCTGCTGGTCCAGCTGCGATCAAGCTGGGAACTTGGCGGCACGACCTGGCCGCAGGGCGCGCTGCTGGCGATCGGCTTCCGGGACTTCATGGCCGGCGCACGCGATTTCCAGCCGCTGTTCACGCCGACCGACACCACCTCGCTGGACGGCATCGGCGTGACCCGTGACGCCATCCTGCTGACGGTGCTGGACAAGGTCAAGAACCGCATCGTCGAGCTGCGCCACGTCGATGGCGCCTGGCAGCGGCGCGAAGTCACCGCGCCGGGCATGGGCGCACTGGGCGTCTCGGGCCTCGACGAGATCGAGTCCGACGACTACTTCCTGACCGTGACCGATTTCCTGACCCCGAGCACGCTCTACCTGGCGCGCGCCGGCAGCGACGAACGCACCCTGCTGAAGGCGATGCCGGCCTTCTTCGACGCCAGCCCCTACACCGTAAGCCAGTTCGAGGCCGAGTCGAGCGACGGCGCGCGCATCCCCTACTTCGTCGTGATGCGCGCCGATACGCAGATGGATGGCGCGAATCCGACCCTGCTGTACGGCTACGGCGGCTTCGAGGTCTCGCTGACGCCCTTCTACAGCGGCGTGACCGGCGAAGCCTGGCTGGCGCGCGGCGGCGTTTATGTACTGGCGAACATCCGCGGCGGCGGCGAGTTCGGCCCGCGCTGGCACCAGGCCGCGCTCAAGCATCAGCGCCAGAAGGCCTTCGACGATTTCCTGGCGGTGGCCGAAGACCTGGTGGCGCGCAAGCTCACCAGCCCGGCGCACCTGGGCATCATGGGCGGCAGCAATGGCGGCCTGCTGGTCGGCGCCGCCCTGACCCAGCGCCCGGAGCTGTTCGGCGCCGTGGTCTGCCAGGTGCCGCTGCTCGACATGCGGCGCTATCACCAGCTGCTGGCCGGCGCGTCCTGGATGGGAGAGTACGGCGACCCGGACGATCCCGAAGAGTGGGCCTACATCGGCAAGTATTCGCCCTATCACCAGGTGTCGCAGCACAAGCGCTATCCGCGGGTGCTGTTCACCACCTCCACCCGCGACGATCGGGTCCATCCGGGCCACGCGCGCAAGATGGCGGCGCTGATGGAGGAACAGGCGCACGACGTGCTGTATTGGGAAAACACGGAAGGCGGCCATGCCGGGGCGGCCAATAACGAGCAGACCGCCACCATGTGGGCCTTGACCTATACTTTCCTGTGGCAAGAATTGACCCGAAAATCAAGCCCGAAAGCATGAGATTTGCGCTGGCTCAAATAGCGGAACAACACTTCCCCCTCTCTAAGGGGGAGTTCCTACAGGAACTATCAATATTGCTAGGTCGCCGGATGAATGATGCATGGAATACTTGTCTTCCACACATCTTTACAACCTTTACGAAGGAGGAGCGGCGATGGCTAATGATTTCGTTACCGAAGCAAGCCTGCGGGAGCCCGAAGCAGGCAATGCAAAATTCCAGGCAGCGCTGGCTCCAACCGTCAGCGAACTGAAGAAGTACCGCATCAGCAAGCGGGAAAGTCAGGAGAAATTCTGGGGACGCTTCGGCGTGACGCAATCGAGCGGCAGCCGCTTCGAGACGGGCCTGGCCATTCCGGCCCCGGTCGCCCTGCTCCTGAAACTGTACGTGAACGGCAAACTCAACGATGGTGATCTTCTGGGGTAATCAGCCCCAGCGAAATCGCCCGCACGACCGCCTGCTGCCGGGTGTTGACGTTGAATTTCTGCCTGATGTTACCCATGTGGAAATTCACCGTCGCCTCCGAGCAGCCGGTAATCTTTGAAATCTCCCACGAAGATTTCCCCACCATTACCCAGTTCAAGACCTCGAGCTCGCGCGGCGTGAGCCGTGGCGCAGCTTCGTGCGTGGACGGCGGGCAGAAGCGCACGCCCGAGGCGAAGGCATGGTCGCGCACCAGGGCCAGTTCCGGCAGCAGGCCGATGACCTCGCGCGCAAACCCCCGCTCCGGCGCCGGATCGCAGGCAAAAGTAAGCAAGCCGAACTCCCCGTTCGGCCCATGGATAGGAAAACTGACGCCGGCCCGGATGCCGTGCACGCAGCCCTCTTCATACATGGCGCGCTGGGCCGGGCTGCGGAAGGTATCGGCCTGCCACACCAGCGGCAGCGTGCTCGCCAGGCAATGGCTGACCAGCGGGTCGACATAGGCGAGGCGCTCGGCCTCGTAGCGGTCCCGCCATTGGCGCGGATAATTCGTCTGGAAAAACGCATGTTCCAGGCGCGCATGGCGCGAACCCGACATCGCAAAGAGGACTTTCTCGAAACCGTAGTGCCGGCCCAGGGAAAACAGCGCCTCTCCCCAGCTCGACGCCGTGTCGCAATGCATCAGCTCGTCAAGTTCGACGGTCATCATGGTAACCCCGCGCTGTTGATGGTGTAACAACTGTTGTGACACCCGTATGCTAGTTGAGTTGTAACCGAAAAGCACGAAAAATTATTCTTTTAATCATCTTCGTGTTGGACAAAGCCGCAAAGAAGTTGTCGTCGTACTACAACAAGCGTGTTTACGAACTCGTCAATCGTGCGCGCCCCATTTTCAAAATCCGATAAGCTCGCGCGGATTGTCTATCGAAAATTGCAAATGTGCAAGTTTATGGCAGCCGCGTAACAGTGTTGCCATTTTTTACTTGCCTGAGCTTGACTTGACCGGACACAAGAGTATCTTTACGAGTTTCTGACATTTAACAATACATGTCTGCCCGCTCTACCCCTTCTCTACCTCGAGGAACCCAAGTCAATGAATAACATGACTGACATGGCTGAACAGCTGGATGTCAAGCTGCTGCTTTCCACGCTGATGGCGCTGAAAAAAGGCGATTTCTCGGTGCGCATGCCCTCCGACTGGACCGGCGTGTCCGGCAAGATCGCGGACACCCTCAACGACATCATCGAAACCAAGCAGAAAATGGTCGAGACGGTGACGGAAGTGTCGCGCGTCGTGGGCCGCGAAGGCCACCTGACCCAGCGAGCGGACGTGCCGGGCGTGGTCGGCGGTTGGTCGACCATCATCAGTTCCGTCAACACCCTGATCGACGACCTTGTGCGTCCGACCACGGAAATGGCGCGCGTCATCGGCGCGGTGGCGAAGGGCGACTTGTCGCAGACCATGGCCCTGGAAGTGGACGGGCACCCGCTGAAGGGTCAGTACCTGCGCGCGGCGACCACCGCGAACACGATGGTGGAACAGCTCTCCTCCTTCTCTTCCGAGGTGACGCGTGTGGCGCGTGAGGTGGGTACCGAGGGTAAGCTGGGCGGCCAGGCCTACGTGCCGGGCGTCGCGGGTACCTGGAAGGACTTGACCGACTCGGTGAACTCGATGGCGGGTAACCTGACCTCGCAGGTGCGTAACATCGCGGAGGTGACCACCGCGGTGGCGAACGGCGACTTGTCGAAGAAGATTACGGTGGACGTGCGCGGCGAGATCCTGCAACTGAAGGACACCATCAACGTGATGGTGGACCAGCTGCGTTCCTTCGCATCCGAGGTGACCCGAGTCGCGCGTGAGGTGGGTACCGAAGGTAAGCTGGGCGGACAGGCTTACGTGCCGGGCGTCGGCGGCACCTGGAAGGACTTGACGGACAACGTGAACTTCATGGCGTCCAACCTGACGGGCCAGGTGCGTAACATCGCGGCGGTGACGACCGCGGTGGCGAACGGCGACTTGTCCAAGAAGATTACGGTGGACGTGAAGGGCGAGATTCTCGAACTGAAGAACACGATTAACGTGATGGTGGACCAGCTGTCCTCCTTCGCATCCGAGGTGACCCGCGTCGCACGAGAAGTGGGTACCGAGGGCAAGCTGGGCGGCCAGGCGCAGGTGAAGGGCGTAGCGGGCACCTGGAAGGACTTGACCGACTCGGTGAACTCGATGGCGGGTAACCTGACCGGCCAGGTGCGTAACATTGCGGACGTGACGACCGCGGTGGCGAACGGCGACTTGTCCAAGAAGATTACGGTGGACGTGAAGGGCGAGATTCTCGAGCTGAAGAACACCATCAACGTGATGGTCGACCAGCTGAACTCCTTCGCATCCGAGGTGACCCGCGTCGCACGAGAAGTGGGTACCGAAGGTAAGCTGGGCGGCCAGGCGAACGTGCCGGGCGTCGCGGGTACCTGGAAGGACTTGACCGACGGCGTGAACTCGATGGCGGGTAACCTGACGGCGCAGGTGCGTAACATTGCGGACGTGACGACCGCGGTGGCGAACGGCGACCTGTCCAAGAAGATTACCGTGGACGTGAAGGGCGAGATTCTCGAACTGAAGAACACGATTAACGTGATGGTGGACCAGCTGTCCTCCTTCGCATCCGAGGTGACCCGCGTGGCGCGTGAGGTGGGTACCGAAGGTAAGCTGGGCGGCCAGGCCTACGTGCCGGGCGTCGGCGGTACCTGGAAGGACTTGACCGACAACGTGAACTTCATGGCGTCCAACCTGACGGGCCAGGTGCGTAACATCGCGGCGGTGACGACCGCGGTGGCGCGCGGTGACTTGTCGAAGAAGATTACCGTGGACGTGAAGGGCGAGATCCTGGAACTGAAGGACACCATCAACGTGATGGTGGACCAGCTGTCCTCCTTCGCATCCGAGGTGACCCGCGTGGCGCGTGAGGTGGGTACCGAAGGTAAAGCTGGGCGGCCAGGCAAACGTGTCGGGCGTCGCGGGTACCTGGAAGGACTTGACCGAGAACGTGAACCAGCTGGCGGCAAACCTGACCAACCAGATGCGTGCGATCGGCGAGGTGGCGACGGCGGTGACCCGCGGCGACCTTTCGCGTTCGATTCAGGTGGAAGCGCGTGGTGAGATGTCCTACCTGAAGGACAACATCAACGAGATGATCCGTAACCTGAAGGAGACCACGCAGAAGAACGCGCAGCAGGACTGGCTGAAGACCAACCTGGCGCGCTTCACCCGACTGCTGCAGGGCCAGCGCGACCTTGGCGCCGTGACCAAGCTGATTCTGTCCGAACTGGCGCCGCTGATCACCGCCCACCACGGCGTGTTCTATATGATGGATTCCGAGGGCAACGACGCGCGCCTGCGCCTGATCGCTTCCTACGGCTACCGTTCCAGCCGCAAGCTGCCGACCTCCTTCCTGCCGGGCGAAGGCCTGGTGGGCCAGTGCGCGCTGGAGAAGACCCGCATCTGGCTGACCGACGTCCCGCGCGACTACATCCAGGTGTCGTCCGGCCTGGGCGCGGCGCCGCCGACCAACATCGTGGTGCTGCCTATCCTGTTCGAACAGCAGGTCAAGGCGGTCATCGAGATCGCGTCGCTGGACCGCTTCACCGAGACCCACCTGTCCTTCCTCGACCAGCTGATGGAATCGATCGGCGTGGTGCTGAACACCATCGAGGCGAACAGCCGTACCGAATCGCTGCTGACCCAGTCGCAGTCGCTGGCGCAGGAACTGCAGCAGACCAACCAGGAGCTGGCGGAGAAAGCGCGCCTGCTGTCCGAGCAGAACATCGAGGTGGAACGCAAGAACCGCGAGGTGGAACAGGCGAAACTGGCGCTGGAAGAAAAAGCGACCCAGCTGGCCCTGTCCTCGAAGTACAAGTCCGAGTTCCTGGCGAATATGTCGCACGAACTGCGTACGCCTTTGAACTCCCTGCTGATCCTTGCACAGCAGCTCTCGGATAACCCCGAGGGCAACCTGTCGGGCAAGCAGGTGGAATTCGCGAAGACCATCCACGGCTCGGGCTCCGACCTGCTGACCCTGATTAACGACATTCTCGACCTGTCGAAGATCGAGTCGGGTACCGTCACGCTGGACGTGTCCGAGTACCGCTTCTCGGCGCTGCGCAACTACGTGGACCGCACCTTCCGCCACATGGCCGAAGCCAAGCATCTCGGCTTCCAGGTCGACCTGGCGGACAACCTGCCCACCGCGCTGATGACGGACACCACGCGCCTGCAGCAGGTTCTGAAAAACCTGCTCTCGAACGCGTTCAAGTTCACCAGCCACGGCAACGTCGCGCTGACGATCAGCCTGGTGACCAGCGGCTGGACCGCCGACCACCCCCACCTGCTGCATGCGGACGCGGTGCTGGCCTTCTCGGTGCGCGACACCGGCGTCGGCATCCCGTCCGACAAGCTGCAGCTGATCTTCGAGGCATTCCAGCAGGCCGACGGCTCGACCGCCCGCAAGTACGGCGGCACCGGCCTGGGCCTGTCGATTTCGCGCGAACTGGCGCGCCTGCTGGGCGGCGAGATCCGCGTCGAATCGACGGTCAACATCGGCTCGACCTTCACGCTCTACCTGCCGTACAACCGCGCCGGCTTCATCAACTACGAACAGACCCGCCAGCCACAGCCGGCGCGCCTGGCGCCTCCGCAGCAGCCCGCCCCGCTGGCGGCGCCCACGCCGACCATGCTGCTGGAAGTGGAAACCGACACCGCCACCGCGGTCGGCACGGCCGTCGCCGTGTCCGATCCGTCGAGCGGCCTGGTCGAGTACGCGAGCGTGCTGGACGACCGCGGCCTGATCGTGCCGGGCGACCCCTCGGTGCTGATCGTCGAGGACGACGAGCGCTTCGCCAAGACCCTGCTCGACTTCGCCCGCGAGAAGAACTTCAAGGGCATCGTGACCCACCGCGGCGACTCCGCGCTGTCGCTGGCGCGCGACTTCCAGCCGGCCGCGATCCTGCTGGACATCGACCTGCCGGACATCGACGGCCTGACCGTGCTGGAGCGCCTGAAGCGCGACCCGGGCACCCGCCACATCCCGGTGCACGTGCTGTCGGCGATGCGCGAGCGCGAGCGCGCGCTGCGCCAGGGCGCGATCAGCTACATCAACAAGCCGGTCAGCCGCGAGATGCTGCAGGAAGAATTCACGCGCATCCAGAAGTTCCTGATGGGCGGCAAGCGCTCGCTGCTGGTGGTCGAGGACGACATGGCCCAGCGCGAATCGATCGTCTCGCTGATCGGCGATTCCGACGTCCGCATCGTGACGGTGGAAACCGGCGCCGCGGCGCTGGAGGCCCTGGCCGCCCAGCACTTCGACTGCATGGTGCTGGACCTGACCCTGCCGGACATCTCGGGCTTCGAACTGCTCGACCAGATCGGCAAGCAGCCGGCCCTGCGCGACCTGCCGATCGTGATCTACACGGCCGCGGAACTGGGCCGCAAGGAAGTCACGAAGCTCAAGCGCTACGCCAAGACCATCGTGGTCAAGGACGCCCGCTCGCCCGAGCGTCTGCTGGACGAGACGGCGCTGTTCCTGCACCGCTCGCACGCCAGCCTGCCGGACCTGCAGCGCCGCATCCTGGAAGAGATCCACGCGGCCGACGGCGGCCTGGCCGGCCGCAAGGTGCTGATCGTCGACGATGACCTGCGCAACATCTTCGCGCTGTCCTCGCTGCTGGAGCGCCAGCAGATGCAGGTGCTGTTCGCCGAAAACGGCCGCGACGGCATCGAGGTGCTGGAGAAGGACCCGAGCATCGAGATCGTCCTGATGGACATCATGATGCCGGAGATGGACGGCTACGACACGATGCGGGCGATCCGCCGCATTCCGAAGTTCAAGTCGCTGCCCATCATTACCCTGACCGCGAAAGCGATGAAGGGTGACCGCGACAAGTGCATCGCCGCCGGCGCCTCGGACTACATCACCAAGCCGGTGGATGTGGCCCAGCTGCTGTCGATGATGCGCGTCTGGCTGCATTGATGACTTCACCGAGGAGTTCATCATGAACGCGTGGACCGGACTGGCCGCCGGGCTCGCGATCGAGGAGCTGGAAACGGAGCTGCTGCTGGAAGCGCTCTTCCAGCGCTTCGGCTACGACTTCCGAGCCTACGACCGCGCGGCCCTGCGGGCCAAGCTGAACCAGGCCATGCGCGAGGGCGGCGCCTGCACCCTGTCGGGACTGCAGGAAAAGGCGCTGCACGACCCCAGGGCCGCATCGGCGCTGCTGCGCACGCTGTCGGTGGCACCGAGCCCGCTGTTCGACTGCGTCGGCCATGCTGCGCGCCTGCGCGGGGTGCTGGCGCCCTCGCTGCGCGGCTGGCCGATACCGCGGGTCTGGCTGGCCGATTGCGCCGGCGTGGGCGAAGCCTGGACCCTGGCCATCGTGCTGGCCGAGGAAGGCGTATTGGGCAAGCTCGACATCCACGCCACCCTCGCCAACGAAGAGCTGGTGGCGCAGATGCAGGACGCCTGCCTGCCGCTGGCCGAGCTCGAGGAAGCGAGCCAGCGGCACGTGGAGAGCGGCGGCCGCGGCGACCTGCTGTCCTTCTTCGAAATCGAGGATGGGGCCGATGGCAAATGCGCGCGCCTGCGTGCGGACCTGCGCCGCCGCATCACCTGGTCGCAGTACAGCCTGGTGACCGACGCCTCCTTCAACGAGTTCCAGGCCATCCTGTGCTGCCACGCCCTGTCCGACTTCGGGCCGGTGCTGCGCCAGCGCGTGCTGCGGCTGTTTCACGACAGCCTGGCGCGTTTCGGCGTGCTGTGCCTGGACCGCCAGCTGTCGGTGGCGGATGCCTATGCGGGAACCTACCAGGCGATCGAAGGCGACCGCCCCTGGTACAAGCGGGTGGGCTGAGCCCCCCCCGGATCAAAGCACCTGCGCGCTTGGCCGTTCCGCGATGCGGTCGCGCCAGGCCTGCAGGTAGCCAAACCCCTCCTCCCCCGGCCTGAACTTCATCAGCCCGCGCGCAAACTCCAGCGCGCAGAAAGCGGTGATGTCGGCGATCGTGAAGCGCTCGCCGGCCACGTACGCCTGTTTGGCCAGCACGCCGTCCAGCCAGCGCGCGGTGTCGCGCATCTTGCGTCCCTGCTCCACGCCGAAGTCGGCGAACTGCGGCTGCTCCAGCGGCGCCAGGCCCGGGTGGGTGTGGCGGATGCAGTGGGCGATTTTCAGGAACAGCTGCAACTCGGCGCGGCGGTCCGCCATCTCGATGAAGGCGCGCTCCTCGAAGCCTTCGCCCATCAGGTTATGTTCGGGGTACAGGCCTTCCAGGTAGGTGCAGATCGCACGCGTCTCGGCCAGCTCGCGGCCATCGTCCAGCTCCAGCACCGGGATCTGCGCCATCGGGTTGATGCCGGTGAAGCCCTCGCTCCGATGTTCGCCCTTAAACAGATCGACAGGTACCAGCTCGATCCCGGTAATACCCTTTTCGGCGATGAACATGAGCACGCGGCGCGGGTTCGGGGTGCGGTGGCTGGTGTACAGCTTCATGGTTCTCCTCCAGTTTGTGATTGTAAGGACGATGATAGCGCAGGCCGGATGTTCATTGACAGCCATGCATCTTGAACGTAGATTCGCGGACTAGTCCCCATCACATAGGTCCACCATGCACCGCAGCCTGATCTCCGCCGCCGTCGCCCTCGCGTTCGCGACCCTCCCCCTTCATCAAGCTGCCGCGGCCACGAAGGCCGCAGCGAGCCAGGAAGCGACCACCCAGCTGCCGCGCGGCGTGATCCCCAGCCATTACGATATCGCGCTGACGCCCGACGCCGCCAACGGGCGCTTCACGGCCAGGGCCGTCATTACGCTCCAGGTCAGCAAGGCCACCAGCAGTATCACGCTGAACGCGGCCGACCTGAGCTTCAAGGAAGCGAGCCTGAGCCCGGCCGCCGGCGGCGCCGCGCAGACTGCGAAGGCCAGCATCAACGGAGAAGCCCAGACCGCCACCTTCAGCGTCGACAAGCCGCTCGCGCCCGGCCTCTACAAGCTCACGCTGGACTACAGCGGCGTGATCGGCACCCAGGCCGTGGGCCTGTTCTCGCTCGACTATCCAGGCAGCGACGGCAAGCAGCAGCGCGCCCTCTACACCCAGTTCGAGAACTCGGACGCGCGCCGCATGATCCCGTCCTGGGACGAACCTGCCTACAAGGCGAGCTTCTCGCTGAACGTCACGATCCCGGCCGGCCAGATGGCGGTCAGTAACATGCCGGCCGCCGGCACGGCCACGCTGCCGGATGGGCTCCAGAAGATCAGCTTCGCGACCTCGCCGAAGATGTCGACCTATCTGCTGTTCCTCGGGGTCGGCGACTTCGAGCGCGCCACCACGAAGGTCGAGGGTACGGAACTGGGCGTGGTGACCCGCCGCGGCGCCATCGACCAGGCCCGCTTCGCGCTGGACTCGTCGAAGGACATCCTGCGCGAGTACAACGACTACTTCGGCGTGCGCTATCCGCTGCCCAAGCTGGACAACATCGCCGGCGCCGGCCGCAGCCAGTTCTTCGGCGCGATGGAAAACTGGGGCGCGATCTTTACCTTCGAGTACGCGCTGCTGTTCGACCCGGCCAGCTCGACCCAGCACGACCGCCAGGAGATCTTCGCCACCGCCGCCCACGAGATGGCGCACCAGTGGTTCGGCGACCTGGTCACGATGCGCTGGTGGGACGACCTGTGGCTGAACGAAGGCTTCGCGTCCTGGATGGAAAGCCGCATGACGCAGCGCCTGCATCCGGAATGGAATACCCGCCTGGGCGCGGTCGCCAGCCGCGACGGCGCCATGCAGCGCGACTCGGTGGCCACCACCCACCCGGTGGTGCAGCACATCGAGACCGTCGAGCAGGCCAACCAGGCCTTCGACGAGATCACCTACCAAAAGGGCGAAGCGGTAATCCGCATGCTCGAAGCCTACGTGGGCGAGAACGCCTGGCGCAGCGGCGTGCGCAGCTACATGAAGGCCCACGCCTACGGAAATACCGTGTCCGACGACCTGTGGAAGCAGATCGAGAAGGCGGCCCGCAAACCGGTCACGGCGATCGCCCACGACTTCACGCTGCAGCCGGGCGTGCCGCTGATCCGCGTCGGCGAACCGGTGTGCAAGAATGGCGCCACCAGCGTGCCGCTGACTCAGGGCGAGTTCTCGCGCGACCAGCCCGAGAAGAAGCCGCTGGCCTGGCGCGTGCCGGTGATCGCGCAAGTCGCGGGCAACACGAAGCAGGCGTCCACGCTGGTTTCCGGCGGCAAGGGCACGATTACGCTGCCGGGCTGCGGCGCGGTGATCGTCAACGCCGGCCAGAGCGGCTATTACCGCACCCTGTACGCGCCGAAGCAATTCGCCCAGCTGGCGCAGGCCTTCGCCACGCTGGCGCCGATCGACCAGCTTGGCCTGCTGTCGGACAGCACTTCGCTGGGCCTGGCCGGCCTGCAGCCGGCATCGAGCGCGCTGGACCTGGTCAAGGCCACGCCGGTGAGCGCCGATCCGCAAGTCTGGAGCCGCATCGGCCACGTGTTCGAGGGCCTGCACTGGCGCATGAAAGGTGACATGAGCGACGACAAGGCGCGCCGCCAGCGCCTGGACGCCTTCGCGATCGCCCGCCTGGCGCCGGTGATGGCGCAGACCGGCTGGGAAGCGCGCAGCGGCGAAGACTCCGCCATCGCCAACCTGCGCGAGCAGCTGATCGACACCCTGAGCGAACTGGGCGACCCGACCGTCATCGCCGAGGCGCGCCGCCGTTACGCCGCGATGGACAAGGACCCGGCCGCGGTGCCGGGCCCGCTGCGCAAGACGGTGCTGGCGGTGGTCGCCCAGCATGCCGACGCCGTCACCTGGGACGGCCTGCACGCCCGCGCCCGCGCGGAGACCAATCCGCTGCTGCGCGACCGCCTGTACGCGCTGCTGGCCATCGCCGAAGACAAGGCGCTGGCCCAGCGCGCGCTGGACATGGCCCTGACGGACGAGCCGGGCCTCACCAACAGCGCGGCGATGATCTCGGCGGTGGCCCAGCGCTATCCGGACATGGCGCTCGACTTCGCGCTCGCGAACGTGGAGAAGATCAACCAGCGCGTCGACGCCAGCTCGCGCAGCCGCTACTTCGCGCGCCTGGCCATGGGCTCGTCGAACCCGGCGACGATCGTCAAGCTGAAGGGCTATGGACAGGCCAACCTGGCGCCGAGCTCGCGCGGCGACGTCGATGCGGCGATCGCGTCGATCCAGGACCGCATCAAGACCAATGCGGCGCGCCTGCCCGAAATCGACGCCTGGCTGCAGCAGAACGGCGGCTGAGCGACACCGCCTTTACTCCAGGGCTCGCATGACGGTGGCCGGCGCGGCGGCATTGCGCCGCGCCGCCAGCCACGCATCCAGGCGCTGCGTGGCGTCCGCCCGCAGGTGAGGCTGCACGTGCAGCCCCAGCTTGGTGCGCCGCCACAGGATGTCGTCGGCGGTCTGCGCCCACTCATGCTTCACCAGCCAGTCGGCCTCGACCTCGAACAGCCCGGGCACGATCTCCTCGCCGAGGTCGGCGCGGCCGCGGCAATGGCCCAGCATGGCCCCCAGCCGGCTGCCATAGGCGCGCGCATAGCGGGTCACCAGTTCGGGCGGCAATGCGGCGTACTGCTGCTGGCGGGTGCGGGTCCAGGCCTCGAAGTCGCGCACCGAGCGGGCGCTGGGCTGGCGGCCGAACAGATCGCCCCCTGGCAGGCAGGCTTGCGCCGTCCAGCCGGGCACGCGCCGTCCCAGCGCCGGCGCGATCCAGTCCACGGCCTGCTCGGCCAGCTTGCGGAAGGTCGTCACCTTGCCGCCGAAGACGGACAGCAGCGGCGCGCCGTCGCGGTCGGTCTCCAGGCGGTAATCGCGGCTGGCGCCCGACGCGCTGGCGGAAGAGTCGCCCCCGTCTTCCCCGATCAGCGGCCGCACGCCGGCATAGCTCCACACCAGGTCTTCGGGCCCGATCCGCTGCATGAAGGCGCGGTTGACGGCATCGCACAGGTAGTCGACTTCCGCATCGCCGATCGCTACTTTATCGAGGTCGCCCTGGTAATCCACGTCGGTGGTGCCGACCAGGGTGAAGCGGCCTTCGTAGGGTATCGCGAAGACGATGCGGCCGTCCGGCTGCTGCAGGATGTAGGCGCTGTCGTGCGTGAACAGCTGCGGCACCACGATGTGGCTGCCCTTTACCAGGCGCAGGCTGCGCGCCGTGGATTGGGGCGTGGCCGTACCCAGGAAGCTCGCGGCCCACGGACCGGCCGCATTCACCACGCAGCGCGCGTGCACGCGCAGCGCATCGTCGGCGCCCTGCAGGGCCGCGACCCAGCGCTGGGGCTCGCGCACGAGGCTGGTGCAGCGGGTGCGCGTGAGGACGGTGGCGCCACGCTCGCGGGCATCGACGGCGGCCAGCACCACCAGCCGGGCATCGTCGACCCAGGCGTCGGCATAGGCGAAGGCGCGGCTGAAATGCGGCTGCAGTGGCGCCCCGGCCGGGTCGTCCCGCAGCGACAGCTCCTCGGAGCCGGGCAGGAAATCGCGGTGCGCCAGGTGATCGTAGAGGAACAGGCCGGCGCGGATCATCCACGCCGGCCGCATGCCCACGCCGGGCGCGTGCGGCATCACGAAGCGCAGCGGGCGCATGATGTGCGGGCCGCTCTTGAGCAGCACCTCGCGCTCGGCCAGCGCCTTGCGCACCAGGCCGAAGTGGTATTGCTCGAGGTAGCGCAGGCCGCCGTGTATCAGCTTGCTCGAGGCCGAGGATGTGTGCTGGGCCAGGTCGTCTTTTTCGCACAGGACCACGCGCAAGCCGCGCCCGCTGGCGTCGCGCGCGATGCCGGCGCCGTTGATCCCGCCACCCACCACCAGTACGTCACAATCGATGCGTCGTGAATGCTCGCTCATCCGTCCTCCCATGGTCCGCGCAGCAGTCAAGTGTACGGTCCGCCCGGCCGCGGGTGTTCGGCCATATCAATGTAGAATTCCCGCATGACGACACGCGCCTGGGTTCGCATGCCTTCCGGCAAGCGCCTCGACCTGCTCAATCCTACTCCCTTCGACTGGGACGACGCCGACCTGGCCCTGGGCCTCGCGCGCACCTACCGCTGGGGCGGCCACTCGGCCTGGCCCTTGCCGCTGTCCGTGGCCCAGCATTCGATCTGCGTGATGCTGCTGCGCCAGCTTGCCTCTCCCGAGCCGCTGGACCCGGTCGTCGCCTTGCGCGAACTGCTGCACGATGCCGAGGAAGGCCTGCTCGGCTTCGACGCCGTCTCGCCTCTGAAACCCTTCCTCGGCGAAGGCTTCAAGGAACTCACGCAGCGGCTGGAACAGATGGTCTTCCTGCGCTACGGCCTGCCGGCCTGGACGCCCACCGAACACGCGAAGCACAAGCTGGCCGACCGCCTGGCCGCCGCGACGGAAGCCGTGCACGTGGTCGGCTGGAAGGTGGAGGAAGTGTGGAACACCCTGAAAATCCGCGCCGCCGTGCTGGAAGAAGACCCGCTGGCCGGGCGCTACCGCTGCCGGCCGTGGGAGCCCTGGCCGCCTGTCGTCGCGGCCGAGCGCTTCCTGCTCGAGCTGGACCATTTGAAGCAGCGCATCGATGCGGGAGAGGCGCATGGCTGAGGCCGGCCTGGATGCCGCGATCGCCCGCGCCGCCGGCCTGCTGCGCGATGCCGACGCCCTGCTGATCGGCGCCGGCGCCGGCATGGGCGTCGATTCCGGCCTGCCCGACTTCCGCGGCGACCACGGCTTCTGGAAAGCCTATCCGCCGCTGGCCAGGCTGGGCATCCGCTTCGTCGAGATCGCGAATCCGCGCAGCTTTGCCCGGCATCCGGAGCTGGCCTGGGGTTTTTATGGGCACCGGCTGGCGCTGTACCGCAGTACGGCGCCGCACGAGGGTTTTGCGATTCTGCGCGAACTGGGCGAGGCACTGACCCACGGCGTCTTCGTCTTCACCAGCAACGTCGATGGCCAGTTCCAGCGCGCCGGCTTCAGCGATGCGCAGGTGGTCGAATGCCATGGCTCGATCCACCACCTGCAGTGCAGCCGGCCCTGCCATGACGCCATCTGGCCCGCCGATGCGGTCCAGCCCGAGATCGACCCTGCCGACTGCCTGATGCACTCGCCCCTGCCCGCCTGCCCCCGCTGCGGCGCGCTGGCGCGGCCGAACGTCCTGATGTTCAATGACGGCAGCTGGCTGGACGCGCGCACCGATGCCCAGTACGGCCGTTTCGAAGCCTGGCTCAGGCAGGCCCAGCGCCTGGTCGTGATCGAGCTGGGCGCCGGCACTGATGTGCCCTCGGTGCGGCGGATGGGGGAAAGCCTGGGCGCACCGCTAATCCGGATCAATCCACGCGAGCCGGAAGTGCCTTTGCCGCGTGATGTCGGCATCGCTGCCGGCGCACTCGATGCGCTGCGCCGCCTGCGCGAAGCTTTGCAGCAGTGAAAGAATCTTTCAGCAACTAGCTCGTGGTGAAATTTTCTTTCATAAGAACTAGCCGCGAAACCATAGCCAGCCAGAAGAATTGGCCTTACGAAAATGCTAAGACCTTTCTCAAGATCAGCGCCTAAATCCTTGATTCCTCAGCTTTTATTTTCATATCCACAGGAAATGTGGATAACTGTGTGGACAAGCGCCTCTTGACAAGCCGGGAGCGCAGTATTGATGCGGGTTTCAACAAATTGCCCGTTCAACAGGCAAATTTTAAGCTTATATAAATCAATGACTTACACGAGCCCTAGTTTTGTGCAGGATATGGCTATGAGGCAAATTCCTACACGTGTAGGACACGGGGGATAACTCATTCGGACTAGCCTGTTTTCGGCCTATTTCCACGCGTTTCTTGCCCGCTCGCGCACCAGCATCCTGACTTCGTCCGGCATCGGCTTGCGGCTGTGCGGCGTCTCCGCATTCACCCAGCTGCATTCCTCGAAATGCTTGAGCATGGCCGGGCTGATGAAACGGGTGCGCTGGGCGTACACATGGCGGTCGCCCATCTGCGCCTGCTGCTTGATGAAGAAGCGGTTCGGCAGCACCAGGTGCAGCTGCTCCTTGGCGCGCGTCATCGCCACATAGAGCAGGCGCCGCTCTTCCTCGATGTCCTCCGCGCTGCCGGTCGCCATGTCGGAGGGGATGCAGCCGTCGATCACGTTCAGCACGTGCACGGACTTCCACTCCTGCCCCTTGGACGAATGGATGGTCGACAGGATGAGGTAGTCCTCGTCCAGCAGCGGCGGGCCGGCGCGGTCGCTGGTGGCGTCGGGCGGGTCCAGGGTCAGCTCGGTCAGGAAGCTCTCGCGCGAACCGTAGCCGCCGGCCAGCTGCACCAGCTGTTCGAGGTCGGCCGTGCGCACCGGGGCGTCGTCGTACAGGCGCTCCAGGTGCGGCAGATACCAGTCCTTCACCAGCTCGATGTCCATCGGCCAGCGCAGTCCCGGCGTGCGCAGGCGCTTGAACAGGGCCACGAAGGGTTCCCAGTCACCCAGCGCGCGGGCCGGCGCCTCGAAGGCTTCCACTGCCGCCGTCGGTTCGGCGGCCTCGGCCACCGCATCGAGCAGGCGCGCCGCGGTGGCCGGGCCTATACCGGGGATCAGCTGGGCGACGCGGAAGCCGGCCAGGCGCCCGCTCGGGTTCTGGGCGAAGCGCAGCACCGCCAGGATGTCCTTGATGTGGGCCGCCTCCAGGAACTTCAGGCCGCCGAATTTCACGAAGGGGATATTACGGCGGACCAGCTCCAGCTCCAGCGCGGCGCTGTGGCTGGCGGCGCGGAACAGCACCGCCTGCTGCGTCAGTTTCGTGCCCGCTTCGCGCTGCTCCAGCACGCGGTTGCAGACCCAGCGCGCCTGCTCGGCTTCGTCCGGGATCAGCACCAGCTGCGGCTTCGCTGTCGATACCTTGTCCGTCCACAGCGTCTTCGCATGCCGCTCCAGCGCCGCCGCGATCACCGCGTTCGAGGCATCCAGGATGGGCTGGGTCGAGCGGTAGTTGCGGTCCAGCGTGATCGTGCGCGCCGGCTGCGAGAAGGCCTGCGGGAAGTCGAGGATGTTGCGCACCGTCGCGCCGCGGAAGGAATAAATGCTTTGGGCGTCGTCGCCGACCACCATCACGCCCTGCCCGTCCGGCTTCATGCCCTGGATGATGGCGGCCTGCAGGCGGTTGGTGTCCTGGTATTCGTCGACCAGCACGTGGTCGAACAGCGCACCCAGCTCCGGCCCGAGTTCCGGGTCGGACGCCATCTCGGACCAGAACAGCAGCAGATCGTCGTAATCGAGCACGTTCTGCTCCTGCTTGGCGTCCACGTAGGCGCCGAACAGGCGTTTCAGCTCTTCTTCCCACTCGCTGCACCAGGGGAAGGTCGACTGCAGCACCTCGCCCAGCGTATCGCGGCTGTTCACCACGCGCGAGTAGATCGCCAGGCAGGTCCCTTTCAAGGGAAACCGCTTCTGGCCGCCAGTAAGGCCGATATCCTGGCGCACCATGCCCATCAGGTCTTCGGAATCGGCGCGGTCGTGGATGGTGAAGGAGGCTTCCAGTCCGATCCGCCCCGCGTACTCGCGCAACAGGCGCGCGCCGATGGCGTGGAAGGTGCCGGCCCAGGGCAGCGCGGCCACCGCCTGGCTCGAGGTCTTGAGGACACGCTGCAGGACGCCGCCGGCGCGCTGCACCATCTCGTTGGCGGCGCGCCGCGAAAACGTCAGCAGCAGGATCCGCTGCGGATCGGCGCCGGACTGGATTAGGCGCGCGACGCGGTGCGCCAGCGTATTGGTCTTGCCCGAGCCGGCGCCGGCAACGACCAGCAGCGGCCGCGGCGCCTGCGCGCCGACGTCATGCTCGACCGCCGCGCGCTGTTCGGGGTTCAGGGACGCGTAAGGATCGGCGAGCGCGGGCTCGGCTTCCTGGCAACTGGGATCGACGGTATCGGGCATGGGACGACAGTTCTGATGATGACAGAACTGTACATTTATCCAGTAGAGTTACGCAAGTCCCATCTATTGCCGGGCTTGTCCAGATATCCACAAAATCTGTGGACAAGCATGTGGAAAAACACCCCCTTGACATGCGGGAAGCAAGGATTGATGCGGCTTTCAACAAGTTGCACATTGCACGTGCAGCGTGTGAAGACCACAAAATCAATGGTTTACGAAGTCAAGACGCGCACAATTCAAATATTTTTGCAAGATGTGCGCTGGAAACTTTTGTGCATAACCAGTGTGCCCAAGAAAGGCTCAGGCAACACAAGCACGACGACGTTCCGGCTCGCCCAGCACCCGTTCAATAACTGCGGCGGCAATGTCCTGAGAGCGCAGGAATTCAACGGCCGACACGGTGCCGGAATCGCCTTGCAGGGCAATGCCGCGGTCGACGATCTCGCGGCGGTGCGCATCCTGGCGCTGGCTGGTGCGAATCTGGTTCATCGGTCCTCCCGTTTCATGATCGCGGCCGATTGCCGCAAGTGCAGTATCGGCGCGCACATCCTTAAGTCAAGACAAATTTTGCCGCCAGCGCGACCGCGTGCGCCGTCCCCGCGCCGCCCGGCCTAGAATGGCCCCGACATCCATCACCAGCGAGGACCCCATGACCACGACTCCCGATCCCGACCTGAAACCGGGCGACGAAGCCGAGCCCGGCACCCCGGGCGCGGGCGAGGACCTGTGCGAGACCTGCGGCGGCAGCGGCAAGCTCGACAATGGCAAACAGTGCCCGGAATGCGAAGGCACAGGCCGCGTGATGCGCGGCATCGGCGGCGGCTAAGTAGCTCTCCGCATGGACAGGGAGGCTATGCCGGCGCGATAATCGTGCCATGAGCATACCGCCGCAGCCATCGCCAGCAGACCCCGCTTCTGCGCACCGCCCGCAATCCCTGTCCGATCTCTTCATCTCCTTCACGCTGCTGGCCCTGCAGGGTTTCGGCGGCGTGCTCGCCGTCGTCCAGCGCGAACTGGTCGAGCGCAAGCGCTGGCTGAGCCAGGAAGAATTCATCGAGGACTGGGCCGTGGCCCAGATCATGCCGGGCCCGAACGTGGTCAACCTGTCGCTGATGATAGGCGGACGCTACTTTGGCCTGCCCGGCGCCCTCGCCGCTCTCGGCGGGCTGCTGGCCCTGCCGCTGGTGCTGGTGCTGGGCCTGGCCGTGCTGCACGACAGCTTCGCCGACAACCCGCAAGTCGCCGGCGCCCTGCGCGGCATGGCCGCCGTCTCGGCCGGCCTGATCGGCGCCGCCGGCCTGAAGCTGGCCGTGGCCCTGAAACGCAGCCCGCTGCCGATGGCCTGGTGCGTGGCCATCGCCGCGTCCGGCTTCGTGCTGGTGGCGCTGCTGAAATGTCCTCTTTTATATGTGCTGCTGGGGCTCGGCGGCCTCGGCTGCATCCTCACCTGGCGCAGGCTCAAGGCATGAGCCCGGCGCCCGAGACCCTGCACCTGGCCCTGGCCTGGTCCGACTGGCTGAATCTGTTCGGCCATTTCCTGCTGCTGTCGATGATGTCGATCGGCGGCGCCATCTCCACCTCCTCCGAAATGCACCGCTTCCTGGTCGAGCAGCATCATTGGCTGAGCCCGGAGCAGTTCAACGCCGCCATCGCCCTGGCCCAGGCCGCGCCCGGTCCGAACGTCTTATTCGTCGCGCTGATAGGCTGGCATGTCGGCATGAACGCGGGCAGCGTCGGCGCCGCCCTGTTCGGCGTGCTGGTCAGCATGGTCGGCATCATGACGCCTTCCACCATCATCACCTACACGGCCGCGCGCTGGGGCCACCGCAACCGCGAGCTGCGCGCGGTACGCGCCTTCAAGCAGGGCATGGCGCCGGTGGTGATCGCACTGCTGCTGTCGACCGCCTGGATCCTCGGCAGCTCGGTGGGCGCCGCAGGCTGGCGCCTGCCGCTGCTGGCGGTCGCGGCCGGCGTCGTGATCTGGCGTACCAAGCTGCACCTGCTGTGGGTTCTAGCGGCCGGCGCTCTCCTCGGCGGCTTCGGGCTGGTGTAAGGCGCCCATGCCGGCGTTGCACCGGCTCGCCGTACTGGCGTACTGTCTTCGCCGGTGCGCCTTGCCCTGGGCGCCTTGCACCAGCCCGTGTAATGTGAGCGCCGCCGTGCACGGCGCGCGCATAGGCGGCATACTTGCGTTATTGCTCACCTGACGAGAGAAGAAACATGACCGAGCTTGCCCAATTAAATGTGCTCAGCGAACACGCCTGCTTCGGGGGCGTCCAGCGCTTCTACCAGCACGCCTCCAGCGCGATCGGCCTGCCGATGCGCTTTTCCGTCTACCTGCCGCCCGGCGCCGAAGGCAAGCAGCTGCCGGTGCTGTTCTACCTGGCCGGTCTGACCTGCACCGAAGAAACCTTCATGATCAAGGCCGGCGCCCAGCGCGTGGCCGCCGAGCTGGGCATGGTCCTGGTCGCGCCCGACACCAGCCCGCGCGGCGCTGGCATCCCCGGAGAGACCGACAGCTGGGACTTCGGCGTGGGCGCCGGCTTCTACCTCGACGCCACCGTCGAGCCCTGGGCCCGTCACTACCGCATGGAGAGCTACATCCTCGAGCTGCGCGAACTGGTGCTGGCCAGCCTGCCCGTCGATCCGCAACGGGTCGGCATCTTCGGCCATTCGATGGGCGGGCATGGCGCACTGACCCTGGCGCTGCGCCACCCCGAGCTGTTCCGTTCGGTCTCGGCCTTCGCGCCGATCGCCGCGCCGACCCGCTGCCCCTGGGGCCAGAAGGCCTTCAGCGGCTACCTCGGCGCCGACCAGGCGGCCTGGCGCGCCCACGACGCCAGCGAGCTGATCAAGGATGCGGGCCGCGCCGTCTTCCCGGACGGCATCCTGGTCGACCAGGGCCTGGCCGACAAATTCCTCGCCGAGCAGCTGTATCCGGAAGCCTTGGAGGAAGCCTGCCGCGCCGCCGGCCAGCCGCTCGAACTGCGCCGCCATGCCGGCTACGACCACGGCTATTACTTCATCTCGACCTTCGTCGAAGACCACCTGCGCTTCCACGCCCGCAATCTCGCCTGACCCGCAAGATTCCCTCCGTGCGCCCGCCGGCTGGCGGGCGTCAAAATTGCTTCCGCTCCGCTTGAAATCGGTTTTCGTCCGCCCTATAAAAAAGGAGTGGCGGCATGCTTTGCATCGTCCGCCATGTGATTCATCCATTACAAAGGGAGGTCATCATGAACCTGATCCGCAGAGGCAACAGCCCACTCTCCACCATGCGTGGCGGCCCCATCGACGAGCAGTTCGGCCGCATGGTCGAGAACATGTTCCAGGATTTCTTCGCACCCTTGGCCCAGGCCGGGCGCTGGACCGATGATGGCCTGGCCATGCCGCGCCTGGACGTCAGCGAGACCGAGAAAAGCTTCGAAGTGCAGGCCGAGCTGCCGGGCGTCAAGAAGGACGATCTCAAGGTCTCGATCGACGGCCAGCGCGTCACTATCGAGGGAGAATGTCAACAGGCAAACGAACAGCGTCAGGGCGAACAGGTGGTGTATTCTGAACGTTCGACGCGCAGGTACCAGCGCAGCTTCACGCTGCCGTCCGAGGTCGATGACGCCGGCGCCGAGGCGAAGCTCGAGAACGGCATCCTGATGCTGACGCTGCCCAAGAAACAGGGTGGCGCGGCAAAGCGCCTGACCATCCAGTGAGCTGCCAGGCAGCGGGAGCGCAGCAAGGCATGGCCGAGTATCGCCGCTTCAAGGACCGCACCCAGGCCGGCAAACTGCTGGCCCGGGATCTGCGCGGGTACGCGGGGCGCGCGGATGCGATCGTGCTGGCCTTGCCGCGCGGCGGCGTGCCAGTTGGGTTCGCCATCGCACAGCGGCTCGCAATCGAACTCGATATTCTTCTCGTACGTAAGCTGGGATTGCCGGGGCGCGAGGAATACGCCATGGGCGCGGTCGGCAGCGGCGGCGTGCGGGTGCTGCAGCCGGGCGTGCCCGGCCTGCTGGGCGTAACAGCCGGGCAGGTCGAGGCGGTCACGCAGCGCGAGCTGGAGGAACTGGAGCGGCGCGAGCGTGCCTACCGCGGCGCGCGCGAGCCGCTGGCGCTGGCCGGGCGCACGGCGATCCTGGTCGACGACGGCGTCGCCACCGGCTCGACCATGCTGGCGGCGATTCGCGTGGCGCGCGGCCTGGACCCGGGCAAGCTGGTGCTGGCGGTGCCGGTGGCGCCGCCGCAGACCCTGGCCATGCTCGAGCCCGAGGTCGACCGCCTGGTGTGCCTGTCGGCGCCGCCCCTGTTCCGCTCCGTGGGACAGTGGTACGACGCCTTCGACCAGACCAGCGACGAGGAAGTGCAGGATTTGCTGGCCGACGCCTGGCATGCGCGGACGGCCGAACGACAACAACCACATGGAGGACCGAATCATGCAACGACTGCCGACGACAAGCACGACGACGACGGACACCGGGCTTGAACTTGCCAAATGGCTGGGCGGCGCCGCCGCCGGCGCCCTGTTGATGTACATGCTCGACCCCGACCGCGGCGGCGAACGCCGCGCCCAGTCGGCCGCCGCCGTGCGCAACGCCGGCACGCGAACTTCCAGCGCCCTCGGCAATGTCTGGCGTGGCGCCGGCAGCCACATCGGCGAAGCCGCCGACGATGCCATCGAAGCGGCCAAACCGGACGGCAGCATCGGCTCGGCAATCTCGAGCACCATCTCGAAAGCCAAGGATGTGTTCAGCCGCGCCTCCAGCGCCGCCGGCGACCTGGCCGACGATGCCAGGGACAGCGACACGTATTCGAACGCGCGCGACAGCGTGAGCAAGGCCGTGAGCCGCGCCGCCGACACTGCCGCCGACTTCTACGACGACACCCGCAAGAGCGCCGGCCTCCTCGGCAAGCGCGTGGCGGAGGAAGTGCGCGGCGACAGCCAGGGCGCCTGGAGCCCGACCATGCGCAACACCGCGCTGGTGGGTGGCGGCCTGCTGGCACTGATGGGCCTGATGCGCCGTTCGCCGATGGGCGCCGTCCTCAGCCTCGCCGGCGCCGCCCTGCTGGCCCGCAGCGCCGCCAACCAGCCGCTGCGCGCGCTGGCGGGCCGCGGCGCCGCCGGTCTCGGCATGAGCAAGGACCTGGCGCACAAGCTGAGCATGGACCAGACCATTGACTTCGAGAAGACCATCCACATCGAAGCATCGCCGGACGAGGTCTTCGAACAGTTCGCCAACTACGAGAACTTCCCGCGCTACATGTCGCACGTGACCGAGGTGCGCGACCTGGGTCACCGCCGCTCCCACTGGAGCGTGAAGGGTCCGGGCGGCTCCAAGTTCGAGTGGAATTCCGTGCTGACCGAGCAGAGCCGGCCGAACCGCCTGGCCTGGCGCAGCGAAGCCGGCGCCGAGATCCCGAACAGCGGTTCGATCCAGTTCGAGCGCCACCGCGGCGGCACCCTGGTCACCGTGCGCATGTCCTACACCCCGCCGGCCGGCGCCCTCGGCCATGGCTTGGCCCTGCTGCTCGGTTCCGATCCGAAGTCCAAGATGGACGAGGACCTGGCGCGCATGCGGGCCTTCATCGAGCGCGGTTCCATGCCGCGCGAGGCGGCCCAGTCCAGCTGGACCAGCCGCTTCCTGCACTAAACCGGCAGCGACTCCGCGCTGAGCATTATGGCGACTCTCGATCCCGTTGACGCCATCCGCGCCGCCGCCCTCCCCCTGGGCGGCGGGCCGCGCGACTACGACGCACTGCTGGACCTGGTCGGCGACGCCCGCTTCGTATTGCTGGGCGAAGCCACCCACGGCACCCACGAGTTCTACGAGGAACGCGCGCGGATCACCCAAAGGCTGATCGAGGAAAAAGGCTTCCATGCCGTGGCCGTCGAAGCCGACTGGCCGGATGCCTACCGCGTCAACCGCTACGTGCGCGGCCAGGGAGAGGACGGCGACGCCAACGCCGCCCTGTCCGGCTTCGAGCGCTTCCCGAACTGGATGTGGCGGAACACCGACGTCTCCGCCTTCGTCGAATGGCTGCGCGAGCACAATCAACAGCAGGCCGAAGGCAGGCAGGTCGGCTTCTACGGCCTAGACCTGTACAGCCTGTTCACCTCGCTGCGCGAAGTGCTGGCCTACCTCGACAAGGTCGATCCGCAGGCGGCCAGGGTGGCGCGCGAGCGCTATGCCTGCTTCGACCACTATTACGAAGACAGCCAGCACTACGGCTACTCGGCCAACATGAATTTGTCCGCCTCCTGCGAGGAAGGCGTGATCGAGCAGTTGAACCAGCTGCAGCAGCGCGCCTACGAGTATTCGCAGAAGGACGGCAGCGCCGACGCCTTCTTCCACGCCCAGCAGAACGCGCGGCTGGTGAAGAATGCCGAGGAATACTACCGGACCATGTTCCGCGGCCGCGTCTCGTCCTGGAATTTGCGCGACAGCCACATGGCCGAGACCCTGGAAGCCCTGGCCCAGCATCTGTCGAAGGACGGCGAGCCGGCCAAGATCGTCGTCTGGGAACACAACTCCCACATCGGCGACGCCCGTGCCACCGAGGTCGGCGAGCTGGGCGAGTGGAACGTCGGCGAACTGGCGCGAAAGGCCTACGATGGCCAGACCCGCCTGATCGGCTTTTCGACTTATGAAGGCTTCGTGACGGCGGCCTCGGAATGGGATGGCCCGGCCGAGCACAAGCAGGTGCGCCCCGGCATGCCCGGCAGCTACGAGGAATTGCTGCACAGCACAGGCATCGAGCGCTTCATGCTCCCCCTGCGCGGAGACAATCCCGCCCGCGAAGCCCTGATGCAGCGCCGCCTGGAGCGCGCGATCGGCGTCATCTATCTGCCGCGCACCGAGCGCCAGAGCCATTACTTTTCGGCCCAGATGGCGGTGCAGTTCGACGCCGTCATCCACATCGACCGCACCACGGCGGTCACGCCCCTCGACGCGGGCGGCGGCTGGCATTCGGAAGAGCCGCCCGAGACCTATCCCGGCGGGCTTTGAACGATGTGCAGGTGCCTGCCCTTTCCCTCCTGCGCCATCTGGCGGGCGGCGTTCTCACGGTGAATGGCGCCCGGCTCGGCCAGTTCGCGCCCGCCGAGCTCGCGCATCTCGTCGGAACCCAGCCGCGCCAGCGCAGCGCTGCGCAAATCTGCCGCTTCGCCGGTCCGTCCCAGCCCTTCCAGGGTCGCGACGCACAGCCGCAAGTCCTTCATGGTATTGGACAGCTCGGCCGCCAGCCGCGGCGCCGCGCCATGTGGGGGAAATAGCGGCAGCTTCGCGGCCAAGGCGTTCAGCTCCTCGATGCGCGCGAGGGGCTCGGGCAGGTAGCGCTCCGCGCGTTCGAAGTCGCCGGCCTCGACCAGGGCCGGCAAGGCGGTCCAGGCCGCCTCACGCGCGGCTTCGGGCATCGCGCTTTCCATCTGCACGAACAGGTCGCGGGTCGACTGTGGATCTGCGAGCGTGTCGTTGAGGTCGGCAATGAACTGGAAGCGGGTGTTCGGATAGATTCGCCCCGAGCGGAAATCCGTATCGCCGCCCAGCAGCTGGTGGACCTGGGCGTCGCGTGCGCGGGCCAGGGCAGCGCGCGCCGGCGCATGCACCTCGCACAGCATGCGCCATTCGAACATCACGATGAACATGTTATTGGCGGCAAACGCCTCGTCCTTGCAGACGCGCGCGAACAGGCCGATCAGCACACCCAGTGCATCCTCATGCCTGCCTTCATGCCGGGCGACGCTGGCCTGGACGACGCCTGGATCCAGATCGATCATCCGCTTCTCCTTTTGTGCTGTCAGTGTGACAGATTATCGAAACTGCATCCATAAATCCTTGGTCTTGACGGCCCGCTTTGGTTTAGGATGTTGGGCGTTATGTTCTGGCAATTCATCATCGGAAACAAGCGGACATTGAGCGGAGACATGAGTAAATACACGTTGAACGTCAACGGCAAGGCGCAAGCCGTGGACGTCGAGGCCGATACGCCCCTGTTGTGGGCCCTGCGCGATACCATGGGCCTGGTAGGCACCAAGTATGGCTGCGGCGTCGGCGCCTGTGGCGCCTGCACTGTGCACGTGGACGGCCAGCCGGCGCGCGCCTGCCAGCTGCCGGTCTCCAGCATCGGCAAGCGCAAGATCACCACCATCGAGGGACTGGACGCCAGGGCGGCCCACCCGCTGCAGCAAGCCTGGCAGGAACTCGACGTGCCCCAGTGCGGCTACTGCCAGTCCGGCCAGATCATGAGCGCCTGCGCCCTGCTCAAGCAGCATCCGCGCCCGAGCGACGCCCAGATCGACGAGGCCATGGCCGGCAACCTGTGCCGCTGCGCCACCTATGTGCGGATCCGCGCCGGCATCCGCCGCGCGGCCGACATCGCATCGAGTGCATCGACTGCATCGACCGGAAAGGGCAAGAAATGAGCGCCCGCCACGACGACCTGACATCGGCGCCGGTTTCCAATGCGCGCCGCAGCTTCCTGCGCCAGTCCGCGGCCGGCGGCTCGCTGCTGGCGCTCGGCGTCTTCGGCAACGGCGCCATCGCCGCCCTCGCCCAGGGCCAGGACAAGGCCGCCGGCAATGCGGCCGGCGCCGAATTCTCGCCCAACGTCTTCATCCGCATCGCCCAGGACGGCACGGTCACCCTGGTGTCCAAGCAGCCGGAAATCGGCCAGGGCATCAAGACTTCGCTGCCGATGGTGATCGCGGAAGAACTGGAAGTCGATTGGAAGGATGTGCGCGTGGTCCAGGGCGACCTGAACCCGGCCTATGGCTCGCAGGGCGCCGGCGGCTCGACCTCGACGCCGACCAACTACGAGAACTTCCACCGCCTGGGCGCCACCGCGCGCACCATGCTGGTCCAGGCTGCAAGCCAGGCCTGGGGCGTGCCGGCGGGAGAATGCCGCGCCGAGCACGGCGCCGTGCTGCACGATGCCTCGAAACGCCGTCTCGGCTACGGCGAGCTGGTGAAGGCGGCATCAAGGTTGCCGGTGCCGGATGCGAAAGGCGTCAAGCTGAAGGATCCCGCCAGCTATAAACTGCTCGGCACCCGCGTCGGCGGCGTCGACAACGACAAGATCGTCGCGGGCAAGCCGCTGTTCGGCATCGACGTCCAGCTGCCCGGCATGCTGTACGCCGTCTACGTCAAGTGCCCGGTGCTGGGCGGCCGCCCGGTGTCGGCCAACCTGGAGGCCATCAAGGCCATGCCGGGCGTGAAGGATGCCTTCATCGTCGAAGGCACCGACAACCTGAACGGCCTGCGTCCGGGCGTGGCGATCGTCGCCAACAGCACCTGGAACGCGATCCGCGCGCGCAAGAAGCTGGTGGTCCAATGGGACGAAGGCGAAGGCGCGAACCACAGCTGGTCGGGCTTCCTGGCCCAGGCCCAGGCGGCCAGCAAGCAGCCGGGCGCCGCCACGATGCGCCGCGACGGCGACGTCGAAACGGCATTGGCCGGGGCCGCCCGCACCGTGGAAGCGGCCTACGTCTATCCCTTCATCTCGCACGCGAGCATGGAACCGCAGAACTGCACCGCCTCGGTCGATCCGAAGGACGGCAGCATCGAATTGTGGGCGCCGACCCAGAACCCGGGCGCCGGCCAGGCGCTGGTGGCCAGCACCTTCAACATCCCGAAAGAGAAGATCGAGCTGCACATCACGCGCAGCGGCGGCGGCTTCGGACGCCGGCTGTCGTCGGACTTCATCGTCGACGCTGTCGCCATCGCTCAGAAGGTGAAAGCGCCGGTCAAGCTGACCTGGATGCGCGAAGACGACCTGCAGCACGACCACTTCCGCGCCGGCGGCTTCCACTTCCTGCGCGGCGGCGTCGACGAAGCGGGCAAGCTGGTGGCCTGGCACAACCACTTCGTCACCTTCGCCAACCGCATCGAGAAGAAGGAAAGCGACGGCACCAGCAACAGCGTGCTGCAGCCCGGCAGTGGCGGCAACCTGTCCGGTGACGAGTTCCCCGGCCGCTGGGCGCCCAACTGCCTGCTGGAGCAGACCCCGCTCGAATGCCGCATCCCGATGGGACCGTGGCGCGCGCCGGGCTCGAACGTGTTCGCCTGGGTCTTCCACAGCTTCATCGACGAGCTGGCCCATGCGGCGGGCCGGGATCCGATCGAGTTCCGTCTCGAGATCCTGGGCGACAAGGACATGGTGGCCGGCACCGGCGAACGCGGTGTGCCCTACAACGTGGCGCGCATGCGCAATGTGCTCAAGGCCGTGGCCGAGAAGTCCGGCTGGGGCAAGCGCAAGTTCGCGCGCGGGCAAGGCGCGGGCGTGGCCTTCCACTTCAGCCACCGCGGCTATGTGGCCGAAGTGGCCGAGGTAAGCGTATCGAAGGAAGGCCAGCTGAAGGTCGACCGCGTGGTGGTGGTCACCGACATCGGCGCCCAGATCGTCAACCTGTCCGGCGCCGAGAACCAGGTGCAGGGCTCGGTGATCGACGGCCTGTCGACGCTGATGTACCCGGCCTTGAACGTCGAGAAGGGCCGCATCGTGCAGAGCAACTTCCACGACTACCCGCTGCTGCGCATGCCGGACACGCCCACGAAAATCGAAACCCACTTCCTGAAGACCGATTATCCGGTCACGGGCCTGGGCGAACCGGTGTTCCCGCCGCTGGCGCCGGCCGTCTGCAATGCGATCTTCGCCGCCACCGGCAAGCGCGTGCGCGAGCTGCCGCTGTCCAACGCGGACCTCAGCTGGAGCTGAACGTGGAGTTGGCTGCCCTGCTCCGCCAGGCCGTCGCCCTGCACCAGCAGGGCCGGCTGGAGCAGGCGCACGCGCTCTACGGGCAGGTGCTGGCCCTCGATCCGAACCAGTTCGACGCCCTGCACCTGAGCGGCGTAATCGAGCGCCAGCGCGGCGACTCGGTGCGCGCCGTGGACCTGATCCGCGCGGCGCTGCGGATCGACCCGCAACAGGCGCGTGCCCATGCCAACCTGGGGGCGGCCCTGAACGACCTTGGCCAGCTCGACGCCGCCCTCGACAGCTACGAGACCGCGCTGCGCCTCGACCCGCGCTATGCGCTGGCCTGGAACAACCGCGGCAACACCCTGCGCCGCCTGGGCCGCCAGCCCGAAGCCCTCGACAGCTACGAGCGCGCCCTCGCCCTGCAGACCGGCTATCCGGAAGCCTGGTGCCACCGCGCCATCGTCTTGAACGACCTCGGCCGCCATGCCGATGCCGCCGCCAGCGCCGAACAGGCCCTCAGCATACGCGCCGGCTATGCGGATGCGCTGCAGGCGCTCGGGAATGCCCTGCAGGCGCTGGAGCGCTTCCTGGAAGCGGTGGCGGCCTACGACCGCGCCCTCGCGGCCGCACCAGCGCCGCAGCAGGCGGAAATCTGGTGCGCACGCGGCGCCGCGCTGAAGAAGTCCGGCATGCTTGAGCAGGCCCTGGACAGCTACCAGCAGGCGCTGCAGCTGCGCCCCGATTACGCGATGGCCGAGCACTACCGCGCCAACGTCCTGCGCGCGCTGGGCCGCCGCGAGGATGCCGTGCAGGCCTACCGCCGCGCGCGCGAGCTGGGCGCCGACCCGGCCGGCATCGCCTTCGCGCTGGCCGCACTGGGCGAAGGCGAACTGCCTTCCTCGGCGCCGGCCGACTACGTGAAGGGCCTGTTCGACCAGTACGCCGGCCACTTCGACCGCCACCTGGTCGGGGTGCTGGGCTACCGCACGCCGGAACTGTTGATCGGGCTGCTGCAGGCCCACCTGGGGCCGCAGCCGGCGCTGGACTCGGCGCTGGATCTCGGCTGCGGCACCGGCCTGTGCGCGCCCCTGCTGCGGCCGCTGGCGCGGCGCCTGGCCGGGGTCGACCTGTCGGAGAAAATGCTTGACAAGGCGCGCGAGGCCGGGCTGTATGACGAGCTGGCCTGCGCCGACATTGTGGCCTGGCTGGACGGCCGGCAGGCGGAATGGGATCTGGTGCTGGCGGCCGATGTGCTGGTCTACCTGGGCGAGCTGGCGCCGCTGTTCGGCGGCATCGCGCGCGCCCTGCGTGCCGGCGGCTGGTTCGCGTTTTCGGTGGAGTCGCTGGCATCCGCCGAGGTAGGCGGCGCCGGCTACGCGATCACGGCCTCGAACCGCTTCGCGCACGCGCCCGCCTACGTGCGCGCCTGTGCGGCGGCGGCCGGCTTCGAGGTGGTCGAGACGCGCGAGGCCGTGCTGCGCAAGGAGCACGGCGCCGACGTGGCTGGCCAACTCTTCCTTCTGCGCGTGACGTTAACGTAATTCCGCGTGGGCACGGGGTGCCCACGCACCGATCAAGCGACCGACAGAGCGGTCATCCCCACTTCGCCCAGACGCACCGGCACGGCGCCACGCGCCACCATGCGGTCCATCGCACGCCGGCCATCGCCCGCCTCCACATCCACCGCACGCATGGCCTCGGGCACGATGATGGCGTCGAAGCCCTCTTCCAGCGCATCGGTGACGGTGTTCAGCACGCAGTAATCGGTGGCCAGGCCGCACACGGTGACGCGTGCGACGCCCCGCGCGCGCAGCTCGCCGGCCAGGCTGGTGCCGTTGAAGGCCGAATAGGCGTCGAGCGCCGCGGTATCGGCCTTGGAGACGACGATGGCGTCGTCCGGCAGCGCCAGTTCGGCAGTGAACTCGGCGCCCGGCGTGCCGGCCACGCAATGCGGCGGCCATGGCCCGCCCTGGGCGGCGAAGGAACAGTGATTCTCCGGATGCCAGTCGCGCGAGGCGACGATCGGCAGTCCCTGCTCGCGGAACAGTTCGATCAGGTGGTTGATCGGCGCGACGACCTCGTGTCCGGCCTCGACGCCAAGGGCGCCGCCGGGGAGGAAGTCGACCTGCATGTCGATGATGAGCAGGGCGTCGCTGGGTTCGAGGTGGATGGCGCTCATTAATTCTCCGCTCAGTCGTCATTCCCGCGGAGGCGGGAATCCATGCTGAAGTAAAGGAATCCGTACTTCGAAAATACCATACCGTAATTAACGGTACAACTTTGGTCGCTCTGTTCAGTGCCGGTGCGCCGGATCCGGGTCCAGCGCACCGTGCCGCTCGAGGATGGCCTCGGCCCGCTCCGCCAGATCGTCTTCGAGCGCGTTCACGACGATCATGCAGTCGCGCACGTCGTCCTGCGCCGTCGGCGCGTAGGTATGGGTGTAGGCGGTCTTGCCTTTCACTTGCGGGTTGTCGCCCACGGTGAAATTGCCCTGGACGGCGCCGGTTTCATAAATGAGGACGTCGATCTTGACGTCGTCGGCCGGGACGCCGGCCGCCAGCAGTTCCTGGCGCGCCTGCTCGGCCGAGGCCAGCTGCTTGAAAGTACGGACGATGGGGTTATGCATGGCTTGCTCCAACAAGGATGTGGTCAAGTTCACCGTACCAGAAACGGCCGCGGCGCGGCGCTCGCGCACCCCTGGTTCTCGTCCAAGATTGCCCGTCAGTTACATATGTGTCCCGTGCGTCATGAATTTTTAAAACTAGTACAATCAGGAAACACTCTACCGTACGACGGTAAAAATCTCAGCAATATCAGACAGTTACGGAGGCAGCACAGAATGCATATATCGGCCAGGATCGCCAACTCCCGCCCTCTTGCGACCACCGCCATGCACGGGCGTGTGGAAAGCCTGCGCGCGGAAGGTGTGCCGGTCATCGATTTCTCGATCGCGATCTCGCACTTCCCGGCCCCGCGCCCCGTGCTCGACGCGGTCGCCGCCGCGGTCGAACGCGAGCGCACCATGCCCTATACCAGCGTGGTCGGCGCGCTCGACGTGCGCGCCCGCCTTGCCGCCAAGCTGTCCAAGGAAAACGGCATCGACGCCACGCCCGACGAGATCATCGTCACCAACGGCGCCAAGCAGGCGCTGTACGAAGCCCTGTACACGATCACCAATGCCGGCGACAGCGTCCTGGTGTTCAAGCCGCACTGGCCGGCCTACGTCGCCACTTCCCAGCTGCTGGGCCTGCGTCCCATCCTGGCGGACCTGCCCGACGCGATCACGCCACAGTTCCTGGAAAGCCTGGAAACGCCCAGGGTCGTCATCATCAATAACCCGCACAACCCGACCGGCAAGGTGTACACTCCCGGCGAACTGGAACACATTCGTGCCTGGGTGGAACGCATTGGGGCAAAGGTCATCGTCGACGAGAGTTACGAGCACCTGATCTTCGACGGCGAACACGTCAGCCTGGCGGCCTCGTGCGACTGGCGGAAGATCGGCGTGATCACCATCTTCTCGGCCTCGCAGAGCTACGCCATGATGGGCTGGCGGGTCGGCTTCGCGCTGGCCCCTGCCGAAGTGGTCAACGCGATGCAGACGCTGCAGGGTCCGATCACGGCCGCCGCGCCCCACCTGTCGCAGGTGGCGGCCGACGTTGCCTTCGCCACCGGCGCGCCCCACGAGATGATGGCGGAATACCGCCAGCGGCGCGATCTGGCGGTCAGGCTGTTTGCCGAGGTCCCCTGGATCGTCATGCACGCGCCGGCCTCCGGTCCGTACCTGTGGGGAGACGTGCGCAGCCTGACGATGGACACCGTCGGCTTCGCCGAGCGGCTGATCGAAGAGAAGAAAGTGGCCATCATGCCCGGCGAGGCGCTGGGCGTACCGGGCTTTATCCGCCTGGGCTACATTTCCGACGACGTGGCAACGCTGCGCGACGGCATCTGCAGGATCATAGACTTTGGTGATGCCTACAAGGCAGTGTAAAGATAACAATGACTTCTGGGTTGGGCCGTAGTAAGGGTCGATTTCGGTTGAACAGTTTGCGCAGCCGGCTGATGCTGCTGGTTGCGCTGGCAATGATGCCGCTCGCGGTAATGACGATCCTGTCTGGCATACGCGAGCGCGAGCACGCCATCAAGGCGTCCGAGGAAAACCTGCGCCGGCTGACCGGCATGGCGGCGGCCAACGAGGCCCAGTCGATCGAAGGCGCGCGCCAGATCCTGGTCGACCTGGCCAGCGTGCCCGATCTGATGGGCGATACCGCCAAGTGCACTTCGCTGCTGTCGGATGTCCTCGACCGTAACGAGGGCTTCGTCAACTTCGGCCTGATCCAGCTGAACGGCGACGTCACCTGCTCCGCCGTGCCCCTGCTGCACCCGGTCAACCTGGGCGACCGCAGCCACTTCCGCCGTGCGATCTCCGAGCGCCGCTTCATCGCCGGCGACTACGTGTTCGGGCGCGTGATCAAGAAGCACACGATCAACCTCACCTACCCGGTCATCGACCGCAGCGGCAAGGTGCTGGCCGTGGTGTTCGCCGCCATGGACCTGGAAGGCCTGGACACCTTCATCAACGACATCAACCTGCCGCCGGGCTCCGTGCTGGCGACCGCCGACGCGCGCGGCAGCATCATCTCGCGCCGCCCCGATCCGGAGCGCTATTTCGGCACCAAGCTGTCGCCGCCCACGCTGGAGGCGCTGGCCACCGCCGGGCAGCGCGCCGTCACGATCCGCGGCGAGGACGGCATCGAGCGCCTGCACACCTTCGCCCGCGTCGGCGCGCCGGCCCTGACCGACTACACCGTCACCATCGGCATCCCGACCGAGACCATCACCTCGGCCGCGCGCCACGACCAGCTGATGTCGCTGCTGGGCCTGGGCGCCACCACCATGCTGGCCCTGCTGGCGGCCTGGCTGGTCGGCGACGTGCTGATCGTGCAGCGCGTGCGCAAGCTGATGGGCACCGCCGAGCGCATCGCCGCCGGCGACCTCGACGCCCGCTCCGGCATCGACTATGCCAACGAGGAGATCGGCAACCTGGCCCAGGCGCTGGACCGCATGGCCGCCTCGCTGCAGAAGAAGGAAGCGGCGCGCTCGCTGGCCGAACGCGAGCTGCGCGCCGCCGACCAGCGCAAGGACGAGTTCCTGGCGATGCTGGCGCACGAGCTGCGCAACCCGCTGGCGCCGATCAGCACCGGGGCGCATCTGCTCAAGCTGCTACATTCGGATAACGCCCAGATCACCCAGACCTGCTCGATCATCGTGCGCCAGGTCGACCACATGACCAGCCTGGTCGACGACCTGCTGGACGTCTCGCGCGTGACGCGCGGCCTGGTGTCGCTGTCGACCCAGGTACTGGACCTGAAGCGCGTGGTCGACGACGCCGCCGAGCAGATCCGCCCGTTGATCACCGCGCGGCGCCACCGCCTGGTGGTCGAGCTGCCGCCGAGCCCGGCCCACGTCAAGGGCGACCACAAGCGCCTGGTGCAGGTGGTCGCCAACCTGCTGAACAACTCGACCAAGTACACGCCGGAAGGCGGCACCCTGCGCGTGCGCCTGGAAGCCGACGGTGACGACTTCGTGCTGACCGTCCTCGACGACGGTATCGGCATGGACCCGGGCCTGGTGGAGCGCGTGTTCGACCTGTTCACCCAGGCCGAGCGCACGCCGGACCGCTCGCAGGGCGGCCTGGGGCTGGGCCTGGCGCTGGTCAAGAGCCTGGTCGAACTGCACGGCGGCACCGTGCAGGCGGCCAGCGCGGGCCTGGGCAAGGGCTCGACCTTCACCGTGCGCCTGCCGCGCTACACCCAGGACGTGGTGCTGGCGCCGCAGCCGTCCGGCGAACCCCTGCCCGAGGGCGCCGCGCCGCTGCGCATCCTGCTGGTGGACGACAATGTCGACGCCGTCCATACGCTGCAGCTGTTCCTGCATTCGGCCGGCCACGAGGTCGAGGTCGCGTATTCGGCCGGCGATGCGCTGGAGCTGGCGAAGACCGTCGCCCCGGACGTCTGCCTGCTCGACATCGGCCTGCCCGACTTCGACGGCAACGAACTGGCGCGCCGCCTGCGCGTGCTGCCGCAGACCACCAGCGCGACCCTGATCGCGATGACAGGCTACGGCCGCCAGCAGGACCGCGACGCCTCGATGGCGGCCGGCTTCGATCATTACCTGGTCAAGCCGGTGAACACGACCCAGCTGTCGGACATCCTGGCGGCGGCTGCCGAGGCCAAGGTCAGGAGCTGAAAAGATATCAAGATGTAACGGCGGTTGCCAGGGCCATGCCTTTGTAGCAAGTTATCGGCACAATAACTTCTACGAGGTCCATCGATGAAACCCGCAACCGCCGCCGGCTCACTGACCCTGACCGCCCTGCTGCTGGCCGCCTGCAGCACGTCCACACCGTCCCAACAGGAAGTCACGGTCGAGAAGACGGTGGCCGCGGATGCCAGCTCGGCGCGCTCCGTGATGCTGCCCGCACCGGCGGCCCCGCCGGCGCCGTCCCCGGTGACGGTCACGGGTTCCGCCAACGCGCAGGCATACAGGCGCGCACCGGGAACGCTGATGTACGCGCCGCCGCCCTCGTATATCCCGCCCGGCATTGCAGTGGTACTGCCCCGGAACACGGACAAGTTCCCGGACAAGGAAGCCAACAAGACGGTGCTGGTGAGCGAGCAGCCGGTTTCCACCTTCAGCGCCGACGTCGATACCGCCTCGTATGCCTTCGTGCGCCGCACCCTGTCCGCAGGCCGGCTACCGGCGCCGGACGCGGTGCGGGTCGAGGAGATGGTGAATTACTTCCCCTACCACTACGCCGGTCCGCGCAGCACCGACCAGCCCTTCGCGGTCGCGACCGAGGTGCTGCCGAATCCCTGGAAAGCCGGCACCCAGCTGGTCCACATCGCCGTGCGCGGCTACGACATCAAGGCTGCCGCGCGGCCTCGTGCCAACGTGGTGCTGCTGGTCGACGTCTCGGGTTCGATGATGCCGGCCGACCGCCTGCCCCTGCTGCAGCAAGGCTTCCGCCTGTTCGCCCAGCAGCTGCGCGACGAGGACACCGTCGCCATCGTCACCTATGCGAGCGGCACCCGCGTGGTGCTCGAACCGACACCGGGCAAGGACAAGGGCAAGATCCTCGACGCCATCGACTCGCTGCGCGGCGGCGGCGGCACGGCGGGCGGCGCGGGCCTGCAGCGCGCCTACGAAATGGCGGAGCGGCACTTCGACCCGAAAGCCGTGAACCGCGTGATCCTGGCCACCGACGGCGACTTCAACCTCGGCATGACCGATCCGAAGCAGCTGGAACGCTTCATCGTCGACAAGCGCAAGACCGGCATCTACCTGTCGATCTTCGGCGTCGGCGAAGGCAACCTGAACGACGCCCTGATGCAGCGCCTGGCCCAATCGGGCAACGGCAATGCCGCCTACATCGATTCGCTGCTGGAAGCGCGCAAGGCACTGGGCGAAGAACTGGGCTCGACCATGTTCCCGATCGCGAACGACGTCAAGATCCAGGTCGAATTCAATCCCGAGCAAGTGGCGGCCTACCGCCTGATCGGCTACGAAACCCGCATGCTGCAGCGCCAGGATTTTAAAGACGACAAGATCGACGCCGGCGACATGGGCGCAGGCCATACCGTCACCGCGATCTACGAGATCACCCCGGCCAGCGAGGCAGGCAAGCTGGCCGACCCTCTCCGCTACGGCAAGAAGGAAAAGGCGAAAGCCGCTGAAGGCAAGCATGGCGACGAGCTCTGCTTCGTCAAACTGCGCTACAAGCTGCCGGGCAAGCCGACCAGCCGCGAGATCGCGCACCCGGTGCATGCCACGGCCGCGCGCAAGAGCCTGGATGCGGCGCCGAGCGACCAGCGCTTCGCCATCGCCGTCGCCGCCTTCGGCCAGCGCCTGCGCGGCGAGCCGCAGCTGGCGGACTTCGGCTACGACCGCATCGCCGAGCTGGCCAACACCGCGCGCGGCGACGATCCGGACGGCTACCGCGCCGAGTTCGTGAAGCTGGTGCGCATGGCCGAGACCCTGGGCCAGACCGGCGCCGGGGGCCAGCCATGACGTCCTCGCCGCGGTAACGGACCACGCTCATCCGCGGCATCCCTTATCATCGGGTTTTGATAAGGAGGTAGGGGATGGAGTCGGTCGAAGTCGTCCTGGCAATGCTGCTGGCGGTGGTCGCCAGCGGCTGGGTAGGACGGATACTGCCCTTCGGCGTGCCGCTGCCGCTGATCCAGATCGCGCTGGGCGCCGTGATATCGGGCGTGTTCCGCCACGGCGTGGCGCTGGAACCGGACATCTTCTTCCTGCTGTTCCTGCCGCCGCTGCTGTTCCTGGACGGCTGGCGCATCCCCAAGGTCGGCCTGTTCCGCGACAAGGGCACCATCATCGAGCTGGCGCTCGGCCTGGTACTGTTCACCGTGGTCGGCGCCGGCTACCTGGTCCACTGGCTGATCCCTTCGATGCCGCTGCCGGTGGCCTTCGCGCTGGCGGCCATCGTGGCGCCCACCGATCCGGTGGCGGTGTCCGCGATTACCAGCCGGATCCCGGTGCCGCCGCGCCTGATGCACATCATCGAGGGCGAGTCACTGCTCAACGACGCCAGCGGCCTGGTCTGCTTCCGCTTCGCGGTGGCAGCCGCGGTGACGGGCAGCTTTTCGCCCACCCAGGCCGGCCTGACCTTCCTGTGGGTGGCGCTGGCCGGCATCGCCGCCGGGGTGCTTGTTACCTGGGCAGTCACCCGCACCCACGGCGCCCTGCTGCGGCGCTTCGGCGAGGACGACGGCATGCCCATCCTGATCAACCTGCTGACGCCCTTCGGCGCCTACCTGGCGGCGGAGCACATCCACGCTTCGGGCATCCTGGCGGCGGTGGCGGCCGGCATCACGATGAGCTATGTGGAGCTGAGCGGTTCGGCCTCGCCCTCCACCCGCATCCGCCGCGGCGTGGTCTGGGACACCCTGCAGTTCGCGCTCAACGGCGTGATGTTCGTGCTGCTGGGCGAACAGCTGCCCGACATCGCGCGGGGCGCCCTGCACCCGCCCGGCGGCGGCGCGCCCCTCGATCCGTGGTGGCTGGCGGGCAATGCGCTGGCGCTCAGCCTGGGCCTGGTGCTGCTGCGCTTCATCTGGGTGTGGGTGTCGCTGCGCCTGACCATCCTGAACCAGCGCCGCCTGGGCCAACAGGTGTTCAAGCCGCGCATGCGGCTGGTCCTGGCGACCTCATTCGCCGGCGTGCGCGGTGCGCTGACCATGGCCGGCGTGATGACCTTGCCGCTGACGCTGGCAGACGGCTCGCCCTTCCCCGGCCGCCAGCTGGCGATCCTGCTGGCCAGCGCCGTCATCGTGGTCTCGCTGCTGCTCGCCAGCGTGGCCTTGCCGCGGCTGCTGCGCGGGCTGGAAGTGCCGCTTGAACCGGACGTCGAACAGGAAGAGGACCGTGCCCGCCATGCCGCTGTCCAGGCCGCTGTCGAGGCGGTGGAACGCGCCGGCCGCGAACACGCCGGCGGGCCCGACGCCGAGATGCATGCCAACGTCTGCGGCACGGTGGTCAACCTCTACCGCAACCGACTGCGCAATATCCAGCAGAGCGATGCCAACGGGCCGGACGTCCACGCGGCGCGCCGGGCCGAGCGGGAGTATCGGCTGGCTGCGCTGCGGGCGGAGCGGGATACCATCTTGCGGCTGGGGCGGCGGCGCGAGATTTCGGATGAGGTTGCGCGGAAGTTGTTGCGGGAGATTGATCTGGTAGAGGCGCGGTATAGGGAGCCCTAATCGGCAGCCAGAGCCATCAAGCTAATTGATGCCGGTTCCGACACGTTAGCTCTTTCTCTATATCAGGACAAGCAGAAGGTATTAATGGGCGATCTAGTCCAAAGCAGGCATGAACCCTTTTGCAACTATATAAACATCTTTTCCCGGCTTATAGATAGGTGTCGTATTTTTAAGAATCGCGTGTGGCATTGCGAACAACATCCCGATCACACAGTGACAATTTTCGGAGTAGTTCAGAGTCATGAAATGTTTGCTTGTGTCGCTCGCATTGCCGTTCGAGTCGACTGAACGCACATCGATGAAGATCTGCTCGGGGAGATTGGCAGGCTGTGCAAAAGAGTCTGCATCCCGGGCTGAAATAGGGACTGCGAACGAGTAAGGTGTTGCCGTATTCGGTGAAAGGGACAACGGGGACCACTGCGGTTCGGCGATGATGAGTCTGGCTCTGTGTTCTTCGTGCTTTGCCGAAAACGAGACTGCGGTAACTGTCACGGGGCTGGAGAGAGTATTGCTGAACACACCGCGCAGCTGGAGTGTCCTCGATTTGGCGTCGACGCTGAAATCGTCGATCGTCAAGGATACCTTGGCCGAATTTGCCGGCATGGCACTCGAGCCCACACGGTTCGGACTCAAGAGCTTGTCTTTCAAGCCATCGAAGTAGTGTTGGCGGCACTCATTGCGATTCCTCTGCGCGGCCAGCAAATCCCGTTGCAGCAAACCACTGTAGTCTCCGGTCTTGTATTTGGCAGCGCCGCTGAAGCCGGCATCTGCCGCCACTTTGAGAAGCTTGCTCAGCTTCACCTTCATTTCACCGGACAATTCCCAATTCTGCTGTGAGCCATTTAGCGGCACTTGTTCACACATGTCATTCGCAATTTGCTGAATCATGTTCAAGGTGGCCTTTGTCCGTTCTAAGGGATCGCTCGTGGCCGCTTCGGAAAATGCTGACACGATCGAAAATAGAACGATGAAAATAAACTGCACATATTTGTTCATATTGTTCAAGACAAAGGTTGAGGTAAGTGCATTAACGACAGCAGTCTGAAGATCTTGAAAACATATCAAGCAATTCCGTACTTCTGAAAATACTTTTGTGCATCCCGTCGAGTAATCACCGTCACTCCTTTCTTTTCTACATGGTCATCGTAAAGCAGATACCGCAGCAAAGTGCGCTCCCGTACGGTGCACCGATATGCCCCCGGCGTAGACTTGGCCCCGCTTCTACCTACGAACGGGACCATCATGAAGAGCGACAACGACCCCGAACAACGCGCCACAGACGCCGACCCGATACCGAACAGCGACCCGCCCACCGCCGCCAAAGCGGCCGGCCTGCGCTACGTCCTCGACGACCGTCCCGGCATCCGCCGCGAGCCGGACAAGGACGGCTTTCGCTACTTCGACGCCCGCAACGAGCCCATCCACGACGAAGCGACCCTCAAGCGCATCAAGGCGCTGGCCATCCCGCCGGCCTGGACCGAGGTCTGGATCTGCCCCCAGGCCAATGGCCACCTGCAGGCCACCGGGCGCGACGCGCGCGGGCGCAAGCAGTACCGCTACCATCCGAAATGGCGCGAGGTGCGCGACGAGGTGAAGTACGAGCGGATGATCAAGTTCGGCAAGGCGCTGCCGCAGATCCGCAAGGAGGTCGACCGCGCCCTCAGCCTGCCCGGCCTGCCGCGCGAGAAGGTGCTGGCGACCATCGTCTACCTGCTCGAGGCGACCATGATGCGGATCGGGAATGACGAATACGCGCGCGAAAACAAGTCGTATGGCTTGACCACGCTTCGCAACCGCCACGTGAAGATCGACGGCAGCGAAGTCGAGTTCCGCTTCCGCGGCAAGAGCGGTGTCTACCACGACGTCAAGGTCAACGACCGGCGCCTGGCGCGCATCATCCAGCGCTCGCGCGACCTGCCCGGCCAGGACCTGTTCGAGTACCTCGACGACGACAAGCAGCCGCACACGGTCAACTCCGCCGACGTCAACGATTACCTGCGCGAAATCAGCGGCGAGGACTATACCGCCAAGGACTTCCGCACCTGGTCGGGCACGGTCCTGGCCGCGATCGCGCTGCAGGAATTCGAGAAATTCGATTCCGAGGCCCAGGCCAAGAAGAACGTGGTGCGCGCCATCGAGACGGTGGCCGAAAAACTCGGCAACACGCCCTCGGTCTGCCGTAAATGCTACGTGCACCCGGCCGTGCTGGACTCCTACATGGACGGCACCATGGTCGAGGGCCTGCTGGCGCGCGCCGAAGAGAAACTGGCCGAAGACCTGCAGGACCTGCAGCCCGAGGAAGCCGCGGTGCTGGCCATGCTGCAGCAGCGCCTGGCGCGGGACGTGCCGGAGCCGAAGAAGGTCCAGCGCAGCCGCAGGGCCGCCTGAGCTCAACCCCTAACAAAAAAGGACGTACGATGACAGGTAAGGCAAACATCGAACTGGTCGCCGACTTCGGCCACCAGGTGACGGGCGTGTCGGTCTCGGAGACCAATCGCATCTTCGTGAACTTCCCGCGCTGGACCGAGGACACTGCGGTCTCGGTGGCGGAACTCAGGGACGGCGAAGTCAAGCCTTATCCCGACGAAGAGTGGAACGCCTGGCGCAATGCGAAGAAGGACGAGATCACGCCGAACGACCACTGGGTCTGCGTGCAGAGCGTGGTGGCCGACCAGCGCGGCAGCCTGTGGGTGCTGGACCCGGCCGCGCCGGCCCAGGCCCACGTGGTCGACAAGGGGCCCAAGCTGGTGCGCATCGATCTCGCGAGCGACAAGGTGACCCAGGTGATCGCCTTCGACGAAGACGCCGCGCCGCAAGGCTCCTACCTGAACGACGTGCGCTTCTCGAACGACGGCAAGTACGCGTTCATTACCGATTCCGGCGTCAAGGGCGCGCTGCTGGTGGTCGATATCGCGGCCGGCAAGACGGCGCGCGTGCTGGACGGCCATCCGTCCACGCAGATGAAGAAGGGCTTGAACGTGACGGCCGACGGCCAGGTGCTGCGCCGCCCGGACGGCCGCGGCGTCGAGTTCTCGGCCGACGGCATCGAGTTGTCATCCGACGGCAAGTACCTTTACTGGCAGGCGATCAAGGGCGACCAGCTGTACCGCATCCCGTCCAGCGCCCTCACCGGCCCGGGTCTGAAAGGCGAGGACGTGTCGGGCCAGGTCGAGCAGTACGGCACCAACGGCGTCAACGACGGCCTGTTGATCGCACGCGGCAGCGAGGACATGTACCTGACTTCGGTGCAGGACAATGCCATCAAGGTGCGCAAGCTGTCCGACGGACCGCAGGCCGAAGCGAAGATCGTGGTGCAGGACGAGCGCCTGCGCTGGCCGGACACCTTTTCGCAGGGGCCCGACGGCACGATCTACGTGACGACCTCGCACATCCAGGACTCGGCCTTCTTCAAGCCGGATGCGCCGGCGGCGCTGCCGACGCAGTTGTGGAAGCTGCGTTTCGACAGCTGAGCGCCGTATTCCGGAAGCCTCAGAAGACCAGGCGGCCCTCGATCGAATCGTCGAGGGTCTTGCCGACCAGCGCGCCGACGGCGATCTTGGCGCCCGCCACGACGGCGCCGTGCTTGTTGTCCCAGTAGTAGCCGGACTGCGGCTGGAAACGGATCACGGTGATGCGCGGGTCATCCTCGCCCTCCGTGAACCAGGTTTTCAGCATGCCGTTCCAGAGCTCGTGGATCTTCGCCTTGTCTTGCAGGACTTCTGCGCGGCCCTCGAGTTCGAGAAAACCGGCATGGGCGCCGACCTGGAAGTAGAGCTTCACCGCTGGGTTGGATGCCAATTCCTGGTTCTTGTGGCTGTCGCTGGCGCTGAGGAACCACAGGTTGCCGGCGTCGTCGGTTTCCCGCACGCTCATCGGGCGCACGCCGTTGGTTTCGCCGGTCGCCGTGGCGGTCACGAAAAAGCAGGTCTCGGCCTCATCGGCCATGTCCTTGAGGCGTTTGACGGCGTCACGGCCGCTGAGGTCCTTGCGATTGTTCTCGGGCTGATTGCGGTTGATAGAATCCATTGTGTTCTCCGAAGGCCATGGGGCCAATGAGAACACTGTACGCAAGCGCCAGCACGCCGACTGTGCGCCGGCGTACGCGGGAAGATCGATTAACGGCTCTGGACGGCTTGAACCGGCGCCGGCGACGTATCGGCATGCGCCAGGCTGATGCTGGCAAGAGCGACAACGGCGGCCAGCAGGGACAGCACGCGCAGGCGGCGGAAACGGGTGGAAGGCAGGGAGTGTCTCATGTCTTTATCCTGATTCTAGATATTTCTGTGCAGCTAGTTTTCTAGCATACCGCGATAAATACAAAAGGAAATACACGAAATGTAACGTGTATCCTAGAAGCAACGCATCAATTAGAATGGCGCAGAACCCGACTCTTCCTGCGCCGATGCCTTTCACTCAACTGCTGCCGGTCTTCCTGCTCGCGGGCCTCGGCGCCCTGCTCGTCCGCCTGCCCTGGTTGAAGCCTGGCTGGCATGCCGACGTCACCGAGCTGACGGCAAAATTCCTGGTGCCCGTCCTGCTGTTCACGAGCGCCTGGCGCACCGGCATTCCGCCTTCGCTGTCGTGGAAGGTGCTGTGCGCCTTCTACCTGCCGCTCGGCCTGCTGTTCGCCGGGGCGCGCTGGATCGCGAAGCGCGGCAGCGACGGCGCCGCCACGGCCCTGGCTGCCACCTACTCGAATACGGTGTTCGTCGGCGTGCCGGTGCTGGTGCAGGTGCTCGGCGAAGGCAGCCTGCAGTTCGCCTATCCCGTGATCGCCTTCCACAGCCTGTTCTGCTTCACGCTCTATCACCTGAGCGAGGATGGGGCGCCGTCCGGCTGGTTCGGCCCGGTGCTGAACACCTTGAAAAATCCGATCGTCGCCGCCCTGCTGCTCGGCCTTGCGCTGAACCTGCTGCACGTCGGGTTGCCGGCCCCGCTGCTGCGCGCGCTCGACATGCTGGGCGGCGCGGCCCTGCCCTGCGCGCTGCTGTCGCTGGGCGCCTCGGTGGCCTCGCTCAAGCCCGGCCGCTGGAGCCGCACCGGCGCCGTCGTGCTGGCCAAGCTGGTCCTGCTGCCGCTGGGCGTGACGGCCCTGTCCGTGTTCGTGTTCCAGCTGCCGATGGCGGCCGCGATGGTCTTGACCGTACTGGCCTCCTGCCCGGTCGGCATCAACGCCGCCTTCGTGGTCAAGCCGGCCGGGGGCGGCGCCCAGCTCGTGAACTCGGCCATCCTGCTCTCCAGCCTCCTGTGCGCGGCGACCATGCCGGCCTGGCTGTGGGCACTGCGTCATCTTTGACGGCGCCGGCGCCTTCCGCATCGTCTTCATCGATTCCTAAGCTGGAACCGGCGTGCGCCTACACGCCCTTCGAAAAGCGCATGTCAGACTTGCGGCTAGCCCAATCACGAGATCGACATGGTGCTCAGACTCAGGCTATCCGCACTCGTCCTTGCGAGCGCCGCCGCAGGCGGTCTTGCTTACCTGCCCGCGGCCACGGGCTGGACCGGCAACACGGTCACGCCGGAGCGCGTCGCGCAGTTCGCCCACCAGGTCACCGGCGTCACCGTGACGGAAGGCGGCCGCATCTTCGTCAACTTCCCGCGCTGGACCGAGGACAGCCCGGTTTCCGTCGCCGAAGTGATGAAGGACGGCACGCTGCGGCCCTATCCCGACGCACGCTGGAATGCCTGGCGCAACGTGCGCGCCGACGAGCTCGACCCGGCCCGTTACTGGGTGTGCGTGCAGAGCGTGGTCGCCGACGGACGCGGCAGTCTGTGGGTGCTCGACCCGGCCGCGCCCGCCGTCGACGGCCTGGTGCCGGGCGGACCGAAAATGGTACGCGTCGATCTGGCCAGCAACCGCGTCGTCCAGGTGATCCGCTTTAACCAGAAGGTCGCGATTCCGGGTTCCTACCTGAACGACGTGCGCTTCTCGACGGACGGCCATTTTGCCTTCATTACCGATGCGGGACAGCGCGGCGCGCTGGTAGTGGTCGAGCTGGCCAGCGGCGAGGCGCGCCGCGTGCTCGACGGCCATCCATCGACCCAGCCGGAACGGGGCGTGGTGGTGGAAACGGACGGTCGCCCGCTGCGCTATCCGGACGGGCGCAAGATCAGCTTCGCGGCGGACAGCATCGCCTTATCCTCGGATGGCAGCTACCTGTACTGGAAGTCGCTGACCGGCAAAAACCTGTACCGGATCCCGTCCGCGGTGCTGGAGACGCGCGGCTTCGCCGGCCAGGACGTCTCCAGCTATGTGCAGCCCTACGGCCAGGTCGGCCCCACGGATGGCTTGTGGATAGGCCGCGGCAGCCAGACCCTGTTCGTCACCTCGATCGAAGACAATGCCGTCAAGGCGCGCGACCTCTCCCAGGGTCCGGCTGGCGGCCTGCGCGTGGTGGCGCAGGACCCGCGGCTGCGCTGGCCGGACACCTTCAGCCAGGGACCGGACGGGAGCCTCTACGTGACCACCTCGCGCATCCAGGACTCGGCCTTCTTCAACCGCGATGCGCCGCTGGCGCTGCCGACCCAGTTGTGGCGCCTGCGCCTGCCTGGACACTGAGGCCCCGTGCGGCGCGGTCGACCAGTCCGAATGCGCCCTCGCGCAGCACGCCGCGCACGATGCGGAAGCGCCAGACCCGCTCGACCGGCGGCGTCTGGTCCGGATCCGCCGCGCTCCAGTCGATCTCGACGAGGCCCTGCAGCTGCAGCATGTCGCCGCTCTCGAAATCGGCAAGCACGATGGCGGCGCGCGGCTCGGCGATGAAATTGCCGAGCGTGTTGAAGTAGCGGTTGCCGTTGAAGTCCGGGATGCTCAGCACGCTGTCCTCCAGCCGCGCGAAGCCGGCCGGGCCGCCGCGGTGCGAGATGTCCAGGCCTGACGCCGCGCCTGCCGCATCGGCGCCGCTGGCGCTGGCCACAAACAGGGTGCTGCTGCTTGCCAGCAGCTCGCGCGCCCGTGCCGGCAACACTTCACCGAAGTCGATCGCTGGCCCGGTCTGGCGCACCACCGGCGCCAGCTCGCGCACCTGGATATAGCGCGGGCAGTTGCCGAAAGATTGCAGCACATCGATCGCGAAGCCCTCCGCCGCCACCTGCACGAACGTGCCGTTCAGGCGGTTGCGCCGGCGCGTGCCCAGGTCGATGCCGAGCAGGCCGACCGGCGCCCCTGCCCTCAGATGCGCACGCACCGGATCGCCGGACGGCGGCATCGCGCCGACCATCAGCCGCGCCGGATCGGGCGAACTGGCGAAACCGGGCGCACCCTCCACCAGCGTCGCCAGCGGCCAGCCGTCCGCATCCGGCACCGCCACGCAGACGAAGCGCAGCAAGGGAAAGAAGGCCCGGTGCTGCTCCGGCATGGTGGCACGGATCGGCGCCGCGGCGGGTGCGGCGCCGGCCAGGCGCTGGGCTTGCAGCTCGCCGGCGTGGAAAGGCATGGCGATACGGTCGTCGCTCATGGCCGCCTCACGCGTCCGGCATCGGGACGAAGCCCGGCAAGGCCTGCACCCTGGCGATCCACGCGCGCACCTGCGGGTAGGGATCCAGGGCGATGCCGCCCTCGGGCGCATGGGCGATGTAGGCGTAGCAGGCAACGTCGGCGATGCTCGGCGCCTCGCCGGCCAGCCAGGCATGCGCGGCCAGCTCGCCTTCCATCAAGCCAAGCGCCCTGGCCGCAAGACGCTGGATCAGCGCCGGCTGCACGCCCGTGTCGTAGAAGCGCGCGTTGATGCGGGCGCTGGCCGGGCCGTAGGCGATCTCGCCGGCCGCCAGCGACAGCCAGCGCTGCACGCGCGCCGCACCCGCCGGGTCTTCCGGCAGCCAGTTGCTGTTCGCCGCATAGCGCTTGGCGAGGTAGACGAGAATGGCATTGCTGTCGGCCAGCGCCAGGCCCTCGTCTTCCAGCACCGGGATCTGGCAGGTCGGGTTCAGGCGGCGGAATGCGGGCGTGTCGCGCACCGCCGCCGGGCTGTCGGCAAACTCGTAAGTCAGGCCGAGCAGGTGCAGAAAGAGCATGACCCGGTGGGTGTGGCCGGACAGGCGGGTGCCGTGGAGGATGCGTCGAGGCTGGTCCATGATCGTCTCTTCAGAGTGATTGGAGCCACCATCCTAGGCCCATCGCCTTACCGTGTGAATCCGGCATAATGGCAATTCAGCATTTCATTTCACGCAATAATGGACAGACTCGACGAACTGCAGATCCTGGTCGCCATCCTGGATACCGGCAGCATGGCCGCCGCCGCGCGCAAGCTGGGCCGTTCCCCGGCCGCCGTCACGCGCGTGCTGGGCGCGCTGGAAGTGCGCGCCGGCGCGCGTCTGCTGGAACGCAGCACGCGCCGCCTGACGCCGACCGAAGCAGGCCTGCGCCTGGCGGAACAGGCGCGCCGCCTGCTGGCCGACTACGACGCCGCGCTGCTGCCGGAAACCGCCGGCACGCCGCGCGGCCTGTTGCGCATCGCCGCACCGAACGTATTCGGGCGCAGGCACGTGGCGCCGGTGGTGACGCGCTTCCTCGCCGCGCATCCGGAAGTGCAGGTCGAGCTGCTGCTGTCGGACCGCAACGTGGACCTGATCGAGGAAGGCATCGACGCCGCCCTACGCATCGGCGCCCTGTCGAATCTGAGCCTGGTCGCGCGCACGCTCGGCCAGGTAGCCCGGGTGACCGTGGCCAGTCCCGGCTATCTCGAGCGGCGCGGCACGCCGGCCACGCCGGCCGAGCTGGCGGAGCATGAGCTGATCATGTCGACCTCGGTGCGCAGCGTTGCCGAATGGCGATTCAAGGCCGGCGCACGCGAGCACGTGGTGCGCTACAGCCCGCGCCTGCGCATGAACGACGTCGAGGCGGTGCTGGGCGCGGCCTGCGACGGCTTCGGCATTGCGCGCGCCCTGTCCTACCAGGTCGAGCCGCTGCTCCGCGCCGGCCTCCTGACGCGCGTGCTGGACGATTACGAACCGGAGCCGCTGCCGGTGCACCTGGTCATGCCCAGCAGCCGCCATATGCCGCCGCGGCTGCGTGCCTTCGTCGATTTCGCCGTGGCGCAGTTTGCTGAACTCGCGCTGCTCAGGTAACGACGGCAGCAGCTTCCGGCGAGCGCTCCCGGTGCGCCGACGCGCAGCTCAGCACACCCGCGATCAGCAGCGCCATCGCCAGCCATTCCAGCCCGGTGGGCAGGCGCGCTTCCCAGATGAAGCCGTAGAGCAGCGCGAACAGGGTCTCGAACACGATCATCTGCCCGGTCATGGTCAGCGGCAGCAGGCGGCTGGCGTGGTTCCACAAGGCGTTGCCGACCACCGAGCACAGGATCGCGACGGTGGTGACCACGCCGGCGAAGTACAGCCACGAAGACGAGGCATGCTCGCCGGGATGCAGCACGAAAGCCGGCACCGCCAACAGCAGCGCCTGGGCCCCGGTGACGACGCCGACCAGCAAACTCCAGTCGTGGGCCGACACCCCATGCAGCCGGGTCAGCGCGCGGCTGTTGCCGACCGCGTACAGGGTCCAGGACACCAGCGAACCGACCGCGCACAACAGGCCGACCAGCGAGCCCTGCATCGAGCCATGCTGCGGGTTCGACAGCGACTGCCAGCTGATGCAGGCCAGTCCCGCAATGCCCAGCGCGAGCGAAGGCAGCAGACGCAGCATGGGCGCTGCATCGGCGTCGCGGCGCCCGGCCAGCGTGACGGTCACCGGCAGCAGGCCGATGATCAGCGAGGTCATGGCCACCCCGCCCAGCTGTACGGCGTTCGCCAGGAAGACGTAATAGATGATGTTGCCGGCAAAGCTGAGCCAGCCCAGCGTGCGCCAGTCGCGCCAGCCCAGCATGGGCCGCACGCGGCGCCAGGACGGCGCCAGCAGCGCCGCGGCCACCAGCCCGTAGGCCAGGTAGCGGCCGGCCGAGAGCTGCAGCGGCGTGAAGCCGCGCGTCAGCTCGGGAGTAAGGAAGACCAGGCCCCAGAAGGCGCCGGCCAGGATACTCGCGCCAATGCCGAGCCAGTGATTACGTGTAAGCATGTAAGTAAAACCTCCGAGCAGCATGATGCGGGAAACGCTCGGCTATTTCTTGACCCGGCCTCGCCTCAAATTGACCTGTTCTGCAGCGCGGCGTCCAAGCGGCGGAACAGGATCGTTGTCAGGTGGGCGACCGTGTCGGTGGCCAGGCAGAGTTCGGGCCACGAGGCGGGCTCGAAATGACAGGACCAGTGGAACTCCGGCACCACCGCGCCTGGCGCGAATTCGGCCAGGCAAGGCGGCATGCGATGGACGGAGGCGATCGGCGTGCCTGGCAAAATGATCGCGAACTGGGGCGTGAGTTTGCCATGCATGCCCATCGCCTTGAAATCGTCGAGCAGGCTGAAAACATATTTGCCGCCCGTCATAGGCCGCTGGAAATGCGTGAAGCTGCGGCTGGGGGCCACAAGCGTGAAGCCTTCGGGAGCCAGGGCCTGCGCGTAGCGTTCGCGCTGCAGCGCCATGCGCCCGCGCCAATCCAGTCCGGCAAATTCGGGCCGTTCGGGAGCGCCCAGGGCCTTTGCCGCGTCACGGATCGCACTCCGTGCAGGCTCCAGCAGCCCTTCCTTGTCCGCATAAGCCGTGCCGATTTCCTCGACCCATGCCTTGAGTGCGGGCTCGATTTGCGGCGAAGTCCGGCCCGGGGCGCTCGGCAGCAAATGCGCCTTGCTGCGCAGCTCGCCGATCAAGGGCGAACGGTAGGCGTAGGGCGCCACAACATGTCCGCTTTGCTTGTCGAACGTGGAATCCAGGGCCGACAACTGCTCCCTGGCCGTCTCACGCCAATATGCGCGCAAGCCTTCCCTGCTCGCGACCCGGCCGGCAAAATCCAGCTGCGCCGCACGCACGATTGCACTCGGCCGGCCATAGTTCTGCGCCGCCAGCTCAGCCCAGATCGCCTCAGCCTGGTCAGCGAGGGTCAGCATCGCCCGCGACAGCTCCCAGCGGTCGGCATCCGTGAATGGCGGCGGCTTGCGGCTCATGCCTGAGCGGACCGGTGCTGCCGCCGGTACACCGCCGGCGTCATTCCAGTGGCCTTGCGCAGCGCCCGCGTCAGCGCGCTCTGTTCCGAGAAGCCGGCGCGCAGCGCGATCTCGGCGATAGGCGCGTCGGTGCTCGTCAGCCAGTCGCGCACGCGGGCCAGGCGGTGCTCCAGCAGCCAGGCATGCGGCGTGGTGTCGTGCTCCTCGCGGAACAGCGCGTGCAGGCGGCTGACGCTGCAGCCCAGCAGCTTCGCCATCGATTCCGTGGTCCATGGCTGCCCGGGCGCGGCTTCGATGCGGGCCAGCAGCGCGGCCAGCCTGGACGCGGGACGCGCTTCGTCGAGCGTGAGAGTATCGACCAGCAGCGGCACCCAGCCCTGCACCACCGCAGGCGCCGCCGCGCCGCGCTCCGTCATCAGCGCCATGAATTCGATCAGCTTGCGCGAGGCCGGGCCGAGCGGCGCGAAGGGACGCTCGAACAGGCGCTCGGCGGCGTCCGGCGCGATCGCGTCAAAGCCGATGTCGACGATGATGGAGCGGTTGCCGGCATCGCCGTGCTGGGCATGCCAGGCGCCAGGCGCGACGAAGCCGGCGCGCAGCGGATCGAGCACGCCCTGCCGCCCTTCGACCTCGAGCAGCAGCGCGCCCTTCAGCGGCAGCACCAGCTGGCCGTAGTCGTGGCGGTCCGGATCGGTGAGTTTGCCGTAGCTGCGCAGGTGGAGGTCGACGGTGGAAAGCATCGGGCTAGTTTAGCACCGATAGGACGGGTGAACGGTCCCGGGGGCACCGCAAGCGATGCCCCCGGGCATCGATCCGACGCGTCATGCGTCAGGACGGATGTTGTGGTTGAAGCGGAACAGGTTGTCGGGATCGTAGCGCCGCTTGATCTCGACCAGGCGCGCGTAGTTGGGGCCATAGGCCTCGTGGATGCGCGCCCCTTCGTCCTGGGTCAGGAAGTTGATGTAGACGCTGCCGGCGGCGTGCGGCGCGGCGGCGGTGAAGAACTCGCGCGCCCACGACACCACCTTGTCGTCGTCGGCCGGTTCCAGCCAGCGCCCGTGCACGTTCATCGCGAACTGCACGTTGCGGTGCGGGTAGGCGGTGTCGCCGGGGGCGCGGGCGTTGGCCTTGCCGCCGATCAGGCCGAGGAAAATCTCGCATTGCGGCGTCGGCACCGCCCCGGCATAGCGCAGCACGACGTCGATGGCGTCGTCGGACAGGCGCGTGAAGTTGTGCGATTTCCAGTAGTTGCGCGCGCCCGGGGCCAGCAGCGGATCGAAGGCCTTCTGCCAGGCTTCGTAGGGCATCGCGCCGACGTGCTCGCCCACCGGCTGGCCGAAGCCGCGGATCTGTTCCAGCATGGGCGCCACCGCATCGGGAGGCTTGGGCGAGAACACGGCCAGCGCGACGATGGCGGTGCCGTGCACCTCGGGCGCCAGGAAAGGCAGCGGCGGCGCCTGGCGCAGCACGGCCCAGACGCTGGCGTCGTCCGGCAGGACGTCGACGAAATCGCGGTAGCGGCGCATCACCTCGCGTGCCTGCGAGGACGGGAACACGACCAGCCCGGCCGTTACCTCCGGTCCGACCGGGTGCAGGGCGAACTGGAACAGCGTGACCACGCCAAAGTTGCCGCCGCCGCCGCGGATCGCCCAGAACAGGTCCGGCTCGTCCTGCGCGCTCGCCCAGTGGCGCTTGCCGTCCGCGGTAACGACCTCGGCGCCGACCAGGTTGTCGACCGCCAGCCCGTACATGCGGCTCAGCCAGCCGAAGCCGCCGCCCAGGGTCAGGCCGGCGGCGCCGGTGGTCGAGTTGATCCCGAGCGGGACCGCCAGCCCGCAGGACTGGGTTTCATGGTCGACGTCGGACAGCAGCGCCCCGCCGCTGACCCAGGCAAAGCGCTTGCGCGGGTCGACGTGGACGTCGCGCATGCCGGACAGGTCGATCACCAGGCCGTCCTCGCACAGTGCACTGCCGGCGATGTTGTGGCCGCCGCCGCGCACGGCCAGCGGCAAGCCGTTCTCGCGCGCGAAATTCACGGCCTGGACCACGTCGGCGGTGCCGGCGCAGCGTGCGATCAGGCCGGGGCGGCGGTCGATCATGGCGTTCCAGATCGCGCGCGCATCGTCGTAGCCGGGGTCGCCCGACTGTAGCACCGGTCCCCGCAGCGTGGCCTTGAATGCCGCGACCACTTCGTTTTTCATGTTGGTCATGCGCACCTCCGCAATAGTGGACGCCATCGGCGCCATCCTATGCAGGATAGGTGCTATGCGAGGATCTGCAAGCGCAGTCGTCGTTGAGAGATCAAAGCCGCACCAGCCGCCCGCCATCCACGCGCAGCCCGGCGCCCAGGATGAAGGCGGCATCGTCGCCGCACAGGAAGGCGATGGCGGCGGCGATGTCGTCGGGGGTGCCGACTTCGGCCTTGTTGATGACTTCGGCGCCGGAGCGCACGTTCGGGTTCTCCCACAGCATGGGCGTATCGACCGCGCCCGGCAGCACGGCGTTCACGCGCACGCCCTTGGGCTTGCCCTCCAGCGCGGCCGAGCGCGTCAGCGACAGCAGCGCGGTCTTGGCCGCCGCATAGGGCGCGACCAGCGGCACGGTCTCGACCGCATGCACGCTGGAGACGTTGACCACGGCGCCGCCCCCTTTCATCTTGAGGAAGGCCTGCTTGATGAACAGGAAGGCGCCGAGCAGGTCGACGCCGAGGATGCGCTGCCAGTCCTCGACGGTCTGCTCTTCGATCGGCTTGAAGATCATCAGGCCGGCATTGTTGACGACGATGTCCCAGTGCCCGAACTTCGCGATCGCGGCGTCGGCCGCAGCAACGACCTGGTCCTCGTTCGCAACGTCGCAGACGATGGTGGCGATGCGCTTGGGGTCAGCCTTCAGCTCGGCCGCCAGCTGGGCCGCGGCCGCCGCCATCTTTTCCTCGTTCAGGTCGGCCAGCAGCACGCTGGCGCCGTCCTTCAGCAGCCGGCGCGCGGTGGCGAGGCCGATGCCGCCGGCCGCACCGGTCACTATTGCGCTGCGCCCGTCGAGTTTCATCGCAACTCCTCAGATATGCTGGTCGAACACCTGCCTCAAGTATGCGATGAAGGTCTCGTCCGTGCCCATGCCCTTGCCCGGGCTGTCGGACAGCTTGGCCACCGGCTGGCCGTTGCAGCGCGTGAGCTTCATGACAATGTTGAGCGGCTCATACTGCGTGTCGTTGGTCAGCTTGGTGCCGATGCCGAAGCCCAGCTGCACGCGGTCGGCGAAGTGGCGGTACAGGTTCAGCGCCTTCGGCACCGTCAGCGCGTCAGAGAACACCAGGCGCTTGGTGCGCGAGTCGATGCGCAGCTTGGCGTAGTGGGCAATCGCCTTCTCGCCCCACTCGACCGGGTCGCCGGAATCGTGGCGCAGGCCGTCGAAAAGCTTGGCGAAATACAGGTCGAAGTCGCGCAGGAAGGCGTCCATGCCGACCACGTCGGTCAGCGCAGTGCCGAGGTCGCCCCGGTATTCCTGCACCCAGTCCTCGAGCGCCTTCTTCTGGAAGTCGCGCAGGCGCACGTCGAAGGACTGGAAGGCCTGCATGTATTCGTGGGCCATGGTCCCGATCGGCACCAGGTTGAATTTCTTGGCCAGGTAGACGTTCGAGGTGCCCTTGAAGAAGTGCGGCAGCTCGCGCGCCATGGTCTGCACCACCTCCTCGTGCCATTCGCCGGAAAAGCGGCGGCGCACGCCGAAGTCGAAGAACTCGAAGGGGTTCAGGCGCTTGGGCTCGGCATCGAAGGCGCGGAACTCCTCAACCTTCTGCGCCAGGCGTTTGCGTCCCTCTTCCAGCGCGACGGCCTGGTCGAAGCGGCGGAAGTACAGCTCGTTGACGATGTAGAGGACGAAGATCTCGAAGCCCATCACGTGCACGATGGGGCCGACGGCACGGATACGCAGGTGCGGGCCGTCGGTCTCGACGTGGATGAACTTGCGCTGGAAGCGGAACAGGGTCAGGAAGTCGGCGAAGTCGCTCTTGATGAAGCGGAGCCCGCGCAGGTACTCGACTTCCTCCTCGGTAAACATCATCTCGCACAGGTGGTCCAGCTCGCGCTCGACGTCGTCCTTCAGCTCGGCCAGCGGATAGGCGGGCGTGTTGCGGCACTTGAAATCGTATTCGCCGGTGGCGCCCGGGTGCATGTGCAGGAAAGCCTGCCACATCGTGAACTTGTACAGATCGGTCTCTAACAGGCTGCGGACGACTGGTTTCATGAAGACCTTTCGATTCAGGCGCGGGCGGTGGACGACTTTTTGGCGCGGCGCTTCGGCGCCAGCATGGTGCCGGTGCAGCCCGGCGTGCCGCAGCGGCAGGCGAACAGGCGCTTGAGGGCGGGCGTGTGGCGCTCGTCGTAGATCAGCGCGTAGTTGTAGTTCAGCTCCTCGCCCTCGTCGATATCGCGCAGGGCGTGGATGTAGACCCGGCCGTCTTCCTCGTAGGCTTCGCAGTTCGGCTCGCAGGCGTGGTTGATCCAGCGCGCATCGTTGCCGCGGCGGCCGCCGTCGATCACGTTGCCGTCGGCGAGGCTGAAATAGAAGGTGTGGTTGATCGGCCCGCCGCGCTCGGCGGCGCGCTCGGTGGCGTGATCCCAGCTGATGCGTTCGCCGCGGTATTCGATGATGCGCTCCCCGGCGGCGATCGGGCGCAGCGCGAACACGCCGTTGCCGTGGACCGGGGACTTCCTGACTTCGTAACTTTTTGCGGATGGGCTCATTGCGGTTTCGTGGGCGATGGATGAACGAAGAGGATGCCTATTATTGACCGAAAAGCACTACTTGTGCCGCACACGAACAATATGATCCGGGACAAAGAGCATAAGCATCGGTCTTGACGGCGCCCGGTCCTGCGCACAGTCTTATGGGTCGGCCACCCTGACCACCTTGAATGAGGAACCGTCATGCTGCAGACCTTGCGTCCCGATCCCACCTTTCATCCGTCGCCGCGCCTCGCGATGGAAGCGGAACCCGAACATATCGCCTACACGGTGCTGCTGTCCCCTAGCCGCTCCCGGCCCGATGCCCTGGCCGTCATCGACGTCGATCCGCAGTCGAGCACTTATGGCGCGGTGATCAACAAGCTGGTCATGCCCTATACCGGGGACGAGTTCCACCACTTCGGCTGGAACGCCTGCAGCTCGGCGCTGTCGCCGATGTCGGGCCATGCGCACCTGGCGCGCCGCTACCTGGTCATTCCCGGCATCCGCTCCTCGCGCATCTACATCGTGGATACGCAGCCCGATCCGCGCAACCCGCAGCTGGTCAAGACCATCGAACCGGAAGAGCTGATGCGCAAGACTGGCTACTCGCGTCCCCACACCGTGCATTGCGGCCCGGAGGGCATCTACATCAGCACCCTGGGCGGCGCCGGTGCGGACGGCACCGAGGGTCCTCCGGGCATCGCCATCATGGACTGTGAAAACTTCGAGATCCTCGGCAAGTGGGAAATCGACCGCGGCCCGCAAAAGCTGCACTACGATTTCTGGTGGAACCTGCCGCGCGATTACATGGTGTCGAGCGAATGGGGGCTGCCGCCGCAATTCGAAAACGGCATCGTCCCCGAAGACCTGCTCGCGAACAAATACGGGCACGCAGTGCATTTCTGGAACCTGCGCGACCGCAAGCACCTGCAGACCATCGACCTGGGCGCCAAGCACCAGATGGCGCTCGAGATCCGCCCCGCCCACGATCCCACCCGGGAATACGGCTTCCTGGGCGTGGTGGTCGACACCAGCAACCTGGAAGGATCGATCTGGACCTGGTATCGCGAAAACGGCACATTCCACATCAAGAAGACCGCCGTCATCCCGCCGGAGCCGGCCGACGCCGACCAGCTGCCGGCGCTGCTGAAAGGCTTTGGCGCGGTGCCGCCGCTGATCAGCGATATCGACCTGTCGCTCGACGACCGCTTCCTCTACGTGGCCTGCTGGGGCACCGGCGAGCTGCGGCAGTACGACGTAAGGGATCCGATGAACCCGAAGCTGACCGGCAGCGTACGCGTCGGCGGCATCGCGCAGCATGCGAAGCATCCGAGCGGCCGGCCGGTCGGCGGCGGCCCGCAGATGACGGAGATCAGCCGGGACGGCAAGCGCGTCTACTTCACCAACTCGCTCTACAGCAGCTGGGACGCGCAGTTCTACCCGGACGGCGTGCCGGGCGTGCAGCTGATGTGCAAGGTCGGCGAGAACGGCGGCATCGAACTGGACCCGTCCTTCTATGTCGATTTCGGGCCGGATTACGCCGCGCACCAGATCCGGCTGCAGGGCGGCGACTGCTCGACCGATTCGTTCTGCTATCCATCGGCTTGATGCGCTCGGCTTGAACACCATCGCGCTCTGGGTCGCCGTTGTCGCGCTGGGCCTCTACCATGGCCTGAATCCCGCCATGGGCTGGCCGCTGGCGGTGGCCAACGGCATGGCGGACCGGCGCGCGCGGTCCGTCTTCGCCACCCTGCTGCCCTTGGGCGGCGGCCATTTCATGGCGATCGCCGTCGCGCTGGCGCCCTTTGCCTGGCTCAGCTGGTATGTGGAGTGGAGCCGCGCCATCCGCATAGGCGCCGGCCTGGCCGTGCTGCTGTTCGGCGCCTTCAAGCTGCTCAGGCGCCGCCACCCCCGCCTGCTGGCGCGCATTCCGCCGACCCGGCTGGCGTGGTGGTCCTTCCTGATGGCCACCGCGCACGGGGCGGGATTAATGCTGGTGCCCTTCATGCTCAGCCTGTGCCCCGCGCCGGGCCATGGCGAGCTGGCGCGCGCCCTGGCGCAGGCGACCATGGGGACGGCGGTGCTGGTCGCGGTGGTGCACACCCTCGCTACCCTGCTCGCCGGGATCGCCATTGCGTGGATCGTGTACCGCTATCTGGGCTTGAGTTTTCTGCGGCGGGTTTGGCTGAACCTGGATGCCGTGTGGGGCGCCAGCCTGGTCCTTGCAGGCGCGGCAGGGATCGGCCTGGCGATGTAGGCCACCTCAGGACGCCACAGCGCCGACCGACTCGGGCCGCCGCACAAGCAGCTGGGACAGGCGTTGCAGACCCGCCTGCAAGCGGCCACGATCCCTGATGCTGCCCAAGGAGATCCGAATTGCATTCGGGGATACGCTGCCGGTTGCGAATGCCTCCGCGGGCGTGACTGCGATGCCGTCGCTGGCGGCGGCACGCGCAAGCGCCGATGAGTTCCAATAGGCCGGCAACTCGAGCCATACGTGCAGGCCATCTCCGGCGCCGCTATAGCGCCCCGCCAGAACATCCCGGGCCATCCGTTGGCGCAGGCGCGCCTCCTTGCGTACGCCTTCCATCAATCCCTGAGCCGAACCGTCGAGGATCCACTGCGTCGCCAGTGCGGCCGTCAGGGGCGCGGCCATCAGTGCAAACGATCGTAACGCGACCAGGAAACGTTCGCGTTCCCGCGGATCGCGTATGAGCACGAAGGCGATACGCAAGCCGGGCGTCAGGCATTTCGACAGGGTCGAGATGTAGATCGCCTGTTCCGGGGCGAAGCTGGCAATGGGCGGTGGCGGGGCATCGGCAAGGAGCCAGTAGGGATCGTCCTCGACGATGCGTACATTGCAGCGCTTCGCGATGCCGGCAAGCTGCTTGCGCCGGCGTTCCGGCATGGTGATCGCGGTCGGGTTCTGCAAGGTCGGATTGAGGTAGACCAGGCGGGGCATGTGCCGGCGGCACGCTTCCTCGAGCATCTCCGGCACCATCCCGTGCTTGTCCGCGTCCACCGCAATGAGGTGCCGGCCGAACTGGGTCGCTGCGTCACGCAAGCCATGATACGTCGTTGGCTCTGCCAGGATGACGTCGCCAGGCACCGTCAGCGCAAGGATCAAGGCGGCGATCGCCGCCTGCGCACCCGGACAGACGACTAGCTGTCGCGAATCCAGATGTCCGAACATCGGCGCCAGCCATGTGGCGCCAGCCTTGCGGTCGGCGTCGCTGCCCCCGCCCAGGTGGTAAGTCATCAGCAATTCGTTATCTGCCCGGATCAGTACTTGAGACAGACCTTGTTTCAACATGTCGTCGAAGTCCACGCCCTCCGGCGGTGGCGGGGTATTCATGCTCAGGTCGAGGATAGCCGTCAATTCGACTTTCGGCGCCGCGACATACGTGCCTCGCGCGCCCCGGCCCTCCAACAGCTTGCGGCGTCTGGCTTCGTCGTAGGCGCGGGTGATTGTCGTCAGGTCGACGTCCAGCTGGGCTGCCAACTGGCGCTGCGGAGGCAGACGGTCGCCCGGTTTTAGCGATCCGTCCTCCACTGCCGCTTGCAAGGCATCCGCAATCTGCAGGAAACGTGGCCCTTTGTTCCCGGCCAGGCGCGGCAGCCAGCTTGGCAAATCCTCATCTTGTATGGTTCTCAACTGGGACATTTTGTCTCGATGTATGGATATTGCTTTCAAGTAGTATGCGTCAGAACGTGTAGCGACACCGTTCTTGCATGGCGTTCGCTGAGCTTTTCTCCTCTCATCTGCATTCGGCACATTAGAAATATTCACATGATGGAATGGATCCCTGTCGTCTTCGTTGCGTTCAAGTTTCTCGTGCTAGCCACGGGCATGTTCTTCGCCGTCAAGTGGCATTACGATCAGGGGAAGAAAGGGAAGCGGATCGCGAACGAAAGGCGTGCGGTGTTGCGCGCGGGCGGCAAGGCGGTCGCAGTTTTCCTGCTGGCGCTCCTGGGCCTGGGGCTCGTCACCTACTTCCTTATCAGGATGCTCGGTTTGTAAGCCTGTGGGCTGATCCCGGAACTTATCGCGCCGCCGAGCGCAAACCGCTGTCGGCCTGCTTCCAGTTGCGTTCCAGCTCGCGCTCGGTGGCCTGTGCTTCCGCCTGCTTGCCCTGCGCCGCCAGCGCCTGGCGCAAGCCTTGCAAGGCCCAACCGTTGCCCGGATGTTCCGCCAGGTGGGCGCGGAAGCTCTGTTCGGCCGCCGCGTAGCGCCGCGCCTCCAATTGCATGGCGCCCAGGCGCAAACCCGGACCGCCGGCCAGCATCGGCGGCTCGGTGGCTTCGGCGTCGTACGAGGCGGTCACAGCCAGTTGCTGCTGAGCCAGGGCTTCGTCCACCTGCTGGCCGTACCAGGCAATTTCGGCGCGCAGTTGCGCCTGCGCGGTGCGCGCCAGACTGCGCATCAATTTGTCCACATAGCCCTGGCCGGGATGATCCTTGACCAACTTATCGGCCGCCGGGTCCAGCCGCGCTTGCGCCGCCTGCGCTGCGCTGCGCTGCCCCGCCTGCGCCAGTGCGATGCCACTCGCCATTTGCCCCATCACGGTCGCGACGCCCTTGTCGCCGGTCGGCAGTGGCTCCTTGCGCAGTGCGTCCCAGCGCTGCAGGCGCAGCAGGGTCAGCATCGGCAGGCTTCGCAGGTATTCGTGATACGTGTTGTCGCCCTTGCCGCGCAGGGCGAGCGCGCGCGCAGTGGACAGCGCCAGGTCGCCGCGTCCCTCCATCAGCGCGGCATGCCACTGGAAGTGGAGATTGTGGCCGCGCCAGTCCTTGCTAACCGAGAACTTCTGGCGTTTCATTTCCAGTTCCATGGCCTCGTCGGCGGCAACGGCCGCCTGGTTGACGCGGGTGGCGTCGGCATAGCGGCCCAGGTGGGCGTAAGTGTGGGACGGCATGTGCAGCAAATGCGGCGACTTTGGCGCCAGCGCGCCAAGCCGGTCTGCTGACGCCTCGGCGCGCCGGGCTACCGGCACCGCGTCGACCGTGTGGATCATGTAGTGGTTCAGCCCGACGTGTCCGGGATGCAGCACCAGGCCTTGTTCGAGCATGCCGGCCAGCTCGCCCACGCGGCCGGCCGGCTTGCCGGTACGCCGGTCCCACCAGTCGTCGCGCGTGGCCACCAGCTCGGCTTCGGCATAGATCGCCAGGATATCCGGGTCGCCGGGAAAGCGCGCTACCAGCTCGCGCATGCGCTCGGCATACACAATGTCGAGTGGATCGGCCCGCTTTGATCCGGGCGCGCCGCAGATGTCCGCCTGGATCACGGCAGCGGCGCGGGCTTTGCGGTCCGTGCCGTAGCGCACGGCGAGCGCATCGATCAGGGCCCGGTCGTGCTCCGAACTGCCGGCGCTGTGCTTGACGGCGTAGTCCACGTAACGGATCGCCTCGCGCAGGTCGTGGCGGTCGGTATCGTTGATGTTCGGCCCCATCTGATACGCCACGCCCCAGGCGCACAGCGCGCAATCGGGATCCTGTGCCAGCGCGGCCTTGAAGGAGCGGATGGCTTCAGCCTCGTTGAAGCCGTAGACCTGGGCCATGCCCTGCGCGAACAGGCGGCGCGCGGCTTCGTTGGCCTTGGAAGGCTGCATGCCGTCCACGCCGAAACCATCGATTGCCGGCGCAGTGGCCTTGCTGTCAGGCCGCCACTGCAGCGTCGAACAGGCGGCGATCACGGACAGCGCGAGAAGCACGGTGGACAAGCGACGGACGATGGGCAGGCGCATGGAGGCTTCTTTCGACATGGTGGGTTGCCAAAATGCCATGTTACACCCATCCCCGGTCGATCAGTTCATGAAATTTTCGCGGCGCCAACTTGACTGACTTGCTCGACATGTTCGCCAGTGGGCTAGTCACGCTGGGCTGGCCAGACACCGATTTTGTCACCTGGAATCACCCCTTCAGGCATAGGCCCGATGTTCGCCCCGCCGTACGTGACGTCCACCCAGCTCAGATTCCCTCTCTCGTCAGTAAAGAAAAGCATATCGATCTCTTCGGGGAAGTTCGACGTGAAAGCCACCTCGTAAAACAGGCCCGCTCTATCCTGTAGCGGCGGGACCTTCGCGTCATCCGGGACCACAAACGCAAATCCGTGACAGCCGCACTCACAAAGCTCGCCAAGCTTGCCGACTGCTATCTGTTTCGACAAAGTGGCGATAAACGGCAGGTCCTGCGTCAACAGGAAGCTTATCCATTTTTGCGCGTGAGCCTGCGAGTTTGCCATAGGGGTGAGCTCTACTGCTCCAGGATCTCGAATGCAATCGGCTTGCACTTGCCACCATTACAGACTGAAGCTGAGCATGCAGAAAGCGCAATCGCCACATCCATCTCCGCTTTGAATACGATTGCGTTGCCAGCTTCGGATAGCGGCGAGTGCACGACAAGCTTGGCGCCCTCAATCGTAGCGTGCTGGAAAATGTTGAATGGGATTGGCAGCGGACCGGGCTCGATGCCCAGCGTCTGCAGGCCTTTCGTCAAATTCTCTGTGCAGTTCGGATGGTGTCCTTCGACGCCGTACTGGATTTGAAACATTTCGACACTGCAGGCCGCGTATAGAAAATCGTGTCGGCCTACCTCGTCAGCAACGATCGTCAGCATTTGCTTGCTGGAGTCGGACCACAGGCTGTCGCCCGTAGAAAGCAGGATCTTCGAGTTGTAATCGAACGTCCGCCCGCTATTCAAGCGGTCTTTGCCATCCAGACTGTACGCCATCAGATCACAAACCTGCAATCAAGCAGCAAAATCCTCTTCCCGGAATTCCATCCCCTCTCGCCCACCCGCCTGCTCCGCCTTGCGCAGCTCGACCCGGCGGATCTTGCCCGAGATCGTCTTCGGCAGCTCGGCGAACTCCAGCCGGCGGATCCGTTTATACGGCGACAGCCGCTCGCGCGCGAAGGCAAAGATGGCGCCGGCCAGTTCGCGGGTCGGCTCGACGCCCGGCCGCAGGGTGATGAAGGCCTTCGGCACCGACAGGCGTAGCGGATCGGGGCTGGGCACGATGGCCGCTTCCAGCACGTCCGGGTGCTCGATCAGCACGCTCTCCAGCTCGAAGGGGCTGATGCGGTAGTCCGAGGACTTGAACACGTCGTCGTTGCGGCCGACGTAGAAGTAGTAGCCGTCCTCGTCGACGGTGGCGGTGTCGCCGGTGTTGTAGTGGCCTCCTCGCATGACGTCCGCGGTGTTGGCCTCGTCGCCTTCGTAGCACAGCATCAGGCCCAGCGGCGCCGGGTCGAGGATGAGCGAAATCTCGCCCTCTTGCGCCGGCTGCTCGTCGATGTCGAGCAGGGTCACCTTGTAGCCCGGCAGCGGGCGTCCCATCGAGCCCGGCTTGACCAGTTGGCCCGGCGGATTGCCGATCTGGCAGGTGGTTTCCGATTGCCCGAAACCGTCGCGGATGCGGATGCCCCAGGCGCGCTCGACCTGTTCGATGACTTCCGGATTCAGCGGCTCGCCGGCGCCGACCAGTTCCCGCAGCGGCGGTTTCCAGGCGCTCAGGTCTTCCTTGATCATCATGCGCCACACGGTCGGCGGCGCGCACAGCGAGGTGACGCCGCAGCGGCAGATCACGTCCAGGCAGGCGCGCGCCGAGAAGCGCTCGTAGTTGTAGACGAAGATGGTGGCGCCGGCATTCCAGGGCGCGAAGAAGCAGCTCCACGCATGCTTGGCCCAGCCCGGCGAGCTGATGTTCCAGTGGACGTCGCCCTGCTTCAGGCCGATCCAGTACATGGTCGACAGGTGGCCGACCGGGTAGCTCTGCTGGCTGTGCAACACCAGCTTCGGTTTCGCGGTGGTGCCCGAGGTGAAGTACAGCAGCAGCGGGTCGGTGGCTTTGGTCACGCCTTCGGGGACGAATTGCTTGTCGGCCCTGGCGCTATCCGTGAATTCGGTCCAGCCTTCGGCCGCGCCGCCGACGGCGATGCGGGTGTAGTCGCCGGCCAGCGTCGCGAACTTGTGCGCTTCGGACGCCTGCGCGATCACGTGGCGGATATGGCCGCGCTGCAGGCGGTCTTCGAGGTCGGCGGGCGAAACCAGCATCGTGGTCGGCACCAGCACCGCGCCCAGCTTGATCCCGGCCAGCATGATCTCCCACAGCTCGACGCGGTTGGGCAGCATCAGCAGCACGCGGTCGCCGCGCTTGACGCCCTGGGCGCGCAGCCAGTTGGCCACCTGGTCGGAGCGTGCGGCCATGTCGGCGTAGCTGATCTTGCGTTCGCTGCCGTCTTCCTCGACCACCCACAAGGCCGGCGTATCGTTGCCGCGCGCCTGGACGTCGAAGAAGTCGAGCGCCCAGTTGAACTCATCGAGTTCGGGGGCGCGGTAGTCGCGATAGGCGGTATCGTAGTCGAGGCGGTGCTGCTGCAAGAAGTCGCGCGCCTGGATGAAGCGCTCGTAGGGGGTAGCGGCCATGGCAGTCTCCTTATGTTCTGTTTCGAACATTCTGCCATGGCTTGCTTAGCGGCGCAGCTCCCTTACCTCAGCGATGTTGACCTCGTCCTTCGGCGTCATCATGTCGATCACGCGGCAGTCGCCGCACATGCGCATGCGGTCCAGGTTCCCTGCAAAGGCCGGGTGCGAAGCCAGGCGCGCCAGCATGGTCTCGACCATCTTCAGGGTGCCGAAGGGCTTGCTGCAGCGGATGCAGTGGAAAGGCTGGGTCTCGTTCAGCACCACGGTCTGCTTGCGCGTCTCCGTCAGGTTCATGCGCGGTACCAGGCGGATCGCGTCTTCCGGGCAGGTGGTGGCGCACAGGCCGCACTGCACGCAGTTCTTCTCGACGAAGCGCAGCTGGGGCGCGTTCTGGCCGTCCATCAGCGCGGAACTCGGGCAGGCGCCGACGCAGGACATGCACAGGCTGCAGGCCGCGCTGTCCACCGCCAGCGTGCCGAAGGGCGCGCCGGCCGGCAGCGCGATCTGGTCCGCCTTCACCGGGGCGTGCTTCACCAGGTGGTCGAGCGCATAGTCGAGCGTATTCCGTTTATCGGCGGCGATGTTGAAGCCGGCGCGCTGAGCTGGGACTTCGCCACGCGGCGCGTGCTGCAGCGCCACCGTCAGCTCGTCCAGGCTGCTCACCCGCAGCAGTTGCAGGTGCGGTCCGGCATACCCGAGACCGTCGAGGATGGCCTGGGCGATCTCCATCTGCTGGCCCAGCGCGGCCGCATATTGGGGGGCTTCGGCCTCGGTCATCAGCACCGTGATCCCGGCCGCGCCGTAGGCCAGCGCGCTGAGCCAGACGTCGATGCCGGTCGATGCCGTGTGATGCAGGCCGAGCGGCAGCAGGCGGCCGGGGATGGCGTCGCCGGCCTGGGCCAGCATCGCCGCGCCTTCGAGGCCGTGGAGCAGCAGGACCGGCTCCTGGCCGCCCGCTTCCGCATAGGCCTGCAGCACGGTCTTGATGCGCCCGCCCGTGTGGCTGGCGGACGGGTAGGCATAGGAAATCGCGCCGGTCGGGCAGACCGTGGTGCAGGCGCCGCAGCCGGCGCACAGATAGGGGTTCACCTTGATCAGGTCCCCGGCGCCTTCGATGGCGCCGGCCGAGCAGATCTCGACGCAGGCGTTGCAGCCGACCAGCTGGTTGCGGCTGTGCGCGCACAGGCGCTCCTTGTAGCTGAAGTATTTCGGCTTCTCGAATTCGCCGACCATGTCCAGCAGCTGCTCGACGGCTTGCGTACGCGCGGCTTCGTCGGGGCCGGGATAGTAGTAACCGTGCGGACGCTGGTGGGTGGCGATCTGCGGCGCGGCGCCCAGGTCCAGCACCAGGTCGAACTTGCCGTGCTCGGGCGCCCTGCCCGGCGCCTGCCAGGTGGCCTGGAAGGCGCCCAGCCAGCCGCTCAGCACAATGGCGCGGGCGTTGAAGACCGGGTAGATGCGCAGCGGCGGCCGGGTTGGCTCAAGCGCATCGTCGTCCAGCAGCAGCACCGTCACGTTCAGGCCGCCGGACAGGCGGTCGGCCCAGGGCAGCGCCTGGGCGCTGCTGCCGATGACCAGGGTATGGCCGGCGGACTGGTAGCCGACCGTGTCGAGCGCCTCGGGCGCTTCGATGGTCCCGAGGGAGGCGATCGCGGCCACCCTGGCGAGCAGGTTCCTGGCCTCCTGGGCCGGGTCGGCGCCCTGCCCTTCGATGAAACGGATATTCATTGTGTCTCTTGTTCAGGTGGTGGTGCTTGTGTTTTGTTTTCTAGTTCCGGCGCTTCCGGTTCATCCTCGACCATCTTCATGAACACGCTCTTCGCGTGCTCGAGCGAAGCCAGCATCGCATCGGAAACCGGGCTGGGCTTGGTGTAGTCGTCGATATAGACGTCCAGCCTGTCCATGACATTGAAGTGAGGATCGGCGAACAGTTTCTTCAGCGCGCTGCGGCGCACGGCCTGGTCGACACCGCGGGCGACAAAGCCAGAAAAATCGGAATCCTTGTCCAGCGCCGCGACATCGTCCATGGTCGGCAGCGGGCGCGCCGCGGGTAAAGGCGCGGCAGTGGTTTTCACCGGTGGCTGCACGGGTGCGGCCACCGGCGCCGCGTACGCCGGCTCATGCTGCGGCGCCTCGACCACAGGCGCCGGCGCAGGTTCCGGCGGGGGCTCGCGCCCTTCCAGCACCTCGGTCTTGCGGCGCGCCCAGCGGCGCAGGAAGCCTTCGTCGGCCATGCCTTGCCTTATCCGTGCTGCCGGCCGCGGCGCGGCTTGGGCTGATAATGTTCGCGCAGGTAGCTCGCCACCCAGGCGTAGATATCGGCCGGCATGGTCACGCCGTCGGCGTTCTCGCCGGAGTCGAACATGCGGGTGCCCTCGACATAGCTGACCGAGGCCCGCACCGGCATCGCCCGGCCGTCTTCCATGCGCCACAACACAAAGACCTTGGATTCCGGCGCCATCACGTTCTCGAAATAGCCCTCGTTCTCGTCCGGGTAGAGTTCCAGCTCCAGTCCCGAGACCAGGTAGTAGTCGCGCTCCGGCGACTGGCTCAGCATCTCTACCTTCGGCAAATTGCCGCGGTCGGGCACCACGCCCACCGCTTCCCAGGCTTCGTCGGCCCAGACGTGCTTGACGCTGCGGCGCTGCATCAGCACCGCAATCGGCATGCTCCCCATCTTCATTTGTTTTTCACGTCGGGCGTGCCTTTGTCGACGGTCGGTTTGGCATCGCGCGGTTGGGCGCGGGTCTGCATCTTCTTGACGTCCTCGCTCGGCGGCGCAGTGCCCAGCTTTTCGCTCTGGATCTTGGGCGCAGCACCGCTCGGCGTCGCGCCCGCTCCCACGGTTCCGGCAGGGGGCGCGCTGGCTGGCGCGGATGCGGTAGCGGCCGCGGACCCTGGCGCGGCAGCGGCTGTCGGCGCGGCCGCGATCGCCACCGCGGGATGTGTCTTCCAACCCTGCTGGGCCGCACGCGTGCGGTAGTGGGCGGTAACCGCATCCATGGAAGCCGCGAGGCTTTCCTTGTCCTTCGCGGCCTGGGCGTCGGCCTTGGCTTTCTTCTCGGCCGCGGCCTGCTGCTGGGCCGGGGTGGGCGCCGGCAGGGCCGCCCAGGCCAGGCTGGCCACCAACAGCCCCACGATCAGCACTGCCGCCTTGAGCGCCGGATGCCCTTGCGCTTGCCCCCTTCGGATGTGGCTCGGTTTCATGCCTGACTCCTCACTCTGATCAACGTCCTGGCGCGGCGCTGTTTGCGCCCGGGTCGCGGTGGGCGGCGGCCGGCTGCGGCGCCGGCGCCGCGTCCGGCTTGACCGGGTTATTGCCGCTATCGCCGGACGGCGTGTTGGTGGCGCCTGTCCGCGCGGCGGCGCCGCTGGACGGCGTCGACACGCCCGAACTGGGGCCCTGGCCGGTTTCGCGGACCGTGCCGCCCATTTCCGCGCCGGCGTTGTTGCCGCCGGAGCCGCCGGCCAGGCCCGGGGTCCCGCCAGCGGTGGTGGCATCGGTCTTCGGCTTGCTGCTGGCAGCCATCACTTGGCCGCTGGTGCCGCCGCCTGCAGAGACCATGCCGGGGAACCTGGTCTCGCGCAGGGCGTTATCGCCATGCTGCTTGCAGCCGGCCGTACTCAGGAGCAAGGCAGCAGCGCCTGCATGCATAAGAAAAGTTAATGCTTTCATGGACGTACCCCCGGCGGCAGGTCGCGCGGGGCGCCGCCGGCTGGCGGATGGTCGGGCGGCGGCGGGCGCTTGTCGAAGGTCCCCGGCGGAACCCCGGCCTTTACCTCGTCATACCAGATACCGTGGTGGGCCCTGGCCCAGGCTTCGTCGACGTCGCCATGGCGCATCGCGTGGTAGGCGCCCGGTGTGCCCCAGGTGCCGATGTAGATATGCCCCATGGCCGCGGCGATGTAGAAGGTGGCGCCCAGCAGATGCAGGTAGTTGGCGATCTGCAGTACGTAGCGGGTCTGGCCGAAGCTGACAAAGTCGAGGATCAGGCCGCTGATCGACATGACGAGGCCCAGCAGTGTCACGCCCAGCCAGAACCAGCTCTTCTCGCCGGCATTGAAGAAGCCGGCGGGCACATGCTCATGGGTGAGCATGCCGCCGCCCTTCTTGAACCACTGCCAGTCGATCTTGCGGAAAAAGTTCCTATGCAGGAAGGTGAAGAACATCAGCACCGAGCACACGATGAACAGCGGACCGACGAAGTTGTGCAGGTACTTGAAGATGTAGGCGATGAACGCGAACACATCGTGCCCGACCAGCGGGATCAGCAGCTTCTTGCCGAACAGGATGACCAGGCCGGTGACGGCCAGAATGAGGAAGGTGATCGCCGTTGCCCAGTGCACGTGACGCTCCCAGGCAGTGAAACGCTGCATGCGGCGCCCGGTATCGGGGTCGGAAGTCAGCTTGCCGACCACCTTGGCCACCAGCAGGATGGCGAGCAGAGCCAGCACGAGGATGGCCCCGGCCAGCGTCGCCAGCGGCCCATTGCGCCACACACGCCACTGGTTGCCGCCGCGTTGGACGATGACCGTCCCCTCCTTGCTGCCGTACTGCCCCAGGTAGTGGCGGTCGATATGCACGCGGCCCGAATCCTTCGACGCCAGGCCCGGTTCAGGCGCCTTCGAGTCCTGCTGGGCCTGCAGGATGGTCTGCTCTTCGGCGTAGGCCGGCTCTGCGCGGTTGTTGGGGACGCCGGCCCGGGCCGAGGACAGGCTGAACGCCATCAACAGGGCCAACAGGCAGGACAAGATCCAGTTCGACGATCGCATTGTCGGCTCCTCAGGGATTGGCCCGGTTGTATTCGTTCTGGTGCTGGTTGCGGTTGCTGATCGTGCCCCACCAGGACAGCTTGTCATGGTGGAGGTGCACGTCGGACTGGCGGTTGTCTTTCTTTCCCGCGTATTGGCCCTTGATCCAGTTCGGGTGCTGGTCGACCTCCAGGCAGCCGGCCAGCAGCGCGAGTGGCATGAGCATCAGGAAGAATCGCTTCATGGAACCAGTCTCCCTTCGTCGTTCTGCGAATCCCTGAGGTTCTGGTTTTCGCGCGGCGCGTTGCCGGTGGCCTTGATGTCGCCGCCGCGCTTGGGCTTGCCGTAGGCAATTTTCCAGCCCCATAGCTCCGGGCCATAGCCGCGGGTCTCGACGCGCTGGCGGTAGATGTCGGCGACCACACCGGCGTCGCCGGCAAGCAGGGCCTTGGTGCCGCACATCTCGGCGCAGGCCGGCAGCTTGCCCTCGGCAATCCGGTTGCGGCCGTATTTCTTGAACTCGGCTTCCGAGGTATCCGGTTCCGGACCGCCGGCGCAGAAGGTGCACTTGTCCATCTTGCCGCGGTGGTTGAACAGGCCGGTCTCGGGGAATTGCGGCGCGCCGAAGGGACAGGCGTAATAGCAGTAGCCGCAGCCGATGCACTGGTCTTTCGAGTGCAGCACGATGCCGTCCTCGGTGTGGTAGATGCAGTTGGTGGGGCACACCGCCAGGCAAGGCGCGTCGGTGCAATGCATGCAGGCCACCGAGATCGAGCGCTCGCCGGGCACGCCGTCGTTGATGGTCACCACGCGGCGCCGGTTCACGCCCCAGGGCGTTTCGTTTTCGTTCTTGCAGGCGGTCACGCAGCCGTTGCAGTCGATGCAGCGCTCCGTGTCGCAAATAAATTTCATCCTTGCCGACATGTTCAGCTCCTCACTAAGCGCGCACGAGGCGGCACAACGACACTTTGGTTTCCTGCATCATCGTCACGGCATCGTAGCCATAGGTCCATCCTGTGTTGACGGCCTCGCCGCGCACGGTTGGGGCGCCGCCTTCCGGATAATGCTTTTCGAGGTCCTCGCCCATCCACCAGCCGCCGAAGTGGAAAGGCATCCACACGATGCCCACCGGCACGCGCTGGGTCACCATTGCCATCAGCTTCAGGCGGGCCCCGGTCGGGGTCTCGACCCACATGAAGTCTCCCAGCTTGACGCCGATCTGCGCGGCGTCCTCCGGGTTCACCTCGCAGAACATGTTTTGCTGCAGCTCGGCCAGCCAGGGATTGGAACGGGTCTCATCGCCGCCGCCTTCGTACTCGACCAGGCGGCCGGAGGTCATGATCAGCGGATAGTCTTTCGAGAAATCGACCTGCTGCACGGATTTGTAGAGCGTCGGCAGGCGCCAGAAGGCGGCCTTGTCGTCGTAAGTCGGGTATTTCGCCACCAGGTCGCGGCGCGGCGACACCAGCGGCTCGCGGTGGGTCGGCACCGGATCCGGGAAGTTCCAGACGTTGCAGCGTGCCCGTGCGTTGCCCCAGGGCGCGCAGCCGTGGGCGATGACCACGCGGATGATGCCGCCCGATAGGTCGGTCTTCCAGTTCTTGCCCTCTGCCGCCAGCTGCTCTTCCGGCGTGAGATCGGCCCACCAGCCCAGCTTTTTGAGGAACACGTGGTCGAACTCGGGATAACCGACGTCCAGTTCGCTGTCCTTATTGGTGGAACCGTCGGCCGCCAGCAAAGTCTCGCCGTTGTGTTCGACGCCCCAGTTGGCGCGGAACGGCAGGCCGCCCTCGGCCACCGATTTGTTCAGGTCGTACAGGATGGGCGTGCCCGGGTGCTTCATTTCCGGCGTACCCCAGCACGGCCACGGCAGACCGTAGTAATCGCCCTTGCAGGGGCCATCGTCGGCGCGCATGGTGGTCGGATTGAAGGTGTGCTTGTTCTGCATGTGCAGCTTGAGGCGCTCCGGCGAGGCCCCGGTGTAGCCGATGGTCCAGCAGGATCGGTTGATCTCGCGGAGGATGTCCTCGATGACGGGCTCGTTGTTGACCACCTTGATGTTCTTGCACAGCTGCTCCGCAAAGCCGAGCTTCTTCGCGAACAAATACATGATCTCGTGGTCGGTCTTGCATTCGAATAGCGGCTGAATCACGCGCTCGCGCCACTGGATCGAACGGTTCGAAGCCGTGACCGAGCCCTGGCATTCGAACTGCGAGGCCGCCGGCAGCAGATAGACGCCGTTTTCGCGCCCGTGCATCGAGGCCGTCATGCTCGGATACGGGTCGATCACGACCAGCATGTCGAGCTTCTGCATCGCCTTTTTCATGTCCGGCAGCCGGGTCTGGCTGTTCGGCGCGTGTCCCCAGTAGAACACCGCGCGCAGGTTGCTCGGCTGGTCGACATACTGGTTGTCCTCGAGCACGGCGTCATACCAGCGCGAGACCGTGATGCCCGGCTTTTCCATCAGCTCCTTGGAGCCGAAGCGCGACTTGATCCACTCGTAATCGACGCCCCAGACTGCGCAGAAGTGCTTCCACGCGCCTTCGGCGATGCCGTAGTAACCCGGAAGCGAGTCGCCGTTCGGGCCGACGTCGGTCGCGCCCTGCACGTTGTCGTGGCCGCGGTAGATGTTGGCGCCGCCACCGGGCTTGCCGATATTGCCCAGCGCCAGCTGCAGGATCGACAGTGCGCGCACGTTGGCGGTACCGACGTGGTGCTGGGTAATGCCCATGCACCAGACCACCGACGAAGGACGGTTCTTGGCCAGCATCTCGGCCGCCATCCGGACGCTGGCTTCCGGCACGCCGGTCACGTCGGTGACTTTATCCGGCGTCCATTTCGCCACTTCCTTGCGCACGTCGTCCATGCCGTAGGTGCGGGCGGCAATGTATTCCTTGTCTTCCCAGCCGTTCTCGAAGATATGCCACAGAATGCCCCACACCAGCGGGATGTCGGTGCCCGGACGAACGCGCACGTAGTGATGGGCGAAGCGCGCCGTGCGCGTGAAGCGCGGATCGATCACGATCATCTTGGCGCCCAGCTCCTTGGCGTGCAGGAAGTGCAGCATCGAGATCGGGTGGGCCTCGGCCGGATTGGAACCGATGAACATCACGGCCTTGCTGTAGTGCAGGTCGTTGAAGGAGTTCGTCATCGCGCCGTAGCCGAAGGTCTGGGCCACGCCCGCCACCGTGGTCGAGTGGCAGATGCGCGCCTGGTGGTCGCAGTTGTTACTGCCCCACATCGAGACGAATTTGCGCAGCAGGTAGGCTTGCTCGTTGTTGTGCTTGGAACTGCCGATGACCATCAGCGCATCCGGACCGGACTTCTGGCGCAGCTCGGCCAGCTTGTCGCCGATCTCGTTGATGGCCTGGTCCCAGGAGATGCGCTCGTACTTGCCGTTGACCAGCTTCATCGGATAACGCAGGCGGTGCTCGCCGAAGCCGTGCTCGCGCACCGAAGCGCCCTTGGCGCAGTGGGCGCCCATGTTGATCGGCGAATCGAAGGCCGCTTCCTGGCGCACCCAGACGCCGTTGCTGACCACCGCCTCCACCGAGCAGCCGACCGAGCAGTGGCTGCAGACGGTGTGCTTGATCTCGGTCTTGGCGGCCGCCGCCGGCGCCGGATCGGCGGCGCTGGCCGGCTCGATGACGTTCAGCGGCAGGTGGCGCGCGACCGCCGCCGCGCCGGCCGTGACGCCGGCGCCGACCAGGAATTTGCGGCGCTTCAGGCCGTTGTCGCGCGAAGTCTTCACCAGGCTCATGGCTGCTGCTCCTCTTTACCAGTACGCGGCCGTCGCGTAGTAACGGCGGATGTGTTCGGTCTCGCGGTAGCCCTTGGGCTTGGCGTCTTCCGCGGGCGCGGCTGCGGGCGGCGCTGTCTCGGCGGCGCCGGCGCGGGCGGCCACCACGGCCAGGGCGCCCAGGGGCGCGGCCTTCAGCAGGCTGCGGCGGGCGGGATCGGGAGCCTGATCGGGAGCGTGATCGGGACGTTTCGGGTCGTTGGCCATGATGGTCCTCATGCGGGCTGGTAGGAATCGGCCGGCTGCCACATTGCAAACGCAAGGGCTTCGACCCCGAGGAAGGCGCCGGCGAAGGCGGCGACCACCCGGTAGAAATTGGCCGGTTCCGCGGCTGCGATGTCGGCCAGGCAGGCCGCGTACCAGGGCTGGATATGGGCCGTGAACAGCTGCTGCTGCTCTTCGAGCGGCTGGCGCGCGATGCCCGGCGCGCCGGCAATCAGCACGCGCATGGTTTCGCACAGGGCGCCAAGGTGGTCCTCGAACTCGCCGACGCCGCGCGCGCGCGCAATGCGCAGGCGCGAGAGGTCATGGCGCAGTTCGGCCAGCGGCGTGTCGTTCAGGTGGCCCGCGATATAGAAGGAGCCATTCGGATTCAGGAGCGGGTTGCCGGTGCTGACGAATAGGGCCGAAAATTCCTCGGCGACGGCCTCCGCGTCCATCACGCTGGCGGCCTGGCTCAGTTTCAGCCAGGCGTCTTCGAGGGCGAGACCCGCTTCGGCGAGGCCCTCGGCGTGGACAGGCTCGGCGTCGGCCAAGGCTTTCAAGAGGCCGGCGTTCGGCGGCGCCAGCATCAGGCGGGCAATCAGTGCGTAAAAATCGGCCCGCGCCTGGTCTTCATCAGACAAGGGTAAGGCAATCGTTTGTAAAGACGCGTTCTCCGGTGGCACTGAGCGGTTCTCCCGTTAGCAAATCTGCACCGAAAGTGTAGTACCAGGGAAGCTGAAGGGCGCGCACGCTTGAACTTTTTCGGCCCCCTCACCTCATGCCGGCCGCATGCATCAGCACCCGCAACAGCCAGGCGATGGCGCCCAGCGCCGCCACGCCCAGCATCCAGAGACCCAGCATCCAGCCCAGCCTGCGCATCCAAAGCGACTTCATCAGTGATAACCCTCGGTATCGACGACCTTGCCGCGGAACACGTAATAAGCCCAACCCGTATAGGCCAGGATCAGCGGCAGCACGATCAGCGTGCCGACCAGCGCGAAGCTCTGGGTGGCCGGCGGCGCGGCCGCCTCCCAGATCGTGATGAAGGGTGGGACGATGTGCGGCCAGATGCTGATCGCCATGCCCGTAAAGCCCAGCAGCACCAGCGCCAGCGCGGCGGCGAAGGGTTGCCAGGACGGACTGCGCTGCAGCGACCACAGCAGCCAGAAGGCGGCTGCCGCCACCAGCAAGGGCACCGGCGACAGGATCAGCAGGTTCGGGAAGCTGAACCAGCGCTCGGCCACCTGGTGCTGGGCTAGAGGCGTCCACACGCTGACCACGGCGATGGACGCCAGCAGCAGCCAGGTGAGGGGCCGCGCCAGCTTCAGCATGCGTTCATGCAGTTCGCCGCCGGTCTTCATCACCAGCCAGGTCGCGCCCAGCAGTGCATAGGCGATCATGACGCCGCCGCCGGACGCCAGCGGGAAAGGCGCGAACCAGTCCAGCGGCCCGCCCGCGTAGCTGCGTCCCGACACCGGAATCCCGGAAAGGAAGGCGCCCAGCGCCACGCCCTGGAAAAAGGCCGCCGCCATCGAACCGCAGATGAAAGCCAGGTCCCAGATCGGCCGTTCGCGGTCGTTGGCCTTGAAGCGGAATTCGAAGGCCACGCCGCGGAAGATCAGGCCGATCAGCATGAAGATCAGCGGCAGGTAGAGGCCGGGCAGGATCACCGCATAGGCCACCGGAAAGGCCGCCAGCAGCCCTTCCCCGCCCAGCACCAGCCAGGTCTCGTTGCCGTCCCAGATCGGCGCCACCGAGTTCATCATCGTGTCGCGGTCGCGCCTGGCCGGGACGAAGGGATAGAGCATGCCGATGCCGAGGTCGAAGCCGTCCAGCACCACGTACATGAAGACGGAGAAGAAGATGATGGCTGCCCAGACCGCGGTGATGTCGATGTCCATGCTCGTTCAGGTGATGTTGTCTTCGTTGGCCGAGGCCTCGGCTTCCGGCACCGACAAGGGCCGCGCCGGCGTGCGTCCCTGGCCCGGCCCGCCCCGCGCCGCGCGGGTGGTGTCGAAGGCTTGCGGCCCCTTGCGCACCAGGCGCAGCACGTAGGCGATGCCGACCCCGAACACGAACAGGTAGGCGGCCACGAACAGGGCCAGGCTCAAGGCAAGCGGCCCGGCGGAGATTTTCGAGGCGCCATCCGCCGTGCGCAGCACGCCATAGACGATCCAGGGCTGGCGCCCGACCTCGGTGGTGATCCAGCCGGCCAGCACTGCCAGCAGGCCCGCCGGGCCCATCCACATCGCCATTGTCAGGAAGCCGCGGCTGTCGTACAGCCGCTTTTTTAGCCGCAGCCACAGGCTCCAGGCGCCCAGCGCGATCATCAGCAGGCCCAGGCCGACCATCGTGCGGAAGCTCCAGAAAAGAATCAGCGAGTTGGGCCGCTCGTTCTTCGGGAATTCCTTCAGACCCTTGATCTGGCCGCCCCAGGTGTGGGTCAGGATCCAGCTGCCGACGCGGGGGATGCCGACGGCCAGCCTGGTCTCCTCGTCCTTCATCGACGGGATGCCGAACAGCAGCAGCGGCAGCGGCTTGTTCCCTTCGTTTTCCCAGTGTCCCTCGAGCGCCGCGATCTTGGCAGGCTGGTGCTGCAGTGTGTTCAGGCCGTGCATGTCCCCGACCACGGCCTGGATGGGCGCGACGATCAGCACCATCCACATCGCCATCGACAGCATGGTGCGCACCGCTTCATTGCCACGTCCCTTCAGCAAATGCCAGGCGGCCGATCCGCCCACGAACAGCGCCGTCGACAGGAACGCGGCGATCGACATGTGCACCAGCCGGTACGGGAAGGAAGGATTGAAGATGATCTTGAGCCAGTCGACCGGCACCATGCGACCCTCGACGATGGCATAGCCCTGCGGCGTCTGCATCCAGCTGTTGGAGCCGAGAATCCAGGTGGCGGAGATCAGCGTGCCGAGCGCGACCATGCAGGTGGCGAGGAAATGCAGGCCGGGCCCGACCTTGGTCCAGCCGAACAGCATCACACCCAGGAAGCCGGCTTCGAGGAAGAAGGCGGTCAGCACCTCATAGGCCAGCAGCGGCCCGGTGATGGCGCCGGCGTATTCGGAGAAATAGCTCCAGTTGGTGCCAAACTGGTAAGCCATCACGATGCCGGAGACCACGCCCATGCCGAAGGTCACGGCAAAGATCTTCAGCCAGAAGTGATACAGGTCGACAAAGACCTGGCGCTTGGTCTTCAGCCAGCACAGCTCGAGCACGGCCAGGTAGCTTGCCAGGCCGATAGTGATGGCCGGAAACAGGATGTGGAACGACATCGTGAACGCGAACTGCAGGCGCGCCAGGTCCAATGCCGCCAAGCCGAACATGTGAGCTCCCCTTATTGTTGTGTGCCGAATCTAGCACGCGCGGGGGTGCGCACGATTGCCAGGGTGGCAAGGCTGGTCCGGGATCAAAATGCGACAGAGTGTGAACAGGACATTAAAGCTCAGCCTGATGGCGGCCCGCTCCTTGAACAGCACCCGTATAATCACGGACATTCACACCCTTCGCCCGCCTACCCGATGATCCAGGCCATCAGCTTCCCCAATGACGACAAGCCGCTGAACGTGCAGACCCTGAAGGCCAGCTGCGTGGCCTGCAGCATGCACCAGCTCTGCCTGCCGATGGGCCTGGAAGATGCGGACATCGAGCGCCTCGACAAGATCATCGGCCGCCGCCGCCGGGTGGCGCGCGACGAGCACCTGTACCGCAAGGACGACCCATTCCGCAACCTGTACGCGGTGCGCTTCGGGCATTTCAAGACTTACCAGATCAACGCGGCCGGCGAGACCCAGATCACCGGCTTCCAGATGGCCGGCGAATTGCTCGGCATGGATGCGATCAGCAGCGAACGCCACCATTGCGATGCCGTCGCGCTCGAGGACAGCGAAGTCTGCGAGATCCCCTTCGCCAATCTGGAAGACCTGTTCGGCCAGGTGCCCACCCTGCTGCGCCACTTCCACCGCATGATGAGCAGCGAGATCACGCGCGAGCAGAACGCGATGCTGCTGCTCGGCAATATGCGGGCGGAGCAGCGTTTCGCCGTTTTCCTGGTCAACAAGTCGGCCCGCTACGCCGCGCGCGGCTATTCGCCGACCCAGTTCGCCCTGCGCATGTCGCGCGAAGACATCGGCAACTACCTGGGATTGACGATCGAGAGCATCAGCCGCTTGCTGTCGCGTTTCAAAAAGATGGGCTTGCTGGCCATCGACAAGCGCGAGGTGACCCTGCTCGATCCGGCGCGCCTGAAGGCGCTGGCGGCCGGGACCGAGCAGTGCAGTCCGATGGCCTGATCAGGGCTGTTTCAGCTTTCCAATGACGCTCGCCACCTTGGTGGTGATGACGTCGACGGCCGGGCCGTTCGCGCCGTGCGGCAGGATGACGTCGGCGTGGCGCTTGGTCGGTTCGATGAATTGCTTGTGCATCGGACGCACTGTTTCCAGGTACTGGTTGACGATGCTGTCCGTCGTGCGGCCGCGCTCGGAGATATCCCTTTGCATGCGGCGGATGAAACGCACGTCCGGCGCCGTGTCGACGAAAATCTTCAGCGACATCATCTTGCGCAAGTCCGCGTCGTACAAGGCGAACAGGCCTTCGATCACGATCACCGGCGCCGGCTTGACCGGAATGGTCTTGCTGGAGCGGTTGTCGATCGTGAAGTCGTATTCCGGCATCTGGATCGTTTCGCCATTACGCAGGGCCTGGACATGCTGCACCATCAGCGCCCAGTCGAAGGCGTCCGGATGGTCGTAATTCTGCTTGCGGCGGACTTCGGGGGTGAGGTCGGACTGGTCGTTGTAGTAGTCGTCCTGCATCACGACCGAGACCATTTCGGCGCCGAAGGACGCCAGCACCTGCTGGGTCACCGTCGATTTGCCGCTGCCGCTACCGCCGGCGACACCGATGACAAAGGGTTGGAAGGAAATCTGGTTCATCCCCGAATGATACCGGAGCGGCGCGCGAACCGACAGGGGGATGGCCCCGAGTCAGCCTTCCAGGTACAGCTTTTCGGTCGCATTCCTCAACTCGGCATGGGGCAGGAACTGGTCCGAGATGGTAAGAATTGCATGCATCCCTGATCCTGAACTATTTGCTGTTGTGGTGATCTTACCAAGCTATATAAGGAGATGATCATGAAAACAATGCAAGTCCTTCTCATCAGCAGCATGATTAGCTTGTCCCTGGCAGCATGCAGCGCGACAGGCAGCCGCGACAGCGACATGAGCGGCAGCTCGGCAACGGGTTCGACGGCAAGCGGCTCCGCCTCCAGCAGCACGACGGAAGGCAACGCGATGGGTACCACCGGCAGCGGCCAGAGCGGCGCCGCGGGTTCGCCCGCCACCGGCAGCCCGGGTACGGTGGGTGCTTCGGGCCAGGGCGCCGGCGCAACGTCGACGACCCCGCCAACCACCCCGCCTAGCACCCCGCCAACCGACACGCCGCCGGCAGACCGGCGTTAAGTGGCGACGCATCGCGCTTGCCCGGCTGCCATGGCGGACACCGCCAGGCCGGGCAGCGATCGCCGGCTGCGTCGGCGAACCTGGCGGAGAAAGATGATGTCCAGACCCGTTGCAGTAAGTTATTTGGATCGGTCAATCGAAGAACACGGGATGCGGCGACATGGAATGCTCGGGCGCGGCAGCAACATGGGGAACGCCTTATATGCAATCGACTACGACCAGTTACCGCCCGAAGCCCGTAAGACCATCGGGCTGATCGTGACCGACGGGCCATTTCCTTACCCGGGGAAAGATGGTGACTTCTTTGGGAACAGTTTTGGCGATCTGCCGAGCGGCAGGTACCTCGAGTACACGGTCCCGACGCCCGGACTCAAGCATCGGGGCAAACGACGAATCGTCGCCAGGTGTACCACCACCCAGCTTTTCTTCACCGCATGCCATTACGAGCGAGTCCAGGTTCGCGGAGGAACGAAAGCCGAGCGAGACGAAGAACGTGAGAATGCCACTTATGCCATTGATGAGGAGTGGAGAAACGGGTTCTACATCATTACCGGCATGTCACCAGGTCTGAGGCAAGCTGTCGATGAAGCGGTGAAGTCGAAGGCCAAGCAACACGCAACTTAGCCCCCAAATCTTAACAATGGACGGAAGTCGGGATCGAAGCCTCGTTCAGCGCTTCGACCCCGGTGCTCAGTCGATACTGATCTCCTTGCGATTATCCCGCGACACCCGGTCGATCATCTTGTTGTAAGGATCGACGCCAACTTCGAAAGGCCGCTCCTTCACCGTCACGGTCAGCACCGGATTGGCCCCGGACAGCACGCGCTTCTCCAGCAACAGCACCTTCTCGTCCGCCTCCTTGGCCCCCTTGGCGCGCGCAAACACGCCGATCTCCACCGGCTCGTCGTAGGCGCGCGGAGTCTCCTTGCCCTTGCCGTCGGCCTGCATCTTCGCCAGGTGCAGCTTCATGGTCACGTCCCACTGGCCGTCGGCGCGCTTCTTCGCGCTCGCCTCAGTCACCCGGTTGTCGTAGAAGACGATCTTTTCGAACAGGTCGGTGATGAGCGCCTGCTTGTCCGCCGGCGCTTCGGCGCGGATATACGACACCAGCTCGGCCGAGGTCGTGAACGGCGACTCCTGGTAGCCCTTGTCCTGGAGGAAGCGCTTCAGCGCGCGGTTCAGGGCCTCTTCGCCGATCTCGTCGCGCAGGCGGTAGAAGATCAGGCTGCCCTTGCGGTAGTGGATGTACTGCTGGTTTTCCACGCGCATCAGCGGCAGTTCTTCGATGGCTTCGCTGCCGCGCGAGCTGAGGTAGCGGTCCAGCTCATAGCGCAGGAAGCGGCGCATCTGGTGGCGGCCGTATTCCTTCTCCATGACCATCAGCGCCGAATACTGCGACAGCGATTCGATCAGCATGCTCGAGCCCTGCACGTTGGCGGCGGTGACCTGGTGACCCCACCACTGGTGCGCCATTTCGTGGGCCGTCACGTAGAAGACGTAGTCGATGGCTTCCTTGTCGCGCAGGTCGGCGATGAAGCCGATCGCTTCCGAGAACGGGATCGTGTTCGCGAACGACTGCGCAAAGCTGGCGTAGTTCGGGAACTCCAGGATGCGCACCTGCTTGTGCTGGTAAGGCGTGAACTGGGTCGTGTAGTAGTCCAGCGCCTTTTGCGTGGCCTCGATCATGCGGTCCACGTTGTAGCGGTGCTTGGGATCGTGGTAAATCTCGATCGGGATGCCGTGCCAGTCGCCCTTCTTGACCTGCCAGTTGGCCGACAGGTAGGCGAAGAAAGGCATCATCTTCTGGTCCATCTTGTACTGGAAGTAGTTGCGGCCGTTCTCCTTCCACGACTTCTGCAGGTAGCCAGGCGCCAGCGCGATCTGGTCGCCGCTGGTCGAGACGGTCGTCTCGAAGTTGATCCAGTCCGCGTCGGCGCCGAACATCGTATTGGCGCGCGCTGCCTGGTCTTCCAGCTTGGCCATGCGCTCCGGTTCGCCCAGGCCGCGCTTGCGGCGCTCGTTACGGTCCTGCAGCTCCTGGTCGCGCTGGTAGCCGATCAGCGGGAAGAAGGCGCGGTTGTTGAAGAAAGTGCCGTTGTAGTTGATCGTGTCGGCCTCGCCGTTGTTGCGGAAGCCCGGACGGCGCACGTCGACCGTGAAGTCCAGCGGCAAACGTCCGCCCGGCGGCAGGGCCTGCGCCAGCTTGACGATGCGGAAGCCGAACTTCTTGTCATCCAGCTCGACCTTGTGCGCGGGCAGTCCGGACAAGGTGGTCTCCACGTCCGGATTCAGCTGCAGGCGCAGGGTGTCGAGCGGCTGGCCGGTCTTGTTCTGCAGGACGTAGTGCCCCTTGATCAGCACACGGCGCTGGTCCGGATAGATGTCCACCGCGGCGCTGACGTCAGTGATCTTCGCGTGCGGCAGGTCCTTGTACTTGCGATAGGTCTTTTCGTAGTCCGCGCTCTTGTCCATGGCCACGTCGCCGGCTTCGTAGCGCGCGAGGGTATTCGTGTTGTGGAAGATCCAGCCGCCCACGCCGGCGAAGGCGACCAGGCACAGCGCCAGCGCCACGCCGGACGCGCCCTTCAGGCGGCGGCCGGCGTGGCGCACGCGCGAGCGCCAGTCCAGCGACAGCCCGCGCACCCAGAAGGCCTGGGCCAGGATCAGGGAAGCCACGGTGAACAGGCTCCAGTACAGCGCAAACCACGCCCAGCCGGCGATGAAGTGGCCATAGCCGTTCATGTCCGAGTAAGGGGTGCGCGGCAGGCCGGCGATGTTCATCAGGTTGTGATCGAAGTGCATGAAGCCGGCGACGATCTGCGATACCAGCAGCAGGATCATCAGCAGATAGCCGACGAACTTGTTGTTCGTGATGACCTGCAGGACCACGGCAATCAAGCCCATGAGGACGAAAGGCAGGCCGGAAATCAGGACGCCCTTGACGTAGACCGGCAGCTCGATCGGCGCCCCGCCCTTGACCAGCTGGATCGCCATCGCCGCCAGGCTGCCCGCGAACAGGAAGGCCAGCACCACGCCCATCAGCGCCAGGCTCTTGGCCGCCAGCGGCGCCCAGTTCGGCACCGGCATGGCGTCGTTGACGTCGGCGATCTTGACCTGGCGCTCCTTGAAGATCAGCTCACCGGCGTAGAAGGTCACGATGATGATCAGGAAGAAGTTGAAGCTGCCGCTCAGCAGTTCGATCATCAGATGGGTCATCGGATAGACGTCGGTGCCGAACATCTTGCCCATCTGGGAGCCGGCGCCGACCATGTTCAGGACGCCGAACAGCAGCATGACCAGGAAAGGCACGCTCTTGAACACCGCCACGGCATCGAAGGCGAAGATGTGCCAGCACTGGGTCCAGCGGGTGGCGTTCGTGAAGCGCGGTTCGATGCGCGGCAGGGCGATGTGTGCGGGAACCGGCACCGGCGCCGGCAGTGGCTTGGCCTTGCCAAACAGGCGCTTGCCCGTACCCGCGCGCTGCGGCTTGAACAGGACCAGGGTCAGGCCGAACAGCGCCAGCGCGACCGAGGTCCAGACCACGCGGTTGGCCAGCATATAGCCGGCGATGTCCGGCAGGCCGGCGTTGGCCTCGGCGGTGGAAAAGTAGCGGGTGGCGCGGCCCAGCGCGCGGATGCCGAAGGGGTCGGCCAGGACGGCGATCCATTCGTTGTCGATGTTCTGGGTGAACTTGCCGGCCACGATCCACAGCACGAAGAAGGCCAGCACGCCGACGTAGACCAGCATGATCGAGCGCGTGGTCGAGGCCAGCAGCATCAGCAGCGCGCCGACGAAGAACAGGTTGGGCAGGACCAGCACGCCCAGCGCCCACAGGTAGGCGCCGCCGGGGAAAGGCCCGACGCGCTGCGGGTCGACCCAGGGCATCTGCGGACCGAGCATCATGCCGGCGATGACGACGGCGAAGATCAGCAGGCAGGCCACCAGGCCGGCGGAAAAGCGGCCGACCAGGTAATGATGCTTCTTCATCGGCGTCGCGAACAGCATGTCGGAGATGCCGACTTCGCTGTCGCGCAGCACGGTGCCGGCAATGAAGATGGTCACCACGAACATCGACATCAGGCTGAAGGCGCCGAGCAGGTTGGCAACGACGACGGGGGCATTGCGGTTCACGTTGCCGATGCTGCCGCCGACCTGGATCGCGTCGGTGGTGGTGGCGCCGAAGGCCAGCGCGCCGAAGATCAGCGCGCATACCCACAGCAGGGGCTGGCGCAGCTGGGTGCCCAGCTCGAAACTGAAGAATTCTCTCAACATGGCCGCTCCTTATGCCATTGCGGGTGCGGCCACGGCCGGCGCCGCGCTTGCTGCACGGCCGGCGTTGCGGATCTGGAGGAAGTAGACGTCTTCGAGGTCCGGCTCGACGCTCACGAAGCCCTCGTCCGGCTGCGACTCGGCGAATACGTTGATCTGCGGCCGGCCCGCCACCAGGCGCGTCGACAGCACATTGAAACGCTCCTGGTATTCCGGCAGCGCGTCCTGGCTGACGGTGCGGCGCCAGACGCGGTTCTTCAGGGTATCGATAGCGGCCTGGGGCTCGCCCTGCAGCAGCACCGTACCCTTGGCGATCATCGCCATGCGCGGGCACAGGTCGGTCACGTCTTCGACGATGTGGGTGGACAGGATCACCACCACCTGCTCGCCGATCTTGGCCAGCAGGTTGAGGAAGCGGTTGCGCTCGTCGGGATCGAGGCCGGCGGTCGGCTCGTCGACGATCACCAGGCGCGGCGCGCCGAGCAGGGCCTGGGCGATGCCGAAACGCTGGCGCATGCCGCCCGAATAGGTGCCGAGCTGGCGCTTGCGCGCGTCCCACAGGTTGGTCTGGTGCAGCAGGCCTTCGACCGCTTCCTTACGCTCGCCCTTGCCGGTCAGGCCTTTCAGCACGGCGAAGTGGTTCAGCAGCTTTTCGGCGCTGACTTTCGGATAGACGCCGAAGTCCTGCGGCAGGTAGCCGAGCTGGCGCAGCAGCCCTTCCTTGTTCTTCAGGACGTCGAGGCCATTGAAATGGATGCTGCCGCTGTCCGGATCCTGCAGCGTCGCGATGGTCCGCATCAGCGAGGACTTGCCGGCGCCGTTCGGGCCGAGCAGGCCGAACATGCCGTTCGGGATCTCGAGGCTGACATTGTTGATGGCCTTGACGCCGTTGGCATAGGTCTTGTTGAGCTGCTTGATCGATAACATCCGGGTTCTCCAAAAGTTGTCCAGGAATATTTCCTTTTGGATAATCTACACTTAATTAAAAGCAATGTTCAAGATATATTGCGATGAGTTGCGGTATTCGATGTCTGAACGACGAATTGCTGATATATGCATGGGAACTTGAAAAGCGCCCGCCACTGGCGCAGGATGCACTGCACAACTTGAGCCAACCCCAAAGAGGAGACAGACCATGATCAAGGTTAGCGTGATGTACCCGAACGGCCCGGACGCCCGCTTCGACGACACTTACTACCGGGACCAGCACATGCCCATGGTGAAGCGGCTGATGGGCGACTACTGCAAGTTCTATACGGTCGACAAGGCGCTGGCCAAGGGCGCAGCCGACCCGAACGCGCCCTACATCGCCATGGGCCACCTGTTCTGCGATTCGGTCGAGGACTTCCAGACCGGCTTCGGGCCGCATACGAAGGAAATCATGGGCGATATTCCCAACTATACGAACCAGAAGCCGGTGATCCAGATGAGCGAGGTGGTGGTGGGCTAGGCCTCCGGCCGCTCCCAGCGCGAGCCGAGGATGATGCTGCACATGTCGGCGCGCTGGAAGCCCGGATCCTTGAAGGCGAGGAAGTCGTCGTTGAAGCTGCCGAAGGTGCTGGCCGACCGGTGCTTCAACCCGCAATAAAAGGCGTCGATGATTTCGTGCCCGAAGCCGGGGCCGCGCGGATGGGCGGCCAGCACGGCTTCGCGTTCGTCGCCGCTGAACTGGTCGAAGTTGCGGCCCGCGATGTCCATGCCCGCGCCGGCCTGCAGCAGGGCGATTTCCGGATGCATGTGCTCCGGAATTCCCGGCGTCGTGTGCAGGGCGATCGCCAGCCAGACTTTCTCGACCTCGCTCTCGGGAATCCCGTGGCCGCGCAGGAAGTCGCGCGCGGCATTCGCGCCGTCCACTTCGAAGCGCAACTGGCTGCCGTGGTAGCGTGGCGCGATGCCGATGTCGTGGAACATGGCGGCCGCGTACAGCAGTTCCGGATCGAATTGCAGGCCCTGGCGCTTGCCGCTCAGGGCGCCCCAGTAATAGACGCGCAGCGAATGCTGGAACAGCAGCTCGCTCCCGGTATCGCGGACGAGCTGGGCGATCTCGCGCGCGATGCTGCTGTCCGGGATGCGCACGCCGGCGATAGCGGTGTCCATGGCCCTGCGCCGATTATTTGACGGCCGCCGGCACGGCGCGGAAGCCGATCGCCATGCGGTTGTAGGCGTTCATCAGGCCGATCGCGATGGTCAGATCGGCCAGCTGCTTCTGGTCGAATACTGCCGCTGCTGCTTCGTACTCGGCGTCCGGCACGCCGCTGTCCGCCACGCGGGTGACGGTTTCGGCCCAGGCCAGCGCGGCGCGCTCGGCGCTGCTGAACAGGGCCTCGGCCTCGCGCCAGGCCGGCACCAGCACAAGTTTGTCGATCGTGACGCCCTCTTTCAGCAGGTCGCGCGAATGCATGTCGATGCAATAGGCGCAGCCATTGATCTGCGAGACGCGCAGGTAGACGAGGTCGACCAAGACCTTGGGCAGGCCGGATTGCAGGATATGCCCGTAGACGCCGCCGAGCGCTTTCATGCCGGCGGGGCTTGCGGTGTTGTAGTCCATACGCTGAGTCATTGTGTTCTCCTTGCTTGAGCGGGTGAAAGCAGAAGGATGGCTTATCGGGTGGTCAAAAAACAGTGCCAAGAATCGCCATTTTCAATGTACCATCGGCGATGACCCAGCTTTCCATCAGCCTCGACCGCGACAAGAAGACGCCGCTCGCCACCCAGATCTACGCGACCATCCGCGCGGCCATCGAGTCGGGGCAAATCCCGCCGCACGCCAAGCTGCCATCGTGGCGCGACCTGGCGGTGCAGCTGGGCGTCTCGCGCGGCACCGTGCGCCTGGCCTACGAGCGCCTCATCGACGAGCAGCTTGCGCTGGGCCTGGGCGCGGCCGGCACCCGCGTCACCGAGCGCCCTTCAACCACCCCGGTGTCGCCCTGGTCCGCGGAAGCGCCGCCCATGCCCGACCTGTTCCATGATTTCGGGACCCTGCCCCTGCCCTTCCAGATGGGCGTTCCGGCGCAGGACGAGTTTCCTGTCAGCTTGTGGTCGCGCATGCTGGCGCAGGAGGCGAAGCGCAGCGCAGCGGGCGCGGTCGGGTATCCGGATCCGCGCGGCGACCCGGCCCTGCGCAAGGAAGTGGCGGCCTACCTGGGCATCGGCCGCGGACTGCGCTGCAGCCCGTCCCAGGTGCTGATCACGGCGGGCTTTTCCGGCGCGCTGGGCCTCGCCATCCGCGGGCTCGGACTGGAAGGCAAGCAGGCCTGGATGGAGGAGCCGGGCTTTCCGCTCACCCGCACCGCGCTGGGCCTGGCGGGCATGCGGCCGGTGGCCGTTCCGGTCGACGAGGAAGCACTGGACGTGGCGGCCGGCACGCGGATCGCACCCGCTGCGGCGCTCGCCGTGGTGACGCCGGGCCAGCAGGCGCCGCTCGGCATGACGATGCCGCTGTCGCGCCGCCTGGCGCTGCTGGAATGGGCGCGGCAGCAGGATGCATGGATCGTCGAGGACGATTACCTGAGCGAGCTGCAGCTGGCGGGACGGGCTGCGCCGGCACTCGCCTCGCTCGACCAGGGCGAGCGCGTGCTCCATATCGGCACCTTCAGCAAGACGATCAGCCCGGCCTTGCGCCTGGGCTTCCTGGTGGTGCCGCCGGCTCTGGTACGCCGCTTCGGCGACCTGATGGCCTGCCTGGCGCCGGCGCCCGCCGGCATGGTCCAGCGCGCGGTGGCAGCCTTCATGCAGGAAGGTTACTACCTGCGGCATCTGCGGCGCATGAAGCGGGTGTATGCGGCGCGCCGCGCAGCCCTGCTGGATGGCTTGCGCGAGCAGGCGGCCGGCGCGATCGAAGTGCAGGCCACGGCCGGCATGGCGGTCGTGACCCGCCTGCACGGGCCGGTATCCGACGTCGAGATTGCCGTGCGCGCGCGCCAGTTCGGCCTGGCGCCGACACCCTTGTCGCCCTGGTACGATCAGCCGCCCCGCCGGCAAGGGCTGCTGCTGGGCGTGACCAACGTCGACGTGGCCCGCATCGCCGAGGACTGCCGCCGGCTGGCGGCGCTGGTGCGGCCGGGCTGAGGCCTCAGGCCTGCTTCTGCTGCGCCACCCAGCGCTGGACGATCTCGCCCAGCACGTCCAGCGGCACCGAGCCGTTCTTCAGCACCACGTCGTGGAAGGCCGGCAGCGAGAATTTGTCGCCCAGATCGCGCTTCGCCTGGTCGCGCAGTTCCAGGATGCGCAGCATGCCGACCATGTAGGCGCATGCCTGGCCCGGCCATGCCACGTAGCGCTCCACTTCCTGCGCACCGATGCCGTAGTCGATCGCCTGCTGGCGGGTCCAGCCCTTGGTGTGCAGGCCGGTATCGACCACGAGACGGCGTGCGCGGAACAGCTCCGAGCCGAGTGCGCCCAGCAGGCCGGGCACGTCGCCCTCGTACCAGCCCTGCTCCACCGCCAGCCGTTCGGCGTACAGGCCCCAGCCTTCGCTGTGGGCGCTGCCGCCGCCGAAGATGCGCTGGGCGCGGAACTTCGGCAGGCCGGTCTGCTCCTGCTGAATCGCCAGCTGGAAGTGGTGGCCCGGCACCGCCTCGTGGTAGGACAGGCTGCGCATGCGCACCATGTCGAAGCTCGGGCCGCGCATCGGCACCCAGAAGATGCCGGGACGGCTGCCGTCCGGCGCCGGCAGCGAGTAATGCGCGGCGGCCGAGGGCTCGGTCAGCGGCGGTTCGCGGCGCACCTCGACCGGGGCGCGCGGCTTCAGGTTGAACAGGGCATTGCTGCGCTGCTCGGCGTCCGCCACCATGGCCGCGTACTTTTTCAGGATCTCGGGGCGCGGATCGCCTTCCGTCTTCGGCTGGAAGCTGGCGTCCAGCTGCTTCATGCGCTGCTCGATCGTGCCTTCCGCGAAGCCGAGCGAACGCAGGTGGCGGTCCATCTCGCCCTCGATGCGCGCCACTTCGCGCAGGCCGATCTCGTGGATCTGCTCGGCCGTCAGGCTGGTGCTGGTATAAGTCCGCAAGGCCTGCTGGTAGGCCGCCATGCCGCCCGGCAGACGCGTGATGCCGGCAATGTCGCCGGTACGCGGATGGATCTCGGCCATGAAGGCCTGCACGCGGCGGTAGGCCGGGCGGATCTTCTCCTCGACGATGCGCGCCGCGTCCGTCGCCGCCTTGGTGCGCGCCGCTTCCGGCACGTCGGCCAGTTTGGCCAGGCGCTCGTCGAGCGTGGTCACCAGCACGTTCTTCGCGGCCTCGGGCGTCAGGAACAGGTCGACCTGGTACTGGGCGCGCTCGAGGATGAAGCGCGGCGGGATCAGGCCTTTCGCCGCCGCTTCCTTCGCCCGCACCAGGGCTTCGTCGATGCGCGGGCCGACCTGCTCCAGGCGCGCCATGTAGCTGCCCAGGTCCGATGCGCGGCGCAGCGGGTGCGTGTTGGTCATGAAGTTCACCAGGCCCACCTGCACGCCGCTGAACTGGTTGAAGACGAAGCTGTAGTCCTCGAAGGGCTCGCTGGCGACCGTATTCGCCAGGCTCCAGCGCATCACCGCGGCCGAGGTGCGCTGCTCTTCACTCAGCGGGCCGGCCAGGAAGGCGTCCAGGCGCGCCACGCCGGTCTTGGCCAGCGCCACCATCTTGCGGCGCTGCTCGCGGGTGAGCGGGGTCAGTTGGCGGTCCAGGGCGTCCTGGCGGGCGCCTTCGAAGTACTGGGTCGAGGTGGCCAGCTGCGGATTGGCGCGGACCCAGTCTTCGGCAAAGCGGTCGGCCCAGGTGTCGAAGGCCTTGTTCGGCTTGATGGCGGCGGCCGCCGGTTTGGCGGAGGTGCCGGCCGCAAGTGCCTGCGGCATGCCGGCGCTCAGGGCCAGCGGGAGGAACAGGGTGGCAAGGAAGGCGTGAAGTGCGCGTGGACGGGTCTGGGGCATGTCTCTCTCTTATCGTTCGAGTCGTATTGACTCTGAGAAATTTACCATGAAAAGCCGGCCCAGCCCGGCTTTCCGGACCGGCCGGCGAACACGAAACGCTCGCCGGCCGGTGTCTGCCTCAGCCGTCCACCTCCTCGACCGTCAGCTCGACCGAACCCTTGTTGTTGCCGTAGCAGTTCCAGGCATCGTTCGCATACGCGTACAGATAGCCCGCTTCCTGCGGCACATAGGTGCAGCCGTCGCCGATGGTGAAGTACTCGTGCGGTACGGCGTGGGCGCCGACGACGCCGCGGCCGTTCGCGATCGCACCGGTCAGGCAGAACCATTCGACGTCTTCATGCCGGCGGGTGAATCGCAGGTCGGCGTTCTCGTTGCCGGTCATCTTGCGGAAGGCGCGTCTTACCTGGCCGAGCAGGTCGCCGAAGGCATATGCCAGTTCGCCGGCCTGGAAATGCCCGTCATCGGCACCGGCCGGGCCGCAGCTGATCGAGGCGTCCAGCCATTGCCCGCGCGCCTTGAAGCGGTAGGTCTTGCCCGCCTCGAGCCAGATGCCGGTCAGGTTCCACTGCTGGCGCGCGAAGATGTCGATGCCCTTGCCGTCCGCGCTGCGGTGCGGCATGCGATACGGCGCCTGGGTCAGCGGCGGCACCTCGTAGCGCTCCAGGGCCGAGGAATGGAAATGCCCGTGCTCCAGCAGCGAAGGCACGGCGCGCGGCTGGGTCGGCAGCATCGAGAAGAAACCTTCGCAGGAGTCGTGCAGGATGTCCAGGGCGTTCGGCTTGATCTGCTGCTCGACGCCCGCCCGCACCTTCAGGCCGGCCTGCTTTGCTTCCTCGAGCATCCACTGCAGCGCGCCGTCCGACAAGCCGCTTTGCTGGTAGCCGCCGCCGACGTCGGAATGGACGCCGGGGAACCACACCTGCTTGACGTCGGCGTCCGCCGGGACATCGGTCCACAGCGTCGGCTGGAAGCTTTCGCGCATCTCGTCCATGGCAAGCGCGTGCCGGGCCGTCTGCACGTTGCGGCCCAGGCGGGTGTCGTGGAAGTTGTTGTCGCGCAGGTCGAAGACCGCGTTCAGCAGGCCGAGATAATCGGGAATGCCGAGCGCGCCGACGGTATCCCACACGCCGACGAAGCGGACCGGAATCAGCTCTTTCGCCGCGTTGTGGAACTTCGATTCGCCGATCTCTTCGCGCAAGAGGCCGATGTCGGCCCGCTGCCGGTAGCCGCGTTCGTACAATTTCTCGATGGCCGGCCACACTTCCTCGACCCCGAGTTGCGCCGTGCGCAGCAGTCCGCAGCAATTCATGAAGCCGACCAGGCTGCGCACCGTGAAGGCGCCGCGGCTGAATCCGAACAGGTAGATGGCGCTGCCCGCTTCGTAGTTCTCGCACAGCCAGCGGTAGGCGCTCATGATGTTGCGCGACAGCCCCGTGCCCGTGCCGCCGCCGATCGCCTTGTCCCACCAGGAATCGCCGGCCCCGACACCGGGGTGGTAGTAGCGTTTCTGCGCGTCGCTGTCGAGCGCCGCGTTGTACAGCTTGACGACATTCGTGGGCGCCAGCACCCCGTTGTCTTTCTGGTTCGGGTCGTTCCAGGTACCGTCGCAACATACCACCAGGTTCACCATCGCTGCCTCCTCGAGTAAGAAAACCTAGAGGATTTTGCAGCAATTCTTGACGAAAATACTTGCGGTTTTGAAATATCCTTATTGCATGTTGAATAAGCACCACAGCTTATTCCGAGAGGGTATCCGCCACGATTTTCAACGCCGTTTGCCGCGGCCAGTCCCAGCTCCTGGCCAGGCGCCAGTCGCGCCGGTCCCCCTCGACGACCACCTGCCAGTGAGTCTGCTCGAGCACCGGCAGCGATACCGAAAAAGCGCCCTGCCCATCCGGCCTGACCAGCAGGCTCAGGTCGCGCTGCGGCAAGGTCGGATGCGCGAGCCTGATCGTGAACGGCGCCGCCAGCGGCCGGCCGAAGCCCGCGATCCGGCCGCTCAGGCGGCCGCCCTCATAGCGCAGCTGCAAGGCCAGTCCCATGGCGCTGGCGGCGCGGTCGCGGCGCAGGTCCTGGTTGATTGCCTTGCCCTGCTTGTAGTAGTCGTCGACCACCATGGCGTCCGGGTGGCCGAGCGCCAGCCAGGTGGCGACCGAGCCCCCCACCAGCACCGCGGCCGGGCCGATCATGAGGAACCAGGGCCAGCGGTGCGTGTACCAGGGCGAGCTTTGCGTAGGAGTGATGTGCATGGCGTTTCCTTTACTTCGGTACGATGAAGACCGCTTTTTCCGTCACGCGCAGCGACGGATCGTCCAGCGCGCTGACGGTGAAGCGGATCGGATGCGAGCCGCCGCCGGCCTTGCCCGCGGCGATGCGCACGCGCACCGGCACCGCGCGCGTGGAGGCGCCGGCCAGTTCGACCACGTCCTCGTCGGCGATGCCGGCGCTCAGGATGCCGTCGACCTCGATGCGGTACAAATGCTCCTGCTCGGCGGTGTTCATCACCTGCAGGCGGTACACGTTCTCGATCATCACGTCCTCGACTTCGCGCCCCATGGCGCCTCGGTCGCGGATGACGTCGACCTTCAAGGGCGTGCGCAAGGCCAGCGCGCTTGAAAAGGCGGCGGCGATGGCGAAAAACACGAGTCCGTAGCCGAGCACGCGCGGGCGCAGCAGCCTGCGTTTGATCTGTGCAGACGACCAGCCGCCTGCGAGCGCATTCTCGGTGGCGTAGCGGATCAGGCCATGAGGCCTTGCCACCTTGTCCATCACGCTGTCGCAGGCGTCGATGCAGGCGGCGCAGCCGATGCATTCGTACTGCAGGCCCTTGCGGATGTCGATGCCGGTCGGGCAGACCTGCACGCACATGCTGCAGTCGATGCAGTCGCTTTCTCCACGGGCCGTGTCGTAGCTGACGATCAGGGTGTCGTGGTCGAACATCGCGCTCTGGAAGCGGGCGTAGGGGCACATGTACTTGCACACCTGCTCGCGCATCCAGCCGGCGTTGCCGTAGGTGGCGAAGCCGTAGAACAGCACCCAGAACGCTTCCCATGGCCCCAGCGAGAAGCTCAGCGCCTCGTGGGCCAGCTGGCGCACCGGCGTGAAGTAGCCGACGAAGGTAAAACCGGTCCACAGCGCCACCACGCCCCAGGCCAGGTGCTTGGCGGTGCGCTTGCCCAGCTTGTCGAGCGTCCACGGCTGGCGGTCGAGGCGGATGCGCGCGCTGCGGTTGCCTTCGATGCGGCGCTCGATCCACAGGAAGATCTCGGTGTAGACCGTCTGCGGGCAGGCATAGCCGCACCAGACGCGCCCGGCCACCGTGGTCACCAGGAACAGGCCATAGGCGCAGATGATCAGCAGGCCGGCCAGGTAGATGAAGTCCTGCGGCCACAGCACCAGGCCGAACAGGTGGAACTTGCGGGCGCCGAGATCGAACAGGACGGCCTGGCGACCGTGCAGCTCCAGCCAGGGCAGCCCGTAGAACAGGGCCTGGGTCAGCCAGACGCAGGCCCAGCGCAGCGTGGCGTAGCGGCCCTTCACCTCGCGCGGGTGAATCTCTTCGCGCGCGGCGTACATCTTGACGACCGCCTCCTTGACCACCGGCGCGTTCATTTCGATTCGCCCTCGTTCGACAGGCTCCAGACATAGGCGGCCAGTACGTGCGACTTGCCCTCGCCCAGGAATTCGCCCCAGGCCGGCATGGTGTTGTTGCGGCCCTTGCGGATGGTTTCCATCACGGTTTCCGCGCTGCCGCCATACAGCCAGACTTTATCGGTCAGGTTGGGCGCGCCCAGCGCCGGATTGCCGTGCGCGTCGGCGCCGTGGCAGGCCGCGCAGGCGCCGAACTTCGGCTTGCCGAAAGCGACCTTCAGCGGATCCGCGGTCAGGCCGGACAGGCTGCGCACGTAATGCGCCACGTTTTCGACGTCGGTATCGGAACCAAGGGCCGCGCCCATGGGCGGCATCTGGCCGTTGCGGCCCTTCATGATGGTTTCCTTGATGATGGAGGGCTCGCCGCCGTACAGCCAGTCCTTGTCGGTCAGGTTCGGATAGCCCTTGTTGCCGCGGGCATCGGAGCCGTGGCACTGCGCGCAGTAGTTCAGGAACAGGCGCTCGCCGATCGCATGCGCCTGCGGGTCGCGCGCGACCACCTTGATGTCCTGCTGCAGGTATTTGTCGAACAGCGGCCCATAGTCGGCATTCGCCTGTTTCACCTCGAGCTGGTAGGCGCCGCTCGACTTCCATCCCAGCTTGCCCGCATAGGCGCCGAGGCCCGGATACAGCACCAGGTAGCCGATCGCGAACACGATGGTCAGGTAGAACAGCACCATCCACCAGCGCGGCATCGGCGTATTCAGTTCAGTCAGGTCCTCGTCCCAGACGTGGCCCGTGGTCTTCTCGGGCTGCCCGTCCTGGCCGATCTTGACCTTGTATCGCGACTGGGACCACAGCAGGATGCCGCAGCCGGCAATCGACAGCAGCGTGATCAGGGCGACGTACCAGTTCCAGAAACCGCTCGTGAAGTCAGACATAATCTTCCGCCTCCTGCTCGTCGGCGAAGGGCAGTGCCGCCGCCTGGGCGTAGTCGCGCTCCTTGCGCACATAAGTCCAGACCAGGATGCCGGTGAAGGTGGCAAAGCTGATCACGGTCATGACGCGGCTTGCGTTCTCAAAAAGGGTGTGGAGTTCCATCTCAGTTCCTCGTCTTGATCTGCGTGCCCAGGCCCTGCAGGTAGGCGATCAGTGCATCCTGCTCGCTCTTCCCTTCCAGCTCGGCCGGCCCGTCCTGCACTTCCTTCTCCGAGTAGGGCACGTTAAGGCGCTGCATCGCGCGCATCTTCGGCACGATGGACTGCGGGTCGAGGCGGGTGGCGGCCAGCCATGGGTAGCCCGGCATGTTCGATTCCGGGACCACGTCGCGCGGGTTGTCGAGGTGGGTGCGGTGCCACTCGTCCGAGTAGCGGCCGCCGACGCGCGCCAGGTCCGGGCCGGTGCGCTTCGAGCCCCACTGGAAAGGATGGTCGTAGACGAATTCGCCGGCCACCGAGTAATGGCCATAGCGCTCGGTCTCGGCGCGGAAGGGCCGGATCATCTGCGAGTGGCAGTTGTAGCAGCCTTCGCGGATGTAGATGTCGCGGCCGGCCAGGCGCAGGGCCGAATAGGGTTTCAGGCCGGCGACCGGCTCGGTGGTCGACTTCTGGAAGAACAGCGGCACGATCTCGACCAGGCCGCCAAAGGAGATCACGACCAGCACCAGGCCGATCAGCAGCCAGGGGTTCTTCTCGATCCACTCATGGCTGAATTTTCTAACGCCAAGTTTCATGATGTTTTATCCTGCGTTGGTTAAGCGTGTCCGGGAATTGCCGGCGTGGCAGCCGGCTTGTGCGGCTGAAGCGAGGGGATGCGCGCATCCACCGACGAGGTGCCGCGCATGGTCAGCCAGGTGTTGTAAGCCATCAGGCACATGCCGCTCAGGTACATCAGGCCGCCGCCGAAGCGGATCACGTAGTAGGGATAGGTCGCCTTGACGCCCTCGACGAAGGTATAGGTCAGGGTGCCGTCCGGGTTCACCGCGCGCCACATCAGGCCCTGCATCACGCCGGCGATCCACATTGCCGCGATGTACAGCACGATGCCGATGGTGCCGAGCCAGAAGTGGGCCTCGATCAGGGCCACGCTCGCCATCTGCTGCTTGTTCGCCAGGCGCGGGATCAGGTAGTAGAGCGAACCCATGGTGATGAAACCGACCCATCCCAGTGCACCGCCATGGACGTGGGCGATGCCCCAGTCGGTGTAGTGCGACAGCGAGTTGATGGTCTTGATCGACATCATCGGGCCCTCGAAGGTGGCCATGCCGTAGAAGGACAGCGAGACGATCATGAACTTGAGGATGGGGTCCGAGCGCAGCTTGTGCCAGGCGCCCGACAGCGTCATCATCCCGTTGATCATGCCGCCCCAGGATGGCGCCAGCAGGATCAGCGAGAACACCATGCCCAGCGACTGGGTCCAGTCGGGCAGCGCGGTGTAATGCAGGTGGTGCGGACCGGCCCACATGTAGGTGAAGATCAGGGCCCAGAAGTGCACGATCGACAGGCGGTAGGAATACACAGGGCGCTCGGCCTGCTTGGGGATGAAGTAATACACCATGCCGAGGTAGCCGGCGGTGAGGATGAAGCCGACCGCGTTATGGCCGTACCACCACTGGATCATCGCGTCCTGCACGCCGGCGTACATCGAGTAGGACTTCATGAAAGAAGCCGGCATCGACATGCCGTTCACGATGTGCAGCACCGCTACCGCGACGATGTAGCCGCCGAAGAACCAGTTGGCCACGTAGATGTGCTGCACGCGGCGCTTGACGATGGTGCCGAAGAAGACCACGGCATAGGCCACCCACACGATGGCGATCAGGATCGCGATCGGCCATTCCAGCTCGGCGTATTCCTTGCCGCGCGTGAAACCCATCGGCAGCGTGATCGCCGCCGATACCAGCACCGCCTGCCAGCCCCAGAAGGTGAAGGCGGCCAGCTTGTCGGAGAACAGCCGGACCTGGCAGGTACGCTGCACAACGTAGTAGGAGGTGGCGAACAGCCCGCAGATGCCGAAGGCGAAGATGACGGCGTTCGTGTGCAGCGGACGCAGGCGGCCATAAGTCAGCCACGGGATGTCGAAGTTCAGCGCCGGCCACGCCAGCTGGGCCGCGATCCACACGCCGGCCAGCATGCCGATCACGCCCCAGACCACGGTGGCGATCGCAAACTGGCGCACGATTTTGTAGTTGTAGTTTAGACTGCTGTCCAAGATGCACTCCCTGATAAGAATAAAGGACGACATCGGAAGCGTAAGTTTCTGAACTTGAAAAATCCTTGATGTGAATCAAAATGTTCAGAACGGGTTGTAGTAAGGGACGAGAAAGAACACTTAAGCCTCGATAGGACTCCCATGCCGCCCATTTCCGCCCAATTACATGACGACATCCTCAAGCGACTTCGCAAGGATCGCGAGGACATGCTGGCCACCATACGCGCCCGTACCGACGGCGATACCGACGACCGCCCGGCGATCTCGCCGATGGCCCACATGGGCTCGAACGACGATGCCCCGGCCGGCGAAATGCTGAGCCATAACGAAGAACACCTGGCCGAGCACGAGACCAGGATGCTGGCCGATATCGATGCCGCGCTCGGCCGCCTGGAAGCGGGCGCTTACGGGATCTGCGTGTCCTGCGGCCAGGACATCCCGGAAGCACGCCTGGTCGCGACGCCGGCCGTGCAGACCTGTATCGCTTGCCAGGAACAGATCGAGAAGGAACAGGGTACGGGGCGTGGGCCGACGATGTAGTTTTCTCTAATCGTCATCATTCAAAATCCGCAGCGCCGGGCCGTCCAGATCCTCGAACTGCCCGCTCTCCGCGGCGCCGAAGAACACCCACACCGCAAACGCCACCAGGACGAGGCTCAGCGGAATCAGCAAGTACAAGGCTTCCATCAGCCTCCCCTCCTCAGCCGCAAGGCATTCAGGACCACCAGCGCCGAGCTGCCCGTCATGCCGATCGCGGACAGCCACGGGTTCAGCAAGCCGCCGGCCGCCGCCGGAATCGCCACCAGGTTGTACAGCATCGCCCAGCCCAGGTTCTGGCGGATGATGCGCACGCAGGCGCTCGCCGTGCGCAGCGCTTCGCCGAAGGGCGCCAGGCCCGCATCGCCGGCATCCAGCAGCACGCAATCCGCATGCAGCTGCGCCAGCTGGGCGCCCTGGCCCATGGCGAAGGAGACGTCGGCGCCGCTCAGCACCGCGGCATCGTTGATGCCGTCGCCGACCATCGCCACCACGGCGCCGCCGGCCTGCAGGGCGCGCACCGCGTCCAGCTTGTCCTGCGGGAGCTGGCGGCCGCGCGCGCCGCGGATGCCGAGTTGCGCAGCCACTGCCTGCACCGCGTCATCGTCATCGCCGGACAGCAGCAGCACGGTCTTGCCTCGCGCCTGCAGCGCGCGCACCAGGGCCGGCGCTTCAGGTCGCAGCGCGTCGGCCAGCTCGAAGCGCGCGAGCCAGCCTTCGCTGCTTCCCAGCCAGACGGCGGTGGCGCCAGACGATGCACCCGGCGGGGCTTCGCTACCGGCCAGTTCGGCCACGAAAGCGGCGCTGCCGAGGCGATAGCGCCGGCCGCTTACTTCGCCCTCCATGCCCTGTCCGACCATGTTCTCGATGCCGCGCGCCGTCAACGCAGTGGCGCCGGGAGCGGCCATGGCATCGCGCAAGGCGGCCGCCAAGGGGTGTGCACTGCCCGCTTCCAGCGCCGCCGCAATGCGCAGGCAAGCGGCGCCGTCCGCCGCGCCCAGCGCCACGGTCTCGCGCAGCGCTGGCCGGCCGAGGGTCAAGGTGCCGGTCTTGTCGAACACCACGTGGGTGGCGCGCTCCAGCGTCTCCAGCACATGCGGTTTCACGGCCAGCACGCCGTGCCGCAACAGGCGTTCCAGCGCGGCGGCCAGCGCGGTCGGCGTCGCCAGCGACAGCGCGCAGGGACAGGACACCACCAGCACCGCAATCGCCGCCGGCCAGGCGCGCGCCGGATCGACCGCGTGCCAGAACGCGAACACGGCCGCCGTCAGGGCCAGCAGCGCGAGCACGAACCAGGCGCCGACGCGATCGGCCCACTGCGCCAGTTGCGGCTTGTCCTGGCCGGCGCGTTCGCTCAGGCGGACCAGCATGGCGAGCGTACTGTCGGCGGCGCTGCTGGCTACCCGCAGCGTCACCGCCTGCGTAACGTTCACGGCGCCGCCGGGCAGCTGGTCGCCGGGGCCGATGGCGCGGGTGCGGCTCTCGCCGGTCAGCAGGGCCAGGTCGACGCAGGTAGCGCCTTCGAGAATGATTCCGTCCGCCGGGACGGTCTGCCCCGGCGGGACCAGGATCACGTCGCCGGGACGCAGCCGATCGGCCGCGATCGTCGCCGCTTCGCACGACGCCGGCCAGCCGGCCAGCAGCAAGGCGGTGGCCGGCGCGGCATGCTGCATGCCCTCCAGCGCGCGCGCAGCCTTGCGGCGGGCGTCCAGCTCGAGCCAGCGGCTGCCCAGCAGCAGGAACACGAACATGGTGATCGAATCGAACCAGACTTCGCCCTGCCCCCGCAGCAGCGAGACGGCGCTGCCGGCGAAGGCGGCCAGGATGGCCAGCGCCACCGGCACGTCCATGCCGGGCAGGCCGCGGCGCAGGTCCAGCCAGGCGCCGCGCAGGAATGGCCAGGCGCAGTAAGTGACCGCGGGGAGCGTCAGCAGGAAGGACGCCCAGCCCAGCAGGGCCTTCATGTCGGCGTCCATCGTGCCATCGGTCGCCATGTAGACCGGGAAGGCGTACATCATCACCTGCATCATGGACAGCCCGGCCACGAACAGGCGCCGCAGCAGGGTCTTGCGGGCGCGCTCCAGCTGGGCGCCATGGCGGCCGGCGTCGTAGGGATAGGCGGTATAGCCGATCGCGCGCAGGGCCTGCAGGGTGTCGCTGGGACGGCACACGGCGGCATCCCAGCGCACGTGCAGGCGCTCGGTGGCCACGTTCAGCACGGCGGAGAGCACGCCCGGCAGTGCGGACACGCGGCGCTCGATCAGCCAGACGCAGGCCGCGCAGCGCAGACCCTCGACCGTGAACACGGCGTCGCCATCCAGGCCAAGTTCGTCGTAGAGCTTCAGCTCGGGCGCATCGTCCCCGGCGGCCGAGGCCGCGTAGCCGCTGCGCCTGTCGTAGTAATCGTCCAGGCCGGCGTCCGCGATGGCCCGGGCCGCCGCCGCGCAGCCGGGGCAGCACATGCTGCGCGCCTCGCCTTTGATGCTGACCCGCCAGCGCGCGCCGTCGACGGCCGGCTGGCCGCAGTGAAAGCAGGCCGCGAACTCGCTGACCGCGTTCATGACGCCGCTCCCGCTGTCAGGCAAATGGTTTCGAGCCAGCTGTGCGGCAGCCCGCCGGCCGCGCGTGCCAGTCCGAGCAGGCCGAAGCCCAGCACCAGCGCGCCGCAGGCGAGGCGCACGCCGCGCCGGCGCAGGCCCGCGCGCAGGCGCGCGCCCAGCAGGCCAAGGCCGAGCAGCATCGGCAGCGTGCCGAGGCCAAATGCCAGCATCGCGAGCGCGCCGCCCACCGCGGAGCCGGACAGCATGGCCGTCACCAGCACGCTGTAGACCATCCCGCAGGGCAGCCAGCCCCACAGCGCGCCGGCGGCGAGCATCCGGACCGGGCCGAAACCTGCGCCCGGCGCCGGGCGCACATGGCGCAGCAGCGGCTGCACACGGCGCCACAGGATCTGGCCGCCCTGCTCCAGGCGCGCCAGGCCGCGCCAGGCATCCATCAGATACAGGCCGAGCATGGCCAGCATCAGGTTGGCCATCCAGTAGCCGCCCGCCTGCAGGGCCGGCAGCCGGGCCAGCGCACCCGCGCCCTGGCCGATGCCGCCGGCCAGGGCGCCGGCCAGCATGTAGCTGCCGATGCGGCCCAGGTTATAGGCCAGCACGTTCACCAGCGCGGGCCGCGCCGGAGTCAGGCTCCGCAGCGGGACCGGCGCCGGCCGGCCAGCCGGCGCCATCGACAGCGCCCCCACGATCCCGCCGCACATGCCGGCGCAATGCACGCTGCCCAGCAGGCCGACCAAGAACAGCGGAAACAACGCGATGCCCATCTCAGACGGTCTTCGAATAGCGCGGTTCGGCGCTGCGCGCAGCCAGGTAACGGTCGAACACCATGCACACATTGCGGATCAGCAGGCGGCCTTTTGCGCTCACGCTGATCCAGTCGCCGTTCACGCTCACCAGGCCGTCGTCTTCCATCGCCGCCAGCTGCGCCAGCTCGGCGGCGAAGTACTGGCGGAACACGACCGGGAAGGCCTGCTCGATGGTGGAAATCGACAGCTCGAACTGGCACATCAGCTTCTGGATGACGCTGCGGCGCAGGACGTCGTCCATGTTCAGGCGGGCGCCGCGCGCCACCGGCAGCTCGTTGCGGTCGAGCGCATCGTAATAAGCGTCCAGGGTCTTGAGGTTCTGGCTGTAGGTCGCGCCCACCGCGCCGATGGCGGACACGCCGCAGGAGACCAGGTCCGTGTCCGCATGGGTCGAGTAGCCCTGGAAGTTGCGGTGCAGTCGGCCCTGGCGCTGGGCAATGGCGAGGTCGTCGTCCGGCTTGGCGAAATGGTCCATGCCGATATAGACGTAGCCGGCCGCCGTCAGGCGCTCGATGCAGAACTGGAGCATGCGCAGCTTGGCATCGCTGTCCGGCATGTCCTCGTCGATGATGCGCCGCTGCGGCTTGAACAGATGCGGCAGATGCGCGTAGTGGTAGACGGCGATGCGGTCCGGATCGGCCGCCACCACCTTCTCGAGGGTCGCGGCCATGGTGGCCGGGGTCTGCCTGGGCAGGCCGTAGATCAGGTCGATGCTGACCGAGCGGAAGCGGGCGTCGCGCGCGGCGGCGATGATGGCGCGCGTCTCTGCTTCCGGCTGGATGCGGTTGACTGCCTGCTGCACGTCGGCGTCGAAGTCCTGCACGCCCAGGCTGATGCGGTTGAAGCCCTGCGCGCGCAGGCCGTGCACGCGCTCTGCTGACACGGTGCGCGGGTCGACTTCGATCGAATATTCACCGACCGCGTCAGGGGCGAAGCGGAAGCAGCGGCGCAGGTGCTCCATCAGCTCGCCCATCTGCGCGCCACTGAGATAGGTCGGGGTGCCACCGCCGAAGTGCAGCTGCTCGATGTCGTTCATGCCGGCGAACAGCGCGCCCTGCATCGCCACTTCGCGCTTCAGGTAGGCCAGGTAAGTGGCGGCCTTTTCGCGCTTCTTGGTGACGATCTTGTTGCAGGCGCAGTAATAGCAGACCGTGTCGCAAAACGGGATGTGCAGGTAGAGCGACAGCGGGCGTGCATTGCCGCGGGTGCGGCGATCGGCCACCGCATGCAGGTAGTCGCGGTAGCCGAAACTGTCGCTGAAGCGGTCGGCGGTCGGATACGAGGTGTAGCGCGGGCCGGATTTGCTGAGGCGGGAGATCAGGCCGGCGTCGAAGTCGACGGAAGATTGCGCCGTGGGCTGGAAGGCCAGGATTGTGGCCGGCAGGTCTTGTAACTGCGTCATGAAAACTCCTTGCGGACCACCGATGGGCGGGGTCACTTTATGCAAGCAGTCTATTGATCTAGATCAGCAAAATCCTTGACGTGCATCAAAATTTCGCCAGGCCTCCCACTCGTATCTTTCCGTGGCGCATCCTGCTAGGATGGTGACAATTCTATAACTTGGAGTGAAAGTGGCTGTCATCATCGGTATCGTACTAGTCCTGGGCGCTATTTTCGGCGGCTTCGCGTTGGAGGGCGGACATCTGGGCCCACTGTTTCAGCCCTACGAGCTTCTGATGATCCTTGGTGGCGCCCTGGGCGCATTCGTCATCTCCAATGACAGCGAATCGAGAAGCGCCACCCTGAAGGCGCTCCCCACGATATTTCAATCGGCAAAGCAGAACCGGGCGCTCTATCTTGCATTGCTCTCGCTCCTTTTCGACATATTTTCGAAAGTCAGGAAAGAGGGGCTGATGTCCATCGAATCCGACATCGACAACCCGCACGACAGCCCTTTGTTTACCAGCTATCCCATCGTTTCGAAGGACCATCATCTGGTCGAGTTCATTACCGACTATTTCAGGTTGATGGTCTCGGGGAATATGGATCCCTTCCAGATCGAAAACCTGATGGACAACGAAATCGACGTTCATCATCAGGATGGCGAACTCGCCATCCAGGCCTTGCACAAAGTGGCGGACGGGCTCCCGGCTTTCGGCATCGTGGCGGCGGTCATGGGTGTGGTTCACACGATGGGATCGGTGGGCATGCCGCCGGCCCAACTCGGCAACCTGATCGCGGCGGCACTTGTCGGCACCTTCCTGGGGATTTTGCTGGCCTATGGTGTCGTCACGCCCCTGGCAAACCTGCTCGCCCGAAAGCTCCAGGAGTCGACCAGGGTGTATCAGTGCATCAAGGTTTCCATCATTGCGAGCATGAATGGATACGCACCGAGCCTGGCCGTCGAATTCGGCAGGAAACTGGTGTCGACAAGCCGGCGACCGAGTTTCAAGGAACTGGAAGATCATCTGCGTCCGGTGAAAAAACCGGTCGGTACCTGATCAGACTCCCTTGAACGCCGACAGCGCCTGCGACAGGTGCCGGGCCTGTTCGGCCACATTACTCGAGGCCGCGGCGGCTTCCTCCACCAGCGCCGCATTCTCGCGCGTGATCCCGTCCAGCGCGCGCATCGCCGCATCCGCCTGAGCGATCCCTTCGTGCTGTTCGCGTGAAGCCAGGGTGATGCCGTGCATGATGCGCGCCGCGTCCTGCACGGAGGCCACCACTTCGCGCATGGTCTGGCCGGCGGCGCCGACGTACTCGTTGCCCTGCCCGACCTTCGCCACCGAATCTTCGATCAGCAACTTGATCTCCTTGGCCGCGCCGGCGGAGCGCTGGGCCAGCGAGCGCACCTCGCCGGCGACGACCGCGAAGCCCCTGCCCTGTTCGCCGGCGCGCGCCGCTTCGACGGCCGCATTCAAGGCCAGGATATTGGTCTGGAAGGCGATGCCGTCGATCAGGCCGATGATGTCGACGATGCGCGTGGCCGAGCCGCTGATCTGGTCCATCGTCGCGCCCACCTGCTGCACCGCCGCGCCGCCGCGGTCGGCCACGCTGGAGGCGGCGCCCACCAGGCCGTCGGCGCGCACCGCGCTCTCGGTGTTGCTGCCGGCCGCCGCGGCCACCTGGGCCAGGCTGGCCGCGGTCTGCTCCAGGCTCGCCGCCTGCGATTCGGTGCGCTGCGCCAGGTCCTGGTTTCCGGCCGCGATGCCGCGCGTGGTCGTCTCGATCGCGGCGACGTTGGCGCGCACGTCGCCGACGATGGCGGTCAGGTTGACGTTCAGCTGGCGCAGCGCCAGCAGCAGGTGGCCGACTTCGTCGTCGCGCCCAAGCGGCGGCATGTGCGAGAGGTCGCCGCCGGCCAAGGCATGGACGGCATCTTTGGCCTGCTGCAGCGGGCGCACGATGGCGCGCTGCAGTTCGCTCCAGGCCAGCAGCGTGAACAGGGCGCCCGCTCCGGCAAGCACGCGCCACAGTGTGCCGTCGACGGCTGCCGCCAGCGCGACCAGCAGCGCCGACTGCGTGCCCAGCATCAGGCCGAGCCGCCGGCCCAGCGGCAGCTTGCGCAGGCTCGCCACGCGCGCCCGCCAGCCGGTGCGGGCGACGGCGCCGCGGCGGATCGCCATGCCCTTCGCTTCGCCGGTCCGGAAGCGGCGGTACAGCTCCTCGGCTGCCTTCACCTGTTCGCGTTCGGGACGGGTGCGGACTGACATGTAGCCCACCGTCGCGCCGTTTTCCCTGATCGGCACGACGTTCGCGACCACCCAGTAGAAGTCGCCGTTCTTGCGGCGGTTCTTGACCATGCCGGTCCAGGGCAGGCCGGCCTGCAGGGTCTGCCACAGGTCGGCGAAGGCTTCCGGCGGCATGTCCGGATGGCGCACGATGTTGTGGGCCTTGCCGATCAGCTCGCCGCGTGCGAAGCCGCTGACCTCGACGAAGGTCGGGTTGACGTAGGTGATGCGGCCCTTGGTGTCGGTTTTGGAGACGATGGACTGGCCGTCCTGGAGGAGGTATTCGATGCCGGTGACCGGCAGGTTAGTGCGCACGACAATTCCTTAATTTCCATACAGCAACATTTGCTGGGCGAATTGTATCGACCTGAGGCAAGAAAGATCCTTGATCTAGATCAAAAACGTAGGCGAATGGCTCGTCCCGGCTAAAAAAGCAAAGCGCGCTGCGGAACTTGCGCAAAATGTTGTACGCTGCGCCCATGTGCCCGCTCTTGTTTGCCCCTTTGTTTGCCCTCATCTGCCGTCGATGAACGATATTTCCCACCTGACACGGCATCCCGATGTCCTCTACGGTCCGCACCAGCCCGAGCTGCTGCGCGACGAAATCCTGGCCGACCTGCTGGAAGCCAGCGCTCTTCGAACACCCGAGCAGACTGCGCTGGTCGCCGGCGAGCGCCGGCTCAGCTACCGCGAACTCGACGAACTGGCCAGCCTGGCCTGCTCGCGCCTGATCGAGGCCGGCATCCTGCCCGGCGATATCGTCGGCCTGTGGATGCCGCGCGGGATCGAGCTGCTCGTCATGCAGGCCGCAATCGCCAAGGCCGGCGCCGCCTGGTTGCCGGTGGACGAGGACACGCCCGTCGAGCGCCTGCTGGTCTGCATGGAGGACGCCGGTTCGCCGGCCCTGGTGAGCAGCGAGCGCATGGGCGAACGCCTGGCCGGCGTCGACCGCCCGATCCACACGGCCGAGAGCCTGCTGGCGCCCGCCCCCGCCGGCTATGCGCTCAAGCGCCGCGGTCCCGTGTCCGGCAGCGCGCCCGCCTACGTCATCTACACCTCCGGCTCGACCGGCAAGCCGAAAGGCATCCTGATCGACCAGCGCAGCATCTGCCACTTCCTGCGCAGCGAGAACGAGGTGCTGGGCGTGGCTGCCTCCGATACCGTCTACCAGGGCTTCTCGGTCGCCTTCGACATGTCCTTCGAAGAGATCTGGATCTCTTACCTGGTCGGCGCCACGCTCTGGCTCGGCCCGAAAGAGACGGCCGGCGATCCGGAAGCCCTGCCGCGCCTCCTGCACGAGAACGGTGTGACGGTCCTGCATGCGGTGCCGACCCTGCTGGCCCTGTTCGCCGAGGACGTGCCCAGCCTGCGCATCATCAACCTGGGCGGCGAGATGTGCCCGGAGACCGTGGTCGAGCGCTTCTCGAAACCGGGCCGCCAGATGTTCAACACCTATGGGCCGACCGAGGCCACGGTGTCGGCCAGCCTGGCGCGCCTTGAACCGGGCAAGCTGATCACGATCGGCCATCCGCTGCCGAACTACGGCCTGCTGGTGATCTCCACGGATACGGAAAAGGGCCTGCAGCTCCTGCCGCGCGGCGATACCGGCGAGCTGTGCATCATCGGCCCCGGCCTGTCCAGCGGCTACCTGGGCCGCCCCGACCTCACCGCCGAAAAATTCCAGCCGAATCCGTGGAGCGCCGGCCCCGACGACTTGCGCCTGTACCGCACCGGCGACCTCGCGCGCATCGAGCCGGACGGCCAGGTGGTCTGCCTGGGCCGCACCGACGACCAGGTCAAGATCCGCGGCTTCCGCGTCGAGCTGGGCGAGATCGAGGCCGTGCTGGCCCAGCAGGATGGTATCGGCACCACCGCCGTCCTGCTGCGGAAGGACGACGGCATCGACCGCCTGGTGGCCTACCTGGTGCCGGCGCTGGGCGCCACCGGCGAGCAGCTGGCCGCGGCCACCCTGCGCAAAGCCCTGGCCGAAAGGCTGCCGCCCTACATGGTGCCGAGCCGCTTCGAAGTGCTGAACGTGATGCCGCGCCTGACCTCCGGCAAGATCGACCGCAAGGCCTTGAAGGCGATGGCCCTGAGCGCGCCGCTGCCCAGCGACGCCGCCGAATCGGACACCCCCGAGACCCCGGCCGAGGAAGCCCTGTTCGCCGCCCTCGCCCAGCTGTTCCCGGGCCAGCCGATCCGGCGCGAGCTCGATTTCTTCAGTGACCTCGGCGGCCACTCCTTCTTTGCCGCGCGCCTGGCCACGGCCCTGCGCAAGGACCCGGCCTTCGCCCACATGACGGTGCGCGACATCTACCAGAATCGCCAGATCGGCGCGATCGCCTCCAGCCTCGACCAGGCCGCCGGCACCGCCCACGTCGAGCAGGACTGGACACCGGCCCCGAGCGCGCGGCGCTGGGCCTGCGGGATAGGCCAGCTGGCCGCGGTGCCGGTGCTGGTGACCCTGCGCATGGCGCAGTGGCTGGCGCCCTTCTTCACCTATCACTTCATGACCGGCGACCCGGGCGATTCGATCCCGCGCGCGATCGCCGCCTCGATCGGCGTGTTCCTGCTCGCCACCGTCATGGAATTCGTGTTCGCGGCCGCTGGCAAGTGGCTGGTGGCCGGCAGGCTGAAGCCCGGCAGCTATCCGCTGTGGGGCATGACCTATTACCGCTGGTGGCTGTCCGACCGCCTGGTCGAGGCGGCGCCGACTTATCTGCTGGCCGGCTCCTCGCTGTACGGCTGGTGGCTGCGCCTGCTGGGGGCGAAGGTCGGCAAGGACGTCGTCATTGGCTCGATGACCTTGCGCGCTCCGGACCTGTTCACACTCGGGAACAACGTCAGCATCGGCAACGGCGTCAACTTCGAGAACGCGCGCGTCGAACGCGGGCGCCTGCTGCTGGGGCCCATTGCACTCGAAGACGACGCCTGCGTCTCGTCCTACGCCATCCTCGAAGGGAACACGCGCATGGGACGCCGCGGCCACCTCGAGGGCCAGTCGGCGCTCGGCGATGGCGCGGAAGTGCCGGCTGGCCGCGTGTGGTCGGGGTCGCCCGCGCGCGATGCCGGCGCCTTCGATCCGTCCACGCTGCCGCCGCGGCCGGTCGCGAGCCGCGCGCGCCTGGCAGGCGAAGGCCTGTTCTTCGTGTTCGGCATCCTGCTGGTGGCGACCCTGTTCTTCATGCCGGTCTTCCCCAGCTTCGTGCTGATCGACTGGTTCGACGAGCGCGGCACCCTGGCCTGGCTGCAGGCCAGCACCATCCAGGGCCAGCTGGCGCGCTACTTCGTGCTCGCGCTGCCGGCCAGCGCGGTACTGATCGCGCTGACCATGCTGGTGTCGGCGGCGATCCGCTGGGGCTTCCTGCCGCGCCTGCAGCCGGGCCGCTCGGCGGTGCACTCGAACACCTATTGCAAGAAGTGGCTGGTCTCGCACATCCAGGAGTCCAGCCTGCAAGTCCTGCACGGCATCTACGCGACCGTGTATGCGCCCTTCTGGTACCGCCTGCTGGGCGCCAAGGTGGGCCGCGACGCCGAGATCTCGACCGCGCTGGGCGTGGTGCCCGACATGCTGACCCTGGGCGACGAGACCTTCATCGCCGACGCCGTGATGCTGGGCGACGAGCAGATCGACGGCGGCTGGATGACGATGGAACCGACCGTGGTGTCGAACCGCTCCTTCGTCGGCAACGGCAGCTACATCCCGGACGGCACCGTGCTGCCGGAAGGCGTGCTGGTGGGCGTGCACACGCATGCCCCGGCCAACGAGCGCATGACGGGCGGCGACACCTGGCTCGGCTCCCCGCCCATCCACCTGCCGGCGCGCGAGCAGGTCAGCGGCTATCCGGAGCATCTGACCTACCGGCCCTCGATGGCGCGCCGCCTGGGACGCGCGCTGGTGGAGGCCTTCCGCATCGTGGCCCCGCACGCGGTGGTGATCGCGGTCGGCTACACGGTGGTGCTTGACCTGATGCCGCTGGCCGGCCAGGGACGCTGGGGCGAAGTGATCTGGGACATGGCCCTGGTCGGCCTCGCCTACGGCATCGGCAACTACCTGTTCGTGCTGGCCTTCAAGTGGCTGCTGCTGGGCCGCTACAAGAAGCGCGCGGAACCGATGTGGACGCCCTTCGTCTGGCTGTCCGAGGGCGTGACCAATATGTACGAGGGCATCGCCGTGCCCAACTTCATGCGCTACCTGCGCGGCACGCCCTGGCTGCCGCTGGCCTTCAACCTGCTCGGCTGCCGCATCGGCAAGGGCGTCTACATGGACACCACCGACATTACGGAATTCGACTGCGTGCACATCGGCGACCACAGCGAACTGAATTCCCTGTCCTGCCCGCAGACCCATTTGTTCGAAGACCGCGTGATGAAGATCGACCGCGTCGACATCGGCAGCAAGGTGTACGTGGGCCCGCGCAGCGCGGTGCTGTACAGCGCCAAGGTGGGCGACAATGCGCGCATCGGGCCGCTGACCCTGGTGATGAAGGGCGAGCATATTCCGGCGGCGACCGCGTGGAATGGCTTGCCGGCTGCGCCGCAGCGGGATTGATCCGATCTGGAGGAGACAGCGATGACGGGATCTTCCAGCCTCGATGCGGTGCCGGTTCAGTGGCGGGCGGTGGGCGATGCTTCACCCTCGTCGCCGCCGTCCCCCACGTCCCCGTCGGCCCCTGGCGGCGGGGGTTTCGGTGGTCCTGCCGGCTCCTGTCGGTTAGTTGCAAATTCTTGCGAGCTCGAAGGCGCCGTCGTCATCGGCATCCAGGGGCAGCCAGGCCGCGAAGCCGCGCGCCTTGCGATCCGCGCCGCCATCGTGGACGAACTGGCGGCGCTGAGCGGCCTGCCGCCGCAGCGCATCGCCCTGCACACGCCGGAAGGCCAGGTGCCCTACGCCCTGCTCGACACGCCTACGGGCCAGCACCGCGCCTGGATCGCCATCAGCCACGACGGCGCGCTGTCGCTGGCCGCGATCTCCCTGCAGGGCGCGGTCGGCATCGACGTCACCCTTGTGATGGACATTCCGGACTGGGAGCCGGTGGCGCGCGATTACCTCGGTCCGGCGGTAACAGCGGCGCTGGCTGCCCTGCCCGCCGCCGAACTCGCGGAGACCTTCGCCCGCGCCTGGAGCGAACGCGAGGCGCGCCTGAAATACCTGGGCCGCGAACTCATCGAATGGAGCGAGGAAGGCGACGCCGAACTGGCCGCCTGCCGCTGCCTGCCGCTGGAGCTGCCCGAAGGCTATGCCGGCATCCTCGCCTTGCCGCCCGGCTCAGCCTGACACCATCCAGCTTGCAATCCGGGTAAGATTGCAGAATGGATAATCTTACCCACTCCGTCGTCGGCCTCGGCATCGGCGCCCTGATCGACCGCAGCCTGCCCGCCGAAGCGGATCCCGACAAGCGCCGCACCCGCTCGCGCATGCTGCTCGTGATCGGCTGCCTGGCCAGCAATTTCCCCGACCTCGACCTGGTCCTCACGCCCCTGCTCGATGCGCCGCTGGGCTACCTGCTGCACCACCGCGGCCACACGCATACGCTGATCGCCGCCCTTCTCGAGGCCACCCTGCTGCTGGCCCTGGTCTGGCTGCTGTGGCCGGCCGCACGGCGCCTGCAGCAAGCCAGCGCAGCGGCGCGCTGGGGCGCAGCGCTGGCTTCCTTCGCCGGGCTGGCGCTGCACATAAGCATGGACAGCCTGAACGTCTACGGCGTCCACCCCTTCTGGCCTTTCGACCCGAACTGGTATTACGGCGACCTGGTCTTCATCGTCGAGCCGGTGTTCTGGATCGCCTTCGGTGTGCCGCTGGCGGCCCTGGTGCGCAGCCGGCCGCTGCGCCTGCTATGGCTGGCCGTGATCGCCCTGGTGCCATTGGCGGCCACCCTGCTCGGCTTCCTGCAATGGGGATCGCTGCTGGGCCTGCTGGTGCTGGGCCTGCTACTGGCCTGGATACAGCGGCGCAGCGACGAACACCACGGCGAGAGCAGGTCCGAACGCGGACGCATGGCGCTGGCCGCCGGCCTCGCGGTCTGCCTGGCCTGGGTCGGCGTCCAGGCATTCACTCTGCAGCAGGCGCGCGCCATCGTCGCGGCCGAAGTGAAACGCATCGATGCCGGAGAACGCCTGCTGGACACGGCGCTCTCGGCCTACCCCGCGAATCCGCTGTGCTGGTCCTTCGTGACGGTGGCCAGGACCGGCGCGGACAACAGCGGCACGGTCCACCTGCGGCGCGGCATGCTGAGCGTCGCGCCCGGCCTGACGCCGGTGTCGCACTGCCCGGCGCGCATCGCCGGTCCGGCGCTCGAAGATGCCCCGCCGCAGATCGCCTGGCAGGCGGAGGACCGCCAGCCGCTGGCGACGCTGCGCGAGCTGGCGGCGCGTGATTGCCGGGTGAACGCCTGGATGCGCTTCGCCCGCGCACCCTCGCTGGCGGAAGGCGTGGCGACCGATGTGCGCTGGGGCGAGCCGGGGAGCCGCAACTTCTCGACCATGAACTATGGCGGCGCCAGTGCACAGCCCTGCCCGCGGCCGATACCGGGCTGGGGCTATCCACGCGCCGACCTGCTGCAGGGACGCTGAGCGCCGGCCTCCCGCATCACCTGCCGGAAGAACGCGAGCAGCGCCGGCACGTGGGTGTCGAAGGCGAATGCCCGCGCTGGCGCCACACGCTGGCGCGCAGGCGCTCCATCCGGCCTGTCTCGCGCAGCTGGGCCGCCAGGTCGTCGATACTGTCGAAAAAAAGACCGGTATCCAGCCGCCGCGCCAGGCTCTGCGCCGCCACGATGGCGCCGGCGTTGTCGCGCTGGATCATCGGCAGCCCGGCCATGGCCAGGGTTGCGATCCGCGCCGGATAGTTCAGGTCGTCCCAGTCCGCGCGCCGCAGCTCGCCGCCGTTGCGGCTGGCAAAGCAGTGCAGCCAGCCGGCGTCATAGCGCGAGAATTCCTCGACCCAGCGGTCCTGGGCCACGTTCGCATGCAGGTGCAAACGGCGCGGCGCCAGCGCACCCGCCTTGGCGATCCAGTCGCGCCACAGCCCCTGGGTGAAATCGCCGTAGAAATGCAGATGCACGCCCTGCCGCGCCAGTTCGTCCACGGTGTGCGGATGCAGGCCGATCGGACGTCCCGGCACCACCGTGTGCACTTCGCCGTCCACGCTTGACAGCAGCGGCGAGCGCCTGGCCTCGAACCAGTCGCGCTTGGGCAGGTCGCCATCCAGCACCAGTTGCGGCGCCGAGCCGCTCAGGCCGGGACAGACGGTGTCGAACCAGTCGCGCATCTCGGGGCTGCTGTAGATCTGGCCGTCGGCATGGCGGTACAGCTCCAGCAGCTGGCCCCACGTTCCTTTTTCCAGGCAGATGAAAGGCCCTTCCTTGAAATGCCAGACGAAGGGAATCCCCGGCGTGGCGCACATGACCTCGTGGGCGAAAGGCACGGTCTGCCAGTTGAGCTGGGCGTAGATGAGGTCGGGCTGCAGTTCGCGGCCGGCGGCCGGCCAGTCTTCGCGTGGCAGGTCCTGCACGTGGCCGAAAGGCAGCGGGCCGACCGTATTGAACCAGCTAGGTTCGCGCATCCACAGCCCGTATAGCGCGTGGCCCTGCTCTTCCAACGCCAGCACGCGCTCGGCGTTGTAGGCCAGTTCGCCCACCAGCAGGATGCGCAGGCCGTCCGGCGCGGCCGGCGTCGGCGGACGCTCGCGGAATTGCCGGTACAGGCGCGCCTCGTCGATCGCGTTGCCGGTGCTGGCGTGGTAGCGCAAAGGCGTGCGCACGCGGTAGCGCTGGCGGAACAGGTTGATGCCGCCGAGCGGTTCCTGCATGGCCTTGTGGCGCTGGGCGGGATGATCGACCCATTCGCAACTGAGCTCGCCGGTACCGACGAACGCACCCAGCATGCGCAGGCGCGACCAGAAAAGGCGTTCGAGGTCGTCGGATTCGAGCTCGGCGCGCTCGATCCAGCGCATGTCCACGCGCCTGTGCATGCATTGCACCAGCTGGAGCCATGTTCCGGGGATCGCGCCGGGCGCGCTGCGGTTGTAGTGGTGGCGCATGCCGGAATAGGCCAGCACCGCCTCGAGGGCGTCCGTCAGCGCGGCCGCCAGGGTCTCGAGGTGGCGCGGATAGAGCACGTCGTCGCTGGGCAGGTAGGCCACCAGTCCGGCCTCGGCGTGGTCGAGGGCCACATTGAGCGCCCGCCCCAGGCCCTCGTTGTGCGGCAGGCGCAGATAGCGGATGCGGGCATCGTCGAGGAAGGGCGCGGCGGCGCGCCAGGTCGCGTCCTGCGAGCCGTCGTCGACGATGATCGCCTGCCACTCGGACAGGGTCTGGGCCTGCAGGCTGGCGAGGGCGCGCGGCAGGAAATGCGCCTGCTCGAAGCTGGGCATCAGGACGCTGACGCGGGGTGCTGCCGGCATGTTGTCACCTCGTCGTTCACCCGTAATGCATGCCAGCTTAGAGGCCGGGCAACGCTGCCGTTTGCGCTGTCTCATTTGTGCGCGCCAGTCACAAATAACACAAACTGTGGTTACACAGCACTATTGCGCACAAGCACTAACTGCTAGACTCGCAACTAGCATATATGCAACAAGCATGCCTGCAAGACAACGCAGGCAGATGCATTACAAAAAAGATTAATCACAAAATCAAGTAGTTATAGGGATGTTATGAAGAAGCAGCAGGTTCGCATGAACCTTACCCTGCTGGCCGCTGCATTGGCCGGCATCGCCTGGCAAGGCGCCCAGGCGCAGTCCCTCCAGGAAGTGATCGTGACGGCCCAGCGCACCGCGGCGCCGGAATCGAAAACCCCGGTGACGATGAGCGTGCTCACCGGCGAACAGCTCGATAAACTCGGCCTCGACGATCCGATGGCGATCGGCAGCCGTCTCCCGAACACCTATCTGGAATACGGCAACGACGGCCTGCGCATCACGATCCGCGGCGTGTCGAACGCCGACAACACGGAAAAAGGCGATCCATCCGCTGCCTTCATGGTCGACGGCGTCTACGTCGCGCGCCCGCAGAGCCAGACGGTATCCTTCTTCGACGTCGACCGCGTCGAAGTCCTGCGCGGCCCGCAAGGCACGCTGTATGGCCGCAATACGACGGCGGGCGTGGTCCACGTGATCAGCAAGGCCCCGGTGCCGCGCTTCGAGGGCGAAGCCCATGCCGAAGCCGGCGCCTACAACAGCCGCAAGCTCGGCGCCACGGTCAATGTGCCGGTCGGCCCAGCGCTTGCGCTGCGCGCCGCGCTCGCATCGAACCAGCGCGACTCCTTCCTGCGCAATGCCCAGGGCACGCCCTACCATCTCGGCCTGGAGCGCGACGACTGGGCCGCGCGCCTGTCGGCGAAAGCGGAGCTCGGCGCCGTGCTGGGCGGCGACAGTTCGCTGCTGCTGCGCTACGAGCGCCAGCAGAACGACGCCAGCAACGACGACAGCCTGCCGGACACGAACTTCTACCGCGGCGCCGCGCAAGGCACGCCGGTCTGGATCGACGCTCCCGCCCCGCAGCGCCTGACCAATGCCTTCATTGCGCCCAACATGCGCAACGAACAGGGCCACACGCACAAGACCATGTCGGCGCTGTCGGCGGAACTGAACTGGGACCTGGGGCCGTTCACCGCGACCTGGCTGGCGTCGCACCGCGATTTCTCCTCGACCTACCTGTACAACTATTACTACCGCGTGGTGCCGACCCTGGCGATCGGCCTGCGACACGATTTCAGCGGCGACTACAACCAGGACTCCCACGAGCTGCGCTTCGCCACCAGGGCGGGCGGGCGCCTGAGCGCCCAGGGAGGCCTGTACTGGTTCCGCGAAGACGCGAACAACCATTACGTCTACCGCGACATGGAGCCGATCGGCCTGACGCCCTACTACGTGTGGGACATCATTCCATCGGTGTCGCGCAGCCGCGCCGTGTTCGGCCAGGCGACTTACGCCCTCACGGACGCCCTGCGCCTGACCGCTGGCGCCCGCGTCAACCAGGACGGCAAGTCGCGCGTCGGCACCACCAGCTACCAGCAGGCCCGCAGCTTCAATGCCGCCACCGACCTGCGCGCGCTGGTCCACGGCGAACTCTCGACCCACAAGACCACCTGGCGCCTGGGCGCCGACTACGACCTGGCGCCCGCCACGCTGCTGTATGGCGTGGTCGCCACGGGCTTCAAGGCGGGCGGTTTCAACGACGGCTGCGTGGCCGGCGAAGAGCAGCTGGGCGTGCGCTGCAATGCCCTGAGCCAGGTGCCGGCGGCCGACCTGGTGTACGCACCGGAGACCGTGACCTCGTATGAAGCGGGGCTCAAGACGCGTTTCTGGCAGAACCGCGCCAGCCTGAACCTGGCGGCCTTCCATTACGACTACCGCAACCTGCAGCTGTCGGCGGTGGCCTTCCATGGCGGTTCGCCGGTCTACGTGACCAGCAATGCCGGCCAGGCGGTCGTCAACGGCCTCGAAGCCGAAGGCCAGCTGCGCGCCACCCCGCTCGACCGCATCGATTACGCGCTGACCCTGACCGACGCCCACTACGTGAAGTATTCGCCGGACGGTCTGCATTCCTGGGCCGGCGTGAAGCTGGACCGCACGCCCACCCGCACCCTGTCGCTGGGTTGGGAACACCGCTTCGCCCTCCCCGGCGGCGCGCTGGTCGCCGGCGTGCACACCCGCGCAAGCGGCCGCACTCTGCTGACGGTGCCGACCAAGGCCCTGAAGTACGGGGTGCCCGGCCATACAGAATCCGACCTGCGCCTCGCGTGGGAACCGGCAGGCGCGCCATGGTCCCTGCAAGCGCGCGTGCGCAACCTCGAGAATGAAGTGCGGCCGACCGCCGTCAACAGTTTCGGCATGGCCCTGCCCAGTGCGCCGCGCACCGCCGACCTGCGCTTCGACTACCGCTTCTAAGAAAGACCCACCATGCGAACCTGGACCGCCGCCTTTGTCCTGACGATGCTGATGCTGATGACGGGCGGCGCCCAGGGCGCTCCGGCGGCACCCCTGCTGCTGGACGACCATCAGCTCGACGTCGACCCATGGCCGGCCGTCAGCGTGCTGGTCGACCCCGGCCGCCGGCTGGAGGTCGAGACGCTGCTGAATGCACCGGAGCGTTTCGGGAAGCCCGACTCGCCGTTTGCCAGCATTGGCGTACAGAAGGGCCACGCATGGCTGCGCATTCCCGTGCAGACCACCGGCGGCGACGGCGAATGGGTGCTCGACATCGCCTATGGCCTGATCAACCGCGCCGACCTGTGGCTGGTGCGCGATGGACGCATCGTGCGCCATGCGGTCGGCGGCTCCGGGGTCAAACCGGAAGGCGCCCTCGGCCCTGGTAATCCGGCCTTCCGCATGCAGCTGACACCGGGCGTGCGTTACGAACTGCTGCTGCGGATCGATACCGAGGCGCCGAAGATCCTGCCGGTACGCCTGCGCAAGCCGGAGGCCGCCTATCGCAACACCATGAACGAACAGATCCTGCAAGGACTGCTGTCCGGACTGAGCCTGTTCCTGGTGATTTACAGCCTGGCACAATGGGCCCACCTGCGCGAAACGCTGTACGCCAAATATGCGCTCTACGTCGGCAGCCTGGCCATCTATTCGGCCGCAGTGTACGGCGTGGGCGGCCAGTACCTGTGGGCCGGCAGCATGTGGGCGTCGCTGCACATGAGCGGCATTGCCGCCATGGTCTGCTCGTGCAGCGCCTACCTGTTCGTCGAACACGTGCTGGCGCGTCCGGGCCAGAACCGCATCTTCACGCGCGTGATGAAGACCTGCGCCGTGCTGTGCCTGCTGCTGGCCGTCGCCTTCGGCCTCGATATCATCCATGACGAGTTCCTGATCCTGATGGTCAGCACGCTGGGCATCTTCCCGACCCTGTTCGGCCTGCCCGGGGCCTTCCGCCTGGCGCGCAAGCGCGACCCGGTCGGCATCTGGCTGCTGGTCGGCTGGACGATCAGCTTCACCGGCGCCGCCATCATGACCAAAGTATCGCATGCCGGCGCCCCGCCGACCTTCTGGAACATGCATGCCGTGCAATTCGGCGCCGCGCTCGACATGCTGGCCTTCCTGCGCATCGTCGGCCTGCGCAGCCGCGCCAGCCGCGACGCCACCCTGCGCGCCGAGGATGCCGCGCGCATGAAGTCCGAATTCCTGGCCACCATGAGCCACGAGATCCGCACGCCGATGAACGCCATCCTCGGCATGAGCCGGCTGGCCCTGATGACCGAGCCGAATCCGAAGCTGCGCAACTACCTGGGCAAGATCCTCGGCGCCGGCGAACACCTGCTGGGCATCATCAACGACATCCTCGACTTCTCCAAGATCGAGGCCGGCCGCATGACGGTCGAATCGGCCCCGTTCGCACTCGACAGCCTGCTCGAGCACCTGGCCGGCATCGCCGCCATCAAGTCGGACGCCAAGCAGGTCGAACTGGTGTTCCGCGTGGCGCCCGGGGTGCCGCCGCAGCTGGTCGGCGATCCGCTTCGCCTGGGCCAGGTACTGATCAATCTGACCAACAATGCCGTCAAGTTCACCGAGCGCGGCGAGATCGTGGTCGCGGTCGAGCTGGTCGAACCCGTCGACGCCCGCAACGGCCGGGCGAGGCTGCGATTCTCCGTCAGCGACACCGGCATCGGCATGAGCGGCGAGCAGCTGGCCGGCCTGTTCCAGGCCTTCACCCAGGCCGACAGCTCGGTGACGCGAAAGTACGGCGGCACCGGCCTCGGACTGACGATCTCCAGGCAGCTGGTCGAGCTGATGGGCGGCGCGATCAGCGTGACCAGCACGCCGGGCGCCGGCAGCCGCTTCAGCTTCACTGTCACCCTCGGCCTCGGGCCGGAGGGCGTGCGGGCCGCGGTGCTGGAGCAGGCCCGCGTGCTCGTGGTCGACGACAGCGCCAGCGCGCGCGACGCCCTGGTCGAGATGCTTGGCGCCTATGGCGTCCGGGCCGGCGCCGTCGCCTCCGGCGAGGAAGCGCTGGAGCAGCTGGCGCGGGCTGCCGAAGCAGGCGCGCCCTACCAGCTGGTCCTGATGGATTACCTGATGCCCGGCTGGAATGGCGTCGAAACGATACGCCGCATCCGCGGCGACGCCCGCCTCGAGGCGACACCGTCCATCCTGATGGTCAGCGTCTGCACGCGCGAAGGCGTGCTGCAGGAACAGGGAGAGGTGCCGCTGGACGGTTTCCTGACCAAGCCGGTGAACCCGGCCCTGCTCCAGCAGAGCGTGTTGCAGGCCCTGCATCCGGAACTGGCGCTGGCCGCGCAGGCGGCCGTCCCCGCCGCCGCACCGGATCTCACGCGCCTCGACGGCGCCCGCATCCTGCTGGTGGACGACAACGCCAACAACCGCGAAGTCGCGCTCGACTTCCTCGAGGCCGCACGCATGCGGGTCGACGTCGCCGTCGATGGCCGCGAGGCAGTGGACATGGTGCGCGCCGGCGATTACGACCTGGTGCTGATGGACATCCAGATGCCGGTGCTGGACGGCCTGAGCGCCGCCCGCGAGATCCGCGCCCTGCCCGGCCGCGCCGCGCTGCCTATCGTCGCCATGACCGCGAACGCCTTGTCCGGCGATCGCGAGAAGAGCCTGGCGGCCGGCATGAATGACCACGTGGTCAAGCCGATCGACCCCGACCTGCTGTTCCACGCACTGCTGCGCTGGATCGATCCGCAGCGCCTCGTGGGGCGCGCATTGCCGCAGCGCGCAGCCGGCGAGGCCGATCCCGGCGCCGCGCCGGATGCGCCGCTGCCGCCGGTGGCGGGCGTCGACTGGAGCCAGGCGCTTGCCAGCGCCGCCGGCGATCCGGCGCGCCTGCGCCGCCGTCTTGCCAGCTTCGTCCGCGAATACGGCGACGCCCCGCGCACGATCCGCGAAGCGCTGGCCGCCGGCGCCGACGATGTGCTGCTCGGCCTGTCGCACAACCTGCGCTCGGGCGCCACCTATATCGGCGCGAACGCGCTGGCGCGCGTCAGCGGCGAACTCGAACAGGCGCTCCGCGCCGGCCGCCGCGAACGCCTGCCGCTGCTTGCGCCGGAACTTTCGCTGACGCTCGACGCCGTCCTCAACGGCCTGGCGCGGGCGGCCGGCGCCGCGGCTGGCGCGCCGGCGCCGAAAGCCGAGGTCCAGACCCTGCTGCGGCGCCTGGCCGAGCATCTGCGCGCCGACGACGCCCGCGCCGAGGATGCGCTGGCCGAGCTGCAGGCAGCCCTGCCGGGCGATCGGCACGCCGAGCTGCTGGCGGCGCTGCGCAAGGCGGTCGACGAGATCGAGTACGGCAGCGCGCTGGCGATGCTGGCGGAACTGGAAGGCGGACCGGAGGCGCTGCAGGCATGAACCTCGAACCGCAAAAAGTCCTGATCGCCGACGACGACCCGATCAACCGCCAGGTGTTGGCCGACCTGCTGAAGCCGGAGTACACGGTGCTGCTGGCGAAGAACGGCGAGCAGGCGCTGGAGCGCGTCCAGCGCCACGCGCCCGACCTGGTGCTGCTGGACGTAATGATGCCGGACATGGACGGCTACGAAGTGCTGCGCCGGCTGCGCGCCGATCCGCAGACGGCGCAGGTCACGGTGATCTTCATCTCCGGCCTGAACCGCCCGGAGGACGAAGCCAACGGCCTGAAGATGGGCGCCGCCGACTACATCGCCAAGCCCTATAACGCGACGGTGGTGATGGCGCGCGTGGCCCTGCACCTGCAGCTGGTGCGCCAGCGCCGCATGCTGGAGCGCCTGGCCAACGTCGACGGCCTGACCGAACTTGCCAACCGCCGCCGCTTCGACGAGCTGTACGCGGTCGAATGGCAGCGCGCCCAGCGCAACGGCCGTCCGCTGTCGCTGGCCCTGCTCGACATCGACGCCTTCAAGCAGTACAACGACCATTACGGCCACCCGGCCGGCGACCGCGCCCTGCGCGCCGTGGCGCGCGCGGCCGGCGCCGGCCTGCGCCGCCCCGCCGACCTGGCGGCGCGCTACGGCGGCGAAGAAATCGTGCTGCTGCTGCCGGACACCGACGCGCTGCAGGCCCGGCATGTGATGGATGAAATACTGAAGGCCATCGCCGACCTGCAGCTGGCGCATGCCGCTTCCGGCGTGGCGCCCTGGCTGACCGCCAGCGTGGGCGGCGCGACGCTCAGCGGGAATGGGCCGGAAAGCGCGGCGGAACTGTTCGAGGCGGCGGACGTGCAGCTGTACCGCGCCAAGCATGCGGGGCGGAACAGGATCGTCTGGCGCGGGATGGACGGCTAGGCCTTGCGCCGCGCTGGCGTGGCCGGCCTTGCAAGCGAAGCCCGCAGGCTCACACTGACCGGAAACGTGCGCGTCAGCGGCCGCTCGTGGCCATAGCAAAGATTGAGCAGGGCCGCGACCCCGCTGCGGGTCATCTCGCGCCACGGGATGTGGACGGAGCTCAGGCGCGGCGCCGAGTAGGCGGCGCTCGGCACGTCGTCGTAGCCGATCACGGACACGTCCTGCGGCACGCGGATGCCGGCTTCGTGGAAGCAGGCCAGCGCGCCCAGCGCCATCTCGTCGTTGGCGCAGAACACCGCGCTGAACGGCCGTCCCGAGGCCAGCAGCTCCTGTGCCGCCGACCAGCCGCCGTCCGAAGAAAAGTCGCGCTCCGTCATCCACAGGCCGGCGGTATCGATGCCGCCCTCCTCCAGCTCCTGCATGAAGCCGGCGATGCGCTCGATGTTGTCGGCCACGCTGGCCGGGCCGGCGATGACGGCGATCTCGCGGTGCGCGTGGTCCAGCAGCGCACGCGCAGCCAGCCGGCCGCCGAGGCGGTGGTCGACGGTGAAGCATTGTTCGGGGATGCTGTCGAAGCTGTGGTTCAGCAGGACCAGCTTGTCCCGCTTGGGGCCGAGGGCTTCCAGGTCTTCTTCCAGCAGGGGGCTGGTCAGCACGATCACGCCGTCGCAGCCGCGCTCGACCAGGAAGCGGACGCCGTCGATCGCCTGCTGGCGCGCGCCTTCGCGCTCGACGCCGAAGGCGACCATCATGTGCAGGCCGGCGCCGCGCAGCTCGGCGTCGACGATCTGCAGCATCGAGGTATAGAAGGTGCCGGACATGAGCGGGATGTAGACCCCGATCATGCGGCTGCTGCCGTACAGGAGCGAGCGCGCCGCGTGCGAGGGACGGTAGCCCAGCGTGGCGATGGCCTTGCGCACGCGCTCCAGCTTCGCCGGCGACACCGAGCCCTTGCCGCGCACCACGCGCGACGCGGTACCGAGGCCGACGCCGGCCAGGCGCGCTACATCCTTGATAGTCGACACAGACAGTCCCCTCCCGGGCCCAAGCATACTGCAAGCCGGGCCCGGGCGCAGCAGCTTTCGGCCGCCGTTTTACCGAACGGCGGTCTGGATCGCGTGGGCCGGGATGTCGACCGCGACTTCCTTGCCGTCGACGATCAGGCGGTAATGCTGCGGCTGCGCGGTCTTGTTCATCACCACCACCGCCAGGCTGCCGTCGGCATTGCGGAAGGCCGTCGCATCCAGCGTGCTGCGGCTGGTGGCGGCGCTCACGCGGCGCGCCTTCGGCCGGATGTAACGGGTGAAGTGGCCCATGTAGGCATAGCTCGGCGTATAAATCAGCTGGCCGTCGTCGCTCGCATGCAGCAGTGCGAAGCAGTAGTTGCCAACGTGGTTGGGACCGCCGCGGCTGTCGAGCAGCATGTTCCAGTCGACCCAGCCGCTCGATCCGGCGTTCAGGTCGGCCAGGATCTCGCTGCCGTAACGCTCGCCGTTGACCCAGGACTGCATCTGCGCCGGGTCGAAGTGCTCGATCGACGATTCCGTCAGCAGGAACGGCACCTCCGGCCAGGCTTCGTGCACGGCGGCCAGGTTGCGGTGCATGGGCTCGCCCTTGGCCCAGGTCTCGTACCAGTGGTAGCCGACGCCCCAGATGTAGGGACGCGCCTTCTTGTCGGCCAGGATGTGGCCGGCGCGCTGCGGCAGCAGGTCGCGGTTGTGGTCCCAGACGATCACCCTCTTGTCCTGCAGGCCGGCGGCCTTCAGGGCCGGCCCGAGGTGGTCGCCGAGGAAGCGGGTCTCGTCCTCGGCGGTGTAGATCATCGATTCCCACTTCTGCTTGGCCATCGGCTCGTTCTGGATCGACAGGCCCCACAGCGGGATGCCGGCCTTTTCATAGGCCTTGACGAACTTGACGATGTACTGGGCCCAGGTGTCGCGGTACTCGGGCAGCAGCGTGCCGCCACCTAGCATGCTGCCGTTCGACTTCATCCAGCTTGGGGCGCTCCAGGGCGAGGCGAACACGCGCATCTGCGTGCCCTTGCTGGCGCCGGCCGCCAGCGCCTGGCGCATCAGCGGTACGCGGTACTTCATGTCGTGGTCGATGCTGAAGGACGCCAGCGCGCGGTCGCCGTCCTTCACGTAGGTGTAGCTGCCGCTGCTGAAGTCCGAGCTGTGGATGGTGGTGCGCAGGATGCTGTAGCCCAGGCCCTGCTTCGGGTCGAAGTAGGCGGCCAGGAAGGCCTGCTGCTGCGCCGGGGTCAGCTTGGCATAGGTCTCGGCGGTGGCGTCGGTGACGGCGCCGCCGAAGCCGAACACCTCCTGGAAGCTGCGGCGGGTGTCCACGAACACCGCGATCTCGGTCTCCATCGGCTGGGTCGCGGCGCGCGGCGCGCCCAGGGTCTGCGGCACGAAGCGCTCGCTCGCGCCCTGGGCCGTGGTGTAGACCTGCCACTGCTGATTATCCGCGGCCAGCGCCGTGCCGCCCGCGGCCATCATCAGGGCCGCGCACAGCAGCCGCATCGCATATCGTTTGGTCGTCAATCTGGTCTCCTCGTCGTTCACAGCTTATAGTTCAGGCCAAGCAGAATCTGGCGGCCGTAGGTAGTGTAACGCTCAGGCGCGTAGGCGCCGCTGCTGAACGGATCGCCCTGCATGGTCTGGTAAGGCTGGTTGTGCAGGTTGTTCGCCTGCAGCAGCAGGCCCAGGTTCTTGAAGCGGCCTTCCTGGAACTCGTAGCCGATCTGGACGTCGATCTGGCGCTCGGCGCGGATTTCGCTGAAGGCGCGCTGGGCGAACAGGCCGGTGACCTCGCCGCGGAAGGCCGAGCGGTAGCGTTCCGAGATACGCGCCGAGAAGCCGTTCTTTTCATAGAAGGCGGTCAGATTCGCCACCACCCCGGACAGGCCGGGCAGCTTTTCCTTGGTCCCCGGGCCGTTCGGGTGGATCGAGCTGTCGGTGCCGGAGGCGCTGGCCTGCAGGCCGAAGCCGTCCAGGCGCTTCCACAGCATGTTCAGCTGCATCGAGGCGGTCAGCTCGACGCCGCGCACGAAGCCGCCCTGCCCGTTCGCCGGCTGGTTGATGGTGCCGATGCTCTGCAGCGGGACCACCGCGCTCGAATTCGGGAAGCCGCTGTAGTCGAACTCGCGCTGCTGGTTATAGATATAGCTCTTCAGGTCCTTGAAGAAGTAAGCGGCCGACACATAGCTACCCTTGCTGATGTAGTGCTCCAGCGAGAGGTCGTAGGAATTGGCGCGCCACGGCTCCAGCTTCGGATTGCCGCCGCTGCCGTTCCACATGCGGGTGGTCTGGTCGACGCCGGCCGAGATACCGGCGCGCATGTCCGACATGCGCGGCCTGGCCACGGTCTTGGCGGCGCCGAAGCGCAGGTAGGTGTCGCCCACGTAGTTGCCGAGGTCGAAGTTCAGGTTCAGGCTGGGCAGGACGTCGTTATAGGAAGAACCGCCGTGGAGGTCCGAGATCACGCCATTGTTGACGGCCTTGCCCTCGGCCTGCTGGTTCACGTGCACGTACTGGACGCCGGCATTGCCGCGCACCGGGATCTTGCCGAGCTCCGTGTCGATGCCGAGGCGGAGGTAGCCGAGGGTCTGCTTCTCGGTCACGCCCCAATCCTGCTGGGCGACGTCGGTATCCACCGGCATCTTGTCGTAGTAGCGGTTGATGGCGGCGATCGGGTCGAAACTCAGCACGCCCGGAATACCGGCCCAGGCCAGCGAGGTGGTCGGCTGGATGATGTCGGAACCGACCGTGGTGATCGCGCGATTGTTCTTCAGCGCGTACAGCTGCGACACGTCTTCGTGCGACTTCTCGCGCTGCGAGTAGCTCAGGCCGGCCTGGACGTCGCGGAAGAAACCGTCCATTTCGTGCCGGGCACTCAACTTGGCGGCGCTCAGCGTGTCCTCGACGATCGGGTGGTGCATGGTGGCGTCATGGCCCCAGCCGCCGACGTCGGTCAGGCGGATGATGGCCGGATTGGTGAAGTCCACGCTCGGGGTGAAGCGCGGCAGACCGGCGCCGACCGGGATCTGGAACTGGAAGTTATTGTCGGTCACGTGCGAGCCGGCCGGACCCAGGCCGGCATAGGTCTCGGACGTGGTTTCCTTGCGCTTGGCCGAGGAATAGGACAGGTCGCTGTCCAGGGTCCAGCGGTTCGCCAGCTTCACGTTGTTGTTGAGACCCGCGGCGAACAGGTTGTCCTTGCGGCTGTTGTAGTCGTTGCGGACGATGGGTTCCAGGTTGACCAGCGCGCCGCCGGTCAGCAGGCGGGTCCCGCCTATGGTCTGGATCTGCGGGTTGCTGTAGGTGACGTCGCTCCACTGGTGCGAGTTCCACATCATGCCGCGCATGATTTCCTTCTGGTCGAACTGCGAGTAGTACAGGTCGAGGACCGAGCGCACGTCGCGGTTCGGCTTGTAGTCGACCACCGCCATCAGGCCGTCGCGCACCTGCTTGCGCGAGGTGGCCGTGACTTCGGCGCCCTTCAGGCCGACCACGTCCGCGTTCCCCGGCGGCAGATTGTTCTGGTCGCCCCACCACCAGGACTTGTACTCCTTCTGCTGGCCCGGCGAATCCAGGTGGGCATAGCCGATCGCGATGCCCAGGGTGTTGTCCATGAACTGGTCGATGTAGGAGATCGAGGCGCGGCCGCCGTTGTCCGACCAGCCATTATTCAGCTTGCCGTTGCCGTTATGCTCGCCGCGCAGGTTGACGGCAACGGTGCGGCCGCGGCGGTCCAGCGGACGCACGGCGCGCAGGTCGATGGTGCCCGACAGGCCGGCCGCGGTCATCGCCGCATCCGGCGTCTTGTACACGGTCACGCCGCCCAGCAGCTCGGACGGGTACTGGTCGAATTCGGCGCTGCGGTCGTTGCTGGTGGAAGTCTGCTCGCGGCCGTTCAGCAGGGTCACGCCGAAGTCCGGCGCCAGACCGCGCAGCGAGATCACCTGGGCGCGGCCGGCCACGCGCTGGGCGGTCAGGCCCGGCAGGCGCGCGATCGATTCGGCAATCGAGGTATCCGGCAGCTTGCCGATGTCTTCCGCGGTGATGGCCTCGACGATGTTGTCCGCATCCTTCTTGATGGCGATCGAGCTCTCGATACTGCCGCGGATGCCGGTGACGACCACCTGCGAGGGCGAGTCGCCCTGGGTGCTGTCCTGGGCGACGGCGGCGCCGCCCCACAGCAGCATCGCGCAGGCAGCGGCGATCGGGGTGATGGACAAGGGATGGGCGCGGCGGGTGCTTGGGTGAGCCATGTTTCTGTCTCCTGAATGTTTTTATGGTCCGGGTATGGAAACGTTGCCAAACCGCGACCTAAAAAATGGAAACGTTGCCAGATTAGGGCGGAACGTTTCCGGTAATGGGGTCCGGCTCGGTAAGTCAGCCTTCATCGCATCTGGTTTCCTGGTCCAATCGTATGAAGCCGAAGATTGGAAACGTTGCCAGATGCTGTCTTGACATTATTAACTTGCTCGAATTTCAATGTCAATAGAGAAGGTGCGTGTGCGCAACAGCCAACGCAGCTTCTGCCAGCTTATTTCCAGACCAGCGTGGCGACGCTGGACGCCGGCAGCGTGTAGCGGAAGGACTGCCTGCCTACCTTGACCGCGACCGTGCGCGCGGCCGCCTCGCCGTTCGCCAGCAGCAGCGCGATGGAACCGTCCGGATTGCGGAAGGCGACATTGGCCACGCCATCGGATGCTTCGCTCGACGCGATGCGGCGCGCGCCCGGCAGCACGAAGCGGCTGGCGTGGGCCAGCGCATAGTACTCGACGTTGCGGGTGACGGCGCCGGTCTTCGAATCGACGGTGACGACGCCGCGGCAATCCTTGCAGCCGCCCAGGTGCGGGCCGTCGTTCTCGTCCAGCGCCAGGTTCCAGAACAGCACCCCGCGCGCCCAGCCGCGGGTGGTGTCGATCACCAGGGTCTTCGTGAAGTACTGCAGGTTCTTGGCCCAGTCCGGCGACCAGCGGCCGCCCGAGCATTCGGTGAACCAGGTGTCCTTGGACGGGAACTTGTCGTGCAGCATGGCCTGCACGTCCGGCTTGCCGGCATAGCAGTGCCAGGCGATGCCGCTCACGTACTTTGCCGCCTGCGGATCCGCCAGCACGGTGGCCGGCGAATCCGGCTCGTCCCAGTTGTGGTCCCAGTCGAAGATCGCGGTGCCGGGGTTCGCGCGCGCCATAAGCGGGCCCAGATGGCCGCCGATGAAGGCGGCGCGCTTGGGCGGATCGACGCGCATGCCGGGATAGTCGCCGGGTTCGAAATGGGGTTCGTTCTGCACGGTCAGCGCGGAGATGGCAACGCCCTCGGCCTGCATGGCGTCGACGTAGCGCTTCAGGTAGCGCGCGAAGGCGTCGAAGGCTTCGGGTTTGAGCGTGCCCTTGACCAGGCTGTCGCTGCTCTTCATCCAGCCCGGCGCGCTCCAGGGCGAGGCCATCACCTTCAGCTGCGGATTGACCTTGAGCGCCGCCTTCACCGCCGGCAGCACGGTGTCGCGCTGGGCATCCAGCGAGAAGTGCTGCAGCTGCGGGTCGGCCTGGCCGGGCGGCATGTCGTCGAAGCTGTAGTGGCTGCGCGAGAAATCGGAAGCGCCGATGGTCAGGCGGGTGAAGGACAGGCCGATGCCCTGCCCCGCGCGCCCGAACAGCTCGCGCATCAGGGCTTCGCGCTGCGGCGGCGTCATCTTCTGCTGGATCAGGTAAGCCGAGGCGTCGGTGATGGCCGCGCCGAAGCCGGCGATCTGCTGGTAGCTGGTGGCGGGATCGACCTCGATCACGGGCGTACCGGCGGCCATCTTGACCATCGCGCTGCCGAAGCTGGCGTCGGCTTCGCGGGACAGCAGCTTGGCCTGGTCGCCGGTGGTAATCCAGGCATGGACCGTGGCGCCCTCGCCTTTCATGGCTGCGGCGGCTGCCGGGAACGCGCTGAACGCCGCGGCCAGCAGGATGGGGATCGCGCTGCGCAGGCGCAGCCGGGTGATGATTGCCATCGTCTTCGTCTCCTTGTTGTAGGCGCTCCCACCCCGCCGCCGGTGCCGGCGCCGAATTGGAAACGTTGCCAAATTTGTGTGGAGAACTATAGCAGACAAGTAAAAAAAGAAAAGCCCACGCGGCGGTGGGCTGATCGGAATCCTCAGGCGAGGACAGGAATCGAACCTGTCTACGCGGCTTTGCAAGCCGCTGCATAACCTCTTTGCTACCTCGCCGAAGAGAATGGTACGCGCATGGACCGGGCCGGCCATGCGGTGGCGCAAACCGATGGCGCCGGCATGGCATACTCGCAGCATGAGCACCGACAAAAAACTGGCATTCCCCGAACTGATGCAACTGGCGACCGCATCGGCCGCCGTCACCCGCAGCTGCGCCTGCGCCATCGAGAACTGCCGCGAATGGACCCGCATTCCGGTGTCCTTCCCCGAGCAGCAGATGCGGGGTGCGGGCACCCTGGTCGACGATCCCTACCTCGAAGCGACCTACGAGGAATATCATCCTGCCGGCACGAATTACTGGTCGGCGGAGGCGCCGATCGCCTGGCGGCATTATCCCTATAACCGTTGCAGCGTGCTCCAGTGCGCCGTCTGCGGGCGCTGCTGCCTCAAGTATGTCGAAGCCGGCGGCTACTACGTCGAACCACGGATGCGGGCGCTCGATCCGCGGCTGCTGGTGGACGCGCCCGTCGACGAATGAAGCGGCCTGCGCTCAGATGAAGGGCCAGGCCAGGATGCGCTTCACGTGCAGCACCGAGCGCCCCGTCACGTAGGCGATCGCGAAACCGAAGGCCAGCAGGCAGCGCAGGTCACCCATGGCGGCCAGCCAGACGCCGCCCACCGTGGCAAACGCCACCAGCACCACCAGCCACAGCTCGATGCTGAGGAAAAAGGACGCCGCTTCGCGCCAGGCGCGCAGCACGAGCGCGCCGACTTCTTTGATGCTCTTGTTCTCGTGATCCATGATCAGTTCGCTATTTTTTTCGGGGCTAGAAATGCAAAATCGCCGGCAAGCGGCGATATGGCCTTGCATTCTATCACGGTCCGCGCCGGCGTCAGGCGTGGCCAACCCCGGCGGCGCCGTAAACCCGCTCGAATTCGCTCATCGGCAGCGGCCGCCCCAGCAGGAAGCCTTGCATCGACGAGCAGCCGCCCTCGACCAGGAACTTGCGCTGCGCTTCGTCCTCGACGCCTTCGGCGACGATGTCCAGCTTGAGCTTGTGTCCGAGCGCGATGATGGCTTCGACGATCGGCGCCGATCCGGACTGGAGACCGACGTCGCGCACGAAGGAGCGGTCGATCTTCAGCGCGGCCAGCGGAAAACGGTTGAGATAGGCCAGCGAGGAATAGCCCGTGCCGAAATCGTCGAGCGAGAAGTAGATGCCCAGCGAGCGGATCTCGTGCATGCGATGGGTGATCTCCTGCATGTTTTCGGCAAACACGCTTTCGGTGAGTTCCAGGCATAGCTGTTCCGCAGGGGCGCCCGTGTCGTCGAGAATGCCGGCGACCGCACCGGCAAAATCGGGATCGCGCATCTGGTGGATACTCACGTTTACGGCGAGATTCAGGCTGCCGAGCACAGGGTCGCGATGCCAGCGCGCGAGCGCCTGGCAGCTCTGCTTCAACACCTGCTCGCCGAGCGGAAGAATCAGGCCCGACTCCTCGGCAAACGCGATGAAATGGCCTGGCCCGAGCAGCTCATCGGCGCTGCGCTGCCAGCGCAGCAGCACCTCCGCCCCGACCAGCCGTTTGCGGCAATCGAATTGCGGCTGGCAGAACAGGCGGAACTGGCCGAGCGCTAGTCCTTCGCGCATCGCCGCTTCCAGGCTGGCGCGGCGGTTGGCCGCATCCTGCATGCTCGGATCGAAGAAGCGGGCCAGGTTGCGGCCGTCGGCCTTGGCGCGGTACATCGCCAGGTCCGCCTGTTTCAGCAGGCCTTCGACACTCGTGCCGCTGCCGTCGAACAGCGTGATGCCGATGCTGGCCGAGGTCTTGAACAGGACCGAACCGAGCTGGAAGGGTTGGCCCAGGGCCGCCAGGATCTTCGCTACCGTCCGGTCCGCCTCAGCGGCCGCGGTACGGGGCGTCATGCCGATATCTTCCAGCACCACGACGAACTCGTCGCCGCCGAGCCGGGACAACTGGTCGCTTTCGCGCACCGTGCAGCGCAGTCGCTGCGCGGCCTGCTGCAAGAGCATGTCCCCCAGGTCATGCCCCTTGGTGTCGTTCAGCAGCTTGAAGTTGTCCAGGTCGAGGTAGGCCAGCGCGCTGTAATGCCTGGTTCGGCGGCCGCGCGCCAGCACATGTTCCAGTTCCTCGAGCAGGAAGCGGCGGTTCGGCAGGCCGGTCAACTGGTCGAAATAAGCCAGTTCGTAGATCCGCCTTTCGGTGCGCTTACGTTCGGTCAAATCGGTGTTGACGCCGGAAATGCGCAGCGCCGTTCCCGCCGCGTCGCGCAAGACGTAACCGCGCGCCAGCACCGGCACGTAGTGTCCTTCGCGATGGCGCAAGCGGAACTCGAGGCAGTAGGCGTCCTGGGGGCCTTGCGTCAGGTTCTGCACGTACTCGGCGATCTTGGCTTCGTCGTCCGGATGCATGAGCCGCAGCCATGCGCCGGGATCGTCGACTCTCTCGCCGCTGGGATAGCCCAGCATGTTCCACCACCGTTCCGAGTAATACACCTCGCCCGTGATCAGGTCCCAGTCCCAGGGTGCATCGGTCGACCCCTTCAGTACGAGGCGCAGCCTCTCTTCGGACTTCTCCAGCGACAACTGGGTTTGCTTCAGCGCGGTGCAATCGGTAAAACAGACCACGACCTGGTGGACGGCGCCTGCCTCGTCATACTCGGGATAGGCGTTGCACAACAGCCAGGACGTCGATCCCGCCGCGCCGATGCCGACCACGAGGCCGGACAGTTTTTCGCCGGTCCGCAGAACCACATTCGCAGGAAATTCCGCGACCGGCATCACCGAGCCGTCTCCGCGCAGGATCTGCCGCGGGATCGTACCGGCCTCGTATGCCCGCAGCTCGGTCTCGCTCACGCCGAGCAGTTCCAGCGCCAGGCGGTTCGCGGTAACGATGCGCCCGTCGGCCGCATGGACCACCACACCCGCGGGCAGGTGCTCATGCAATGCATCGGGATTGCGCAGTACGTCCGCAGGGGAAGTGGGCAGCATGCAGGTAGGCGGCGACGAAAATTGGTAGGGTATCGCGGCATACTAACAGTTCCATGGATCCGCCGCGCACGCCGCCAGGCCAGCCGGCGAACGTGTAAGAAAAGCAACAAATTGAGCATTCCTGCAATTTTCGGAATGCGGGACGTTCACGCGGCCAATGTATTCGCTAGAATGGACCCAACACCGATTTCGAAAGCAGGCAATGCAAGGCGCGCGCACTACCCACTGGTCCGGCAACAAAAGCAAGGCTCATGGCCCGTTCGGCTCCTCCGATACCGCAGGCGAGCCGGCCGACGCGCGCCCTTCCCTGCTGCGCAAGGTGCTGGTGGTCGACGACGAGCAGGACCTGGCCGACCTGGCCTCTACCCTGTTGAGTGCGCACGGCCTCGAAGTCGTCACGGCGTATTCCGGCCACGCCGCCATGCAGTTTCTTGCCGACGATCCAGAGATCGACGCTGTGTTCTCGGATGTCGTCATGCCCGGGATGACCGGCCTGCAGATGGCCGATGCGATCCGCGAGATGTACCCGCGGGTCAAGATCGTGCTGGCCTCCGGTTACACCCTCCCCAACTTGCTGGCGGATCGGGAACGGCCCTATCTCTACACGTCGAAGCCTTACAGGATCGACACCATCCTGCAGCTGCTGCGTAGCTGATTCATCGCTGCCGCACAGCCCTGCTTCATTCGGCGTCGTCGGCGTCCCGGCGCTCGCTCACCCACTCGAGCCAGTTGCAGCGTGGGCATTGGCTATACAGGATCAGGGCGACAAAGGTGGCGAGTCCAAAGACGAGTATTCCCGCATGCAGCAGGAGCCTGGGTTCGAAATCGTTGAAAAGGTGCAGCATCGCATCACCTCCACGCAGTTTGCTCTAATTTAATCCAGGAACACAAAGGAATCCACCGGCGCACGATAGCCGTGTCCGCGCCGGCAGGCTGTCCCAGCTTCTCACAGGCGCGCGCCCGCCGGCTCGACAATTATCTAAAATGCATGACAGCGCCTTTCGTCAGGGAGCGATGTCATGCGGATGCCAAAACGCCAGGGCGGTTCCACGCTGCTGGAGCTCACTACCGTGATCGCGATCGTCGGCACGCTGTCGGCGATTGCCATGCCGCGCTATGTCGACACGATGCGCAGCGCGCGCGTGGCCAAGATGGAGATCGCCCGCCGCGCCGTGAACGAGTCGGCGCGGATGTACCACCTTAAGTGGATGCTGGCCGGCTCGCCGTCGACGGCGACCGTGCTCGACGAGGTGGAGATGAACGGGAACGGTTATCCGACCGGCGCCGGCATCGTGGTCGCCGCCGGGCTTGCGGATGGCTACGATACGCGCGTGGCGGGCGTGATCGCCGTCGATCCCCGGCATCCGGCGTGCAGCCTGACGTATGCGCCCGAGACCGGAACCAGCACCGTCAACTACGCCGACGATTCGGACTGCTGAGCGCCCAAGGCTTCTCGCAGCATCTCGAACAGCGTGCGCGCCGCCGGCGCCATGCTGTGATCGCGCTTGCCGATCAGGCCCAGCGTGCGCTTGATTTCCGGGCTCACCAGCGGCACGCCGACGATGCTCCCCTGCCCGCCGGGCGGCAGCGACAGCCCCGGCACGGCGGCCACGCCCATCCCGGCCTCGACCAGCGCCAGCACCCCGGCCACGTGGTTGACCTCGCAGAAGATGATGGGGTGCTTCTCGATGCCGGCCAGCGCCGTGTCGATCAGGCTGCGGTTGCCGCTCGACTTGGCGACCGAGATATAGCGCTCGCCGACCGTCTCCTTCCAGGCCAGTTTTTTCCGCTTCGCCAGCGGATGCTCGCGCCGCATCGCCAGCACATAGCTCTCGACGTGGATGGGCTCGAACACGATCTCGGGGTTTTCCGCGCCCGCGAAATTGATGCCGAAGTCGGCTTCCCCGTTCAGCACCAGGTTCAGCACGTCCTGGGCGCTTTCGTCGTGGATGCGTACGCGAATGCGCGGATAGCGTTCGCTGAAGCGCTTCAACACCGCCGGCAGGAAGTGCCGCACCGCGGACGGCACGCAGGCAAAGCTGACCGTGCCGGTGCGATGCGCCGCCAGGTCGGCGATGCCCAGCACCGCGTCTTCCAGGCCGTCCAGTGCGGTGCGCACGTTGACGAGAAAAGTCTCGCCCACGTTGGTGAGCTGCACGCGGCGGGTCGTGCGTTCGAACAGCCGCACGCCCAGGCTTTCTTCGAGCTTGTCGATGCGGCGGCTGAGCGCCGACTGCGACAGGAACAGGTCGGCGGCCGCCTGGCGAAAGCTGGCCCGTTCGGCGACGGCGACGAAGGCCTGCAGATCGAGGATGTCGTAATTGATGCGCATGGCGCAAGAATACGCCCGAAAATTGCAATTATCAAATCACTCAGTCTGGTGGATGATGATCCGACCAATTCCCAGCCTCGACAAGAAGGCATTCATCCGGAGGCATAGCAGACCATGCAAACACCAAGCATCAAGCGCAGCGTCATCGAGGCGCCCGCCGCACCCGCCGTTTCGCGGCCGGTCCGTCCCCATTCCCGGCTGTCCACCGTCATTCGCGTGACGAGCGGGAACTTCATCGAGATGTACGATTTCTTCCTGTTCGGCTTCTACGCCAGCCAGATCGCCGCCGCCTTCTTTCCCGCCACGAGCGAATATGCGGGCCTGATGATGACCTTCGCGACCTTCGGCGCCGGCTTCTTCATGCGGCCGCTGGGCGCGATCTTCCTCGGCAGTTACATCGACCGCATCGGGCGCCGCAAGGGACTCGTGCTGACCCTGGCGATCATGGCCTCCGGCACCGCCCTGATCGCCTTCGTGCCGGGCTATGCCAGCATCGGCCTGCTGGCGCCGCTGCTGGTGCTGATCGGCCGCCTGCTGCAGGGCTTCTCGGCCGGCGTCGAGCTGGGCGGGGTCTCGGTCTATCTGTCCGAAATGGCCACGCCTGGCAACAAGGGTTTCTATGTCAGCTGGCAGTCGGCCAGCCAGCAGCTCGCCGTGATCTGCTCCGCTGCGCTCGGCTATGCGCTGAACCAGGCCATGCCGAAGGACGTCATCGCCGACTGGGGCTGGCGCATTCCCTTCTTCGTCGGCTGCTCGATCATCCCTGTGATCTTCATCATCCGCAGGTCGCTGCAGGAAACGGAAGCCTACCTGGCGCAGAAAACCCATCCGAGCTTCGGCCAGATGATGCGCACCATGCGCGCCAACTGGCCGCTGGTCACCGCCGGCGCCATGCTGGTGGTGCTGACCACCGTCGCCTTCTACCTGATTACGGTGTACACGCCCACCTTCGGCAAGAGCGTGCTGAAGCTGAGCACCGAGGGAAGCCTGCTGGTGACGCTGTGCGTCGGGGTATCGAATTTCTTCTGGCTGCCCGTGATGGGCGCCCTCTCGGACCGCATCGGCCGCTGGCCCGTGATGACCGTGTGCGCGGCGCTGACGGCGGCGACCGCCTATCCGGCGCTGTCCTGGCTGATCGCGAACCCGAGCTTCGGCCATATGGTCCTGGTCGAACTCTGGCTGTCCTTCCTGTACGGCAGCTATAACGGCGCGACCATCGTCGCCCTCACGGAAATCATCCCGGTCCAGATCCGCACGACCGGCTTCTCGCTGGCCTACAGCCTGGCGACGGCGCTGTTCGGCGGCATGACGCCCCTGCTTTCCACCTGGCTGATCGCGGCCACCGGCGACAAGGCGGCGCCCGGCTACTGGATGGCGGCCGCGGGCGCGATCAGCCTGATCGCCACCTTCCTGGTTTACCGCGGCATCGTGAAGGAACGCGTCCCCGCCGGAAGCTGAGATGCCGCCGGCGATGGCCCCGGCAGGCGCTCAGTCGTTCAGGCCGAAGGCTTCCCAGCCCTGCGGCGTCAGTTTGACGTACAGCTTTTCCTTCTGGGTTCGCTCGCCGTCGACGGTCCGCCCGAGGACGGGGAAGGCTTCCTTGATGTCCGGCTTCCGGGCCCAGGCGGCCACGTTCGACAGCGTGTAGGTGTAGATCACGGCGGACTCTTCGTGGCCCTCCGACTTGTGCGGGTCCGCCCAGCGCACGACCTTGTGCAGGGCCTTGCGGCCCCAGCACAGGCGCGACTGCTGCCTGGCATCCGTGTGCAGGAAAGGCTTGGCGGCATCGGCCATGGTGTAGCGCCTGACCTTTACCGCCATGCCGGGCACGTCAACGTCTTCGCCCTTGGCCAGGCCCGCCGCCTCCAACGCCGTCATCTGGCCGGCGACGCCGTCCGGGTACAGCTTCCGCTGGCGCATGTCGATGTCGTACACGTCGACCGGCCATTTGATGGGGTCCAGGCACATGTCACCCTTCTTGGCAAAGTATTGGGTGACGGTCATGCCGAAGTTCTTTTCGTTGGCGGAGGTTTTGCTGTCGCAGGCGGACAGCGCGGCGCACAGGGTCACGCCGAGGACGAGGGAGAGAGCGGTCTTGGTCATGGTGATGCCATTGTACCAAGGCTGCGGCTGGCTTTGCGGCGATCGTGTATCGTGCCTGGCATGAGGCGCAAAGCGAATCCGGCGCAAGCCGGTACATCCCAGCTCGAACTGCCGCTCGGCCAGCAGGAGACGGCGCGCGACCTGTCCTACTACATCGGTCTCGGCAAGCTGTTCGCGGCCTACCATAAGCGCTGGCCGACCGCGGAGTCCACCCGCGAAGAGTTCAGGGCGGCGCGCGTTCCGGACTACGATGGCCAGCGCATCGACCGCGAACTGCGCTTTCCCGCGCCGGAGCTCGAGGCCGATCCGGCCTACCAGGCGCTGCGCGAACGCTGCCTGGCCGACGGCGCGGCGGACGGCGTCGGGCTGGCGGCGCTCGACCCGCGCTACCGCAGCGTCTTGAACGAAGACAGTATCGCCGCACTGTTCGATGCCATCGCGCTGCCGCGTGCGGACGATCCTGGCGCGGTGCGCTATGCAACCGGCGTGCCGGCGCACGGGCCCGGCGAGCTCACCCTGCACATCGGCGACACGCTGCGCGCGCAGGCGCTCAGGGACGCCGGCTTCGACCCCGAGGACCCGCGGGTGCTCGCCGCCGCGTTTTCGGTACGGGTGCAGGCCACCGAGGAACTGAAGGACTTTATCGCTCGCGCCGGCGGACGCGGGCCGGCGGCCGGACACCTGGCGGACGATTACCTGCTCGAGGCCGGCGACGACGGCCGCCTCTATCTCAAATTCCAGCTGCTCTCCGGCCGCCGCTATGCAGGCTGCTTCGATGCCGGGCGCCTGACGCGGCAGCTCGCGGCCGCCTACCGCGCCGATCCGCTGCTTGCCGGCCTCGCAGACGCCGCCCTGCCCGACCAGCCGGCCGCGCCGGAGCTCCCGGCCACGCCGGCGCCGCACAGCGACGAGGAACTGCGCGAACAGCTGGCCGCGCTGGAGCCGGAAGGCAGCAGCCTGAAACTGCCCATCCAGGAGCTGAGCCGCTTCGCCGACATCCGGCGCGCGCTGGAGCGGGCCGGCGCGGTATTCAGCACGCACGGCCAGCGTTTCGATTTCGAAGAAGGCGTCGATCCGGCGCTGGTCCGCGCGCGCCTGCTCAGCGGCGGCGCGCCGTAGCGCGGCGTTTGGGTGGCGCCTTGCCTGCGCCGCCGAAGAAGTCGGGCTGTACCGGCGCACTCGCTGGCGTGGGCGCCGGCGCCGGCGCCGGTGCAACCGGCGGCGCGGCGATGTCGAAAGGATCGATCACGGCCGCCAGGCTGTTGGTGTAGGCCAGCACCTCGTCGAGGATCGCCTCGGCCGCCGGATCGGCGGTGTCGCCGGTCGCGGCCAGTTGCCGCCGGCAGTTTTCCACCGATTCGCGCACCGCCGATACCGTGCGGCTACCGCAATCGCCGGCTATCAGTTTGCGGAAGCGGTACTCTTCCCATTTGTCCTGTTCGCGCTGCGAGAGCGCTTCCGGATAATGGCGCGCCTTGTAGCGCAGGAAGAGCTCAGCCAGCCTGGGGTCGGCAAACTCGGGCTTGACGATGGCCAGCTCCGCCGGGTCCAGGGCCCGCAGCGCATCCAGCGCGCGCCGGTCAGTATGCCCGATAAAGCCCGCATACAAAGCCTGCTCGGGGTGGCACTGGGGCCCGCGCGGGTCGAACACGGCCTGCAGCTGCCGCGAGAGGTCGAGCGTCTCGAGCACGCCCAGCAGGACGGGCACATTCGCGAGCGCGGCGCTGACGTCGATATCCAGTTCGGCGGCCCGCTCGCGCGACAGCACCTTCAGATCCTGAAACACCGCCGGCGACTGGTTCGCGGCGACGCAGGAAAGCGGCAAGGGATCGAAATCCTCGGGACGCTCCTCCTGGCCGGTCAGCAGGCGCCTGCGCATGGTCTCGGCGTCGATGTCGAGCAGCTGGCGCGGGTCCTTCGCCAGGTCCCAGGAAATCACCACATTGCGGTTGATCGGATGCTGGGCGATCGGCAGCATGATGCGTATGCCGGCCGCCGTCGCGGCGTTGCGGCCGACGTGGATGAAGGGCCGGCGCTGCGCCACGTCCATCTCCCGCAGCGCCAGGTTCTTGTCGGCCATCGAAAAACAGTGGGCGTACAGGCGCGGCTGGCGCTCCCTGATGCGGCGCGCCAGCGCCAGCGCGGCATACACGTCGGACAGCGCATCGTGCGCGGATTCGTGCAGCAGCCCGTTCGCCGCACTGATGCGCGCCAGTTCGAAGGAGACCTCACCCTGTTCCTTGCGCGGCCACTCGAGCGTGTCGGGGCGCAGTGCATAGGCGGCCCGCACCAGGTGCAGCAGATCCCAGCGGCCGCATCCGTCCTTCCATTCGCGGGCATAGGGGTCCATGAGATTGCGCCACAGCATGAAACGCACGATCTCGTCGTCGAAGGCGATCGAGTTGTAGCCGAAGCTGATGGTGCCCGGCGACCCGAGCTCGCGGTTGACGGCATCGGCGAAGCGCAATTCGGGCAGGCCCACCTGCCGGCAGAACTGGGGCGTGATGCCGTTCAGCAGGCAGGCCGCCGGATCGGGCAGATGATCCGGCGCCGGCTGGCAATGCAGGGTGGTGGGCTGGGCGAGGATTTCGAGATCCAGGTCGGTACGGACGCATGCAAACTGTACGGGACGGTCGCGGACCGGATCCGTCCCTGTCGTCTCGAAGTCGAAGACCAGTAATGTGTTCATGCGCGCTCGCCGGATAGACACGCGGCCATTATAGGCCGGTGCGGCGGCGCACCGGAGCACGCCTGCTAGCGCGTGGCGAAGGCGCGCTCGATGCGGCGGTCGGGAATGAACCAGATGGCGGCCACAAGCACATAGATGCCCAGCCCCAGCCAGGCGTTCAGCAGCCCGAGCGCGATGCCGCTGGCGTACAGCAGCAGCGACACCAGCCCCTTACGATCGGCCCCCAGCATCCGCGCCAGCCTGCCGTTCCTGCCTTGCAGGCGCGCCAGCCTGTGCTCCAGCAGCGTATAACTCGTCGCGCACATCAGCAGCACCGTTCCATACAGGGCGACCGGCACGGTGTGCACGCCCTGCGCCCCCATCCAGGCGGTTGCGAACGGCAGCAGCGAGAGCCAGAACAGCAGATGCAGGTTCAGCCAGAGCGTGGCGCCGTCGATGCGACGCACCGCCTGGAACAGGTGATGGTGGTTGTTCCAGTAGATGCCCACGTAGATGAAACTGAGCACGTAGCCGAACACCACCGGCATGAGCGGGCCGAGCGCCGCTAGCGTGGCCTCGTGCGGCGTCTTCAGGTCCAGCACCATGATGGTGATGATGATGGCGATCACCCCATCGCTGAATGCTTCGAGCCTGCCTTTGCCCATGACGTCTCCCGCTCCGGCCGGACGATCAGCGGTTCTGGTAGCCGCCATACGCGGCCACCGGGCTCCAGGCCGGCGACACCGCCGGCAGCTGCGGCGCCAGCGGTGCGTAGGCGCCGGCGCCGTACACCACCTTGCCGTTCACGACGGTCAGCACGCTTTCCAGGCGCTTGATCTTTTCCGCATCGATCGTGAAGAAGTCCTGCGGCAGGACCACGAAGTCCGCGTACTGGCCGCGCTTGATCGTGCCCTTGAGCTTTTCTTCACCGCTCATCCAGGCCGAGCCGGTGGTCATCAGGCGCAGCGCCTGATAGCGGCTCAGGACATCCTTGTCGCGCCAGATCTTCATGCCGCCGGCGGTCTTGCCCGTCACCGCCCAATACAGGGAAGGCCAGGGGTTGTAGCTGGAGACGCGGGTGCCGTCGGTGCCCAGTCCGACCGGCACGCCCATGTCGAGCATCTTGCGGATCGGCGGCATCTGGCGCACCTGCTCGCCGTAGCGCTTCCAGTAGGCCTCGCCCTGGAAGTGCATGCGGTCCTGCACCGCCACACCGCCGCCCAGCTTCTTGATGCGCACCAGCTGGCTGTCGGTGATGGTCTCGCCATGGTCGACGATGAAGCGCAAGCCGTTCAGCGGCGTGCTGGCATTCACCTTTTCGATCACCGCCAGGTCGCGGTCGATGCTCTCGCCGTAGGTGGCGTGCAGGCGGAAGGGCCAGCGGTTCTTCACCAGCAGGCTCACCACCTGCTCCAGCTCCCCTTCCATCGATGCCGGCAGCTCGGGCCGCGGCTCGAGGAAGTTCTCGAAGTCGGCGGCGCTGGCCACCAGGTTCTCGCCGCCGCCCTCGGCCGAGAAGCCGTTCGGGTAGAACATATGGTCGTTCTTCTTCGGATGGGTCATGGTCAGCCAGCGCTGGAAGTCTTCCAGTTCCTTGCCGGCGCGCTGGGCGAACAGGTAGTAGGAGGTGCGCACCGTCAGCTTGCCTTCGCGCGCCAGCTCCAGCGTCACGCCGTAGTCGTCCGGGTAGTTCTGGAAGCCGCCGCCGGCATCGATGGCACTGGTCAGGCCGAGGCGGTTCAGCTCACGGTAATAGTGCAGCGTCGAATTCAGCTGGTCGTCGCGGCTCAGCTTATTGGTCTTGGCCAGGGTCGAATACAGGATCAGGGCGTTCGGCTTCGCGATCAGCCTGCCGGTCGGGCGGCCGTCGGCGCCGATTTCGACTTCGCCGTCCTTGTACTTGGTGTCCTTGGTGTAGCCGAGGGTCTCGACACCCTTCTTGTTGAGAAAGCCGAGGCCGTACAGGTAGAGAATGAAGACCGGGCGGTCGGGTACGGCCGCGTTGATTTCTTCCAGCGTCGGCAGACGCTTTTCCTCGAACTGGTATTCGTTCCAGCCGCCGACCACCTTCACCCATTCGCCTTCCGGCGTGCGCGCCGCCTGCTCTTTCAGCATCTCGAGGGCGCGCTTGAGCGAGGTGACGCCGTCCCAGCGCAGCTCCATGTTGTAGTTCAGGCCTTCGCGGATCACGTGCAGGTGGGAGTCGTTCAGGCCGGGGATCACGGTGCGCCCGCCGGCGTCGATCACCTGGGTTGCGGCGTTCTTCAGCTTGAGCATGCTGGCATCGCTGCCGGTGGCCAGGACCTTGCCGTCCTTGACCGCCACGGCCTGGACGAACTCGCCCTCGCGGGCCATGGTGGCGATCTTGCCGTTGGTGAGGATGAGGTCGGCCTGGGCCCGGGCGCCCGCACTGGCGGCGAACAGGCTGGCGGCGAGCGCGGTGGACAGGAGCGCGGTGCGCATCGTTGGGGTGTGGTTGGTCATGGTATCGGTCTTTCCTTGATTGCGAGGCTGAGCAGCTTCCGTTCACGATAAGGGCTGGCGGCGCCGGCGTCCCCTGCCTTATGACGGGGCCGGCGGCTTGGACGAAGTGGATTATGCAGGGCCGCGGCAGGATGGAAAAACGAGTTATTTTGTTATTACCGATCGAATTTTTCGATGCTTGGCATGGTGGCGTCGCCTTGCCCAATGGCGGGGGTCAAGCCTGCGCCGGATTGCTAGGATCGGTTCATCCTCCATTCGAAGCGAGCCTCATGAAAACCACGATCCTCCGTACCTCCCTGCTCGGCCTGCTGGCCGGTCATGGCCTGGCCCAGGCCGAAGCGACGCAACTATATGGGCGCCTGAACCTTGGCGTCGAAGACATGCGTGTCCATGGCGACGGCCAGGCCACCTCGGTCCGCCTCTCGAATTACCGCTCGGTGTTCGGCGTGCGCGGCGGCGAAGAGCTGGGCGACGGGCTGAAGCTGCTGTTCCAGGTCGAAGGCACGCTGTCGCCGGACACGGGCGCCGGGGCCGTCGCCGCACGCGATACGCGCGTGGGACTGGAAGGACACTGGGGCACCCTGTTCGCCGGCAACTGGACCACGCCCTACAATGCCGCCAGCGCCAGCCTCGATCCCTTCTATCCGACCACGGCCGGCTACATGAGCATCATGGGCAACGGCTCGGCCGCGAGCGCCGACAATGCCAGCGACACCAGCTCCTTCGACCGCCGCCAGCGCAACAGCCTGCATTACTGGAGCCCGGCGTGGCGAGGATGGTCGCTGCGCCTGGCCCAGGGCCTGAACGAAGAACGGCCGGCCAGCGGCGCCAGGCCCTCGCTGAGCTCGGGCTCGCTGCAGTTCCAGGGCGAAGCGCTGTATGCCGCCCTCGCCTACGAGCGCCACCACGACTACCGCGGGCCCGGCCTAAATGACCAGGGCATCAAGCTGGCGGCGTCCTGGCAGTTCGGCGCCCTCAAGCTGGCCGGCGCGGTCGAAAAGCTGCGTTACGAAACGCTGAGCGGGAAGCTGGAACGGATGGACTACTACCTGTCGCTGAGCCGGCAATTCGGGCCCCATGGCCTGCGCTTCGGCATCGCCAGGGCAGGCGATGGAAAAGGCGAGAGCACCGAACGGGTGGGATTCGTCCGGGCCGGCAGCGACACCGGCGCCGTGCATGCGACGGTCGGCTACGAGTATGCGCTGTCGAAGCGCAGCAGCCTGTTCGCCTTCTACACGCACTTGCGCAACGACAGCCGCGGCGTGACCGATTTTGCGATCAATGGACTGGAGGGCGGCGCCGGTTCGACAGTCTCGGGAACCGCCCTGGGCATGCGCCACGCCTTCTGACGGGGCTAGCGGCTGCGCGTCTTTTCGATCTGCAGCCGCTCGGCGTCGCGCACCAGGTCGGGCAGCGAGCGCGCCGCCATCTTTTCCATGACCTTGCGCTTGTGGGTCTTGGCCATGATTTCGCTGACGCCCAGTTCGTCCGCGATCTGCTTGTTGAGCAGGCCGCCGATCACCAGGCGCAGGGTTTCCTGCTCGCGCGGGGTCAGGCTTGCATGGCGCCGGCGCAGGTCCGCCAGTTCGCGGCGGGAGGCGAGGCCCTCGGCATCCAGCGCCAGCGCTTCGCGCACGGCCTGGATCAGGGCATCCGGTTCGACCGGCTTGGTGAGGAATTCGATGGCGCCGGCCTTCATCGCCCGTACCGACAGTGGAATCGAGCCGAAGCCGGTCATGAAGATGACGGGGATGGCCTTGCCGAGGCGCGCCAGTTCGGCGGCCACTTCCAGGCCGTCGAGCTCGGGCATCTGCATGTCGCAGACCAGGCAGGACGGCGCATCGGCGCGGGCGTGCGCCACGAAATCGGCGCCGGCGGAGAAACCGCGCGCGTCGATGCCTTCGGCCTGCATCAGGTTCAGCACCGAGGCGCGCACGCTGTCGTCGTCGTCGACCACGTACACGGTCGGCTTCGTGGACAGCGCGTGCTGCTCGTCTTGTTCCTGCTGCCGGTTCATTGTCGACGCTCCTCTGCTCGTGCCAGGCGGCTTGTCCGTACTTGCCCGCGCCGGCACGCGCATGCGGCCTTTACTTCGCCGGTACCGGCGCCAGGGTCTCGTGGCTGCCCTTGGTACGCTGCGGCGCCTTGTGCACCATGGTGTAGGCGTAATCGACGCCCATGCCGTAGGCGCCGGAGTGCTCGCGGACGATTGCCATCACATCATTATACGTATCGCGGTGGGCCCAGTCACGCTGCCACTCTAGCAGCACCTGCTGCCAGGTCACCGGGACCGCGCCGGCCTGGATCATGCGCTGCATGGCGAAATCGTGGGCATCCTTCGAGGTGCCGCCGGAAGCGTCGGCCACCATGTAGATCTCGTACTCGCCTTCCAGCATCGCGCACAGGGCGAAGGTGGTGTTGCAGACTTCGGTCCACAGGCCCGACACGATGACCTTCTTGCGGCCGTTGGCGGCGAGCGCGTCGCGGACCTTCTGGTCGTCCCAGGAGTTCATCGAGCTGCGCTCCAGGATCTCCTTGCCCGGGAAGACGTCGAGCAGTTCCGGGTAGGTGTGACCTGAGAAGCTTTCGGTTTCGACCGTGGTGATGGTGGTCGGGATGTTGAAGACCTTCGCGGCCTTGGCCAGGCCGACGGTGTTGTTCTTCAGGACCTGGCGGTCGATCGACTGCACGCCGAAGGCCATTTGCGGCTGCTGGTCGATGAAGATGATCTGGCAGTTTTGCGGGGTCAGGACTTCCAGTTTTGGATTGCGCATGGTGTTACCTTTTGTTTACTTGGTTGAAGAATGTGCCAGTCCCGCCAGGATCAGCACAGGGAGTGCCAGCGCGGCGAAGCCGAACCAGGCGTATGCGAATGCGGCCGCCGTGCAGCCGATGGCGAAGGCCGCCAGCGGCCACAGGAATTTGGCGAAGCGGACCTTGAGGCCGGCGTCGTCGGCGCCGCGCAGCAGGTCGACGGTATCGATCACGATCTGGGTCACGTTCCCGGTCATCATGGAGGTGGGCGCCAGGTTGGCCAGCAGCAGGCGGCTGGTGGCACTGTGGGCGCCCATGGCAGCCGCGCCCAGCAGGCCGGCCGTCATGGCCAGCGCGCCGGCTTCGGCGCCGACCGGCGTCGCCGCCATGCCGAAGCCCATGAAGCCCAGCAGCAGTAGCAGTTCCAGCAGCAGGGCCGGACGCAGGGCCGCGCCCTGGCGTTTCTCCACCGCGACGATCAGCAGCCGGGCCAACGCCACGCCGGCGATGAAGGCCGGGAAGGCCAGGAATTTCAGCAGCACCGAACTGCGCGAGGGGTCGGCCAGGGCGGCGCCGATCAGGATGAAGTTGCCGGTGACGTGGGCGGTGAACAGGCCGAACAGCGCCAGGAAACCGAGCGTGTCGACATAGCCGGCCAGGAAGCCGAGCGCCGCCCCTTGCGCCTGGCTGCGTTGGTTTTCATTCATGCTTCTTTTCCTTCCCAGTCAACATGCATGCCGCCATGCTAGAAGCGCGGCGCCCGCCCTGCCCCTCCCATAAGGCCAGTTCGGCCGCCACCTGGCCTTTTGGCCGGTGCCGCGGCCGGGCTGCCTGCCTAGACTGGGCGCACCCTGCCATCCATCGCGCAGGACCGAATCCCTGAAAGGACACGCATGAAACAAGCATCTCTCTCGCGCCGCTCGCTGCTGGCCAGCGCCGCCACCGCCGCCGCGGGCGCAGGACTGGCCGCCGCCGGCACCGCCGCTGCAGCCGCAAGCGGCAAACCGTCGGCGCCAACCCAGGCGGGCGCACGCGCCGGCAACTTCCTCACCGTTGCCGACGGCACCGTCATCCATTACAAGGACTGGGGCAGCGGGCAGCCGGTCGTGTTCAGCCACGGCTGGCCGCTGCAGGGCGATGCCTGGGAAGACCAGATGTTCTTCCTGGCCTCGCACGGCTACCGCGTGATCGCCCACGACCGCCGCGGCCACGGCCTCTCGAGCCAGCCATGGACCGGCAACGACATGGACACCTACGCCGACGACCTGGCGGCCTTGCTGAACCACCTCGGCCTGAAGAAGGCGATCCTGGTCGGCCACTCGACCGGCGGCGGCGAAGTCGCCCGCTACCTGGGGCGCCACGGCAGCAGCCGCGTGGCGAAAGCCGTGCTGGTGGGCGCCGTGCCGCCGCAGATGGTGAAGTCGCCAGGCAATCCGAACGGGCTGCCGATGGATGTCTTCGACGGCATCCGCAAAGCCGTGCTGGAAGACCGCTCGCAGTTCTTCATGGACCTGACCCTGCCCTTCTACGGCTACAACCGCCCCGGCGCCAAGGTGTCGCAGGGCGTGCGCGACACCTTCCGCGCCCAGGGCATGCAGTGCGGGATCAAGAATGCGTATGACTGCATCAAGCAGTTCTCGGAAACCGACTTCACGGCCGACCTGAAGAAGATCGACGTGCCGACCCTGATCGTGCACGGCGACGACGACCAGATCGTGCCGGTCGACGCGTCCGCCCGCGCCGCCGCCAGGCTGGTGAAGAACGCCAGCCTGCTGGTCTACGAAGGCGCGCCGCACGGCCTGCCGACGACGCACAAGCATCGCCTCAACGACGACCTGCTCGCCTTCATCAAGGCGTAAGGACGAAGGCGCCGCCTATCCTTTGGTATAGCTGGACCAGCGGCCGGCCGCCGCCGACAATGGCGCGGTCGGCCCGGATGCCGCCGACGCCTTCGCCATCCGCCTGCAGGAGCCTTCGATTGGACAAGCCTACGATCTCCCTGGTCATCGCCGATGACCACCCTCTGATTCTCGCCGGTATCGCCACCCTGATCGAATCCGAGCCCGGCCTGCGCCTGCTCGGACAGGCGGTCGACGCCGACGGCGCGGTCGCGCAGTACGAACGCCTGCGTCCGGACGTGCTGCTGGTCGACCTCAACATGCCCGGCAGCGGACTGGAAGCGATCGCCCGGGTGCGGGCCCGCCATCCGGAGGCGAAAGTGGTGATCCTCACGACCTACGAGGGCGACGAAGACGTGCACCGCGGCCTGGCGGCCGGCGCCGCCGGCTACCTGCTCAAGCAGTCCGCCTTCGAGGAAATCGTGCTGTGCCTGCAGCAGGTCGTGCGCCACGGCCGCTACCTGCCCCCCCAGCTGGCGCACAAGCTGGCCTCGCGCATCCACAGCAGCGCACTCTCGCGCCGCGAGCTCGACATCCTGGGCCACCTGTCCGCCGGCAAGAGCAACAAGCTGATTGCACGCGATGCCGGCATCGGCGTCGGCACCGTGAAATACCACATCAATAACATCCTCTCGAAACTGAACGTCTCGTCCCGCACGGAAGCAGCCTGCGTCGCCCAGCAGCGCGGCCTGCTGCATCCCTACTGAACCACCAAGGGCCCGCGGGCCCGCAACCACGGAGCAAACATGCAAGCAACGGCGCCGGCATCCACGCCATCGGCCCCCCTCATCCTTTTCAACGGCTGCTTCCACACCGTCGACCGTGAAAATCCCCAGGCCAGCGCCGTCGCCATCCAGGACGGCAAATTCCTCGCCGTCGGCGATACCGACGAAGTCATGCGCCACCGGGCGCCCGGCAGCCAGCTGATCGACCTGAACGGACGCACCGTCATCCCCGGCCTGAACGATTCGCACCTGCATCTGATCCGCGGCGGCCTGAATTACAACCTCGAGCTGCGCTGGGAAGGCGTGCCCTCCGTGGCGGACGCCCTGCGCATGCTGAAGGAACAGGCGCAGCGCACGCCGCATCCGCAGTGGGTGCGCGTGGTGGGCGGCTGGAACGAATTCCAGTTCGCCGAAAAGCGCATGCCGACCATCGAGGAAATCAACGGCGCCGCGCCCGACACCCCGGTCTTCGTCCTCCACCTGTACGACCGTGCCCTGCTCAACCGCGCCGCCCTGCGCGCGGTGGGTTACGACCGCAACACGCCGAATCCGCCGGGCGGCGAGATCGTGCGCGACGCCGACGGCAATCCGACCGGCATGCTGATCGCCCGTCCCAACGCCATGATCCTGTACGCCACCCTCGCCAAGGGTCCGACCATGCCCCACGACCTGCAGGTGAATTCGACGCGCCAGTTCATGCGCGAACTGAACCGCCTCGGCGTCACCAGCGCGATCGACGCCGGCGGCGGCTTCCAGAACTATCCCGAGGACTACGCCGTCATCGACGAGCTGGCGCGCGAGAACCAGCTGACCATCCGCATCGCCTACAACCTGTTCACCCAGAACAAGGGCCGCGAGCTGGCCGATTTCGAACAATGGACCGGCATGGTCAAGCCCGGCGAGGGCAGCGACTTCTACCGCCATAACGGCGCCGGCGAGATGCTGGTGTTCTCGGCCGCCGACTTCGAAGACTTCCTGCAGCCGCGTCCCGACCTCCCACCCGGCATGGAAGGCGAGCTGGAAAAGGTCGTGCGCCACCTGGTCGAGCAGCGCTGGCCCTTCCGCCTGCACGCGACCTATGACGAGTCGATCACGCGCATGCTGGACGTGTTCGAGGCGGTGAACCGCGAGATTCCCTTCGACGGCCTGCCCTGGTTCTTCGACCACGCCGAAACCATCAGCCCGCGCAACATCGAGCGCGTGCGCGCGCTGGGCGGCGGCATCGCCATCCAGCACCGTATGGCCTTCCAGGGCGAGTTCTTCGTTGAGCGCTACGGCGCCGAGGCGGCCAAGGCGACGCCGCCGGTGGCGCGCATGCTGGAAATGGGCGTTCCGGTCGGCGGCGGCACCGACGCCACCCGCGTAGCCAGCTACAACCCGTGGACTGCACTGTACTGGCTGGTGTCCGGACGCACCGTTGGCGGCCTGCGTCTTTACGATGCCGGCCAGCGCCTGGCGCGCGGCACCGCCCTGGAACTCTGGACCAGCGGCAGCGCCTGGTTCTCGAGCGAGCAAAACAAGAAGGGCAGGATCCGCGCCGGCATGCTGGCCGACCTCGCAGTGCTCTCCAGCGACTTCTTCCGCGTACCCGAGGAGGAGATCAAGGCGATCGAATCGGTGCTGACTGTCGTCGGCGGCAAGATCGTGTACGGCCAGGCCGAGTTCTCGTCCATCGCACCGCCGCCGATTCCGGTGCTGCCGGAATGGTCGCCGGTGAACAAGGTGAGCGGCCATTACCGCCACGCGGCGCCGCAGCCCATGCTGGCCCACCAGTGCCAGGGGCCATGCGGGGTGCATGGCCACGGCCACGACCGCGCGCGCCGCTCGACCATGCCGGTTTCCGACCACCATGGCTTCTGGGGCGCCTTCGGCTGCAGCTGCTTCGCTTTCTGAGGCACTACGACTTTCGTATGAAGGGATAAGGGGCAGGACGTCCGATAATGGCACTGAGCGCCGCGCCAGATGAAAGCGCGCGGCGCCAAGATTGCCTTGAAGGAGTACTGCCCATGACCCTGGTCCTCGAACCCGTCCCGCGTCCTGGCGGGACCCGCATTTACCCCGCCATCCGCAGGAATGCCGCGCCGCGCCGGGCGGCTGCGCCTTACCTCGGCGGTATCGCGTTCGCCGCAGGCAGATCGGTTCCCGACCTGCTGCGTCATCTGGGGTCGGCGCAGCGGCAGGCCCAGGCCGAGGACAACGGGGCGCTGGCGCGCGAACTCGCGGACCGCGCCCGCCTGCTGCGCGGCCTGCTCTCGCCCGACAGCGCGGCCATCCTTCTGCAGTCATGCGCGGCGCCGAAAGGCCGCCAGAGTTTCCGCTTCGGCCACTGGCTGACGCGCCTGCAGGCCGCCTGGTACGCGCAGGCGCCCGCGGTCGCGCTGGAGGCCGTCGATGCGGCTGCTGCCCTGACCGGCCCGCAGACCTCGACCGGCGACCTGATGCTCTTCCACAGCTTTGCGGTATCGGCGCTGGCCTGGTGGCAGGATGCGGCCGAACCGGAGAGCCTGGAGCGGCACTGCGAAGCCTTGCGCTATATGGACGAACGCTGCCAGGCCAGCGGCGGCGCCATGCACGCACTGGCGCTTGCCGCCTGCGCCCGCAGGCGCGGCGACGGCATCGGCGCGCTGGGCGGCTTCGAACGCACCGCCGGCGGCGCGGCGCGGCTCGACCTGCACTGGCTGGCCGCGCTCGCCTACGAACAGGCCGCGATGCAGGCGGACGAAAGCGGGCTGGCATCGGCGGCGCGCCATTATCGCCGCCAGTGCCTGACGCATTACCGGAGCTGGGGCGCGGCCGGCCGGGTGCATGCCCTGCAGCGCGCCTGGAACGAGGATACCGATGGCGAGCGCGGGCACGCCATGGCGATCGCCCACGAACTCAATCAGCCCCTCGCGGCCATCGCCCTGCATGCGGCAGCGGCCGGCAAATGGCTGCGCCGCGCGGCGCCGGACGTGGAACGCGCGCTGGACTCCCTGGCGCTGATCGGCGCAGCGGGCCGCCAGGCGGGCGAGATCGTCCGCGGCCTGCAGTGCCTGGCGTCCGGCCAGCCACTCGAGACGGCCGTGGTCGAGGTCGACGAGGCCGTGCGCGAGGTGCTGGCGATGCTGCGCCATCGCCTGTGCGAGCACGGGGTCGAGGTCGAGCTGGCGCTCGGCCTGGCCGCGCGGACGATTGCCGCCAACCGCGTCCAGCTGCAGCAGCTGCTGACCAACCTGCTGGTCAACGCGATCGAGGCGCATGCGACCGCCGGCCTGGCAGGCGCGCGGCGGGTCCGCATCGCATCCCTGCGCAATGGCGAGCGCGGCGTCGAACTGGCCGTCAGCGACAACGGCCCCGGCATCGCGCCGCGCGACCGGGCACGCCTGTTCGGCTGCCGCTTCAGCACCAAGCCGGCCGCACACGGGCGTGTCACGGGCATGGGCCTGTCGATCTGCCAGTCCATCGTGCGCGCACATGGCGGCACGATCTGGTTCGAGCCTTGCGAACCCCATGGCGCCTGCTTCCGGGTGCGGCTGCCGGTGGCCGCCACGCCGGCGCCGCTGCAATAAGGTGTAGTATTCGCCCATCTCCACGCCACCACCATGCACACTCCTGTTCCAGCCCCGATCCGCGTCATGATCGTCGACGACCACCCGATGATGCGCGAAGGTATCTCGGCCGCCCTGCTCGCCCAGGGCGGCATCGAAATCGTCTGCACCGCCGCCAACGGCAACGAGGCGATCGCCGACTTCGCGCGCCATCGGCCCGACGTGTCCCTGGTCGACCTGCAGATGCCGGTCAAGGACGGGCTCGAAGCCATCATCGGCATCCGCGCGCTGCACCCCGACGCGCGCATCATCGTCCTGACGACCTACCGCGGCGACGCCCGCGTGCTGGCGGCGCTGAAGGCCGGCGCCGCCGCCTACCTGCTGAAGGACGCCTCCGGACTGGCCCTGGCGCAGGCGGTGCGCAACGTCTATCGCGGCGCCAGCGTGATCGCCCCCTTGGCGCAGAGCGACGTCGACAGCCATTTCCGGGCCGACGCGCTGTCGCCGCGCGAACTCGACGTGCTGCGCCTGGCCGCCAACGGCAATTCGAACCGCGTCATCGGCGAAGCGCTCAGCATCGGCGAGCCGACGGTGAAGACCCACATGAGCACCATCCTGGTCAAGCTGGGCGCCAGCGACCGCACCCACGCCGTCACCCTTGCGCTCAAGCGCGGCTACATCAGCCTCTGAAGGCGGCGCCGGCCGCGCGCTATCCCTTCGTATATCTAGGCCGGCACGGCCATCGCATCCACAATCGAAGCAACGCCGCAGGCCGCGGCGCAATCACTTCCTGAAAGGATCGCAGCATGACCACTACCCGCACCATCGACAGCGTGGCCGCACACGACGGCACCGTCATCCACTTTACCGACTGGGGTCACGGCACGCCGGTCGTCTTCAGCCACGGCTGGCCGCTCTCCGGCGACGCCTGGGAAGACCAAATGCTGTTCCTGGCCGAGCATGGCTACCGCGTGATCGCCCACGACCGCCGCGGCCACGGCCGCTCGAGCAAGGCCTGGCACGGCAACGACATGAACACCTACGCGGACGACCTGGCGACGGTGCTGAACACCCTCGACATCACCGGCGCCACCCTGGTCGGCCATTCGACCGGCGGCGGCGAAGTCGCGCGCTACATCGGCCGCCACGGCACCGGCCGCGTCGCCAAGGCGGTGCTGGTCGGCGCCGTGACGCCGCAGATGGTGGTTTCGGAGGCGAACCCGGACGGCGTGCCGATGTCGGTCTTCGACGGCATCCGCGAAGGCGTGCGCAAGGACCGCGCCCAGTTCTTCCTCGACCTCACCATGCCCTTCTTCGGCTTCAACCGTCCGGGTGCGACGGTATCGGAAGGCATGCGCCAGTCCTTCCTGATCCAGGGCCTGCAATGCAGCATCAAGAGCGCGCATGCCTGCGTCGCGCAGTTCTCCGAGACCGACTTCACGGAAGACCTGAAGAAGATGAGCATCCCGACCCTGGTCATCCACGGCGACGACGACCAGATCGTCCCGCTGCCGACCACCGCGCGCCGCGCCGTCGAGCTGCTGCCGCAGGGCCGCCTGTCGGTGTACGAAGGCGCGGGCCACGGCCTGCCGTCGACCCACAAGGACAAGCTGAACGCCGAACTGCTGGATTTCCTGCGCAGCTGATCCCGCCGCGCCGTCCCGGCTGATGGCGCCGGAGGGGCGGCGCCCCTCCTTTTCCTTACGCCTGGCCGAAGGACCGGGGTTTCCGGGTCCGCGGCCGGGTGCGCAGATCGGCATAGGCGACGATCATGAAGGCGCCGGCCAGGCCCAGGTGCTCGAAGAATCCGTTCTCGGCCATGCTGCGCGCAGGGCCGGCCAGCTCCCAGAAGCGGTTCGCGACCAGGTTCGCCGCCAGCGTGAACAAGGCCAGGTAGACGGCGCCGGCCCAGCGCTTGACGCCACTCAGGATCAGGAAGGACGCGGCGAGTTCGCCGACGATGGTCAGCAAGGCCAGCGGCGCCGCGGGTTCCATCCCGAAGTGGTGCATCTCGGCCAGCGCTGCCGGAAAATCGATGGCCTTTTCCAGCCCGCCCTGCAGATAGGCCGAACATAGCAGCAGAAGAAAAAACCGGTACAGCAGCCCGGCTGGGCGGGAGCGGTGCGCGGTGGGAATGGCATGGACGAAGCGAGGGTGCATGTTGAAATCCTGCGAAGTGAAGGGAAAGAGGACGGTAGACACGGCGCCGCGGGTTCAGCCCGGGATCGCGTAGCGCGACCTGGCCGCCTGGTCCATGAGGCGGCGGACGTGGGTCGAGAACAGGCAGCGGCGCTTGCCGTTCTTGAAGAACTCATGCGATCCGCTGGCGACGGTGCCATCGGCGAACACGATCTCGAAGCCGACATGATCGCGGTCCGCATGCAAGCCCCAGCGCGCCAGGACCCGATCGGCGCTCTGGAACTCGCTGATCAGCACAGTCGCCCTGGTCGGGTTCCATAAACGAATCCGCAGGACGTCGATGTGCTCGTCGATGCGTTCTGCGCTGCTTGCCCGCTCGGTACTGGAAGGCCTCATGTTCCGCGATTGCCATGTCAAGGATCTGGTCGAGAACGAAGTATGGAAGCTGTGGCGGCCTTGCGCCCCTGTCCTAGGGCAGGGGCGCGAACAGGCCAGGCGGCCGATCATGTCGGCTGGCCGATTGGTATTCAAGGAGATGACATGACCGACACCACTGCAAAGAATATAGTCCAGGAATTCGGTGCGCTCGCACCCGTCCGCATCGGTCTCGATGCCGATGTCCGTTCCAAGAGCGTGCGCGCGCTGAACCGCCTGCTCGCGCATACGATGGCGATGCGCGACGCCTACAAGAAAGCGCACTGGCAGACCGCCGGGGCAACCTTCTATGAACTGCATCTCCTGTTCGACAAGCACTATGACGAACAGGTGGCACTGATGGATTCGATCGCGGAACGCATCCAGACGCTGGGCGGCGTGACGGTCGCCCTGCCCGGCGACGTGGCGAGCGAATCGGCCATCGCCCGCGCGCCGCGCGGCCGCGAAACGGCGCGCGCCCAGCTCGACCGCCTGGCCGATGGGCACGAAATGATCCTGCTGGAAGCCCGTCCGCTGGCACGCGCCGCCAACGACGCCGGCGACGACGGCACGAACGATCTGATCGTCAGCGAGATCGTGCGAACCAACGAGCTGCAAAGCTGGTTCGTCGTCCAGCACCTGTCGCGTCATTCGGAACTCGCCCCGTCCGTCTGACAAGGCCGCGTTGGATCGTCAGGCAGGCAGCAGGCGCAGGTCGAACACGCGTTCGCCGAGCCAGATAGCCGCAATCAGCATGATCAGGCAGGATCCGCCCATCATCATGAAGCGGCGATAGAACCAGGTGCCGCGCGCCAGCCAGGCCAGCGGCAGGAAGGCGGCGACGATCGCCAGCTGGCCGATCTCGACGCCCAGGTTGAAGCCGACCAGCGATGCCGCCAGTCCACCGCTCCGCAGTCCCAGGTCGCCCAGCACGCTGGCGAAGCCGAAGCCGTGTATCAGCCCGAAGCCGAAGGCCGCGACCCAGCGCCGCTTGTGCGTGACGGGGCGCAGGTTGTTCAGCGCCGCGAGCAGCACCGACAGCGCGATCGCCGACTCGACCCAGCGCGAAGGCAGCGCGATCACGTCCAGCGCGGCCAGACTCAGCGTGATCGAATGGGCCACCGTGAACGCAGTGACGATGCGCAGCACGTCCACCAGGGCGGCGCGCGGCCCCGCGACGGCCCGCCATGCGTGCTCGCGCCATACCAGCACCGCGGGCAGCAGCAGGGACAGCAGGAACAGAATGTGGTCGTAGCCGATCCAGATATGCCATATGCCATGCTGCACGAAGCCGAGGAAGCCCTGCGCGCCGCTCTCTTCCAGCTGCGCGTGCGGCTGGCTGCTGCCCAGCACGAGCGTGCGCGGCGCGCCTGCGCCGGTCACGCTGAGCAGCCCCTTGTGCTGGGGATCGACGTCGGCGAACAGGCGGTAGTCGAATTCCAGGCTGCCGCTGGCCGGGCAGGTAGCGATAAAGGGCAATACCGTATAGGCGCCGTCCGTGTGGCTGTCGACCAGCTGGCTGCCGGCCGAGAGCCGGCATGGCTGGCCGCCGCGCGCGATGCGCAGGCGCGCCAGCGCATAGGCGGCGATGTCCGCATGGCGGCGCCGCAGCTCGTCCCATGTGATCTGGCCGTCGCCATCGGCGTCCAGGCCGATCGCATAATCGAGGTCACGCAGTGCGATGTCCCAGCGGCCCTGCAGCGGCGCGCTGCCCGCTGCCGCTTGCAGGCTGAGATAGCTGTCGCTCGGCTTGTGCGCGGCGGCCGGCAGCGCCACGGCCAGCAGCAGGAAAAACAGGCAGCAGATCCGCTTCATCCTTCGTTCCCTTTCTTTGCTCCGCCCAGCTGCTGGGCGAGGCGCGCCAGCGCGGGGTCTTCCACGCCCGAGGCTTTCATCCAGTCCAGCACCGGGCGCGCCGCCAGCGGATGACGCGCTGCCAGCGCCGCCTCCAGCAGCACGCGGGCATCCGCCAGCTCTTTCTGCGATGCCCAGTTGCGCTGCGCTAGGCCGAGCGCGCGCGGCCCGTTGCCGTGCAGCTGCAGCTCGAAGCGCGCCTGTTCGCGCAGGTGCACGCCGTCGCCGCGCCGTTCGCCGGCGTCGAAGCGTGCGTTCAGCTCGGCCAGCTCGGGCGCCAGCCGCGACTTGTCGCCGGCGCCCGCCAGTGCCAGCGCGTGGCGCAGCAGCAAGCCGTCGATCCGCAGATAGGGCGCCAGCAGCGCTTGCACCGCATCGTGCCGGCGCTCTTCGAGCAGGAAATCGGCGTAGGCGGCGAGCAGATAGCTGTCGCCGGGCGCCAGCGCCAGCGCCTGGCGGAAGCGCGCGCGGGCGCTGGCCGCATCGCCGCGCCGCGCCGCCATCTCGGCCAGGCTGCCCAGCACCCAGGCGTCGACCCCGGCCTGGGCGCCGGCGCCGCGTTTATAGGTGGCGGCCAGCAGCGCTTCGCTCGCATGCAGGCGTCCGGTCATGGCGCCGACGTTGGCGATGCAGGCGGCCGTCACCAGTTCGTCGGCAAGACTGGACAGGCGCGCGCAGCTGCGCGTCGCGGCCGGGTAATCGGCGCGCACCGTCTCGACAGTGGCGCGGGTCAGCCAGGCCTGGGCATTGCCCGGCTCGGCGGCGGTGACGGCGTCGAGGTCGGCCAGGGCTTCGGGAAAGCGGTGCTCGGTCTGCAGCAGGCTGGCGCGCAGCAGGCGTACCTCGGCCGGCGGCGCCGGCTGGCGCCACCACGGCGCCAGTGCGGCCTGGGCGTAGCCGAAAAAGCGCGGGTCGGCTTCGCGCCGCCCCAGTTCGATATAACGCCGCGCCACCTTGGCGGCGCGGCCAAGGTCCTGCGGCGAGCCGGCGAGGCTGGCGCGCAGCTCGCGCAGTTCGCGCTGCTGCGGGCTGTTCCGCCATGGCAGAACTTCCAGTACTTCGGCGCCGCTGGCCGGCAGGCGTGGCGCCGCCGCGGCCAGCACGGGCGCCGCCATCAGCACCGCAAGCAAGGCCCGTGGCAGGCCAGCGGCGCCGCCCCTCATGGCGTCACCGGCGCCGGTTCGGTGTTGTCCGGCATGGTGGGCGCGGTCGCGTCCAGGGCCGCCGGTTCCGTGTCGTCGGGCCGGGTCGCCGCTACCGTCGATACCTGGGCGGCAAAGACGTCCGGCGAGGTCGTGCCGCCGGTGGTCGGTGGCGGCGGCGGCATGGTCGCCGGCGCATCGTCATGGCGGTCGTGGCCGCCGCAGGCCGACAACAGCAGCGTCAGGCAAAGCAGGCTCAATGTACGCATGATGGCCTCCTCACTGCTGCGGCGAACCGGCCAGCGGCGTCTTCAGATAAGGGAAGGCGTTCCCGAAGAAGCTGTCGTCCAGGTAGGCGCCGTCGGTGAAATGCAGTCCGCCGGCGGGCGCGTCGGCCGGTGCGCAGCCCAGGTTCAGGGTGCACAGCTTGCCCATCACCACCCGCAGCGCGATGTCGACCACATCGTCGCCGGGACGGCGGCCGTTCGGGAAGCCGGCATTGTCGCCGTCGATCACGCCCAGGCGTTTCTGCGCGCCCTGCGCCACCGGAGCAATCGTGGTGTTCAGGCGCAGCATCTCGGAAGCGGTGACCTTGGCCGGCTGGTTCAGGCCCTTGACGCCAGTGAGGAAGGCGGCCACCAGGTCATTGCGCGGGAAGTTGGTCGGCGCCTTGGCGCCGGCGCTGCCGTACAGGACCTCGACCAGGGCCGGCAAGGTCGGGTTGGTGACGTAGTCGGCAAACTGGCCGTCGGCCGATGGCTTGCTGTGATTGAAGCGGTCCTTGTCCTTCAGGCCGATCACGACCTCGTTCACCAGCGGCATGCCGAGACGCGATACCTGGGTCCAGGCGCCGCCCTCCTTCGAGGCGCCGGTGCCGGTGCCGGGCGTCGGATTCAACAGGCGCGCCTGGCGCATGCTGGCGGTCGTCCAGCCGCCGATCACGGGGTCGGTTCCTGCGACCAGGCAAGAGGCCGCGACTTCGAGCTCGATGCTGGTCACGTTCTTGCCGGCCAGGTCGTCCTTGGCGGCGCGCTCGGCGCCGGCGGAGAACTCGGTGGCCGGCGCCTTGATGTTGATGAGGTCGAAGGTCTCGCCGAGGTTGACCACGAAGGGATCCTTGCGCTGGCCGACGAACATGCGCGCCGGCGTCGCGCAGCCCGGAATGTTCACCTGGTAGACATGCTTGGCGGCGTAGGCCGCGTAATTCGGAATCGACTTGTTGCCGATGTTGTCGATCGGCTTGTCGAAGGTGGTCACACCGTTCATGCCGGTGACTGCCGCGCGGGTGCCGGTGCGGCGGTCGCCGCGCACCACGTTGACGGTATAGGTCTCGCGCACATTCAGCCCGGCCGCATTCGGGCCGTCGATGGCGCCGCCGTTGATGACCAGCGGGATCGCCACCTGCTTGCCGCCGACGGTCAGCTTGGTGTCCTTGTTGGTGTTCTGGAAGCGGAACTGGAAGGTGAGGTCCTCCTTCGCATCGCCATTGTTATCGATGTGGATTTCGTACAGCGCTTCCGGGTCCATCGCGAAGTAATTCGGTCCGGCCTGCGGATCCTGCAGCGGCACGTAGTTGGCGATCATCGTCACAAAACCGTCGCGTCCCGCTTCGTAGCTGCGGAACATGTAGAAGTCGGTGGCGTCGATCTTCGGATGCTGGGTGATGAACGGCGCCTCGCGATGGCTCGACGCGTATGCGGCCGGCTGGACGATGGCTGCGGACAGCGCAGCGGCGATCAGACCCGGTAGTAGTGCTCCCTTGCGTTTCATGTTTTCTCCCCCTTGTTGACGTCGAACGTAGATGCTTGCCATCCATATACGCAGGGGCGGTGCAACTGGATTCAATAAATTTTAAAAATTTCAAAAAGATTTTTTGAATCCAGCCGGGGTGGGTCATGCGTATATGAAGTACACCGACCACAACCAGGAGATACCCATGTTCCGTACTTCCCGCACCGGCTTCGCCGCCGCCGGCAGTTTCGCCCTCATTAGCGCCCTGCTCGCCCTGCCCGCTGCGGCGGAGGCGCACGAGAGCACGGTCATGGTCGGCGGCCAGGCCATGTACCCCAGCAAGGACATCGTCGACAATGCCGTGAACTCGGCCGACCACAAGACCCTGGTGGCGGCGGTCAAGGCGGCCGGCCTGGTCGACACGCTCAAGGGCAAGGGACCCTACACGGTGTTCGCGCCCACCGACAGCGCCTTCGCCCACCTGCCGGCCGGCACGGTGGATGGTCTGCTCAAGCCCGAAAGCAAGGACACGCTGACCAAAGTACTGACCTACCACGTGCTGCCGGGCCGCTACGACTTTGCCGCGCTGCAGAGGGAAATCGTCAAGCAGGGCGGCAAGGCGCGCCTGGCGACGGTCGGCGGCGGCATGCTGAGCTTCGCGATGAACGGCAACCGGAATATCCAGGTCATGGACGAGAGCGGCCACACCGCCAGCATCAGCACCTACGATGTGGCGCAGTCGAACGGCGTCATCAACGTGATCGACACCGTCCTGATGCCGAAGTGAAACAGGAAAATTTGACGAATCTGCCGCAATCCCCGTAATGACGCGTTAGAATGATTGCATTAAATCAATGACGGGGACGCCGTGAGCAGAGATCTGGAAGACAGCGAGCAGCTGCAGCGCCTGTTGGGCGCGGTGGCGCTCGGGGACCAGGGCGCCTTCCGCAAGCTGTATGACGCGACCTCGGCGAAGCTGTTCGGCTTCGCCCTGCGCATCCTGCGGAAGGACGAGCTGGCGGAAGAAGCGCTGCAGGATGCCTTCGTGTCGATCTGGCACGCGGCCGCGAGCTATCAGCTGCACCTGTCCGCCCCGCTCACCTGGATGGCGACCATCGTGCGCAACAAGGCCCTGGACATCCATCGCCGCCAGCCGAAGGGCGAATTCGAACTCGCCCTGCAGGACTACGATCCGGTGGAAGCGCTGCAGGACACGGCCGCCGGCCCGCAGGACCTGGCCGAGCTGTCGCGCGATGCCCTGGCCCTGGCCGGCTGCATGGAAAAGCTGGCCGGACGCCAGCGCCAGGCGATCGGCATGGCTTACCTGCACGATATGTCGCACAAAGAAGTGGCGGCCGAGCTCAGCCTGCCCTTGGGGACGGTGAAGACCTGGATCCGCCGTGGCCTCGACCGCCTGCGCGATTGCCTCACGAACCGGGAGACTGCATGAACCTCAGGAACAATGCGGTACTGCGCGAAAAACTGGCGGCCGAATACGTGCTGGGCACCCTGCGCGGCGGCGCCCGGCGCCGCTTCGAAACCTGGCTGCGCGAGGATGCCGCGCTGCGCGCCGCGGTCGCCAGCTGGCAGGGGCATTTGGGCACCCTGTCGGAACTGGGGCGCCCGGTCACGCCGCCGGCGCGGGTCTGGACCGGCATCGAGCGGCGCCTGCAGCTGGCGCCGTCGGCGCCATGGTGGCAATTCTGGCGCCTGGATGCGGCCCGCCCCTGGGCCTGGCTGAGCTTTGCGGCCGGCGGCCTCGCCTTGGCGCTGGGCGTGATGCTTGCCGGGCGCGAAGGCACGGCGCTGCCGCAGCAGGTGGCAGCGCTGGCCGACGCGCAGTCGCGCACGGCCCTGGTGGTGACGGCGGACGCCGCCCGCGGAAGGCTGGACGTGCGCGTGGCGCGCGACGTGCAGGTTCCCGACGACCGCACCCTGCAGCTGTGGGCGATCGGCGCCAACGGCAAGCCGCGCTCGCTCGGCATCCTGGCCGACAACCGGCACGCCGAGCTGACGCTGGACCAGCGCGCGATCGGTCCGGATGTGGTGCTGCTGGCGATCAGCCTGGAGCCGAAAGGCGGCTCGCCCGATCCGAACGGACCGACCGGGCCGGTGCTGTACAAGGGTAGCTGGGCTCGCCTGTAATTCAAGGATGGCCGTGCGGGCGATCGTCGTGTATCTTGCAGTCCTTGCGAAAATGCACAGGCGAGCACAAAACCCTGAGCGCGACCTCGCGCGGCACCCCGGCCTGTTCCATGAACTGCAGCGCAGGATGCACCCCATGACGGGTGCACAGCTTCAGGCCTTGATCGACAAAATAGGCGGTTGTGCCATCGGTCCGTGCATCATTGCGGTTCTGCTCAGCCATGCCTTCCTCCAAACGAGCGGACGATGCTAGCAAAGCGCGGCGAACACTTAAAGTAAATTCTCAGGTTCTTAATGTAAGTACCTGTTTTTGTGTTTTATACGCAAATTTGCAAGTTTGTCATTGCACCAAGCTTGCGCCCGGCGTATGCAGATCGGCAGGGGCTCCTGCAAGGACCTCTTCATCGGCCAGGCGGGCATAGCGCGCCGGCGGCATGCCGACATGGCGCGCAAAGGCGACACTGAAGGTGCTGGCGGAACTGTAGCCGACGCGCTCGGCCACCTCGGCGATCCTTACGGCGCCGCGCCGCAGCAGCTCTTTTGCCAGCCCCATGCGCCATGCCAGCACATACTCCATCGGCGCCATGCCCACCGCCCTGCTGAAGCGCTCGAAGAAGCCCGAGCGCGACAATGCCGCTTCCTGCGCCAGGGCGGCGACCGTCCAGGCGCGTGCCGGCGCGGCGTGAATCTGGCGCAGCGCGAGGGCCAGCCGGGCGTCCGCCAGGCCGCGCACCAGGCCGGGCGTTGCCGCCGTGCCGTCCGCCGAGCGCAAGGCTTCGATCAGCAATACCTCGAGCAGGCGCGCCAGCACTACGTCGCGCGCGGGACGTTGTGCGAGGGTTTCGTCGCGCACCAGCTGCGCCAGCGTGGCCAGCCGGGGTTCGCCGCGCACGTGCACCAGTGCGGGCAAGAGCGGCACCAGCAGCGCGGCGTCCGGCGAGCCGAAGGCGCAGTGGCCGATGATGAAGCGCACCTCGGGCTCGCCGTCCTGTTCGCCCAGGCGGAATTCGCCGGGGCGCAGCTGCACCGGCAGCATATCGGCCGCGCCGCCGGCCGGCGGCGCGAGGCTGGACATGGCGAAGTCATAAGTGGCCGGGATCAGGACGAAGTCGCCGGCCGCCAGGACCAGCGGCGCGCTGTCGCCCACTGCCAGACGGCAGCTGCCGTCGAGCACGACACAGAACGATGGCTGCCCGGTCTCGGCGCGGCGCACACCCCAGCTGCCGGCGGCGCCGACTACCTTGGCATAGCGCGGGACCGGCTGCAGCAAACCGACGACTTCCGCCAGTGGATCGATCATCCGGACTCTCGCAAAAGATTGATGGACTTTCGATTGTAGCGCGTCCGGATGCCAGGCTCTATCGTATCCCTACTTTCACTTTTTATTGGAGCCGCTCATGCACACTGTACTCATCACCGGATGCTCGTCGGGTTTCGGACTGGAGATCGCGCGCCATTTTCTGGAGCGCGGCTGGAACGTGGTCGCCACCATGCGCACGCCCGACCCTGCGGTCCTGCCGCAGTCGGGCCGTTTGCGCCTGCTCCCGCTGGACGTGACCGATGCGGAGAGCATCCGCGCCGCCATCGACGCCGCCGGCCCTGTCGACGTCCTGGTCAACAATGCCGGCATCGGCGTCCTCCATCCACTCGAAGCGATCGCGATGGAGACAGCGCGCGCCGTGTTCGAGACCAATACGCTGGGCACGATCGCGATGACCCAGGCCGTGCTGCCCGCCTTCCGGGCACGGGGCGCCGGCGTGATCGTCAACGTCACATCGAGCGTGACCCTGACGCCGCTCCCGCTGCTGTCGGTCTACACCGCCAGCAAAGCCGCGGTGAATGCCTTCACCGAGTCGCTCGCGCTGGAACTGGAACCGCTCGGCATTCGCGCCCGCCTCGTGCTGCCGGGACGTTCGCCCGAAACCCGCTTCGGCGACAACGCGCGCGGCCACATGCAGGGCGAGGTGCCGCATGCCTACCAGCCCATGCTGGACGCCATCTTCGCCGGCGTGCGCGGCCCGGGGCCGGTCACCCATGCCGAAGATGTGGCGCATGCGGTATTTCGGGCGGCAACCGAGCCGTCGGCGCCGATGCGGCTGCCCGCGGGCGAGGATGCGGAAGCGGTCGCCGCAGCGCTGTAAGCCGCGCCTTTCCTTGACAGCGGATCAGTTCTCGCCGGCCGCCGCCCTCTGGTCGGCCGCATCGATCAGGTTCGTGCGCAGCTGGACGATGGCTTTCTGCAGCACCCGGAATTCCTCGGGCGACAGGCCGGAGGCCTTGGCCGTGATCTCGCGGTAGTCGAAGGCCTTCTCGCGCAGTTGGCGCCCCGCTTCCGTCAAGGACACGCGCACGCTGCGCTCGTCTTCCTTGTCGCGTTCGCGCCGGACGTAACCCATGGCTTCGAGGCGCTTCAGCATCGGCGTCATCGTGCTGGGCTCCAGGAACAGGTTTTCGCTCAGCCCCTTGACCGTCTGGTCGTCCTGTTCCCACAGGCAGATGATGGTCACGTACTGCGGATAGGTCAGGCCGAGCGCATCGAGCACGGGCTTGTAGACACGCGAATAGGCCAGGTTGGTCGAATAGACGGCGAAGCACATGAAGTCGCCCAGCCTGGCGGTCTTCTCCCGCTGATTTTCCTTGCTGCTCATATCATGGTCCGTAATTATTTATCGAGATAAGCATTATCGTACTTGAAAAATAGCGGGCGCGGAGCTAAAGATCCTTCAACCGAAGGTGAATGCGTAGGCTTCGCCGCCGCGGTCGAGGAAGCGGATCTCGAAACGACGCTGGCCCGGCTTGCCGCTCTGGCGCACCAGCTGGTACAGCCGGGTGTCGGTAATCGTCCCATTGCCATCGGCATCGATGTCGCTGCCATGGTCGGCACCTGGCGCCTTGCCGTCCAGCGTGACCTTGATGCGGATCTTGCGCCCTGCCTCGCCGGGGCCCAGCACCAGATGCAGGTCCCGTGCGCTGAACTGGTAGGCGATGCTGGCGCCGGCCTGGTCGGCACGCGCGCTCTCCTCCGCCACCACCCACTGGCCCGACAGCCCCCATTGGTTCAGGCCCAGGTTCCCCACGGTGTACTGCTGCGGCCTGTCTTCGCGCAGGCGCTGCGGCGAGCGGAAATTGGCGGCCTTGCCGTAGCCGACATAGGTTTCCTCCGACCCCAGGCGGCCGAGGTCGGGCGCCATCTGCTCGGCCCCGGCCTTCGGATCGACCAGGCTGGTGTCCGCCAGCGGCGCGCCGCGGGCCTCGGCCAGCAGGGACTGGATCGCCCTTTCCGTCTTGTCGACATCGCCTTCGCCGAACTGGTGGTAGCGGATCCTGCCGCTCGCGTCGACCAGGTACAAGGCCGGCCAGAAGCGGTTGTTCCAGCTGCGCCAGATCGCCTGCCTGCTGTCGACGGCCACCGGGAAATCGATGTTGAAGCGGCCCACCGCCTTGTTCACGTTCGTCAGGTCTTCCTCGAAACGGAATTCCGGCGTGTGGACGCCGACCACGGCCAGGCCCTGATCGCGGTATTTCTGCGACCAGGCGCGCACATAAGGCACGGTGCGAATGCAGTTGATGCAGGAGTAGGTCCAGAAGTCCACCAGTACCACCTTGCCGCGCAACTGCGTGGCGCCCAGCGGCGCGGAGTTCAGCCAGGTGGTCGCGCCCTCGAAGCCGGCCGCCCTTCCCTCCACCGGCAAGCTGCCCCGGCTGGCCTGGGCTATGGCGGCTGGCGTGCCCGTTGCGGCCAGGCCGGCCATCACGCCCATCGCGGCAAGGACGGCTGCAATACCCGGAATATGTCGTTTCATGTCTTGCTCCTTGTGAGTGGGTCAGCGTTTGCCCGCGGCCTCTTCGATCAGCTTCGCCACCGCTTCCGGGTGCGACACCATGACGACGTGCGATGCTCCCTTCACTTCGACGATGTCCTTCGCCCGCGCCCGCCCGGCCATGAAGCGCAGCGCCTCGAGGGGAATGTTGCGGTCGGCCGTGCCGTACACGAAATACGAGGGCAGGCGCTTCCAGGCGTCACCGGTCGCCGCCTCGTTCAGGGCCGCGACGGTCACGGGACGCTGGGCCGCGGCCATCGCCGCCGCCTGCTGGGGCGCCACGTCGGCGGCAAACTGCTGGCGGAACTTGTCCTGGCGGATGTAGAGCTCCTTGCCGCCATCGGCCAGGGAAACAGGGTCGGCCAGCGCCTGGTCCAGGGTCCCGCCAGGGAATTTACCGGCCAGGCCGGCGACCGTTTCGCCCTGCTCCGGCGTGAGCGCAGCGACATAGACCAGCGCCTTCACTTCGGGGTTGCCCTCGGCCGCCTTCGAAATGACCATGCCGCCGTAGGAATGCCCGACCAGCACGAGCGGGCCTTTGAGCGCTTGCAGAACGCTGGCCGTGTACTGCGCATCGCCGGCGACGCTGCGCAAGGGATTGGCGATGCTCAGCACCGGATAGCCCTTCGCCGACAAGGCCTTCACCACGCCGTTCCAGCTGCCGGCATCGGCAAATGCGCCGTGGACGAGCACGATCGTGGGCCGGGCGGCGGCGCCCTGCACGGCGGTGATGGGGGCCTCGGCCCGTGCCGCCGGCAAGGCGGCGGCGAAGGATGCGGCGAGGGACAGAGACAGCAGCAGTTTTTTCGGGTTCATGGTTCAGGCCAGTGCGAGGTCGACGTCGATGTTATTGCGGGTCATCTTCGAGTACGGGCAGGTCTGGTGCGCCGCATCGACCAGTTCCTGCGCGAGTTCGCGCGGCAGGCCGGGAATGGCAATGCGCAGGCGGGCCTGCAGCAGGTAGCCGGCGGCGCCCGTGCCCAGGTCGACTTCCGCATCGACCGCCGTCTCCGCCGGCAAGGCGAGCTGCCGTTCGCGTGCGGCGAGTCCCAGCGCGCCGATGAAGCAGGCGGACCAGCCTGCCGCGAACAGCTGTTCCGGGTTCGTGCCCTTGCCGCGGCCGCCCGGCGGCGTCAGGGTGATGTCGAGCCGGCCGTCGTCGCTGCGGGCGGCGCCTTCGCGGCCGCCGGTGGTGCGGGTCTTGCCGGTGTACAGGACTTGATCGATCTTGTTCATGGTGTTTCCTTTCGATGGTGAGAAGCTGAATCAGAAATGGTCGACGGCGATCACGGCGTCGGCGAAGGCGCGCGGCGCTTCCTGCGGCAGGTTGTGGCCCACGCCGCCCTTGATCAGTTCGTGCTTGTACTTGCCGGTGAAGCGCTTGGCGTAGGCTGCAGGCTCGGGGTGAGGCGCGCCATTGGCATCGCCTTCCAGCGTGATCGTCGGCACCTTGATGACGGGCAGCGCGGCCAGGCGGGCTTCGAGCTGGCTGTACTTCGCTTCTCCCTGTTCCAGTCCGAGGCGCCAGCGGTAGTTGTGGACGGTGATCGCGACATGGTCCGGATTCTCGAGCGCGGCGGCGCTGCGGTCGAAGGTAGGGTCGTCGAACTTCCACTCCGGCGACGCCAGTTGCCAGATCAGTTTGGCGAAATCGTGGTGGTTCTTTTCGTAGCCGATGCGGCCGCGCTCGGTGGCGAAATAGAACTGGTACCACCATTGCAGTTCGGCTTTGGGCGGCAAGGGCTGCTTGCCGGCTTCCTGGCTGCCGATCAGGTAACCGCTGACGGAGACCAGGCCCTTCACCCGCTCGGGCCACAGTGCCGCCACGATGTCGGCATTGCGCGCGCCCCAGTCATAGCCGGCCAGGATCGCCTTGTCGATCTTCAGCGCATCCATGAAGGCGACGACGTCGGCCGCCAGCGCCGCCGGCTCGCCGTTGCGCACGGCCTTCGGGTCGCGGAAGCGCGTCGTGCCATAGCCGCGCAGGTAAGGCACCAGCACGCGGTACCCCGCCTTGGTGAGCATGGGGACGACGTCGATGTAGCTGTGGATGTCGTAGGGCCAGCCGTGCAGCAGGATCACCACCGGACCGTTGGCGGGCCCTTCGTCGACGTAGCCGACGTTCAGGTCGCCGGCATCGATCTGCTTGATGGCGGCGAAGGTGGGCGCCGGCGCTTGTGCGCGAGCGATGCCGGCCATGCCGAGTTGGGCCGCGGCGAGGACGCTCAGCGCGATGAAACGAAGACGGAAAGACTTGTCATGCTTGCTCATGGTGTACTCCAAAGGAAGACAATCGAAAACTACTTATCGTGATAATCATTGTGAAGATAAAGATAGCAGCCGGCGCGGGGCTTGGCAAGCAAAATAATCGTTATTGCGATAAATAATTTGATCCTGGCGGCGCCAGGTAATAATGTTGTTATGCAGAGGACATTGCTACAATTGGAGAGAATTGCAGCGAGGATAAAGACGAACGTGGCTTCCCGAATTCCTTTTGTTAAAAGAGCCGGCCTGTTTTCAGGAACGCTGAAGGGCCGGCTGACCGCTGCAGTCGTGGTACTCGTCGCCGGTTCGAGCGTGCTGGTCGGTGCCGTTGCATTGAACATCGCGTCGCAAGGCGCAGTCGAGGCGATCGGGCGCCAGCAACTCAATCTGCTGACCAGCGCGGCGTCGCAACTGGAAGCGGAGCTGGGCAGCAAGCACAAGCTGCTGCGGCTCGTCGCCGAAGAGATGTCGGCAGACGCCGGCGCAGGCCGTTCGATGCAGGACAGCCTGGTCCGGCATCCCAGCCTGCTTGCCGCGTTTTCGAATGTCGTGATCTTCGATGCCCAAGGCTGGCTCAAGGCCGATATGACGAATCCGTCGAACATCGGCCGCGGCCCCTATTCGGACCGGAGCTATCTCAAGGACACCCTGCGCCTTCGCCGGGGCGTGATTTCCCAGCCCATAATCAGCACCTTGTCGGGCCGGCCGGTGGTGCTGGTCACCGAGCCGATACTGGACCGTGCAGGCAATGTGGCGTACGTGATCGGTGGCGGGATCTACCTTGCGGACCCGGCGTTCTTCGGACAAATCGGCCGGCTTCATGCGGGCTCGACAGGATATCTCTTCGCTTTTACAAAAAGCGGGCTGATTCTTCACCATCCGGACGCCAAACGCCTCACACAGAACCTCAATCTGGAGCAAGGACACATGGTCGCCTCGACCAGGGCCGCCCTGGACGGCTGGGAAGGATGGACGCTGTCGCATAACAAGCAGGGCTTGCCGGGCATCCTGACCTACAAACAGATGAGGGGTTCGGCCTGGGTCCTCGGGTCGTTTTTTCCTGCCGACGAAGCATTCGCCGGGATTGCCAAGGCGCGCCGCTATGCGTGGGCGTCGGCAATCGGCATCGCCATCCTGGCCGGCCTGGTCGGATGGGCCACCGTGCTGTATCTCCTGAAACCGCTACGCTCGCTGCGGCGGCATGTGAAGGCCGTGGAACAGGAAAAGGCGGAAATCGGCGTGTTCGACCTCGATCGCGACGATGAAGTCGGCGCGCTCGGACGGGCCTTCCATTCGCTGTCCCTGAAGCGCGAACAGGCGGAACGGCGGCTGCAATTACTGAGCCGGACCGATAGCCTGACCGGCCTGGGGAACCGGCGCCAGCTCGATGACGAGATGGCGGCCGCCGTCCAGCGCGCCACCGACAGGCAGCACGCGCTGGCAGTCGGCTTCCTGGACATCGATCATTTCAAATCCATCAACGACACCCATGGCCACGCTGCAGGCGACTGCGTGCTGAAGGAGTTTGCCAGGCGTTTGACAAGCAACCTCCGTCCAAGCGACCAGCCGTTCAGGCTGGCCGGCGACGAATTCGTCATCATCCTCGAGCATGTCGATTCGGCCCAGGGCGTGGAACGCCTGGCGGCCAGGCTGATCGAGGCAATCCGCAAGCCTTTCGAGGTCGAAGGCAAGCAGTTGTCCGTCACATCCAGCATCGGCTTCGCGGTGACGAAACCGCCGGTCGCGCAGGCCGGCGATTTATTGCAGCATGCCGACGCTGCGCTCTACAAGACCAAACGCGCCGGACGTGACGCCTATACCGTCAAGGAACTCGGTACAGGCGCGCAGGCCTTTAGAAGTTGACCTTGAACTGTGCGCCGAGCGTACGCGGTTCGTTCAGGATGCCGGTCAGGTTGTCGAAATCGATCGCACCCACGACCTGGACACGGTCGGTGATGTTGCGTGCGAATGCCGTGACTTCGTATTTCCCGTCCTTCCACTTGTAGCCGATGCGCGCGCCGCCCTCCACCAGCGAGCGGGCCTTGTATTCCTTGGCCTCGTACAGGAACATGTTGTAGGTGCTGCGGTAAGACCAGTCGGTGGAAGCGGAGAAGACGCCCTCGCCGATCGGCGTACTGTAGAACAGGGCGAAGTTGGCCTGCCATTTCGGTGCGCGCGGCAGCGGATTGCCGTCGATGCGCACGGTGCCCGGGAACGGGCCGACCGCATTCGTCACCGTGCAGCCGGCGCGGCCGCCGGTGTTTGCGAAGTTGCCGCATTGCTGGACGAACAGCGAAGCATCCTTGATCTCGGTGTCGTTGTAGCTGGCGCCGACCGTCATGCGTACCGCGTCGCTCAGCACCGCCTGCATATCCAGCTCGACGCCCTGACCGGTGACCTTGTCCGCGTTGATCAGCTGATTCATGTTGATCACGCCGCTGCCGGCGGTGAGCTGCTTGTCCTTGACCCGGTACTGGAACACGCTCGCCGACACGCGTGCACGGCGGTCGAACAGCTCTTCCTTGATGCCGGCTTCGAAGGACAGGGCTTTCTCCGCGCCTGCGAACGACGGCCGGTCCGCCAGGCCGTTCAGGCGGCCCTGCATCGACGGTGCGCGGTAGCCGGTGGCAATGCGGCCGAACAGGTTGGTGTCCTTGTCGAGCGCATAGGTGCCGCTCAGATCCCAGCTGACGTTGCTGGAATCGTTATTGATGACGAAGGGACCGGCCGTGGTGGCTTCGACGCGCTTGGCCGAAAAGTCCTTCGAGTCGTTGGTGTAGCGCAGGCCGCCGCGCAGCTTGAGTTTCTCGCTGACGGTGTAGTTCAGGGAGCCGAACGCGGCCCACGATTTGGTCGACTGGTCCTGGGTGGCATAGAACGGATTCTGCGGATTGCCCGGTGCGAGCGAGTCGAAGCTGATGCTGTCGATGCGGATGTCTTCGTTGAAGAAGAACAGGCCGCCGATCCACTGCAGCGGGCCCGAGGTGTTCGACTCGGCACGGAATTCCTGGGTCAGCTGCCTGTGGTTGGGCAGCAGGTCCGCGGTTTCGACCACGAAGGGGATGTAGCCGGGGCCCATCGGCGGTGCGTACACGGCGCCGTAGCCGCCGTCGACGTCGGCGCGGCTGTAGAACTTGGCCGTTTCGTAGCCCGTGATCGAGTGCAGCGTGACCGTGTCGAGATTCCAGCGCATGCGCAGGTTCGCGCCTTTGGTACGCAGGGTCTGCTTGTTGACGCCATCGGTCGGATACGAACCGTAATCGAAGCCGTCGACCAGGTCGCTGGTGCCCTGCTTGATGATATTCGCGCGGAACAGCGTGGCGTTGTTATCGAGGTCGCGGGCATGCACGTTCAGCAGCGCACTGAAGGCCTTGTTCGGCTGGAACAGCACCTGGATGCGGCCGGCGTTGTCGTGATAGCCTTCGAAATCGCGGGTGCCCGTCGGACGTGGATTGTGCACGCGGTCGTCGCGGTTCTGCGACTGCAGCGATACGCGCGCCGCCACCGTTTCGCTGAGCGGCAGATTGAAGACGCCTTCCGCATTCTTGGCGCCGTAATTGCCGGCGCCGACGCTCAGATAACCTTCCGTCTTGAATGACGGGCGTACCGAGTCGAACTTGATGACGCCGGCCGGCGAATTGCGGCCGAACAGCGTGCCCTGCGGACCGCGCAAGACTTCGACCCGTTCCGTGTCGAAGACCGGGAAGCCTTTCAGCATCGGGCTTTCCTGCACGATGTCATCGACCACCAGGCCCACCGGCTGCGATGCGTTCAGGTCGAAATCGGTGTTGCCCTGGCCGCGAATGTAGAAACGCGGGAACGAGCGGCCGTAATCCGATTCGACGCTGAGGCTGGGCGCGCGGCCGGAAAGGAAGCGGATGTCCTGGCCGCCGGCAGTCAGCGTATCCAGGCGGTCGCCGCTCACCGCCGTGATCGACATCGGCACTTCGCGGATGTTCTCGGCCCGGCGCTGGGCGGTGACGATCACCACGTCGAGGCGCTTGCCGCCTTGTTCGGCATTGGTTTGCGGGGCAGAAGCGTTGTCCGCCGCAGGGGTTTCCTGGGCCGATGCATGCTGCAGCGGGAAGGCGCCAAGAATGGCGAGACAAATGAGACTCTGGCGGCCGGCGCGCGGCAGGTGCATCTGGATACGCTTCATTTTCTTCCTTACGTGGTTAGACAAATTTGGTAAATACGCAAGTGTAATGTCTATACAAGTATTCCGCCAAAAGGAATTCGCACGGTGATGCTTTTTTGCGAATTTCAGCTCAGGCAGCCTGCCGGCTGCAGGCGCCGAACAAGGCGGCGACCAGGGGATCGCGCCTGGCCGAAGACTGCGCCCGCACCAGCGGGAAGCGGACATCGTCGGCCAGCACGTGCAGGTAGGACTTGCCGGGATCGACGCAGTGGCGCGAAGCGCTGCGCCGCAGGGTGACACGCTGTTCCCCGCCCTCTTCCGCCAGCGAGTCCAGGAAACGCTCGACGACAGCCCGGTCAGGGTGCAGGCGCACATGGCTGCGCCGATCCGGGTGATGGCTTGCCGCTCCCCCTTCGACCAGCGCTTCCATGTAATTGCGGGCGGCGCTGTAGGAGATGTCGAGCAGTGCCGCGGCCGCGGCCGGCCCCATGGCGCCGGCCGCGAGTGCACTCACGAGTTGGCGGAGCTTGGAAATCTTCCGCAAACTGTACATGGCCATGCAGGTCTCCGATCAGAACTTGAAGCCCGCCCGCGCGTAGTAATAGCCGCCGTTGATCCCGAAGGGCGAGAACGAGGGATAGACCGTGACTGCCGCGTTGTCCAGGTTGGCGCGCTGCTCGGCCAGCAGCGTGGCATTCACGTGGTCGGGGTACTGGTTGAACAGGTTGTTCGCGCCGACCGACAGCGTCCAGGCCTTGTTGAACTGGTAGCTGATCTCGAGGTCGGTGATAGCGGTCGGCTTGACCTTGGTTTCATAGTAGGTGGCGCCATCCGAGGATTGCAGTTCGGAGGACTTGCCGTAGAAGGCTTCGCGGGCGTTCACCGACCAGTTCCCGATCCGCCACAGCGCGCCCAGGTTGACGCGGACCCGCGGCGACGCCGTTTCCAGATCCGAAATCGCGGTCGCGTCGAGCAGGGTCTGCGGCTGCAACTGGGCCGGCGCCTGGTTGATCTTGATGACCTGCACCTTGTTATAGTTGGCCGCCAGCGACCAGTCCACCTTGCCGTTCGCGCCGTAGTTGCTGTTCAGGGTAGTCACGAACTCCAGGCCGCGCGAGCGCGTGTTCACGGCGTTCGAGAAGATGTTGATGCCGGTCTGCACCACGGTCGGGTCGAGCACGTTGCCGTTCGCGAGGATCGCGGCCGTCACCGCCGGCGAGTTCACCGAGCCGCCCGAACCGTACAGCGAGCCCGAACCGACGATGCGGTCGCGGATCGTGATCTGGTAGGCGTCGAGGGTCACGGCCAGATTGGCCGAAGGATTGAGCACGAAGCCGGCGCTGAGGTTGGTGGACGCCTCGGGACGCAGGCCGTTCACGCCCACCAGGCGTGCGCCCGGCGAGTTCGGCGCCAGCTGCACGAAGGCGCTGCGCGGCGACACGTTGGTGGCCGAATAGTATTCCTCGGCCAGGGTCGGGGCGCGGAAGCCGTTCGAGTAGGTCGCGCGCAGCCCCAGCATCGGCGAGACGTCGTAGCGGCTGGTCAGCTTGCCGACCTTTGCGTTGCCGAAGTCGGAAAAGTGCTCGTAGCGCCCCGCCAGGTCGACCGTCCATCCCGCCACCGGCTGGCCGGAGAAGTTGATGTAGGCGGCCTTGTTGTTGCGGCTATGGCTGCCCGCATCGGTGAGCGAAAAGCCCGGGAAGGACTGCGAGCCTTCCTTGTAGCGCGAAGCGGCGTCGCCGGCGCCGATCTCGTATTCGTCGCGGCGGTGCTCGAGGCCCACCGCGACATTCAGCGGGGTGGCCCAGCCGGCGTCGAATTCGCGGCTCAGGTCGAGGTTGTTGGTCCACTGGCTGGCGATGAACTTGCCGGCATAGAAGTCGAGCGGCGTGGCGCCGGTATCGGCAAACAGCGACACGTTGCCCGAGTGCGCCACGCCCAGTTCGGCGACGTCCTTGCCATAGGTGCTGGACAGGTCCCAGCGCCAGCTGCCGAAGACCTTGCCCTTGATGCCGGCGGTGAACGCATAGTCTTCCTCCTTGAACCGCTCCTGCGGCGAGAAGCCTAGCGGGTAGATCGTCGGCAGGCGGTTCGGCATGCGGTAGTTCTCGAAGGCCGCGGCCTTCTTCTTGCCGTAGGTGGCGAAACCGTACAGGTTCAGGTCCTCGCTCAGCTCCGCGCCGAAGTTGGCGGCGAAGATGTGCTGGCGGTACTGGGCATCGCCCGAGATGTGGTTGACATAGGGGTAGCCCGGCGCATTCTTCAGCTGCGGCATCGAGGCCAGCGTGGCCGGATCGTTGACGCGCGGGTCGATCCCGCCGCGGTCGGAAAAGCCGTGGTACTTGCTTTCCACGGTGAGGCTGAGGAAGGCGTCGGTGAACGGCGTCAGGCCGATGTTCGCCGCGCCGTCGCCGGTGCGGCCGCCGCCGTCGCCGTAGCCGCCGCCGTTCAGGTTGACGTTGCCGCCGCGGTAGTTTGACTTGAGGATGATGTTCACCACGCCGGCGATGGCGTCGGTGCCGTACTGCGCCGCGGCGCCGTCCTGCAGCACCTCGATATGGTCGATCGCGGCCACCGGAATATAGTTCAGGTCAGCCGCGGCGCCGCCCTGGTAGGGACCGCCCAGCACCGCCAGATTCGAGGTGCCGTGGCGGCGCTTGCCGTTCACCAGCACCAGGGTGTTGTTCGGTGACAGGCCGCGCAGGCGTGCCGACAGCGTCATGTTGGCCATGTCGCCGCCGAAGGCCTGGGCGTTCAGGGACGGCAGGTTCTGCGCCAGCGCCTGCAGCAGGTCGGGCTGGCCGGTGCGGCCGAGCGAGGTGGCGTCGACCACCTGCACCGGCGATGCGCTGTTCTCGACCTTCAGGCCCATGGCGCGGGTACCGGTGACGATCACCACGCCGCTGGTCACCGGCCCGGCTTCGGCTGCTGCTGCGGCGACGGCCGGCGCTGCCGCTGCGGGCTTGTCGTCGTCGACGGGCTTGTCGTCGGCCGCATGGGCAAAGCCGATACCGCAAGAAAGAACGCCGGCGGCGACGCCGGAATGGAGAATGGCCTTGTGCATGAATTACCCCTCTTTTTTTGGACTGCAAAACGGATTGTTCTGATGGCCTTGCAAGGGCTGGCTTACTTCCTGGCGGCGACGACCTCGATCTCCACCAGCCAGCCCGGATTCGACAGGCCGGCCACCTGCACCACGGCGCGCGCCGGCAGGTTGGGCTGAGGTCCGCCGAAGAACTGGGTATAGCCCTCCATGAAGCCGGCGACGTCGGCCTTGCCGTTCCTGGCGGGATCGCCGACCAGGAAGACCTGCATCTTGACCACGTCGCCCATGCCCAGCCCCATGCCCTTCAGGATGTCCTGGATCTTGTTGAGCACGCCCACGGTCTGGGTCTTGGTGTCGCCGAAGGCGGCGAGCGAATTCTGGTCGGCGGTCTTGCTGACGGCGGGCGGCACTTGGCCGCTGATGAAGTGGATCGTGGTCCCTGCCGGCAGCGTCACGGCCTGGGCAATGGGGAAGTCGGAGTTCGGGATCTTGTGGCGCACGATGGCCTCGCCGGGCGCGGCGGCGGCGGGCGCCTGGACAGCCACCAGCAGCGGCACGAGGGACAGCGCGGCAAGGCGCCGGACAGTGTGGGAAGACGTCATGGATGCTCTTTCTCGATGGTGGATGGTCAGTGCTTGTTGCCGAAGCGGCCGTGAGTGGCCGGCGCCACGCCGAGACTGGCGCGCTGTGCCGCCACCTCGTCCGGCGACAGCGGCGCCGCAGCGTTGCCCCAACTGCTGCGCACATAGCTCAGCACCTGGGCGATTTCGACGTCGTCGAGGCTGCCGGAAAAATCGGGCATGCCGCCGCGGCCCTTGAGCAGGACGGTCGAGACGTCCGAAGGCGCGCCCTGGACGAAGCCGTTGCCGGCAAGCGCGGGAAAAGCGCCGGGTATGCCTTTGCCGCTGGCCTGGTGACAGGCGGCGCAGTTCTTCGCAAACAGGGTCTTGCCGTCCGGCGCCTGCGAAGCCGTGGCCTGGGCGTCGGCAGTCGCCGGGGCCATGCCGGCGCCGCTCAGCGCCAGCGCGATCAGGATGGATCGGAGTCTCATGCGCTTGCCCTCTTGTGGAGTTGTTCGATCTGCTGCCAGGCCGATTCGATGGCGCCGGCCTGCCAGCCGGTCAGGTAGCTCAGGTGCTCGCCCGCGAGCATGACCCTGCCCTCGCCCTCGAGCAGGACCGGATAGGCGTTCTTGCGGCCGGCGTCGTCCCATTCGGCCCATCCGCCCAGGTTGTACTGGACGCGGTGCCAGGCCACGGAGAACGCGTTTTCGTAGGCGTCGCGGTAGGCAGGGAAGATCTTTTCGCCGGCGGCCACCGCGAACTCGGCGCGTTCGGCGGGCGTCAGTGCGCTGGCTTCGATCGCGTCCAGCGCGTAGTGGTAGTAGCCCAGCACCACGCCCTTCTTCTGTTGCCAGCCGGACGAAGGCAGCGAGATCGTGTTGATGCCCTTCATGTCGGTCAGTACATGGCCGCCATAGATCTGGTCATCCTCTTCCCAGAAGCGGCGCTTCATCTGCAGGCCGATCTTCCCCACCGGTGCATACGACACCGCTTTCAGCGCGCCCTTGAACTTGTCCGAGAAGTCGGCGTCGATGGTGCGCAGCACCGACAGCGGGATCGTGCACAGCACGTAATCGGCGCTCACGGTCGACAGCTTGCCGCTGGCCGTGTCCTTGACCGTGATGCTGACCTTGTCGGGCGCCTGGCGGATGGTCTGGACTTCCTGGCCATAACGGATCTTCCTGCCCAGGCGCTTCGCAAACGCCTGCGCGATGCGGTCCATGCCGCCGACCGGCTGGAACATCGTCGCGTGCATCGGGAATTCCTGGACGGCGCTGTAGATCTTTCCCACCTTGGCACTCAGCAGGTCGTGAAAACCCAGTGGATCGGTGAGCCGTCCGGGCTTGAGTCCCGCGCCGGGATTGACCGCGTAGCCGGCGCCGTTGCGGCCCTTGTAGACGAGATCCTTGGTGCTCAATGCGCCTTCGTGGGCCAGGTAGTCCAGCAGCAGTACCTGGTCGTCGGCGGTGAGCCGGGCATCGAGCTGTTTCGACTGGACCGACTTGGCCAGCAGTTCCGCCACGTGGCCGCGCATGTCGGCCTTGACCTGTTCCTGCCGAAGGCGCTTTTTCGAGAACGGCCCTGCGTCCTCCATGTAGACCCAGGCGTGGTCGTTATCGTTGACCATGACTTCGAGCGGGACCTCGAACTGCCTGGTGTAATACAGCGTGGACTGGTGGTCGAGCGGAATGCGCCAGGGGCCGTGGTTGATGTACAGGCCCTCGTCGAACCGGCAAGCCTGTGCCTCGCCCCCCAGTTCCTGCAGCTGAAAACCCTTGCGGGCCGTCTGGCAGCGTCCGCCGGCGAAATGCCGCGCTTCCAGCACCTCGACCTGGTAGCCCAGCTTGGACAGCTCCCAGGCCGCGGTCATGCCGGCCAGGCCGGCGCCAAGGATCGCGATTTTCTTGCCCTTGCCGCTGCCGGAGAGTGCGGGCGGGGCATTCGCCGTCGACGCAATGCCCATGCCCCAGGCGTTCATGGTGTTGAGTAGGAGTGCCGAGCCGCCGACGGCGGCGGCGCGGAAAAGGAACTCTCGTCGGGTCAGCGACGGACTGAAACGATTCATTCGCACCTCATCTGTTATTGCCGAAACACTTCTGCCTACGCTTATGCTTCAGCAATACCTGTGCCAGCTAAATGAGGTAGTTACGACTTTTTGACGATTAAAATAAAGTTTGTCTTTACCTTTCAAGAACGTAAGTTTGGAGTAAGCTCGTTTGGCAAAATAAAGTTTTCCAGCGCCGGTTTCCATCCCTTGCGGCATGGGCGTTCACCGCCTGGCCGGCATTCCTCAAAGAGCAGACTTTATTTTCGGCAGCAAAACTTTGTTTTTCGCTTTGTGCCCCGGCTGCCCTGTCGGTGATTTGGTGCGCCGCACCATGCTGGTTCGCACTGCACTGGATTGGCTGCGGGCACTAGGTATGCTGCACCGCAACGAACCTGGGGTAAGTCACCGGCATTTGCTTCCTGCTCGTGCTTGGCGCCTCATCCTTATCGAGCCAGTAGTTGAACTGGCCAAAACTGGGCGTCTGCGACGAGGGAGCGCCTTTATAAAACTCGTCGAGCATCTGGCGATAAGCAGCGCGGCGCACGAAACCGGCGCCGGGATGCGCAGCGCGATAACGCGCAACGGCAGCCCTGAAGACGGCCCGCGTCGCGTCGTCGACGTTCAGGCCCTGGTAGCTACCCGACTTGCGCGGGCGGCCGCGCTTGACGCCGCTGTTGGCAGTGCGCGTCTTCCCCCGGGCGCCGGAGTTCGCATAGTCGGGCAGGAGTGCATTCTGGTTTTGTCCCCGCTCCCAGAAGCGGCGCAGCCAGCGAAGCACGCTGGCACGCGAGACGCCATGTTCGTCGGCGCTGCGCGCCACCATGGCGGCGCGTTCGCGCGGGTAATACAGAGCCGGGGCCTGGGATTGCAGCTCGACGACGATGCGCCAGGCGCGCGCCTGCATATCACGCTGCTTTTGGGGAAGCACCGCCGGCGCCGGCGCCGCGGCATAAGGATCCTGCAGCAGCAAGCGCGCACGGCCACTGCGTACGTCGCCGGTCAACACATGTATCGGGACAGGCTCGGGCACCTTGCGGGCGCCCCCGAGTACGAATAGATGGACGATGCCGGCCTGGGCTTCGACCCATAGGACGCGCAGCGCGCGCGCCGGATCCGTGTACTGAATGACATCATTTGGCAGAAACATCATTGGCTCCCTGACACGTTCGGATAGCTGAGCTCATGCAAGGATCGGGCCACTGCCCAACGCGGCGCCAGCAATTAACCAACTAGTTAGTTATAATTCGTTTTGCGGCTTGTTCGGCCGTGCCTGTCACCGCTTCGATGCAGGATTCGTTCTCGGAGAATTTTCAAATGACTACAAGTGAAACCCGCCCTTCAGTCGCACTGAAGGCCGGGTGTGTATTGCTCGGACTCGTATTGCTGGCCACCGGCCTGTTCTTCGCCGTCGGCGGCGCGAAACTGGTGGCCTTGCATGGGAGTCCCTACTTCCTGATCGCAGGTCTCGTCATCGTGGCTTCGGCCATACAGTTCATACGGCTGAAGTCGTCCGCGGTCATCGTCTATGGCGTGGCATTTGTCGGCACCCTGCTTTGGGCGCTGACCGAGGTCGGCTTCGATTTCTGGCCGCTCGTTTCGCGTCTCATGCTGCCGACCGGCTTGATGGTGCTTGCGCTGCTCGCGTGGCCGGCGCTGCGCAGGGTCGACACCGGAAGACCGGCGAACAAAGGCGCCTATGCCCTGGCCGCGCTGCTCGCGGTCGGCATGGCCGCCACCTTCGCCGGCATGTTCACGCCGCACCCGACCGTCGCCTTCGAAGGCAGGCCCACGCCGCTGGTGCCGGTCGCGAAAGGCGAGGAGCAGAAGAACTGGAGCAGCTACGGCAACACGCCCGGCGGCAGCCGCTTCGTCGCGCTCGACCAGATCACGCGCGACAACGTGAAGAATCTGCAGGTCGCGTGGACCTTCCATACCGGCGATACCCCGATCAGCCCGACCGGCAACGGTGCGGAAGACCAGGAGACCCCGCTTCAGATCGGCGACCGCGTCTACTTGTGCACGCCGCATAACAACGTGATCGCAGTCGACGCGGACAGCGGCAAGAAGATCTGGGAGCGCGACATCAACGCCCGGTCCCAGGTGTGGAACCGCTGCCGCGGCCTGGCCTATTTCGATGCGACCCAGCCGCTCCAGCAGCCCAGCGCCGCCGGCGCCACGCCGGTTCCGGTCCCTTCCCTCCCTGCCGGCGCAAACTGCCTGCGCCGCCTCCTGATGAATACCATCGACGCCCGCCTCGTTGCGATCGACGCCGACACCGGCGCCATGTGCGAAGGCTTCGGCAAGGGCGGCTTCGTCGACCTGAAGGCGGGACTGGGGAGTGCGGAGGATCCGAAGTACCAGCTGACCTCGGCGCCCACCATCGCCGGCACGACCGTGGTGGTTGGCGGCCGTGTAGCGGACAACGTGCAGATCGACATGCCGGGCGGCGTGCTGCGCGGCTTCGATGTCGTCACGGGTCAGATGCGCTGGGCCTTCGATCCCGGCCGCGACGATCCGACCGCGCGCCTGCAGCCGGGCCAGACCTATGCCCGCAGCACGCCGAATTCGTGGGCGCCGATGTCCTACGACGCCACGATGAATACCGTGTTCATCCCGATGGGCAGTTCCTCGGTGGACCTGTGGGGCGGCAATCGCACGCCGCTGGATCATCGCTATGCGACGTCCATCCTCGCTCTGGACGCGACGACGGGCAAGCAGAAATGGGTCTACCAGACCGTGCATAACGACCTGTGGGACTTCGATGTGCCGATGCAGCCAAGCCTGGTCGACTTTCCGCAACAGGACGGTTCGAGCACCCCCGCCGTCGTGTTCGGCTCGAAGTCCGGCCAACTCTTCGTCCTCGACCGCATGACGGGCAAGCCGCTCACGCGCGTCGAGGAGCGTCCGGTGAAGACCGCCGGCATCATGAAGGAGCAGTACGCCGCGACGCAGCCGTTTTCAAGCGGCATGCCGCAGATCGGTGCAGAGACCCTGAAGGAATCGGATATGTGGGGCGCGACCCCGTTCGACCAGCTCATGTGCCGCATCAGCTTCAAGTCCATGCGCTACGAAGGTCTGTTCACGGCGCCGGGTACCGACGTGTCCCTGAGCTTCCCCGGTTCGCTGGGTGGCATGAACTGGGGCAGCCTCTCCATCGATCCGCACCAGCACCTCATCTTCGTCAACGACATGCGCCTCGGCCTGTGGGTGCAGATGATCCCGCAGAAGCTTGAGGCCGGCCCCGCCGGCAACGGCGGCGAAGCGGTCAACACCGGCATGGGCGCGGTGCCGCTGAAAGGCACGCCCTATGCGGTCAACAAGAACCGCTTCATGTCGCCGCTCGGCATTCCCTGCCAGAAGCCGCCCTTCGGCACGCTGTCTGCAGTGGATCTGAAGACGCAAAAAGTGCTGTGGCAGGTGCCGGTCGGTACCGTGCAGGACACCGGTCCGCTCGGCGTCAAGATGCGCATGCCAATGCCGATCGGGATGCCGACGCTGGGCGGGACCCTGGCGACCCAGGGCGGCCTGGTCTTCATCGCCGGCACCCAGGACTACTACCTGCGCGCATTCGACAGCGCGACCGGCAAGGAAGTCTGGAAAGCGCGCCTGCCGGTGGGCAGCCAGGGCGGGCCAATGAGCTATGTATCGCCGAAGACCGGCAAGCAGTACGTGCTGATCTCGGCCGGCGGCGCGCGCCAGTCGCAGGACCGCGGCGACTACGTCATCGCCTACGCGCTGAAGTGAGGCCGGGAATGCAAGTGAAGAATCGATTCGAGCGCCAGCGCATCTGGCGCCCCGCCACGCTGCTGGCCCTGGCGGCGCTGGCGCCGGCAGCCGCATTCGCGGACGATGCGTCCACCCTGAGCGGCGACTGGGGCGGCGCGCGGACCCGTTACGCCGAAGCCGGCGTCAGCTTCCGCAGCGATTACGTGTCGGAGACCTTCGCCAACGTCAGTGGCGGCCGCGCACGGGGCAGCACCTATGCCCAGCAGCTGCGCCTGGGTGCGGACCTCGATATGAACCGCATCGCCGGCTGGTCCGGCGCCACGCTGCGCCTCACCATCAACGACCGCCGCGGCGCGGGCGTGTCCGCCGACTACATCGGCAACCGGCTGCCGGTCCAGGAAGTCTACGGCGGCCCCTACACCCGCCTGAGCGAGGCCAGCATCGAAAAGCAGCTGATGGACGGCCGGCTCGATCTGCGTCTCGGATTTTTCGCGATGGGGAACGACCTGGGGGGCATGGCAATCGGCTGCCAGCTGGTGAACGCAGCCTTCTGCGCCCACCCGCTTTCCATGTCGGGCAATAGCGGCTGGTACAACTACCCGAATGCGCGCTGGGGCGCGGCGGTACGCTACAGGCTGGGGCCGGAGCTGCTGCTGCGCACCGGCGTCTATCAGGACAATCCGCGTCTCGGCGACAAGGTCAACGCGTTCAAGCCATTCGCCGCCGGCACGGCGGGCGTGCTGCTGCCGCTGGAGCTGGAATACGCGCCCGGCAGCGCGCCGCACGGCGCAGCCCTGCCCGGCCACTACAAGCTTGGCGTCTTCTACGATACGGCGCGCGTGAAGCGGCAGGGCGAATCAGGGACGGTGGACGGACGCTACGGCATCTACCTGCTGGCGGACCAGATGATCCTGCGCCAGGGTGCGGGCGGCCGCGGCCTCTCGGTGTTCGGCCAGTTCACGGCCAATCCGCGGGCATCGGCCCAGATCACGCGCTGGCATGCGGCCGGCCTGGTCAAGACCGGCACCTTTGCGGGCCGGGATGCGGATACGCTGGCGCTGGGCCTGGTGCATGCCCAGGTCAATCCGCGCTTGCGCGAGAGCGCCGCTGTCTCCAGTCCCGATACCGGCAGCTATGCGTCGCTGCCGGCCGGCGAATCCGTGGTCGAACTGAGCTACGGTGTGCAGCCGCGGCGCTGGCTGGGCGTGCGGGCCGACCTGCAGTACATCGTCGACCCCGGCGCCTTCGGCTACCGCAAGACGCAGAACGCGCTGGCGATCGGCACCCAGCTGAAAATCACCTTCTGACGGCGCGCACGATCGTGTCGATGACCGATTTTCGCCGCGCCGCATGCACCTCGGGCGCGCCGAGGTCGCGCTCGAAGATATAGCTGAAGGTGTGGCGGTTCGACACGTTGTAAAACGACAGTGCGCTGATCGACATGTGCAGGTCGACCGGATCGACATCGGCGCGGAACACGCCTTCGGCGATGCCGCGCTTGCACAGGCGGTCGAGCACGGTGATGGCGGACTGGTTGATCTCTCGCAGCGCCGGGATCTTGCGGATGTACTCGCCCTGGTTGATGTTCTCGCTCATCACCATGCGGATGAACTCGGGATGCGCGGCATGGAAATCGAAGCTGGCGCCGACCAGGTGGGCCAGGGCGTCCAGCGGCGCCAGGCTCTCGAGATGGAAGTCGCTTTCGATTTGCCGGAAGCGGCGGTAACTCTCCTCCAGCGCGGCGACGTACAGTCCCTCCTTGCTGCCGAAGTAGTAGTAGATCATCCCCTTGTTGCTCCCGCTCTCGAGCGCAATCGCATCGATGCGGGCGCCGCTCAGGCCGCGCCTGGAAAATTCCTGGAGCGCGACATTCAGGATCTTGTCGCGGGTGCCCTCTTCTTCCTCATTTGGGGTGGCGGTTTTCGATCGGCTGGATTTGCTCATCGGGGTATTCTAAACGATAGGGCCCGCCAGAATTCTCAACCGAATTCGAAAACCTGCCCGCCAATCTTCACCGTCCGGCGCTTGCCGGATTGATCGACGCTGACGCGCGGACGCTTGCAGCCGACGTCCAGCAGCACCAGGAATTCCGCCACCTCCCCGCTATCGGCTTTCAGATAGAACGCGCCATGGTCTTCGGTCACGCCCTTTTTCGGGCTTGGCCCGCTCCACTTCGCGAACGGGGCATTGTCATTCAGGTCGCGCAGGCAAACGGACTGGCCGCCGGCCGCAATCTTCACGCTGGACGGGCTCTCGATCTTCATCACGCTGGGCGCGTGCACGTTGAACTCGTAGGTGTGCGGCGCCGACGCCGACAGGGTGTCGCGCACCACGATCGCATCCGGGCCATGCAGGTAGACCACCTGGCGGCGGGCCTGCGTCAGCTGGCCGCCATACGCCGGGGTCGCGTCGCCTTCCGCGTAGTCGTAGTCCGGCCGCGGCGTGAACTGGACGATGCTCCCGTTGTGCTGCAGCTGCTCGCGGTATCCGCTGACCACCTGCCCCTTGCCGCCATCGAAGGTGATGGCGTTCTGCGACCTGGTCTGGTGGTACCAGTCGGTCCAGCGCGGCGAACCATACCAGTCGTACCAGCCGGCCTTGACCAGCAGCGGCTGGCCTGCGACCGTCAGCAGCAATCCGTTCTGGTCGCCGTGGCTGTGGCTGAACGAGCCGTAGGGGCTGGACTTGAAGTAGAAGGCCATGTCCCCGCTGGCGCCGATGTCGCTGTGCATGGCCACCCAGCCGATGCTCTGGAACCCGACAGCGTTGGGCGGCTTGCTCTTGCGCCTTGCTGCCACCGACATCGGGTACGGCGCCTCGAGCCGGGACAGCGCGTCCTCGTTCGCCGTCAGCTTGTCCGCATACCAGGCGGCGTGCGGCGTCGCCACGCGGTCCGCAAACGCCCGCAGCACACGGAAATCGGGCCTGGTCTCGGAACCGTCGCCGAAGGCATGCACCGGTGCACCGGGCGGTACGAACTCGATAAGGAAGTCCATGAAGCCCGCTGTCCAGGGCTTCGCATACATGTTCACGCCGGTCGCCTCGCGTATCGGATCCCACAGTTCGAGCATGTAGGCGGCCGCGTACTGGGCATACGCGGTGCCGTTGGCGTAGCCGCCTTCCGGCCCCGACCACGGGTCGGCGGCGCCGGCAAAATGGCGGAACGTGAAGTCGAACCACTTCTGCGCGTCCGGCACCTCACCCAGCGCCAGCGTGGAAATCAGGGCCATGTAGGACAGCAGCGTAGTGCCGTGCGAATCGAAGGGTTGCTGATCCAGGCGCCCGCCGCCGGCGGCCAGGTCCCTGAACATCTCGCTGCCGCGCACGCTCACCACCTTCAGCCATGCCGCCTTGCGCTCGGCGTCCAGGTCGTCGGCCAGCAGGTCGACCGCTTTCACCAGCGACAGCGCGATCTGGCGGGTCGCCTGGTCCTGGCTGGCATAGCTGGTCGGGCCCGCAGGATTCAGGGCAGCCAGCTGGTCGCCGCGCTTGAGCGCCTCTTTCAAGTGCGCGGGATCCTTCTTCAGGCGCCACAGGATGGCAGCCCCTTCCAGCTGCTGCGTGGTTTCGTCGATGCGGTTGGCGACCTCTCTCTGCTGGGCCGCCATTGCCGCAGTCAGCGGCGCCGCGATCGCGAGCGGCCAGCTTTCGTCGCTCAGGTCCGCCAATGCGCCCGTCTGCAGCTTGACCACGTTGAGCAGCCGGCTCAGATAGGGGTCGAGGTCACGCTTCTTCTGCGGGCTCCAGCTGGCGTAGGGCGCGAACGAGGACGGCAGCGAACGTGGCCGCGCTTTGTCGAGGATGCGCGCACGCAGGGCGGCATTGTCCGGCACCTCGAAGATGACCGACTTTGCGCCGATCGAAAATGCGCGTGGGCTGGACCAGTCGGCCGAGCCGGCAGGACGCACGCGCCAGGTGTAATCGCCCGGGGCCAGGGCTTTGGCCGGCAGGTACCAGGTGCGGTCCACGGTCGCGCCCATCGGCGAACCGTCCCTCGGTAGGATCTGGATCTCGTAGCGGGCCGCGCCCGGGTAACGGGCCCAGGTGAAGGTGGGCGGGTTCTGCAGCTGGTGCTCGCCGTTGGCCGGGGTGGTCCGGACGACCAGCGGATCGGACAATTGCGCCCAGTCGGCATGGCTGCTGAATGGCCACAGCAGCGAGGACAGGGCCGCCGCGACGGCGATTGCCTTTCGATGCGAGTTCATAAGTTCATCGTTTTATCACGAAGCCGACTTGCCATGGCGCTCCGTTTGTCCGTCCCTCCATCCGCCGCCGAGCGCCTTGTACAACGCCACCGTCGCTTGCAGGCGCTTGAGTTTCAGGATCCCCATGTCGTTCTGCACATCGGACAAGGCGCGCTGCGTATCGAGCACCGTCATCAGGTCCTCGGCCCCTGCCCGGTATCGGATTTCCGAGAGGTCGTAGGCCTTGCGCGCCTCTTCCAGCTCGAGCGTCTTCAAGCCGCGCTGCTCGTCCAGGCTGCGGATCTGGCCCAGCGCCGTATCCACTTCCGACAAAGCGGACATGACGGTCGCACGATACACCTGCACAAGTTCCTGCTTGCGTGCGATGGCGAGATCGCGTTCCCGCTTCAGCCGGCCGCCATCGAAAATCGGCGCGGTCAGCGAGGCGCTGACATTCGCGAGCAGGTTGGGCGCGTTCAGCAGGGATAGCAAGGCGCTGCTCTGCGCGCCCAGGGCCCCGGTGAGCTTAATGCTGGGGAACAGGTTCGCCCGCGCGACCGCGACGTTGGCATCGGCGGCGGCAAGCGTGGCCTCGGCGCGGCGGATATCGGGCCGGCGCGCCAGCAGCTCCGATGGCAAGCCCGGGAACACCTCGGGCAAGGTAATTGTGTCCAGTCCGTTCTGGGCAACGGAAAAGGTCTGCGGCGTTTTACCAAGCAGGATGGCCAGGGCCGCCTGCGCTTCGCGCTCCTGCTGCATCAGTTCCGGCAGTGTCGCCTTCTGCTGCGCCACGACGGAGCGCTGGCGCGCCAGGTCGAGCGGCGACGCCGCGCCCGCGCCTCGCTGCACCTCGACCAATGCCAGGACATGCTCGGCGTTCGCCACATGCTCGCGCGCGACGGCCAGGCGGTCGCGCAGCGACAACACCTGCAGATAGGTCGCGACGATGCCGCTGGTAACCGTCAATGCCACGGTCTGGCGGTCGAAACTGCTGGCTTCGAGCGAGGCTTCCGCCGACGCCACGCCTGCCTTGTTCTTGCCCCAGAAATCGGCTTCGTAGGAGACCTGCAGACTGCTGCCGGCGGCGGTGCTGGCACTGCCGCTGCCGATCGGCACGGCGCGGATGGCATCGGTGTAAAAGTCCGCAGTCGGCAGCAGCGACACGCCGGCAATGCGCGCCTCGGCCTCGGCCTGCTTCACGCGCGCCAGCGCGCCGGCCAGTTCCAGATTGCCGGCCTGGCCTTCGTCGACGAGGCGCGTCAGTTCCGGACTGCCGAAGCGCTGCCACCAATCCTTGTCGGGCCACGCTTGAGGATGTGCGCTTCCGTTCCCCACCCAATGGGCGGGCAAGTCGACCCTGGGCGGCGGCTCCGGGTTCGGCATGCGGCTGGCGCAGCCTGCCAGCACGGCGCAGACCAGACCTGACAGCAGGGACGAAGCAGCCGGCCAGCGGAAAAATGCCGGCGTCAGGGCGCGCCGCGTCATTGGCCTTCCTCGGGAGCCGGGCCGGCGACGACCTTGTCCCCTGCGGCCAGGCCGGACAGGATCTGTGCCGTTTGTGCGTTGCGCACGCCGACTTTCACCTTGCGGACGCCGACATGCTGGGCCGCATCGAGCACAGAGACCTTGTACATCCCATCCTCGTCGGGCGCACCGAGGCAGTTTGCAGGCAGCACCAGCGTGTCGCGCGCCTGCGCGACGACGAACTGCACCTGCGCACTCATGCCGCTCATCAGTTCGCGATCCTGATTCCTGACGTCGAACAGGACAATATAAAAGGCCTGCTTGCCCTGCTCACCCGTGCCGTCGACCGGCGTGGGAAGGACCTGGCGCAGCTTGCCCGACCAGCGCTTCCCGGGATAGCCGGGGGTCGTGAAACTCGCCGCCATGCCGGGCCGCAAACGCGTCACATCGTTTTCCGCAACCCGTGCCGCCACCGTCATGTCGGAGAGGTCGGCGATGCGGACCAGCGACGCAGCCGGCTGCCCGGCGGCGACCGTTTGTCCGGTCCGTGCGGCGAGCGATACGACAGTGCCGGACATCGGCGCCTTGAGCTGCGTTTGCTGGCGCAGGTCTTCGTCGATTTTCACGGTCGCTTCGAGTTCCTGGATTTGCGCAGCGATCGCATCGACACGCGCGCTCGCCGACGAGGCATTCATGCGCGCCGATTCGAAGGCTTCCTCGCGCGTGGCGTTCTGCGCTTTGAGCTGGGTCTGGCGCTTGAACTGAAGCTGGGCGAAATCGAGCTGCGCGCGCTGGTCGGCCAGCTCCGCCTGCAGCCGGGCCATACGGGCGCGGTTGCTTTCGATTTTGGCAGGCTGCAGGGCCGGGCTGATCTCGAGCAGGACCTGGCCGGCCTGGACGGTGTCACCGATGGCGACCTGCACGTCCTTGATTTGTCCAGAAAGCTGGGCATGGGTATCCGCCCATTTGTGGAGCTGGAGCTTGCCGGCTGCATCGACTGTTTCCTGGATGTCGCCGCGGCGCACGGTGACCGTGTCGACTTTTGCAGCTGCGGTGGAGGCCGCGGGCGGTGAAGGCTTGACCGCTTGAGCTGATGCGGAACCGGTGCTCAGCATGGCGGCCAGTGACAGCAGCAGCGCCGACGTCTTGCGGAAAGATCCGCAGCCTGCGCGTGCGCTCATAGGGGGTGTTCGGTCTGGTTGTTCAGCAGCCATGGAACGCGCTTACAAAAATACCGAGTATACACATCTCAGGAACTCAAACGCTGTCCTGCCGGGAGAATGTGGAGGCGCGGCGTGGGAAGCTTAGCGTAAATATCGTCTTGCCATTACGGCTGTCTACCTGCGCGATCCCATCGTGCAGTTGCATGATGGCCCGGACAATCGCGAGGCCCAGGCCTGCGGAACTGCCGGACGCGCGCGCAGGGTCGGCACGGTAGTAGCGTTCGAACAGGCGCTCCTGGTCGGCCTCGGGAATGCCATCGCCGGTGTTCGCCACCGTAATCGCAAGCCAGGTTTCGTCTTCAGACGCGTCCAGGGCAACCGTACCGCCGGGCGGCGTATGGGCGATGGCATTCGACACCAGATTGTTCACCGCACGGCGCAATAGGACGGGATCCGCCTGCAGCGCGAGGGCCGGGACAGCCCCCATCGTCAGCGCCACGTCCCGGTCTTCCGCCAGCATCTCGAAGTAGTCCTGGATATGCGCAAGTTCCTTACGCACGTCGAGCGTTTCGCGGCGCAGCGCCAGCTGGGCATTGTCGGCGCGCGCCAGGAACAGGGTGTTTTCGATCATGCGCGCCAGCCGCTCGTACTCTTCCAGATTGGACGCGAGCAGGGCCTGGTACTCGTCCACCGGACGTTCGCGCGATAAGGCCACCTGCGTCTGCATCATCAGCGCGTTGACCGGTGTGCGCAGGTCGTGGGCCAGGTCGGCGGCGAAGCCGGACAGGCGCTGCACGCCCTCCTCCAGCCGGTCCAGCATGGCGTTGAAGGCCGTGCAAAGCTCGCGCAATTCGGCCGGCACACCGTCGACGGCGAGGCGCTGGTCCAGACGGTGGGCGCTGATGTCGTTGGCCTTGGCGATCATGCCGTACAGCGGACGCAAGCCTTGCCTCACGGCCGCGAATCCCAGCAGCGTGGCGAGCAGGCTGCCGACGGCCAGCGCGGCCAACAGGTCGAAGGCATATCGCTTCAAGACCGCGAGCCGGTCCGAACGCATGCGCGCCAGCGTCACCTTCAGCATGCCGCCATCCGCGCCGGCCAGCACGCTGAGCACCCGCACCGGTCCCGTCGCGCCGTCGATACTGGCAATGTCGTCTGCCTGCGGCTCGCGTCCGGGTTCGACCGGCGCGCGCAGTCCGCGGGCCATCGCGGGCGCCGCGGACATGGTGTCGAGCAGGGCCACGCCCGACGGCGCGACGATACGCAGCATGACGCCATCCTGGCCGATGGCCCGTCCCAGCACGTCCTGCAGCGCATGCGGCATGGTCCCGCCATCCGGCGTCTCGTGCAGCAGCTGGCGTATCAGCACGGCCTTGTTCAGCAGATCGAGATCGTCGCGCCTTCCCATCTGGCCCGACAGGGTCTGGTACAGATAGGCCCCCACCGCCACGAACACCGTGGCGGCGATGGCCGCGAACAACAGTCCAAGACGCAGGGAAATCGAGAGCGGCGCGCGCATCAGTCGCGCGCTTCCATCACGTATCCCATGCCGCGCATGGTGTGGATCAGCTTGCGCGGATACGGGTCGTCCACCTTGGTACGCAAGCGGCGGATGGCGACATCGACCACGTTGGTATCCGAGTCGAAGTTCATGTCCCAGACCTGCGAGGCGATCAGGGAGCGCGACAGCACCTCGCCCTGGCGCCGCGCCAGCAGCTGCAGCAGCGCGTACTCCTTCGGGGTCAGGTCGATGCGCGCGCCGCCGCGCACGATCCGATGGCGCAGCAGGTCGATCTCGAGGTCGTCGACGCGCAGGATCTCCGGCTCACGCAGCGGCGCGCGGCGCAGCAGGGTGCGGATGCGGGCCAGCAGTTCGGCGAACGCGAAGGGCTTGACCAGGTAGTCGTCGGCACCGAGTTCGAGCCCGCGCACGCGGTCCGGGATCTCGTCGCGCGCTGTCAGGAACAGCACCGGCGTCTGCTTGAACTCGCGCAGCTTCTGCAGCACTGCCCAGCCATCCATTTTCGGCAGCATCACGTCGAGCACCAGCAGGTCGTAGTCGTGCTCGAGCGCCAGGTGCAGGCCGTCCGGTCCGGTGCGCGCCAGGTCGGCCGTGAAGCCGGACTCGCGCAAGCCCTTGTGCAGGTAATCGCCCGTCTTGGGCTCGTCTTCGACAATCAGAATTCGCATGATCTTCTCCTCCCGCCATTGTGCCGGAGTTTGCTGCCGCCGAGGATGACAAGTGCGTCAGCGGACTGTCATCGAATTGTCATCTTCGGGTCATGCCGGCGTCAGCGTGGCGGCCGCACACTGCAGCCATCCCAACCACGAAAGGACATCCTCATGAAAGCCCGCTCACTCGCCCTGATCCTCCCCCTGCTGGCCGCCACAGGCTTCGCCGCCGGCAGCGCGCAGGCCCTGCCCAGTCCCTTCTCGCCGCTCGACGCCGGCATGCTGGTGAACGCCGACGGCAACCGCAACATCGCCGTCGGCGCCGATACCCGCTACGTCAACGTCGTCAACGGCGAGACCGTGAACTTCACGGTGGATGGCCAGGGCTGAGCCATGCGAGCACGCCTGAGCGCATTCGCACTGTGCCTGGCCGCCGGGGCGCAGGCGCAGGAGATGCACCATCACCACGGCCAGCCGGCCGCCGGCGCGCCGGCGGTCTTCGTCGCCAGCAGCGACCGCCCGTTCGCCCGCCTGATGGACGATGCGATGGCGGTCATGGACCGCGGCATGCAGGCGGCGCCGATGAACGGCGAGCCGGGGCACGACTTCGTGACCATGATGCTGCCGCACCACCAGGGCGCGATCGACATGGCCAAGGCGGTCCTGCTGAATACGCAGGATCCCGAATTGCGCAACCTGGCGCTCGGCATCGTCGCCGAGCAGCAGAACGAAATCAACGTGATGCGGGCCTGGCTCGCGCGCCATCCCGACCACAAGGAGAAAAAATGAAGACCATCCCACGGCTGCTGACACTGGCGGGGCTGATCGGTACGCTGCCGGCTGCCCATGCCCTGCCTGCCCCGTCCGACCGCGTGTACACCGCCGACCAGAATTCCAACACGGTGTCGGTGTTCGACCCGTCCAGCAACCGGCTGCTGGGCCAGATCGTGCTCGGAAACCAGCGGCCCGACGTCCTGTCGCCGCTCTACCGCGGCGAGATCAACGTCCACGGCCTGGGTTTTTCGCCCGACCACAAGACCCTGGTCGCGATCTCGAACGGCTCGAATTCCGTCGCCTTCATCGACACCGCGACCAACAAGGTCAAGGGCAAGACCTATGTCGGACGATCGCCGCACGAAGGCTTCTTCACGGCGGACGGCAAGGAAGTCTGGGTGGTGGTGCGCGGAGAGGATTATATTTCCGTGATCGACCCGCGCACCTACAAGGAAACGCGCCGCATCCCGACCGCGGTCGGCCCCGGCATGGTGCAGTTCCTGCCGGATGGGAAGCTGGCGTTCGCGGTGTCGAGCTTCACGCCCGAAGTCGACGTCATCGACGTCAAGGCCCACAAGGTGATCAAGCGCATACCCGTGCTCAGCCCGTTCTCGCCCTTCCTGCAGTTCACGCCAGACTTCAAGGAAGTGTGGATGACCCACAAGGACGTGGGCAAGGTAACCCGCATCGATACCCATACCCTGGCGGTGACCGGCGTGATCGATACCGGCTTCATCACCAACCACCTGGCCTTCGCCAGGGTGGATGGCAAGGTACTGGTCTATGTGAGCGTCGGCGGCGAAAACCTGGTCAAGGTCTACACCACCGGCAAGGAAGCCAAACCGGTCGCCAGCATACCGACCGGCGCCCTACCGCACGGCATCTGGACCTCGGACGACAGCAGCCGCGTCTACGTGGGCCTGGAAAACGGCGACGGCGCCGAAGTCATCGACACGGCCATCAATCGCGTGATCGCCCGCATGCCGGGCGGCCAGGCGCCGCAAGCGCTGGTCTATCTGTCGAATGTGGCCGCGCCGGGCAGCGCGGACAACCTGGTCCAGCGGGTGAACCGGGATTCGCAGCCGCTGTCGCTGAAGGCCCCAGGCGGCGCCGGCCGCGGCCTGGTGGTGGCGCGCCAACTGGGCGTGGTCGATGCGCTGGAAGTCACGGTGTTCAAGCTCAAGCCGGGAACCGAGTACAGCGTCTACCTCGGCGGCCAGCTTACCGGCTCGCTGCGCACCGACGCCAAGGGCATGGCGGCGGGCACCATGATCGGCCCGGTGCGCACTTTTGCCCAGGCCGGTGCGGCAGCGGCAGCACCCGCCACGCAGCGCGTACTGGTCATGGAAGGCACGGCCGCGCCGGATCCGGCCGCCGCCGTACTGGCAAACGAGGTGGCCGACTAGCGCGGCGGAGCCCCCACCACTTACGCTGCGGCGATCCCGCGCACCGTGGCACGGCCTTTGCGGCGCGTCGTGTAGACCACCAGGGCCAGGCCGGTCAGCATCAGCGCCCAGTCGGTCGGCTCCGGCACCAGGTTCAAGCTCAGCAGCGACGAGGTCGACGCGTAGTCGACGCCCGTGTTCGTCAGCGCGAATTGCAGCGCGCCGGTCGGATCGCCGATGACGTTGCCGAACGAGTCGTACAACACGATCGAGAAAAAGCCATTGTTGTCAGAGGCATTGTTGGAGCTGAGGAAAGCTTCCGAAAAATTCAGGCTGAACGCGAACGGGCCGTCGACCTCGAGGTACAGATCGTTGTAGCTGCCGGGGTTGCCGATCGAAAAAACGCCTGCCGTGTCGCTGACCGCGCCCTGACGGTCGAGCTCGACAAGCGGGGTCCCGGTAAAGTGAGACAGGTAGGCCGTCACGGGGGCGGCGCCGGTGATGCTGCTGAACACCAGGTCGATGGCGGCGATATCCGAGGTGGCGGTATTCGCGGCGCCGATCTTGTAAGTCGGCAGCACGGTGGCGCCGGCCGTCAGGCTCGCCGCAGTCAGGCCCAGGGCCAGTACGACATGACGCAGATATTTTTGAATGTTGAACATGTGTTTTCCTTAGACTTAGAGAGTGCCGGCGTAGATGACAGCGGTGTAGCCGATCGGGCCTTTGCTTGGGTTGGAGAAGATCACCGTGATCGTTGCGGTCTGGCCCGCAGCGAAGGAGGCATTCGGCAAGGTGACGTACGGCGCACCGTTGTGGGTGCCCGAGGCGGCGTCGACCGAGACGCCCGTCGTCAGGCCGGTGAACTCAAGGTTGATCGGACCGCTGATGCTTGCCGCCGACTTGTTGGTCAAGGTATAGGTCACGCTGAACTTCTGGGTCGTACGGTTATAGACCGGACCCACGCTGGTGACGCCGAAGCTGGTGGTGACATTGGTGATGCAGCTATGGATCGGGGTCAACATGTTGCGTGGCGACACAGGCTTGACCGTGAAATCGGCACCGTTGTTATTGGTATCGACGCATTCATTGGTGCGGAAGGCGGCCGTCGTCGGCGCCAGCGTTGCGGTCGGCGTGCCACCTTCGGCAGGCGTCGATCCACTGCCGAACGCCACCCAGTCGATCACGTTCGTGGTCGTTGGCGTCGCCGACGCGGGCAGTACGGCCGTGCCCTTGACCAGGGCCACTTTGCCGGCCGTCCCGGACATATTGATCGTGCCGGTCGCATCCGCGGCAGGGAGTGCCGACCCGTTGGCGCCGCCCGAAAACTCCGCGATCAGGAAATATTGTCCAGGCTGCAGTGTCTTCGCCGGCAGCGCCGTGGTGTTGCTCCACGAAGTGCCTGCCGTCGAGGCATATTGCACACTCAGGCCGCTCAGGGAAATCGGCGCCGAGGTCGGGTTGAAAAGTTCGATGTAATCGTTCTTCAGCGCCGCGTTGGCGTTACCGCCGGCGCCATAGATCTGGCTGATCACCAGATGGGGAGCCTGGGGCGCAGGCGTTCCCGCCGTATTGTCGACCGTGAACGCAAAAGCGCTGGAGGTGCCGACGTTATTGGACGCGTCGTAGGCCTTGGTCACCAGACTGTGGCTGCCTTTGGTCAGCAAGGTGGAGTCGTATGCCAGCGTGTACGGCGCCGCCGTGCTGGAACCGGCCAGGCTGCCGTCGACATAGAACTCGACCTTGGTCACGCCGACGTTGTCGGTGGCCGTGGCGTTGAGGGCAATGCGGCCCGCGCTACCCGTGACGCTGGCGGAGACGCTAGGCGCGACCGTATCGATGATCGTATTGCTGGTCGTGAAGCTGACCGGGGCCGACTTGCCGATATTATTCGACGCGTCGTAAGCCCAGGCCACCAGGCTGTGGCTGCCGTTCGACAGTTTGGTCGAATCGAGCGTGGCGGCATAGGGGGCCACGCCGGTGCTCGCGATCAGGTTGCCGTCGACGTAGAACTCGACCACGGTCACGCCTTTGTCGTCGGTGGCGTTGGCCGACAGCTTGATGTTGCCGCTGCTGCCGCTGACACCGGCGCTGACAGTCGGGGGAACCAGATCGTCGCCGCCGGCCACCTGGGTCACCCAGATCGGTGCCGACCACAGGACGTTACCGTCGTTCTGGGTCACTTTGGCGTAGTAGAAATGCTCGCCGAGTGTCGGGGTGAAGGCCTGCGATGCGCCCGTTCCCAGCACGGTGACGGTGCCATTACGGCCCGGCACGCCTTCATAGAAAGTCACCGTCGAGGCCGACTTGCCGGTGCTGTTCGAATAGTTCGCGGTCAAGGCAAGCGAGCCGTAGTTGGTGATGCGCTCGCCCATCATGTGCGTCTCGCCCACCGTCACACCGTTGCCCTTGCTGGTGAGGATCAGTTGCGAGGTCTTGTCCATGGTCGCGAACACGCGGCGCGCCTTGAGGGCCTCGATAAAGCTGGCGTTGGTGAAGGGGGTGCCGGTCGGGATCAGGACACCGGTACGGTTGGTGTAGGACGCGCCCCAGTTTGCGCAGTGGTTGTCCTGGTCGGTCGTGAAGGCAATGTGGAAGCCCGCCTCGAGCGCCTTCTGGCAGGCGCCTTCGTAGCTGCTGCGGCCCGTTTCCGTTTCCGTCGTGTTGACCGAGAAAGCCGAGGTGTTGAGCACTTCGCACAGGGCCATCGCGGTGTCGCCGTCGGCCGTGTAGCCGAGCGCCTTGCCATTGACGATGAACTGGCCGCTGCTGGACGGGTGGTTGAACTGGCCGACCCAGCCGCGCTGGGCCATCAGCGTGTACAGGCCGGCGTAGTCGCCCTTGGCCGTGAACGTGTCGCCGATCAGCTGTCCGCTGCTGTTGTATTCCCATTCCAGCAGTTCCGGCACGTTGAAGATGTTCATGTGGCCGCCGTTATTGATGACGCCCCACTCCAGGCCATAGATGCCGAGGAAGGTCGGGTTGGCGGCATTGAAATCGGCGGCCGCCTTCAGGCCCGACTGGTACAGCGCGCGCGCCTTGGCGGCGTCGGCGCCGGTGTTGGTGCCGTCGGAGCCGTCGTACATGTGGTTATGCTCGGAAGCCATCAGGAAGTCCAGGCCCTTGTTCTTCGCATAGGCGTAGGCCTCGGCCGGACCGCCGGCGGTGCCGGTCTGGGGATTCTGGGCGCCCGAGCAGCTGGCCAGGTTGCCGCCGCCGTCGCTGTGGTTGGTCTGGCTGTGCAGGTTGCCGAAGTAGACCGTGTAGGCCGGCTGCGTGCTGGCCACGGCAAAGGCCGCGGTGGTGCGCAGGCGCGTCGACGTGCTGGTCGTGGGCTGTGGCGCGGCGAGCGTCGAGGCGCTGGGCATGGCGGCCGTCGATGGCGCGCCGACGACGATCTCCCATTTCTGTTCTTCGGCGTCTTCGGCTTCCGCGAGGACGGTGTCGATCCCCTCGGCGCTGGTGTCGGGGCCCTCGTCGGTCGTCGGCTTGGCCGTGGCGACCATGCGCACGGTGTAGACGCCATCGGCCAGGCTCGGATCGGCGCCGCGCGCGGCCCAGTCGATATTGACCTTCAGCGGTGCGCCGCTCAGGCGTTCGATGCCCTGCCAGCGCTGGATGACGTTGCCGCGCGCGTCGAGCAGTTCGAGGCGCCAGAAAACGTCTTGGGCGCTTTCAACGAAGGGATAGGAAAAATTCAGGGTGAAGCTGCGGCTGCCTTGGGTGTCGCCCGCGTACGGTGCGTACAGCGTGGCTTCGAATTCGCGATGATCTTCTTCCAGATGTTGCGCCATGGCGCCGAAATTGATTGCCGCCAATGCCATCGCGAGCAGTGCGCGACGAGGCAAACCTTGCTTGCCAACCCGATTCTTTCCGTTCATAACCTGAGCCTCTTCTTAGTATACGTGTGGAAACTGATGCGCCCGTCGTGCAATATGCATTAACAAATGCACAAAAGCAAATGCAAATTTTTCAAGAACAGCGGGGAAGCCGCGACAAACCTGCCTTGCTTCCCTGTACAAAACAAAATCCTCTAGATAATTTGGTGTCAAAAGGAAATAATGCACGTTGCAAAATTGTCACGTCCAATACCTTGAGTGCCATGATCGCCTGCGAAAAGACCATGAAAAATTGACAACAGGAATTGCTTTTCGAGCGTTGCATATTACCTAGCAAAAAAGACGAGATCATGACCACTGCTTAGTCCAAGTGGACTAATTGCAGTGCCGAGAAGGGAACAGGTGCGATGCGGCGGCAGATGCGCGCGGCGACAGGAAGTCGCCACGAAAAGTGCGCGGATGCCGAGCGCTTCGGCTGGGGCCGGGAAAACCGGCAAGGCCGCCCGCCGTGCGAGCGGCCTTACTCCCGTCGCGCCTGTTACAAGGAACGCAGGAAAGCCAGCAGCGCTTCCCGGTCGGTCTTGCTTGCGTTGGCGAAGCGCTGGCGTGCGCGCAGCCCCTCGCCGTCGTGCCACAGGATGGCTTCGCTCAGGTTGCGCGCCCGGCCGTCATGCAGATAGCCGACCTGCCCTTCCTTGCCCATCACCTTCTCGGTATAGCCGATGCCCCACAGCGGCGCGGTGCGCCACAGGCTGCCGCTGGCGCGGCCCTCGGCATACTTGTCGGCCAGGCCGGCGCCCATGTCATGCAGCAGCAGGTCGCTGTAGGGGCGGATGGTCTGGTTGCGCAGTTCGGCGAACAGGTGGCCCGGGCCGGTCTTCATCTCCACCGTGTGGCAGGCAGCGCAGCGCATATCGGTGAACAGTTTGGCGCCGGCCGCGACCTGCTGCGGCACGACGCGGTGCTCGTCGAGCGGCGCCACGCCTTTCGGGAAGCCGCTTTCCAGGCTGCGCTGGGCCGGCACCGCCAGCAGGGACAGGTAGTGCGAGATCAGCTGCAGGTCACCCTCCGCAATGCCGCGCTGGGCGCCGGCCTTGGCGCAGCCGGCCGGGTCGAAGTGGCAGCTGCGGTTCGGGTAGACCGGCGAGGCCACGGCCATGTCGGTCATCAGCGCGGCGGCGGCCTGCTGGCGCAGCGTGGCCTTGGCGGCCTTCCAGCCGAAGCGTCCCAGGCGCACCGCGCCCGACTCCGGATCGAAGACGAAGTTGGCGATGCCCTTGACGCCATCAAGGTCCGGGGTCGAGCGCACACGCGCCAGGATGTCCGCTTCCGGCACCGCTTCCAGCAGGCCGACGCCGATCATGGGCTGGGCCGCGCGCAGCGACCAGGCGTCCGGCACCGGTCCTTCGAAGGCCAGCTTCGGCTTGCGCAGCTCGACCGTACTGCCGTCGGCCAGCGTCACTGTCTGCGCATCGAAGCCGGCCACGCGCACCCCCGTGCCCCAGTTCTGCGGCGCGCCGCTGCTGGAGACGGCATTCATCTGTACTGCCATGCCGTAGGTCGGATGGGCGAGCTGGCGGCCGCCGGCATCGAGCGCCGCGGTGCGCACAGACATGCTGTCGAGGCGCTGGCCGATCGCGCCCGGCGCCGGGCTGCGGCCGTTGTTGACGTGGCAGGCGATACAGGCGGACTGGTTGAAGCGCTGGCCCTGCAGGCCTGCCACCGCCTGGTTGACGTCGTTGCCCGGCTCGTTGTGGGCGCCGGTCGTGAAGTTGCTGTGGACCAGGCGCCGGCCTTCGACGAAGCGCTGCATGTTGCGCATGCCGGCATGGGTGTGCGGTTGCTGGAACATGAACAAGGCATTGTCGGAGTAGTTGTAGGACACCGAACCGAGGCCGCCCGACAGGGTCTCGTCAGGCAGCGGCAGCGTGTTCAGGCGCGGCTGCACGCCATACCAAGGGCGCAATCCCTTGCCGACCACATAGGCCCATTCGTAGGAGTAGTAGCGGATGCCGCCGTTGTCGCCGTTGGCCTGCATCGACTCGGTGGTCGAGAACATCGAGGGCGAGACTTCGATCACGTCGCCTTGCGCCAGCGCGCGGCCCGGCACATAGACCTTGTTCGGGAAGCCGTCGGCGCCGATGCCGTCGTGGCCCGGATAGTCCTTGATCAGCAGCGTGCAGGCGCCGTTGATGCCGTTCGCGCTGCTGAGTCTCGGCCCGTTCGGATAGGCGACCGGCTTGCAGACCGGGACATTGCGGTCGACCAGCTCACCCGGCGCCATCCAGCCGTAGCCGGTGACGCCGGGACGGTCGAAGGCGCGGAAGAAGGCGACGCCGCCAGACAGGAAATCGACCGTGGTGTACTGGTTGACGATCAGGCTGGGCTTGGTCACGCCGGCCACGCGGCTGTTGTCGATGATCTCCACGCCCCAGGTGCGGTTCTTGAAGTACTGTGGCACGAAGGTGAGGTAGTTGCCGGGGCCTTTATCCAGCGGCAGGCCGGTGGCGGGGTCGATGGTCTCGTTGGGACCGTAGCCGATCTCGTTCCACTCCTCGCCGCGCTCGCGGCCGTGGCGCGCCAGGCCGCGCGCGCCGAAGCGGGTCACCAGGGTGCCGTCGGGCAGCGTGAACTGGAGCGTCTCGATCGGCTGGTCCGCGGCCGGCAGCGGCTGCATGCCGCTGCCGCTGTCCGGGAAGGCCGGCGCCGAGGTCGTGGCGGCAAGCAGGGTGTTGTCGCTGCCCGGCGACTTGAACTCTGCTTCGAACAGCGAGTAGCCGTAGTTGGTGGCGCGCGCCACGCCTTGCAGGCGCAGGTAGCGGGCCTGCACGCCGAGGTTGAAGAATTCCTCGGTGCCGCCGCGGCCATTGCTCACGCTGCGCACCAGGTTCCAGTTCTTGCCGTCGCTGGACGCCAGCAGGTCGTAGGCCTTGCCATAGGCGTTCTCCCAGACCAGCTTGAGGTAGCCGAGCGCGGTCGGCTGGCCGAAGTCGAACTGGATCCAGGCGCCGTCTTCGGCGGTGCTGGCCCAGCGCGTGGCGGGGTTGCCGTCGATCGCCATCTTCGCCGCCAGGCCGCCGTTCTCGACCGCCGACGAGGTGGCCTCCACCGGCTTGACCGCCACGCCCGGCTTGCTGACATCCACCGGCGGTGGCGGCGGCGGCGGTTCGGTGGCGGCCGGCGTCCCGGAAAAGGCCTGGATCTCGAAGATCGAGTAGCCGTACTGGCCCGAGCGCTTGATGCCCTGTACGCGCAGGTAGCGGCCCTGGGCGCCCAGATTGCTCCAGTCCTCGGTGCCGCCCTGGCTGTTGTCGACGGTCTTGACCGTGGTCCAGTTGCTGTTGTCGTCCGAGACCTGCAGCGCATAGCTGGCCGCGTGCGCGTTTTCCCAGTCGATGCGGACCCGGTTGATGGCTTGCGGGCTGCCGAAGTCCAGTGTCAGCCACTGGTCGTCGTTGAAGGCGCTGCTCCAGCGCGTGGCGCCGTCGTGGTCGATGGCAGCCTGGGGACCGAGGTCGCCGCGCTCGGAGGCGCTGGCCTGCGCCGAAACCGGCGTCAGCGCCGTCTCGAGCGAGGCCGAGCTGCTGGCCAGGAAGCGCGCGCCGGATTGGGCGCCCTGCCCTGGCTGCCCGGCATTGTCGGCGCCGCAGCCGGATAGCGCCAGCGCTATCGCGAGCAGCAAGGCGCGATGCCCTTGTGTCGATGTCATGGAATGTCCTCTCCGCTGATCAAGCGTGGTCGATTATGGTTGCCGTACGGCAACTTTGGAAACCTTACCGATGGCTGCAGTTACTGTCAATAAATCAAGAACAAGCGTTCTTTGGTATTTACAAAGATGAAAACGGTCGTTAAATATCTGCCTACTTTCTTGGCGAAAAAACACTACCGAACTCGGCTGCCGCTCTACTGCGAACAGCATACCTTCTAGTTGGTAGATACATCAAGTGCAGCTCGTGTGTGCTTGGCAGGCCACGCAAAATACGCTTGACAATACCCGGTACACCATCTAACGTTACACCATCAAACGGCCAACCAAGAAAATCTCCGCCATGAAACAGGCGCCACGCCTCGACGATCACCTCTGCTTCGCGGTCTACGCGCTGAACCTGGCGTTCACCCGCGCCTATCGCGCGCCGCTCGAAGAACTGGGCCTGACGTATCCGCAATACCTCGTGATGATGGCCTTGTGGGAACGTGATGGACTGCCCGTATCGGAGATCAGTGGCCGGCTGGGCCTCGATCCAACCACGCTGACGCCGCTCCTCAAGCGCCTGGAGCAGCGCGGCTTTGTCGAACGGCGCCGCTCGCAGCAAGACGAACGCCAGGTGCTGGTGAGCCTGACCGAAGCGGGACGGGCGCTGGCCCTGCCCGCGTCCAGCGTCGCAGGCAAGCTTGCGGCAGCATCGACGCCTTGTGGGGACGTCGATTTCAAGGAACTGAAAGCCACCTTGAACAAGGTAAGGAAGCTGCTTCCCCAAGACTGAACTGGGCGGGCCGGCGCGAGGCGGCCGGCCGCTCCCGCCATCCACGGATGGCATTTTTTTGATTCATTGATCCGACCAACTAGTAGGTATACATTTTTTAAAAGGAGTTCTGCCATGGCACATCCGCTTTCCTCTCTCGGCATCCTGCACACCGTGCTGAGCCTGATCCCTGTGGCCGCCGGCGTTTTCGCATTTGCCCGCCACGGAAAAATCGATCCACGTAGCAGCGCCGGCAAAGTGTATTGGGCCGGCATGCTGGTATCGGTGGTGACCAGCTTCGGCCTGTCCAGCACCGGCCATTTCAACCCGGGGCATGCGCTCGGCCTTCTCACCCTGCTCGTCATGCTGGCCGCCACCCTGGCGCCGCGCATCGCCTTTCTCCGGCGCGCGGGCGCCTACATCCAGGTCGCCCTCATGTCTTTCAGCTTCATGCTCCTGCTGGTTCCGGGAACCAATGAAACACTGAGCCGCTTGCCCGTGGGCCATCCGATCGGCCACGGTCCGGATTCGCCGCCAGTGAAGCTTGCCCTCGCCTGCGTGTTCGCGCTGTTCCTGATCGGCACCGCCTACCAGCTGCTGCAGCTGCGCCGTCGCGCGGCATTTGACAACCAACCTACCGAAAGGTAGGATCAAGCCATGAACAAGACATCTTCCACCGCCGAGGACATCCTCGCCAGCGCCCGCTCGCTGATCGTCAGCGGCGGCTACAACGGGTTCAGTTATGCGGACATCGCCGACGTGGTCGGCATACGCAAACCGAGCATCCACCACCACTTCCCGAGCAAGGCCGAGCTGGTCAGGGCTCTGGTCGCAGGCTATCGCAATGAGGCGGAAACAGGCATCGAGAATCTCGTACGCGCGATTCCTGGACCGCTCGACCAGCTGCGCGCCTACATCGGCTATTGGAAATCCTGCATCGGCGACGCCAGCGCACCCTTCTGCATCTGCGCGCTGCTGGCCAACGAGCTGCCGGTGCTGCCGCAAGAAGTCGCGCTGGAAGTCCGCGCCTATTTCCGCTTCCTCTCCGGGTGGCTCACCTCGGTCTTCGAACAAGGGGCCGCGCAAGGCGTCATCAAGCTGACCGACGCGCCGCGCATCGAGGCGGAAGCCTTCATGGCGACCGTTCACGGCGCGATGCTGTCGGCAAGGGCCTATGGCGACACCGCGATTTTCGGCGTCATCATGGACCCGCAACTGACGCGCCTGGCAGCCAAAGGCTGAGGGTCGACGGCAGCGGCCGCTACTGAGCGAGCATCGATACTGGGAAGACCGCGGCTACGAGTGATATGCGGGGATTCAAGCTTGCATTGATCCCCCGGGCGGTGCTAATATCGGAACCGATCGGTCCACATATTGATCGAACCACTGGGAGGGTTAGCGATGGGAGACCATGCCGGGCTTGGCCGGCCGCGCGAATTCGCGCTGGACGACGCTGCACGCGACGCGATGGAAGTGTTCTGGGACCACGGCTACGAAGGCGCGTCCCTGCCCGACCTGATCGCGGGAACCGGTCTGTCGCGCGGCAGCCTGTACAAGGCCTTCGGCGACAAGAAGAGCCTGCTGCTGGCCGCCCTCGACCGCTACACGGCCGACGGCTTGACACGGACCGCGGAGCAGCTGTCGCAACCGGGTTCCGCCAGGGCGGCAATCCGCAGTTCGCTGCTGCGCCATGCGGCCCAATCCTCCGACGAGGCCGGGCGGCGTGGCTGCCTGGTCGTTTCCATGGCGACGGAACAGGCCGCGCACGACCCCGAGATCGCGGAACGGGCGCGTGCCATGTTCGCGCGCCTGCAACAACTGTATGCCGCCGCCATCGTCCGCGGCCAGGCCGGCGGCGAGTTCCCCGAACGCGATGCGCAGGCCCTGGCGCGCTTCCTGGTCTGCCAGATCCAGGGCATGCGCGTGCTGGGGAAAACCGGCGTCGCCGAAGCGGACATGGTCGCGATGGTGGAGAACACCCTCCGCGTTCTCGACTGATTCAAATTTTTTTGCTCAATTTGGAACCGAACGGTTCCCTAAGGAGGTTGCATGTCACAAACTGATCCCGCTCCGCCCGAGCCGCGCCGCTGGGCGATGTTCGCCGTCCTGCTGGTCGGCGCCTTCCTGCCGCCGCTCGACTTCTTCATCGTCAACGTGGCCCTTCCCTCCATCCAGGGCGACCTGGGCACCTCGTCCTCGGCCGAGCAGATGGTCATTTCCTCGTATGCCGCGCTGTATGCGGTGACCCTGATTACCGGCGGGCGCCTGGGTGACCTGTACGGCCGCAGCAGGGTGTTCTTCCTCGGCCTGGTCGGCTTTACCGCCGCCTCGGTGCTGTGCGGTGTCGCCTGGTCGCCCTGGGCCCTCATCGCCGGGCGCACCCTGCAGGGCATCACCGCCGCGGTCATGGCGCCGCAGGCGCTCGCCTCCATCCAGGCCATCTTCCCGGAGTCCGAAAAGCCGCGGGCCCTCGGCCTGTACGGCGCGGTGTTCGGCCTGGCCTCGGTCATCGGGCAGGCGCTGGGCGGCATCCTGATCGCGCTGAATCCGTTCGGCATGGGATGGCGCGCGGTCTTCCTGGTCAACCTGCCGGTAGCTCTGCTGGTGATCGTGTTCGGCATCCCTCTGTTGAAGCGGACCGGCGAGCAAGGCGCGGGCAAGCTGGATCCGGGCGGCATGGTCTTGTCGATGCTGACGCTGGCACTGGTGATCGTGCCGCTGATCGAAGGCCGCGAGGCCGGGTGGCCCTGGTGGTCCTGGCTGTCGCTGGCCGCGGCGCCCCTGCTGGCCCGCTTCTTCTGGCGCTTTGAGGGCCGGCTCGCGCAGGCCGGCGGGGCGCCGCTGCTCAACCCCGCGGCACTGCGCGCGCCGGGACTGGGCCGCGCCCTCTTCATCGCCCTATCCTTCTATTCGATCGGTTCCTTCTTCCTGCTGTTATCAAGCTATCTGCAGAACGCCCTGCACGTCAGCGCCCTGGATGCCGGCCTGGTCTTCCTGCCCTTCGGCGCCGGCTTCCTGCTGGGACCTCTGTCCACGCCTTATTTCCGCCGGCACTACGGCGACTGGGTCAATCCGCTCGGCATGGCACTGGAAACCGCCGGCTTCCTCGGCCTGGCATGGCTGATCTCCGCGACCCCGGACGGCGCCGCGCCGGCATCGCCCCCGTTTGCCGTGCTGCTGTTCGCGATCGGCTTCGGACAAGGACTCGCCCTGCCGACCCTGATGAAAATGATCACCGGCCGCGTGGCGCCCGCCTATTCCGGCATGATCGCCGGCATCGCCAGCTCGACCCTGCAGGTGAGCACCGCGCTCAGCGTGGCCCTGATCGGCGGGATCTTCTACACCGTCCTCGGCGATCGGCATGACCCGGCGGCGATCTCGCACGCCTTCGTCGTCGCCGCCCTGTGCATTGCCGTCTGCCTCGGCGCCGGCGTGGTGCTGGGCATGACGCTCGCCCGCCGCGCCGCCGCCGCTTCCACCCAAGGCCGGGTGTCCGGCGCTTGATCCACCGTTTTTTTCAACGGCGCCCGCATGCGCCACAAAGGAGTCACACCAAATGAGTGCAAACGACAAGCAAGTTAGCTTCTACGTCTATTACCAGGGCACGCCCGACGCTCACTTCGACCGCGATTACTACACCAACACGCACCTGCCGCTGTGCATGGACGCCTGGGGGAAGTACGGCCTTCTCAGCATCAAGGCCTTTTACCCTGCGCTGAAGGAGGAAGGTACGATCGCCATTTGCGAGAGCGTGTTCCGCGACGAAGCCGCGGCCCAAGCCGCATTCAATTCGCCGGAAACGGAGGCAGTGATGGCGGACGTGGCGCGCTACACCCAGCTCACGCCTATGCGCGTGCGCGCACAGGCGGTCTCGATCTAACAGCCGGCAAGACCGGGACCCCGGCCCGCGGCGCCGGCGCGGGCCGGCTCCGGGTTCAACCGTCCGTCGACACCGTCAGCTGTTCCCATCGATCCAGCTCGTCCGCCATCGCGGACAGCTTGCCGCGCACCAGCGCCAGCGCGTCGCTGCCGAGCAGGAGATGCACCGGCGGCTCTCCGGCTTCGATCGCGGCGAGCATGGCCCGTGCGGCCTTGACCGGATCGCCCAGCTGTTTGCCGCTCTTCTCCTCGCGCGCCTTGCGGATGGGGTCGAACAGTGTGTCGTAATCTGCGATCGAACGCGGCGTGCGCTGCATGGAGCGCCCTGCCCAGTCGGTGCGGAACGAACCCGGCGCCACCGCGGTGACGGCAATGCCGAAGGGCTGCACTTCCTTTGCCAGCGTCTCCGAGATTCCCTCCAATGCGAATTTGCTGCCGCAGTAGTAGCCGATGCCGGGCATGGTGATATAGCCACCCATCGAGGTGATGTTCAGGATATGGCCGCGCCGACGCGCGCGCATATAAGGCAGCACGGCCTTGATCATGGCAACCGCGCCGAACACGTTGACGTCGAACTGTCGCCGCATGTCCTCCAGCGGGGACTCTTCCAGGACGCCTTCGTGCCCGTAGCCCGCATTGTTGACGAGGACGTCGATCGGCCCCACGCTTTCCTCGAACCCGCCGACGACAGCTTCGATGGCGGCATGGTCCGTCACGTCGAGGATACGCGCTATCGCCCTCCCCGGCGCCAGGATCTCGAAATCCTGGACCGCCTGCGCGTTGCGCACGGTGCCGATCACCTCGTGGCCCTGCGCCAGTGCTTCCTGCGCCAGCGCACGCCCGAAACCGCTGCTGACGCCCGTGATGAGCAGACGTTTTTTTCCTGTCATGGGAATTCTCCTTCACTTACGATTGAAATGACATCCTGCATTCGAGGCTTGAATGATAGGATGGGAACAGGCCGTAGAAAACCGCTGCCAGTCTTTGATCCTTGCCCAATCCGATGAATTACGACAGCACCGCCGCGAACGCCGACTCCGCCTGCCGTGCCATGCTGCGGCACAGGATGGTCAGCCTGCTGGCCAGCCTCGCGCCCGAGGAAGGCTATAACCTCAGCCGGCTGCCTGACGTGCGCTTCCTGCGCTCGAACCGGCCGCTGAAGGCCACCCCGGTGCTCTACGACCCGGGCATCGTGATCGTGTGCCAGGGCCGCAAGCGCGGCTATTTCGGCGACCAGGTCTACGTCTATGACGACCAGCACTACCTGGCCGTGTCGGTTCCGGTGCCATTCACGATGGAGACCGACGCCAGCGCCGAGGAACCGCTGCTGGCCATCTACATGCACCTCGACTTCGAGCTGGCGGCCGACCTCATGCTCCAGCTGGCCCAGAACGGCGGCATCGACGAAACCACGCCCGCAGGGATGATGTCGACCCCGATGGATCGCAGGATGGCCGAGTCGGTGCTGCGCTTTCTCGAGGCGATGGGCGATCCGCTGCAGGCTGCCGTGCTGGGGCCCGCGCTGGTCCGCGAGATCTATTTTCATGTGCTGACAGGGGCCCAGGGCGGCGCCATGCGCGCGGCGCTGTCGATGCGGGGACGCTTCGGCAAGATCGCGCGTGCCATCCGCCGCATCCACCAGTCCTATGCCTCGGGCCTCGCGGTCGAGGAACTGGCGAAGGAGTCCGGCATGAGCGTGCCCAGCTTCCACAGCCACTTCCGCAGCGTCACCCGGACCTCGCCGGTGCAATACCTGAAATCGACACGGCTGCACCAGGCACGCCTGCTGATGGTCAGGAACGGGATGACCGCGGCCGCGGCCAGCCATGCGGTGGGCTACGGCAGCCCGACCCAGTTCAGCCGCGAGTTCAAGCGCCTGTTCGGACGCAGTCCGGTCGAGGAAGTCAGGCGCATGAAGGCTGAATTCGCGGTGCCGCCGGCGCACGCGAACGCGGCTTTCGTGTCCTCTCACTGATGCATGCTTCTGCGGCGGCTTCCGTTTGCGGACAAGCTGCCGACTAGAACCTCGTTGCGGTTGCACCTGTGACATGAATCCAAGTTCAGTCACGCGTAGGCACAGCCGTCACGACGGCATGCAACAACTGCTGTGACACCGATCAAGATTTTTGGAAAGTTTAATTGCAGCAAGTCGCTGTGTAACCCAGACTGTCCCTTGACCGCTTGCTTGCGTCAGTTCCCACCCGGAATATCGTGACGCCCACCAAATTCAGTGGGGATTCCATGAACCTGAACTCTGCCCGGCGTGCAGATTCTCTTCTGAGCAGCTCATTCATTGCGCTCGTCTTTTCGCTAAGCGGGTGGGCCCTTCTGGAGACCTGGTTATTACTGATGCACGTGAGCGGACGCGGGCAAGTGCTGGCAGCAGTGCCGGGCTCGATTCTTGTTTTTCTCTCCGTAAAACATTTTTCGCGTTTCCAGCGAGGACCTTTCGATAATGACGGCCTCAGGCCGTATAAACGCAGGCGTATCTCCGGCTCGGGGACTTGGTATGCATTGTTCCTATGTGCGATAGGCGGCCTCATCGGTCTTTTCATACTGATCGGCGCGACTCTCCTTTTCGCCGCACTGGTTGTCCCTCTGAGCGTTATTCCATGGTCGCGCCTCCCTTTTTGCCGGAACCACTTTTTTGCGGCGGCCACAATGATGTTGGCTGGGATCGGGCTGGCACTTTTCATTGGACGCCATTCAATCGACCCCATGTTTCTCGCCATTGCCTGCTGGATTTTCTGGACTTGCACCTGCTTCGTGCTGCTCGTTAGAGCAGAAAGATTGTGGCGCAACCGGCGCAGCGTGAGAAGCATGTCCAGTGCTTCCGAGTCGCAATTACTTCCAGATTGATGTTGAACTCAACATGCGCGGGTGTGAAAAGATGAGCAAACGCAGGCCATCAAGGTGCAAGACTGCCCCCACACAAAATCCCGTTGGCTGGAAGACGCCGCGCAACAAGCGCATTTTTTTGGGAGACCGTCAGGATGGGGCGTTTGCGGTCATGTTCGGGCCTTTGCTGATTTTGATTATCGGCTTTTGTGGTCTGGCGATCGACATGGGCCTGCTGTACAACCGAAAGGTTGACCTGCAAGGGATGGCCAAGGAAGTGGCGCTGGCCGCCGCACATGAACTTAACGGTACGGCAGCCGGCGTTGTCGCGGCAAAGGCAGCGGCGCAGCAGACGGCAGATACTCTCAAATATCAGTATTTTGGCAACGGCAGCAGTTTCGTCTGGCGCGATGACGCTCTCAGCTTCGGGGCATCGCCTTCACGTTCCGACACTTGGGTCCCTGCATCCTCACTCGGCCCCGGGTCCGACGCGGCGGCTTCGGGTCTCTACTTTGCAAAAGTGGATACGGACGGTCTTGACACAGCGATCACGACCGTTGAAACCTACTTCATCCGAGTTCTTGCCAGCAGTCTTGCCACTATTCAGCTTCGAGACAGTGCAGTGGCGGGTAGAACCTCAATCAATGTGACTCCTATCGGAATCTGTGCAATGTCCACCGACAGCGCAACGGAGCGTACGGCAACTGCGAGTGATGGTACGACCCTTTCAGAACTGGTGCAGTACGGCTTTCGCCGCGGTGTGAGCTACGACCTCATGCAACTCAATCCGAACGGCACTACTCCTGTCCGTTTCGCGATCAACCCGGCTGCAGCTCCAGGAACGAGCGGCTCGACATTCAATGCCTCCATTCTCGGCCCGTTCATGTGCAACGGAACAATGTGGGTGCCTCGGCTGAGCGGAGGCGACATCCGTGTCTCGCCACTGCCTTCGGCATCGCCGCTCGCGTCTCAGCACACTCCTCTCAACTCACGATTCAACACGTATACCAACGGCTCGTGCGAGCCCAGCGTCTCACCACCCGATGCAAATATTAAAGACTACGCCTACGATCAGGCGAATGGCGTGAAGTGGATGAATCCAGCTACAGGCAAGCCTGCTGCGCTGACAACGACGGCGCGCAACAAACTCGAAACAGTCGCCGATCTCCCTGACGATTATCCGACGCCACCTACATCGAATGGCGACTATGGCCCGCTCTGGGCTAACACCAGAGCTGTCAGGGCGCCGTCCCCGATCGATAGTGCCGAGCCAGCTGGCGGCTTTACCACTTTTGATGCCAGCGTCTGGCCAACTCTCTACAAATCGGGCCCGACAAAGCAAAGCAATTATCCAGGCATCCCAAACACGCCGTATCAAGCCACGACGACTGCCAACGGGTTCTATCTGGCACCGACGGTCGCTTCCGGTACCGTGGCCATGCGCCAGCGCCGAGTATTGAATATTCCTCTGCTTTCCTGTTCTCCCGCAGCACCCTCCGGCACCAATGTGCAGGCGACCGTACTTGCGATCGCGAAGTTTTTCATGACCGTCCCCGCGACGCAAGACAGCCTGATTGCTGAATTCAGCGGATTGGTCACAGAAAAATCACTGACCGGTGAAGTAAGGCTCTATCCATGAAAATGCGACTCCCTCGATCGGCCTTCAGACCTCGCACTCGCGAGCGCGGCTCCGCAGCAATCGAAGCTGGTGTGCTGCTGCCGATCCTGATCATCTTTCTCGCATTACCGATCTTCTATGCCCGCTGCCTTTGGCATTACACGGCAGCGCAGAAAGCTGTACAGGACGCTGCACGCTATCTCGCATCTGTTCCCAAGGCTGAGATGTTATCGACAACGCTGGCCGACGCTGCTGTGAGTCGCGCCGTCGAAATCGCAACAAGGGAAGTTGCGGAGCTCGCGCCGGGCGGTGAAATGATTTCTCCACAGGCGTACTGCAATGGCGGCGCGCGCTGCGGTCGCACGATTCCAATCGGATCGTTGCCGAGAACAGTCACCGTAGAAATGGGATTCTTTATGGCCGATCCCATTTTCAATGTCGAAACCTGGGGCCAGATCTCAATCAACGCTTCGGTAACGCTGAACTATGTGGGCAACTGACCTTCCGCGGAGCGAACTGCGCCGCCCTTCCATTTCGCAAAGCGGCACGGCGGCTATCGAATTTGTGCTGCTGGCGTCACTTTTCTTCACTCTCGTGTTCGGAATAATCGAAGTCGCGCGCTTGCTGTATATCTACAATACATTGCAGGAAGTGACCCGACGTGCTGCCGCTGCTGCCGTTCATGTATATCCAAACGACACGGCTCGCATCGCGAAAGTGAAGCAGTCTGCGGTTTTCCGTGACTCTCCTGGCGAACTCCCTTTTGCCGCTCCTATTACCGACAACTACGTCCGCCTCAGTTATCTGAACTACACCCTTGTGGTCATCCCGGAGTCGGACTGGCCGGTAAGCGCGGCGAAGAACAGGGAGGTCTGCATGAAAAACCCCAGTGCTAACAACTGCATTCGTTTCGTTCAGGCCGAAGTCTGCGAGCCGGATACGGCAGGTGCTTGCACGGCGGTGAGGTCGGAAATGCTTATTCCGTTCCTCAACATATCCACGACATTGCACAAGGCGACGACAATCGCTACGGCCGAATCCCTTGGCTATGTACCTGGCGCTTTACCATGTCCTTGTCCATGATGGAGCACTTGGATCAATCCGATTGGATTCGTGATCGCCTTGAGGCGAGCCTCAACGGCGGCGCGGAGATCCGAGCAACGACCCAGACAGCGGCCACAGTAGGGCAAGGTAATCAAAGATACCGTAACCGCGGGCCCCTTCAGACTGAAGGAGATGTGGGTGTTTTGAAGGTGCAGAAAGGAAGCACGGAAACGCGGATAGTGAAACTGCAGGGCTCGCGAAAGCTGGCGCTCTTCCCCGCCCAAGCACCTCGAGGCCACTTAGGAATGGACCGGCTGCGGCACCCGCCCCGCACCGAGGAAACGTGCAATGAAGTGGTCGGGGTTGACCGCCGGCGACAACAGATACCCCTGAACCTCCTGGCACCCTTCATCGCCAAGATCGCGCGCACGATGGCGCAATCGTCGGCGCTGTCCGGGATCTCACGCACGAAGCTCTGGTCGATCTTCAGGCGGTCGACCGGCATCTGTTTCAGGTAAGACAGCGACGAGTAAGCGGTGCCGAAGTCATCCACGGCAAGCTCGACGCCGAGGGACCTGATCTCGTGCAGCTTGTCGAGCGCATCCGTGAGGTTGGAGACGACAGCGCCTTCGGTGATCTCCCCCGTCTAGACGGCTTTGCAGGCCGTTTTGGCCTTCACGAATCAATCCGTCGAGACACCGAAGACAATGCGGAATTCGTCAAGACCAAACTCACGATGCCGGTTCTTGCCATCGAAGGCGAAAAGTCCTTCGGCGCGAACCAGGCAGCCGTCATGCGCAACGCCGCCGGCACGGTCACTGAAGTGGTGGTGCCGGGGGCCGGTCACTGGCTGATGGAAGAGGCGCCCGCCGAGACGGTAAAAGCCATGCAGTCTTTCCTCGGTACAAACTGAAGACACGGCACGGGCCAATCGCTGTTACTCGACCACGGATTGTGCAGGCTGAACCTGCTTAGCTTGAGGGCTATCGAGACGCATCGCAACGGAGGTCACACCGATCGCGGCGAGCGTCATCATGGCAGCTAGCCAGGGTAAGCCGTCCAGACGAACATGTCGTGACAATGCCACTCCGCCAAGCCAGGCACCCAAGGCGTTTCCAATATTGAAAGCGCCAATGTTCAAGGTGGACGCCAAATTCGGCGCGCTTTGCGCATGATGCATGACGTACATCTGCAAACCCGGAACGGTGGCAAAAGCAGCGATTCCCCAAACAAAAAGCGTCACTGCTGCAGGCACTGGCGAATGCATGGTGTGCGTAAATATTGCCATGATCAGGATTAGGGCAGCAAACAAGCCCAGCAAGCTGTGTACGCCCTTGCGATCCGCAAGCCGACCGCCCGCACCGTTGCCGATCACAAGACCGACGCCGAACAGGACAAGCAGCAGAGTGACCGACGAGGGCGCAAAGCCGCTTGCCTCCTCGAGAATCGGCGCGATATAGGTGAACACGACGAATACGCCACCGAAGCCGAGTACAGTCATCGCCAGAGCAAGCCAGACCTGTGCTTTGGCAAGCACGCCGAGTTCGTTCCTCAGGTTCAGCGCACCGCTGTCCTCGCTGGAGGGCACCAGCACAACCACGGCCGCGGCGGCAAACACCCCAAGGGCCGTGACAGTCCAGAAGGTGGCGCGCCAGCCGAGCGTTTGACCGATGAAAGTCCCGAACGGAACGCCGAGCACGTTGGCAAGCGCCAGACCTGTGAACATCAAGGCGATGGCACTTGCCCGCTTGTCCTGCGCCACCAATGAGGCGGCTACGACAGAACCGATGCCAAAAAAGGACCCATGTGCAAACGATGTGACGACGCGCGCGATCATCAGGGCCGGATAATCGGGAGCGAGCGCACAAAACACATTCCCAAGGATGAAGATGTTCATCAAGAGAAGCAGCGCGAGTTTGCGCGGCATGCGGCTAGTCAGCACTGCGAGCACAGGTGCGCCTACGGCCACGCCCAGCGCATAGCCGCTGACGAGCAAGCCTGCTGAAGGAATCGACACGGAAAGTGCCCGTGCGAGATCCGGGAGGATGCCCATGATGACGAATTCGGTCGTGCCGATGGCGAAGGTGGCGAAGGCCAGGGCGAGGATGGGGAGCGGCATGGCAAGGCCTCATGGTCAGATGGTTTCGGTTTCGCGCAAGGTTGCCGGGCTTTGCAAGGCATAGCGGGCAATGTCATCCTTGCGCATGAATTTCACGCCGGGGTGGCTTTTCGCGTAACGCAGGAACTGATCCCAGACGCGCACCATTTGCGGCGATCCGCTGATACGGTCATGTGCGCTCAGCGAGAACATGCGGCGCCGCCGCGCGCCCTCCTCATACAACTGGTCGAAGTCGAGCTTGATCTGCTCCAGAAACTGGGTCGGCGAATAATTGCGGCCTTCGACCAACAGGATGTCGTTGTTTCGTAGCGTATAAGGGACGACCGCGAAGTCCTTGCCGTTCACCTGTTCGATAAAAGGCTCGTCGCGACTGAGATCGTCGATGTGGTACAGGTAACCGAGTTCTTGCAGGAGCCGCAGTGTGTTGGGTCCACGGCGCAGCCAGTTGCAGTTGTAGCCGAGCGGCCGCTTGCCGGTGACTTCTTCGAGCATCGCCTGGCCCTCTCGCAGGAATTCACGTTCCTGACCCGGCGTCATCGCATATTGGGATGTCCATCGGGGACCATGGCCGCTGACCTCGTGACCACGAGCGACGATCAGTCTTGCGATGTCCGGATGGCGCTTTGCCGCTTCGCCGATCATGTGGCAGGTTACCTGTATTCCGTGCTTGTCCCAAAGCTCGAGCAGACGCGGAATACCCTCGCGGTAGCCGTACGCGAACCAGGATTCGCCGGCAAGATCGGCCGGTATGTTCGCGGGCAGTTCCACCTTCGGAAACGGACTGTCGGCGCCCTTCGGCGGCTGCCCACCCGCCTCGAACTGCATCGAAATCGACACCACCAGACGCGCGCCTCCTGGCCAGAACTGCTCATCGGCCGGGGCTGCGGCCGGGGTTGCCACCGCCTCCGCCGGCCACGCCCCGGCCGCCAGCGTACCCATGGCGGCGCCGGCGGTGCCAAGAAAGCGGCGACGGTGCCCTGCAAGCCCCGGCCTGGCGGATGGGTTGTCGTCAAATTGCGTCATCATGTCATCCTCATTAGAAAGCGAAGCAGCTGCAGCCGAAGGCACCCCAGAAGCTGCCGAAGTCCTGCACCGGGACGGTCGACTTGCGGGCCTTGTCGTGGGCGTGGGCGTGCACGCCGCAGGGACCGGAGCACTGGTGCGGCATGGCCATGTGCGATTGCGGCTGCGGCGCGGCCTTGCGCCAGTGTCCCGGTACCTTCTGCACCGGTGACCACTCCGGCAGTACCGGAATCGGCGGCGGCCCCAGGCTGGTGAATTCGGCGGCGCCGTAGACGATATCGCCGCCGACCACGGTCAGCACCGATTCCAGCGCCTTGATCTCTTCCTCGGGCACCGTAAAGAAATCCTTCGACAGCACCGCCAGGTCGGCCAGCATGCCGGCCTGGATGCGGCCCTTGCGTCCCTGCTCGTTGGAGAACCACGCGCTGCCCGCGGTCCACAACTCCAATGCGGTGCTGCGCTCGAGCAGGCCATTGTCGCCGTACAGCGGCAGGCCGCCCACGGTGCGGCCGGTCACCAGCCAGTACAGCGCGGTCCACGGGTTGTAGCTGGCCACGCGGGTGGCGTCGGTGCCTGCGCCCACCGGCACGCCTGTCTCCAGCATCTGCCTGACCGGTGGCGTGGCCTTCGCGGCCTCCTTGCCGTAGCGGTCGACGAAGTACTCGCCCTGGAAGGCCATGCGGTGCTGGATGGCGATGCCGCCACCCAGCGCTTTGACGCGCTCGATGTTGTGCTGGCTGATGGTCTCGCAGTGGTCGAACATCCAGTGCAGGCCATTGAAGGGGATGTCGCGGTTGACCTTTTCGAACACGTCCAGCATGCGCGTGATCGATTCGTCGTAAGTCGCATGCAGGCGGAAGGGCCAGCGGCTCGCCACCAGATGGCGCACCACCTTTTCCAGTTCGTCTTCCATGCCGGCCGCAAGCTCCGGGCGCGGCTCCAGAAAGTCCTCGAAGTCGGCCGCCGAGAACACCAGCATCTCGCCGGCGCCGTTGTGGCGGTAGTAGTCGCTGCCCTGGCCCGGCGTCACCATCCTGGTCCAGCGCTGGAAGTCTTCCAGCTCCTGGCCCTTGTTCTGCGTGAAGAGGTTGTAGGCGATGCGGATGCTCAGCTGCTTGTTGCGGTCGAGCTCCTCGATGACGGAGTAATCCTCGGGATAGTTCTGGAAGCCGCCGCCGGCGTCGATCGCGCTGGTGATGCCGAGGCGGTTCAGTTCGCGCATGAACTGGCGCGTCGAATTCACCTGCAGGTCGTAGGGCAGCTTCGGGCCCTTGGCCAGCGTCGCATACAGGATCATCGCGTTCGGGCGGGCGATCAGCATGCCGGTCGGGTTGCCGGCAGCGTCGCGCTGGATTTCGCCGCCCGGAGGGTTCGGCGTGTCCTTGGTGTAGCCGACGGCGCGCAGGGCGGCGCGGTTCAGCAGGGCGCGGTCGTACAGGTGCAGGATGAACACCGGGGTGTCGGGCGCGGCGGCGTTGATCTCTTCCAGCGTCGGCATGCGGCGCTCGGCAAACTGGAATTCGCTCCAGCCGCCTACCACCCGCACCCACTGCGGATTCGGCGTGCGCTCGGCCTGCTCCTTCAGCATGCGCAGGGCGTCGCTAAGGGAGGGCACGCCTTCCCAGCGCAGCTCGAGGTTGTAGTTCAATCCGCCGCGGATCAGGTGCAGGTGGGAGTCGTTCAGGCCCGGCACCACGGTGCGCCCGTTCAGGTCGATCACCTGGCTGCCCGCCTCGCGGTGGCGCATCGCTTCCTCCGCGCTGCCGACCGCGAGGAAGCGGCCGTCGCGGATGGCGACCGCGCTGGCCTCTGGCCGCTCGCGGTCCAGCGTGGCGAACCTGCCGTTGATGAGGATGCGCGTTGGCGACACCAGGGATTGCCCATTCATGGATTGGCTCCTTGCGCGAAGCCCCTGCGTCCTTTGCGTCCGCCGTGCCGGAGCAGCTGGCGCCAGGTAACGAGCAGGAAGACCAGGAACAGCAGCCCGTACACCACGCCGAGCACGGGCGACTCCGCGCTTGCCACCAGCGGCGCGTGGGCCGGCAGGCGGGTCGAGGTCTCGGTCACCGCCGGAATCAGGTGGAAATAAAAAGTCAGCGAATAGGCGACCATCGCGGCCGCGCTCGCACCTCTGCCGAAGACCAGGCTGCGTTCGGCCAGCAGCGCGAGGGCGAGCACGAACAGGGTGATCACGCCGAGTACGTGCGGCTTGCCGAAGCCGCCGTGGGCAAAAATAAAAAAGCCGCTCAGGCAGGTAAAGGCCGTGGAGACGATGTACAGCTTGCCCCGTCCCGAGCGGGAACCGATGGCGCCGTCCCGCAGGAAGGCGGCAATACCGGCCGCGACGGCGACCAGGCTGATGGCGGTATGGATAACGCCGAGCGTCGATAGCGATGACATGATTGTTCCTTTCGTCAGTTGGAAGTGAAATCTTCGGTCTCGTAGTTCGCCAGGAAGCGGTGCGGCCCTTCGACCAGGCCGCGCACCGGCGCCGCCTTGCCCGTGCCTTCGCACAGGGTGCGCAGGGTCTTGCGTACGAAGGCCATCAGCGCCGGCCGCGTGGTCCGGCGGCGCTGGAAGCGGTATTCGCCGGCCAGCGTATGGCCGTCGTCGTAGACGATCTCGAATTCGCATTCGAGCGGTCCGTGGTTACGCATGGCCCAGCCGAGCAAGACCTTGTCGGCAGCGAAGAAGGTGCCGACGCTGGCGCTGAGGCACTGCCGCGCCAGCGACAGGCGGATGCGCCGCAAGCCCACTTTTTCAGCTTCGAAACGGCATGCGCTGCTCACTGGATGAGGATCGATGACGATGGCGGAATTCATGATGGCTCCTGCACTCGGTTGACGATTTCATCTTCGTCGCCGCAGTTGCAAGACGCCAGTTAATCCTTGTGAAGGCGGTGAAAACACGGGCAAACTGGCCGTGTGAATTTCCGTGAAAGCGGGCGTCGAAGGGGTTCGGACGCACCCTGTGCGGGTTATCATGCAGCGACATCCTCACCTGGAGCTGCCATGCATGCCGATCTGACGACGCCGACGGTCGCCGAACGTCTGGACCGTGTACCCTTCACCCGTCTTCACGCCTTTGCCATCGCCCTGTGCGCGCTGGGATTCGGATTCGACCTGCTCGAGATGGCGCTCAGCAGCGCACTTGCAGCCGTGTTTTCGAGCCCGCCGCATGTCGCGGCGCCGGCCCAGCTCTCCATGCTGCTGTCCTCGGTGTTCGTCGGCGCCATCGTCGGCGCCCCGCTGTCCGGCTGGCTTGCGGACCGCCACGGCCGCCGGCTCACGCTCATCGGCCTGCTGCTCCTGCTGTTCGTGGCTTCGTTCGGCGCCGCCTTCAGTTCGGATATCGCCGGCGTGACAGCATGGCGCTGCATATCGGGCATGGCGCTCGGCGGCTTTCCGCCGCTGGTGATCACCTACCTGACCGATCTGCTGCCGGCAGGCCGGCGCGGTCCTTTCATGATGGTGACGATCGGGGTCGCCACCCTTGGTCCGGCGGCGGGCATTTTCCTGGTCCGCGCGCTGACGCCCCTGCAGCCGCTGGGACTGGAAGCCTGGCGCTGGGGTTTCATCTTCGGCGGTGCCGGGTCCGGCCTGGCAGGCCTGCTGTTCCTGCTGTTGCCGGAGTCGCCGCGCTGGCTGGCGGCGCGCCTGCGCATGATCGACGCCGACCATGCCTGCCTGCGCTTCGAACGCTCCCCTGCCCTGCTGGCCGCATCGAAGCCTGCCCAGGCCAACGCAAAAGCCGATACCGCCGTGCCCAGGCGTTCATGGCCGCTGGCGGCGGCGCTGTCCTTCCTGAGCCCGTGGTCGACGGTGGCCTTTCCATTGCTCAGCGGCGCCGTACTGGCGCAGAAGGGATTCAAGCTGACCGACACCCTGCTGTTCGTCGGGCTGTCTACCTTCGGGCCTTTCTTCGGCAACGTGCTGGTCGCCACCGTGATCGACCGCCTCGGACGCCGCACCGCGATGATCGCCTGTTCGCTCGGCATGCTGGCAGCCGGATCGGTATTCGTCGCCAGCGGGACGGCCGCGCTGCTGATTGCCAGCAGCTTCGCCTTCACCCTGCTGGTGTCGATGCAGCTGTCCTTCCTGAACCTCTATGTCAGCGAGTTGTTCCCGACCGCGACACGCGGCCGCGCCGTCGCCGGCGCATGGGCGGTCAACCGCGTGGGCGCGGCGCTCAGTCCCTTGCTGCTGTTGCCTCTGCTGCACGGCAAGGGTGCCTACACGATGTTCGCCGTGATCGCCTCCTCGCTGCTGGCAAGCGTGGTGCTGCTGGCTTTCGCTCCATCGGGTGCGGCGCGCCGTCCGGTAACCTGAGCGCCGGCCATGAGGCAGGCCCTCAGGAATTCAGCCAGTGCGCGACGAGCTTGGTGTAAGGCGGCATGACGACATACACCATCAGGTAGACGATGATGCCGGAGATAAGCAGATTGCTCGACCAGCCCGCCGCCAGCCAGGGCATGGCGGCCAGCAGGGGTTGGACCGCCAGTGGAATGACCGTAGTCAGGGGATAGATGGCCGACAGGGTCAGCAGGAACTGCTTGGCGGGCCGCGGCGGCCGGCTTGGGGGCGCGGCGAACAGGTAATCCAGGCCGCTTGCCGCCTGCAGCGTCTCCTGTGCCTGGAGCCAGGGCTCGATACGCTGGATCAGCGCGGCACGCTCGGCGGACTCCAGCCAGGCGCGCAAATGTTCCATGCGGTCGAAGCGCAGCACCAGGGTATAGCGGGTCGAGTGCGGACCGGGCCGAAGGATATCGATGCTCTGGTGCCCGGCGAAACGGCGCGCGGCCGGAACGATTTCTTCCAGCCACGCCTCGTAAGCCGCCACGGCGCCATCGATGAGGCAGTGCTCGATGACGAGGCTTACCGCTGGCTGGCGCATGTTTGTGCCCAGGTGCGGGTAACGGAGGCGCCGCCGTCGACCAGCGAGACTGAGCCGCTGACGAAGGACGAGTCGTCGGAGGCAAGGAACAGCACGGAACGCGCCAGCTCTTCGGGCGAGGCGACCCCCTTCAGCGCATGCAGGCCGGCCATGAAGGCCCGGGATTCGGCTGTGGTATTCATGTCGCGGTACATCTGCGTATCGACGGCACCAGGCAGGATCACGTTGACGCGGATGCCGTCCATTTCCAGCTCGGCCGCCAGCGCCTGGGTCAGGCCGATCAGGCCGGCCTTGCTGGCCGCGTAAGCCGCGACGCCGGGGAAGGCCCCTGCACTGCCGACCAGGGTGCCGGTGAAGATCATCGATCCGCCGCCGGACTGCTGCATGGCCGGTATCTGGTGTTTGGCGCCGAAGAAGGCACTGCTCAAATTGGTGTGCAGGGCGCATAGCCAGCCTTCGTGGCTGATGCCGGAGGTCGGCCCGGTCTCCCCGAGCGTACCGGCATTGTTGAATGCGATGTCGAGGCGGCCATAGCAGCCGGTCGCCAGTTCGACCAGCGCATGCGCATAGCGCTCCGACTTGACATCCCCAGCCAGCGCCACCGCTTCGCCGCCGGCCGCCTCGATCTGCGCGATCAGGACATCGAGCTCCGCCAGCCGCCGCGCACCGGCGACGACCAGCGCCCCTTCGCTGGCGAACAGCCTGGCTGTCGCGCGGCCTATCCCGGCGCTTGCCCCGGTGACGATGGCAACCTTGCCTTTCAAGCGATTCATGATATATCCCTCCACGGATTGGGCCTGTGCTTGCGTAACAAGTGTAGGCAGGCCACGCGCGTAGCGACAGTGAATCGGTGTGAAATCGGCGCGCGGCGCAGGCAAGCGGCCCTTCACGAAGATTCACTGGCTGGCGGCATGGCGCCGCGCCACCATGAAGCTCCCCGACCAAAAGGAGAACATCATGTTCCGTCATTCCAAGCCCGTGAAGCTCGCCTCGATTTGCCTGTTCCTGCTGGCCGCACAGGCCCAGGGCGCCGAGCTCAGGACCGCCGCCAAACTCGCCTTCGACGACGCCGGCACGCTCTACATCGCCGACTGGAAGGCAGCCCGGGTGTATGCCGTGAAAGTGCCGGCTGCGAGTGCGGCGCCGGCTGGGCCCTTCAACCTGCACGACGTGCAGAAGCCGATCGCCAGGGCCCTCAAGCTGAAGGATACGATGCTGCGCTTCGAAGACCTGGCCGTGCAGCCGGGTACGGGCATCGCCTATGTATCGGTCACGGCGGGCGGCAAGGCGGCCGTGGTCTCGATCGACGCCGCCGGCAAGGTAAGGCCCCTGCCCACGGCCGGCCTGAAAAGCTTCGTCGCGATCGCCGACGCACCTTCCTCCGGCGAGTCATTCTGGCGCGACCTGCCGGCGCCGGCCTTGACGGTGACCGACATGAAAGTCCATGACGGGAAGCTCTACCTGGCCGGCCTGTCGAACCGGAACTTTGCCTCGACCCTGCGCGTGTTCGACCTGCCCTTCAATGGCAAGGGACGCACGACGACCGTGGAGATGTACCACCCCGTGCACAACCAGGTCGAAACGCGCGCGCCGATCCGCGCCATGAGCTTCGCCACGGTCGACGGCGTGCCCAGCATGGTCGCCGCCTATACCTGCACGCCGCTGGTGCTGATCCCCTTGAACGCGATCGAGGACGGCGCCCATATTGTCGGCAAGACCATCGGCGAGATGGGCTGGGGCAGCGCGCCGGTCGGCATGGTCAGCTACAAGCTGGGCGACAAGGAGATGGTGCTGCTGGCGAACTCGAGCCGCTCCGCCGACCTGATGAGCGTAAGCGACATCGCCGAACAGGCCAGGCTGCCCGGCCTGCAGGAGCCGATCTCGGTGCCCGACAAGCCGTATGCCGGCGTCAAGGGCACCATGACGCCGATGTCGGCGGTCACGCGCTTCGATAACCTGGACGACAAGCTGCTGCTGGCTCTGCGCCGCGACGATGCCAGCGGCGCCATGCAGCTGGTGACCATCCCGAAAGGCGCCTACCTGCGCCTGAGCGATTTCGTCAACGAATACGACTTCAGGGATTATACCTATCCGGCAGCCGACAAGTTCCACGAGTACCACAAGTACTGGCGCACGATCGAAGGGTACCCGGAGCTGGTGCGCTGATCATGGGCGCCTCCGCCGTCCTTCTTCCGCTGGCCCTCGCGGGCGCTGCCGGCACGATCACGCCGTCGGGGCCCGAGGTGCCGGCAAATCTGCTGCGCATCGAGCTGCATTTCAACCGGCCGTTACCGGCGCTGCCCCTGCAGGCGATCGTCCTGCGCGATGCGGCCGGCAAGCCGATCGCCGACGCCCTGCTCGACATCGCCCTGCCGGACAGCGGCGAGCGCAATCTTGTGGTACTGATGCAGCCCGGACGCATCAAGCACGGGGTCGGGCCGAACCTGGCCATCGGGCCGGCGCTGCACGAGGGCGACCGGATCAGCATCGAAGTCAGGGATCCGCGTCTGGCGCACCCGCTGGTCCGGTCCTGGCATGTCGGCGCCGCCTACGGTCACAGACTGGCGCCGGCGGCATGGAAGCTGCAGGCGCCCCGTGCGCGCAGCAAGGCGCCGCTGGTGCTCGGCCTGCCGTCGGCCATCAATGCCAGCGCCGCCGCGCTGATTGCGGTAGCGGGCCCGGATGGCCGCCACGTCGCCGGCAAGGCGGTGCTGGGCGCCGGCGAGACCGAGTGGCGCTTCGTGCCAAGCTCGCCGTGGAAGCGGGGCAGCTATCGGGTACGCGTCCATCCCGGGCTGGAAGACCCTGCCGGCAACCGCTTGTGCGCCGCCTTCGAGGAGCGCCGCCAGAGCGAAAGGCGCTGCGAGGATGGCGCCAGTGTCGGCTTCCTGGTGGGGGCGCCATGAAGGCCGCGCGTCCCGGTGCAGCGGCCGCGGTCGATGCCGGCCTGCTGCGGCTCAGGATTGCCGGCAGCGCCCTGCTGTTCTATGTGCACGGCTTGCCGAAGCTGGTCCACTCGCAGGCGGAGCTGGCCCGCATCGAAGACCCTTTCGGCTTCGGCGCCCCGGTCTCGCTGGCGGCCGCGATCGCCGCCGAGGTCCTGTGTCCGCTGCTGATCGCATGCGGCCTGTTCACCCGGGCTGCCAGCCTGGTGGTGCTGGCCGTGCTGGCGGTCGCGATGCTGGTCGTGCACTCCGGCTGGAGCATCGCCGAGGGACAGTTCGGCTGGCTGCTGATCGTCATCTTCTCGACGGTCGGCGTGTGCGGGCCCGGACGCTGGTCGCTCGACGCGCGCTACCAGTCGTGACGCACGGTCAGCAGGATGGTCCGCGGCGGGTTGTAATAGCTGGCGTCGACCCCGAGCGGCGGGATCACCTGGCGCAGCATGGCATAGCTCTTCCCTGCCAGGTTCTTGCCGCGCAGGGAGACGGTCCAGTGGCGGTCCGGGGAGCGCCACGACAGATCCGCGTTCAGGTAGTTCTGCGAGGGTATCCGCGTCAGGGGGTTGTTGGCCACGTCCAGGAATTGCGAACGCAGGTAGATGGCCGACAGTTCGAGCGCCAGCGCGGCGCCGTTCGCGAGCGGCTGCTGGTGATAGATGCTGGTGCCGGCGCTGAGCGGCGCCGCGTTCGGCAGCCTGTGGCCGACCACGTTGCCGGTCGCGGTGCCGGCGGGGTTCGTGAACGCGTCTATCCTCGACCCGAGCGCTTCGAGTGTCATGGTCCAGCGGGTATGCGCGGCGATCTGCGCGGCCAGCTCGAGGTCGACCCCGTAGGTGTGGGCCTTCCCGGCGTTGACCATCACCGCGTCGTTGACCAGTACCCCATTGATGCGGATGCCGCTCAGCGAGGCCAGGTAGTCGCGGTAATCGTTGTAGAACAGCGCGGCATTCAGGCTGGCCCTGCCGCCCGCCAGGCGCAGCTTGGCGCCGGCCTCCCAGGTCCGCACTTTTTCCGGTCTGGTCGCCGCCTGGGCCGACAGCAGCGATTCCGCGGCGCGGTTGAAGCCGCCGAACTTGGCGCCCTCCGCGATGCTGGCGTAGACGAAGGTGTCCGGGTTGAACTGGTGGTCGAGGCCGATCCGCGGCAGTACGCCCGAGGAGGTGGTCTCCAGGTCCGGCGCCACATAGACCTCGGCCGTGCGGCGGCCGGCCGCGTCGGTGCGCCAGAAGCCGTTCGAACCCGTCTGGCGCGTCCGGTAGGCGCGCAGGCCGGCCGTCAAGCCGGTGTCCGGCGCCAGCAGGTAGCGTCCCTGGCCGTAGATGCCGGCGTCCAGCGTCTCGAGGTAGGTCACGGCCTGCGAATACGCGGTGGCCGGGGCGGCCAGCGCAGCGACCGACGACAGGCGGTCGAAGTTGAAGCGGTCGCGCACCAGCATCACCCCGCTGGTCCAGCTGAGCCGCTCGGCTTTCGACTGCAGCTGGACCTCCTGCGACACCGCGGTCTGGTCCACCTTCTGGGAGATGCCGAAGCGCTGCACTTCCAGTCCGCCGTAGTCGACCACGGCCGGATCGTCGTGGTAACGCCGCACGGCGGTGATGGAGCGCAGCGTCAAGCCGCCGCCCAGCTCGTCCTTGATGCGCAGCGACAGGCCGCCGGCATCGCGCCGGAAGGCGCCGCGCGGTAGATTGGTGAAGGTCACGCGCGGCGCGGCGCCCGGATGGTTGAGCGGGTAATTGGTGGTGTTGGAGTCCGAGCGGTCCTCGGCGCCGTCGACGGCGAGGATTGCTTCCAGGCCGGGGCGCGGGGCGTAGCGCAGCTTGGCCTGGAACTGGGCGACGTCCAGGTTGTTGACATCCTCTCGACGGGTCGCGTTGTAGGAAAAGCCGTCATTGGCGCGGCGCGAGAAGGCCAGGCTGGCGCTCCAGCGCTCGTTCAAGGCGCCGTTCACGTAGCCGCGCGTTTCGAAGGTGCCGAAATTGCCGGCGGCCGCCGCCAGCCATGCCGTCTTCTCGGCCGAGGGGTCGCGCGTCACGAAGCGGACCGCGCCGCCGCTCGAATTCTGGCCGTAGAGGGTGCCCTGCGGCCCGCGCAGCACTTCGATGCGCTCGATGTCCGGCAAGTCCCACAGGCCGGTGGCATAGCCGCGCAGCAGCGGCACATCGTCGACGTAGATCCCGACCGCCTGGCTCATCGCCGGGTTCGACGCGCCGATGCCGCGGATCGCCACCGCCTGCGGCATGTTGCTGAAGCCATTCGGCACCGCGACGCCGGCGACCACGCCGACCAGGTCGTGCAGGTCGTTGACGCCCTTCCTGTCGATCTCGCCGCGCTCGACCACGCCCACCGACACCGGTGTCGTGCGCGCCAGGCTGGTGGCGCGCTCTGCGGTGACGATCACCTCGGGCAGCTCGGTGGAAGGTTTCTCCTGCCCATGCGCATAGCTGCAGGCGCAGGCGGTGAGCAAAAGGCCCTGCTTGAATGATCGTCGTGTGCGGTTCATGCCGTTCTCCTGACTGTTAGCGGCATGATAAAAGAGCTTCCCGAAGGGGCGGTGTGAATATGTGTGAATAGCGGCCGGCCGCCGCCCGGCCCGCTCGGACTTCACGCCAATTTACTGTCGGTCTGCAGCCGCATTCCCTAAGCTGGTCTCGAAAGCCGCACATCCCGTGCGCTTGCGGCCAGGGGCCGCTTTTCGTCGAGGAGATCGCCATGAATGAAACGCCACGGCTTGCCGCCCGTAGCGGCAAAGGCCTGCTGACGCCGGACAACTGCGTGCTCGCGCTGATCGATCTGCAGCCGCAGATGCTGTTCGGCGTCGGCAGCGCCGACCGCCAGGGCATCGTCAACAACAACCTGGTCCTGGCCAAGGCGGCGCGGGTGTTCGGCGTGCCCGCCGTGCTGTCGACAGTGGAAACCGGGGCCTTCAGCGGCTACATGTGGCCGCAGGTGCAAGCCGTCTTTCCCGGCCAGCAGCCGGTCGAGCGCAGCACCATGAACAGCTGGGACGACGACAATTTCGTCGCCGCGATTGCCCGCACCGGCAAGAAGAAGATCGTCCTGGCCGGGCTGTGGACCGAGACCTGCGTAGCGCTGCCGACCGTCCAGGCCATCGCGGACGGCTATGAAGTCTACGTCGCCGAGGATTGCTGTGGAGACGTCAGCAAAATGGCGCATGACAACGCGATGCGCCGCGTCGAGCAGGCGGGCGCGAAGCCCGTGACCGCCCTGTCCGTGCTGCTCGAATGGCAGCGCGACTGGGCGCTGCGTGACACCTACGAGGCCGTCATGGACATCGTTCGCACGCACTGCGGCGCCTACGGCGTCGGGGTCGAGTACGCGTATTCGATGGTGCACAAGGCGCCGCAAACCGTGTACCCGTCCTACCTGCCGGAAAAGCTGCTTTGATCGAGGGGTAGAAAGCAAAAAAGGGGCCGCTGAACTGAACTGGCCCCTTTTTCTTTCATCCGGCCAGAGCGGCCTCGCCGTGCATGAGCCTGAGCGTGACCTCGGACACGCGCCGGCCCAGGTGCTCCGCCGTCAGCAGGTCGGCCTGCGGCGGCGCCAGCTCCGGCGGCTCGTCGGCATTCGATTGGGCTGCGGCGCCCATGAAGAAACCGAGCCGGTTCAGGTCTTCTTCCGATCCCGTGCTGGAGTTGTTTGCCGGCGGCAGGCCCAGGTTCACCCAGTGCATGCCGTGCTGGGCGGCGAACACGGCCAGCTGCTGCAGCGTCGCCAGCTTGTCGCCCGAGCGCGAAGCGGAATTCGTGAAGCCCGCCGCCACCTTGTCGCGCCACAGGGCGCCGGCCGCGAACACGGTGCGCGAGGTGGCGTCCTGGAAGGCCTTGAACTGGGCCGACTGGCCGCCCATGTAGGTCGGGGCGCCGAAGATCAGGGCGTCGGCGCTGGTCAATTCGGCCCAGGGCGCGTCGGCGCCTTCGACCGCGTACAGCCGGGCATTCACGCCTTCGACGGCATTCGCGCCGCGCCAGACGGCGGCGGCCTGGCGCGCGGTGTGGCCGTAGCCGGAGTGATAAACGATTGCGACGGTAACTTTACGCATGATGGCTCCTTATTTCAGAAAATCGACGAGTTTCGGAATGACGACTTGCGGCGCCTCTTCCATCAGCCAATGGCCGACACCGGGAACGATGACGCCTTCGACATTCGTATCGACCAGCTTGGCCTGGTTGATCAGGACCTGGCCGGACGCCTTCTCGCCGGTCAGGACGAGCATTGGCATCGTGAGCGGCGTTTTCGCGAAGCCGGCGAAGTCGGCGGCATCCTTTTCGAAAGCCTTGAAGGCCTCGAAGCCGGCGCGCATGCGCCCTTCACGGGCATAGGCCGCCGCGTAATACTTCCGGTCCGCTTCCGGCAGCGAATGCTTCCTGTCCGCGGCGAAATCATTCCAGAAATGCTCGAAATACGTGCGCTCGCGGCCTTTCACCAGCGCCAGCGGTGTCTCGCCGTAGAAATGGAAGTGCCACAGGTCGCGCAGCAGCCACACGTCCTTCCAGTTGCCCACGCCCGGCAGAAAGGCATCCATGAGGGCGATCTTGCTGACCTGGTCGCGGTACTGGGCAGCGTAGGCGTAGGCGACCATCAGGCCGATGTCGTGGCCGACCACCTTCACGCTCGGCAGGCCGAGGCTGGCCACCAGCGCATGCACATCCTGGGCCTGCTCGGCCTTGGTCACACCGTCTTTCGGCAGCGAGGATTCGCCGAAGCCCCGCAGGTCCGGCGCAATGACCATGTGGTCGCGCGACAGCTTGTCGATCAGGGGCAGCCACATGTGGCTGGTTTCGGTATAGCCGTGCAGCAGGACGACGGGATCGCCCTTGCCGGCCACGAGATAGTGGATCTTGTAGCCGTTGACCTCGGCGAATTTGCTTTGCGGGGTCTCGGCAAACACCGGGGGTGACAGCAGCGCGAACATCATCAGACTGCGGACGAGCCCACACGCGCCACGCTTGAGCGCGTGGAACAATGAGAGACGGGGGACTTTCATGGATGGCTCCTTGGATAAGTGGACTGGGCACCGCACGCCATGTGCGTACACTTATCTTGGAGCAGCCGCTGCGCGATGCCGAGTGAAACGAGGTGAATTCACGGGATGGTGCGGCGTGAAAAACCGTGAAGCGCGGCGCGATTCAGTCCAGCTTTACCATGAGCGCCTTGGCGGCCTCCAGGTCGGCCGTGCCCCAGCCTTCGCGCAAGCGCAACAGCACCGGCTCCAGCGCCTGGCGCGCCTGTGCTTTCCTGCCGTGCTGCACATGGAGGGCCGCCAGGCTGGTGGCGCTGCGCAGCGCCCATGCCGGCGCGCCGTGCTCTGCCGCGACGGCCAGTGCCCGCCGCAGCAGCGCCGCAGCGGCGCCATTCGCGTCGTCGCCGTCCCCGGACAGTGCGCGCAGGGCCCGCGCCCTCAGCAGCTCGGGCACGCACCAGCCGACCTTGCCGGCCTCGACGCGCGCGATGGCGTCGCCGGTCAGCAGCGCCGGCGAAAAGCTAGCCAGATGATCGCGGAATTTCGCCGAGAACTCCCGGGTATCGGCGAACGAGGGGCGGTCCTGCGGCCCGGCGCGGCCTTCGAGCACGTCCAGCACGTCCTCGAAACGCGCGGCCCAGTCGACCCAATAACCCATGCCATGGCGTTCGCCGCGTTCGCGCAGGCGCCGGACCAGCTGCGCCGCGCGCGCCAGTTCGCCGCGCCAGAACGCGACCGGGACCGCTCCCATCGCAAGCACCTGGCACATCGCCACCGGATGGTCGTTCTCCGACGAATCGAGCGCTTCTTCGCTCATTGCAAGGGCCCGGTCGGCGGCGCCTTCCATCCAGAGCAGGCGGGCCGCGATGATGCGCATCGATGTCCCGACCTGTACCGGCGACGGCGAGTACGACAAGGGAATCCGCCGGCTGCTGTTCGACAGCGCCAGCATGGCGAAGCGGCGCGCCTCGGGATGCCGGCCCATGAAATGCAGGGACTGCGCCATCGTCCGCTGTCCGATCAGTTCGAGGTAGGGATCGGCGCTGGCCCGCGCCGCCTGTGCGATCCGCTCCGCGCCGGCAAAGGACAGCGGATAATCGCCCTGCACGTAGGGCCATCCCCACAATGACGACAGTGGCGCGCCTTGCAGATGCGGCAGGCCGGAGTCGCGCGCCCGCTGCAGGCAGTCCTCGGCCTCCGCGACCAGCCTGGCAAAGGGATGATTCGACAGGTCGCGCCCATCCGCGTTCACGATGATCAGGCGCAGCAGGATGGCCGCCGGCGCGTCCGGCAGCTTGCCGACCGCCGCAAGCGCACGCTGCACGCTGCCGTCGAAAGCGCGGGCAAGGCCGGCCTGGTCGCCGAGGAAGAATCCGATGCCGGCAAGATGGCCGGCCAGCAGTGGCGCATCTCCCGGACCCAGCGCCCATTCGATGGCGACGAGGATGTCGTCGATCCACGGGCCGTACAGGTCCACCCAGGCGCGGCGCGCGAGCACCGTCCAGTCGCTTTCCAGCCTGTACATCAGCGCGTCCAGCCAGCGCGCATGCGCGTCCTGGACGGCGTGCAGCTCGCTGCTGCGGACCAGCTTGTCGTAGAAATACTCACGGGTGATGTCGAGCAGCCGGGGGCGGTACGCGCCATTCTCCGGGCTCATGCTCACCAGCGATTTGCTGGCGAGGTCGATCACGGTGTCGATCACGGCGTCGGCGTCCATGGCCGCATCGGACGCCACCGCGCCTGCCGCTTCCAGCGTAAACCCGCCGCGGAACACGGCCAGGGAGCGCAGCACTTTCTGCTCATGCGGCGCCAGCACGTCGTAGCTCCAGTCGAGCATGTTGGACAGCGTGCGGTGGCGTCCGCCCAGATGTGCCTGGGCGGCCTCGGCCCCGAGCAGGCATGCCGCGGTCTCCCGCGCCAGCTTGTGCAAGCCCAGCGGCCGAACCAGCGATGCCGCAAGCTCCAGCGCCAGCGGCAGGCCCTGCACCGAGCGGCAGATCTCGCATACCAGCGCGGCATTGCCATCGTCGAGCACGAAGCCGGCCGGACTGTCGGCGTCCGCGCGCGCCACGAACAGTTCGACGGCGGGGAAACGGGCGGCTTCGGCAGCCTCGCAGGGGATGCCGGCGTCCGGCAGACCGAGGGGTCCGAGGCGGACGATGTGTTCGCCGTGGGCGAGCAGCGGCTCGCGGCTGGTGCACAGGACATCGAGCGTGGGCGCGGCTCGCAGCAGGGCCTCGCTGGCCTGCGCTGCCGCGCCCGTGCTGTGCTCGCAGCAATCCAGGACAACCAGCATGCGCAGGCCGCGCAGCGAGGCGGCGAGGCGCGGCAGCCCCTCGCGCGTCAGGTGCGACAGGCCGAGCGCAGCGCCGAGCGCGCCGAACAGTTCGCGCCCTTCCGCAAGGACGGCCAGGTCGATGAAGCGTACGCCGTCCGGATAGCGGCCCGCAAGCTGCGCCACGACGGCGCGCGCGAGCGTGGTCTTGCCCATCCCGCCAGGTCCGACGATGCTGACGAAGCGATGCGCTGCCAGCAGCGCCGCCACCCGGGCCAGCTCGGCGGCGCGCCCGAGTGGGAGCGCCGAGGACGGCATACCGCGCACGAGCTGATAACCCAGCCCCGGGAAATGGGCGACATGGCCTGCCGCCGGTGCGCAACGGGCCAGTGCGTCGTTCAGGTTCGCCACGCTGTCCCAGAGCCGGGAGGCGCCGCAGCGCGCGCGAAGGGTCGCCGGATCGACGATCGCGCCGTCGGCGTCGAGCAAGGCCGCCAGCACCATGCAGGCGCCGGCATCGAGCTCGAGACGCGAAGCGCCTACATGGGCTTCGCCACGGCTGCGGTCGAGCGTGATGGCGTGCGGCGTTGTCACAAGGATGCCGTCAGTGTGAGAGCCTCGCGCACGTCGGCCGTGCCATGTCCTTCGCGGCAGTTCACCAGGACCGGCTCCAGCGTCGCGCGTGCCAGGCTTGCTGCGCCCCGGTGCAGGTAGAGGGCGGCAAGACTGGTGGCGCTGCGTAGCGCCCAGCCGAGCGCGCCCTGCTCCTGCGCCACGGCCAGCGATCTGCGCAACAGCGCTGCGGCAGCGCCGCTACTGTCGTCCGCATCGCCGGACAGGCGGTGCAGCGCCTGCACGCGCAACAGCTCCGGCACACACCAGCCGACCTTGCCGGCATCGGCGCGCGCGACCGCATCGTCCGTCAACAACAAGGGAGAGAAGGTCGCCAGATGATCGCGGCACTTGGCGGAGAAGGCATGGGTATCGGTGAAGAAGGGCTGGCTTTGCGCATCGGCGCGGCCTTCGATCACCCCCAGTGCGTCTTCGAAGCGCTGGGCCCAGCCGGCCCAGTAGGCCATGCCGTGGCGCTCCGCACGCTCGCGCAGGCGCCGGGTCAACTGCCCGGCGTAGGCCGTTTCGCCGCGCCAGAGGGCCAGCGGCACCGCGGCCATGGCCAGCACATGGCACATCGACACCTTGCGGTCGTTTTCCGACAGGTCGAGCGCCTCCTCGCTCATCGCGACGGCCTGGTCGGCGGCGCCTTCCATCCACAGCATGCGGGCGATCGTGATGCGGATCGACACGCCCACGTCCATCGGCGACACCAGGTAGGCCAGAGGAATCCGCTTGTGGCTGTTGGCCAGGGTGAGCCGGGCGAAAGGCCATGCTTCGCGGTGCCGTCCCAGGAAATGCAGGGATTGCGCCATCGTGCGCTGGGCGATGAGCTCGAGGTACGGGTCCCCGCTTTCCCGCGCGGCCTCCGCCATGTGCCCGGCGCCCTCGAGCGAGTCGGGGTAATCGCCGCGCACATAGGGCCCGCCCCAGCGCGATATCAGGGGCGCGCCGTGCAGCAACGGGATCTTTGCTCGCTTGGCGGCTTCCAGGCAATCCGCAAACTCGGCATTGAAGCGGAAGATCGGATGGCCGGAGAGATCGCGGCCATCGCCGACCACCGACAACAGGCGCAGCACGGTAGTCGGCGGCTGGTCCGCCAGCTTGCCGACGATCTCGACGGCAAGCTGCGCACGGTCGTGGAATTCGCGCGAATAGCCGATCTGGTCGCCGATGGAAAACCCGACCGCGGCCAGCCGGGCTGCGAGCAGCGCGTCGCCGCCGGGCGCGAGGCCCCAGTCGATCGCGGCCAGCAGGTCGTCGATCCAGGGACTGTAGCGGGCCACCCAGTCGCTGCGCGGCAGCGTCATCCAGTCCACGTCGAGCGTTTCCATCAGCTCGCCCAGCCACTCGGCATGGCGCCTCCGCAGGACATCCAGCTCGCCGCTGCGCACCAGCTTGTCGTAGGCATATTCGCGGGTCAGGTCGAGCAGGCGCGGCTTGTGGGCGGATTCCGCGCTCATGCTGACCAGGGATTTGCCGGCCAGCTCGATCACGGTGTCGAGGATGTCCGTACGCTCGTCATCCGGGCCGGCGGCCACCGCGCCGGCCGCTTCCAGCGTGAACGAGCCGCGGAACACCGCGAGGCTGCGCAAGACCCTCTGCTCTTGCGCCGTCAGGGTGTCGTAACTCCAGTCGAGCATGCTCACGACCGAGCGGTGCCGGTCGGCCGCCTGGTCCTGGACGCAGCCGGCGTCGAGCAGCCATCTCGAGGTCTGCCGGGCCAGCTGGCGTACTCCCACCCGTCGTACCAGGGATGCAGCCAGTTCGAGCGCCAGCGGCCCGCCCTCGACCGCACGGCAGATGTCGCATACCAGCGCGGCGTTGCCGTCGTCGAGCGTGAAGGCCGCCGCGTCCTCGCCGCCCGCGCGCGCCACGAACAGTTCGACCGCCGGAAAACGCGCCGCCAGCGCCGCATGCTGGGCCTCGGCGGGCCCGGGCATGGCCAGCGGCCCGAGGCGGACGATCCTTTCGCCGCGCGCCAGCAGGGGTTCGCGGCTGGTGCACAGGACATCGATTTCCGGCGCCGCACGCAGCAAGGCTTCGCTGGCATGGGCCGCCACCGCCGTATGGCGCTCGCAGCAATCCAGCACGATCAGCTTGCGCTGGCCGCGCAGCCATGTCCCCACCTGCCCGAGGCCGTCGCGCGTCAGGCGTTCGATACCGAGCGACACGCCGATTGCGCCCGCCAGTTCGCGGCCTTCCGCCAGCACGGCAAGGTCGACGAAATGCACACCGTCCGGGTAGAACTCGGCGCAATGCGCCGCCACCGCCCGCGCGAGCGTGGTTTTACCCATGCCGCCAGGACCGACGACGGTCACAAATCGCTGCGCCTGCAGCAATTCGGACACCTTCGCCAGCTCCGGCGCGCGGCCGAGCAGGCGCCCGGCCATCGCCGGCGTTCGCCGGCGGGCGCCAGGTGTATCGGGAATGGCAGGTATCATGGATGTCTCCTTCGACAAGATCAAAGGGAGGATACCAGCGCATGGGCTGCGCGCAGGTCGGCGGTCGCCTCCCCTTCGCGGCAGCGGGCCAGCGCGGGTTCGAGGACGGCGCGCGCCTGGCCCGCCGCGCCGCGGCTCCGGTACAGGACGGCAAGGCTGGTGGCGCCGCGCAGGGTCCAGGCCAGCGCTCCCTGCCGCTCCGCCACGGCCATTGCTTGCTGCAGGAAAGCCGCCGCGCTACCCGCGCCGTCGGCCGGATCCGAGGCCAGCAGGCGCAGTGCCTGCGCGCGCAGCAACTCCGGCAGGCACCACCCCACCAGGCCGCTCCGGCTGCGCAGCAGCGCATCGTCGGCCAGCAGCCCAGGCGAAAAGGTGACCAGTTGATCGCGGCATTTGGCGGAGAACTCGAAGGTATCGTCGAAGCCCGGCAGGCCATGCGCATCCGCCCTCCCCTCGATCACGGCCAGCGCATGTTCGAAGCGCCTGGTCCAGTCGAGCCAGAAGCCCAGTCCATGGCCTTCGGCACAATCGCGCAGGCGCGCGAGGTGGCGCGCGGCCGGCCTCAGCTCGCCGCGCCAGATGGCGACTGGCGCCGCGGCCAGGCACAGGGCCTGGCACAGCGCCGCCGGACGGTCCCGTTCCGCCGCCGCCAGCGCCTCTTCGCTCATCGCGAGCGCCTGGTCGGCGGCGCCTTCCATCCACAGCACGCGCGCCAGCACGATGCGCATCGAGGTCGCCACCTGCACGGCCGTCGGCGCATAGGCCAGCGGGATCCGCAGTCCGCTCTTTTCCAGCGCCAGGGTGGCGCAGCGGCGCGCCTCGGCGTGACGGCCCAGGTAGTGCAGGGATTGCGCCATCGTGCGCTGCCCGAACAGCTCCAGGTAAGGATCGGCGTGCTCGCGCGCGGCATTGGCGGCCCGCTCCGCACCGGCGAGCGAAGCTGGATAATCGGCGCGGATATAAGGCCATCCCCACATGGCCATCAGCGGAAAGGCTTGCAGCAGGGAGGAGCCCCTCCTGCGCGCGAATTCCAGATTGCGCTCGGCATCGGCTATCTTCTTGCGGTAGTCGTGTCCGCTCAGGTCCCGTCCATCCGTATCCGCGAAGCTCAGGCGCCACAGGAGTTCCATGGTGGACGTCGGCGCATCTTCCGGATCGCCGAATGCTTCGATGGCGCGCTGCACGCAGCCCTGGAACTCGCGGGCCACGCCGAGCTGGTCGCCGAGGAAGAAGCCGGCGCCGGCCAGCTTGAGGCCGAGCAGCGCATCCCCGCCCGATTCCAGCACCCAGTCGATGGCGGCGAGGATGTCGTCGACCCAGGGACCGTACAGCTCCAGCCAGGCGCCGCGCGGGAGTTCCATCCACTCGCGCTCCAGCCTTTCCGCCAGGCCGCCAAGCCAGCGCGCATGGCGCTCCTGCACCGCATGCAGTTCACCGCTGCGCACCAGCTTGCCGTAGGCATATTCGCGGGTCAGGTCGAGCAGGCGCGGGCGAACGGCGCCGCCGGCGGCATTTGTGCTCACCAGCGATTTGCCCGCCAGTTCGATCACGGTGTCGAGCGCAGCGTCGGCATCGGCCGGCATGCAGGCCGCGACCGCGCCCGCCGCCTCCAGCGTGAAGCCGCCACGGAACACCGCCAGGCAGCGCAATACCCGCTGTTCATCGGCGGACAGCATGTCGTAGCTCCAGTCGAGCATGCCCGCGACCGTGCCGTGCCTGTTCTCCGCGGGCGCCTGCGCCGGCGTTGGCGCCAGCAGGCATTGCGAGGTCTGCCGCGCCAGGCGTTCCAGGCCCAGCGGCCGGACCAGGGCAGCCGCCAGCTCGAGCGCCAGCGGAACACCGTCCACCGCGCGGCAGATCTCGCAGATCAGGGCGATGCTCCGGCGATCGAGGAGCAGGCCGGCGGGACCGTCGATCTGTGCGCGCGCAAGGAACATTTCGATGCCGGGAAAGCGCAGCGCCGCCGCATCCGGGGCATGGCCCGCGTCCGGCAAGCCGATCGGCCCGAGGCGTACGATCCGCTCGCCGCGCGCCTGCAGGGGCTCGCGGCTGGTGCACAGCACGTCGATGCCGTTCGCCGCGCGCAGCAGGGCTTCGCCGGCGTGCGCGGCCGGCCCGGTATGGCGTTCGCAGCAGTCGAAGACGATCAGCATCCGCTGCCCACGCAGCCGGCTGGCGAGCTGCGGCAGGCCGTCGCGCGTCAGCCGGGCGATGCCGAGCGCGGCGCCGAGGACGCCGATCACATCGCGTCCTTCCGCAAGCACTGCCAGATCGATGAAGTGCACGCCGTCCGGGTAGAGTTCCGCGCACTCCTTCGCCAGCGCTGCGGCCAGCGAGGTCTTGCCCATTCCGCCGGGCCCGACGATGGTCACGAAGCGGTATTCCTGCAGGAGTTCGGCCACCCTTGCCAGTTCTTCCGCGCGGCCCAGCATACGCTTGCCCGGGGGCGACTGGGACGGCCGGGGCGGCGGGCAGGTCTGATATGAAATCATGTGAGTCATCAGCGTTCCAGCAGCAATCGTGTTTCGTTCGCATCCACGGCTTCGCCCATCGCTTCGAGCCGCGGCAGCCATGGTTCGAGCAGCTTTCCGGCGTCTTCCAGGCGCCCTTGCGCCAGCCATAGCCTTGCCAGGCTGTTGCTCGCGCGCAGACCCCAGGCGTGGGCCCGCTGCTGGCGTGCCAGCGCCAGCGCTTCCATGAACGCGGCTTCCGCCGCGGCCGCGTCGCCGGCGGCGGCGCCGCGCAGCAGCAGTTCGCCCTGGATACGCAGCAATTCGGGACCGTTCCAGCCGACCATGCCGCGGCGCCAGCGTTCCAGCGCTTTCTCCTGGTAGCCCCAGGCGCCGAAGGTCACCAGATGATCCAGCAGCTTGGCGTCCGGGGCGTCAGGCAGGCGCGTAACGAAGACGGGCGGCAGGGCGCGCAAGGCCATCACCTGCTGCAGGTCGTTCAGCCAGGGACCCCAGTATTTCTGCGGATGTTCGGCAAGATGGGATTCGAGCTCCAGCAGCAGCGAGCGCGCGAGGCCGTCGTCGCCGCGCCACAAGGCCACCGGCAGCGCGGCCAGGCACAGCGCCTGGGAGAGCGCTGCCGGAAAGCGCGCAGCCCGGGCATGGCGCAAGCATTCGGCAGCCAGCTCGCTCGCCCGCGCGCCCTGTCCCTGCATCCAGAACACGCGGGTCATGACGATCTGCATCGACAGGCGCCGCGACAGCCAGCCACTGAGCCGCAAGGGTACGCGCTGGTCGTCGTGGTACAGCAGCGAGGATGCGTATTCCGCCGCGACCTCATGCTCGCCGCCGTAATGCGATGCCAGGGCCCGCAACCGCCTGGCGTGCAGCATCTCGGCGGGACCGCAACGGCGCGCCGCTTCTTCGCTGCGCCGGGAAAGCGGACCGCACAAGTGGTAGTTCCCCCGTCCGAAGTTATGGGCGTGCAGCTGATAGAGCGCCTCGAGCCGGACGCCCTCGTCGGTCCCCTGCTCGGCGATCTGGTGCAGGCGGTCGAGCGCCGGCTTGTCGCCGTCGGCCGCCGAAATGTAGTGGAACACGCTGAAGATGCGGACTTCGTGCATCGGGTCGGCTGGCGTACCCGCCAGGATCGCGTCCAGCGCCTGCCTGGCGCGCATGCGGTATTCATTCTCGCCGAGATACAGGGCCATCGGATGAAAATCGGTCGCCAGCAAAGCGATGCCGATCGACGCATCGCCCTCGGGACCGAAGCACCATTCGAGGGCTGCGCGGAAATTCCCGGCCTCGGAGGCATAGCTGAGGTAAGACTGCTGCGGCAAGCTTTCCGTCCATTCGGCCGCGCGGCGCTTGACCAGGTCGACCATGTAGCCGGCATGGCGCCGGTGCACTTCGTTCCGGCGTGGGTCGCGGTCCAACTGCTCGAGGGCGTAGGCGCGGGTGATCTCGAGCAGGCTGTAACGCGGCGGCGTGTCCGCCAGGTCCACGCGGACCAGCGACTTGGCGACCAGATCGAGCAGGGAATCGCGCACCAGCGCGGCCGGCAGCTGCGGGTCGGCGATCACGGCGTTGGCCGCCTCGAGCGAAAAGCCGCCCTTGAACACGCCGCAGCGGCGCAGCACTTCCTGTTGCGGCCGGGCCAGCAGGTCGTAGCTCCAGTCCAGCAAGGCGCGCAGGGTCCGGTGCCGCGGCAGGGCCGTGCGGCGCCCGCTGCCGAGCAGGCGCAGGCGGTCGTCGAGCTGCACGCAGACACCCTGCAGGCCGAGCAGCCCGATGCGGGAGGCGGCAAATTCGATGGCCAGCGGCACCCCATCCAGGCGCCGGCACAGCGCCGCCGCAAGGTGGACGTTGTCGCTGTCGATCGTGAAGTCATCCAGGCTCGCCATGGCGCGCTCGGCCAGCAGCTCGACCGCCGAAAAGCCGAGTGCGCGCGTGCTGTCGATCGCCAGCCCATCGGGCGGCGCGTCGAGCGGCTGGATCCGGTGCACCCACTCGCCTTCGGCATCGAGGGGCTCGCGCGAAGTCGTCAGGATCACCAGGCCGGGTGCGCGCTTGAGCAGGCGTTCCACGAGTCCCGCCACTTCGTCCAGCAGATGCTCGCAATTATCCAGGACCAGCAGCAGGCGGCGCGAGCGCAGCCAGCTCTCGAGCTCACCCATCTGGGATTCCTGCGACATCGATATGCCAAGGGCCGAAACGACAGCTTCGACCACGTGGTCCGAGGCGATCAGCGGCGCCAGGTCGACGAAACAGGCGCCGCCGGCGAACTGCTGCTGCACCTGGGCCGCGACGGCCAGGGCCAGCGATGTCTTGCCGATGCCGCCATGGCCGACGATGCTCACCAGCCGGCGAAGGGCCAGTTCGGAGGACAGGACGCGGACACTAGCCTCCCTCCCGATCAGGCGGGTCAGGCAGGTCGGCAGATTGTTGATCCTTTCCGACTGGACCGGAGCCGCCGCGGCGCCGGGCGCTTCCATGCCGCTGCGCGACACCGTGGCGACAAAACTGTAACCGCGCCCCGGGATATTGGCGATGTAACGAGCGCCGCCGACGCCGTCGCCGAGTGCGCGCCGCACGGCCGCCACATGGACCCGCAGGCTGCTGTCCTCGACCACGGAGTATGGCCATACCTGGGCTTCGAGCTCGCCGCGGCTCAAGATCTCACCCGGCCGCGACACCAGGGCCAGCAGCAGGGCCAGCGCACGGCCGCCGAGCCTTATTTCCTCGTCCCCGCGATACAGCCGCAAGCCGTCGGCCTGCAGGCGGAAAGGACCGAAGGCCAGCATGGCCGCCTGGCTGGCTTCGAGCACCTGGTTGCCGGGAGCGTTCATGCTGTCGTTCATCCCAGAACATCCATCAAGCTTCGGGCGGCGCGCAGGTCAGCCGTCGCCTCGCCTTCGCGGCAGCACGCCAGCGCCGGTTCGAGCGTGGCGCGCGCCGCCGCCTGCTCGCCCCGGCGCTGGTACAGAAGCGCGAGACTGGTGGCGCTGCGCAGCGACCACGCCGCCGCGCCCTGCTGCCGCGCCACATCCAGGGACCGGCGCAACAGCATTTCCGCGGCGCCGGCAAGCTGCGGCGCATCCGAAGCGAGGCGGTGGAGCGCCTGCGCGCGCAACAACTCGGGCAGGCACCATGCGACCAGGCCCGCCTCGCAGCGCTCGACCGCCTCCTCGCTCAGCAGTCTGGTGGAAAAGGTGACGAGGTGGTCGCGGCACTTGGCAAGGAATTCGCGCCTGTCGCCGAAGGAAGGGAGGTCTTGCGGCTGCGCGGCGCCATCGATCACCGCAAGCGCGTCCTCGAAACGCTGCGCCCATTCGATCCAGAAGCCCATGCCGTGCGCCTCCGCGCGGCCGCGCAGGCGCCGCACCAGGGCGGCCGCGTGCGCAGTTTCGCCGCGCCACAGCGCGACCGGCACCGCGGCCATGGACAGCACCTGGCACATTGCCGAGGGGCGGTCACTCTCCGACGCCGCCAGCGCTTCCTCGCACATCGCGAGCGCCTGGTCCGCCGCACCCTGCATCCACAGCAGGCGCGCCAGAATGATGCGGCAGGAGGTGCCGACCTGCACCGGCGACGGCTGGTAGGCCAGCGGAATGCGCATGCCGCCGTTGGCCAGGGCCAGAGCAGTGCAGCGCCGGGCTTCCTCGTGCCGTCCCATGAAGTGCAGCGATTGCGCCATCGTGCGCTGCCCGATGAGTTCCAGATAAGGATCGGCTTCCACTCGGGCGGCGCGCGCGATACGCCTGGCGTTCGCCAGCGAACGCGGATAGTCGCCGCGCAAAAAAGGGGAGCCCCAGATGGCGATCAGCGAGGCCCCCTGCAGCATCGGCAAACCCGAATCCCGTGCCAGCTTGACGACCCACTCGGCCCTGGACATGCGCTTCATCTGTCCGGGCGCGGACAGGCCGGGCCCGTCGGCGCTGACGAAATTGAGGCGCAGCAGCACCGCGGCGGGAACGTCCGACAGCGGCTCGACGGCCCGGATCGCATGCTGGACACGCTCGTGGAACTCGCGCGCGAGCCCGATCTGGTCGCCCAGCGAAAAACCGATGCCGGCCAGCTGAGCGCCCAGCAGGGGCTGCCGTCCGGGCCCCAGCGCCCAGTCGATCGCAGCAAGAATATCGTCGACCCAGGGCCGGTACAGGTCGACCCAGGCGCGCCAGCCCAGCGTCATCCAGTCGCGCTCCAGGGTTTCCATCAGCTGGCACAGCCAGCGTAGATGACGCTCCTGCACCCTGGCCAGCTCGCCGCCGGCAGCCAGTTTGTCGAACGCATATTCCCGGGTCAGATCCAGCAGGCGGTGGCGATGGGCGCTGCCCTCCCCCGCTGCGCTCACCAGGGATTTGCTGGCCAGCCCGATGACGGTATCGAGCACGCAGTCGGGATCGACGTCCGCGAAGGCAGCCACCACGCCGGCCGCTTCGAGCGTGAAGCCGCCGCGGAACACGGACAAGGCGCGCAGGACCTGCTGCTCGTGCGGCGCCAGCGCGTCGTAGCTCCAGTCCAGCATGCTGGACAGCGTGCGATGCCGGCCACCGGGATGCGCCGGGCCGGCGGGCGCTTCCAGCAACCACTTCGAGGTCTGCGAGGCAAGTGCGCCCAGGCCCAGTGAGCGCACCAGCGACGCAGCCAGTTCGAGCGCCAGCGGCACCCCTTCCACCGCCCGGCAGATCGAGCAGACCAGCGCGGCATTGCGGCTGTCGAGCACGAAGCCGGCGCCATGATCGTCGGTGGCCCGCGCCACGAACAGCTGGACCGACGGACAAGCCGCCGCGGCCGCAGCATCCTGCGCCATGGCGTCCTCCGGCAGGCCGATCGGTCCGAGCCGCAGGATCCGTTCGCCTTGCGCAAGCAGCGGTTCGCGGCTGGTGCACAGGATGTCGACCCCGCAGGCGGCGCGCAGCACCGACTCGCAGGCTTCGGCAGCGACCCCGGTGTGATGCTCGCAGCAATCGAAGATGACCAGCATGCGCCGGCCGTGCAGGAAGGCGCCGAGCTGGGCCAGGCCCTCGCGCGTCAGGCGTGCGATGCCCAGCGCCGCGCCCAGGGCGCCGGCCAGCTCGCGGCCTTCGGACAGTGCGGCCAGGTCGATGAAGCGCACCCCATCCGGATACAGGTCCGCGCAGCGCGCCGCCACCGCCCGCACGAGCGTGGTCTTGCCGATCCCGCCCGGTCCGGCGACGGTGACGAAGCGATGGGCCTGCAACAGCTCCGCCACCCGGGCCAGCTCATTGGCCCGTCCAAGCAGCCGGCCGTCGCGCGCCCTGGTCCGTACCAGGCGGTAGCCCTGGCCCGGCTGGCTGGCGACGTAGCCGGCCAGCGGCGAGCAGCGCGCAAGGGCATCGTTCAGCCTTGCCATGCACATCCACAGCTTCGCGGCGCCATCCTGGCGCGCCAGGACCGCCGGATCGAGCGTGGCCCCGGCCGCGGAGAGAAGGGCCTGCAGAACCGCGAAGGCGTCGGCATCGAGGTCGATCCGCATTCCGCCGAACCAGGCTTCGCCACGCGCCTGGTCGAGCGTGAAACCGGTGTCGTGGGTGGAGACGGGCATGCGCGTGTCCTCCCTCAGGCCAGCAGCGCGAGCGCGGCACGGCAATCGGCAGTATCGAGTCCCTCGGTAAAGCGGCCCAGCGTGTCCTCCAGCAGGCGCCGTCCTTCCGCCGCGCGCGGGGTGCCGCGCCAGCTCCGCAACAGGCTGCAGGCGATGCGCAGTTCCCAGCCCAGCGCCTGCTGCTTGCGGGCCAGGTCGAGCGCGCGCAGGAACAAGGCGCACGCGGCGTCGTGCGCGCTTGCGCCCTGGCGCAGCAACTGCTCGCCGCGCACGCGCCAGACTTCGGCTGCGCACCAGTCGATCTCGCCTGCCTCGGCCCGTTCCCACGTGGCCTCGCACAGCATGCCGCCGCAGGTGGCCAGCATGTCCTGCGCGATCGGCGCCAGGGCGTCCGGACAAGCCGCCGCGGCCTCGGCTCCCTGCGCGCTGCCGACGATCGCCGCCGCCCAGGTCCGCGCCCATTCCTGCCAGTACGGGCCGACCCCGGCCTCGCCCAGGGAGGCCAGGCGCGCTGCCAGGAGCGCGGCATGGGCATGCTCGCCGCGCCACAGCGCCACCGGCAGGGCCATCACCACCAGCGTCTGGCATTGCGCCAGCGAATGGCATCGCTCGGCGAAAGCGAGTGCTTCATGGGCAAGCTGCGCGGCCAGCTCGGGCTTGCCGCGGATCCAGGCGATGCGTGCGAGGTGCCAGCGCGAGGTGACCGCGGCCGGCACAGGGATCGACACAGCCCCGACCGCCAACTGCGGCGCCGGCTCGAGCGCGCGGCGGCAGAGCGCCTCCGCCGCCGCATGCTCGCCGCGGAAAAAGCGCACGGCCGATTCATGGCGGTCCGCCAGCACGGCGTAGGCGGCGTCCGCTTCCTGCTCCGCCAGCGCCCGCAGGCCGCGCACCACCTCCAGCATCAGGCTGGTGTCGCCCATGACGAAGGTGGCGGCGCCCATGGCGACCAGGGCCTGGCTGCGCAAGACCGGCGCTTCGACGGCTGACAGCAGGGCCTGGAGGCGCACGACGATCTCGCGCAGCTGCTCGCATTCGGCATGGCTGTAGGCGCCGGCGATGGCAAACGCCGTATACGCCGCCAGCGCGCCCTCGGGCGCGAGCCCGGGACCGCCGCACCCGTCGAGCGCCTGCATCAGGCGGCGCGGGAAATCATCGGGCATGCCCAGGAAGCGCAAGGTATGGATCAGGTTCGGCGTCATCGCGATGCCGAGCGCCGGATCGCCCTGCGCACCATAGGCCCAGGCGAGCGCCGCGCGGACGTCGTCGAAGGCACGGCCATGGGCGCCAATCCAGGGCAGCGCAGACTGCGCGGCCACCGCGGCCGGGCTCTGCGCGAGCAGCGCCGCCACGTGCCTCGCGTGCCGCCGCGCCAGCACCGTCCTGTCCTCCTCGTCCAGCTTGCCGAAACCGTAGGTCCGCGTCAGCAGAAGTTGCCGGTAGAGGGCGGTGCTGCCCTCCATCCGGCGCGCCAACAGCGATTTCGCCGCCAAGCTTTCGATGCAGCGCACGACCGCTTCCCGGTCGACGGCGCCGAATGCGCAGACGTCGCGCGCGGCCTCGATGCTGAACTCGGCCTGGAAGATCGCGCTGCGGCTCAGGACCGCGCGCTCGTCCTCGTCCAGCATCTCGTAGCTCCACGCGAGGGTCGCCTCCATGGTGCGATGGCGCGGGAGCGCCGTGCGGCGCGCGCGCGTGAGCAGGCCCAGCAGGTCGCCAAGGCTGGCGGCCAGGGCGGCCGGGCCGAGCGCCTCGACGCGGGCGGCGGCCAGCTCGATCGCCAGCGGGATGCCGTCCAGGCAGCGGCACAGCCGGCAGACGTCGGCCACCCTGCTTTCGTCGAGCACGAAACGATCGTCCTTGGCTTTGGCCCGTTCCGCGAACAGTTCGATGGCGGGATACGTCAGGGCTTCGCGCGGGTCTGCGGGATCGTCCTCGGGCGTGGCCAGGCTGCCCAGCCAGTGGACCCGCTCCCCCTGAACGTCGAGCGGTTCGCGGGTGCTCACCAGCATGTGGATGCCGGGCGCCTGGCGGAGCAAGGCGCTGGCCAGCGCCGCGGCGCCCTCGACCGCCCGGTCGCAATTGTCGAGCACCAGCAACAGCCGGCGCCGGCCCAGGCTCGCGCACAAGGCTGCACGGCGCCCCGCGGCCGGCAGCCGCACGCCCGCCGCGTCGGCCACGGCATCCACGACGCAATCGGCTTCCGTGACGGAGGCCAGGTCGGCAACCAGGACGCCGTCCGCGAACTGCGCCCTGCCCGCTTCCGCGACGGCCAATGCCAGCACCGTCTTGCCGATGCCGCCGGGACCGGCGATCGACAGCAGGCGCGTGCGCACGCACTGCTCGTGCAGGGCGCGCAAATCGTTCGCGCGGCCGATCAGCCGCGGACCCGTGTCAGCGGCCGGGGGCGCGGCGGGCGGGCCGGCCAAGCGCGTCACCGTGCCGACAAAGCTGTAGCCGCAGCCGGGGATGTTCTCGATGTAGCGCGCGCCGTCACGCCCGTCGCCGAGGGCCCGGCGCAAGGCCGACATGTGCACCCGCAAGCTGGTCTCCTCGACGATCGAGCGCGGCCAGACCCGGGCTTCGAGCTGCTCCCGCGTGCGCAGCTGGCCGGCGCTTTCGACCAGGTCGACCAGCAGGTCGAAGGCGCGGCTGCCCAGGCGCACCGCCTGGTCGCCCTTCAGCAACTGCTGGCTGGCGCGGTGCAGGGCGAAGGGGCCGAATACCAGTACGGCGGATTCGGCGTGCGCATTCGCGTTCGGGTTTTCCAGGGTCATGGTCACGGCAGCTTGCTGGCAATCGACGATACAACGCCGATCTTAGTAGGCCTGCCGGACGACCGGGTGTGAAAAGATGTGAATCAGATATCCTGCAGCAGCAGCCGGGCCTCGGCGGCGTCCGCGCTGCCGCCCATTGCGCCGAGGCGATCCTGCCAGGGGCCGAGCAGGTCGGGAATCCGGCCCCGGCTTTCCTGCATCCTGTGCAGCCGCGCCAGGCTGTTCACGACGCGCAGCGCCCAGCCGTGCGCCTGCTGCTTCTCGGCCAGCGCCAGCGCCTCGGTGAAGACCGCGTGGGCCGCCCGATAGCCTGCCGGGCCTTGCCGGCGGAGCAGCAGTTCGCCTTCGATCCGCAACAATTCGGGCCCGTTCCAGCCCACGAAACCCCGGCGCCACCGCTCCATGGCCTGTTCGTGATGCATCCAGACGCCAAAGCTCACCAGGTGGTCGAGCAGCTTGGCGTCGGCCGGACCCGGCAGCGGCGCGCCCAGGCCTCCGCTATGCGCGCCCATGGCGACCAGTTCATGCAGATGCCGGGCCCAAATCATCCAGTAGGGCTGGGGACACTGTTCGAGGTGGGCGTCGAGCAGCTGCAACAGGCTGCGCACGGCCATTTCGTCGCCCTGCCAGAACGCCACCGGAATTGCCCCGAGGCAGAGCGCCTGCGAGAGCGCCGCCGGGAAGCGGGCATCGCCGGCACTGCGCACGCATTCGGTCGCCAGCGTCATGGCGCGCTCGCCCTGCCCCTGGATCCACAAGATGCGCGACATCAGGATCTGCATCGACAGTCGCCGCGACAGCCACGCCGCCAGCCGCAGGGGCACCGGCTGGTCGTCCTCATACAGGATAGTCGACGCATACTCGGCGGCGTCCGCGTGCTCGCCGTGGTAGTGGGATGCCAGGGCTCGAAGGCGCTTGGCGTGCATGATTTCGGGGGCGCCGCAGCGGCTGGCGACTTCTTCGCTGCGCCTGGAATACATATCGGCCAAGTGGTAATCGCCGCCGCCGAAGCTGTAGGTCTGCAAGTGATAGAGCGCCTCGAGCTGGGCGCCGGCGTCCTGCTCCTGCTCCGCCAGCGCCAGCATCGGCTGCGGCATGGTCACCGCGGCGCCGGGCGACACATAGCGGAACATGCTGAAGATGCGCATCTGGTGAATCGGGTCCGCCTGCGCACCCGCTTCAATTGCGTCCAGGGCCTGCCTGGCGCGCATGCGGAATTCGCTTTCGCCGAGCAGCAGCGTCATCGGATACAGCACCGTGGCCAAGAGTTCGATGCCGATCGCCGCATCGCCTTCGCCACTGAAGCACCAGTCCAGTGCGGCCCTGAAGTTGCCGATGTCGGCCGAGAACGAAAAGAACCACTGGTGCGTCGACATCTTCTCGAAGTCGAGAACACCCTGCCGTACCAGGCCGGCCATGTAGCGCGCGTGGCGGTGGAACATTTCCTTGCCGATGGGATCGGCCCCGAGCTGCTCGAGCGCATAGGCGCGCGTGATCTCGAGCAGGCTGTAGGTGGGCGGCGAGTGCGCCAGCTCCACCCGGACCAGGGATTTGCTGACCAGGTCCAGCAGGCACTCGCGCACCACGGCGGCGGGCAAGGCCTCGTCGGCGATCACCGCGTTGGCCGCCTCCAGCGAGAAACCGGCCTTGAACACGCCGCAGCGGCGCAGCACTTCCTGCTGGGACTGAGACAGCAGGTGGTAGCTCCAGTCCAGCAGGGCGCGCAGCGTACGATGCCGCGGCAGGGCCGTGCGCCGGCCACTGCCCAGCAGGCGCAAGCGGTCGTCGAGCTGAACGCAAACGCCCTGCAAACCCAGCAGGCCGATGCGCGAGGCGGCGAACTCGATCGCCAGCGGCACGCCGTCCAGGCGCCGGCACAAGGCCGCCGCCAGGTGCACGTTGCCGGCATCGATTTCGAAGGTGTCCAGGCTGGCGGCGGCCCGCTCGGCCAGCAGCTCGACGGCCGAGAAGCCGAGCGCGACGGCGCTGTCGATGGGCGGGCCATCGGGCGGCGTTTCGAGCGGCTGCAGCCGGTGGACCCACTCTCCTTCGGCGTCGAGCGGCTCGCGCGAAGTGGTCAGGATCACCAGCCCGGGGGCGCGCCTGAGCACTCGTTCGACCAGCGCAGCCACCGCGTCCAGCAGGTGCTCGCAGTTGTCGAGGACCAGCAGGAGGCGGCGCGGGCGCAGCCAGTTTTCGAGCTCGCTCATGTTCGATTCCGAGGGCAGCGGCAATCCCAGGGCCGAAGCGACGGACTCGATCACGTGGCTGGGCGCAGTCAGGGGCGCGAGGTCGACAAAACAGACACCGGCGGGATAATGCTCGCGGACCTGCGCCGCCACCGCCAGGGCCAGCGAGGTCTTGCCGATGCCGCCATGGCCGACGATGCTGACCAGCCGGCGCTGCGCCAGCTCCACGCACAGGCTGGCGACGATCGCGTCGCGGCCGATCAGGCGCGTCAGGCTGATCGGCAGGTTGTTCACGCCGTCGAGCACGGACGGCACAGGCTCGGGCGCCTCGCTTCCCACGCGGGCCACCGGCGCCACGAAGCTGTAGCCCCGTCCCGGCACGTTGGCGATATAGCGGGCGCCGTCGATGCCATCGCCCAGCGCCCGCCGCAAGGCTGCCACATGCACCCGCAAGCTGCTGTCTTCGACGATCGAGTAGGGCCAGACCTGCGCCTCCAGCTCGCTGCGGCTCAGGACTTCACCGGGCCGCGACACCAGGGCCATCAGCAGATCGAGCGCGCGGCCGCCGAGCCGCACTTCTTCATCCCTGCGGCACAAGCGCAGCGGATCGGTGTGCAAGCGGTAAGGGCCGAAAGCGAGGGCCGAGGCGGGCTGCGCGGGCGCCGGGCTGGATGGCGGGTCCGCGATGCCGGCATCGTCGCCCTGTCTGGAGTCATCGGCGGTCATGGTCTTGCAGCCTGGAAGCAGTCTTTCACCTTTATTCGTCGTGCATGTATTGTCGCGGCGGCGGCATTGTACTGCCAGTGAACCCTTGTTAATTCGACATTCACACATATTCACACGGCCATGTGACCTGACAATGTCATCTGCATGTAATCGATATCATTTTCCTAAGCTAATTCATGATATTTACATGGTCAAGGCTTTTCGTACCTGAAAATGTCGCCGTAAGCCCGCGCCCTGGCTTCGCCGAGCACGTGGTCCACGAAGACCCTCACCTTGGCCGGCAACAGCCTGCGGCTCGAATAATAGATCGATAGCGGCCGCGTTTCCGCATGCCAGTCGGGCAACACGCGCACCAGTTCCCCGCTGTGCAGCAGAGGCAGCGCGTGCGGCAGCGGCAGCATGGCGATGCCGAGCCCGCAGGCGGCCGCCCTGGCCAGCGCCTCGGGATCGTCCAGCACCGCCACCGGCCGCACATTGGCGACGACTTCGCCGCCGTCCCGGTTCTTGAGTACCCAGGGCGCCAGGCGGCCGGTCGCGAGCGAGCGCCGCAGCAGGCCCTTGTGGCGCGCCAGGTCCGCCGGCTCGGCGGGCGCCGCATGCTTCGCCAGATAGGAAGGCGCGGCGGCCAGCACGATGTGCACGTGCGCGAGCTCGCGCGCGATCAGTCCTTCGGTCAGTTCGATGCCGCCGCCGATGGCGACATCGAAGCCTTCGGCGATCAGGTCGACCTGGCGGTTATCGAAATGCAGGTCCGGCACGATGTCCGGATAGCGCTCCATGAAGCTGTCCAGCATGGTCACGAAATAGGTCCGGCCCACGGCCGGAGCCATGGCCACTTTCAAGGTTCCCGCCGGCTTGCCGGCGCCCTGCTGCAACTCCTCCAGCGCGTTGCCGATCTCGCTCCAGGGCATGCGCACCTGGCTGTACAGGCGCTCGCCCTCCTCCGTCAGGCTCAGGCTGCGTGTACTGCGCTGGAACAGGCGCACGCCGAGGCCGGCCTCGAGCCGGGCCACGCTCTTGCTGACGGCGGCCGGTGTGATGCCGAGGCGGCGCGCGGCCGCCGAGAAGCTGTGCTCGTCGGCGGAGGCGACGAAAGCGTCGAGGTGGGTGGTGAGTTCGTTTTGCATGCGCCGATTTTATACCATTGGTTGAAACTGTAGTTTCGGATTGATGACTACCGCGACTACCTGCGTCGGAAGATACTGTCCTTACCGTTTCTCAACCACCCCGAAAGGACATCATCATGAACACCACCAAACTCAATGGCAGAGTCGCCTTCATCAACGGCGGTTCGCGCGGCATCGGCGCCGCCACCGCCCGCCGCCTGGCAAGCGAAGGCGCCACCGTCGCCATCGGCTACGCCGCATCGGCCATCGCCGCCGAAGCCCTGGTCGCGGAAATCGAAGCGCGCGGCGGCAAGGCCATCGCACTCAAGGCCGACGCCTCGGACGCGGTGGCCCTGACCCGCGCCATCGACAGCGTGGCCGAGCGCTTCGGCCGCCTGGACATCCTGGTCAACAGCGCTGGCGTCCTGCTGCTCGGCCCCGTCGACCAGTTCTCGCTCGAGGACTTCGACAAGACCGTGGCTGTGAACGTGCGCGGCGTGTTCGTCGCATCGAAGGCTGCGGCGGCCCACATGGCTGAAGGCGGCCGCATCATCAACATCAGCAGCACCAATGCCGAACGCATGCCCTTTGCCGGCGGCGCCGTGTACGCGATGAGCAAGTCCGCCCTCACCGGCCTGGTAAAGGGCATGGCGCGCGACCTCGGCGCCCGCGGCATCACCATCAACAACGTCAATCCGGGTCCGATCGATACCGACATGAATCCAGCCGACAGCGACTTCGCCCTTGGGCTGCACGGCCTGATGGCGCTGCCGCGCCATGGCAAGGCGGATGAAGTGGCCGGCATGGTGGCCTATCTGGCGAGCGCGGAATCGGCCTTCGTGACCGGCGCCGACCTGCTGATCGACGGCGGCTTCGCGGCCTGATCCCGCGCGGTGTTGCGTTTTCGCCCGTGGCCGGCCTGCGGGCGTCAACGAGAAAAAATCGGTGTCCCTATACTGGCCGCAAGCGATCCCGGAGGAGGGACATCATGTACAGCACCATCGACACCGAACACAAAGCGACCATGCTGTCGCGGGCCGGGCTCGACGCCCTGGCCCCGCAGCATCTGGGCAGGCAAGGCAACGCCGCGGTCCTGATCGTCAATCTCCTGCACTTCAGGAATATCAACTACGCACTCGGCCACGATCTTGGGGACGCGCTGCTGGCCGAGGCCCAGGTGCGCCTGCAAGGCGTACTGCCGCCGCAAGCACTGGCCGCGCGGGTCGGCTCGCGTTTTCCGGTGCTGCTGCCCGGGTTCGCGCTGCGCCAGGTGCTTGAATTCGCCGGCGCGGTGCGCGCCGCCTTCGAACGTCCCCTGCAGGCGCTTGGCTTCCGCTGCGAACTGGGGGTCCATATCGGCATCGCCCTCGCCCCCCTGCATGGCGACGTGTATTCGGTCCTGCTGCGCAAGGCGGACGTGGCGCTGTACCAGGCCCAGGATCTCGGGATCTCGGTCGGCGTCTACGATCCGCGCCGCGACCCGCACACGCCGGAGCGCCTGTCCCTCCTCGGCGAACTACGTTCGGCGGCCGAGCGCGGCGACCTGAAGCTGTATTGCCAGCCCAAGATCGACATGCGCAGCGGCGAGCTGGCCGGCGCCGAAGCGCTCGTACGCTGGCATCACCCCGAGCGCGGCATGATCCTGCCGACCGAATTCGTGCCGCTGCTCGAATCGACGGACCTGATCATGCTGCTGACGGAGCACATGCTGCGCGCCAGCGCGCGCCAGTCGGCGGCATGGGCGTCGCAAGGCCTGGACATTCCGCTCGCCGTCAACCTGTCGACGCGCGACGTGTCGGCCCTGCGCCTGTCCGCACTGCTGCCGGCGATCCTGCGCAGCGAACATATCGAGAGCCATACGCTAGGCCTGGAAGTCACCGAAGGCGCCCTGATGCGCAACCCGGCGGACAGCATCGCCGAGCTGCGGCGCCTGCGGGCGCTCGGCTTCGAACTGCATGTGGACGATTTCGGCACCGGCTTTTCTTCGCTGGCCTACCTGGCCGAGCTGCCGGTGCAGGTCATCAAGATCGACCATGGCTTCACCAGCCGCATGATGCACGACCGGCGCGCCGCCAGCATCGTGCGCGCCACCATCGCGCTGGCCCACGATCTCGGACTCAAGGTCGTCGCCGAGGGAACGGCCGACCGCGCCATCTGGGACATGCTCCAGGCGCTGGATTGCGACATCGCCCAAGGCTATTTCGTCGCGCGCCCTTTCCCCGCCATCCAGATGGCCGCCTGGTTGCACGCATCCGCTTACCAGTCGAGGCAGGCAGCCTGACCCGACATTCGCCACCACCTGAAGGAGTACGTCATGCATCAAACTTTGATCGGCAAGATTGCATTCATCAACGGCGGTTCGCGCGGCATCGGCGCGGCCATTGCAAGGCGCCTTGCGCGCGAGGGCGCCACGGTCGCCTTCAGCTATCAGAACTCAGCGGATGCCGCCGAAGCTTTGGCAACCGAAATCCGCGACGCCGGCGGCGCCGCCATCGCCATCAAGGCCGATGCGTCGGATTCGCGCGCGCTGCAGCTCGCGATCGACGGCGTGGCGGAGCGTTTCGGCCGGCTCGACATCCTCGTCAACAGCGCCGGCGTCTTCCTGACCGGGCAGATCGACGAATTCTCGCTCGCCGATTTCGACAAGACGGTGTCCGTGAACGTGCGCGCGGTGTTCGTCGCCGCCAAGGCGGCGGCAAGCCACATGCGCGAGGGCGGCCGCATCATCAATATCAGCAGCGCCAACGCCGATCGCATGCCCTTTGCCGGCGGCGCGGTATACGCGATGAGCAAATCGGCGCTGACCGGTCTGGTCAAAGGATTGGCGCGCGACCTGGGTGGCCGCGGCATCACAGTCAACAATGTACTGCCGGGTCCCACCGACACCGACATGAACCCGGCCGGAACCGACTTCGCCGCCTCGCTGCACGACCTGATGGCCCTGCCCCGCCACGGCACGCCGGAGGAAGTAGCTGCCATGGCCGCCTGGGTAGCCGGTCCGGAAGCCTCCTTCGTCACCGGCGCCGACCTGCCGGTGGACGGCGGCTTCGCGGCCTGAGGCGAAAGGAGAACGTCATGCATCTGCCTTCGCTTCCCCTGCGTGCCGCCGGACTCCTGCTCGCCGCAGCAGCCGCCGGTTCCACCCTGTCCGGCTGCGGCGCCAGCGACGCGGCTCCGCTTCCCGTGAGCGCCACGCCGGCGCCGCAACTTGCCGGCATCACCGCCGTGCTGGTGCATGGCGCCTGGGCCGACGGCTCGAGCTGGGCGCAGGTGACGCCGCTATTGCAGGCCAAAGGCGTCGACGTCGTCGCGGTCCAGTTGCACCTGACGTCGCTGGCCGAAGACGCGGCGACCGTCCGCCGCGCCCTGGAAGGCCGCACCGGCAAGATGCTGCTGGTCGGCCACTCCTACGGCGGCGCCGTGATTACCGAAGCCGGCGTCGATCCGAAAGTCGGCGCCCTGGTCTATGTGGCGGCGTTCGCGCCGGGCGACGGCGAGTCCGTCAACGACCTGGTCAGCCCTTATCCGCCGGCGCCCTGGACCGCCGGCATCGTCCCGGATTCGGCGGGCTACCTGAAGCTGACGGCAACGGCCTACCAGACCTATTTCGCCAGCGACCTGCCGAAGGAGCAGTCGGCCGTGCTGGCGACGGCGCAGGGCCCTACCAGCCAGGCCGTCCTGCTCGGCAAGATCACGAATGCGGCGTGGAAGACCAAACCGAGCTACTGGGTGCTGAGCGACAGCGACCAGATGATTCCCGCCGGCTTCCAGGATGCCGAGGCGGCGCGCCTCAAAGCCAGGGTCACGCCCGTCCCCGGCGGCGGCCACACGGCAATGCTGTCGCATCCGCAGGAAGTCGCCAAAGTCATCCTGGACGCCGCCGCGCGGCTTTGATCACATGAATGGAGGAAGAACCATGAAACGCTTGATGTTGATGGAATTTGCATTGGTGTTGGCGACCGGGACCGCAGGAGCGCAGAGCGGCGTCGCGCCCCTGCCGAATTACGCGAAAACGCTGCCGGAACTAAGCGCCGTGGCGCCGACCGGCGGCGTGGGCGGCTCCGGTAACGCCAAGGTGAAAGTGGTCACGATCCTCGGCGACGCCGCGAAACCAGGCCCTTACGCACAGCTGCTGGAAGTGCAGCCGCATGCGCAGATCGCAGCCCACCATCATGCCGGCGAGCGCATCGGCACGGTGCTCAAGGGGACCTGGCGCTTCGGCTACGGCGCCTCGTTCTCGGCGGCGGCCTTGAAGACCCTGCCGCCCGGGTCTGTCTATACCGAACCGTCGGGCGCAGGGCACTTCGCGATGACGGGCGACGAGCCGGTGATCGTGCTGATCACCGGTACCGGCCCGACCGACACGGTCTATGAAAATCCGGCCGACGACCCGGCTCTGAAGCACCCGTAATATGCTTACCGCACCCGACAAACTGGGCTTTGGCGAGCTGATGGGCCTCGCGCGCGACTCAATGCACGCCACGGGTAATTGCAGCTGCGGAATCGCAGCCTGTCGCGGCTGGACACGCGTCCCTCCCGATTTCCCACAGGAGCAAATGCTGAGGGTCGGTACGCTGCTGGACGATCCCTATGCCGAACCGACCTATGCAGAACTTCATCAGGGAGGAACGACCTATTGGTCACCGGATGCCCCGATCGCCATCCATTACTACCCCTACAACCGCTGCGCGATTCTGCAATGCAGCGTCTGCGGGCGAGTGTGCCTCAGTTATGTGGAAGCAGGCGGCTACTACGTCGAGCCGCGGATTCGCGCTCTCGATCCTGCAATGCTTGTCGATGCCGATCCTGTGAACTGAGGTATATCGTCCGAACCATGCAGCAATCCCCCATCCATCCAGGAGAAAAACCATGCAACAAGATCCGCTCTTTTCACCAGTCGCCGTCGGCGCCATGACACTCAAGCACCGTATCGTGATGGCGCCGATGACGCGCGCACGCAGCACTCAGCCGGGCGATGTACCGAACGCGATGAACGCCCTGTACTACGCTCAGCGCGCCTCGGCCGCGCTGATGATCACGGAAGCGGCGCAAATCTCGCCGCAAGGCAAAGGCTATTCCTTCACGCCGGGAATTTATAGCCGTGAACAGATCGCCGGCTGGCGCCTGGTGACGAATGCCGTACACCGTGAGGGTGGGCGCATCTTCCTGCAGTTGTGGCATGTTGGACGCATGTCGCATCCGGACTTCCACGATGGCGCACTCCCGGTTGCACCGTCGGCGGTGCCATTCGAAGGCAGTATCTGGAAGGTCGATGTGGGCACGGGACAAGGCGCCATGGTTGCCTGTCCGACCCCGCGCGCCCTGACCGGCGAGGAGATCGCAGCGATAATCGAGGATTTCCGGCAAGGGGCGCGCAATGCCATCGAGGCCGGTTTCGATGGTGTCGAAATACACGGCGCCAACGGCTACTTGATCGACCAGTTCCTGCGCACGACTTCCAACCGCCGTGAGGACGAGTACGGCGGCCCCCGCGAAAACCGCTTGCGCTTCCTGAAGGAGGTAGTCGGCGCGGTCGCGGATGAAGTCGGCGCGGAGCGCACGGCGATTCGCCTGGCCCCCTTCCTCACCGCACGCGGCATGGATTGCCCGGACATTTTGCCGACCGTGCTGGAGGCAGCCAGCTTCCTCCAGGCGCGCGGCATCGCCTATATGCACCTGGTCGAGGCGGACTGGGAAGACGCGCCGGTGTTCACCGATGCTTTCCGCGAGGAGATCCGCGCACGCTTCCGCCATCCCATCATCGTCGCCGGTAAATATGATAGGAGGCGCGCTGAACACATACTGGCGCAGGGCTATGCCGACCTGGTCGCCTTTGGCCGCCCCTTTGTCGCCAATCCGGATTTCCCCCGCCGTCTGGCGGAGGACCTGCCGCTGGCTGACTTCGACGGCAACTCCTTGTTTGGCGGCGGAGCGCTCGGCTACACGGATTATCCCGCCAGGCCTGCGCAATCAGCTACGCAAGCCGCTTGATCCATTTTCCTGCCCGTGGATGTCGAAGGTGGCACAGAGCCTCTTGGGCAGCAACTTGTGCCTAACGCACAACTGGACGTGCCGGATCTGGTTTTCTTAATCGGAGCCATGGGACCACCTCTTGGTGGTCCCTGGTCTTGACACGACAATGCCTCGGCCGTGGCCGTTTCGCAAAGTGGTGCACCGCCAATATCGAGGTGCGCTACCGGCTTTAAAGCAGTGCTGAAGGATCGATGTAGAGGGAAAACTGGAGGCGAGGACGGGAGTCGAACCCGTCTAGACGGCTTTGCAGGCCGCTGCATAACCGCTTTGCTACCTCGCCCGAGGAGACTTGACGATGCTGACCTGGCGGGTTATCGACCACATCAACACGGGAAGAAGGACTTCCCTGAATTCTGGAGCGGGAGAAGAGTCTCGAACTCTCGACCTCAACCTTGGCAAGGTTGCGCTCTACCAACTGAGCTACTCCCGCTTAGGAGTTACTACTTAAATACTACGGCGACGAATCACTGGAGCGGGAGAAGAGTCTCGAACTCTCGACCTCAACCTTGGCAAGGTTGCGCTCTACCAACTGAGCTACTCCCGCA
>NZ_JBWKQA010000002.1:0-25746 GCF_059418525.1 Telluria sp. GW821-FHT07G12 | reverse complement strand
GTACTGGAGCGGGAGAAGAGTCTCGAACTCTCGACCTCAACCTTGGCAAGGTTGCGCTCTACCAACTGAGCTACTCCCGCTTCGTTTCGTTTGCTGCAATGTCTCGCAACAGGCAGGCATTATAGAGATGCTGAGCACTGTGTCAAGGATGGCTCTATAGAAATCTTATACCGCGCCGGATTTTTCCTTGATCAGCGGCCAGGCGCGGCGCAGATAGTAGAACATCGACCAGACCGTCAGGACGCCGGCGATCCACAGCAGAATGTCCCCTGCCCTGTGCATGTCGAGCACGGTGAAGATCGGATCGTGGAACAGCAGCATCGGAATCGCGACCATCTGCACCGCGGTCTTGATCTTGCCGAGCGAGTTGACCGCCACCGACTTGCGGGCGCCGATCTCGGCCATCCATTCGCGCAGGGCCGAGATGGTGATTTCGCGCCCGACGATGATGAAGGCGATGATGGCGTTGACGCGGTCCAGCTGGACCAGCACCAGCAGCGCGCCGGCCACCATCAGCTTATCCGCGACCGGGTCGAGGAAGGCGCCGAAGGCCGAGGTCTGGTTCCAGCGCCGCGCCAGGTAGCCGTCGAACCAGTCGGTGATGGCGGCGACGATGAAGACTAGGGTCGCCGCCAGGTTGCGGTCGGCGACCGGCAGCCAGTGGGTGGGCAGGTAGTAGACACCGACGACGAGCGGAATGAGAGCGACGCGTAACCAGGTCAGGAAAATCGGAATGTTAAAAGGCATAGAGCTGATCGGTGAAGATGGCGCCGCTAGTCTACATGGCTCTTGCCTTTTGAACCAGTTCAACTCAGCAGAACAGCCGTCGTTCCCGCGAAAGCGGGAACCCATGCTGAAGGTAACGGAGTCGCAATGCTGGCTAACCGCCTCCGGTTGCTCAGTATGGATTCCCGCTTTCGCGGGAATGACGCGGCATTAGTGCAGCTGCCTGTAGATCTCTTCCGCCAGCGTGCTCGAAATCCCCTCCACCGACATCAGGTCCTCGACGCTGGCATCGATCACGCCACGCAGGCCGCCGAAGCGCGCCAGCAGCTTCTGGCGGCGCTTGGCGCCGATGCCTTCGATCTCCTCCAGGCGCGAGGCGTTGCGGGCCTTGGCGCGCTTGGCGCGCATGCCTGTGATGGCGAAGCGGTGGGCTTCGTCGCGGATCATCGCGACCAGCATCAGCGCCGCCGATTCCTTGCCCAGCTCCTGCGGGTCGCGGCCGTCGGCAAAGATCAGGGTCTCGAGGCCGACCCGGCGCCCCTCCCCTTTGGCCACGCCGACGATGTTGCTGACATCCAGGCCCAGCTCGGAGAACACCTGGCGCGCCATCTCGACCTGGCCCTTGCCGCCGTCGATCAGGGCGATGTCCGGCATCACACCCTCGCCGCCCGCGACCTTCTCGTAGCGCCGCATCAGGACCTGGCGCATGGCGGCGTAATCGTCGCCGGGCGTGATGTCGTTGATGTTGTAGCGCCGGTATTCGCCGTTCTGCATCTGGTGGTGATGGAACACCACGCAGGACGCCTGGGTCGCCTCGCCGGCCGTGTGGCTGATGTCGAAGCACTCGATGCGCAGCTCGTCGAGGTTGTCGGACTCCAGGCCCAGCGCATCGGCCAGCGCGCGCGTGCGGGCCTGCTGCGAGCCCTGTTCGGACAGCAGGCGCGCCAGCGAGATCTCGGCGCCCTTCTGCGCCAGCTCCAGCCACTGGCGGCGCTGCCCCTGCGGCTGGAACACGAGATTGATGCGGTGCCCGCACTGCTCGGTCAGCGCGGCGATCAGCTCCGGCATGTCGAAGAAGGTGTTGAGGATGAAGGTGCCCGGGATGAACTTGTCGCCGTAGTGCTGGGCCAGGAAGGCGGCCAGCACCTCGACTTCGATCGGGCTCTCTTCCAATGCGTCGCCCACATGGCTGGGGAAGTAGGCGCGGTCGCCCAGGTGACGGCCGCCGCGCACCATCGCCAGGTTGACGCAGGCACGGCCGCCCTGCACCACCACGGCGATGATGTCGACGTCGGCGTCGCCGACCGTTTCCATGCTCTGCGCGTGCAGCACTTTCGAGAGCGCCTGGATCTGGTTGCGCACGCTGGCCGCCTGCTCGAACTTCAGGTTCTCGGCGAAGGATAGCATCTTCGAATTCAGGTCTTCCAGCACCTCGGTCTGGCGGCCGCGCAGGAACTTGGCGGCGTTGTCGACGTCGCGCTTGTAATCCTCGGGCGCGATCAGGTCGACGCAGGGGCCGCTGCAGCGGCCGATCTGGTGCAGCAGGCAGGGACGCGTGCGGTTGTGGAAGACGCTGTCCTCGCAGGTGCGCAGCTTGAACACCTTCTGCAGCAGCTGCATCGATTCCTTGACCGCCCAGGCACTCGGGAAGGGGCCGAAGTACTGGTTCTTCTTGTCCAGCGCGCCGCGGTAATAGGCCATGCGCGGGGCGTCGCCGCTCGTGATCTTCAGGTAGGGATAGGACTTGTCGTCCCTGAACAGGATGTTGTAGCGCGGCTTGAGGGTCTTGATCAGGTTGTTTTCCAGGATCAGGGCCTCGGCCTCGCTGTGCGTGACGGTGGTTTCCAGGCGCGCGATCTGCGAGACCATCATCGCGATGCGCGGGCTCGACAGATTCTTCTGGAAGTAGCTCGACACCCGGTTCTTCAGGTTGCGCGCCTTGCCGACGTAGAGAACCTTGTCCTCGGCGTCGAAATAGCGGTACACGCCCGGCAGGCCGGGCAGCTTCGCGACCGTCGCCAGCACCTGTTCGCGGGTCTGCGCACTCGGCTTGCTGCTGACCGCATCCTTGTTGATGGTGGCGTTGAGTTCTTCCTTCATCGCCTGCCAGGCGTCCGGACGGGCGCGCGGCGAGCCTTCGGGTTGGCCCTCGGCCCTGGCGCGGTTCTTGGCCGCGCGGGCGCGCTTGCTGGCTTCCGTCGGCTCGGTGGGATGCACCGGCATCGCCGCGCCGCCGGCGGCCACGTAAGCGGCCGGGGCCTCGTGCACTTCCGGCGCCGTTTCTACAGCAGCATCAGGCGCCGCCGGCAGGTCCGGCTGCTCATTCGATCGAACTTCCTTGGTCACTTGAGTACTATTCCTTGTGCTCCGGCGCCTGGGTCACGATCACGAAGGCGACGCCGTACTCGGCTTCATCGCTGATCGTCACCTGCGCCGAGAGCCGGTTCTCGCGCATGAATTCTTCGAGCGCCCCGCTGCAGACGATGACGGGCTTGCCGCCGGGCGCATTAAGCATCTGGGCCGAACGCCAGGTCATGGGCATGTGCATGCCCAGCCCGATCGCCTTCGAGAACGCCTCCTTGGCCGAAAAGCGCGTGGCCAGGAAGCGCAGCCCGCGCACTTCGTGCTTGGCGCGGCGGGCGTGGTATTTTGCCAGTTCCTGCGGTCCGAGGATCTTCTCGGCGAAGCGCTCGCCGTTGCGCGCGAGGGCGGCCTCGATGCGCGAGATCTGGACGATGTCGGTACCGATCCCGTAGATCATGGCTGCACCTCCGCTCAGGTCTCCGACGACGGATTGCCGAGCGCGACGCCGAGGCGCGCGTCGACCATGATGGCCTTCATCTCGCGCACCGCGTGCTCCCAGCCGACGAACAGCGCGTGTGCGACGATCGCGTGGCCGATGTTCAGCTCGTGGATCTCGGGAATGGCGGCGATCGGCTGTACGTTGGTGTAGTGCAGGCCGTGGCCGGCATTCACGCGCAGGCCGTGCTTGACGCCGGCGCGCACGCCCAGCTTGATGCGGGCCAGTTCGCGCGCGATGGCTTCCTCGTCCTCGGCTTCGGCATAGCGGCCGGTGTGCAGCTCGATGACCGGCGCGCCCACCGCGGCGGCGGCGGCGATCTGGGCTTCGTCCGCGTCGATGAACAGCGAGACGCGGATGCCCTCGCCGGCCAGCTGCTTCACGGCGGCTTCGACGTCCTTGTAGTAGCGGATCACGTCCAGGCCGCCCTCGGTGGTCACCTCTTCGCGGCGCTCGGGCACCAGGCAGACGTCCTGCGGGCGCACCTGGCAGGCGAAATCGACCATTTCCTGGGTCACCGCCGCTTCCAGGTTCATGCGGGTCAACAGCTGCGGGCGCAGCGCCAGCACGTCGGCGTCCTTGATGTGGCGGCGGTCTTCGCGCAGGTGCAGCGTGATGAGATCGGCGCCGGCCTGCTCGGCCAGCAAGGCCGCGCGCAGCGGATCCGGATACACGGTGCCGCGCGCATTGCGCACGGTGGCGACGTGGTCGATGTTCACGCCAAGGTCGATGACCTGGCCGGTCGGGTGCAGGAAGCTCATGTTTTTTATAATTGCATCAAGTCGATAAGGATCTGGCGCGTATTCAGCGGCGCGCCACCCAGGTGGTAAGCCAGCAGGAAGCGCATCAGTTGCTTGCTCTGCGCCTGCGTCTGCGGGTCGCCGTAGTCTTCGTTCTCCATGTCGCTCAGGGTCTTGCCGGAGACCACAGGCCAGGTATCCCCCGCCTGCGCCCGGCGCGTACCGCGCTCCGGGTCGACCACATAAGCGCCGTCCAGCTCGACGCGCGCCCGGGTGCCGGTATCGCGCGTCAGGTCGGTGGCGACCCCGGTCTCCTTAAGTAAGGCCCGTTCGAACTTTCGCAAGACGATCTGCGCAGGTTCATTGTGCGCCAATTCGTTGAGCGTCGCCACGTAATGGTCGAACAGCTTCGGATGCGGGTCGTCGCGCGCCAGCAGCTTGACCAATAGTTCATTCAAGTAGAACCCGCACAGCAGCGCCGTCTTCTCGATCGGCAGCATGCCACCGACCCAGTCGGCGTCGATCAGGGTGCGCAGTTCGGACTTGCCGGAAAACGAAATGGACAGGGGCTGGAAGGTCTGCAGCACCCCGCGCAGCTTCGACAGCGGCCGCTTGGCGCCCTTCGCCACCACGCCGATACGCCCATGGTCGCGCGTAAACATGTCGACGATGAGGCTGGTTTCCTTGTAGGGATAGCTGTGCAGCACGAAGCTGGGCTGGCCGAGCACGCGGGTGTCGCGCGCCGGGGCGCGGCGGCGCTCGGCCTTGGGCGCTTGTGCGGGAGCCGGCGCCGGGACGGGAGCCGCAGCCGGCGTTACGGCATAAGGCGCCGCAGCCTCCTGCGCCTGGTCGGGCCTGTTCTCGTTCTGGTCGTCCTGGCCGGCCATGCGCTGGGAAACCGGCTTACTCGTAGCCGTAGGCGCGCAGGCCGGCTTCGTTGTCGGCCCAGCCGGACTTCACCTTGACCCAGATCTCCAGGTACACGGGGCCGTCGAACAGCTTTTCCATGTCCAGGCGCGACTGGGTCGAGATCTCTTTCAGGCGCGCGCCCTTGTTACCGATGAGCATGGCCTTGTGGGTGTCGCGCTCCACCAGGATGGCGGCGAAGATGCGGCGCAGATTGCCTTCCTGTTCGAACTTCTCGATCAGCACCGTGCTGGTGTAGGGCAGCTCGTCGCCCACCAGGCGGAAGACTTTTTCGCGCACGATCTCGGCGGCCAGGAATTTCTCGCTCCGGTCGGTGATGTCGTCCGCGCCGAAGATCGGCGGGTTTTCCGGCAGGTGGCGCTCGATTTCCTTTTCCAGCGAATCGACCTGGAAGCGCAGTTTGGCCGACACCGGCACGATGGCCGTGAAGTCGCGCAGACCGGCCACTTTCGCGGCGAAGGGCATCAGCTCGGCCTTGTCCTTCATGCGGTCGGATTTGTTGATCACCAGGATCACCGGCACGTTCTTCGGCAGCAGGTCCAGTACCTGCTGGTCGGCCGGGCCGAAGGTGCCCGCCTCGACCAGGAACAGGATCACGTCCGAGGCCGTCAGGGTGTTCGAGACGGTCTTGTTGAGGGTCTTGTTCAGCGCGTTGGCGTGGCGGGTCTGGAAACCGGGCGTGTCGACGTAGATGAACTGGGCGTCGTCGCGGGTCTGGATGCCGGTGATGCGGTGGCGCGTGGTCTGGGCCTTGCGCGAGGTGATCGACACCTTGGCGCCGATCAGCACGTTCATCAGGGTCGACTTGCCCACGTTCGGGCGGCCGACGATGGCGATGTAGCCGCAACGGAAGCCGGCCGGCGTGGCGCCGCTGGCGCCATCGTCCGGGGTGTTGTCGCCGTGGGTGGTCTCGATGTTCATGCTGCGTGATTCCTAAGTGATTCGTTCAATGCGGGCGTTCGCCCTGGCCGCCAGGCTGGTCGGCGCTTTGGTCCGTTGCGATGCCGGCCAGTTTCAGCTGGGCCGAGCGCGGACGGCTCTTGCGTCCGCCGCCGGGGGCCTTCTGCATCGCCTGCTCGGCGACTTCGAGGGCCAGGCGCGCGGCCGCCTGCTCGCCGGCGCGGCGGCTGCCGCCGCGGCCGAAGACCTGGATGCCGAGCTTGGGCACCAGGCATTCGATCTCGAATTCCTGGCTGTGGGCGGCGCCGTGGGTCGCCACCACGTTATAGGTCGGCAGCGAGATTTTTTTGCTCTGCAGGAATTCCTGCAGCAGGGTCTTGGCATCCTTGCCCAGGGTACGCGGGTCGACCGAGTCCAGCAGCGGGATGTAGAAGGCGCGGATCGCGTCGCGCGCACTGTCGAAGCCGCTGTCGAGGAAGATCGCGCCCAGCAGGGCTTCCAGGGTGTCGGCCAGGATCGAGGGACGGCGGAAGCCACCCGATTTCAGTTCGCCCTCGCCCAGGCGCAGGAATTGCGAGAGCTCGAGCTTTTGCGCGATCTCGTACAGCGACTGCTGCTTGACCAGGTTGGCCCGCAGGCGCGACAGGTCGCCTTCGGCCAGGTCCTTGAAGCGCTCGTACAGGACCGAGGCGACCACGCAGTTGAGGATCGAATCTCCAAGGAACTCCAGGCGTTCGTTATGCAGGCTGCTGTGGCTACGGTGGGTCAGCGCCTGCTGGAGCAGGCTGGGGTCCCGGAACGTATAACCGAGGCGAGTTTGCAATAACTGAAGATTCATTGTCATTTCATGTGACCGGGCTGCCTGCCCGGCTTGTTACTTGGCGCTTGGTTCGGCCTTGGCAGCCACCTCGCCGCTTGGATCGGTGGTGCCGGCAAAATCGAACAGCAGGCTGACGTTGCCGGCCAGCGGGATCCGCTTCTCGTAGGCGAAGCTGACTTCGGGCTGGCCATTGTCGCGGGTGATTACCAGGTCCTTGGGCGAGACGGCCGTAATGTTGTTGATCTCCGCATTCCGGGCGAAGGCCTGCTGGATCTCGTGGGTGCCGTTGCCGGCGGCCTTGGCCGCGACGATGGCATTCTTGATCGAGCGGTATTCGGCCCAGGCCGGAAACACCTTCATCGCCAGCACCGCCAGGAAGCCCAGCACCACCAGCACCACGATCAGGCCGGACAGCGAAAAGCCGGCCTCCCTACCCATCTTTACTTGTCGCATCTGCGCTCCCGATATCAGTGGATACCGCCGATGCGCTTCAGGTTGCCGAAGTTCATCCAAACAAACACAGCCTTGCCGACGATGTTCTGGTCCGGCACGAAGCCCCAGTAGCGGCTGTCTGCGCTGTTGTCGCGGTTATCGCCCATCATGAAATAATTGCCTTCCGGTACGATACAGGTAAATTTATCGTAGGAATAGGTGCAATTTTCGTGATGCGGGAAGTCCTGATCGACCGCAGCCAGGTTGATCGTGCGCTGCCCTTCCATGTTCAGGATACGGTGCGGTGCATTCGCCAGCTTCTCCATGAACTGCTTGTGGTACACAGGGCGCTCGTCGTCGAGGTAGTCATCCATGGGTTCGTACTGGACCGGCACCCCGTTCACGGTCAGGCGCTTGTTCTCGTAGGTGATTTTATCACCGGGGACGCCAATGACGCGCTTGATGTAATCCTGGCTCATGTCCTTCGGGTACTTGAACACCATGACGTCGCCGCGCTGCGGGTTGCCGACGTCGACGATCTTCTTGTTGATCACCGGCAGGCGGATACCGTAGTCGAACTTGTTCACCAGGATCAGGTCGCCCACCAGCAGGGTCGGCACCATCGACGAGGACGGGATCTTGAAGGGTTCGAACAGGAAGGAACGCAGGAAGAAGACCAGCGCGATGACCGGGAAGAAGCTGCCCGAATACTCGACCCAGGTCGGCTGGCGCAGGATAGCGGCTTCCAGCGCCGCGCGGTTGCCGTTGTCGACCTTGATGCCGTCCGCGGTCAGCTTCGAGCGGTGGGCGTCGTACTCGGCCAGCGCGGCGTCGGCTTTCGCCCGGCGCTGCTTGGACAGCACGAATACATCGAGGAACCAGATGACGCCCGTGACCAGCATGGCCACGAACAGGATCAGCGCAAAGTTGCCGAGGATCGGTTGCAGATTCATCGCTTGTTATTCTTCCCGTTTTCTTATTTGTCTTCGACCTGGAGGATCGCCAGGAAGGCCTCCTGCGGAATCTCCACCGAGCCGACCTGCTTCATGCGCTTCTTGCCGGCCTTCTGCTTCTCCAGCAGCTTCTTCTTACGCGAGACGTCGCCGCCGTAGCACTTGGCCAGCACGTTCTTGCGCAGCGCCTTGACGTTCTCGCGCGAGATGATGGTCGCGCCGATCGCGGCCTGGATCGCCACGTCGAACATCTGGCGCGGAATCAGTTCGCGCATCTTGGCCGCCACCTGGCGTCCGCGGTAAGGCGCGTTGGCGCGGTGGACGATGATCGCCAGCGCGTCGACCTTCTCGCTGTTGATCAGCATGTCGACCTTCACCACGTCGGCGGCGCGGTTTTCCTTGAACTCGTAGTCCATCGAGGCATAGCCGCGCGAGGTCGACTTCAGGCGGTCGAAGAAGTCCAGCACGATTTCCGCCATCGGGATCTCGTAGTGCAGCTTGACCTGGCGGCCGTGGTAGGCCATGTCCATCTGGATGCCGCGCTTGCCGTTACACAGGGTCATGACCGAACCCACGTACTCCTGCGGCATGTAGAGGTTGACGTCGACGATAGGCTCGCGCACTTCGTTGATCTTGGACGGTTCCGGCATCTTCGACGGATTGTCGACGCGGATGATGGTCCCGTCGCGCATCTCGACCTCGTACACCACGGTCGGCGCCGTCGTGATCAGGTCCATGTCGAATTCGCGCTCCAGGCGCTCCTGCACGATTTCCATGTGCAGCAGGCCGAGGAAGCCGCAACGGAAGCCGAAGCCCAGCGCCTGCGAGACTTCCGGCTCGTACATCAGGGCGGCGTCGTTCAGCTTCAGCTTTTCCAGCGAGTCGCGCAGCGCGTCGTACTGGTTGGCCTCGACCGGGAACAGGCCGGCGAACACCTGCGGCTGGACTTCCTTGAAGCCCGGCAGCGGGCTCGGGGCCGGCTTGGCCGCGTGGGTCACGGTGTCGCCCACCTTGGCGGCGGTCAGTTCCTTGATGCCGGCGATGATGAAGCCCACCTGGCCGGCCGACAGTTCCGGCAGCGAGACCGAGCGCGGCGTGAAGATGCCGATGTTCTCGACCAGGTTCACCGACTCGGTCGCCATCAGCAGGATCTTTTCCTTCGGGCGCAGGGTACCGTTGACCACGCGCACCAGCATGACGACGCCCACATAGGGGTCGTACCAGGAGTCGACGATCAGGGCCTGCAGCGGCGCGTCCGGGTCGCCTTGCGGCGGCGGGACCTTGGCGATCAGGGTCTCGAGCACGTCTTCCACGCCCAGGCCGGTCTTGGCCGAGCAGACGGTGGCGTCGGAGGCGTCGATGCCGATCACGTCCTCGATCTCTTTCTTCGCGTTTTCGGGGTCGGCGTGCGGCAGGTCGATCTTGTTCAGGATCGGCACCACTTCCACGCCCAGATCGAGCGCGGTGTAGCAGTTGGCCACGGTCTGGGCTTCCACGCCCTGCGAGGCGTCGACCACCAGCAGTGCGCCTTCGCAGGCGGACAGCGAGCGCGAGACTTCGTAGGAGAAGTCGACGTGGCCGGGGGTGTCGATCAGGTTCAGGTTGTAGGTCTGGCCGTCGCGCGCCTTGTATTGCAGCGCCGCGGTCTGGGCCTTGATGGTGATGCCGCGCTCGCGCTCCAGGTCCATCGAGTCGAGCACCTGCGCGTCCATCTCACGGTCCGACAGGCCGCCGCACAGCTGAATGATGCGGTCTGCCAGCGTCGATTTGCCGTGGTCGATGTGGGCGATGATGGAAAAGTTACGTATGTTTTTCATTAACAAAACTCAGAACCAAAAAGCGCGGCAGACAGAGCGGCCGGCAATACGAAAAAAGCGCTGCGACGGGCAATACCGCTCCCAGGCGCGCGCTTAGATCAAGCGGAAGAATCCAAACCGTGCATTTTACCGGATTTCGGGTCAGAAAGCCCGGATTGCCTGCCATCAAGTATTTATGAAGGCGGCCGATAAGCATGCAAGACCTGTAAGTTCACCATTCGAGCCGCCGACCATGATTATCGCCCCTGACCCGCAGTACTGGAAAGCGCGCCAGCGCCTGCCCGTCCACGAGCGCATCCTGGCGCTGCCGCCCGAAGCCTGCGAACTCGTGCACAAGGTAAACCTCGTCTCCGGCCTCGATGCGGTGCCGGTGCCGGCCGTGCCGACCCCGGCGCTGCGCCAGGAACTGGGCGAGGCCATCGGCGGCATGCCGGCCGCCGTGCTGGAGCTGATCGATCCGCTGCTGCTGGGCGTCTGCCTGGGCCACGGCCTGGGCTCCTCGGGCATCACGGACATCGTCGCCGACGCCGAGGGCCGCATCCTGGGCTGCGTGGTGCTGCTGGATATTGGCATGCTGGCGCAGCACGGCGCGAACTCCTGGGCGAGCTGGAAGGAGAACCTTCCCTTCCTGCCCGGGGGCGACTATACGCTGTCGGCGACGATTGCCGCGCCCGCACGCGACACCCGCGCCGGCGCCATGCAATATCTGCTGCTGCATGAATTCGGCCATGTGCTGACGGCCGGCTATTCCTTCCTGCCGGCCTGGTGGGCGCCGGCGCCGGAGCAGCCCTATGCCTGGCTGGACCTGAGCTGGCGCATCCATGACGGCCGTTTCCTGCCGCATCCCGAATCCGATTTCGAGCTGCGCGGCGCGGTGGATTTCTACGGCAACCGCAAGCTCGGCGGCGACGCCCTGGTCACCGCCTGCGCCGGCCTCGAGCGCAGCGATTTCGCCAGCCTGTACGGCGCGACCAATCCCTACGACGATTTTGCCGAATGCTTCGCGAGCTATGTGCACCGCGAGCTGCTGGGCCAGCCGCTGTTGCTGGACGTGCTGGTGGGCGGACAAACGGTGGCGCGGCTGGAGGGTTTCTGGGAGAGTCCGCGCAGCCTGGTGAAGCGGCGCGTCATGGAGTGCATGCTGGGCGTGGAAGAAAGCGCCCCGGCGGTGCTTGCCGCCTGAGAGCACCCAACAAAAGCTCCATGGCGGCGTTGCAGCGTCTCGCCGTACTAGCGTACTGTCTTCGACGCTGCGCCTTGCCCTGAAGTTTTTGTTGGGCGCTCTACGTCCGTTCAGGCCGGCTGCGCCAGCCCCAGGTGGCGCCGCAGCGCGCCTTCATCGAGGAAGTAGTGGCACAGTTCGGGACCATTGAGGTCGTCGCCGAACAGCACCGGCACCAGCTCGTCGAAACGCGCGACAAGGCTGGCGTCCGGGCTGGCATCGATATCGATCACGTCGACACTGAAGGGCAGCCCTTCGTGCGCCATGAAAGCCTGCAGCGCCGCCAGCATGTCCTCGCACAGGTGGCACCAGCTGCGCGAGTACAGGGTGAAGCGGATCGTCTGGCTCATTGGCGCGGTTTGATCACGACATAGCGCGTGACGTTCTCGCGCCGCACCAGCAGGGCCACCGGCTTCTTCGGATCGCGCTTGGCCACCAGCCCGTTGAACTGGGCCGCGCTGTTGACCTCGGTATTATCGATCTGCAGGATCAGGTCGCCGGCCTGGATGCCGGCGCCGGCGGCGCGGCCATCGGCGAAGTCGACCTGCACGCCGGATTCGACCTTCAGCTCGCGCTTCTCGGCCGCCGTCAGGTCGGACACCTGCAGGCCCAGCGCATTGGTGCTCTGCTCCGGCGCCTTTTTCTTGGGCTGGGCTTTCGCGGCGGCCGCCTGCTCGTCCTGTAGCTCGACGATGGTGACCGGCAGGTCCAGCTGCTGGCCGCGGCGCCAGACGCTGACCGTGGCGCGGCTGCCGACGGCGGTGCCGCCCACCTGGCGCGGCAGGTCCGAGCTCTTCTCGATGTCCTTGCCGTTGAATTTCAGGATGATGTCGCCGACCTTGACACCGGCCTTTTCCGCCGGTCCGCCCGGCTCGACCATGGCGACCTCGGCGCCGCGTGCGCGGCCCAGGCCCAGCGATTCGGCGACGTCGCGCGTCACTTCGCTGATCTGCACGCCCAGGCGCCCGCGCGTGACCTTGCCGGTCTTCTTGATCTGATCCGCGACCCGCATCACCTCGTCGATCGGCACGGCAAAGGAGATGCCGTTGTAGGCGCCGGACAGGGTCGCGATCTGCGAATTGATGCCGATGACTTCGCCACGCATATTGATCAGCGGGCCGCCCGAGTTACCGGGGTTCACCGCCACGTCGCTCTGGATCAGCGGCAGGTACTCGCCGGTATCGCGCGCCTTGGCCGAGATGATGCCGGCCGTGACGGTGTTTTCCAGGTTGAACGGCGAGCCGATCGCGATCACCCATTCGCCCACGCGGATCTTGTTCGAATCGCCGATCCGCAGCGAGGGCAGGTTGCGCGCCTCGACCTTCAGCAGGGCGACGTCGCTGCGGGTATCCGCACCCAGCACCTTGGCCTTGAATTCGCGGCGGTCGGTGAGCGTGACGGTGACCTCGTCCGCGCCTTCGACCACGTGCGCATTGGTCATGATGTAGCCGTCGTCGGAGATGACGAAGCCGGAGCCGACACCCCGCTGGACCTGCTCTTCCTGCGGCTGCTGCGGGACGCCGCGGCCGCCACGTCCGCCGCGCGGCGGCATCTGGCCGCCGAAGAAGCGGCGCAGGAATTCCTGCATCTCCTCGTCCGCCCCGCCCTGCCCCAGCTTCACGCGCTCGGTGGTGCGGATGTTGACGACGGCCGGGCCGACCTTGTCGACCAGGTCGGTAAAATCGGGCAAGCCCATGACGGGCGCAGTGACGACGGGGGCCGCGGCAGCGGCGGCGGCGGCGGGCGCGGCCTGGGCCGCGGAGGAGAACATCAGGCTGGCGCCCGCAAACATGAGGGCCGACAGGATCGAGCTTCCGGTTTTGCTTGTCATGGGATCGATGGGTGTTCAGGCTTGAATTAATGTAATGGTAAGCCAAAATACCAACGTTGTCGCCACGGTATGGGCCCGGCGGAAAGCGAAGCCCGTTGCAGCCCGAAACGGGAGCCGCCCGGGCCCTGCGCGGCCTGGCTCAGCGCGGCCCGGCGATGGCCGGACTGGGCGCAGGCTCGGCAGCCCCGGCCGCGCGCTTGGTCGGCATGGGCTCGTCCGCCAGCCTGGCGGCCAGCCGCGCAGCGAAGTCCGGCGACAGCTCGGCGGTGGCTTCGGCGCGCAGGACGTCGCCGATATGGTGGAAAGCGTCCCAGGCGCCCTGGCCGTCCGGGCCGTCCAGCGCGGCCATGGCCAGCTCCAGGTCGGCATCGGGGATCTCGCCATCCATCAGGAGCGAGATGTATTCGCGGTTTTTTTTGTTCGTGTCCATCTTGGTTCCGTTACGTCGGTGCAAAGATCCTCAATTAAATCTGGTCGTCAGCTACCGACGTTTGTCAGCCGGAATATCGAGCAAGGGCCTCAATTTCTCGGCAATCACTTCGCGCGCCCGGAATATCCTGCTGCGCACCGTACCGATTGGACACGCCATCACCTCGGAGATTTCCTCGTAGCTTAAGCCTTCAATTTCGCGCAGGACGATCGCGGTCCGCAATTCCAGCGGCAGCGCTTCCATTGCGGCATTTACCGTGAACGCGATCTGCTTGCTCGCCAAGACGGACTCTGGCGTATTAATATCCCGCAAGCTGTCTGCGTCGTCAAATCCTTCCGCGCGTTCTGCATCGGTTTCCGTCGAGGTCGGCGCGCGCCGGCCTTGCGTGACGAGAAAATTCTTCGCCGTGTTAATGCCGATCCTGTACAGCCAGGTATAGAACGCGGAATCGCCGCGGAAATGGCGCAGTGCGCGAAATGCCTTGATAAAGGTTTCCTGCACCACGTCTTCCGCCTCGGCCGGGTCGTGCACGAGCCGCGACACCAGCCGCATCAGCCGGCGCTGGTATTTCGACACCAGCAGGTCGAACGCCCGGCGATCGCCAGCCTGGACGCGCTCTACCAGCAGTTGATCACACTCGCGCTCGGTTGTCACTGAACGTCCTTGTTGCTTAAGAGTTAGCCCGGTGCAACTAAAGTTTACGGCCGATCGCCAGTACTGCGACCGCCAGCGCCCGCCATGCTCCCGCCTCGACGCTGTCGCGCCATACCGGCAGCACCAGCACGCGGGCGGCCGGTTCGTCCGGACTCAGCCGCAGCAGCATCAGCGGCGGCCAGACGACGGAGCCCGGCAACAGGGTCACGGCGGCCGCGCTTTCCGCAACGGCCGGCGCCCCGGCCACGCTTCGTTTGCGCAGCCCTTGTTGTACCGTTAGGACCACCTCGCCGGTTCCAGAAATATCAATCCGGTGCGTCTTTGCCCTGCCCGATGCGGCATGCATCAGCACGGCGCCGGCAGAGGCCAGGACGAGGGCCTGCAACAGGCTGTTGTGGAAGCGTGCGGATGCGAATACGCCCACCGCGAACGCGGCGGCGAACAGGGACAAGCCGGCGCCGGCGAGCAGGCATCGATGGATGCGCGACGGCCCGACGATGGCGGATATCGCTATCGACATGGGCGATCATGGAGAGGGGAAAGGGGAAAAACAAAACGCCCACCTCCTTAGACAGAGATGGGCGTTTTTGGTTCAGGCTCGAGAGAGTCTGTCAGATCTTTGCGAAGACCAGGGTCCCGTTGGTGCCGCCGAAACCGAAGGAGTTCTTCACCGCGTAATCGATCTTCATGTCCCGCGCGGTGTTGGCGCAGAAGTCCAGGTCGCATTCCGGATCCTGGTTGAAGATGTTGATCGTCGGCGGCGATACCTGGTTGTGGATCGCCAGCACGGTGAACACGGACTCGAGGCCGCCGGCGCCGCCCAGCAGGTGGCCGGTCATCGACTTGGTCGAGTTGACCACCAGTTTGCCTGCGTGGTCGCCGAAGGTGCGCTTGATGCCCTTCACTTCAGCGACGTCGCCGACCGGGGTCGAGGTGCCGTGCGCGTTCACGTAGTTCACCTGGTCCGGATTGATGCCGGCGTACTGCATTGCCGACACCATGCAGCGCGAGGCGCCACTGCCGTCTTCCAGCGGAGCGGTGATGTGATTCGCATCCGCGCTCATGCCGAAGCCGACGACTTCCGCATAGATCTTGGCGCCGCGCGCCTTGGCGTGTTCGTACTCTTCGAGCACCATCACGCCGGCACCCTCGCCCAGCACGAAGCCGTCGCGGTCGCGGTCCCAGGGACGCGAAGCGGTGGCCGGATCGTCGTTGCGGGCCGACAGCGCGCGTGCCGAGGCGAAGCCGCCCAGGCCCAGCGGCGAGACGGTCGACTCGGCGCCGCCGGCGATCATCACGTCGGCATCGCCGTACTCGATCAGGCGCGCTGCCGCGCCGATGCAATGCAGGCCGGTGGTGCAGGCGGTGACGATGGCCATGTTCGGGCCGCGCAGGCCGAACTTGATCGACAGGTCGCCCGAGATCATGTTGATGATCGAGGCCGGGACGAAGAACGGCGAGATGCGGCGCGGGCCGCGGCTGTCGTACTCTGCCTTGGTCGCTTCGATCATCGGCAGACCGCCGATGCCCGAACCCACCATCACGCCGATGCGGTCGGCGTTCTGCTCGGTGACTTCGAGTGCCGAATCCTGCAACGCCTGGATACCCGCAGCCATGCCGAAATGGATGAAGGTATCCATGTGGCGGCCTTCCTTGCCGGGCAGGTAGTCCTCGACGTTGAAGTTCTTCACTTCGCCCGCGAAGCGGGTCGAAAATTGCGAGGCGTCGAAACGGGTGATATTGGCAATGCCCGATTTACCCGCCAGGGCGCTTTCCCACGCTTCGGCAATGGTGTTACCGATCGGGGAAATGCAACCCAGGCCAGTTACGACGACACGACGGTTGCGTGAACTCAAGCGTTTCTCCTGAATTACTTAAAGCTTAGGCCTTGACGTGCGCTTGTGCGTACTCGATGGCTTGACGAACGGTGGTGATCTTCTCGGCCTGCTCGTCCGGGATTTCCATTTCGAATTCGTCTTCCAGTGCCATCACCAGTTCAACGGTGTCCAGGGAATCAGCGCCGAGATCGTCAACGAACGAGGAATCGATTTTGATGTCTGCTTCCGCAACGCCCAGTTGCTCAGCGACGATTTTTTTAACGCGTTGTTCGATATCCGACATGTTATGGCTCCATTAGGTATGTGTTGCGGAAAGTGCGCGCATTTTATCAGGGTTTGCGCGTTGAAAAACTATTTTCAGCGTTTGACGCTAATTCTGCTGAAACTACTGCTAAAAGCTGAGATCTGGTTTAATTCATGTACATGCCGCCATTCACGTGCAGCGTCGTGCCCGTGATGTAGGCGGCCTGCGGACCGGCCAGGAAGGCTACCGCGTGAGCGATATCTTCCGGCTTGCCCAAGCGGCCCAGCGGAATCTGGCCCAGCAGCGCTTCGTGCTGGGCGTCGCCCAGGGCCTTGGTCATGTCGGTATCGATGAAGCCCGGCGCCACGCTGTTGACGGTGATGTTGCGGCTGCCGATCTCGCGCGCCAGCGCACGGCCCATGCCTTCGACGCCGGCCTTGGCGGCCGCGTAGTTCATCTGGCCCGGGTTGCCGCTCGAGGCCACCACCGAGGTGATGTTGATGATACGCCCCTGCTTCGCCTTCATCATCCCGCGCAGCACGGCGCGCGACAGGCGGCCGACGGCGGTCAGGTTGGTGGCGATGACGCTGTCCCACTCCTCGTCCTTCATGCGCATTGCCAGCTGATCCTGGGTGATGCCGGCATTGTTGACCAGGATGCCGATGCTGCCGACGTCCTTGGTGATGCCGTCGATGGTGGCCGCGCACTGGGCGGCGTCGGTGACGTTCAGCACCATGCCCTTGCCGCCGAATTCGGCCAGGTAGGCGGTGATGGCTTCGGCGCCGGCGTCGGTGGTGGCGGTGCCGACCACGGTTGCGCCCTGGCGGGCCAGTTCGAGTGCGATGGCCTTGCCGATGCCGCGCGATGCGCCGGTGACGAGGGCGACTTGGTTTTGCAGGTTCATGCTAATCCTTGGCGTTGATTGTTCTTATATTACTGACCCTGGAACGAAGCCAGCACCCGCTCCAGCGATTCCTGGTCGACCAGGGCTTCGCCGGCCAGTACCGGGTCGATGCGCTTGGCCATGCCGATCAGGGTCTTGCTGGGCGCGCATTCGATCACCTGGGTGACGCCATCCGCGGCCATTTTCTGCATGGTCTCGACCCAGCGCACCGCGCCGGCGGCCTGGCGCACCAGCGCGTCCTTGATCGCGGCAGGATCGTGCAGGATAGCGACGTCGACGTTATTGATCAAGTCGATCTGCGGGGCGTGGAAAGTCAGGCCGGCCATGTACTCGCGCAGGCGGTCCGAGGCGGGCTTCAGCAGCGAGGAGTGGAAAGGCGCCGATACCGCCAGCTTCATGGCGCGCTTGGCGCCCTTGGCCTTGGCGATGTCGCAGGCGCGCTCGACCGCGGCGGTATGGCCGGCGATCACGATCTGGGTCGGCTCGTTGAAGTTGACGGCTTCGACGACCTCGCCCTGGGCGGCTTCAAGGCAGACTTCGCGCACGGCATCGGCCTGCAGGCCGAGGATGACGGCCATGCCGCCCTGCCCGACCGGCACCGCGTCCTGCATGGACTGGGCGCGGAAGCGCACCAGCGGCACCGCGTCCTTGAAGTCGATCACACCGGCAGCGACCAGGGCCGAGTATTCACCCAGGCTGTGGCCGGCGACGACGGCAGGCTTCGGCCCGCCGGCGGCGATCCAGGCGCGGTACACGGCCACGGCCGCGGTCAGCATCACGGGCTGCGTGTTGGTGGTCAGGTCCAGGTCTTCCTTCGGGCCTTCGGTGATCAGCTTGCCGAGGTCCTGGCCCAGCGCGTCGGAGGCTTCGGCGACCGTCTCGGCCACGACCGGATTGCCGGCAAAGCCGTTCAGCATGCCGACGGCCTGGGCGCCCTGACCCGTAAACAGGAATGCGAATTTGCTCATGAGAGTTCTCCTCTTTTTTTATATAGTGCGCGGCTTACATGCGCGCTAAAACAGCGCCCCAGGTAAAGCCGCCGCCCACGCCTTCCATCAGGATGTTCTGGCCGGACTTGATGCGGCCGTCGCGCACCGCCTGGTCGAGCGCCAGCGGGATCGATGCGGCCGAGGTATTGCCATGTTCGTTGACGGTCACCACCATTTTCTCGACCGGGAGGCCGAGCTTCTTCGCGGTGCCGTTCATGATGCGCAGGTTGGCCTGGTGCGGGATCAGCCAGTCGATATCGGAGGCCGGCATCTTTGCATGCTCGAGGGCTTCGTAGGCGACCTTTTCCAGCACCGTCACGGCCAGCTTGAACACCGCCTGGCCATCCATGTACAGGAATTTCTGGCCGGAGATGGCGGCATTGGTCGGGTTGGTCGGGCCGCACAGGATGTCGCCATGGCTGCCGTCGGCATGCAGCTTCACCGCCAGCACGCCCGGCTCGCTCGAGGCAGTCATCACCACGGCGCCGGCGCCGTCGCCGAACAGCACGCAGGTGCTGCGGTCGTTGAAGTCGAGGATGCGCGAGAACACTTCGGTGCCGATCACCAGCACGTTCTTCGCATTGCCGGCCTTGATGAAGGCGTCGGCGGTCGACAGGGCGTAGACGAAGCCGCTGCAGACGGCCGCCACGTCGAAGGCGGCGCCGTTGTTGCGGATTCCCAGCTTGTTCTGCACGATGCAGGCCGTGCTCGGGAAGTTGCCGTAGAAATCGGGGGTCGAGGTGGCGACGACGATCAGGTCGATCTGTTCGGCCGACAGGCCGGTCGCTTCCAGCGCCTTGTTGGCCGCCTTGACGGCCAGGTCGGAGGCGCTCTCGTCGGCTGCCGCGTAGTGGCGGGCCTGGATGCCGCTGCGGGTCACGATCCACTCGTCCGAGGTCTCGATGCCCTTGGCCGCCAGCTGGGCCGCCAGGTCGCTGTTGGTTACGCGCTGGGCCGGCAGGTAGCTGCCGGTGCCGATGATTTTGCTGTACACAGTCATTAACTTAGCCCTGCTGAATGGTTGAGCCTGGCGCTTGCGGGTCAGGTGTGCGGGGCATCAGCTCGGTAATCATGGCCGACAGCTGTTCCTGCACATTGTATTCTGCCGCATTATAGGCGCGTTTAATTGCCCACTCGAAAGCGAATGCATTCGCACCGCCGTGGCTCTTGAACACCAGGCCTTTCAGGCCCAGCAGGCCGGCGCCGTTATAGCTTTCCGGATTCAGCTTTTTCAGCGATTTGCGGGCCAGCAGCGCACCCAGCTTGGACATCGTGGTTTCCATCAAGGTGGCCTTGAACAGGCGCGACAGGCCCTCGACCGCCTTCAGGGTCACGTTGCCGACAAAGCCGTCGCAGACGACCACGTCGACCGTGCCCTTGAAGATGTCGTTGCCCTCGACGTTGCCGTGGAAATTCAGCACGCCGCGCTCGTGATCGGCGCGCAGCAGGGGCGCAGTCGCTTTCACGACTTCATTGCCCTTGATTTCCTCGGTGCCCACGTTGAGCAGGCCGATGCTGGGGCGGCGCCCTTCCATCGCCTCGAACAACACGGCGCCCATGATGGCGAACTGGTGCAGGTGATGCGGTTCGCAGTCGACGTTCGCGCCCAGGTCCAGCATGTAGGTCGGCTGCCCCTTCACGTTCGGCAGGATCGAGCAGATCGCCGGACGGTCGACGTCGGCCATGGTCTTCAGGACATAGCGCGAAATCGCCATCAGGGCGCCGGTATTGCCGGCCGAGACGCAGACGTTGGCGCTGCCCTCCTTGACCAGCTCGATCGCCACGCGCATCGACGAATCCTTCTTGCGGCGCAGGGCCACCTCGATCGGATCGTCCATCGCCACGACTTCGCCGGCGTGCTTGACGGTCAGGCGCGGGTGATTGTCCGCGTGATGTTTCTTGAGTTCGGCGCGCACCTGCTCCTCCAATCCGACGAGGATCAGCTGGGCTTGTGGCCGTTGCTTGAGGAAGGCGAGCGCGCCAGGAATGGTAACTGAGGGGCCGTGATCGCCGCCCATGCAGTCAATGGAGATTGTAATTGTCATTTTTCGGAATGAACCGCGCTGCCTCAGGAATGGGCGGCGGCGTGTCCTTGCTCAGCGGGACGCCGGCCGGACTTGGCGGAATCGAAAACGACGGCATACACGGACGTGCAACCGGTATCAATATCGCAAAAGAGAAAGCGGCGCCACGCACTGTACATACGTTGCACCGCTTTCATCGAACAAAACAGCAAGACGGCGATTACTCGTCGTTCTTGGTCTTGATCACTTTGCGACCACGGTAGAAACCGTTCGGGCTGATGTGGTGACGCAGGTGGGTTTCACCGGTGGTCGGCTCGACGGCCAGGTTCGGTGCAACCAGGAAATCGTGCGAACGGTGCATGCCGCGCTTCGACGGGGACTTCTTATTCTGCTGAACTGCCATGATGACTCCTAAACATAAGTTCTAAAATTCTAACACAATCGACTTGCAATACCATGCTTATCGAGTATCCCAGCGGCAATTACTTCATTGCCGACATGTTTTAACGCTGCCTTACTGCTCACTGCCACTGTCATACTCGACTGCTGCACGCGTTTGACACGTTTTTTGAGCACGATGGGACCCGCTTGCGGTGCCCATCGTGCGACATCCTGTTAATTCCACTATTTTATTCTGATTTGAGGCTCTTCAGTGCCGCGAACGGCGATACCTTTTCGGACTTGATGGAGTCCATCAGCTTGGTATCGGGGCACACCTCATGCTTCGGTGCCTGCGGCATGGCCAGCAGGGCTTCATCTTCCAGCAACTGCATGATGTCGCAGCTCTGGCTGCCGACGATCACGTCGATGGTTTCATCGTCGAGGATTTCCTCGATCTCGTCCGCATCTTCGTCGTTCTTTCCCAGCACCAGCATGGTCGACGAGTCGATCTCGTAGCCGAAAGGCGCCAGGCAACGCTGGCAGACCAACTGCACGGTACCGGAGACGGACAACGTCATCGACGGGTAACCCTGCTTGGTCTGGCCGCCCTGGATCGCCCAGGCGATCTGGCCGGACGGGTCGGCGCACTCGGCCGCCAGGCGGGTCATTTCCGCCACCGGCGTGACGCCTTCCTTATAGCCGTTGTTCCGACAAAATTCAAAGGCGTCGATGACAAAAGCGCTCATTTGGAAAAGCTTCCCCGGAAAACCTGCGATAATAACAGGCTTCTTCCCGCTCAGTCAAAGAATCCGTGCATTTTGGTGGCGACATGCCCACGTCGGCACCCCGACCATCAGATTAGCTTGCCGGGAAGGCCTATCTATCTGTTTTGCTTATGAATATTGGACTGGCCGACATGATACCAAGTTCCGCCGCAGCCGGCACTTCCTTGCGCCTGATTCTGGCATCGAGTTCCGCCTACCGGCGCGAATTGCTGTCCCGGCTTGGCCTGCCCTTCGAGGCGATCGCACCCGATATCGACGAAACGCCGCTGCCGGGCGAAGCGCCCGAGCAGACCGCCCTGCGCCTGGCGCGCGAAAAGGCGGCCGCCATCTCCGAAAAACATCCGGGCGCGCTGGTGATCGGCTCCGACCAGGTCGCCACGCTGGACGGCGAACAGATCGGCAAGCCCGGCGACCATGCGAATGCCCTGGCCCAGCTGCAGAAGATGCGCGGGCGCCGCGTGGCCTTCCATACGGCGCTGTGCCTGTGGGACGGCCGCGACGGCAGCTGCCAGGTCGAGAACGTGCAGACCTTCGTGTCTTTCCGCGACCTGCCCGACCATGAACTCGACGCCTACCTGCGCATCGAGCAACCCTACGACTGCGCCGGCAGCGCCAAGAACGAAGGTCTCGGCATCGCCATCCTGGAACGCATCGACAGTACCGACCCCACCGCCCTCACCGGCCTGCCGCTGATCGCCCTGACCGGCATGCTACGCCGCGCGGGCCTCCGCTTTTTCGAATTATAAGATCTTTATGCCAGGCACTCTCTACCTCGTTCCGAACACCCTCGGTCCGCTTGAAGCGGCGCCGCACGCCCTCTCCCACATCCTGCCCGAGCAGGTGCAGGACATCGCCTCGAAGCTGGAATACTTCGTCGCCGAAAACGCCAAGACGGCGCGCGCCTTTTTGAAACTGGTCGCCATCGACCATCCGCTGGCACGTCCGCTGCAGGAAATCAAGATCTCGGAACTGAACGTGAACACGCCGCCGGCGGCCTTGTCCGCCCTGCTGGCGCCGCTGCTCGAAGGCATTGATGCCGGCCTGGTGTCGGAAGCCGGGGTGCCGGCGGTGGCCGATCCGGGCGCCGACCTGGTGCGCCTGGCCCACCAGCATGGCATTCCCGTGCGCCCGCTGGTCGGCCCTTCCTCGCTGCTGCTGGCCGTGATGGCGAGCGGCCTGAACGGCCAGAGCTTCGCCTTCAATGGCTACCTGCCGACCGACCCTGCGCAACGCACCAAGCGCATCCAGCAGCTGGAACAGCGCTCGCGCGCCGAGAAGCAAACCCAGCTGCTGATCGAGACGCCCTACCGCAATGCCGCCATGCTGGAAGCCCTGGTCAGCGCCTGCCAGCCCGGCACCCTGGTATGCGTGGCGACGGACCTGTCGCTGCCGACCGAATCGGTGCGCACCTTGAGCGCCGCCAAGTGGAAGGCCGCGCTGGCGGCCAATAAAGGGCCGGACTTCCACAAGAAGCCGACCGTGTTCCTGCTGCTGGGGCAGTAAGAATCAGTGCACGTGGGCGCCCAGGCCGCGCACCCAGTCGAAGGCCGCGAGCTCGATCTCGCGGATCTGCTTGACGCTCAAGCCCAGCTTGTCGAGCGCGCGCGCCAGGCTGCGCCCGCCCTGCTTGCCTTCCAGCTCCTCGGCCACGCTCAGCATGGCGCCGTAGTCGCCGGCGCGGTCCAGCAGCGCGGCCTTCACGTCCTGCGAAACGTCGACACGGTCGAGAATGGCCGCCATCGGGATCGCCAGCAGCGCATCGGTCAGCGACATCATGCCGATCGTGAAGGCGGTGTCGGCGCTGGCGACGTCGCCCGGACGCAGGGCCTGGCTCATCAGCTCCAGCAGGCGGCCGCGCGTGGTGGCCATCTGCAGCAGCGGCGAATTCAGCTCGACCCGGCCGTCCGGGGTGGTGTACAGCAGGATCTGCAGCCAGCGCTGCAGCTGGCTGCGCCCCAGCTGGACCAGGGCCTGGGACACCGATTCGATGTGGCGGTCGGGCCCGGCGGCGCGGCTGTTCACCAGGCGCAGCAGGTTCAGGCTCAGCAAGGCGTCGCGCTTGACGGCGGCCTCGATGGCGGCGCTGTCGGCGTTCGAGCCGATCAGCTCGAGCAGGCGCAGCACCACCAGTTCGGAGGGCGAGATCTTCTTGCCCGACAAGATGGCCGGACGCGCGAAATAATATCCCTGGAAATATTCGAAACCGAGCTCAAGGCAAAGGCGGAATTCCTCCACCGTCTCGACCTTTTCTGCCAGCAGTTTCTGGCGCGAGCCGCGCAGGCTGGTGGCCAAGCGCGTCAGCTCATCCACGCTGACGCCCTTGAGGTCGATCTTGATCACGTCCACGAGGTCAATCAGCTTGCGAACCTGCTCGGAATGGCCTATAACATCGTCGAGGGCGAACTTGAAGCCGAGCTCCTTCAGCTCCCGCACCCGGGCCATCACGGCCTCGGTCGGCAGCACGGTTTCCAGGATCTCGAGGATCACCCGGTCCGGCGGCAGGAAACGGACAAAATCGCTCATCAACACGACTTCGTCGACATTGACGAAGGCGAGCTGCTCACCCACCACCTGCTCCATGCCCAGCTGCGAAGCGTGGGCAATGACGGTGGCGGTTGCGGCGGCGTAGTCGGTCAGTTGCGCGTCCTCGTGCTCGGGGGCGGCGCGAAACAGCAGCTCGAACGCCACCAGCTTCTGGTCGCGCCCGAGTATGGGCTGGCGCGCCAGAAAAAATTCGTCGGACGGCATGGACGTGACTGCCGTTGCATCCGCGTGCATCGTAAAAACTCCTGACATTCAATTTCGGCAGGCAAATGCGAGCCGGGGCGAGGCATGGCCTGGCACCACTTCGACTATACTACAGACTCGAAGTCTTTACATTTCGACATCGTATCAAATCGTTACGATGCGGCGTCAGGACCACGTTCGGGGTGATTCAGCCGCGGCCGGGCGCCTTGCGCTTGGGGCCGCGCGCGGGGCCGGTCGCCTGTTTTGCCTGTTTTGCCTGGTCGGCGTAGCGGAAGGCGGGAGTACGCTTCTTTTCCGGCGCCGCGGACGGCTGGGCCGCTCCCTCGCCCTCGGCAGTACGCTTGCGCGGACCGTCGCCGAAGGGCTGGCCCGGCAGGCGCAGGCTGCCGGCGCCGGACAGCGGGCTGGCGCGGCGGGCGTTGCCGACCGGCTTGCGCGGACCCGTGTCGAGGACGCGCGCATTGGCCGTCCCCGTCACCTGGGTGCCCTTTTCGATGCGGAAGGTGGCGCCGCTGTCCTGTCCCAGCACCTGCACCAGGTAGGGCATGGTTTCGCGCAGCGTCGCTTCCAGCGTGTAGGGCGGATTCAGGATGAACATGCCGCTGCTGTGCATGCCGGTGCCGTCCGGACCCGGCGTGGCGACCGTCAGCGTGACGTGCAGCCATTCCTTGGCCGGCAGGCGCTTCAGGCGGTCGGCGAACTGGCGCGACTCCATGCGCTGCAGCACCGGATACCAGACCGCGTAGATGCCCGACGGGAAACGGTCGAGGGCCTCGTCCAGCGCATCGCGCACGTGCTTGTAATCCAGCTTCACCTCGTACGGCGGGTCGATCAGCACCAGCGCGCGGCGCGACGGCGGCGGCAGCAGGGCCTTCAGTCCCTGGAAACCGTCGGCGTGGTCGATCAGGATGCGCCGTCCGCGTGAACGCTCGCCCTGCTCCGCCTTGTGCGCCTCCAGCTTGCGGAAATTTTCCGCCAGCAGCCTGGTGTCGGCCGGATGCAGCTCGAACAGGCGCAGGCGGTCCTCGGGACGCGCCACCTGTTCGGCAACATAGGGCGAACCCGGGTAATAACGCAGGCGGCCGGAAGGATTCATGCCGCGCACCAGGTTGACGTAATCCGCCAGCGCCGCCGGCAGATCGTCGCGTTCCCACAGGCGTGCGATGCCGTCCAGGTACTCGCCGCTCTTCACCGCCTGCGCGCTGTCGAGCGCGTACACGCCGGCACCGGAATGGGTGTCGATATAGGTGTAGGCCACGTCCTTCTGGTTCATGTACTGGTGCAACTGCACCTGCACGAAGTGCTTCAGGACATCGGCGTGGTTACCCGCGTGATAAGCGTGGCGGTAGCTGAACATGGTGATTCCAGGGATGAGGCAAGAAAGGCGCCATTATCGCCCAGATGCGCGCCATTCCCCAAAAATTAAAAAGCCCGCACACCTTGCGATGTGCGGGCTGAAACCCGGCCAGCCAGAGAACCGGCCGGGAGCGCAAAACTGAGACGATTAGTGCTGGTAGGCGCCGATGTCGAAACCGGTGGTGGCATTACGCGGCTTACCGTCCAGGTCGGTGGCGTAGGCGT
>NZ_JBWKQA010000001.1:1312279-1797778 GCF_059418525.1 Telluria sp. GW821-FHT07G12 | reverse complement strand
GGTGTGGAAGTGCAGTAATGCATTAAGCTAACCAGTACTAATTGCCCGTACGGCTTGTCCCTATAACCTTGGCAGTCTACAAGCCAGGTAATGACAGCTGTTTGTTGAACAGACAGATACAAAACTACTTCTTCCGGATTCAGGGTGGCGTCGAATTGACGACGATACCCGTACAGTTTATGCCTGATGACCATAGCAAGTCGGTACCACCCCTTCCCATCCCGAACAGGACCGTGAAACGACTTTGCGCCGATGATAGTGCTGCAACCAGTGTGAAAGTAGGTTATCGTCAGGCTAATTATTAAGCAGAGCCCGTTCAGTCAAAGACTGAGCGGGCTTTTTGCTTTTCTGCGCCCGAAAACACCCCCTCATTTTTTCTGATACGTCCCGATCAGCTGCCCCTGCGCCAGCACGTGACCATTCATCGCCTGTTCCAGCTCGGCCTTGGTGGGATGGCCGAGATCGGGCAAAACCACATCCAGGGCATACAGCTTGTGCACATAGCGATGACGTCCCGTCGGTGGGCAGGGGCCGCTATATGCGCTTTTCTTCCAGTCGTTCATGCCCGTGCGCGTACCCGGCGGCAGGTCGGTGCCGCGGATGCTCGAGGGCAGGCTGGCTGCAGATGCGGGAATGTTGTAGAGCACCCAGTGCACCCAGGTCATCTTAGGCGCCGCGGGATCCGGCGCATCCGGATCGTCGATGATCAGGGCGAAGCTTTTCGTTGCCGGCGGCGCGCCCGACCAGGACAGGGCGGGCGCGGAATCGGTGCCGTCGCAGGTGTGGATGGCCGGAATACTGCCGCCGGCGTCGAAGTCGGCCGAGACGAGAGACAGGCTCATGGCGATGTCCTCCCCAAACTGGATTGGACATCGCCCGCCCGTCCGCGTTGCAGATGCCGGCTTACTTCGCGATCAGGACCAGGGTGCCGCGGCCGCACAGGCCATAGCTGGTGTTCTCGCCGCCGACCGCATCTTCGGAACCCGGTGCACGCACCTGGCTCGTGCCCTCGGCCCAGGTGCAGGTATCGGTCACGCGATACCAGCTCTTGCCGGTGCCTGGCCATGGCAGCACGAAGTTGACCTGGGCGCTCCAGGCATTGTGCGCCACATAAATCGCCGAGGCCGAATCGCCGAACTCGCTGCCGTCGATCCTCCAGGCGATCGCATGGTTATTGCCATCGTTGAAGTAGGTGGAATCGGCCACGCTGCCATCCGGCTTGAACCAACGCAGCTGCTCCATCACGTTGCCGTTGGTGTCGGTGGAGGCATAGAAGTTTGCGGGGCGCAGTGCCGGGTGGGCCTTGCGGAACGCGATCATCCGCTTGCTGAACTCCTCGAAATTGTTCTGGTCCGTGGTCCGCGTCCAGCCCAGCCAGTTTGCGCTGGAGTCCAGGTTGTAAGGGTTGTTGTTGCAGTTCAGGCTGCGCAAGGCTTCGTCGCCGCCCACCATCATCGGCGTGCCGGCCGAGATCATCATCAGCGCCAGGCCATTGCGTGCCGCCTTGCGCTGATCTGCCGCGATGCCGCCCTGGTCCCAGCTGTTGTTGTTGTCCTCGCCGCCGTCGCTCGGGCCATAGGGCCAGGCCTGGCTATTGCTCTTGCTGTTGCAGCGGTACAGGTCCTTCAGCGTGAAGCCGTCGTGCGCCGTCATGAAGTTGATCGAGTGCCAGGGCTTGCGGCCATCGTCGCCGTACAGGTCGGAGGAGCCGGCGAAGCGGCTTGCCATCTGGCCGGTGGTGACCGTGACCGATCCCAGCTTGTTCTGGGCCTGGCGCACCGTGTCGCGGTAGGCGCCATTCCACTCCGCCCAGCCGCTCGGGAAACCGCCGACCTGGTAGGAGTTGCCGCCGATCGCCCAGGGTTCGGCGATCAGGTCGACGCCCGTGCCGCCGCCTGCAGGCCGCGGTGGCAGCTCGGCCACGATGCGGTTCAGCGCGTTGCCCGAGTCCATCTTGTCGAAGTTGTAGCAGCCGTGCTGGCAGGTGTTGCCGAGTACCGAGGCCAGGTCGAAACGGTAGCCGTCCACGCCCAAGGTATCGCGCCAGTAAGCCAGCGAGTCCACGATCAGGTTCTGCGCAACCGTGTTGCGCGTGTTGTAGTTGCCGCCGACGCCGGTGTTATCCCAGGAGTTCTGGAAGTCCGAAGTCAGGCTGTAGTAGGTCGGGTTGTCCAGGCCGCGCATGCCCATCACGTTATAGGTCGTCTTGTCGGTCGAGGACCAGGCATAGCCTTCGCCGGTGTGGTTGTAGACGACGTCGATGAACACCTTGATGCCCTGGTCGTGGAAGGCCTTCACCATTTCCTTGAACTCGCGGGTCGGGCCGCCGGCCGTCTTGTCGTAGGCGTAGCGGCGGTCGGGCGCGAAATAGGCCAGCGTGCTGTAGCCCCAGTAGTTGTCGCCGGACGTGCTGGTCGGGTCGGAGTCGTTGGTGTCGTTCTGGGTCTCCTGCACCGGCAGGAACTCGACCGCCGTCACGCCCAGGCTGGCCAGGGCTGCGGCCTTCAGTCCCGCACCCTTGTAGGTGCCGCGGTAGGCGGCGGTGATGCCGGTGTCGTTCATGGTCAGGCCGCGCACGTGGGCCTCGTAGACCACGTCGTCCTTCAGCGCGCGGGTGGGCTTGGTGCCGATCGACTGCGTGTCGCCGGCCAGCACGATGCCTTTCGGCGCCAGCGAGCCGCTGTCGATGTTGCGGTAGGTCGCGCCGCTGGCGTAGATCGTGCCGTTGGTATTGGTCGGCGTGGTCGGGTCGTGGCTCATCTCCAGCGCGTAGGGATCGAGCAGCAGCTTGTTCGGGTTGAAGCGGTTGCCGTTGGCGTCGATGTCGCTGATGAAGCCGGTGGCCGAGCCCTTGGTCCAGGCGCTGTTGTAGGGCCAGTTCGGCCCCCAGGCGCGGTAGCCGTAGTAGATCGTGCCGGTCAGGCCCAGGCTGGTCAGGGTGGTGGAGGGCAGCGTGACGCTCCAGATGCCGCCCGTGCCCAGGGTCATGACGTAGCGTCCCTTTTCGACGGCGCCGGTGGCCGCGCTGTACAGGTAGAGCTCGATGCGGGTCGCGCGGCTCGAGTAGACCTTGAAGGTGAGATTCGCCTTGGTCGCGTCGTAGCTGGCGCCGAGCTTGTTGGGATTGATGGCTGCCGAGGCGGGGTTGGCTGCAAAAGCGCCGGCAAGGGCGAGCGCGGTCACTGCCGCGCTCAAGCTGCTCCGAAAGTGCATAGATTTGTCTCCGATATCGTTATCGATTTTGTATCCCGACTACATGAACGGCCGGGCTTGCTGGAGAATCTACGCTCAGCAATATCGAGAGTCAATCGTATGCGAGTAGTTTTACTACTAGTTAGCGCTAGCGATCTACGCCTGGGACAGCGGCGCCGAATCCTGCGCGGCCGCTTCTTCCTTCACCTGCGGCTTGCCCCGGCTGATGCTCTCGCCGTCGCTGCGGCGCAGGCGCCAGAACACGAATGAAGACAGCATTGTCGTGATTGCCAGCGCCAGAAAGGCGTGATGCAGGGCCGCGGTTACCATCACCTGGTTGGTCTGCGGCACGCGGCCCAGGAACCAACCCGTCACCAGCGAGCCGCTGGCCAGGCCGAAGCTCATCGACAGCTGCTGAAAGGAACTAGCGATCGTGCTGGCCATGCTCGAGTCCTGTTGCGCGACGTCGGCATAGGCCAGGGTGTTCATGCTCGAGAATTGCAGCGAATTGAAGAAGCCCTGCAGCAGGCCGATGCCGGCGATCGCGTACCAGGGCGTGCCCGGGCCGACCAGCGCGAACAGCGCGATCGTCAGGCCGATGCAGATCGTGTTCACCACCAGCACTTGCCGGTAGCCGAAGCGCGCCAGGACCTTGGGCGCGATCAGCTTCATGCCCATCGCGGCGGCCGCGGTCGGCATCATCAGCAGGCCCGACTGCCAGGCCGGCAGCTTGAGGCCCAGCTGGTACAGCAGCGGCAGCAGGAAAGGCAGGCCGCCGATGCCCAGGCGGGTAATGAAACCGCCCAGCACGGAGATGCGGAAGGTGCGGACTTTCAACAGGGCCAGCCGCAGCAGCGGGTGCTCGCGCTCGTTCGCATGCCAGACATAGGCCGCCAGCAGGGCCACGGACAGGCCCAGCATCAGCATCATGGTCACCATGTCCAGCGTGTGCTCGCCGAAGATTTCCAGCAGCCAGGACAGCAGCGCCGTGCCCGAGCTGAACAGGATCAGGCCGATCACGTCCAGCGGGCGCGGCTCGGCGCCCTTGTAATCCGGCATGTAGCGGTGCACGAGGAACAGCGCCAGCAGGCCGACCGGCACGTTGACGAAGAAGATCGCGCGCCAGGAACTCAGGTGCACGATCAGGCCGCCGACTGTGGGCCCGAGCAGCGGGCCGATCAAGGCCGGCAGGATCACGAAATTCATCGCGCCCAGCAGCTCGCTCTTGGGGAAGGTGCGGATGATGGCCAGGCGCCCGACCGGCATCATCATGGCGCCGCCCAGGCCCTGCAGCAGGCGCGCGACCACCATCATCTCGGCGTTCACCGACAGTCCGCACAGCACCGAGGCCGTCGTGAAGATGCCGATCGCCGTGAAGAACACGCGCCGGGTGCCGAAACGGTCGGCCATCCAGCCGCTGACAGGAATGCCGACGGCAAGGCTGAGGATGTAGCTGGTGACGACGGACTTGAGGCTCAGCGGCGTGACGTTCAGGCTGGCCGCGATGCTGGGGATGGCGGTGTTGACGATGGTGGCGTCGAGCTGCTCCATGAACAGGGCAGTCGCCACCAGCCAGGGGAGGTAGCTCTTGACGGTGCTGGTATCGGTCATTGGGAGATTGTCACACAAATCCCAATGAGCCGATTTCAAGCGGACGGCGCAGCTTAGTAGTGATAAGTCGCCTTCACCATCAACAGATTCACGCCGCCATTCGGCTTCTTGAAACCGCCGTTCGAATAGTGCTGCAGGCGTGCGCCCAGCTCCCATTTGTTGGCGAACACATAGCCCACGCCAACGTGGTCGGCGAATTCATAAGCGGTCGACAGCTGGCGGTGGGTGTTGCGGTACACGTCCGAGAACAGGGCCGCGCCGATACCCGCGTCGGCATAGAAGCCCAGCTTGTTGTCGGCTTCCCAGCGGAATACCGGGGTGAGGCCGATCACGGCCAGGTTGTGGCGATTGCCCGGCACGTCCAGCCACTGGTTGGCGCGCCAGTAGGCGATGTTGGCATCCCAGTAGCCCGACAGGTGATAGCCGCTGGTCGGGAACCAGTTCTTGTTCCAGTCCTTCTGGGCCGACAGGCGCAGAACCTGCACGTGCTCGCCGCCGCCGGCTTCCACGGCGTAGGCATCGACCAGGCCGTTCTGGGCGTGGCTGGCCTGGGCGGCGAACAGGGCCGCCACGGCGGCCATCGAGGTAGCGAGTTTCTTGGTGGAGAACATCTTCTTCCTTTGTTGTCGATTGACGAATCCCGCTATTTTAACGAGGTCCGCGTTTTGGCGTGGCCGGTCCATCAATTGTTAGAATCGAAGCATGGAAAACGACACCACCACACTCCCGACCCTGGCGTTCCTCGGAATCGGCCTGATGGGCAAGCCGATGGCGACCCGGCTGGCCAGGGCCGGCTATCCGCTGCGCGCCTGGAACCGCACCCAGGCGAAAGCCGACCTCCTGCGCGGCGCCGGCGCCCGGCCCTGCGCCCGGCTGGAGGACGCCGTCAAAGGCGCTTCCATCGTCATCTCGATGCTGGATGCCGGGCCGGTGGTCGGCCAGGTGCTCGATGCCGCGCTGCCTTTTCTTGCCCCCGGCAGCTTGTGGATCGACATGAGCTCGACCCGCCAGGACGAAGCGCTGGACTTCGCGGCACGGCTGCAGCAGGCCGGCTGCCGCTTCATCGATGCGCCCGTGTCCGGCGGCGTGCTGGGCGCGGAAGCAGGCAGCCTGGCCATCATGGTCGGGGCCGATCCGGCCGACTTCCTCGCAGCCCAGACTGTGCTGGGCACGATGGGCGGACCGAAGTGCGTGGGACCGGTCGGCAGCGGCCAGGTCGCCAAGCTGTGCAACCAGCTAATCGTCGGCGCGACCATCAATATCGTCGCCGAGGCCCTGCTGCTGGCCGAAGCCGCGGGCGCCGATCCGGCCGCGGTGCGCGAGGCGATCCGCGGCGGCTTTGCCGGCAGCCGCGTGCTGGAGGTGCACGGCCAGCGCATGCTGGAGCGGAATTTCGTGCCGGGCGGGCAGGTCAGGACCCAGCTCAAGGACCAGCGCAATATCCTCGCCGCGGCAGACGCGGCCGGCGTCCGACTGCCGGTCACTGAACTGGTTACGCGGCAGTACGAAACGATCGAAGCGGATCTGCCTGCCGCCGATCACGCGGCCGCCCTGATCGCGCTGGAGAGAATGAATCCGGGCAAGCGTCTCGGCGAGCTTGCCGACACACTGCCCGTCAGTAAAGCCTAGGCGGCGGCAGGCAAACTCATCTCGACCAGCCTGACCCAGTAGCTGGCGCCGATCGGCAGCAGCTGGTCGTTGAAGTCGTAACTGCCGTTGTGCAGCTGGCAAGGCCCGAGCCCATGGCCGCCCAGGCGGTGGTCGCCATCGCCGTTGCCGAGGAAAACGTAACAGCCCGGTTTGGCCTGCAGCATGAAGGCGAAATCCTCGGCGCCCATGGTCGGTTCGACATTGGCGTCGACGTTTTCCGCGCCGACCACCGCCTTCATGGCCTCGACCGCGAAGGCCGTCTGCTCGGGGTGGTTCACCAGCGGCGGGTAATTGCGCTTGAAGGAGAAATCCACGCCCGCGTTGAAGGCTGCCGCGACACCCTGGGCAATCTCTCCCATGCGGCGCTCGACCAGGTCCAGCACCTCGGTGGTGAAGGTGCGCACCGTGCCGATCAGGACCGCGTCGTCGGGGATCACGTTGGTGGCGCTGCCGGCGTGGATCTGGGTGATCGACAGCACGGCGGTGTCCAGCGGGTTCTTTTCGCGCGAGACGATGGTCTGCCAGGCTTGTGCAATCTGCACCGCCACCATGACGGGATCGATGCCGCGGTGCGGCTGGGCGGCGTGGGCGCCTTTGCCCTTCACGACCACACGGAATTCGTTACTGGATGCCATCATGGGCCCGGCGACCACGCCGAACTTGCCGGCGGCCATACCCGGCCAATTGTGCAATCCATACACGGCATCCATTGGAAAGCGTTCGAACAGGCCATCGTCCATCATGCGGCGGGCGCCGGCGCCGCCTTCCTCGGCTGGTTGAAAGATCAAGTAGACCGTGCCGTCGAAGTTGCGGTTCTGCGACAGATAGTGGGCTGCACCCAACAGCATCGTTGTGTGTCCATCATGACCGCAAGCATGCATCTTGCCCGCATGGCGCGACGCGTGATCAAATGTGTTGAGTTCCTGCATCGGCAGCGCATCCATGTCGGCGCGCAGGCCGATCGCGCGCTCCGAGCTGCCGTTTTTGATGATGCCGACGACGCCCGTGATGCCGAGGCCGCGCACGACCTCGATGCCCCAGCCGGCAAGGCGGCTGGCCACGACGTCGGCGGTGCGTTGTTCTTCGTAGCAGAGTTCGGGATGCGCGTGGATGTCGCGGCGGATCGTTTCCAGTTCCGCCTGCTGCGCGATGATGGGTTCGACAAGTCTCATACGTTCTCTCCCTGTATTTTTGAATATTGTAGCCCTTCCGCAGCAGACCTTGCCAGTACCGGCACAGGGGCCGCGGGAATCGTCTAAACTATTGGTTTCTCGACGTTTTTTCCGGATCTGATTCGATGACCAAGACCCTTGTCAGGGCAGCATGCCCGCACGATTGCCCCGATACCTGCGCCATCCTCGTCACCGTGGAAGATGGCGTCGCGACGGAGGTCAAGGGCGATCCGGATCACCCGACCACGGCCGGGGTGCTGTGCACCAAGGTCGCGCGCTACGTCGACCGTACCTACCACCCGGACCGCCTGCTCACGCCCATGCGCCGCGTCGGCAAGAAGGGTGAGGGCAAGTTCGAGGCCATCAGCTGGGACCAGGCCCTGGAAGAAATTGCGGCGCGCCTGAAGCCGATCGCGGAACGCGACCCCCAGGCCATCCTGCCCTACAGCTATTGCGGCACTATGGGCCTGGTGCAGGGCGAGGCGATGGCCATGCGCTTCTTTAACAAGATCGGCGCCTCCTTCCTCGATCGCACCGTGTGCGCGACCGCCGGCACCACCGGCTACAAATACACCATTGGTGGTTCGATCGGCACCGACATCGAACAGTTCCAGGACGCGAAGTTGATCCTGATCTGGGGCGGCAACCCGATCGCCTCCAACCTGCATTTCTGGATGCGCGTGCAGGAAGCCAAGCGCCGCGGCGCGAAGCTGATCGCCATCGATCCCTACCGCTCGCTGACGGCCGAGAAGTGCCACCAGCACATCGCCGTCATGCCGGGCACCGACAGCGCGCTGGCGCTGGGCATGATGCACGTGCTGGTCAAGGAAAACCTGCTGGACCATGACTACATCGCGAAACACACGGTCGGCTTTGCGCAGCTGAAGGACCGCGTGGCCGAATGGACGCCGGAGCGCACCGCCGAGACTTGCGGCATCACGGCCGAGGAAGTGGTGAACCTGGCGCGCGAATACGGCCAGACCGCCATGCGCGGCGAGCCGGTGGCGATCCGCATGAACTACGGCCTGCAGCGCGTGCGCGGCGGCGGCATGGCGGTACGCAGCATTGCCTGCCTGCCGGCGCTGGTCGGCGCCTGGCGCCATGCAGCCGGCGGCGTGCAGCTGTCGACCTCGGGCTCCTTCCCGTCGAACAAGCTGGCATTGCAGCGCCCGGACCTGCTGCGCGGCCGCCTGCCGGATGGCCGTACCCCGCGCACCATCAACATGAACACCATCGGCGACGACCTGCTGAAGGAAGCATCGCCCGGCTTCGGCCCGAAGATCGAAGCCGTCATCGTCTACAACGCGAACCCGCTGGCGATCGCCCCGGATTCGTCGAAAGTACAGCGCGGCTTCGAGCGCGAAGACCTGTTCACCGTGGTGCTGGAACACTTCCAGACCGACTCCGCCGACTACGCGGACATCCTGCTGCCGGCCACCACCCAGCTCGAGCACGTCGACGCCCACCTGGCTTATGGCCACCTGTACATGATGGCGAATAACGCGGCCATCGCGCCGCTGGGCCAAGCGAAACCGAACACCGAGATCTTCCGCCTGCTGGCAAAAGCCATGGGCTTCGACGATCCAGCCTTCGATGAAACCGACGACGAGCTCGCCGCGCAAGCCTTCAACAAGCAGGACGCGCGCGCCGTGCACTTCGACTGGGAATCGCTGAAGCGCACCGGCTGGAGCAAGCTGAACATGCCGTCCGCACCGTTTGCGGAGGGCGGCTTCCCGACCCCGTCCGGCAAGTGCGAGTTTTATAGCGAATCGATGCTGGCGGACGGTCTCGACCCGCTGCCGAGCTACATCGCGAACTACGAATCCGTAGCATCCAATCCCGAACTGGCAGAGAAATATCCGTTGGCGATGATTTCTCCGCCGGCCAGGAACTTCCTCAACTCAAGCTTTGTCAATGTCCAGAGCCTCCGCGCTACGGAAGGTGAACCTCACCTGGACATCCATCCCGTCGACGCTGCTTCCCGCGGCATCGAGCACGGCGAGATGGTGCGCATCTTTAACGACAGGGGCTCGTTCGTCGCGCGAGCCCGTGTCACGCCCAAGGCGCGGGCCGGCCTCGTGGTCGGCCTGTCGATCTGGTGGAAAAAGCTCGCCAGCGACGGCAAGAACGCCAACGAAGTAACCAGCCAGCGCCTGACCGACATGGGCCGGGCGCCGACTTTCTACGACACGCTGGTGCAGGTGGAAAAAGCATGACCACAGGCCGCAGCATGAACCTTTTGACACATGAAACTTTCGCGATTTACCCCGCGGCTCCGCGCGGTGCTCCTCGTGGGCACGGCGGCGGGGCTGCTGGCCAGCTGCTCCACGCTGAACTACTACTCGCAGGCGGCCCAGGGCCAGCTTGAACTCCTGTCGGACGCCCGTCCGATTGACGACTGGATCGCCGACCCCGGCACCAGCTCCAAACTGCGCCTCCGCTTAGAGACGGCGCGCCAGATCCGCCGCTACGCTGTTAGCGAAATGTCATTGCCAGATAATGACAGTTATAAAAAATACGCCTCGCTGAAACGCCCCTACGTGCTGTGGAACGTGGTCGCCACGCCCGAGCTGTCGCTGCGCCCCCTGCAATGGTGCTTCCCGGTGGCCGGCTGCGTGAACTACCGCGGCTACTACAACAAGGACGCCGCCATGGCCTATGCCAAGGAGCTGAAGGCGGACGGCAACGACGTCGAAGTCGGCGGCGTGCCGGCCTACTCGACCCTGGGCTGGTTCAGCGATCCGCTGATCTCCACCTTCATCAACTATCCGGACGCCGAGCTGGCGCGCATGATCTTCCACGAACTGGCGCACCAGATCGTGTACGCGCAGGGCGATTCGCAGTTCAACGAATCCTTCGCCAGCACGGTCGAGGAGGTGGGCGTGGAGCGCTGGATGGAACGCTTCGGCAACCCGGGGATGCGCGATGCCTATGCGCGCTACAAGAGCCGCAAGCACGACTTCCTGGCGCTGCTGCTCAAGTACCGCAAGGCGCTCGAGCAGAACTATGCCGTGGTCGACCGCAGCGACAACGAAAAGCGCGCGGTCAAGGTGCGCCTGTTCCAGGAGCTGAAGGACGAGTACCAGGTCCTGAAGGGCAACTGGGGCGGCTACGCCGGCTACGACCGCTTCTTCGAGCAGCCGCTGTCGAACGCCCACCTGGCCTCGATCGCGACCTACGAAGACTTCGTGCCGGCCTTCCGCGCCTTGCTCAAGCGCGACGGCAGTTTTTCGCGCTTCTACAAGTCGGTCAGGCAGCTGTCCGAACTGGACCGCAGCGAGCGCCACCGCATCCTGAAGGCGCTGGTGCCGCCGGCGCCGAGCGCGCCGCTGATGGTGCAGCGCAGCGAAGCCCCGACCATGGGAGGGCGCTAGCGAAGAGGCTAGAATTCATGTTCGAAATGCAGTAAAAGTGCTTGCTATCGGGCTCGCTGCCCGATAGCATCATGGAAAACAAGTAAGCACGACCGTGCGTTTTTTTCGGTCGGGCCGCCGATACAGAATAAATACACTGGAGACAGAGGCACCCGATGGACAAGATTTGGCTCAAGTCGTACCCTCCCGGCGTTCCCGCGGAAATCGATCCCGACCAGTACGGCTCCCTGGTCCAGATGCTGGAAGAGTCCTTCCAGAAGTACGCAGGCAATAATGCCTTCGTCTGCATGGACAAGTTCATCACCTATGCGGAACTGGACAGCATGTCGAAGCGGCTGGCGGCCTGGCTGCAAAGCCGCGGCATGGCCAAGGGCGCGCGCGTGGCGGTGATGATGCCGAACGTGCTGCAGTATCCGGTGGCGCTGGCCGCCATCCTGCGCGCCGGCTATACGGTCGTGAACGTGAACCCGCTGTATACCCCGCGCGAGCTGGAGCACCAGCTGAAGGATTCGGGCAGCGAGGCCATCATCGTGCTCGAGAACTTCGCGCACACGCTGCAGCAGGTGATGGGCAAGACCCCGGTGCGCCACGTGGTGGTGGCGAGCATGGGCGAGATGCTGGGCGGCGCCAAGGGGATGCTGGTCAACTTCGTGGTCCGCAACGTCAAGAAGATGGTGCCGGAGTTCTCGCTGCCGAGCAGCGTGCGCTTCAAGGACGCGCTGGCGCAGGGCGCCAAGATGCCCTTCCAGCCGGCGCAGCTGAAGAACACGGACGTCGCCTTCCTGCAGTACACGGGCGGCACCACCGGCGTGTCGAAGGGCGCGACCCTGACGCACCGGAACGTGATCGCGAACCTGCTGCAATCGGAGGCATGGTCCTCGGTGGCGATGAACAAGCCGCCGGTGGTCGAGCATCCGACCATCGTGTGCGCACTGCCGCTGTACCACATCTTCGCGCTGACGGTGTGCGCGCTGTGGGGCATGCGGGTGGGCGCGCTGAACATCCTGATTCCGAACCCGCGCGACATCCCGGGTTTCATCAAGGAGCTGGGCAAGTACAAGTTCAATGCGCTGCCGGCGGTGAACACGCTGTACAACGCGCTGGTGAACCATCCGGACTTCAGGCACCTGGACTTCTCGGGCCTGAAGCTGTCGAACGGCGGCGGCATGGCGGTGCAGCAGGCGGTCAACGACCAGTGGAAGGCCGTCACCGGCGCCCACATCATCGAGGGCTACGGCCTGTCGGAGACCTCGCCGGTGGCCACCGCGAACCGCTGCGACATCTCGTCCTTCACGGGCACGATCGGCCTGCCGATCCCGTCGACCGAGGTGGCGATCCTGGACGACGACGGCAAGGAGCTCCCGCTGGGCAGCGTCGGCGAGATCGCGATCCGCGGCCCGCAGGTGATGGCCGGCTACTGGCAGCGTCCGGACGAAACGGCCAAGGTGATGGCGCCGGACGGCTACTTCAAGTCGGGCGACATCGGCGTGATGGACGAGAACGGGTACGTGAAGATCGTCGACCGCAAGAAGGACATGATCCTGGTGTCGGGCTTCAACGTCTATCCGAACGAACTGGAAGGCGTGATCGCGGCGCATCCGGGCGTGATGGAATGCGCCGTGATCGGCGTGCCGGACGAGCATTCCGGCGAGGCAGTGAAGGTGTTCGTGGTCAAGAAGGACCCGAACCTGACGGCCGAACAGCTGATGGACTACTGCAAGCGCGAGTTCACCGGCTACAAGAAACCGAAGTACATCGAGTTCCGCACCGAACTGCCGAAGACCAACGTCGGCAAGATCCTGCGGCGCGCGCTGCGCGAGGAAAAGCAGGCAGCATAAAGTTAGGTATGAACCCGTCGTCCCCGCGGAGGCGGGGACCCAAGGCAGAACTTGGGTCCCCGCCTCCGCGGGGACGACGTTTGTTGAATCAAGAAAGGTAAGAACATGGACAAATTCTGGCTGGATTCGTACGAGGCGGGCGTACCGTCGGAGATCGACTGGACCCAATACCGCTCCCTCACGCACCTGCTGGAGGAAGCCTTCCGCAAGTACGCGGACCGCCCCGCGTACGCCTGCATGGGCAAGTCCATGAGCTATGCCGAACTCGACAAGCTGTCCGGCCAGATGGCGGCGTGGCTGCAGAGCCGCGGCCTGCAGCCGGGCGCGCGCGTGGCCATCATGATGCCGAACGTGCTGCAGTATCCGGTGGCGATGGCGGCCGTCCTGCGCGCCGGCTACACCATCGTCAACGTCAACCCGCTCTACACCCCGCGCGAACTGCTGCACCAGCTGAACGACTCGGGCGCGGAAGCCATCGTGGTGCTGGAGAACTTCGCCCACACGGTGGCCGAAGTGGTGGCGCAGACCAAGGTCAAGCACGTCATCGTAGGCGCTATGGGCGACCTGCTGGGCGCGAAAGGCCTGATCGTCAACTTCGTGGTCCGGGCAATCAAGAAGATGGTGCCGGCCTGGTCGATCCCGAACGCGGTGCCGTTCAAGCGCGTGCTGGCGGAAGGCGCGCGCCAGACCATGAAGCCGGTCACGGTCGGCCACGACGACGTCGCCTTCCTGCAGTACACCGGCGGCACCACCGGCGTGTCGAAGGGCGCGGTCCTGCTGCACAAGCACGTGATCGCCAACGTGCTGCAGAACGAAGCCTGGTTCGCCCCGACGCTGGCCAAGGCCGGCGCCGACCTGCAGTTCGTGTGCGCGCTGCCGCTGTACCACATCTATGCGCTGACCGTGTGCGCGCTGCTGGGCATGCGCGTGGGCGGCATGAATTTGCTCATCCCGAATCCGCGCGACATCGGCGGCTTCATTAAGGAACTGCGCAACTACCGCATCAACGTCTTCCCGGCCGTGAACACCCTGTACAACGGCCTGCTGAACCACCCGGACTTCGCCGGCCTCGATTTCTCGGGCCTGCTGGTCTGCCCGGGCGGCGGCATGGCGGTGCAGAAGCCGGTGGCCGATAAATGGCTGCAGCTGACCGGTACGCCAATCGTCGAAGGCTACGGCCTGTCCGAGACCTCGCCGGTGGTCGCCGCCAACCGCTGCGACATCACCGGCTTCACCGGCACCATCGGCCTGCCGCTGCCGTCCACCGAAATCCGCATCCTCGACGAAGCCAGCAACGAAGTTCCGTTCGGCACCGCCGGCGAAATCTCGGTGCGCGGCCCGCAGGTGATGGCCGGCTACTGGCAGCGCCCCGACGAAACCGCCAAGGTCATGACCGCGGACGGCTTCTTCAAGACCGGCGACATCGGCATCATGAACGAGCAGGGCTATATCAAGATCGTCGACCGCAAGAAGGACATGATCCTGGTCTCGGGCTTCAACGTGTACCCGAACGAAGTCGAGGAAGTCGTGGCCGCGCACCCGGGCGTGCTGGAAGTGGCCTGCGTGGGCGTGCCGGACCAGCATTCGGGCGAAGCCGTGAAACTGTATGTGGTCAAGAAAGACAAGGCTTTGAGCAAGGAAGACCTGCTCGAGTTCTGCAAGGAGCAGCTGACCGGCTACAAGCGGCCGAAGTTCATCGAGTTCCGCGAGACGCTGCCGAAGACGAATGTGGGCAAGATCCTGCGGCGCGAGCTGCGGGACGAGAAGCAGACGGCTTAAGTTTCGGTAGCCATTGCATCGTCGTTCCCGCGAAAGCGGGAACCCATGCTGAGTATCAGGAATCGTCAATCAGAAAAGCCGGCTGAATATTCGACCTTACGGCTTCTGTAACTCAGTATGGATTCCCGCCTCCGCGGGAATGACGTTTACAGGCCGCAGGCCTAACTCGACGTCATCTCCACCCCAGCCCGCCCATCCGCCACCCGAAACGCCGCCAGCTCCCGCTGCGCGGTCTTCGGATCCCGCACCTCATCCAGTCCCATGAAGCGGGTCCGGGTCTCCTTCGGCGTCACCTCCATCAGCATGTAGCCGCGCCTGTCGCTGCGCCCGAACTTGATGTGCGGGTTCATCGCCACGTATTGCGCGGTGCGTTCCTGCGGCCGCGAGCTCGAGGTCACCGAGGTGCCGACGAATTCGGTGGCGATCAGGGGATTGTCGCGTGAGGCCGGGCGGCTGAAGTCGGCGCGCAGTTCGGTCGCGTAGAAGGTGTGCACATCCCCGCCCAGCACCAGCGGGTTGCTCGCGCGCTTAGACACCAGCGCATCGAACAGGCGCCGGCGCGCTGCCGGATAGCCATCCCAGCCATCGGTCCAGAAGCGCCCGCCGTCGCTGGCCACGATCGGCACCTGGGTCGACTGCGCCATCAGGGTCTGCTGCGCGAGGATATTCCAGCGCGCCCGCGAGCTTTGCAGGCCTTCCTGCAGCCAGGCTTCCTGCTCCAGGCCCAGCATGCTGCGCGAGGGGGCGAGGAGTAGCGGGCAGGCGCGCGGGCCCACCGAATTCGAGCCGCCCAGGCGCTTGCCGGGGCAGGCCTGATACGCGCGGTACTGGCGGTCGTCCAGCACGTGGAAGCGCACCAGTCGTCCCCAGTCGTAGCGCTGGAACATGCGCACATTCCCGAAGTTCTGGGGCGGCGGCAGGCGCAGCGGCATGTGTTCGTAGAAGGCTTGATAAGCAGCTGCACGGCGCAAGGCGAAATCGCCCGATGCGCGCTCGTCGCGGTCGGCGGCGTAGTCGTTGGCCACCTCGTGGTCGTCCCAGGTCACGATCCAGGGCGCGGCCAGGTGGGCCGCCTGCAGGTCCGGGTCGCTCTTGTACTGGGCGTAGCGCTGGCGGTAGCTGGCCAGATTGAAGGATTCGTTCTGGCGCACCGCGCGTTGCGGATGCTGCAGCTGGAAGGCGCCCCATTCGTAGATATAGTCGCCGAGGAAGGCGACCAGGTCGGGCGCGGCTTCCGCGATGTAGCGGTGCGCCGCATAGCTGCCGAATTCCCAGTGCTGGCAGGAGGCCACGGCCAGCTTGAGCACGTCCGGCATGCTGCCGGCTGCCGGCGCGGTGCGGGTGCGCCCGACCGGGCTGACGGCGTCGCCGAACATGAAGCGGTACCAGTACCAGCGCCCTGGCTGCAGGCCCGTCACGTTGACGCGCACGCTGTGCGCCAGCTCCGGCGTCGCCACCGCGCTGCCTTTCGCCACGATGCGGCGGAATGCTTCATCCTGCGCGACTTCCCAGCGCAGGGGTACGGCCAGCTTGGGCGCCGAGTTGGCGTCCAATGGATCCGGCAGGATGCGGGTCCAGAGGATCACGGAATCGGGCAGCGGCGAACCGGAGGCCACGCCCAGGCTGAACGGATAGCCGGCCGCGTTCGATGGCGCCGCGCGCAGCACGGATGGGCTGGCAGCAGTAAACGCCGCGGCCAGGCGCGCCGCATCCAGCAGGAACAGGCGGCGCTGCGGCTGCATCGGTTTAGTTCTCGATCAACGCTTCGAGCGGCGGCAGCTGGCGCGGCTTGCGGTCCGCGCCGGTGGCGACATAGGTGAGGGTGGCTTCGGTCACTTTGACAACGTTGGTCTGCAGGCGGTTGCGCTCCGCATAGACCTCGACGTAGACGGTGATCGAGGTATTGCCGACCTTGACGATGTCGGCGTAGAAGGACAGCAGGTCGCCGACGAAGACCGGGTTCTTGAACAGGAAGGAATTCACGGCAATGGTGGCAACGCGGCCATTCGCGCGGCGCACGGCCGGCAGCGAGCCGGCGACGTCGACCTGGGCCATGATCCAGCCGCCGAACACGTCGCCGTAGACGTTGGCATCGGAGGGGGCAGGCATCATCCGCAGCACCGGCATCTTTCCTTCAGGCAGGCGGGTGGTGGATGGCGTCTGGTTTTCTGGCTGGGTCATCTTGAAATCTCGGTAAAAGCTACAATCGTCCCAGATTGAACCATAAATAGAGAATTCCTGTCATGCGACGCTCTCCTCCGAACTCATCCTTGCCGCCCGCCGGTGACCCGAATGCCAAGCGCAACGACTGGGCCGTGATCGGCACGCTGCTGCCCTATCTGTGGGTCTACAAATGGCGCGTCATGGCCGCGATGGTATGCCTGATCGGCGCCAAGGTCGCCAACATCGGCGTGCCGCTGGTGCTGAAGAATATCGTCGACAGCCTCAGCATCTCGCCATCCAACCCCTATGCGCTGCTGGTGCTGCCGCTCGGTGCGCTGCTGGCCTATGGTGCGCTGCGCTTCTCGACCACGCTGTTCACCGAGCTGCGCGAATTCCTGTTCGCGCGCGTCACCCAGCGCGCGGTGCGCACCATCGCATTGAGAGTGTTCCGCCACCTGCACGCGCTGTCGCTGCGCTTCCACCTGAACCGCCAGACCGGCGGCATGACGCGCGACATCGAGCGCGGCACGCGCGGCGTGAGTTCGCTGGTGTCCTATTCGCTGTTCTCGATTTTGCCGACCCTGGTCGAGATCACGCTGGTGCTGGGCTACCTGGCCGCGCGCTACGACAAGTGGTTCTCGATCATTACTGCGGTGGCGCTGGTCACCTACATCACCTTCACCATCGTCGTCACCGAATGGCGTACCCACTTCCGGCGCACGATGAACGAGCTCGATTCGAAGGCCAACACCAAGGCCATCGACTCGCTGATCAACTACGAGACCGTCAAGTACTTCGGCAACGAGGACTACGAGGCCAAGCGCTACGACGAAGGCCTGCAGAGCTACGAGCGCGCCGCCGTGCGTTCGCAGACCTCGCTGTCCTTTTTGAACTCGGGCCAGTCGCTGATCATCGCCGCCGCCGTCACCGCCATCCTGTGGCGTGCGACCCAGGGTGTGATCGACAAGAGCATGACCCTGGGCGACCTGGTGCTGGTGAACTCCTTCATGCTGCAGCTGTACATTCCGCTCAACTTCCTGGGCGTGATCTACCGCGAGATCAAGCAGAGCCTGGCCGACATGGAGCGCCTGTTCGGCCTTCTCGAGCAGCACCGCGAAGTGGCCGATTCGCCGGATGCGAAACCGCTGGTGACGCATGGCGCGAAGGTCGAGTTCTCGCATGTCGAGTTCAACTACGATCCCAAGCGCCAGATCCTGTTCGACGTCGATTTCAGCATCCCGGCCGGCACCACCACCGCCGTGGTCGGCCACAGCGGCTCGGGCAAGTCCACCTTGTCGCGCCTGCTGTTCCGCTTCTACGACGTGCAGCAGGGCGCGATCAGCATCGACGGCCAGGACATCCGCAATGTGACCCAGGACTCGCTGCGCCACGCGATCGGCATCGTGCCCCAGGATACGGTGCTGTTCAACGACACCATCGAATACAACATCGCCTACGGCCGTCCGGGCGCCAGCCGCGAGGACATCGTGGCGGCGGCGCGTGCAGCGTCCATCCATGACTTCATCGAAAGCCTGCCCGACGGCTATGCGACAATGGTGGGTGAGCGCGGCCTGAAGCTGTCCGGCGGCGAGAAGCAGCGGGTCGCGATCGCGCGCACGCTGCTGAAGAACCCGGCCATCCTGATCTTCGACGAAGCGACGTCGGCCCTCGACTCCAAGTCGGAGCAGGCGATCCAGGCGCAGCTGAAGGAAATCGCGAAGCAGCGCACGACCCTGGTGATCGCGCACCGCCTGTCGACCATCGCCGATGCGCACCAGATCCTGGTGCTCGACCACGGCCGCATCGTCGAACGCGGTACGCACGCCCAGCTGATCGCGCAGCGCGGGCTATATCAACAGATGTGGGACCGGCAGCAGGCAAGACAGGACGAAGACCTGGCATCGCCGCCGCTGGAACTGGAACAGAACCTGGAATAAGAGTCACTATGGAAAAGCAGATCGTCGAGATCGACATGCAAGCGGTCGGCCACGGCAATCCGGCCTGGATCGCCGCGCTGGAAGCGGGGAAGGTGTTGTACTTCCCGAACTTCGGGGAGCACGGCTTTGCGCCGCAGAAGGAAGAGCTGGCGCTGTTCCGCGAAGACATCCGCGACCCCAAGGTCCGCAACATCAGCCTGGACCCTGCTGGCCGCCTGAAAGGCGTGATCGGCGACGATGCCACCCAGGCGCTGGCTACCGGCATGGTCAAGCGCTTCCGCGACGAGGCCGAGGGCCTGCTGGGCAAGCTGGTGCCGCGCTATACCGAACACCTGCGCCGCGGTTCGGCCAGCTTCCGACCGTCGAAAGTCGAGACCCGCGTGCAGTCCTGGCGCGCCGACGACCGCCGCCTGCACGTCGACGCGTTTCCCTCGCGCCCGAACCGCGGCGAGCGCCTGCTGCGCGTCTTCACCAATGTGAACCTGGAAGGCGTGCCGCGCGTGTGGCGCGTCGGCGAACCCTTCGAGGATGTGGCGCGCCGCTTCCTGCCGCGCGTGAAACCCTATGTGGCGTGGCAGGCGAAAGCCTTGAATGCGCTGCACGTGACCAAGTCGCTGCGCAGCGAGTACGATCACCTGATGCTGCAGCTGCACGACGGCATGAAGTCCGACCTCGACTACCAGAAGAACGCGCCGCAGGAGACTTTCGGCTTCCCGCCCGGCTGCGCCTGGGTGTGCTTCTCGGACCAGACCTCGCACTCGGTGATGTCGGGGCAGTTCATGATGGAATACACGGCGCAGCTGTCGCCGGCGCAGCAGTACGACAAGGACGCCAGTCCGCTGGCGATCCTGACGCGCTTGCAGGGGCACGCGCTGGTGTGAGTCAGCCCAGCAAGCCGTGCTCGAGCGCGTAGCGCGTCAGTTCGGCATTGCTCTTCGTGGGGCGCAATCCAGGTTTGCGGGGCCTGCGCAACTCAAGCCTCGAACCCTTGTCTAAACCGGTCACGTATCTGAATCCGGAGGCAAGTGATGAACCCAAATGTTGCCCAGTCTCCTGACATGGCCGCGCACGGCTCCCTGGCGGACGCCTCCCACGACCGGGAGGTACCGGAGGCCGACCTGCTCAGTCCGCTGAACCTGCGGGGCGTGGTGCTGCGCAACCGTATCGCGATGGCACCCATGTGCCAGTATTCCGCCGAGGATGGGTTCGCCAACGATTGGCACCTGGTGCACCTGGGCAGCCGCGCGGTCGGCGGAACGGCCCTCGTGATGGTCGAGGCCACCGCCGTCAGCCCGGACGGCCGCATCACCCCGGGCGATGTGGGCATCTGGAGCGACGCCCACATCGAGCCGCTGGCAAGGATAGCCCGTTTCGTCCACAGCCAGGGTGCGGTCGCGGGTATCCAGCTGGCACATGCCGGCCGCAAGGCCAGCACTGCAGCGCCTTGGGAAGGCGGCGCAACACTGAAGACCAGCGCCGAAGGCGGCTGGCAGGTGGTGGCGCCCAGCGCGATTCCTTTCCATCCGGACGATCCGCTGCCCGTCGCGCTGGACAAACAGGGCATCGATGGCATCGTCGACATGTTCGAGGCGGCGGCGCGCCGGTCGCTTGCGGCCGGATTCAAGCTGCTGGAAATCCACGCTGCGCACGGCTATTTGCTGCACCAGTTCCTGTCGCCCCACAGCAACCGGCGGGACGACGAGTACGGCGGCAGCCTGGACAACCGGATGCGCCTGGTGCTGCGCGTAACCGAGCGCGTGCGTACCGTGATGCCCGACGAGCTGCCGCTCTTCGTGCGGCTCTCCGCTACCGACTGGACGGCGGACGGCTGGGATATCGAGCAATCGGTGGAATTGTCGCGGCGGCTCAAGGCAGCCGGCGTGGACCTGATCGACGTCTCGACCGGCGGCAACCTGCCGACCGCACGCATCCCCGTGGCCAAGCGCTACCAGGTGCCATGCAGCCGCAGGATTCGTGACGGCGCGGATATCCCGACCGGTGCAGTGGGGCTGATCACCGATCCCAGGGAAGCCGACGAAATCGTCACCGGGGGCGATGCGGACCTGGTGCTGGTCGGGCGCGAACTGCTGCGTGAACCGTACTGGGCGCTGAAGGCCCAGCATGCGTTCGAGGAAGAGCCTGCATGGCCGGTGCAGTACGGCTACGCGGTGAAGCGTCGGACCAAGTGAAGACCCATGCTCATGACCGGTCTCCTTTGATGGCGCTGCTGTGCGGATGGTCGCGAAGCCTGGCGGCGACGTTCAGGTATTTGAGACTGAGGAAGGCATAACAGATCACCGCGGCGGTCAGACCGAGCAGGATGTAGCCGGTTCCGGGCAATAGCAGGGCAAACCCGGACAAGGCGAAGACGACCAGGGTGTTGATGACCAGCTGGGACCGCAGCTCGGGGCGCTCCATGAAATAGCCGTACTGCTTGCCAATGAAAAAGCTGAGCGCGCCGATGACCGACAGTACCCGGAAATCGGATAGCGCCATGTCGTCCAGGATCGCGTGCCGGATCAGGTTCGCCAGGATCGACAGCCCGATGAAGACGAAAAAGTGCGAGTACAGGACCGAATGGCCGGTCGTGAGCTTCTGCCTGGTCAGCAGGTGGAAACTGTCAAAGTAGACCCACCAGATGCCCGATATCATCACGAAGCCGGTGGCGGCGGTCAGCAGCCTCTCCACGGTCCAGCTGATGTCGGCCAGTCCCGTCGACAGGCTGCTGACGGACTCTCCCAGTATGATGATCGTGAGCAGGCCCACACGCTCGATCAGGTGTTCGGTATGCACGGGAATGACCTGGAGCCGGCGCCGCAAAAAAAAGATGAAGGCCAGCAGATCGAACAGTATTCCAAGGTAAAACACGCCGTATCGCTGTGGCGCCGGGAACAGGACCGACGCCAGGCTGATGGTGGCGCCGGCGACGATCACCCAGCCAACTGCCGTTGTGAGTTCCACGCTTTCCTTGTGCCGGTATTTGGACACGAAATACATCATCGCAATGACGTATTTCGAACCGGCGTAGCAGACGACGATGGCGTTGAAGCTGGCCACGAATCGTTGGTCGATCAAGCCCGAGACGATAATCAGCAGGAACATGATGAACAGGGTGGCCAGCCGATGCTTGCGGTCATCCGCGTCGAACCGGTTGGCATACATCGTGTGGCTGGCCCAAAGCCACCACAGGGGTATGAAAATCAGCACGAATTTCCAGAACTGGAGCGGGTCGAGGTGACCCTCGTGCGTGTGGCTCAGGATGTGTGTGACGTCATCGATCGTCACCACAAAAATCAGGTCGAAGAAACACTCGAGCCAGGTGGCGTGGCGATTCGGGTCGAAATATTTTGTGTTGTGCATATCGCCTGCTCAAGCAGCTTGTCCACCGTAATTGGCAAGGACCGCCTCGGCTCGCCGGTGGCGTGATACATCGCGTTGGCCACAACCGCAGCCGATACTAGCAAAAAGCTGGCGGCCGAGCGGCGCACGATTGGCAGGCATGCGCGCGCCTTGCCTTGCACCTGCAGCGAATTCAAAGCGCGCTACGCGGTCTAAACAAAACCGCTTGCCGGCTGCGACGTAGGTGTGCGGGGTTTGCCGGCGTGCCGGGCAGGCGCAGCCGGCGTTTCGTGAACCGCAAAACGTGGAGGTAAGCTGATGGCCACAGTCAAACTCGACAAAGGGGTATGGCACACCTACTTTGACCGAATTACGAAGCAGGTGGGGGGCAAGCAGGCCGAGATCGAGGTCGCATCGCTGAACATCGGCGACCAGATCGAAGCCGAGTGGGTGCCCTTGCTGGGCATTACCTACGATCCGAAAAACGATCTGGTGGAGGTGCTGCTGGAGGGGCTCGACCACCTGATCCGAAACCCGCGCGACATCTTCGTCGACCAGGGACCTGCCGGATTGACGAGCATGGAAGTGATCGACACCGACGACGTGCGGCAGATTATCCGGCTGCGCGATCCGCTCATGCTGCCTTACTCGCCGTCCCCTTGACCGGCTGTCAGCTGCGGCAGGATCTCCTGGCCGATCTCTTCGAGTACGTCGCCGGCCTTGCGCGCGCCGTACTTGAAGTTCAGGATGACGTGGTTGACCCCGATCGAGCGCAGCGCCTCCAGAAAGCGCAGGACAAAGTGCCGGCCGGCGCGATAGCCCAGGTGGATCGGCGTTGGCGCCGCGTCGGGATCGTCGCTCAGGTCGACATAGAACGATTGCATGAACGGTTTGAAGACGCCGGGTGCCGCAGTTTCCACCGCGGCGCGCCAGTGCGCCGCGACTTCGGCCTGGCGCTGGATGCCGCGCGGGTAGGTGATCCACCCGTCCGCATTTTTCGCGATCCATTCCAGCGGCTGCCCGCTGTGACCGGTGACGAGCATCGGCACCGGCGTGATCGGCTTGGGTACGAGATCCGCGGTCCCGGCCAGCGAGCCGTTGGGCCACTGGAGTTTCGGGAACTCCTCGGCGAGGACGGTGCGCACGACGCGCAGGTTGTCGCGGAACAGGGCGGCACGCTGCTCAAAGTCGATGCCGAAGGCCGGAAACTCGACCGGCCTGTCGCCGGAGGCAATGCCGAGAACCAGACGGTTGCCCGAGAGCCGGTCGATCGAGGCCACGCCCTTGGCGGTATGCAAGGGGTGGCGCAGGGTGAGGACCAGGGCGCCGGTCGCCAGCGCGATCTCGCTGGTGTGCGCCGCGATCCAGCCCAGATAGACCCACGGGTCGTAGACCTGGCCCACGTCGCCGAAGCTGGGGTCGCGCAGCGGCACGTCGCGGCACCACAGCGCGGCGTATCCAAGCTCCTCGGCGCGGCGGGCCAGGCCTTCCTGGCCGATCATCGTCGGCTGGTCGCCGGCGAAGGCCTCGATCGGGAAGAACACGCCGAGCGTCAGCCGGCCCGGCGCAAACATGCGCTGAAAGCCTTTGGAATCGCTGGGCTTTGCCGTCCGGTTCACTGTCAGCATGTCGGCCACCGATGGGGCGGTGTGCTTGTTACTTCTTCTGGTACACAAACGGCGGCATGGCCTTGAGCGCATCCTTCGTCGCCCCGGGCAGCATCAGCTGCTTGTTCTGAAGCTTCAACTGCTCCATCGGGATGGCAACGTCGCGGTTGCCGATGCCCAGGAATCCACCCACGCTGATAATGGCAAACGAGGCGGCGGGCGTGCTGCCATCCTTGCTTGGAGAAATGATCAGGTCGTCGATCTTGCCGATCTTTTCGTTCTTGTCATTGACCACCGGCTTGCCGGTCAGGTCTCGCTTGGCGCTCCACCCAAGGACGACAACATCCATCACGGCGACCCCGATGGGCGCTCTGCCGGCAACCGGAGCGGCGGGGGCCTGCGCCGGCGCCTGTGCCGATGCAAGGCCCATGCAAAGGGATACAGCCGACATCGATAAGACTGCGATCGTGCGTTTCATGACGCCTCCTCTCTGCTTAGTTCATGTCAAAACCCACTCAGTGCGCCCTCGGCCTTGGGGCATGCCGCCCCTTCGTCACGTGCGGGGCATGCGCCTGCGCGGCGAAGCGCAGCGCCTCGATCAGCGCCTCGTCGTCGAAGCTGCCTTCATACGGCTCGCCGTTGATGAAAAAGCTTGGTGTGCCCGCCGCGCCGCTGCGCACGGCGCTCATGAAGTCCTCTTTCACCCTGGGCAGGAAGCGGTGAGACTGCACATCGTCGACGAAACGCTGCATGTCGAGCCCGAGGCGCTGCCCCAGCCGCGTCAGCAGCGCAGGGCCGAGCAGGTCCTGGTTCTCGTAGATCAGGTCGTGCATGGGCCAGAACTTGCCTTGCGCCCCCGCCGCCTCGGCCGCCTCGGCCGCCGGTTGCGCCATCGGGTGGATCTGCGTCAGCGGCATGTGGCGGAACGCGAAACGCACGTCGTCACCCATCGTCGCCAGCACGTTCTTCAAATAAAAATGCGCCGCCCTGCAGTGCGGGCATTGGAAATCGCCATACTCGACCAGCGTCACCGGCGCATCGTCCGGTCCCAGCACGTGGTCGGTCTGATCGACCGGCTTTGCTAAACTCATGATGTCCTCCCATCCATTTGTTCCAGTGTCTTGAGGATGCCGTCGGCGCCCGGATTGATGCCGATCGGCGAAACATACGCCCAGCGAATCACGCCTTCCTCATCGATGACGAACAAGGCCCGTTCGCTTACCCCTTCCTTGGTCCGGTACACGCCGTAGTCGCGCGCAACGCCGCCCTTGGGCTCGAAGTCGGCCAGCAGCGCAAGTTTGTAGCCGCGCTGCTCGCGAAAGGCAGCATGGCACCAGGCGCCGTCCACTGAAATGCCGATGCAGATGGCCTTGTGTTTGGCGAACTCGTCGCGCAATTCGTTGTAGAGCGCCAGCTGGTCGCCGCAGACCGGGCTCCAGTCGGCCGGATAGAACGCGAGGATCACACGCTGGCCGCGAAAGTCCGAGAGTGTTACGCGCTGGTCGGGCGTCGAATTCAGTTCGAACTCCGGGGCCGGTGTGCCCGCCTTTAATGCTTCCATGCTCAGCTCCCCGTGCGTTTGAAATATCCACTAAGCGTACGACGGGAGGGAACGAGCTAAAGTTCCACTATTGCTTCGGAAAGCAAGCGCCTGCTCATGGCTTGCAGATGACCGCCGCCGCGGCGTCGGCCGGCAAGGCCTTGGCGCACAGGTAGCCCTGATAGGCATCGCAGCCGTGCTCGAACAGGAAGTCGCGCTGGGCTACCGTTTCGACGCCTTCGGCCAGCACGCGCAAGCCCAGGCTGCGGCCCAGCGCGATGATCGTGCGGGCGATGACCGCATCGTTCTGGTTGGTCAGGAGGTCCAGCACGAAGGAGCGGTCGATCTTGAGCATGTCCAGCGGCAGCTGCTTGAGGTAGGCGAGCGAGGAATAGCCGGTGCCGAAGTCGTCCAGCGCAAAGCTCACGCCGTGCGTCTTGAGCACATTCATCTTGGCGATCGTGTCGTCGACGTTCTCCAGCACCGAGGTTTCGGTCAGTTCGAGCTTGAGCCGGTGCGCATCGATCCCCGCCGCCGCCACCAGCTCCAGCACCTGGGCGACGAATTGCGGGTGGTGGAACTGGCGCGCGCTGACATTCACCGCGACCTCGATCTGCGCGGTCACTGGACTGGCGGCCCAGGCCAGCAGTTGGTCGCAGGCCTTCTTCAGCACCCACTGCCCGAGGGCCAGCACCAGGCCGGTTTCCTCGGCGAGCGGGATGAATTCGACGGGCGAGACCATGCCGCGCATCGGATGGCGCCAGCGCACCAGTGCTTCGACGCCGGTGACCTGGCCGTGGCGGTCGATCTGCGGCTGGTAATGCAGGTCGAACTCGCGTTCGCACTGGCGCAAGGCCTGGCGCAGGTCGTTCTCGAGCGCCATGCGCGCCGACAGCGCGGCCTGCATGCCCGGGTTGAAGAGGCGCAGCGTGTTGCGGCCCGCGCTCTTGGCCTCGTACATCGCCATGTCCGCGCGCTTGAGCAGCTCGCCGATGTCATCCCTGGCGTCGCTGAACAGCACGATGCCGATGCTCGCCGTGCTGTGGTGGCAGTATTGCTCGAGCTTGTAAGGCTGGCGCAGCATCATGAGCATGCGCTCGCCCACCGTCCGGGCATGGGCGCATGCGCGCTCCATGTCCGTGCTCATCCCCTCGAGCAGCACGACGTACTCGTCGCCGCCGAAGCGCGAAACGGTGTCGTGGTGACTGACGCATCCGTGCAGGCGCTGCGCCACCTGCCTGAGCAACTGGTCGCCCACCGCATGCCCGAGGGTGTCGTTGAGCGACTTGAAATTATCCAGATCGATGAAAAACAGCGCGTTGGAGCAGGGACGCTGCGCGTGGTCGTCGAGCGCCCGCTGCAGCCGCTCCATCAACAGCTGGCGGTTCGGCAGCTGGGTCAGCGCGTCGTAATAGGCCAAGTATTCGATCCGGCGTTCGGCCTGGCGGCGCTCGGTCAGGTCGACCATGGAGCCGATCATGCGCGTGGCGCGCCCGCCGGCGTCGCGGATGATGTAGCCGCGGTCCAGCACGAAGGCGACCGAGCCGTCCTTGCGCAGGAAGCGGTATTCGTCCATCCACTGGTCATCATGGCCCTCGATGGCGGAGCGGATGTGGCTGACGACGCGTTCCCGCTCGTCCGGGTGGATGTGCTCCGACCATGCGCGGATCGGCCCCGAAAAATCGGTCATGGTGTAGCCGAACACGGGTTCGATGCTGTCGCTGGCCCACAGACTGTCGTCTTCCAGGTTCCAGTCCCACACCACGTCGGTGGTGGCATGGGCGATGGTGCGGAAGCGTTCTTCGCTGATGCGCAGCGACTCCTCGGTCTTGCGCGCCTCGGTGACGTCGCGGAAGTAGACGGTGAGGCCCTCGTCGGAAGGATAGGCGCGCACCTCGGACAGCGTCTGGTAGGGCGCGTAGTATTCCTCGAACACGACGGTGCGCTTTTCGCGCAGCGCGCGATGGAATTCGCAGTAGCCGATCTGGCCCTTGAGCGCGCTGAACTCGTCCCACAGCACCTTGCCGAGCAGCTGCGCACGCGGACGCTTGAACAGCCGCTCGGCCATGCAGGCCGCCCGTTGTTCGGCCTTGCGCCGGTCGCCGATGTCCTCGACCGTGCCCAGGTAGAGCGCGCGGCCGTCGCTCGCGCGCAGCAGCTCGGCGCGCGCGAGCACATGCCGTTCTTCGCCCGAGGGGCGCACAATCCGGTACCCGAGATCGAGCCGCATCCCGGCCTGCAGCGCCGCGTGCACGGTGTCGCTCACGTGCTGCCGCTCGTCCGGGTGCACGCACTGCAGGACATCGTCCAGGCGATACACGGCCGGCCCGAGACCGTAGATGGCGCAGGCCGCATCCGACAAGGCGAGCCTCATGTCGCGCAGATCCATTTCCCAGAAACCGAATTGGCCTGCGGACTTGCCGATGTTCGGCGCATCGTCTGAACGCTGGTCTGGAGGCATGGCAAGCAGCTGATAAGGGGACGCCTACAGGTAGACCATCGGTCCCCGAGTCCGTTCCCCAGGAGTGCGCGCCGGCATTGCGATTGCCATCGATTGGCGGTGCGCGCGGGCATGAAGGGCAATCGCCGGTTGCTATTGGTCGACCGGTGGCTAATATGGGTTGATGGTCCCGCGGGTCCGCCTGCGGGTTCACCGACATACCGCCGGACGTGGCATTGCGTCCTTTCTTGCGGGGCAGGCTATTGCCTGGCGAATCACAGGAGTAGACTATGAAAGCTGTTGTCTATCGAGGTCCTCACCAGGTGGCCGTCGAAAACGTGCCGGATCCGAAAATCGAACGTCCGACCGACGCCATCGTCAAAATCACCACCACCAACATCTGCGGCTCCGACCTGCACATGTACGAAGGCAGAACCGATTTCGAGCAGGGCCGCGTCTTCGGCCACGAAAACCTGGGCGTGGTCCAGGAAGTGGGACCGGCGGTCGAACGGCTCAAGCCCGGGGACTGGGTATGCCTGCCTTTCAACATCAGCTGCGGCCATTGCAAGAACTGCGAGCGCGGCCTGACCGCGTACTGCCTCAATGCAAACCAGCCCGGCATGGCCGGCGGCGCCTTCGGCTTTGCCGATATGGGGCCATGGCCGGGCGGCCAGGCCGAATACCTGCGGGTGCCGTGGGCCGACTTCATGGCCCTCAAGCTGCCGCCGGACGCGAAGGAGAAGCAGACCGACTACGTGATGTGCGCCGACATCTTCCCGACCGGTTGGCACGCGACCGAGCTGGCCGGCATGAAGCCCGGCGATGCGGTTGTCATCTACGGCTCCGGCCCGGTGGGCCTGATGGCCGCGCACTCGGCGATGATCAAGGGGGCCTGCAGCGTGATGGTGGTCGACTGCCATCCCGACCGCCTCAAGCTCGCCAAGTCGATCGGCGCGATCCCGATCGACTACTCGAAGGAAGACCCGGTGCAGCGGGTCATGGACCTGACCCACGGGCAGGGCGCGGACGCCGGTTGCGAATGCGTCGGCTACCAGTGCCACGACCCCGCGCCGCATCGGCACGAGGACCCCAAGCTCACGATGAACAACCTGGTCTCCTCGGTCAAGTTCACCGGCGGCATCGGCGTGGTCGGCGTGTTCGTTCCGCAGGACCCGGGCGCGCCCTACGAACTGGCGAAAAAAGGGATGATCGAGTTTGCATGGGGCATGTGCTGGTTCAAGGGACAGCGCATCGCCACCGGCCAGTGCAACGTCAAGGCCTACAACCGGCAACTGCGTGACCTGATCCACGCGGGCCGCGCCAAGCCGTCGTTCATCGTTTCCCATGAACTGAAGCTGGACCAGGCGCCGGACGCCTACCAGCACTTCGACGTGCGCGACCACGGCTGGACCAAGGTGGTCCTGCACCCCGGTTCCTAGCGGCGCAGTGCGGTCATCCGCGAAAAGCCCCGCGATCCTGCGACGAGCGCGGGACCGTGGGTTCGCCCGGCCGGTCCGGGCGTCGCGGGATCAGTAACGCGCGCGGCGTTTCATCAGGACCATGATGCCGCCCACCACCGCAGTGGTGATCAGTGCCTTGCGCACCAGCCCGGCCGGATTGTGGCGCAGTTCTGCCCGGATTCCCATCTCCCCGAGCACATTGGGTACGTGGCCTTGCCGCAGGTCGTCGACGATGCCCTCGACCATGTTGACGCGGTCGGCGGCGAGCAGCATCAGCCAGTGGCGCAGGTCGTTCTCCGGCAGCTTGTAGGCGAAGCGGCGGATCGCGCCCGACAGCCACTTCGGCGGCTGGGCGGTGCCGAAGATGGGCGTGATGCCCGGCCGCTCCGGCGAGCAGAACACTTCGACGGTCTGCGCCTGCTGTACCGGCTGTCCCTGCGGCACGTGGATGAAGCGTGGCGGCGTGCGTTCCATCGGAATGGCCGGACGGTTCTTGTGGTCGAGGTCCGAGCCCCAGCCGGGGATGCGCTGCAGCTCTTCGCGGGGCGGCGTGTGCCGCTTCAGGTCGTAGTCGATCTGGCGCTCGTAGTCCACGTGGCCGTAGTGCTGCGGATGGCGCCGCTGCTCGGCGAGATCACGCTGGGCGATGTCGTTTTCCATGGCTGCTCCTTCAGTGAATGACGCTGCCCGCCGTCGCCCGCGCCGCACCGGCGCGCGGTGGAATCAGCACGGTCTTGATGCAGTTGTCGTACTTGCTCGAGAAGATGTGGTACGCGTCCGAAACCTCCTCCAGCGGTACCCGGTGGGTGATGATTTCTTTCGGGTTCAGGTGCCCCTGGCGGATGTGCTCGATCAGGTGGGGCACGTGTCGCTTGACCGCGGCCTGGTTCATGCGCAGCGTGAGCCCCTTGTTCAGGGCGTTGCCGATCGGGACGGCATTGAAGGTCGGCCCGTAGACGCCGACGATCGACACGTTGCCGGCCTTGCGTACCGAGTTGATGGCCCAGAACAGCGCGGTTGCCGCGCCCGCCTGCAGCATGGTCCAGCGTCCGGTGATCGTCTGGCTCAGGCTGCCCGACGCCTCGCAGCCGACGGCATCGATGCACACGTCCGCGCCCAGCCAGTCCGTCATCTTCTTGATGTGCAGGGCGACGTCGCCCACCTCGCGGAAATTGATGATTTCGGCGGGGGCATAGCGCCGCACGAAATCGAGCCGGTAGTCGACATGGTCGACCACGATGACACGGCCGGCGCCGAACAGCCAGGCCGACCTGGCGGCGAAGATGCCCACCGGCCCGGCGCCGAACACCACCACGGTGTCGCCTTCGTGGATGTCGCCCATCTCGGCGGCCTGGTAGCCGGTCGGCAGCGCATCCGTCAGCAGCACCGCGTCGTCGTCGACGATGTCCTCGGGGATCTTGTACGGCCCCACGTCGGCCATGGGCACGCGCACGAACTCGGCCTGGCCGCCGTCGTAGCCGCCGGTGGTGTGCGAATAACCGTAGATGCCGCCGGCCGCGGTCGCTTCCGGATTGGTGTTGTGGCAGTTGCTGTACAGTTCGCGCTGGCAGAAGAAGCAGGAGCCGCAGAACAGGTTGAACGGCACCAGCACGCGGTCGCCCGCCTTGAGCGTCTCGACCGCCGAGCCGACCTCTTCGACGATGCCGACGAATTCATGGCCGAAGGTGTGCCCGATGCGCGTGTCCGGCACCAGCCCATGGTACAGGTGCAGGTCGGAGCCGCAGATGCAGGCGCGCGTCACGCGGACGATGGCGTCGCCCGGGTGCTCGATCACGGGATCCGGTTTTTGCGAGGCCCGGATGCGGTATGGTCCACGATAGTTCGTTGCTAGCATAAAACCTCCTGTCAGGAATGCTCCGCGCGTCCGCAGGTGCGGGCGCTGTGCGGAGGAGGTTTGACACCGGGGATGGCGATACGTGCCCCGCTCAGGTCACCAGCAGATCCTTGCCGTGCGCGCGCAGGATATCGGCGGTGCGCACCGCGACCGGCGACAGGTAGCCGCTCTGGCGGTAGGCCAGGCCGAGGCGCCGCGGCATCTGCGACCCGGCCAGTTCCACCTCGCGCACGCGGGCCCTGCCTGCCACCAGGTTCAGGCGCGACACGAAACCCAGCAAAGCCGTCTTCTCGAGTATGGGCAGGATCGCGTTCAGCACATTCGACTCGATCTGCACCTGCGGCCGCGGCAGGCCATGCCGTTCGAAGGTCTGGTCCAGCCATTGGCGCGAGGCGACCATCGTCGCCGGCAGCATCCATTTGTAGTCCAGCAGGCTGGCGAGCGTGCAGGGCGCGTCGAACACGGGATGGTTCTCGCTTGCCATCACCACCACCGTGTCTTCCGCAATTTTCTCCCAGACGATATCCGGATCGGTTTCCTGCATCGGGCCCAGGACGAGATCCAGGTCGCCGTCGCGCAGGCTGGTCATCAGGTTGGCGTTCATCGCCACGGCCAGGTTGATCTTGATGCCGGGCGCCTCGTGCAGCAGTTGCTGGAACACGGCGGGCATCAGGTGTTCGGCCAGTGTGGGCACGCAGCCGAGGCGCACGGTCCCTTGCAGGCCGCCGGCGTAATCCTGCATCTCACGCGCGGTCTCTTCCACCATCAGCGCCATCTGGCGCGTGCGCCTGACCAGCACCTCGCCGGCGGCGGTCAGGCGCATGCCGCGTCCATCCTTTTCGAACAGCTTCGCACCCAGGTCTTCTTCCAGGCGGTCGATGCACTTGGTCAGCGCCGGCTGGGTGCGGTGCAGGCGTTCGGCGGCCCGTCCGAGGTGGCCTTCCTCGGCGATGACTTCGAAATATTTAAGGTCGCGGAAGTCCATCTATATATTCCTGAAAGTTTAAGAATGCGAAAAATAAGTGAATATACATTATAGGTTGTCCTTCCTATACTCGGCTCATACAAGACACTGCCTTAAAAAAAAGCAGCCGACGACGAGGAGACACTCATGGTCATTCGCATTTCGCGTGCCTTTCCGCGCACGTCTCCCATCCCGGCTGTCTTCTCTTAACCACGAGGACACACCATGAGCCATACCAGCCCGCCCGACGTCATCCGCAACATCGAACGCATCGCTCCCGACCTGGTCGAGCGCGCCGCGCAGTATCCGTCTTCCATCCTGGCCGACGTCGCCGGCCGCCGCGGCGCCCTGAGCAGCCGTATCGCACCGCTGGCGCCCAGCATGCGCCTGGCCGGTTCCGCGCTGACGGTCGAAGTGCGCCCCGGCGACAACCTGATGATCCATGCGGCGATGGCGATCGCGAAGCCGGGCGACGTGCTGGTCATCGACGGCAAGGGCGACGACACCTCCGCGCTGATGGGCGAGATCATGGTCAGCCAGTGCATGGCGATCGGCATCGCCGGCATCGTCGTCTACGGCGCCGTGCGCGACGTCGAGGCGATCCGCGCGCTGGGCTTCCCGATGTACGCCACCGGCGCGAATCCGAACGGCCCGACCAAGCAGGTGCCGGGCCGGATCAACTGGCCGGTGTCGGTGGGCGGCGTGACCGTGCGCCCGGGCGACCTGGTGGTCGGCGACGCCGACGGCATCGTCATCGTCGAACCGGTCAAGGTGCCGGCCATGCTGGAAGCCGCCAAACAGAAGCTGGCCTATGAAACCGCGCGCATCGAAGGCATCCGCAGCGGCACCGAGCTGCGTCCGGCCTGGCTCGATGACGCCCTGCGCAAGGCCGGCGTGCTGGCCGAAGGAGAGACGCTGTGAGCGCCGTCCTGAAAGAGCAGCATCAACGCGACGTGGTGCTGGTCACCGGCGCCGACCTGGCCGAGAAGGCGGTCGCGCTGCTGTCGTCGTATGAGTTGGTCTACGCCGGCAAGACGCCGACCGAGGACGACTTGCTCGCCCTGTGCCGCCAGCACCAGCCGGTCGCGATCATCGTGCGCTACGGCCGCATCACCGAGCGCGTGATCGATGCCTGCACCCGCCTGCGCGTGATCTCCAAGCACGGTTCCGGCACCGACACCATCGACAAGGATGCGGCGGCCAAGCGCGGCATCGCCGTCAAGGCGGCGGTCGGCGCCAATGCGGCGGCCGTGGCCGAACATGCCTGGGCGCTGATCCTGGCCTGCGCCAAGAACGTCACGGAACTCGACCAGCGCATGCACGCGGGCCACTGGGACAAGGCCACGCACAAGAGCCTGGAGCTGAACGGCCGCACGCTCGGCCTGGTGGGCCTGGGTGCGATCGGTGCGCGCGTCGCCACCACCGGCATCGCACTGGGCATGCGCGTGATCGCCCACGATCCGTTCGCGGCCGCCGCGCCGGCCGGCGTCGAGCTGCTGCCGCTGGCGGAAGTCATCGCCGGCGCGGACGTGCTGTCGCTGCATTGCCCGCTCACCAAGGACAACGCCAACATGCTGAACGCCGGCACCCTGGCCACCATGCGCCCGGGCGCGATCGTGGTCAACACGGCGCGCGGCGGTCTGGTCGACGAAGCCGCGCTGGCGGACGCCCTGCGCAGCGGCGCCCTGCGCGCCGCAGGCCTGGACAGCTTCCAGGTCGAGCCTTTCATCCCCGATCACCCCTTCACCGCGATCCCGAACGCCATCCTGTCGCCGCATATCGGCGGCGTGACCGGCGACGCCTATGTCGGCATGGGCACGGCGGCGGCGAACAACGTACTGGCGGTACTGGAACAACAAGTCTGACGCTGCACCAAAAAACCACAAGCGCGCGCCAAGACGCGCTTTAACGATTACAGTTACGGAGACGACATGAGCGATACCGACACCACATCACGCCTCGAGGCGGACACCATGCGCAAGGTCACCTGGCGCATCATCCCCTTCCTGACCATCTGCTACCTGCTGGCCCTGATCGACCGCGGGAACATCGGCATGGCTGCCCTGCAGATGAACGACGACCTTGGCATCACCAAGAAGGTGTTCGGCTTTGCCGGCAGCCTGTTCTTCATCGCCTACTTCCTGTTCGAGGTGCCCAGCAATCTGGCGCTGCAGAAGTTCGGCGCGCGCAAATGGATCGCCCGGATCATGATCACCTGGGGCCTGGTGTCCGCCGGCATGGCCTTCGTCCAGGGCCAGAACTCGCTGTTCGTCATGCGCTTCCTGCTCGGCGCCGCCGAAGCCGGCTTCTTCCCCGGCGTGGTGCTGTACATGACCTACTGGTTCCCTGCCGCCTACCGCGCGCGCATGGTCGCCATCTTCATGGTCGCCGTGCCGATGGGCAGCTTCATCGGCTCGCCGCTGTCCGCACTGCTGCTGCAGGCGGACGGCCTGCTCGGCATGCGCGGCTGGCACTGGCTGTTCATCCTCGAAGGCCTGCCGACGGTGCTGCTGGGCTTTGTCTGCCTGTTCTTCCTGACCGACCGTCCGGAACAAGCCAAATGGCTGTCGGCGGAGCAGCGCAGCTGGCTGACCACTCGCCTGGACAAGGAGCGCCAGGACAAGAAGGCCGTGGGTCATACCTCGATCTGGAAGCTGTTCCGCAGCAAGGAAGTGCTGGGCATGGCCCTGGTCTGCTCGGCCGCCTCGGCCGCCGGCACCGTCCTCGGCGTGTGGCAGCCGCAGCTGCTCAAATCCTTCGGCCTGACCACCATGCAGATCGGCCTCGTGAATTCGGTGCCTTACGTGACCGCCGCGGTCCTGATGATCCTGTGGGGCCGCCATTCGGACAAGACGGCGGAGCGCCGCTGGCACACCGCCATCCCGCTGGCCCTGATCGGCGGCGGCATGCTGGGCACCCTGCTCACGGGCGCGCTCTGGCCGACGGTGTTCCTGCTGTCCTGCATCCTGGTCGGCGCCTACTCCTTCAAGGGACCGTTCTGGGCCCTGAGCTCGAGCTGGATTTCTTCCACGTCGGCGGCCGCCGGCCTGGCCGGCATCAATGCCGCATCGAACCTGATCGGCGGCGGCCTGATGGTCAACGTCTACGGCTGGATCAAGGAAGAAACCGGCAGCTACGCACTGGCCCTGTTGCCGATCGCCGGCCTCGCGCTGGCCAGCATCATCACGCTGCTGGTCCTGAGCAGCAACGCCAGCCAGGCGGCGCGCAAGGCCGCGCTCAAGGCGACCGCGTAGGCGTTCCAACCCGGCGCTTCATCCGGGTGGCCGCGCAGGCCACCCACTCCCGTTTCATCTTCACCGGCAGTCCGCGGAGGGACGCGCACGTCCCCCGTTCACACATAAAACAAGAAACCTACCAAGCAGGAGACAATGCATGACAACCCGTATCCGTTTGCTGATACTGGCGCTCGCGGCCGCGTGCCCGGCCGCCGCGCTCGCCCAATCCAAGGTCCAGGTCTACGGCTCGATCGATGCCGGCTTGCGTTACCAGACCAATGTCGATGCCGCCGGGAAGGGCATGCTTACCATGGGCACCGGTAACTTTTATTCGAACCGGCTCGGCTTTCGCGGCGTGGAACAGCTCGGCAATGGATTGAACGCCCACTTCCAGCTCGAGAGCGGCTTCAAGAGCAGCACCGGTGAGCTGGACAACACCAACAACGTCCTGTTCAACCGGACCGCTGCGGTCGGCGTGGGCGGCGCCTGGGGCTCGGTCGATGTCGGCCGCCAGTACACGATCGGCTTCAGGACCGAAAAATTCCTCGACCCCTTCGACCACGCTTACACCGGCCTCATCCCGCTGTCTTCCGGCGCCGGTACCACGCTGCCGGCGGCAGCCAAGACGGCCGGCTTGAGCGCGTCTTCGTCGTCGGGCACGCGTTACAACAATGACGTCCAGTACGCGGGCAGCTTCGGCGACCTGACCCTGCGCGCCGAATACGCGCTGGGCGAGGTCGCGGGCGACGTCAATAAAGGCAGCGCCAAGGCAGTGGGATTCAGCTACAAGGGCGGCAGGCTGCTGGCGGCGGGCGCCTATACCTACAAGCAGACGGCTACCGGCTTTGCCAACCACGCCTTCGTCGCCGGCGGCGGCGTGAAAGTCGGCGGGGTGACCGCCAAGCTGTCCATGTCGCGCGAGCGCCAGGACACCGCCACCGCCGCGACCTACCAGAACACGACGCGCTTCGGCGGCCTCAGCTACGATGTCGGGGCCTGGAACTTCACCGGTGCGGTGTACCGCTCAAGCTACGACAGCCCGGTGGGGGACGGCACCCGCGAGTTGCGCGTCCTTGGCACCAGCTATGCGCTGTCCAAGCGCAGCAACCTGTATGCGGAAGTCGACACCAACCGTTACGGCGGCGCCTTGATTCCGGCGTCGAAGCAGGCGCGCCAGCGCGGGATGTCGGTGGGTTTGAACCACCTGTTTTGAGAAGTAAAAAAGCCGCCCGGATCGAGCGGCTTTGGTAGGGTGGGCACACTGTGCCCACGGCCCTTCGAATCGGCGGCGTGGGCACGGGGTGCCCACCCTACATCAATAAGTGTAGAACATCCGCTGAATCTCCCTGGTGCTGTTCGTCTTCGTCAACGCCAGCATCAGCAAAATACGAGCCTTCTGCGGATTCAGGGTATCCGACACGACGAAGTCCAGCTCGTCGTCATTCGCTTCGCCATTGCGCGCCACGATGCCCTGGCCGACGCGGCTCGAACGCACCACGATCACGCCCTTCTGGCGCGCGCTCGATAAGGCAGGGCGCACCTTGGTCGGCAGGCTGCCGTCGCCGACGCCGGCGTGGACCAGGCCCTTGACGCCGGCGGCGACGAAGGCGTTGACGGCGGTCGGGCCGACGTTGGCATAGGTGTAGGCGATTTCCACGGCCGGCAGCGCATCGAGTTTCGAAATGTCGAACTCGGTGTCGACGGTGTGCTTGCGCGTCGAGGCGCGGTAGAAGTGCGCCTGGTTGCCGACCACGTAGCCCAGCATGCCCAGCTCCGGCGACTTGAAGGTGTCCGTGGTGACGGTGTTGGTCTTGGTGACTTCGCGCGCGGCGTTGATCTGGTCGTTCATCACCACCAGCACGCCCTTGCCGACGGCGTCTGCGCTGCCGGCGGTCAGCACCGCGTTGTACAGGTTGATCGGGCCGTCGGCCGAGATCGCGGTCGAGGGACGCATCGCGCCGACCACCACCACCGGCTTTTTGCTCTTGACGACCAGGTTCAGGAAGTAGGCGGTTTCCTCGATGGTATCGGTGCCGTGGGTGATCACGATGCCGTCCACGTTCGGCTGCGCCAGCAGGGTGTTGACGCGCTTGGCCAGCACCAGCCACTGCTCGTTGCCCATGTTCTCGCTGGCGATCTGGAAGACCTGCTCGCCGCTCACGCGGGCGACCTTCTGCAGCTCCGGCACGGCCTTGATCAGGGCGTCGACGCCCACCGTGGCGGCGGTGTAGCCGACGGTGGTGGTGCTGGTCGCGCCGGTGCCGGCGATGGTGCCGCCGGTGGCGAGGATCACGACGTTCGGCAGTTTTGCCGGGGCGGACTGGGCTTGCGCGCCGAGTGCGAACAGGCAGAGGAAGAGCGCGAACAGGGAGCGCGCGGATTGCAGATAAGTCATGGGATCTCCGTAATTTCACGTCGTTCCCGCGAAGGCGGGAACCCAAGTTGTACGCGTACCTGCACACTTACCTTGGATTCCCGCCTTCGCGGGAATGACGGTCTCAAAGGCGTCGTTAAAAAAAAGGCTTTCCATCGCTGGAAAGCCTTGTCGGTTCAGTCTCCGCTTCAGCGCAGCGGCGAGGTCGCAATATCCTTCTCGGCCAGGGCCGGATTGGTCAGCTCTCCCTCCCACTTCGCGACCACGGCGGTGGCGATGCCGTTGCCGATCACGTTGGTGGCCGAGCGCGCCATGTCCAGGAAGTGGTCGATGCCCAGCAGGAGCAGCAGGCCGGCTTCCGGGATGTGGAACTGGTTCAGGGTGGCGGCGATCACCACCAGCGAGGCGCGCGGCACGCCGGCCATGCCCTTCGAGGTCAGCATCAGCACCAGCATCATGGTCAACTGGGTCGACAGCGGCACTTCGATGCCGTAGGCCTGGGCGATGAAGATGGTGGCGAAGGTGCAGTACATCATCGAGCCGTCGAGGTTGAACGAATAACCGATCGGCAGTACGAAGGCGGCCAGGCGGTTCTTCACGCCGAAGCGCTCCAGGCCTTCCAGGGTTTTCGGGAACGCAGCTTCCGACGAGGCGCAGGTGAAGGCCAGGATGGTCGGCTCGCGCAGTTCGCGCAGCAGCTGCAGGATGCGCGGGCCGACGAACAGGACGCCGGCTGCGATCAGCACGAGCCACAGCAGCGCGATGCCGAGGTAGAACTCGCCCATGAACACGCCATAGGTCGACAGCACGCCGACGCCGCTCTTGGCGATCACGCTGGCGACCGCGGCGAACACCGCGACCGGCGCGAAGTTCATGACGTAGCCGGTCACCTTCAGCATCACGTGGGCGGCGCCGTCGATGGCGTCGATCAGCGGGGTGGCGCGCGCGCCGACGGCGGCGGCGCCGGTGCCGAAGAAGATCGAGAAGATCACGATCTGCAGGATCTCGTTCTTGGCCATGCCGTCCACGATCGAGGACGGCACCAGGTGGGTGATGAATTCCTTGAGCGTCAGGCCGGTGACGGCGATGCCCGAGGACTCGGTCACGGCCGGCAGGTGGCCGGCGGCGGCCATCGCGTCGCCCGGACGGAACAGGTTTACCAGGACCAGGCCCAGGGTCAGCGACAGGATCGAGGCGATGATGAACCAGCCCAGCGCCTTCACGCCGATGCGGCCGACTTCCGAGGCGTCACCCATCTTGGCGATGCCGACCACCAGGGTCGAGAACACCAGCGGCGCGATGATCATCTTGATCAGGCGGAGGAAGAGGGTGGTCACCAGCGACAGCGTGTCGGCGAAGCCGGCGGGATCCGCAAAGTTAGTGTGCGCGATATAGCCGACGGCGATGCCGAGCACCAGCCCCACGAGGATATAAGTGGTCAGGCGGTTTCGATTGTTCATAGGGCTTCCTTCTGGTGATGGCGGCGGCGCGGTGGAGAACAGGGGAGATCGTCCGTCCCGTTCCCTGGCTTATCGGGCACAATGCTGACTATCTTGACAAGTTCCGCAGTATCCTAGGGGCCGATGGTGCTGTCAAGCACGCTCAAACGCATACAACACGCACATAAGCACATGATTGAAATAGACAATGTCAGCAAGTGGTATGGAACATTCCAGGTCCTCGGCGACTGCAGCACGCGGGTGGAGCGCGGCGACGTGGTGGTGGTCTGCGGCCCCTCCGGTTCCGGCAAGTCGACCCTGATCAAGACCGTCAACGGCCTCGAGCCCTTCCAGCAGGGCAGCATCCGCGTCGACGGCACTTCCGTCGGCGACCCGGCCACCCGCCTGCCGGCGCTGCGCGCGAAGATCGGCATGGTGTTCCAGAATTTCGAGCTGTTCCCGCACCTGTCCGTGCGCGACAACCTGAACCTGGCCCAGATGAAGGTGCTGAAGCGCTCACGCGACGAAGCCACCGCCAACGGCCTGAAATACCTGGAGCGGGTCGGCCTGCTGGCGCATCAGGACAAATTCCCCAGCCAGCTCTCGGGCGGCCAGCAGCAGCGCGTGGCGATCGCGCGGGCGCTGGCGATGGACCCGATCGCGATGCTGTTCGACGAGCCGACTTCCGCGCTCGATCCGGAAATGGTGGGCGAGGTGCTGGACGTGATGACCGGCCTGGCCCAGGACGGCATGACCATGATGGTGGTGACCCACGAGATGGGCTTTGCGCGCCGGGTGGCGGACCGCATCCTGTTCATGGACCACGGCCGCATCGTCGAGGAGAGCGCCAAGGACGACTTCTTCACGGCGCCGAAGTCGGAGCGCGCGCGCGAATTCCTGGCGCGGATTATTCACTGAGCGCGGCGAAATCCATCCTGCGCACTGTGTAGATGAAGGACGTCGCCTTGTCGGAGGTGACGACATCGATGCTGCCGCCGTGCGAGCGTGCGATCTCGGACACGATGAACAGGCCGAGGCCGAGCCCTTCGCGGGCCACTTTGACCGAGCCGCGCCAGAACGGCTTGAACAGTTGGCGCCTGACTTCGTCCGGGATACGCGGACCGGCATTCGTGATCGTCAGCTGGAATACGCCGTTCGCCTCGCTGGCCGTGACCTCGACCGGGGAGGCGGGATCGCCGTGCACCAGCGCATTGTTGAGCAGGTTGGACAGCAGCTGCCCCATGCGGCCGCGATCGCACAGCAGGGTCGCGATCGGCTGCAGATGCGCCTCGATGCGCCGCTCCGGATGCACGCCGCGCAGTTCCTCGATGACCTGCCGGAAGGCCAGCTGCAGATTGTCCTCGCGGCGCAGCTCGAGGGCGATGCCGCCGCCCATGCGTCCGCGTGTGAAGTCGACCACGTCGTCGACCAGCGCCGAAATGCGGTGCGCGCTGCGCCCGATATGGTCGAGCAGGGCCCGCATGCCGCTGTCGGGTTCCTTGCGCTTGCCGACTTCCACGGCCATCAGGATCGATCCGAGCGGCGTGCGCAAATCGTGGCCGAGCACCGCGATGAACTGCTCGCGCAGCTCCGCGGTTTCGCGTTCGTCGGCCAGCAGGCTGCGGGTATCCGCCAGCTGCGCATCGGCATCCATCTGCAGCGAAATCAACTGGGCGAACAGGGTCATGCTGGAGGTGATGGCCGGCGTCGACAGCGTGGCCGGCGCCGGGTCGAGACCGCAGAGGGTGCCGAAGTAGTCGCCGTTCTGGCGGAAGATCGGGATCGAGATATAGCTCTCGAAACCATAGATGCGCGGCGTATGGTGATCGCGGTAGGTGTCGTCGGTACTGACGTGGTTGATGATGATGGCCTTGCCGGTGTCGCGCACTTCCTCGCACAGGGTGGTCGTCACATCGAGCCCGTCGCCGACTTTCAAGCCGAAATCGAGCCTGTCGAGCACGGCGCAGGTGGTCCAGGAATCGCGCGTGACACGCGCGATACAGACGAACCTCAGCCCGGTCGTGGCGGCAACCGTCTCCAGGATGGTGGGGACTGCGCCGATGGCCTGGATGGCGGCCACGTCGCGTAAGACACGGTCCTGCATTGGCGGCCTTTTATCTACTATCGTATGAAGACGATATGCTAGCACCGTGTCTGCCCGGATGACAGCCATGCCGGCGAATATTTTGCGGTCAATACGTGGGCTGGATGTTACGCAGCACCAGGCTGGCGCCGCCCACGATCAGCACCACCCAGATTGCCTGCCGAATACGCTCGGTGGGCAGGCGCTGGTGCAGGCGGTTGCCCAGGTAGAGTCCGCCCAGTGCGCAGGGCAGCAGCACGGCGGCCAGCGCCAGCAGCGATTTCTGTTCATATAAGCCGGCGCTGGAAAACAGCACCAGCCGCGCCACCGCGCTGAAGAACAGCACCCCGCTGATGGTGGCGCGCAGGGTCAGCTTGTCCGGCAGGCGCCGGGTCAGGTAGATTGTATAAAAAGGGCCGCCGGCGCCGAACAGGGCGGTGAAAATGCCGCCGATGGCGCCGAAGGGCGCGGCCCAGGCGCCCGCCAGCGGCTGCGGTTTGCCGCGCACCATCAGGCTCCAGGCCGCATAGCAGAGGATGAAGACGCCGAGGATCACCAGCAGCATGCGCTCGGGCGCCTTGACCAGGGCCAGCACGCCGACCGCCATCCCGCCCAGCATGAAGGGGACGAGGCGCAGCGCTTCGCGGCGCGCGATGAAGCGGCGGTTCTTCAGCCCGAGCAGCAGGCCGGACGCCAGGTCGAACACCAGCATCAGCGGCACCGCCATGCGCAGCGGGATCACCAGCACCAGCATCGGCATGGCCGTGATGGTCGAGCCGAAGCCGGTCAGGCCGAAAACGGTGTAGGCGAAAACGATGATGAACGCGAGCGGGGCCAGCGTGTCGAATCCAATTCCCATTGCCAATGTGTGACGTCTAGATATGCGAAGTTTAACGTCTTTGGCACTTTTCAGTTCTTTCGGGAAACGTATCGTGCGCACCCCAGGGCGGGCGCGTGCCGGGGCCGCCGGCTGCTAGTAGAATGTCGGGGTTCGCAATCCGAGAGCCGCCATGTCCAACATCGAATCCCCCGACACCATCACCCTCATCCGCCCCGACGACTGGCACGTGCACCTGCGCGACGGTTCGCACATGGCCGCCGTGCTGCCGCACACCGCGCGCCAGTTCGCCCGCGCCATCGTCATGCCGAACCTGAAGCCGCCGGTCACCACCGCTGCCGACGCAGCCGCCTACCGCGACCGCATCCTGGCCGCGCTGCCTGCCGGGATGAACTTCGAGCCGTTGATGACGCTGTACCTGACCGATAACACCGACCCGGACGAGATCCGCCGCGCCCAGGAAACCGGCTTCATCCACGCCGTCAAACTCTACCCGGCCGGCGCCACCACCAATTCGGCGGCCGGCGTGACCGACCTGCGCAAGTGCCATAAAACGCTGGAAGTGATGCAGGAACTCGACATGCCGTTGCTGGTGCACGGCGAAGTCACCGATGGCGACATCGACCTGTTCGACCGCGAAGCCGTGTTCATCGAGCGCGTGATGCGCCCGCTGCGCCGCGACTTCCCGGAACTGAAGATCGTGTTCGAGCACATCACCACCCGCGACGCCGCCCAGTACGTGGCCGAGGCCGAAGGCCCGATCGCCGCGACCATCACGGCGCACCACCTGCTGTACAACCGCAACGAGATCTTCAAGGGCGGCATCAACCCGCACTATTACTGCCTGCCGGTGCTCAAGCGCGAAGAACATCGCCTGGCGCTGGTCACGGCCGCCACCAGCGGCGACGAGCGCTTCTTCCTCGGCACCGACTCGGCCCCGCACGCCATCCACGCCAAGGAAAGCGCCTGTGGCTGCGCCGGCTGCTACACGGCCCTGCACGCGATGGAGCTGTACGCCACCGCCTTCGAACAGGCCGGCGCGCTCGACAAGCTGGAAGCCTTCGCCAGCCTGAACGGCCCCAACTTCTACGGCCTGCCGGTCAACGAGGGCACCGTCACCCTCAAGCGCGAAGCCTGGACCATTCCGCCGACCGTGACGATGGGCGAGCACCAGCTGGTGCCGCTCGACGCCGGCGACCAGCTCAACTGGAAGATGCTGTAAGCGCGGATGTCTGCGGAAATCGCGCAGATCGACTGGACGCGCCCGTGGTATGACGCGGTGCGTCCCGCCTTCGACAGCCTGGCGCCCGGCGTCTCCTTCATCGAAGGGTTCAACGCCAACGCCGCCAGGCTGGCGCTGCAGAACCACCGCGGCCTGCCGATCCGCTTCGTGCCCCAGGCCGAGCTGCCGCCGAATACCGCCTACGAAGAATTCATCGGCGCCACCGGCTGCGTGCCGACGCGCGAGAACCTGCACGACTTCTTCAATGGCCTGGTGTGGCAGACCTTCCCGCTCATCAAGCGCGAGCTGAATGCGCTGCAGGCGGCGCAGATCGCCAGCGCCGGCGTTGGCAAGTCGCGCGGGCCGGCGCGCGACGCCGCCACCATCTTCGACGAAAACGCGGCCCTGCTGGTGGTGTGCGACGGCGATGCCGGCCGCGCGCTGGTCGACGGCCTGCGCGCCCACCAGTGGCATGCCACGCTGTTTGCCCGGCGCGCGCTGTTCGGCGCGGAAGGCACTGCGCAGGTCTGGCTGTTCGGCCACGCGCTGATGGAAAAGCTGGTGGCGCCGCGCAAGGCGATCACCGCGCACACGCGGGTGCTGTATGCGCCCGACGCCTGGTTCGGCCTGGCCTGGGAAGACCGGCGCGCCTGGATCGACATGCAGGTGGCCGGCCAGCTGTGCGCGGAGGGCCTGAGCACCGCCGTCTTCACGCCGCTGCCGGTGCTGGGCGTGCCGGGCTGGTGGCCGGCGCAGGACGAAGCCTTTTATCTCGACGACACCGTGTTCCGCCCCAAGCGGACAAACAAGAACCTAAGCTAAGGAGGAAGCATGACTGATGTGGTTCGCTGGGGGATCCTCGGCACCGGCAAGATCGCCAGGGCCTTCGCCCATGCACTCAAGGAGACGCCCGGCGCGGCCCTCGCCGGCGTCGGTTCGCGCAGCCTGGACAGCGCGCAGGCCTTCGCCGATGAATTCGGCGGCGCCGCTTACGGCACCTACGAAGAACTGGCGCAGGCCGGCGACGTCGACCTGATCTACGTCGGCACGCCTCACCCGGCCCACGTCGACAACGTGCGCATGGCCCTGAACGCCGGCAAGGGCGTGCTGTGCGAGAAGCCGTTTACGATGAACCGCCGCGAAGCCGAAGAACTCGTCCAGCTGGCGCGTGCGAAAAAGCTGTTCCTGATGGAGGCGATGTGGACGCGCTTCATGCCGGCGCTGGCGGAAGTGCGCCGCGTGGTGGCATCCGGCGAGATCGGCAAGGTCACGCAGGTGATCGCGGACCTCGGCTTCAAGGCCGACTTCGGCCATGAGCACCGCGTGTACAACCCCGTGCTGGGCGGCGGCGCGCTGCTCGACCTGGGCATTTATCCGCTGTCGATCGCGGTGGCGCTGCTGGGCCCCGTGGCTTCGGTGGCGGCGCAGGCGGAACTCGGCCCGACCGGCGTCGACGAGCAGACCGGCTTCGTGCTGCGCCACGTCGATGGCGGCATGTCGGTGTGCAGCTGCTCGCTGCGCGCGCGCCTGCCGAGCGAGCTGACCATCGCCGGCGAACAGGGACACGTGCGCATGAACACCATGTTCCACCGCGCCCAGACGGTGACGGTGTCACGCGCGGACGGCATTGCGCGCACCGTGCCCACGCCCTTCCTCGGCAACGGCTACGTGCACGAGGCGATCGAGGCGCAGCGCTGCTGGCAGGCGGGCCTGATCGAGAGCCCGGGCATGACCCACGACGATACATTGGCCCTGATGGGCGTGATGGACGAGGTGCGGCGCCAGATCGGCGTGCACTATGCGGCGGACGATGCCGCAAACACGGAATAAACCAACAAGGAGAACAACAATGAAACGCGATCCCCGCTCCACCAGCCGCATGCGGCGCCTGAACAGCCGCCAGCGCAAGAAGCAGCGCGTCGGCGAATTCAAGGAACACTGCTTCGACATCGAACTGGTGTTCCACAGCCCCATGCGCGGCGAACCCTATCACGACTTCATTAACGACTTCTTCGGCTTCCTGGAGCAGCGCGGCCTGCTGGGCGGCGGCTTTGGCGGCAAGGAGCCGTTCAGCGAAACCGAAGGCGTGATCGCCAACATCGATCGCGGCTCGCCCACCGAAGAAGACCGCGAGGCGGTGGTGACCTGGCTGCGTGGCCGTCCGGAAGTAACCGATGCACGCGCGAAAGATTTCAAGGATGCGTGGCACGGCTACAAATTCTGATATCGTCGAGTTGTAAGTATTTGTCAGGCGGGTAAGCCTTTGTAAAGCCCGTCAACAGGGTACCGGTGGTCTTCGTTTTAGGGACAAGTGACACGCAAACGTGCACTGACAACCCCGAGACAAAACTGAGGACCACATCATGCAAAAGACCATCGCTACCCTGATCGCCGGCCTGTTCGCCACCGCAGCATTCGCAGCCCAGACGCCCGCCACCACCACGCCGGCAGCGACGACGCCTGCAGTGGCCAAGGCCGAAGCCAAGCAAGAGAAGCAGGCTGCAAAAGCTGAAGTGAAAGAGACCAAAGCCGCCGCCAAGGCCGATGTCAAGGAAGCCAAGGCCGATGCCAAGGTCAGCAAGGAAGCCGCAAAGACCGACGTGAAGGAAGCGAAAGCCGCCGCCAAGACCGACGTCAAGGAAGCCAAGGCCGATGCCAAGGCGACCAAGGAAGCTGCGAAAGCCGACGTGAAGGAAGCCAAGGCCGAGCACAAGGCTGCCAAGGCAGAAGCGCACAAGGACACCACCGTCGCTGCCGCCACCCCGGCCAAGTAATCGGTTTAATCCGAACGGAAAACCCGCGTGACGCGGGTTTTTTCAACAACAGCTAAAGCGAGGACCACCAACATGAAAAAAGCCATCGTTACCGTGATCGCCGGCCTGTTCGCCACCGCAGCATTTGCACAGGCGCCCGCCCCGAAAACCGCCGTGCTGGTGCCCAATGCGGAACTGAGCAAGGCCAAGACCAGCGACGCCAAAGCCGCGAAGCCTGCTGCAAGCGCCAAGACCGAGGTCAAGACCGCGAATACCGAAGCCAAGGACATGAAGTCCGACGCCAAGCCTGCCAAGGCCGAGGCCAAGAAAACCAAGCATACCGCCCACGCCAAGACCGCACACAAGACCAGCGTGAAGACCGAGGCTGACACCGCCAGCGCCACTCCGGCGACCGCGGCGACGCCTGCGGATCCGGCTGTTCCGGCTACCCCGGCGGCGCCTGCCACCCCGGTCACAACGGATACCCCCGCGACCCAGGCTGCGCCGGCCACGCCGGCCGACCCGGCTGCGCCGGCCAGCCCAGCCAACCCCGCTACGCCGACCACCCAGGCCACGCCGGCTACGCCGACCACGCCGGCCAAATAATCGGCCCCAGCGCATGAAAAGCCCGCCCGTCGCGGGCTTTTTCTATTGCGGCAGGCAGGCCAGGTCGATCGCTTGCTCCACTTGCTGCAAGCGCGCCGCCAGCAAGGCCCGCGAACGCGCCACCCGTTCCGCCCCCGCAGCCTCGGGCGAACCGCAATCGAAGGGCGGCTGCGGATCGTATTCGAAATTCAGCTGCAGAAGCTTCGCCGTTTCCTCGCCCGCCAGCTCGGCGGCCAGCGCCAGCGCGAAGTCGATGCCGGCCGTGACGCCGCCGCCGGACACGCGGTTGCGGTCGCGGACGATGCGCCCGGCCACCGGAATCGCACCGAAGCGCGGCAGGTAGTCGCGCCACATCCAGTGGCAGGCGGACCGGTAGCCCTCCAGCAGGCCGGCCGCGCCCAGCACCAGCGAACCATTGCACACCGAGGTCACGTAGCGCGCCTGTGCGCCCTGGCGGCGCAGGAAATCCAGGGTCTCGCCGTCGCCGAACAGGGCCTGAATGCCGAAGCCGCCCGGCACGCACAGCACGTCGAGCGGCGGGCAATCCTCGAAGGTCGTGGTCGGGTTGATGCTGAAGCCGACGTCGGTCATCACCGGTCCAGGCGTTTTCCACAGCAGGTGAACCCGGGCGCCGGGGATGCGGCTCAGGATCTGCGCCGGACCGGTCAGGTCGAGCTGGGTCACGTGCGGGAACAGCAGGAAGCCGATATGACAGGGCGTGCTCATCGTGGATCTCCATGGCAGGGTGAACGATGAGGAAATTCTAGGCCGGCCAGGCTTGGCAGAAATGCCAATCTCTGGTCAAATTCTGCCAATGAAACCACTCTGCCACATCGCCCTGCTGGCCTTCGACGGCATGCAGGTGCTCGACATCACCGGGCCGGCGGCCGTGTTCGGCGCTGCCAACGATGCGCCCGGCGGGCCGCACTACCGGCTGCACATCGTCTCGCCCGCGGGCGGCGCCATCGCCAGCAATTGCGGGGTCGCGCTGGTGACGGAGGCGATTTGTGATGTGGAGTCACAAATCATGGACACGGTGCTGGTCGCCGGCGGCAGCAGGGAAGGCCTGGTCGCGCTGGCGCAGGACGAGGCCGTGCGCGCCTGGATGGTGAGTGCAAGCGCCCGCGCGCGGCGCTACGGCTCGGTGTGCAGCGGCACCTTCGTGCTGGCGCACTTCGGCATCATCCAGGGCAAGCGCGTCGCCACCCACTGGGAGGGCACCACGCTGCTCGGCAAGCACTATCCGGATCTGCAGGTCGACGCCAATGCCCTGTACGTGGAGGATGGACGGGTATGGACCTCGGCCGGCGTCACCACCGGCATCGACATGTGCCTGGCGCTGGTGGCGCGCGACCTCGGCGAAGCGGTGGCGAACGGGATCGCGCGGCGCCTGGTGCTGTATGCGCGGCGGCCCGGTTACCAGTCGCAGTTCAGTCCCATGCTGGCGGCCCAGGCCAGGGCCGATACCGCCTTCTCCGGCCTGATCGAATGGATCCGCGAGCACCTTGCGGAATCCCTGGACGTCGAACGCCTGGCCGAACGCGCCGGCATGTCGCCGCGCAGCTTCCACCGCCGCTTCCTCGAGGCGACCGGCGAGACCCCGGGCCGCTTCATCGAAACGCTCAGGCTCGATCACGCGCGCCAGCTGCTGCAGACGCGGGCCTCGCTGAAGGAGATCGCCGCCAGGACCGGCTATGCCACCCAGGGCCAGTTCTCGAAAGCCTACACGCGGCGCTTCGGCCTCGGCCCGAACCTGTTCCGCGAGCTGCATGCGCCAAACCCGGAATGAGATGCATATCCGTTTGTGTTTGACACCGCCGGCGGCTGCATCGATACTTTTCGCTGACCCGTCCTGAAAGGAACACCATGATCCGCCGTGCCATCCTGCTCGCCGCCTGCCTGTGCGCGGCCCAACCCAGCTTCGCGGACCCGGTACCGGTCCCCGCCGACAAAGCCGCCTACGTGGGCGAATGGCTGGGCAGGGACATGCGGCTCAACATCAAGCAGGACGGCCACGTCGAGTACAAGCGCAAGCAGCCCGGCAAGGACCTGAGCCTGAACATCGACCTGCAGGGCTTCAACGGCGACAATTTCGACGTCGGCTTCAGCCTGGTCCGCTCCACCTTCGTGGTCAGCAAGCCGCCGCACCGCGAGGGCGGCAAGTGGAAGATGACCGTCGACGGCGTCGAGCTGACCAGGACGGAATAAGCCTCAGGCCACGGCCGGAGCTGCCGGCGTGCGGCGCGCCGCCAGGATCACCCATGCCGCCAGGGCCAGTTCGATGACATTGGCCGCGCGCTCCACCAGGAACACCGTCGATCCGGCGGCGCCCTGTACCTTCGAATACATCATGCACAAGTTCAGCACCATGTGCAGGACCACGCACAGCCACAGGCTGCCGGTGCGGTAGCGCACGGCGGTGAACATCATGCCGCACACCGAGGTCACCAGCATCTGCCCGCAGGCGGTCTTCCAGTCGGTGCCCATGAAGCCGTGGATCAGGTGCATGGCGCCGAACAGCAGGCCGTTCAGCACGATGCCGCGCCAGACCGGCAGCGACAGCAGCAGCGCGAAGATCACGCCGCGGAACAGCAGCTCTTCGCCGAAGGCGTTGAAGAGCTGGATCGTGAAGTCGGACAGCAGCTTGCCACTGTCGGCGCTGCGCAGGCCCCAGGGCAGGAACAGCACGGCGGTGGACAGGCTGGCGAGGAAGAAGGGCGCCGGCCGGATGCGGTCCAGGCCCAGCGCCAGCCGCTTCCACAGCCCGAAGGCGTGGGCCAGCACCAGCGGGTAGATGATGGTCGAGGCGAAGGCGATCAGCTTGACCTTGCCGTAGGCTTCGGGCGCGGCCAGGCTGAAGCCGAACTTGAGGATCGCGATCGTCAGCAGGAACTGGCCGACGGCGCAGGCGATCGCGAAGGGGATGGGGGACTCGGGGTTGCGGTCGGTGTGCATGGATGGTCTCTCGTTGTTGTTGTATTGACGAGCGCACTGTAGGGAACGCCGGTCAAGCACACCATCCATTTGCGACAGGCCGCAGAATTCGCGGAACAGACTGTCATTACACCTTCAGGAATTCCTCGCGTCCACCCAGCCAGCGCAGCAGGTGGGCATCGACGATGGCCTCCGCCTCCGGGCGGTCGGAGCCCAGCAGCCAGGCGGCGACGTCGCGCGCCTGCTCGACGATCCACTGGTCGGTTTCCAGGTTGGCGAAGCGCAGCATGGCTTCGCCGGACTGGCGCGCGCCGAGGAATTCGCCGGGGCCGCGGATCTCGAGGTCGCGGCGCGCGATCTCGAAGCCGTCGGTGGTCTCGCGCATCGTCATCAGGCGCTGCTTGGCCACCGGGCCGAGCGGGCTCTGATACAGCAGCAGGCAGACGCTGGCCGCCGAGCCGCGGCCCACGCGGCCGCGCAGCTGGTGCAGCTGCGACAGGCCGAAGCGCTCGGCGTGCTCGATCACCATCAGCGAGGCGTTCGGCACGTCGACCCCGACCTCGATCACGGTGGTCGCCACCAGCACGTGCACGTGGCCGGCCGAGAAGGCATCCATGATCACCTGCTTTTCCGCCGGCTTCATGCGGCCGTGGACCAGGCCGACCACCAGGTCGGGCAGGGAAGCGGCCAGGGTCTCGAAGGTGTCGGTGGCGGTCTGCAGCTGCAGCGCTTCCGATTCCTCGATCAATGGACACACCCAATACACCTGCCGTCCCTCCAGCGCGGCGGCGTGCACGCGCTCGATCACTTCGTCGCGGCGGTTCTGGTCGATCGCGCGCGTGACGATGGGCGTGCGGCCGGGCGGCAGCTCGTCGATGACCGATACCTCGAGGTCGGCGTAATAGGTCATCGCCAGCGTGCGCGGGATCGGCGTGGCCGACATCATGAGCTGGTGCGGCACCAGGCCGTCGCTGCCCTTGTTGCGCAAGGTGAGGCGCTGGCCGACGCCGAAGCGGTGCTGTTCGTCGACCAGCACCAGGCCCAGTTTCGCGAACTGCACCGAGTCCTGGATCAGGGCGTGCGTGCCGATCACCAGGTTGGCTTCGCCCGATTCCGCCATCTCGCTCGCAAGCTGCTTTTCCTTCTTTTTCAGGCTGCCGGTCAGCCATGCGACTTTTACGCCCAGCGGCTCCATCCAGGCCGCGATCTTGCGGAAGTGCTGCTCGGCCAGGATCTCGGTCGGCGCCATCAGGGCCGCCTGGTAACCGCTGTCGATGGCCTGGGCGGCCGCCAGCGCCGCGACCACGGTCTTGCCGCTGCCGACGTCGCCCTGCAGCAGGCGCTGCATCGGATAGCTCTCGTGCAGGTCCTTGCTGATCTCCTGCACCACGCGCGCCTGGGCATTGGTGAGCTTGAACGGCAGCGCTTCGAGGAAGGCCGAGGACAGGGCGCCGACGGTGCTCAGCTGCGGCGCGCCCTTTTCGCGCCTGGCCTGCTGGGCGCGTTTCAGTGAGAGCTGCTGCGCCAGCAGCTCGTCGAATTTCACGCGGGTCCAGGCCGGGTGGGTCTTTTCGATCAGCGCGTTCTCGTCGACGTCGGGCGGCGGATAGTGCAGCAGGCGCACGGCCGGCTGGAACTCGGCCAGCGACAGCTTTTCGCGCACCGCGCGCGGCACCGTATCCGTCCAGTCGACGCGCTTCATGGCCTCGGCGATCGCGCGCCGCAGAATCGTCTGCGACAGGCCTTCGCCGGCCGGATACACCGGGGTCAGGGAGGCGGGCAGGGGCGCGCCCTCGTTGACGACTTTATAAACCGGATGGACCATCTCGGCGCCGAAGAAGCCGTGGCGGACCTCGCCGCGCGCCCGCACGCGGGTGCCCTCGGCCAGCTGCTTGACCTGGCTGCCGTAGAAATTCATGAAGCGCAGCTGGATGTCCGAGGTCTCGTCGGCGATCGACACCAGCAGCTGCTTGCGCGGTTTATAGGTGATTTCGTTCTTGCTGACGATGCCTTCGACCTGCGAGACGTGGCCGCCGCGCAGGCAGGCCTCGCGGATGGGCACGATCTCGGTTTCGTCCTCGTAGCGCATCGGCAGATGCAGCACCAGGTCCATGTCGGTGCGCAGGCCGAGCTTTGCTAATTTGCTCTCGATCGTCTTCTGGACTGGTGTGGCGGCGGCTTTGGCTTTGGTTGCGGGCATAAAGGCTGGTGTAAAATAGAGGGTTCGCCGCATACGCTTGAGCTTCTATTGTAAGGCTCCTGGCCCTGTTTTCCCATCATGAGCAGAATCTACTCCCTCTCCGATTTCGATTTCGACCTGCCGGAAGAGCGCATCGCGCAGGTGCCGCTGCCTGACCGCAGCGCTTCGCGCCTGTTGCAGCTCGACGGCGACCAGATCACCGACCGCCGTTTTGCCGACATCGTCGACCAGCTCCAGGCCGGCGACGTGCTGGTCATGAACAATACGCGCGTGCTGAAGGCGCGCTTCTTCGGCCAGAAGGAATCCGGCGGCCAGGTCGAGGTGCTGGTCGAGCGCGTGCTCGACAACCGCACCGTGCTGGCCCAGGTCCGCGCGTCGAAGTCGCCGAAACCCGGCAACCGCATCCGCCTGGCCGATGCCTTCGACGTCACCACCGGCGAGCGCGAAGGCGAATTCTTCACCCTGCACCTTCCAGAAGAAGCGGGCGACGTGTTCGAGCTGATCGAGGCCCACGGCCGCCTGCCGCTGCCGCCCTACATCGCCCACGACGCCGACGAATTCGACGAGCAGCGTTACCAGACCGTCTATTCGAAGGAGCCGGGCGCCGTCGCCGCGCCGACCGCCGGCCTGCACTTCGACCAGCCGCTGCTGGATAAACTGGCGGCCAAGGGCGTGAACATCGCCTACGTCACCCTGCACGTGGGCGCCGGCACCTTCCAGCCGGTGCGCGTCGAGAACCTGGCCGAGCACAACATGCACAGCGAGTGGTACACGATCGCGCAGGACACCGTCGATGCCGTGAAGGCCGCCCAGGCTGCGGGCCGCGACGTGGTGGCGGTCGGCACGACCTCGCTGCGCGCGCTGGAATCGGCCTCGCAGTCCGGCGTGCTTGCCGCCGGGAGCGGCGACACCCGCCTGTTCATCACCCCGGGCTACCAGTTCAAGACGGTGACCCGCCTGATCACGAACTTCCACCTGCCCAAGTCGACCCTGATGATGCTGGTCTCGGCCTTTGCCGGCTACGACGAGATCCGCAAGGCCTACGCCCACGCGATCGCCAGCGAATACCGCTTCTTCAGCTATGGCGACGCGATGCTGCTCACCCGTAAAGATTAATAGAACGATGCTGGAATTTACCCTCCTTAAAAAAGACACCAGCGGCCTGTCGCACGCACGGCGCGGCCGCTTGAAACTCAACCACGGCACCATCGAGACCCCGATCTTCATGCCGGTCGGGACTTACGGTTCCGTCAAGGCGATGGACCCGCTCGAGCTGAAGGAAGTCGGCTCGCAGATCATCCTCGGCAATACCTTCCACCTGTGGCTGCGCCCGGGCACCGAGGTGATGGACAAGTTCGGTGGCCTGCACGGCTTCATGGGCTGGGACAAGCCGATCCTGACCGACTCCGGCGGCTTCCAGGTGTTTTCGCTGGGTGCGATGCGCAAGATCACGGAAGAGGGCGTGAAGTTCGCCTCGCCGATCGACGGTTCGCGCCAGTTCCTGTCGCCGGAAATCTCGATGCAGATCCAGCGCTCGCTGAACTCGGACATCGTGATGCAGTTCGACGAATGCACGCCCTACGAGATCGACGGCCGTCCGGCCACCAGCGAGGAAGCGGCGAAATCGATGCGCATGTCGCTGCGCTGGGCCCAGCGCTCGATGAACGAGTTCAATCGCGGCGAGAATCCGAACGCGCTGTTCGGCATCGTCCAGGGCGGCATGTACGAGCGCCTGCGCGACGAATCGCTGGCAGGACTGGAAGACATCGACTTCCCGGGCCTGGCCATCGGCGGCCTGTCGGTGGGCGAGCCGAAGGAAGACATGATGCGCATCCTCGAGCACGTCGGCCCGCGCCTGCCCGAGAACAAGCCGCACTACCTGATGGGTGTCGGTACGCCGGAAGACCTGGTGGCCGGCGTGGCGAATGGCGTCGACATGTTCGACTGCGTGATGCCGACCCGCAATGCACGGAATGGCTGGCTGTTCACCCGCTTCGGCGACCTCAAGATCAAGAACGCGCGCTACAAGGATGATACGGCGCCGCTGGACGAGTCGTGCACCTGCTATTGCTGCAAGAATTTCTCGCGCGCCTACCTGCACCACCTGCACCGCTCGAAGGAAATCCTGGGTGCGCGCCTGAACACCATCCACAACCTGCACTATTACCTGAACCTGATGCAGGAAATCCGCGATGCGATCGATGCGGACAAGTTCCACGAGTTCCGCCTGCAGTTCAACGCCGACCGCGCCCGCAGCGTATAAATTATGCAGCGTGGGCACGGAGTGCCCACCCTACGCATTAATTTTCAAACAACGTCTTGCAATCAGGCATGGCGGTCCCACATCCCCGAAACTGGCTGTTGACAGTTTGCGGGTGCTAGAATACAGCGCTTGTTTTTTCACATTCTTATAAATCGGAGTCCTTGTGTTCATTTCCAACGCTTACGCGCAAACCGCCGCCGGCGCCGCCGATCCTGGTCTGATGGGCAGCCTGACGACGTTCGCCCCGATCATCATCATGTTCGTGGTCATGTACTTCATCATGATCCGTCCGCAGCAGAAGCGTCAGAAAGAACTGAAGACGATGATGGATGCGCTGGCCAAGGGCGACGAAGTGATCACCGTCGGCGGCGTGCTGGGCCGCGTAGCCAAGGTCAGCGACGCCTACGTCACCATCGAAGTGGCCGCCGGTACCGAGATCGTGGTGCAGAAGAACGCCGTCACCACCCTGCTGCCGAAGGGCACGCTGAAGGCCCTGTAACCCGTAACCAGCCGCACGGCCCCTATCATGAATCGCTATCCCCTCTGGAAGTACATACTGATCCTCGCGGCAGTGCTGCTTGGCCTGCTGTACACGGCGCCGAACTACTTCGTCGACTCGCCGGCGCTGCAGGTCACGACCTCGAAAGCGACGGTCAAGGTCAACAGCGACACCGTCGGCCAAGTGGCCGGCGTGCTCCAGCGCGACGCCATCCCGGCTGAAGGCGTGAGCCTGGAAGGTTCCGGCGACACCAGCGCCGTGCGTGCCCGCTTTAACAGCACCGACGCCCAGTTCAAGGCCAAGCTGGCCCTCGAACGCGCCCTGAACCGCGACCCGGCCGACCCCGACTACATCGTCACCGTCGGCCTGGCGAAGAACACCCCGATGTGGATGCAGAAGCTGGGCGCCCAGGCGATGAACCTGGGCCTGGACCTGCGCGGCGGCGTGCACTTCCTGCTGCAGGTCAACGCCAAGGAAATCCTGGAATCGCGCGTTAAGGGCATCCAGTCCTCGGCCCGCACCCTGCTGCGCGACCAGAACGTGCGCCACGCCGGCATCGACCGCGTCGGCGACCGCGTCGAAATCCGCTTCCGCGACGCCGAGACCCGCGCCAAGGCGCGCAGCGTGCTGGCCAACGCCAACCCCGACCTGGCCTTTGCCGAAGCCGCCGACGGCACCGACCTGAAACTGGTCGTGACCCTGAAGCCGGACGCGCTGCAGAAAGCCGTGGACGAGGGCGTCAAGCAGAACATCAGCACCCTGGGCAAGCGCATCAACGAACTCGGCACCACCGAGCCGGTGATTCAGCAGCAGGGCCGCGACCGCATCGTCGTGCAGCTGCCGGGCGTGCAGGACGTCGCCCATGCGAAGGACATCATCGGCCGCACCGCCACGCTGGAATACCGCATCACCGACGACAGCATCACGCCGGGCACCGAACTGAGCGCCGCCATTCCGCTGAACTCGGAACTGTTCACCCAGGGCCGCGACGTGCCGGTGGTGGTATCGAAAGACGCCGTGGTCACCGGTAAATCGATCATCAGCGCGACGCCGGGCTTCGACGAGAACCAGCGTCCGGCCGTGAACATCGAGCTGAACGCCGAAGGCGGCCGCGCCATGCGCGCCATGACCCGCGAACGCACCGGCAAGCGCATGGCCACCCTGCTGAAAGAGAAGGGCAAATACACCGTGCTGCAGGTTGCGACTATCCAGAGCGAATTCGGCGCGAACTTCCGCACCACCGGCATGCGCAGCCCGCAGGAAGCCGCCGAGCTGGCCCTGCTGCTGCGCGCCGGCGCGCTGTCGGCGCCGATGGAATTCATCGAAGAACGCGTGGTCGGCCCGCAGCTGGGCGCCGAAAACATCTCCCGCGGCCTGCACTCGACCGTATGGGGCTTCGTAGCGATCGCGATCTTCATGGTCATCTACTACCAGCTGTTCGGCTTCTTCAGCGTGCTGGCCCTGGCCTGCAACCTGCTGTTCCTGCTGGCCATCCTGTCGACGCTGCACGTCACGCTGACCCTGCCGGGTATCGCGGCAATCGCGCTGGCGCTGGGTATGGCGATCGACGCCAACGTGCTGATCAACGAGCGCATCCGCGAGGAGCTGCGTGCGGGCAATACGCCGCAGGCGGCCATCGCGGCCGGCTTCAGCCACGCCTGGGCCACCATCCTGGACTCGAACGTGACCACCCTGATCGTCGGCCTGGCCCTGCTGGTGTTCGGCTCGGGCGCGGTGCGCGGTTTCGCGGTCGTGCACTGCCTGGGCATCCTGACCTCGATGTTCTCGGCCGTGTTCGTTTCGCGCGGCGTCGTCAACCTCTGGTACGGCCGCAAGAAAAAGCTGGGCAAGATCGCCATCGGTACCGTGTGGGAATCGGGCATCACCGCGGCGGGCGCCAAGTCCGCGGCCAAGAAATAAGCAGCGAGGAAAGACATGGAATTTTTCAAGATTAAACGGGACATCCCGTTCATGCGCCACGCGTTGATCTTCAACGTGATTTCGGCGCTGACCTTCGTCGCCGCGGTATTCTTCCTGATCACCAAGCCGCTGCACTATTCGGTGGAATTCACCGGCGGCACTACCATGGAGCTGCGCTATCCGCATGCGGCCGAGCTGGAAAAGATCCGCCACACGCTGGAAAAGGCGGGCTACGAGCAGCCTGAGGCGACGCCTTTCGGCACCGCCCAGGACGTCCTGCTGCGCCTGCCGACCCGCAAGGACCAGCCGGGCGCGACCGCCTCGACCATGGTCTTCGACGCCCTGTGCGCAGCGGAAGCCGGCACCGTCAAGCAGGTCCAGCAGACCACCGAGAAGGGGGAGAACGTCACCCGCAGCACCTGCGTGAATGCGGCCGGCGCCGAGGCAGTGCACCTGCAGCGCGTCGAATTCGTCGGCCCCTCGGTCGGCGAGGAGCTGGCCCAGAACGGCCTGAACGCGCTGATCATGGTGGTGGTGGGCGTGGTGATCTACCTGGCCGTGCGCTTCGAGTGGAAGTTCGCGGTGGCGGCGATCATCGCCAACCTGCACGACGTCGTGATCATCCTGGGCTTCTTCGCCTTCTTCCAGTGGGAATTCTCGCTGACCGTGCTGGCCGCGGTGCTGGCGGTGCTGGGCTACTCCGTCAATGAATCGGTCGTGATCTTCGACCGGATCCGCGAAACCTTCCGCAAGCAGCGCAAGATGAGCGTGACCGAGGTCATCGACCACGCGATCACCAGCACCATCTCGCGTACCATCATCACCCACGGCTGTACCGAGATGATGGTGCTGTCGATGCTGTTCTTCGGCGGCCAGGCCCTGCATTACTTCGCAGTCGCACTGACCATCGGTATTCTGTTCGGTATCTATTCCTCGGTGTTCGTGGCAGCGGCCATCGCCATGTGGCTGGGCGTGAAGCGCGAAGACTTGATCAAGCCGATCAAGGAACGCGACGAGACCGACGGCGCCGTCGTGTAATCCTCGTGCATACAAAAAAGCCGCCAGGCCTCGGCCTCGGCGGCTTTTTTATTTATTGCGTACGATTTCTTCATGAATGTGAAGCACCGCACAGAGGATCCCTTAAGGCGGACTTAAGATGGACTCGTCTCTTTCAGGACATCCCTAGTTTTGGACTTCACCCGCTCCGCTGGAGCGGGTTTTTTTTGCCTTGCGGCTGCGCAAGTTAAAGAATTTAACAAAATGTGAGTCAGCGCACAGAGTGGCCCCGCTAAGGGAACTAATATGGACTCGTCTCTTTCAGGACATCCCTAGTTTTGGACTTGGCCCGCTCTTGCAGCGGGCGTTTTTTTTGCGCCGCCGCTCTTAACTGTTCAGTCCAGCGCATTCACCAGACTACGCACTTCCTCTCCCGACTCCTGCAGGATCAAGGCCAGGGTGCCGTCGCCGACTGCAAAGTCGATGGTGGCGCTGGCCTGGGTCGGGCTGAAGCCCGGGCGCTCGAGCAGCGGAGAGGGGATGGGCGCCAGGTCCTTGGCCAGCATCAGGGTGTCGCCCAGGGTTTCCGGCGGCAGGGCGCGCATGCCGTTCCACAGGGCTTCGATCGCATCCATCACCGGGCCCGGGACGCCCAGCTTGAGCAGGACGCCGCGGCCGATGTCGACCTGGCCGTATTCGATCCATTCCTCGGCGCCGCCGTCCAGCAGGCCGGGGAACTCGCCCGCTCTCGACAGCAGATAGAAGCCGCCGACTTCGTGCACGATGCCGGCGAACATCGCCGTGTCCGGATCGACGAAGGAGACGCGGCGCGCGATCACCAGCGCCAGCGCGGCGACGTTGGCCGAGTGCTGCCACAGCTGGTCGGCCTTGGCGCGCAGGTGCGGGTCGGTGACGCCGCTGGCCAGCTGGCGCACGATCACCGACGCCGCCAGGGCGCCCAGGGTGCGGAAACCGACCCGCTGCACGGCGGCGCGGACGTTGGTGACGTCGTTGCCGGCACGGTTATAGGCGGCCGAGTTGGCGATGGCGACGGTGCGCGCGGCCAGCAGCGGCTCGGCCTGCACCAGGCGCGCGGCTTCCTCGACGTGGCAGTCGGGGTCGCTCAGCGCGCGCTGCAGCTTGAGCGTGGCGTTGACGTGGGTCGGAAAGGCCAGCTCGCCACGCCCGGCTTGCGCGGCGATGCTCTTGAGGGCGTCGAGTCTGTCCATGAAGAAATTAGGGTTCGCTGAAAATCGCGTCGCAGCCGTCTTTCGGCTCTTCCGTGTCCTGCAATTCGTCGACCAGGCCGAGGTCGAACAGTTCTTCGACCGCGTTCATGAAGCTGTTGAGCTTGGTGGCGCCGATCAGGCGGTAGATCTCGCCGGCGTCGTTGCGCACGCCGATCAGCATCTTTTCCTGGCGCACTTCTTCGGCCGGGGCGACATCGAGCAGGATGTTGCCGATGATGTGCTTGTCGAAATGAGGCGGTTTTTTACCGTCGAGCAGGGCAGTTTTCACGAGTCGGTCTTCCTTTCTGGGTGATGAACGGATTATAGCGGGCTGCGCGCCGCTGCGGCTCGGCGCCGGCATTCGCATTTTACGGCCGGGGCAGGTACCATATTGCGCTATGACCCAGCAGCTGCGCGGCATTGCCGCCCTCATCCTCGTCGTCCTCGTGTGGGGCACGACCTTCCCCGCCATGAAAGATCTCACGGTGACGTTCTCGCCGGTGTGGATCATCCTGACGCGCTTCGCGCTCGCGGTAGTGATTCTTTCGCCCTTCCTGTGGCGCGCCCACCTGGCCGACCTGCGCTCCGGCGTGCTGCTGGGCCTGGTCTTGTTCTTCTGCTACCTGTTACAGGTCGAGGGCCTGGCCCTGACCAGCTCCAACCGCAATGCCTTCATCACCGGACTCAATGTCCTGGTGGTGCCGCTGCTGGGCGTCCTCGGGGGGCGCCTGCCGGAACGCCGCATCGTGTTCGCGCTGGTGCTGGCGGTGGCCGGCCTGGCGGCGCTGTGCTGGGATGGCGGCGCCTGGGGCGCCGGCGATACGCTGGCGCTGCTTGGCGCCTTCTGCTTCGGCGCCTACGTCAAGCTCATGGAAATCCGCACCCGCAGCGCCAAACGCCTGCTGAGCGTGACGGCGGCGCAGATCGGCACCGTGGCCGTGTGCGCGGCCGTCTGGCTGCTGTTGCGCGAAGCGCCACGCGGCTTCGGCGTGCTCGAGGACGGCGGCAATTACTGGCGCTACATCGGCGGCAACCTGCTGGCCTACTGGCCGAATTTCGCCTACCTGAGCGTGGTCTGCACCGCCGCCATCATCTCGCTGCAGACCTGGGGCCAGTCGCGCACCACGGCCAACGAGGCGGCCGTGATCTATGCCTTCGAACCCGGTGCGGCCGCTTTCTTCGGCTATTTCTGGCTGGGCGAGGCGATGACGGCCCGCGGCTGGCTGGGAGCCGCCCTGTTGATCTCCGGTATGATTGTCAGCCAATGGAACGCCGAGAGCCGGCCCGCCGCCGCGCTCGCCCCCGAGTGATGATCCCGACCAAGTCCGATGCAGCACGCTGAACTGTCCAGCCTCGCGCAGGAATTGCCACTGCGTGTACTGCTGGTGAACGCCGGCGAGCCGGATTCCCTGACCTGGGCTGGGATCGTGCAGCCGCTGCGCCTGGCGGCCAAGATGGTGGGGCCGGAGCGCCTGATCGTCGACGTGCGCAGCCCCGACAAATTTGCCGGCGACGGCCAGCGCCACTGGCACCTGGTGCTGCTGGTCGCCGATGAAGCCGAAGCCGGCCTGCGCCCGGCGAACATGCGCCTGCTGGCCCAGCGCTGCCGCGCCGCGCCCTGCTGGGGCGGCGTGGGCGCCGGCGTGCTGTGGCTGGCCGAGGCCGGCGCCTTCATCGGTGCGCGCACCGCGCTGCCGTGGTCGCTGTACCCGGACGCCGACGCCATCGCCGACCAGGCCATGCTGAGCCCCCACCTGTACGAGATCGACGGCGCGCGCCTGAGCTGCTGCGGCGGCGGCGCCAGCATCGACTTCGCGCTGACCCTGGTCGAGGTCCTGTTCGGCGCCACGGCCCAGGCCCAGGTCAAGGAAATCCTCTGCGTCGACCGCGTGCGCGGCCAGGAAGAGCGCCAGCGCGTGGCCCTGCAGGCCCGCTTCGGGGTGCTGCAGCCCAAGCTGACGGAAGCCGTGACCCTGATGGAAGCCAACATCGAAGAGCCGCTCTCGACCGACGACATCGCCCAGCTGGCCGGCATCTCGCGGCGCCAGCTGGAGCGCCTGTTCAAGCAATACCTGGGCAGCCTGCCTTCGCGCTACTACCTCGAACTGCGCCTGAAACGCGCGCGCCAGCTGCTGCGCGACACCAACCACTCCATCGTGCAGGTGGGCCTGATGTGCGGTTTCTCCTCCGGCTCCCACTTCTCCACCGCCTTCGGCGCCCTGTTCGGCAACACCCCGCGCGAAGAACGCCAGCGCAAACTCGCCGAGTAATTGCCCAAATTCGGGGTCAGGTCCATTTTTGTTGGTGGAATCGCCGAGAATGGGCGACGTAGCTCGACCATCGAAGCAGAGTTGAAGAAGTTCACAAATTAAAGTGCTCTGACCCCGAATTTCGCTTGAGATAGCGTAAATGTTGCTCGTCCAAAAATGAAAATGCCTGTCGCAGTTTGAAAAGAACTGCAAGGGTGGGCTTTTTATAATGGGGCGCTCGGCGCGGCTGTTGGAGTTCGCGCGACTCTTATTTGGATGAGGAAGAACGTCATGAATGCTAAGCTCGAATCGGGTGTTACTACGCTGCCTGTCACACGCCAGACTTTCGACGAGGTCCTCGTCCCGACCTACGCCCCGGCCGCCATGGTGCCGGTGCGCGCCGCCGGTCTCGACGTCTGGGACCAGGACGGCAAGCATTACCTCGACTTCACTTCCGGCATCGCCGTTTCGAGCCTCGGCCATTGCAACCCGCTGCTGGTCGACGCCGTCACGCGCCAGATCAACACCCTGTGGCACCTCGGTAACGGCTACACCAACGAGCCGGTGCTGCGCCTGGCCTCGGCCCTGACCGCCGCCACCTTCGCCGACCGCGCCTTCTTCTGCAACTCCGGCGCCGAAGCCAACGAAGCCGCCCTGAAACTGGCGCGCAAGTACGCGCACACCAAGTTCGGCCCGCACAAGTCGCGCATCGTGTCCTGCCTGTCGTCCTTCCACGGCCGCACCCTGTTCACCGTGTCCGTCGGCGGCCAGCCGAAGTACACCGAGGGCTTCGAGCCGCTGCCGCAGGAAATCAACCACATCAACTACAACGACATCGAGTCGGCGCGCGCCGCCATCACCGACGACGTCGCCGCCGTGATCGTCGAGCCGATCCAGGGCGAGGGCGGCGTGATCCCGGGCGACATCGACTTCCTGAAGGCCCTGCGCGAGCTGTGCGACAAGACCGGCGCCCTGCTGGTGTTCGACGAAGTGCAGTCGGGCGTGGGCCGCACCGGCGCCCTGTACGACTACATGAACGTGGGCGTGACCCCGGACATCCTGACCTCGGCCAAGGCCCTGGGCAACGGCTACCCGATCGGCGCCATGCTGACCACCGAGGAGATCGCGCAGCACTTCAACGTCGGCTCGCACGGCACCACCTACGGCGGCAACCCGCTGGCCGCGACCGTCGCCCTGAACGTGGTCGAGCAGATCAACCAGCCGTCCTTCCTGGCGCGCGTGAACGAAGCGAGCGGCAAGCTGTTCGCCCAGCTGGAAAAGCTGTCGAACGACTTCCCTCAGCTGTTCGGCAAGCCGCGCGGCAAGGGCCTGCTGATCGGCCTGCCGATGGCCGAAGGTTTCAAGGGCCGCGCCAAGGACTACACCAAGGCCGCCGAGAAGCTGGGCCTGATGCTGCTGATCGCCGGCCCGGACGTGGTGCGCCTGGCGCCTGCGCTGGTGGTCTCGGACGAACAGCTGATCGAAGCCGACCGCATCATGCGCGACGCCGCCGCAGCCTTCATCGCCGGCTGATAAAGCTGCCCGGCCGGCTGCCCCGCGCAGCCGGCCCGCCCTGACCCAAGATCGGGAGTTCCCATGTATGTTGTCCGTCCGGTAGAGCCCGCGGATGTCGGCGCCCTCGAGACGCTGCTGGCCGCCTCCATGCCGGGAGTGCATACCCTGCCGCGCACGCGCGAGAAGATCGTGGCCCTGGTCGAGCGCTCGGTCGCTTCGTTCGCGGCCCACGTCGACATCCCCAGCGAGGAAACCTACCTGTTCGTGCTGGAAGACGTCGAGAGCCGCGAACTGGCCGGCACCGCCGCGATCCACGCCTCGGCCGGCTCGAACGGCACCTATTTCGCGTTCCGCAACGACGTGATCCAGCAGGTCTCGCGCGACCTGAACATCAGCCACAGCGTGCATGCGCTGACCCTGTGCTCGGAGCTGACCGCGTATTCCCAGCTGTCCGGCTTCACGATCCACCACCGCAACAAGCCCAACTACCGCGCCGGCCACGAAGCGGCCCTGCTGTCGCGCGCCCGCCTGCTGTACGCAGTGCTGGCGCCGCACCGCTTCGGCGACCGTTTCTTCGTGCCGCTGGCCGGCATCACCGACGATAAGGGCCAGTCGCCGTTCTGGGATGCGCTGGGCCGCAAGTTCTTCAAGATGGACTTCCTGGACGCCGAGCGCACCATCGGCGGCGCCCGCAACCGCACCCTGATCGTCGAGCTGATGCCGCACTACCCGGTCTACGTGCCGCTGCTGCCCGGCCCGGCGCAGGAGGCGCTCGGCCAGATCCACCCGAGCGGCCAGCTGGCCTTCGACCTGCTGACGGAAGAGGGCTTCGAGGCCGACGAATACATCGACATCTTCGACGGCGGTCCGATCCTGCAGGCGCACAAGAACGCGCTGCGTTCCTTCCGCAGCTCCATGGTGCGGCGCGTGGCGACCCAGGAGCAGCCGGCCGCCGGGTCCGCGGGCTCGCATCCGCTGGTCGACTACGCGGTGGCCAGCAGCGAGCGCAAGTTCCGCGCCATCGTCGTCGCCTGCGCGCCGGCCGAGAGCAGCGAGTCGCTGTGCCTGCCCGCCTGGGCCCAGCAGGCGCTCGGCGTCGCGCCGGGCGACAACGTCATCTGCGTGCGCATCTGACGCATCCCACCCAAGAGGAATCCATGCTCGTAATCCGCGCAATCACCCTCGACGACATCGATCCGCTGATCGAGATGGCGCGCCAGGTCGGCAGCGGCATGACGACCCTGAAGCCGGACCGCGCGATGCTCGGCGAGCGCGTCGAGACCGCCGTCGCCTCCTTCGCCCAGACCATCCCGCCGGAACAGCGCGACTACATGTTCGTGATGGAGGACACCGCCAACCGCCGCCTGGCCGGCGTATGCGCCATCAAGGGTGCGGTCGGCCTGACGGAACCCTTCTACAACTACCGCATCGGCACCCTGGTCCACTCCAGCCGCGAGCTGGGCGTGTTCACGCGCATGGACACGCTCTACCTGTCGAACGACCTGACCGGATCGAGCGAGCTGTGCTCCCTGTTCCTGATGCCGGAATACCGCACTGGCCACAACGGCAAGTGGCTTTCCAAAAGCCGCTTCCTGTTCATCGCCCAGTTCCAGCAGCTGTTTACCGAAAAGATCATCGCCGAGATGCGCGGCTTCCAGCTCGACGACGGCACCTCGCCGTTTTATGAAGGCCTGGGCCGCCACTTCTTCAAGATGGATTTCGACCACGTCGACGGCCTGACCGCGATCGGCAAGAAGTCCTTCATCGCCGAACTGATGCCGCGCCAGCCGCTGTACGTCGACTACCTGCCGGAAGACGCGCAGGCCGTGATCGGCCAGGTGCACCGCTCCACGCTCCCGGCGAGGAAGCTCCTGGAGCAGGAAGGCATGCACTACGAAGGCTACGTCGACATCTTCGACGCCGGCCCGGTGCTGCAGGGCCGCGTGTCCGAGCTGCGCGCGGTGCGCGACAGCGTGGCAACCGTGGCGGAAGAGGGCGTGCCGGAAGGCGAGTGCGACACCACCCTGGTCTCGAACACGAAGCTCGAGGATTTCCGCATGATCCTCACGCAAACCTGCGACGGCGGCACCAAGGTGGCGCTGAACGTGCGCGAACTGCAGCTGCTGCATTGCCAGGCGGGCGACCCGGTGCGCACGCTGTCACTCAATGTAAGGAAAAATTCGAATGGCTAATCTCTCCAATTACATCAACGGCGAATGGCTCGCCGGCAGTGGCCAGGAGCTGGTCACCATCGATCCGTCCACCGGCCGCCAGACCTGGACCAGCAAGGAGTCCACCGGCGAAGACGTGGCCCGCGCAGTCGCCGCCGCACGCGAGCATTTCGAGGACTGGGCCCTGACCCCGCTCGATCAGCGCGTCGCCATCTGCCAGCGCTTCCGCGATCTGCTGAAGGAACACAACGAGGAACTGGCCGCGATCATCGCCGAAGAAGTCGGTAAACCCTTGTGGGAAGCCCGCACCGAAGTCACGACCATGGCCAACAAGGTCGACATCTCGGTGCAGTCCTTCGGCGCGCGCACCGGCGAAGTCGCCAGCAAGGTCGCCGACGGCAACGCCGTGCTGCGCCACCGCCCGCACGGCGTGTTCGCCGTGTTCGGCCCGTATAACTTCCCCGGCCACCTGCCGAACGGCCACATCGTGCCGGCCCTGATCGCCGGGAATACGGTGGTGTTCAAGCCCAGCGAATTCGCGCCGCGCACGGCCGTGCGCACGGCCCAGCTGTGGGAACAGGCCGGCCTGCCGAAGGGCGTGCTGAACCTGGTCAACGGCGGCCGCGAGACCGGCATGGCGCTGGGCGCCCACCCGGACGTCGACGGCATCCTGTTCACCGGCTCCAGCCAGACCGGCGTCGCGCTGCATAAACAGTTCGGCGGCATGCCGGGCAAGATGCTGGCGCTGGAAATGGGCGGCAACAACCCGCTGGTCGTGTGGGACGTCAAAGAGATCGACCCTGCCGTGCACCACGCGGTGATGTCGGCGTTTATCTCGGCCGGCCAGCGCTGCACGTGCGCGCGCCGCCTGATCGTGCACGACACCCCGGAGGGACAAGCCTTCATAGCCCGCCTGGTGGAAGTCGCCGCCAAGCTGGTGGTCGGCCCCTCGAACGCCGAGCCGCAGCCTTTCATGGGCCCGGTCGTCTCCGCGCAGGTGGCCAAGCGCCTGGTCGAAGCCCAGCAGATGATGGAAGAGAAGGGCGGCAAGGTGCTGCTGCGCATGCGCCAGCTGGACCCGAACAACGGTTTTGTGAGCGCCGGCATCGTCGACGTCACCGATGCGCAAGGCATTCCGGACGAGGAATGGTTCGGCCCCCTGCTGCAGATCGTCCGCGTGCAGGACTTCGATACCGCCATCAAGGTTGCCAACGCCACGGAGTTCGGCCTGGCCGCCGCGCTGCTGTCGCCGTCGGAAGAACTGTGGAAGCGCTTTGCGGTCAAGGCCAAGGCCGGCGTCGTGAACTGGAACCGTCCTACCACCGGCGCGGCTAGCTCGGCGCCCTTCGGCGGCGTCGGCAAATCGGGCAACCACCGCCCGAGCGCCTACTATGCGGCCGACTACTGCGCCTACCCGGTCGCCTCGATCGAAACCTCCGAGCTGGAAATGCCGGCCAAACTGTCGCCTGGACTGAGTTTTTAAGATGCGCAACGCCCGCGAATTCAACTTCGACGGCCTGGTAGGGCCTTCGCACAACTACGCCGGCCTTTCCTTCGGCAACGTCGCCTCCTTCAACAACGTGAAGAGCGCGTCGAACCCGCGCCAGGCCGCCCTGCAGGGCCTGGCCAAGATGCGCGAACTGGCTGCGCGCGGCTTCGCGCAAGCCGTGCTGCCGCCCCAGGCGCGCCCGAACTTCCGCCTGCTGCGCCGTCTCGGCTTTTCCGGCACGGATGCCGACGTGCTGGCGCAGGCGTATCGGGAAGCGCCAGTGATCCTGGCCTGCGCCTATTCGGCCTCGCCGATGTGGACCGCGAATGCCGCCACCGTCAGCCCCTCCGCCGACACCGCGGATGGCCGCGTGCACTTCACCGCCGCCAACCTGAACAACAAGCTGCACCGCGCGGAAGAACACATCCAGTCGACCCGCACCCTGCGCGCGCTGTTCGCGAACAGCGACCGCTTCGTGGTGCACGAGCCGCTGCCGTCCACGCCGGCCTTCGGCGACGAGGGCGCGGCGAACCACACGCGCTTCGCCAGCGCCCACGGCGCGCTCGGGGTCGAGTTCTTCGTCTACGGGAAGGTCGAGTTCGACCCGTCCGCGCCAAGCCCGAAAAAATACCCGGCACGCCAGACCCTGGAAGCCTCGCAAGCCATCGCCCGCCTGCATGGTCTGGATAGTGCGCGCACCGTGTTCGCCTCGCAGAATCCGGACGTCATCGACCAGGGCGTGTTCCACAACGACGTGATCGCGGTTGGCAATGGCAATGTGCTGTTCTACCACGAGCAGGCCTTCGCCAGCGAAGCGGCGACCCTGGATGCGCTGCAGCGCGCGCTGGCCGGCGTCGGCGCGGACCTGCAGGCGGTGCGCGTCGATACCAGCATGGTGCCGGTGGCCGATGCGGTGGCGAGCTACCTGTTCAACAGCCAGCTGCTGTCCAAGCCGGACGGCGGCATGGCGCTGGTGGTGCCGCACGAGTGCCGCGAGAACGCCGCCGTGTCGCGCTACCTGGAAAGCCTGGTCGCCTCCGGCGGCCCGATCGACGAACTGATCGAATTCGACCTGCGCCAGAGCATGCGCAACGGCGGCGGCCCTGCCTGCCTGCGCCTGCGCGTGGCGCTGACCGACGACGAAGCAGCGGCGATGCACCAGGGCGTGATCATGACCGAGGACTTGTACGCCAAGCTGGTGCCCTGGGTCGAGCGCCATTACCGCGACCACGTCGAGCCGAAGGACCTGGCCGACCCGCAGCTGGCGATCGAATGCACCGCCGCGCTGGAAGAGCTGGAACGCCTGCTCGGCCTGCCCGGACTGTACGAACTGAATTAGCAACACCGGCCCCGGAATGTTGCCGCATGGATACCAAACATGCCCGCATGGCTTGCGCGGCATGTTCTAATAGCGGATTAGCTTTCGGGATAAGGAAGCACTGAATCTGGACGGGACAACCCCGTCCGCATAAGCCGGAGGACGCGTGGCCACAAGCTGCGGCGGACCTGGCACAACTATCAGCTCTGGAGAAGCAAATGAATAAAGCACTGCCGCAGGACCTGCGTACCCGCACGCTGGCCTTGGTCAACGATAACAAGCCGACCGAACAGGTAGCCGCACTGATCGGCGCCTGGCTCGGTTCCCTCGACGACGAGGACCTGGCCGGCGTGTCGCCGGACAGCCTGGCGACCATTCTGCAGGACGGTTTCGCACAGGTTGCCCAGCGCACCGTGCCGGGCTGCCAGATCGCGCAGATGCGCTACACCGACGGACGCTGCGGCATGTCGACCGCTCTCCTGATCCTCAACGAGGACATGCCCTACCTGGTCGACTCCTTCGTGATGGCGCTGCGCCGCCAGCGCGTGGTGGCCTCGGGCGTGATGAACGCCGTGCTGCCGGTGCGCCGCGACGCCAACGGCGCCGTGGTCTCGGTCGGCGAAGCCGGCGCCCCACTGGAATCCTACGTGCTCTGCCTGCTGGCCGAAGACCTGCCACAGGATGAGATGAACGCACTGGTCGAGCGCATCCAGATGGTGGCGCGCGACGCCGCCGTCGTGCACCGCGACGCCATCGCCATGGGCGACCGCATGAGCGCAGTCGCCGCCGCGGCGGCAGCCCAGGGCACGCCTTCCGGCCAGGAAGTCGCCGCCTTCCTCGAATGGGCCAAGAACGAAGGCTTCGAGCCCTTCGGTTACGCCTACTACTTCGTCAAGCCGGGCGTGCGCGAACTCGAGCGCGACATCCCGAGCCGCATCGGCGTGCTGCAGGACACCTCGCACCCGGTCTACGCGACCAGCATCCAGAACATCCCGGGCGACTTCGAGATCCTGTCCAAGCGCGAAGAGACCCTGTCGATCGTGAAGGCCGACGTGGCCGGCACCCTGCACCGCGACCAGCCGCTCGATTTCATCGGCGTGCGCGCCACCGACGCCCAGGGCAACACCATCGGCGAACACTGCTTCATCGGCCTGTTCACCCGCGCCGCCACCTCGACCCCGCTGGCGCGCCTGCCGTTCGCGCGCGGCCGCGTGGCCAAGGTGCTGGGCATCGCCGGCGTGCGCCAGGAAGGCTTCCGCGCCGAGAAATTCCTCGAGATTCTGGAATCGCTGCCGCGTACCGAAGCCCTGGAAGCCGATCCGGAATGGCTGGCCCAGGTCTGCAGCTCGGTGGTTTCGCTGTACAAGCAGCCGCGCGCCAAGGTGTTCGCGCGCCGCGACGTCTACAACCGCCACCTGAACGTGCTGATCTACCTGCCGCGCGAGCGCTACAGCGCCGCCGTTGTCGCCTCGCTGGCCCAGGCCCTGAAGGACAGCTCCGGCGCCACCGACGTGCGCACCCAGACCATGGTGGCCGACGGCCCGCTGGCCCGCGTCTACCTGATCGCCCAGGCCGCGCGCTATCCGCTGGACCTCGAAACCGACATCCAGCAGCCGCTGCTGTCCGTGCTGGACGGCTGGCATGACCGCTACACCCTGCTGACCGAGGACATCGAAGACGTCCCGACCCGCAACGCGCTGCGCAAACTGATGCCGACCCTGCCGGTCAACTATGTGGCCGCCACCAATCCGGAAGTCGCCTTCCGCGACCTGTGCGCGCTGCTGAACAACGGCAAGCCGAACCACGTGTCGGTGCGCATCGAGAACGACGCCGCAGCCGGCGCTTCGCTGCGCCTGTACTCGACCGGCAACGTGCCTTCGCTGTCGCGCATCCTGCCGGCCCTGCAGAACGCCGGCGTCGCGATCGACCGCGAGCAGGCCTTCGCCATCACCACCAACGACGGCACCCGCCACTTCGTGACCAGCCTGATCGTCGACGCCGAGAGCGCCGCCAAGCTGGCCAAGCCCGGCATCGCCGACGTCGCCGAAGAGCTGTTCGCCGCCCTGTTCAACGATGAAGCCGAAGACGGCCGCCTGAACGGTCTCACCATCGAAGGCGGCCTGTCGATCCGCGAAGTGCAGCTGGTCCGCGCCTACATCAGCTACTGGCGCCAGGCAGGCAGCAAGTTCTCGACCCGCTACATGGCCGAAACCCTGCGCATGCGCGCCGGCCTGGTCAAGGAACTGGTCGACGGCTTCCTGCTGCGCTTCGATCCGAAGCTGGGCGAAGACCAGCGCGCCGTCGGCGCCGCCAAGCTGGCCGAGCTGAAGGCCGGCCTGGCCAAGGTCAACCACGCCGACACCGAAGAGATCATGGCCGCGCTGGTCGACCTGGTGATGGCGACCGTGCGCACCAACTATTTCCAGAACGACGGTGAGAAGATCATCTTCAAGTTCAACACCAGCAGCCTGGCGCTGGTGCCGGAACCGCGTCCGTTCCGCGAAATCTATGTGTTCTCGCGCCGCTTCGAAGGCGTGCACCTGCGCGGCGGCCCGGTCGCCCGCGGCGGCCTGCGCTGGTCGGACCGCATGGAAGACTACCGCACCGAGGTGCTGGGCCTGGTGAAGGCGCAGATGGTCAAGAACGCCGTGATCGTGCCGGCCGGCTCGAAGGGCGGCTTCGTCTGCAAGCAGATGCCGAAGGATGCCGCACGTGAAGTGGTGGCGGCCGAAGGCGAAGCAGTCTACCGCCTGTTCATTGCCAGCCTGCTGGAAGTGACCGACAACCGCGTGCGCGGCGAGATCGTCCCGCCAAGCGACACCGTGCGCTACGACCAGGACGACCCGTACCTGGTGGTTGCCGCCGACAAGGGCACCGCGACCTTCTCCGACATCGCCAACAGCATCGCCGTCTCGCGCGGCTTCTGGCTGGGCGACGCCTTCGCCTCGGGCGGCTCGAACGGCTACGACCACAAGAAGATGGGCATCACCGCGAAGGGCGCCTTCGAAGCCGTCAAGCGCCACTTCTACGAAATGGGCCACGACATGGCCACCACCCCGATCACCATGGTCGGCGTGGGCGACATGTCGGGCGACGTGTTCGGCAACGGCGTGCTGCTGTCGCGCCAGCTGAAAGTGCTGGCCGCCTTCGACCACCGCCATATCTTCCTGGACCCGAACCCGGACGTCATCGTCTCGTTCAAGGAACGCCAGCGCATGTTCGCCCTGCCGCGTTCGTCGTGGGAAGACTACGACAAGAGCCTGATCTCGACCGGCGGCGGCGTGTTCCCGCGCAGCGCCCGCCACATCGAGCTGTCGCCTGAAGTGCGCGCGGCGCTCGACATCGAAGAGACCTCGCTGACGCCTGAGGAACTGATGCACCGCATCCTGCTCGCGCCGGTCGACCTGTTCTACAACGGCGGCATCGGCACCTACATCAAGGCTTCGAGCGAGACCCACGCCCAGGTGAAGGACCGCGCCAACGACAACATCCGCGTCAATGGCAGCGAACTGCGCTGCAAGGTCGTGGCTGAAGGCGGCAACCTGGGCGCGACCCAGGCCGGCCGTATCGAGTTCGCACTGGCCGGCGGCCGCATCTTCACCGATGCGATCGACAACTCGGCGGGCGTGGACTGCTCGGACCACGAAGTCAACATCAAGATCTGGCTGGATACCGAAGTCAACGCCGGCGAGCTGCCGGAAGAAGACCGTAACCGCGTGCTGAACGAGATGACCGGCGCCGTGGAACACCTGGTCCTGCGCGACAACACCCTGCAGACCCACCTGCTGGTGCGCGAAGCCCAGGCGCAGTCGAACAGCGCGGTGGTCGACGGCTATGCCGCCCTGATCGCCAGCCTCGAAGCCGAAGGCGCCGTGTCGCGCGAACTGGAGCAGCTGCCGTCCGAGACCGAGCTTGCCCGCCGCAAGGCGCTCGGCCTGGGCCTGACCACGCCGGAACTGGCGGTCGTTATCGCCAACGTCAAGAACCGCTTCAAGCGCGTGCTGGCGGCCCTGCCGCTGACCGAGCTGCCGTGGGCCGAGACCATGCTGCGTCCGTACTTCCCGGAACAGCTGGTCGCCACCCGCAAGCCGCTGGCGCACCCGCTGGCCAACGCCATCCTGGCGACCGTGCTGGCCAACGAGTCGGTCAACCGTTGCGGTCCGCTGATGCTGCGCGATCTGGCGCTGGAACACCGCATCGACGACGCCGAAGTGGTCAAGGCCTGGGGCCAGGCCTGGTCGGCGCTGCACCTGGCGCCGGTGTTCGAGGCGCTCGATGCCGACGCCCTGAAAGTGCCGCGCGATGTCTCGCAGACGGTCGACGCCCGCACCCGCACGATGCTGCGCACCGTGATCGAAGGCGTGCTGTCGCTGCCGGCGGAACAGGCCGGCGCCGGCGGCATGGCCGAGCTGGCGAACCTGTTCTCGCAGCCGGAACAGCTGCGCAGCCTGAACCCGACCAAATCGGATGCCGACGCCCACGCCGGCCTGTCGCCGTCCTTCGCACAGGCATGGAAGGCCATCGACACCGTCGAATCGCTGGCGGCCTTCCTGTTCGCCGCGGTGTCGGTGCAGCGCCCGGCCGGCATGTCGCTGGCCGAGTTCCTGCAGGTCGGCATGGTGCTGCGCGCCGCTTCCGGCATCGACACGCTGGAGCGCGGCCTGAAGTTGCCGGCCACCAGCAAGTCGCAGGAACAGCTGCGCAACTACGCGATGCAAGCCCTGCGCCGCACCCAGCAGCGCCTGCTGCTGACCGTGCTGGAACGGACCAAGCAGACCGGCGACATGCAGGCTGCCGTGCGTGACACCACCGGCGCAATGGGCTTGACCGGCTTCGCCCAGCCGACCGACCTCGAACAGGCAATGCTGAACGTCTGGTCGCTGTCGGAAGGTTCGAGCCCGGAACGCCTCGCGGCCTGAGTTGGGAAATCAGGCGATGAGCGCTGGCGAAAGCAAAAGCGCGTTCGACGCGCTGCCGGAATCGGTAAGGGCCCTGGCCCAGGCCGATTTCGGCCAGGTGGCCGGCCTGTTCCGCGATGCCGGCTTCACGGTTGGCATGCCCGCCAAGGGCGTGCTGACCGTGAAGGCAGCGCACGCCGATGCAGCGCGTGCAAGCGTGCTGCTGTCAGTGGGCGTGCACGGCGACGAGACCGGGCCAATCGAGATGGTGGCACATGCGGTGGATGCGCTGTCGCGTTCTCCGCACCAGCTGAAGGTGGACCTGATGCTGTGCGTCGGCAGCATCGATGCGATCGCGGTCGGCAAGCGTTTCATCGACGCCGACCTGAATCGCATGTTCCGACTCGACCGCGGCGACCTTGCCGGCACCTTCGAGGCGGGCAGGGCGGACACATTGATCGCCGCCACCCGTGACTTCTTCGATGGCGCCGGCCCGCAACGCTGGCACCTCGACCTGCACACGGCGATCCGCGCTTCGCGCTATCCGCAGTTTGCGATCGTGCCGGAGCTGATCGCCGATCGGCCCCGTAATGAACTGATCGCATGGCTGGGGCAGGGCGGCATCGAGGCCGTCATCATGAACCCGAAGTCGGCCGGTACCTATTCGTACTGGACGGCGGAGCAGCACGGCGCCGCCTCGAGCACGGTGGAGCTGGGCCGCATCGGCACGCTGGGGCAGAACGATTTGTCGCAGTTTGCAGCGATGAGCGCTGCCTTGCACGCGCTGCTGCGTGGCCTGCCTGCGCCGCAGGGCAAGGCGCCGCTGGTGTTCAACACCGCGCAGTCGATCACCAAGCTGTCCGATGCTTTCAGGATGAGCTTCGGGCGCGACACCGAGAACTTCACGCCCCTGAAACAGGGAGATGTGATCGCCACCGACGGCGATACCGTCTACACCGTCAAGCACGACGAGGAATTCGTCGTCTTCCCCAACCCGGACGTGCGTGTGGGCCTGCGCGCCGGCATCATGGTCGTTAAGGCACAATAAGCGTTTCCGTGGGCACGGGTGCCCACCCTACGATATGTTGTACGGTAGGGTGGGCACCCCGTGCCCACGGCGCGTTGACCAAAACGGGAGTTTTTCCATGAGCATGCTGTTTTCTCCGATCAAGCTCGGCCCGCTCGAGCTGGCCAACCGGATCGCCATCGCGCCGATGTGCCAGTACTCGGCCGAGGAAGGCCTGGCCACCGACTGGCACATGATCCACCTGGGTCACCTGGCCTTGTCCGGCGCCGGCATCCTGATCCTCGAGGCCACCGCCGTCACGCCGGAGGGACGCATCTCGCCCGACGACCTGGGCCTTTGGTCCGACGAACATGCGGCCGCGCTGGAGCCGGTCATCAACGCCATGCGCAAGCACTCTCCGATCAAGATCGGGATCCAGCTGGGCCACGCCGGCCGCAAGGCCTCGAGCGAGGTGCCGTGGCGGGGCGGCGCGAACATCCTGCCCGATCACCCGCGCGGCTGGCAGACCGTGGCGCCGTCCGCGCTGCCGCATGCGCAGGGCGAGACCGTGCCGCTGGCGCTGGATGCCGCCGGCCTGCAGCGCGTCAAAGAGGGATTCGTGGCCGCCGCCCGCCGCGCCGACGCCCTCGGCCTGGATGCGATCGAGATCCACGGCGCCCATGGCTACCTGCTGCACCAGTTCCTGTCGCCGCTGGCCAACCAGCGCACCGACGACTACGGCGGCTCGCTCGAGAACCGCATGCGCTTTCCATTGGAGGTGTTCGACGCGATCCGCGCCGAGGTCTCGCCGGAGATGGTGGTCGGCATGCGCATCTCGGCCACCGACTGGGTCGAGGGCGGCTGGGACCTGGAGCAGAGCCTGGTCTTCACCGCGGCGCTGGAACAGCGCGGCTGCCAGTTCATCCACGTGTCGAGCGGCGGCCTGTCGCCGCAGCAGAAGATCCCGGTGGGGCCGGGCTACCAGATCGAGTTCGCGGCCCGCATCCGCCAGCAGACCAGCATGCCGGTCATCGGCGTGGGCCTGATCACGGAGGCCAAGCAGGCCGAGACCATCGTCCAGACCGGCCAGGCCGACATGGTGGCGCTGGCGCGCGCGATGCTGTACGACCCGCGCTGGCCATGGCATGCGGCCGCCGAACTGGGCGCCAGCGTGAGCGCGCCGCCGCAGTACTGGCGTTCGCAGCCGCACGAGTTCAAGAACCTGTTCGGCGATACCCGGCTCGGCCAACGCTGATCCCTTCCAGCGACCGTTCGTTCCGCATTTCCTGCAGTTTGTCGCACGGGGCGGGATGGCCAGGAAAGCTCTTGTTAGAGTTCATCATCACTAACAAGAAAGGCCATCCTCCATGCGTACCCTGCTTGCCATCGCCTGTCTCGCCGCCCTCGGCGGCTGCGCCATCGTCGTCGCTCCCGGCGCCGACGGCGACTACACCGTCCGTACCCCCTTCAACGGCAATGTGGTCGAAGGCGACGGCATCGCCGGGCGCGACCAGCGCACGATCGGCACCGTGAACGGCCTCGACGTCAACGGCTCCATCGTGGTCGACGTGCGCGTCGGGCCGGCCACCTCGCTGGTGGTGGAAGCCGACGGCAACCTGCTGCCGCTGGTCCGCACCGACGTGCGCGGCGACACCCTGAACATCTATACCGACCGCTCCTATCGCAGCCGCAATCCGGTGCACGTGATCTACACGGTGCCGCGCCTGACCGACCTGCGCCAGAACGGCTCCGGCCGCGTCTCGGTGGAAGGCCTGTCCGGTTCGCCGCTGACCCTGCACCGCAACGGTTCGGGCATGGTGTCCGTGGCCGGCCAGGTGGCCAGCCTGGAAGTCGACAACAACGGTTCCGGCAGCGTGGACGCCAGCCGCCTGCAGAGCGCCAGCGCCAAGCTGTCCATGAGCGGCTCCGGCCGCCTCGAAGTGGGCCAGGTGCGCGGCGACTATGCGATCGTCAACCTGAACGGCTCGGGCCAGCTGCACGTCGGCGGCATGGTGCGCTCGCTGACGGCGCGCTCGAACGGTTCCGGCCACCTCGACCTGGGCAAGCTGTCCAGCGACCAGGCCGACCTCTCGTCCTCGGGCTCGGGCGGCATCACCGCCAACGTGCGGCAATCGCTGATCGCGCAGAATGGCGGCTCGGGCGGGATCCGCGTGTACGGCAATCCGGGGCAGCGCACGGTGAGCGGCAACCACGTTCAAATGTTGAATTGATGTGAAAACGTGGGCACCCCGTGCCCACGCGACCGCATGCAATATGCGGATTACAGCAGGTGGTCGAGCAGCTCCGGCCCGAACACCTCGCGGTGCAGGCGCGCCGCCGGCACACCGGCGTGCAGCAGCGACAGCCATTGTGCCTGCATGAACTTGTGCGGACCGCACAGCCACACTTCCGCTTCCTCGCGCTTCCACACCGGCAGCTTGGCCAAATCCATGCGGCCTTCGACATCTTCATGGAAGGTCACCACCGACAGGTTCGGCATGATGGCCTTCAAGGCGTCCACGTCCGCACTCAGCGCATGGTGAGCCGCATTGCGGGCGGCATGGGCGAAGATCACGCGGCGCTGCGGGTTTACCGCGGCGATACGCTTCACGGCGGACACCATCGGCGTGATGCCGACGCCGGCCGACAGCAGCACGATGGGCTGCGCGTCTTCCGTGTTCGGCGTGAATTCGCCGAAGGGGTGAGAGACGTGCAGGACCGAACCCACCTGCACGTTCTGGTGCAGCCAGTTCGAGACCATGCCTGCCGGGGTGGCGGCGCCATCTTCGCGCTTGACCGAGATGCGCCAGGTAGCGAGTCCGGGGGCGTCCGACAGGCTGTACTGGCGCAACTGGTGGCGGCCATCCGGCAGGTCGACGGCGACGCTGACGTACTGGCCCGCCTGGAAGGCCGGCAGCGGCATCTCGTCGACCGGAACGAAGCGGAAGGACTTCACGTTCGCGCTTTCGGTGACGACTTCCGTGACGCGCATGGCCCGGGTCTCGCCCGGCTCGATGCCGGCGGTGCTGTACATCTCGGCTTCGGCGGCGATTAGCAGCTTGGCCAGCGAGCCATAGGCTTCCGCCCAGGCGTCCAGCAGCGGCTGGGTGGCGGCGTCGCCGAGGGTTTCGGCAATCGCGCCCAGCAGATGGTGGCCGACGATCGGGTAGTGCTCGGCGCGGATGCCGACCGAGACGTGCTTGTGGACGATACGCTTCACCACCGGTCCCAGCGCGCCCGGGTTGCCGATGTTTGCGGCGTAGGCGAACACCGCCGATGCCAGCGATTGCTGCTGCGCGCCGCTTGCCTGGTTGCCCATGTTGAAGAGGCTGGTCAGCTCGGGATGCGCCTTGAACATGTTCGCGTAAAACAGCTTCGTGATGCTCAGGCCGTGCTGGCGCAGGACCGGTACGCTGGCGTCGATGTAAGGGCGGGAAGCGTCGGAAATCATGGTTTTTCCTTATTGGTGCATTTTAAATGCAGATTTAATTTTCAAAAAAATGCCCGTACAAGGGCGCTAGTAAAACAGTAAAGCTAGTACTTACTTCTATTCAATCGCAGCAGGTGTGCCGCTCCAGAACATCTTGTGCATGCGGATCACTTGTTCGCCGGTCGCGCCCGAGGTTGCTTGGGCCAGGGTGTAGCGGTCCATGGCTTCATAGAAGGCGCGCATGCCGGCGCGCAGCATCCCGCGCAGCTGGCAGTCGAGCTTGAGAGCGCAATTCGTGCCCTCGCAATCGACCAGTTCGTCCTCTTCGCCTTCCAGCTTGCGCAGCACCTGGCCGATGGTCAGCGTGGCCGGATCGGCCAGCAGGCGCAGGCCGCCATTGCGTCCACGCGTCGCCTTGATCCAGCCCAGCTTGGCCAGCTGGCCGACCACCTTCACCAGGTGATTCAAGGGAATGTCGAACTGGCTGCTGATTTCGGCCACCGTCACGGGCTGCGAACGTTCGCCGGCCCGCTCCAGATAAATGAGCACGCGCAAGCCAATATCGGAGAAGCGGGTGAGGCGCATCGTAGGTTCTTTGTAATGACAGGCGTATTCTACCTAAATCTGCATCGTAAATGCATCTTTAAGGAAATATTTTTTCCTGGCATTGCAAAATGTTATCTATAAGTGGGCTGCAACTGGCCCTATAATCGCAGGCTTTGGAAGTGCGACCAGAGGACACGCCGTGAATCAGACATTGGGCCAGAAGCTGTTTAGAACCAAGACGTCCGAGCGCAAGCTCGACGACGCGTCCGCCCATGGCGGCGGCCTTGGCCGTACGCTGGGACTGTTCCCGCTGACCATGATCGGCGTCGGCGCCACCATCGGCACCGGCATCTTCTTCACCATGGTCGAAGCGGTGCCAAAAGCCGGCCCGGCGGTTGTCCTGTCGTTCCTGTTAGCTGCAATCACTGCCGGCCTGACCGCGCTGTGCTATGCCGAACTGGCGGACCGCGTGCCGGCTTCCGGCTCGTCCTACTCCTTCGCCTATGCCACCGTGGGCGAATTCGCCGCCTTCATCGTCGCCGCCTGCCTGCTGCTCGAGTATGGCCTGGCCGCCAGTGCCACCGCGATCGGCTGGTCCGACTACCTGAACAACTTCCTGCAAAACGCGATCGGCTGGCAGATTCCAGACGCACTGCGCTCGCCGATGATCGTCTCGGGCAAGAACGGCATCGAACTCCACGCCGGCCACATCAACCTGCCGCCCATCCTGCTGGTGGTGTTGTGCTGCATCCTGCTGATCCGCGGCACCAAGGAATCGGCCACCACGAATGCCATCATGGTCTGCATCAAGCTGGCCATCCTGGTGTTCTTCGCGGCGATCGCCCTGACCGGCTTCGACATCAACAATTTCCACCCCTTCTTCTCGGGCGCGAATGCCCACAGCGCGGGCGGCATGGCCGGCGTGACGGCGGCGGCCGGCACCGTGTTCTTCTCATTCATCGGCATCGACACCATCGCCACCGCCGGCGAGGAAACCCGCAACCCGACCCGCGACGTGCCGCTCGGGATCCTGGCGGCCCTGGTGATCGTGACCGTGTTCTACATGCTGGTGGCGATTGCCGCCATGGGCGCCCAGCCGGCCCACATGTTCGAAGGGCAGGAAGCCGGCCTCGCCGTGATCCTGCAGAACGTGACGGGCAAGGCCTGGCCGGCGCTGGTGCTGTCGGCCGGCGCCGTCATCTCCGTGTTCTCGGTGACCCTGGTGACGATCTACGGCCAGACCCGCATCCTGTACGCGATCTCGCGCGACGGCCTGATCCCGAAGACCTTCCAGCGCGTGAACCCGCGCACCCAGTCGCCGGTGGCCAACACCCTGATCGTCTCGGTGGCGGTGGGCATCGTGGCCGGCCTCGTCGACGCCACCTTCCTGTGGGACATGGTGAGCATGGGCACCCTGGTGGCCTTCATCGTGGTCTCGATCGCGGTGCCGGTCATCCGCCGCAAGCAGCCGGCGGACAGCACGCGCACCGGCCATAAAGGGTTCCGCGTGCCCTTCGGCCCCTACCTGGTGCCGGGCCTGTCGATCCTGGCCTGCCTGTACCTGGTGTTCGGCCTGTCGAAGGTCACCTATACCGTGTTCGCGGTGTGGATGACGGTGGCGGTCCTGACCTATTTCGGCTACGGCATGCGCAACAGCCGCCTGAACAAGGCCGGTGCGCAGCAGACGGAATTGACGCACTGAGATGAGCAGGATCCGGCGCGCCGCCGCCGCCGACCGCGACCGCCTGGTCGAGGTCTGGCTGCGCTCGGTGCGCGCCACCCACGCCTTCCTGGCGGAACAGGACGTGCAGGACCTGCTGCCGGTGGTGCGCGATGTCGTGCTGGCCGGCGAGGCCCTCGAACTGTGGGTGCTCGAATTCGACGCCGGCGAGCCGGCCGCCTTCATGGGCCTGGACGGCGCCGCGCTCGAAGCCCTGTTCGTCGATCCCGCCCACTTCCGCAAGGGCGCCGGCAGGCAGCTGCTGGCGCACGCCCGCGCGCACAAGGGGCCCTTGACGGTCGACGTCAACGAACAGAATCCGCAGGGCCTGGCCTTCTACCTGCAGTCCGGATTCGTGCAGGCGGGGCGTTCGGAACGCGATTCGGCCGGACGGCCTTTCCCCATACTGCATTTGCGTGAAGTCCAGTAATACTTTCAGATAAGCTCATACGGACTCACCAAATAACCATATCCGGATTGATTCGTAGGATGAAGAATAACTTTTAAATATGATTTCTCTTTAGATACTAACTAAAACATCTAAAGGGGTCATATGGCAGTTTCCCATTTCTATTCATTCTCTCTAAGTATTGGAGCGGCGGCTGGCCTGGTATTCGCCATCTCGGCTGCCGCCGCACCCAGTGTCTATCCGACCGGCGTCACCATTTATCAGCCCGATCGCGCCTGGAATGGCTATGTGCTGTTCAGCGGACAGGACAAGAAAACCCACCTGATCGACATGAACGGCAATGAGGTCCATCAATGGCCCTACGAAGGTTTTCCGCCGCTGCTGCTCGATCCTTCGCTGGCGAACGGGAAGAAAGGCAATGTGCTGCTGCAGTTGGCCCAACTGCCCGGCGTGCATGCGGCCGGCAACGGGCTCGGTAACAAGTCGATCGGCGAAGTGGATTGGGATGGCAAGGTGTTGTGGCAGTGGGGTGCGGGCGCGCAGGATGCCTACGCGTCGGCGTCGGTCGGCGGCGATGGGGCACCGGGCGGCGCCGCCAAGCAGCACCACGACTGGCGCCGCCTCCCTGACGGCAACACCCTGGTGCTGGCCAACAAGGTGCATGCCGTTTCCGGCTTCGAGGCAAAGGCGCTGCTGGACGACGTGATCTACGAGGTCACGCCCGCCGGCAAGATCGCATGGCAATGGACCGCCTCCGAACACCTCGAGGAATTCGGCTTCTCGCCCGAATCGCTGAAGCTGGTGAAGGCCGCCCAGCCGAAATACGGTGCGCAAGCCGTGGACTGGCTGCACGTGAATAACATGAGCGTGCTGGGGCCGAACAAGTGGCACAAGGCCGGCGATGCGCGCTTCGCCCCGGACAACATCCTCATCGATTCGCGCGAAGCGAATTTCATCGTCATCATCGACAAGAAGACCGGCAAGGTCGTGTGGCGGCTCGGCCCGGATCTCCCGGTACTCGCCGACACCCGTGTGCCGCGCCCGGTCGACCAGATCATCGGGCAGCACGACGCGCATTTGATTCCCGAGGGCCTGCCGGGCGCCGGCAACCTGCTGGTGTTCGATAACCAGGGCGAAGCCGGTTATCCGAAACTCAGCCCCGGCATCTTCCCGCACTCGCGCGTGCTCGAGATCGATCCGGTGAAGCGCGAGATCGTATGGCAATACACCGCGGTCGACTCGGGCCGCGTGCAATGGAGCTTCTACAGCGCCTTCATCAGCAGCGCGCGCCGCCTGCCGAACGGGAACACCCTGATCGACGAGGGCATGAACGGCCGCTTCTTCCAGGTCACGCCGAAGGGCGAGATCGTGTGGGAATACGTCAGTCCCTACTTCGGTAAATCCGCCGTCGGCGGCACCGGGCGGCAGGTCGACGCCAACTGGGTCTACCGAGCGCAGCCCGTGCCCTACGACTGGGTGCCCGCCGGCACGCCGCACAGCGAGACCGCGGTCGCCCTGCACACGGCAGGAGGGAATCCATGAACCGCAAGACGATGTCCCTTGCCCTGCTGGCTGCATTCGCCGGCGCCGCCCACGCGACCGATGACAAGAACGCTGCAGCCACCGCCGCCATCAATGCGGCGACTGCGGCGGAGGCGCCTGCCGATCCCGGCGCCCAGCCCCTCACGGGAGCGATCCAGACCGTGCTGGTGAGCACCCGCCGCCGCGTCGAAAGCTCGCAAAGCGTGCCGACGCCGATGACGGTGCTGAGCGATGCCGCGCTGGAAGGCAGCCGTATCTACCGCGTGCAGGACCTGCAGCAGCTGCTGCCCAGCACCACCATCAACTACGTGCACGCGCGCCAGCTGAGTTTTGCCGTGCGGGGGCTCGGCAACAACCCGGCCAGCGACGGCCTCGAAGGCAGCGTCGGCGTCTATCTCGACAACGTCTACCTGGCGCGGCCCGGCATGGCGGCCTTCGATGCGCTCGACGTGCAGCAGCTGGAACTGCTGCGCGGCCCGCAGGGTACGCTATTCGGCAAGAACACCACGGCCGGCGTGCTGAACATCGCCACCAAAAAGCCGGGCTTCACGCCGGAACGCAGCGTCGAGCTGTCCGCCGGCGGCTTCGGCTACGTCCAGGGCAAGCTGGTGCTGTCCGGTCCCGTGAGCGATGGCGTGGCGGCGCGCATTTCCGCCTACAAGACGCACGACGATGGCTACATCACCAACCTGTACAACGGCAGCAAGGTGCAGGGCGGCGACCGCGAAGGCGTGCGCGGCCAGGTGCTGGTCGAGCGGGGGCGTGACTTCAGCCTGCGCGTGATCGCCGACTACAACCAGGAAAAATCCAACAACGGCACGCTGGTCTTCTACAGCGCCGGTCCGAGCGGCGCCGCCATCAAACAGGCTGCGCTGGCTGGCGCGTCGCCGGTGCTGGACCCGGAGCAGCGCGCCGTCAACCTCGATTCCGGCTCCAGCGTCACCGTACACCAGGGCGGCGTCTCGGCCGAGGCCAACTGGACTTTCGCGGACGAGGCCAAACTCACGTCGATCACCGCCTGGCGCCGCTGGAACTTCGTGCCGCACAACGACGACGGCCTGCCCGTGCCGATCACGCTGAACGTGGGCGCCTCGGCGAACCACAAGCAGTTCACCCAGGAGCTGCGCTGGGCCACGCCGTCCGGCAGGCCGGTCGAATCCGTGTTCGGCGCCTATTACTACTACCGGGAGCTGTCGAACAATTCGTTCACCGTCAACGGCCCGCTGGCGGACGTCTACAACGGCACCCCGGCCGGCGCCTGGAACAACCTGGTCAGCAACGCGCCCGGTACCCTGCGCGTGAACAGCTACGCGCTGTTCGGCCAGTCGACCTGGCACGCGACCCAGCGCCTGGATCTGAGCGCCGGCGTGCGCGCCAGCTACGAGGACAAGCGGGCGCGCGTGGTCCGCTACGCGCCTACCGGCGGCGCGGCGGTGAGCGGCCCCGCGCTGGCTTCCCGCAACGCCCGCTACGGCGTGTTCGATTCGGGCGACCTTGGCCTGGTCCAGGCCAGTCCCACCGCGCTGCTGTCGGTCGGCTACAAGCTGCAGCCGGACGTGCTGCTCTATTCGAGCCTGTCGCACGGCGAAAAATCCGGCGGCATCAACCTGACCGTGCCGGGCGCCGGCGGCATTCCCTCGATGCTGGTCGGGGCCGAGCGCGCGAATGCCTTCGAGCTGGGCGTCAAGAGCGCATGGCTGGCCAACCGCCTGCAGCTGAACGGCAACCTGTTCGCCACCATCGTGCGCGGCTACCAGAGCAATGCCTACGACCCCGTCACCCGTGCGTCCTACCTGACCAATGCGGGCGATGTGCGCACCCGCGGCGTCGAACTCGAGGCGATCGCCACGCCGGCGCGCGGCCTGACCCTGCGCGCCAACGGCTCATTCAACGACGCCAGCTACCTGCGCTACACCAACGCGCCCTGCCCACCGGAGAGGACCGGTACGTTCTGCGACCTGTCGGGCCGCAACGCGCTGGTCAACGCGCCGCGCTGGATCGGCAACCTGGGCGCGCAATACGCGCACGGCGTGAGCGATGGCCTGCAGGGTTTCGTCAACGCCAACTATGCCTATCGCAGCAGCACCTACGGCACGCTGGACGCCTCCGCGTATTCCCGCATTCCGGCCTACAGCGTCAGCAACCTGTCGCTTGGCGTGCGCAGTACGCACGGCGCGGCCTGGGACGTATCGGTGTGGGTGAAGAACGCGTTCGACAAGCATTACTACACCAGTATGTGGAACAGCAATTTCGGTTCCTATAACGCCGTCATCGGCACGCCGCGCACGGCGGGCGTCACCGGCCGCTACGAATTCTGAGAAAGGGTATCGCATGAGTTTCGACCGCAAGCGCCGCATGGCGATCAAGGGCCTGTCCACGCTGGCCGTCCTGCCTGCCGCCGCGCTGGCAAAAGCAGGGCAGGACAGCAGGCAGCCGAACATCCTGTTCATCCTGGCCGACGACCTCGGCTACGCCGACCTGTCCGTGTATGGGCAGACTGACTTCCGCACGCCCAACCTGGACCGGCTGGGGGCCCAGGGCCTGCGTCTGACCCAGGCCTACTCGAATTCGGCGGTATGCTCGGCCACGCGCTTCGGCCTGATCACGGGACGTTACCAGTACCGCCTGCGCGGCGGCCTGGAAGAACCGATCGCCGGCGCCTCCGACACCATCGGCCTGCCGCCGGATCATCCGACCCTGCCGTCCCTGCTGAAGGCGGCCGGCTACCGCACTGCGCTGATCGGCAAGTGGCACCTCGGCTCGCTGCCGAACTTCGGCCCGCTCAAAAGCGGCTACGACAGCTTCTATGGGAACTACGGCGGCGCGATCGATTATTTCACGCACAAGCCGGGCGTGGGCCCGAACGTCAAGGAAGACCTGTACGAGGGCGAAGTGGCGGTGCACGAAGTAGGCTACTACACCGACCTGCTGGGCGACCGTGCGGCCGCCTTCGTCAGGCAGCAGGACAAGGACAAGCCCTTCTTCCTGTCCCTGCACTACACGGCGCCGCACTGGCCCTGGGAAGGCCCGAAGGACGAAGAGGTGTCGAAACAGATCGACAACATCTTCCATTACGACGGCGGCGACCTGGCCACCTACGCGAAGATGGTGGTGGCACTGGACGCCTCGATCGGCCGGGTGCTGAAGGCGCTCGAGCAGAAGGGCCAGGCCGGGAACACGATCGTGATCTTCACCAGCGACAACGGCGGCGAGCGCTTCTCCAAGACCTGGCCCTTCTCCGGTCAGAAGACGGAACTGCTGGAGGGCGGCATCCGCGTGCCCGCCATCGTGCGCTGGCCGGCCAGGATCAAGCCGGGCCAGGTGAACGAACAGGTGGCGATCAGCATGGACTGGCTGCCGACGCTGCTGGCCGCCGCCGGTACCGCACCGGCTGCTTCGCACCCGCCCGACGGCAAGAACCTGCTGCCTGTGCTGCTCGGCGAACTGCAGCCGCAGGAGCGCACGCTGTTCTGGCGCTACAAGGCGAATGCGCAGCGCGCGGCCCGCGCCGGCAACTGGAAATACCTTAAGCTGAACGGCAACGAGTTCCTGTTCGACGTGACGAAGGACCAGCGCGAACGCGCCAACCTGGCGTACAGGCATCCGGACAAGCTGGCCGACCTGAAACAGCAATGGGAGCGGTGGAATGCCGACATGCTGCCGATCGGCCCCGAGGTCCGCACCCACGGCGTCAGCGGCAAGGTCCAGGCGGACAAGTACGCGCCGCAGGGCACCGACTGAGCGGATCCGCTGTCAGCCCGCTACCGCGCCAGCGGCTTCACGTAGTTCAGCAGGCTGACCAGGGTCTTGCCCGGCTCTTCCCACGGAATCATGTGGGCCGAATGCTCGAACCACACCGCCTGCTTCGAGGGCGCCTGCACCTGCGCCAGCCAGGCTTCGGTCGGCGCCGTCGGCGTGGTGTAGTCGTGCCGGCCGAGGAACATCACGACCGGGATCGGGAAGCGCTTCACGCCTGAAAAATCGACGTTCACGAATTCCGGCAGCACCCGGCCCAGGGTGAACAGGTTGCCCTCGTCGATGTCGCGCACCTGCTTGCGGTCATACTCCGGCGAGAGCAGCGGACCGTCAAAGAAATAGGCCGAATTGCTGCGGAAGGCGCTCAGGCCCCCGTAATACTGCGGCCATTTGCGCGCCACGATGATGCGCTCGCGCGTGATCGGCTGGTCGCCGGGGTAGGGCGCGATCGAGGCTAGCTCGCGCAGCGCTTCCTGATTGTTCTCCGCCTTCGCCCGTGACACAGCGTACTCGAAGCTGATGCGTTCGTTTTCGCGGGTGCTGATCACCTGGCCCATGCCGACATAGGCAAAGAACAGGTCGGGGCGCTTCAGGGCCGCCTTCATGCTGACGATGGTGCCCCAGCTGTGGCCCATCAGGATGAGCTTCTTCTTGCCGTAGCGCTGGCGCAGGTGTTCGGCCACTTCGATCGCATCGTCGACGTAGCGTTCGATGCGGATGCTGTCGGCCACCAGCTTCGGATCGGTTTCGCCATAGGTCTTGCCGGCGCCGCGCTGGTCGTAATTCGCGACCGTGAAATATTCCTCGATCGGACGCTGGAACTGCCACATGGTCGGCGTGACGGGCGAGGCCGGGCCGCCGTGCACGAACAGGATCATCGGGTTGGCGCGGTCCTGGCCGCGCACATTGATCCATTGGTCGATGCCGCCGATGCGCGTCTTGTACGAGTCCTGCACACCCTCAGGTGCGGCGATCTTTTCCAGGTCCGCCACCGCGGCCCGGGCGTCGCGCCAGTCCCTGGCCTGCGCTTTCGTATCGGCGTCCTGTGCCGCGGCGCCCGTCCCCAGAATGCCGAGCAGTGCCCAGCACGCGATCCATCGCTTGTTCATGCATTCTCCTCCTCGATAAAAAAAGCCACGCGGCCCGGAGGCGGCGTGGCTTTGCGGTCAGCTGTGCGGAGAGCGCCTTACTTGACGCCCATCTCCTTCAGCAGGTTATCCGCGTGGTCGACCTTCTCCATGTTCCACAGGATGTAGCGGATGTCGACCTGGATGTCGCGGGTGGCGGCCTTGTTGAAGTCCCAGTCCGAGATGATCGAATCCAGGGTGCCGTCGAAGGCCAGGCCGATCAGCTCGCCCTTGGCGTTCAGTGCGGCCGAACCCGAGTTGCCGCCGGTGATGTCCAGCGTCGCCAGGTAGTCGACCGGCACGGTGCCCAGCTTCGGATCGGCGTACTTGCCGAAGTCCTTGCTGCGGATCGCGGCCAGCTGCTTCTCCGGGGCGTTGAATTCGCCTTCGCCGGTGTGCTTGGCAACCACGCCCTTCACGGTGGTGAAGGCGGTCCAGGCGCCGGTGCCGTCGGCGCCGTAGCTGCGGCCCTTGATGTTACCGAAGGTCACACGCAGGGTTGAGTTGGCGTCCGGGTAGACGGCTTGACCCTTGCTGTTCATGTAGGCGATCTTGGCCTTCATGTAGCTGGCATAGGCCTTCTGGATGTTGCCGCCCAGTTCCTCTTCCTCGGCTTCGTCCTTGCGGTCGGCGTCGTACAGGGCGACGGCGGCCTTGATGAAGGCGTCGTTGCTTGCCTGGAACTCGGCCGGCGACTTGTTCAGCCACTGCACGCGGAAGTCCTTGTTGGCCAGCTGCGAACCGGCGTACAGCTTGTCCAGCGCGGCCTTCAGTTCGGCTTCGCTCATGCCCGCCTTGATGCCGAGGGCGTTATCGAAGGCGACATTGTGCTCGTTGGCCGGCTGTGCGTTGTACTGTTTCAGGAAGTTCAGCACCAGCGCCTTGTCGACTTTTTCGTCGTAGGTGCGGTCCTGGCCGGTGATGCTTGACGTCATGCGCGGCATGTCGCGGTCCTGGTAGCCCGATTTGCGATCGGCGTCCGGCTTGGCGCGCTCGTTGGCAAGACGGTACAGGGTACGCGCCGAGTTCAGGAAGCGCGGGGTCGAGTAGCTCAGGAAGAACTCGCGCTTCACGTTGGCGTCGCGCTCGGCGATCAGCTTTTCGACAGCCTCGATGTCGGCGCCGAATTCGGCTTTACGGGCCGCGTTCGAATTGATCCAGGCCTTCAGCGCATTGTGCTCGGCGGTCTTGCGCGCCAGGATGTCGCTGCCTTCGTAGCTGGCGATCATGCCCTTGCGGTTCTTGTAGTAGTTGTTGACGCCCGCGACCTGGCCCGCGTATTTCAGCTTGGCGGCCGGGTCGTTCTTGGTCTCGCGCTCGATGATGGCCAGGGTCTCGCCCGACGCCTTCACGAAGGCCGGGTAGTTCCAGTCGAAGGTGAACGCCACTTCCGACGGCAGGCGGTGACGGTTGGTGCGGCCCGGGTAGCCCAGCGCCATGATGAAGTCGCCTTCCTTCACGCCTTCCTTGGCGATCTTGAGGACGTGCTTCGGCTTGTACGGGACGTTGTCCTTCGAGAACTCGGCCGACTTGCCATCCTTGCTCACATAGCCGCGGTAGAAGCCGTAGTCGCCGGTGTGGCGCGGCCACATCCAGTTGTCGGTGTCGCCGCCGAATTTACCCACGCCCGACGGCGGGGCGTGCACCAGGCGCACGTCGCGGATTTCCAGCTGCTTGATGCGGTAGAACTCGAGGCCGCCGTAGAAGCTCGGCACCGTGCAGCGGTAGCCCGGCTCTTTTTCGCACTCGGCCACCAGCGCCTTCTGGTTCTTTTCGATTGCGTCGACGCGGGCCTTGCCGGTCAGCTTGGCGACTTCCGGCGTGATCACGCGGTTGCTGACGTTGGTCACTTCCTCGGTCACGAAGATGCGGCTGCCCGGTGCGGCCGGCAGTTCGTCGGCCATGGTCTTGGCCAGGAAGCCGTCGGCCAGCAGGTCGCGCTGCGGGGTCGAGTTGATCGCCACGCTGTTGTAGACGCAGTGGTGGTTGGTGATGACCAGGCCTTCCGGCGAAACGAAGGAGGCCGAGCAGCCGCCCAGGCTCACGATCGCGCCGGCCGGGAATTCGGTCAGCTTGGTCAGGGAAGCCGGGTCGAGCTTCAGGCCGGCGGCTTTCAGTTGCTTGGCTACTTGTGGCAGCTGCTGCGGCATCCACATGCCTTCGTCCGCTTGTGCGGCGAAGCTGGTCAGGATAGCGAGCGAGAGAAGAGATTTTTTCATGCGCTTGTGTCGGTTGGTCTAGGGTCCCCACGGAGGCTCGGAAGAGCTCGCGACAGTATGCGTATGTGAAAAACCAGCGTCAACCCAAATTTTCCCGCCGGCCTTACAGCTGCGCCCCCACCAGATCCGCCAGCTTGCCGGCCGCCTTGTCGTGCAGCGGGCGGTTCTCCCATTGCTGCAGCGAGACCGGTTTGGCGCGCAGCCAGTCCTGTTCGAACACCGCTTCCTGCTCCTTGGCGAATACCGGATCCAGCACGTTCAGGTTGGCTTCGTCGTTCAGGCTGAAGGAGCGGTTGTCGAAGTTGGTGGAGCCCACCGACACCAGCAGTGAATCGACCACCAGCGCCTTCACGTGGTACATGGTCGGCTGGTATTCGGCCATCTTGATCCCGGCCTTGAGCAGCTCGCCCCAGCGCTCGCGCGAGGCGGCGCGCACCACGTCCGAGTCGATGATCTTGCCGGGCGTGATGATGCGCACGTCGACCCCGCGTTTCGCCGCCGCCACCAGCGCCCTCACCGCCAGTTCGTCGGGCACGAAATACGCGTTCGACAGGTGGATCGAGTGGCGCGCGGCGGTGATCGCCATCAGATACATCAGGTGCATGCTCTCGCCGCCGCCGGTGATGGAGCTGGAAAACATCTGCGCCGGCGAATCGCCTTTCGGGCTCAGGGCCGGGAAATAATCCTCGCCATCGAGCACCTTGCCCGTGGCCTTGGTCCAGTTGTCGTTGAACACGGCCTGCATCTGACCGACCACCGGGCCCTCGACGCGGAAATGGGTGTCGCGCCAGTGGTCTTCGTCCTGGCCGTGGCCGCGCCATTTGTCGGCGATGCCGACGCCGCCGGTAAAGCCGATGCGGCCGTCGACGACCAGGATCTTGCGGTGGGTGCGGTTGTTCAGGCGCGCCAGCTTCCACCAGACCGGCTTGTGATAGCGCTGCACCTGCACGCCGGCCTTGCGCAGTTCCTCCATCGAGGCATCGTCCATTTTCAGGCTGCCGATGTAGTCCAGCATCAGGTGCACCTTGACGCCGGCGCGGGCGCGTTCGGCCAGCGCGTCGGCGAATTCTTTTCCGATCGTCTCGGACCAGTAGATATAGGTTTCGAAGGTGATCGTCTTTTTCGCTTCGCGGATCGCCTTCAGCATGGCGGGGAAGATCTGGTCGCCGTTGAGCAGGACCTCGACCTTGTTGCCCTCGACCAGCGGCGGACCGAGCAGCACGCCGAGCGAACGGCGGAATTGCGGGTCGTTGGTGTCGTACAGGCGTGTGAGCTGGGTCTCGATCTTCTTTTCGGTCGGCGCGAAATTCAGCACGACCAGGCCCACCACCACGGTGGCGATGCAGGCGATCAATGCAACCATAGGACGTTTAATACGCATGGGCAGGAATGTTAGGCATAAAAAAAACCAACGCTGGAGAGCGTTGGTTTTAGCGAACGTACAGCACTGCTTAGCGTGCGCGGCCGCGACGCAGCAGGTTCACGATGGCCAGCAGGATGACGGCGCCCAGGAAGGAAACCAGCAGGGACGAAACGCTGAAGTCATCGGAGTTGATGGTGCCGGTGCCAAACAGCGGCGACAGCAGCCAGCCACCCAGGAAGGCGCCAACGATACCGACCACGACATTGAGAATCATGCCTTGTTCAGCGTCCGTTTTCATGACCATGCTGGCGAGCCAGCCGAGAATACCACCGACGACAATCCAGATAATGAATAACATGTTGATTCCTCCTCAAGTTGGAAAAACATACTCCAGGCCAATTGATTGCCGAGGCCATGGGCAAAGTCTACGGACGGGTACCTACCCGGGTCGGTGCGGCAACGAACGTTAGACGCGCAAAGTGGATTCGCGTTCTCTTGATAGATGGAATGTCAAGTGCAGGGTGCGTCAGCGAACAGAAGCACGCTGCTGGGCAGGACTATCTTTCCCTGACACGCAGCACATACCGATTTGCAGTACACCGACCCTTGAGAGGACACATACCATGAGCATTTTCGACACCGATAAGCAGAACAACCAGAATCGTATGGTCACCGGCCTGTTCCCGGATCGTGCAAGCGCCGAACGCGCCTACAACTCCATCTCGACCCGCGGCTATTCCAAGGACGACGTCAACCTGATGATGTCGGACTCGACCCGCAAGACCCACTTCAGCGACACTGACACCGAACTGGGCAGCAAAGCAGCCGAAGGCGCGGGCGTTGGCGCCGGCATCGGCGGCACCATCGGCGCCGTGCTGGCTGGTGTGGCCGCACTGGGCACCACCCTGGTGCTGCCGGGCCTGGGCCTGGTCGTTGCCGGTCCGCTGGCAGCCGGCCTGGCCGGCGCGGGCGCCGGCGGCATCACCGGTGGCCTGATCGGCGCACTGATCGGCGCCGGTATTCCGGAAGAGCGCGTCAAGCACTATGAAGAAGGCATCAACCAGGGCGGCATCGTGATGGGCGTGACCCCGCGTTCGGACGACGACGTCGAGTACATCCAGAAATCCTTCACCGACAACGGCGGCTCGCACGTGATCGGCACCGGCGTCGGCGCACTGGCTGGTGCCGCAACCGGCGCTGCGATCGGCTCGGCGGCCGGTCCGATCGGCACCCTGGCTGGCGCCGCGATCGGCGGCATCACCGGCGGCATGGCCGGCAAGGGCGTGGGCGAAGTCGTGAACCCGAAAGCGGGCGACGACCTGGGCGAACACTACATGGCCAAGGGCGTGGGCGCCGGTGCGGGCGCCGCGATGGGCGCAGCTGCGGGCGCCGTGGCCGGTCCGATCGGCATGGCTGCGGGTGCGGCGATCGGCGGCCTGGCCGGCGGCGCTGCAGGCCGTGGCGCGGGCGAAGTCGTGAATCCGCATGCGGAAGACCGCCTGCATGAACACAACCTGGCCCAGGGCACCGGCGCTGCCGGCGGCGCGCTGACCGGCGCGGCGATCGGCGCTGCGGGCGGCCCGATCGGCGCAGTGGCGGGGGCTGCGATCGGCGGCGTTGCCGGCAGCATGGCCGGCAAGGGCGCGGGCGAAGTCGTGAACCCGAAACCGGGCGACGAACTGCACGAGCATCACCTGGCCGGCGGCGTCGGCGCGGGCGGTGGCGCGGTAGCCGGTGCGGCACTGGGCGCGGTCGGCGGTCCGATCGGCATGGCGGCCGGTGCTGCGATCGGCGGCCTGGCCGGCGGCGCAGTCGGCAAGGGCGCCGGTCACCTGGTCAACCCGACCGAGGAAGACAACTACTGGCGCACCAACTACCAGACCCAGCCGTACTACTCGCCGGGCTACACCTACGACGACTACTCGCCGGCCTATGCGCTGGGCTACAACAACGCCCGCCGCTACCCGAACTACGACCTGGCCGAGCCGCACATGGCCGACGAATGGGATCGCGTGAAGGGCCATTCGCGCCTGTCGTGGGAGCAGGCCAAGTCGGCCAGCCGCGCAGCCTGGGATAAGGTCGAGCGCGCAATGCCGGGCGATTTCGACCGCGACGGCCGTTAATCGAACTGGGGTGGGCACAGCGTGCCCACCATGATGCAAAAAGCCCCGGCGCCTTGCGGCCCCGGGGCTTTTTTACCAGCCGGTCAAATATTGCTTACTGCTTGATCGCTTCGACCTGGATCGCCAGCTTGACGTCCATGTTGAAGCCGAAGGAGTCGCCGTAGTTCACGCCGAAATCGCTGCGCTTGAAGGTGGCCGAGGCGTCGGCGCCGCAAACTTCCTTCTTGTTCATCGGGTTGATCATGCACTTGAACTTGTTGATGGTGAGGGTCACCGGCTTGGTCACGCCGTGCAGGGTCAGCTCGCCGTCGACCGAGGTCGGGTTGTCGCCGTTGAACACCAGCTTGCCCTTGTAGGTCGCGGTCGGGAACTTGGCGACGTCGAACATCTCCGCTTTCTTGGCGTGCGCGTTCAGGCCGTCATTGCCGAAGTCGATGGTGGTGGTGTCGATGACGATGTCGACGTTGCCGGTCTTGGCCGCGCGATCCACCACGATGCTGCCTTCGGTCTTGTTGAACTTGCCGCGCCAGACCGACAGGCCGCCGAAGTGGTCGGCTTCGAAGCTCGGGTAGGTGTGGTTCGAGTCGACCTTGTAGGTGTCGGCTGCAAAAGCGCCGGTTGCCAGGGTGGCGGCGAGGAGGGCGATGCTCAGGTTCTTCAGTTTCATCAGACGGGTTCCTTGGGTTGGGTGATGCGGCTTATAGGGTGATGCTGTTTATTGTCCCGCGGCGACGCGGAACTTGATGACGACTTCGTCGGCGACCATGCTCGTATCCTGCCACTCGCCTTCGCCGACATTGAAGGCCAGGCGCTTGATCGGCAGCTGCCCTTCGAATACTTGTTTGCCGCCTTGCGCCTTGACGGTGAGCGGGAAGCTGACGTCGGCGGTCTTGCCCTTGATGGTCAGCTTGCCGGTGACGCTCAGCTTGCCGGCGCCGGCCGGCTTGATCGAGGAAGAGACAAAGCTCGCCTTCGGGAACTGGGCCGAGTTGAACCACTCCTTCTTGGCGATTTCCTTGTTGTAGTCGGCCTGGCCCATGTCGAAGCTGGCGGTGTCGATGTCGACGCGCGCGCTCGCCTTTTCCGGGTGTGCGGCGTCGTAGTCGATCTGCGCGTTGAAGCGCTTGAAGTTCGATTCGACCGGCACGTCCATCTGCTTGAACACGGCCGAGACGCTGCTGTGGGCGACATCGGTCTTGAGCGGCGCGGCGTTTGCGATCAGGGCGGCGCCGAGCAGCAGGCCTACCAGGGGACGAGGTAATTTCATGATTTCTCCTTCAATGGGAACGGCCGGGCAGCATGCGGCGCATGGTGCCGTCGCGGTCGACGATCTGGTGCTTCAGGGCGGCCAGCACATGCAGGCCGACCAGCCCGGCCAGCAGCATGTTCAGCCAGTAGTGCACCGGCTTGAGGATTTCGGCCAGCGCCGGGTCCTTGGCGAAGAACACCGGCAGCTTGAACAGGCCGAAGTAGACCACCGGCACGCCGGCGGCCAGGGTGTACAGGTAGCCCGAGACCGGCACCGCGAACATCATCACGTACAGCAGGTGGTGCAGGCCATGGGCGGCGCCGCGCTGCCAGGCCGGCATCGCTGCCGGCAGCGCCGGCGGGCGGCTCTTGAGGCGCCACAGCAGGCGCAGGGCCGCCAGCAGCAGCACGGTCACGCCGGCCCATTTGTGCCAGGCGAAGTAGCGCAGCTTGGTCGGCGAAAACCCGGGAATGTCCGTCATCACCAGGCCGAGCGTGAAGGCGCCCACGATCAGCACGGCGATCAGCCAGTGAAGCACGATCGCGGTCGTGGTGTAGCGCTGCTGTTCCTGATGCTGCTCAACCTGCATGGTCTCTCCGGAATCTGTTCTTGTTGGAACGCGATCTTAACAAAATCGCTGGTGTATTGATTTCTGTACTTTAACAATTCCATTCAGTCCGCGTAAGCCAGGTAAACGGATAACATTGTTCAGCTGATGGGACAATCCATCCGGATGGACTGGCCTGCGCACGCTAGCCCGTCTGCAAAAGACGCTCTGCAGGGAAGGAACGTAAAATGTTGACGAGATCGATTTATAAATGATAATTGTCGGACATGAAAATTTCCAAGAGAAATCCATGACGCTTCGCCTGCCCATCCTCTTGCTGGGCATGACCGCGGCCACCTGCACGCAGGCGGGCGAGCGCGCCGACGGCGAACGCCCCGGCACGGAGCGCCAGGGGGAATTCGCCGACCTGTCGATCGAGGAGCTGGCGAACATCGACGTGACCTCAGTCTCCAAACGCCCCGAGCGCCTGCAGGATGCGCCGGCCTCGGTCTTCGTGATCACCGCCGACGACATCCGCCGCGCCGGCAGCCGCAGCCTGACCGAAGCCCTGCGCCTGGCGCCCAACCTGCAGGTGGCGCGCGCCAACAACAGCGGCTACTACATCTCCGCGCGCGGCATGAACGGTACCAGCAACAGCCCGGCCAACAAGCTGCTGGTGATGATCGACGGCCGCTCCGTGTACTCGCCGTTGTTCTCGGGCGTGTTCTGGGACGAGCCCGACGTGATGCTGGAAGACGTCGAGCGCATCGAGGTGATCAGCGGTCCGGGCGGCACCCTGTGGGGCGTGAACGCGGTCAACGGCGTCATCAACATCATCACCCGCCATGCGCGTGACACCCAGGGCGAGCTGCTGATGCTGCGCGGCGATACCGATGGCGCGCAGGCAGCCTTCCGCCATGGCGGCGGCGGCCCGGATCGCAGCTGGCGCGTGTACGGGAAGGTATTCGGCCTGGCCCACAGTGAACTGAATACGGGCGCCCGCATCGACGACGCCTGGGACCAGGGCCAGGTCGGCTTCCGCGCCGACTGGGAGCGCGGCGGCGACCGCTTCAGCGTCAACGGCAATGCCTGGCGCGGCCGCCAGGGCCAGCCGGCGCCGGGCGCCATCGCCGCACCGGGCGCCAGCGCCGGCATCGACGATATCCTCACGCGCGGCGCCAACCTGAGCGGGCGCTGGGAGCATGCGCTGGATGGCGGCGGCAGCGTCAGCGTGCTGGCCACTGTCGACCATCGCTACCGCCAGGTGCCGCCGACCTTCACGGACTCGGTCGACATCGCCGACGTCCAGGTCCAGCACTCGCTGCCTGCCTACGGCGCGCACAATATCGTCTGGGGCGGCGAGTACCGCTACAGCTGGGACAGCGTCACCAACAGCCGCTTCGTGGCCTTCCTGCCGGCCAGCGACAAGCAGGCATGGGCCAGCCTGTTCGCCCAGGACGAGATCGCGCTGCGCGAGAACCTGCGCCTGACGGCCGGCGCGCGCTACGAACGCAATCCCTATACCGGCGCCGAGTTTCTGCCGACCCTGCGCCTGTCCTGGCGGGTGTCGCCGGCGCACTCGCTGTGGGCGGCCTACTCGCGCACCGTGCGCGCGCCCTCGCGCCTGGACGTCGACGCCTTCGTCCCCGGCGTGCCGCCCTTCCTGCTGGCCGGCGGCCCGCGGGTACGCTCCGAAGTGGCGCGCGTGTTCGAGCTCGGCTACCGCGGCCAGGTGGGGCAGGACCTGTCGTATTCCGTCACGGCCTTCCGCAATTTGTACGACCACCTGCGCACCACGGACCTGACACCTGCCGGCACGATCGAATTCGGCAACCGGATGGAAGGGCAGGCGCACGGCATCGAGGCCTGGGCCAGCTACCAGCTGAGCGACGCATGGCGCCTGTCGGCGGGCGCCGCCGCGCTGCACGAGCGCTTCAACCTGAAGCCGGGCAGCCAGGACGTCGGCAGCGTGGCGACCACCGGCGCCGACCCGGCCTACACCGCCCAGCTGCGCTCCAGCTACGCCTTCGACAGCACGCGCGAACTGGAAGTGGCGGTGCGCCGCGCCGGCTTTACCGGACGTCCGGCGGTACCGGGCTACACGGCGGTCGACCTGCGCTTCGGCTGGCGTTTCACGCCCGGGATGGAGTTGTCGGTGATAGCGGCCAACCTGAACGGCGGGCACCGGGAGTACGGGGTGGCGCAGATCAGCAGCGAGGTGCCGCGCAGTGTGGGGATAAAACTGGTGTGGCAGCGCTAGAACGTCATTCCCGCGCAGGCGGGAATCCATACTGAGCTACCGAAGCCCGTGCCTATGCGACTCCGGAAATTCAGCATGGATTCCCGCTTTCGCGGGAAGTCATTTCGGGCAGTGCCCGAAATGACGGTGGGATGCTTAAATCGCCTTCGCCAGCTGCGCCGCCAGGCCGGTGTAGTTTGCCGGCGTCATCGCCAGCATCAGGTCCTTGGCTTCCTGCGGTACGGCCAGGCCTTTCACAAATTCCTGCAGCGCCTCGCGGGTGATGCCCTTGCCGCGGGTGAGTTCCTTCAGCTGCTCGTAGGGGTTGGCGATGCCGTAACGGCGCATCACGGTCTGCACCGGCTCGGCCAGCACTTCCCAGTTGGCGTCGAGGTCCTGCTCCAGGCGCTGCGGGTTCACTTCCAGCTTGTTCAGGCCGCGCAGGCAGCTGTCGTAGGCCAGCAGCGCGTAGCCGAAGCCGACGCCGATATTGCGCAGGACCGTGGAGTCGGTCAGGTCGCGCTGCATGCGCGAGACCGGCAGCTTGTCGGCCATGTGGCGCAGCATGGCGTTGGCCAGGCCCAGGTTGCCTTCCGAGTTCTCGAAGTCGATCGGGTTGACTTTATGGGGCATGGTCGACGAACCGATTTCGCCGGCCTTCAGCTTCTGCTTGAAGTAGCCCAGCGAGACATAGGTCCAGATGTCGCGGTTCAGGTCCAGCAGGATGGTGTTGGTGCGCGAGATGGCGTCGAACAGTTCGGCCATGTAGTCGTGCGGTTCGATCTGGATGGTGTACGGATTGAACGTCAAGCCGAGGCGCTGCTCGATCACGTTCTTGCTGAACGCAGGCCAGTCGAAGTTCGGATAGGCCGACAGGTGGGCGTTGTAGTTGCCGACCGCGCCGTTCATCTTGCCGAGGATCTCGACGCCTTCGATGCGCTTGACGGCGCGCTGCAGGCGCGCGACCACGTTGGCGAATTCCTTGCCGAGGGTGGTCGGGCTGGCGGTCTGGCCGTGGGTGCGCGACAGCATCGGCAGCTCGGCGTTGACGTGCGCGATGTCCGTCAGCTTGGCGATGATGGCTTGCAGGGCCGGCAGCATCACGCCGTCGCGCGCCGCTTTCAGCATCATGCCGTGCGAGGTGTTGTTGATGTCTTCCGAGGTGCAGGCGAAGTGGATGAACTCGCTGGCCGCGACCAGTTCCGGCACGTCCTTGACCTTCTCCTTCAGCCAGTATTCGACGGCCTTGACGTCGTGGTTGGTGACGGCTTCGATTTCCTTGATGTGGGCAGCGTCGGCGTCCGAGAACTCTGCAGCCAGTTTGTCGAGCAGGGCGTTCGCTTCGCTTGAAAACGGCTTCAGTTCGGCAAAGCCGGCCTGCGACAGGGCCTGCAGCCAGGCGATCTCCACCTTCACGCGGTGGTGCATGAAACCGGCTTCCGACAGGATCGGGCGCAGCTTGTCGGTCTTGGCGGCATAGCGGCCGTCCAGCGGGGACAGGGCCGACAGGGTCGAGGAGGAGGTAGAGGTCATGGCGGGCAGGCGGGGATGATTGCAAAAGCGCGATTTTACCATCGGGAGCCTGCGCGAAGCCGGTTTGTCAAGTCGAACGTGGACAGCGTTGCATGGCTTGCGCAGCCGATTATCCGGCCATGGCCCGATGCTATACTGAGAGCCACTCCCCTAAACTGAGCATTTATGAAACTCATTGGTTCTGTCACCAGTCCCTATGTGCGCAAGGTGCGCGTCGTGTTGGCAGAGAAGAAGCTCGACTATGCATTCGAGCTGGAAAACGTGTGGTCGGCGGACACGAAGATTTCGGCATCGAACCCGCTCGGCAAGGTGCCCTGCCTGGTCATGGAAGACGGCAGCGCGATGTACGATTCGCGCGTGATCGCCGAGTACCTGGACACGCTGACGCCGGTCTGCAAGCTGCTGCCCGCAAACAGCCGCGACCGCGCCAATGTCAAGGTGTGGGAAGCCCTGGCCGATGGCGTCGGCGATGCCGCCGTGCTGGCCTACCTGGAGCGCACCCAGCGTCCCGCTGAGCTGCAGAGCCAGGCCTGGATCGACCGCCAGATGGGCAAGGTGAGCAAGAGCCTGCAGGTGATGTCCGATAACCTCGGCGAACAGCCCTTCTGCATGGGGATCCACTACACCCTGGCCGACGTCGCCGTCGGCTGCGTGCTGGGCTGGCTGAGCCTGCGCTTCCCTGCCATCGCCTGGCGCGAAGACCATCCGAACCTGGCGCGCCTGTTCGACAAGCTGTCCGAGCGCCCGTCCTTCAAGGACACCGTGCCGGTCATCGCTTCGTGAGCGCCGAAGTGAGCAAGCGCGCGACGACCACGGTCGTGTTCGGCGAAGCCCTCGTCGACGAATTCCCGACCGAGCAGGTGGTGGGCGGCGCACCCTTCAACGTCGCGCGCCACCTGGCCGCCTTCATGGAACCGGCCCTGATGATCACCCGCATCGGACGCGACCGCAACGGCCAGGCCGTGCGCGGCGAGTTCGAGCGTTTCGCGATGAGCGACGCCGGCCTGCAGCTGGACCCGATGGAAGAGACCGGCCGCGTGGTGGTCGAGCGTAGCGGCCAGGGCCACCGGTTCCGCATCCTGCCGCGCCAGGCCTACGACTTCATCGACGCCGGCGCGGCCACCGCCTGCCTGGAAAACGTCGAGGCCGATCTGGTCTACTTCGGCACCCTGGCCCAGCGCGGCGAACGCTCGCGCGCGGCCCTGGCCGCCGTGCTGGAGGCGAGCCCGGCGAAGCGCTACCTGGACCTGAACCTGCGTCCGGACCAGTACGAGGAAGCCACCGTCACGCGCGCGCTCACGGCGGCCGACATCGTCAAGGTCAACGAAGAGGAATTGCAGGCGCTGTTCCAGTGGTATTTCCAGATCGGCCCGGACGAGGCCGCGCTGTCGACGGAAGAAGTGCACGCGGCCTGCCGCGCGCTGATGGACCGCTTCGAACTCGAGACCCTGATCGTGACCCTGGGCCACCGCGGCTCGGTGGTGTTCCTGGCGGATGGCGGCACGATCGCCACCCGCGATACCCCGGCGCCACCCTTCGTGATCGACACGGTGGGGGCGGGCGACGCCTTCTCGGCGATCTTCCTGCTGGGACGCGCGCGCGGCTGGCCGCTGGAGCTGACCCTGGCGCGCGCCAATGAATTCGCCGGCGCGATCTGTGCGGTCGCGGGCGCGGTGCCGCGCGACCTGAACTTCTACGACAAGTGGGTCAATCGCTGGCGCGAAGGCACGCCGGCCTCGGCCTTCACATCTCGCTGACGTCGCCCATCTGCGATTGCAGATAGTTCTGGATGCCCACCTTGACGATCAGGTCGAGCTGGGTTTCCAGCCACTCGATGTGTTCCTCGGTGTCTTCCAGGATCTCCAGCAGCAGGTCGCGCGACACGTAATCGCGCGCCGCTTCGCAGGCGGCGATGCCGTCCTTGACGCACTGCTGGGCGCCGCGCTCCAGCTTCAGGTCGCATTCCAGCATCTCCTGCACCGACTCGCCGATCAGCAGCTTGTGCAGGGCCTGCAGGTTGGGCAGGCCGTCCAGCATCAGGATGCGGTCGATCAGCCGGTCCGCATGCTTCATCTCGCCGATCGACTCGTCGTACTCCTTCTTGCCGAGGCGGGTAAAGCCCCAGTGCTTGTACATGCGCGCATGCAGGAAGTACTGGTTGATCGCGGTAAGCTCGTTGGTCAGCTGCGCGTTGAGCGCGCGGATGATGTTCGGATCGCCCTTCATGGATTGCCCTTGTTTATTGTTGAACTGATCACTGCATCATAGCTCAGATCGAGGCCAGCGCGACGCCGCCGGCCAGCAGCAGCGAGACCGACGCAATCGCGATTCCCACCGTGCGCCTGCGGTTGGTAAGCGTCCACAGCACCACCCCGGACAGCGACAGCAGGATGATCGAGCCGGCCAGCGTGTCCACCAGCAGGATCCAGCCCATGCTCATGCCGACGCCCTTGTGCAGGTTGGTCAGGGTGGCGAACAGATTGTTCTCGTTGCGCTTGAGGGTCACGAAGTTGTTGCCGACCCAGTACTCGGCCTGGACCGCGCCGGTGGGCGAGGTGAAGCTGGCGCTCCAGCGCGCCGGCTGGATCAGGGCGCGGTCGCCCCAGGCCACGGGGCGCGCCGGCTCGGCTTTTACGCGCGCGGGATCGGGGGCCAGCTTGAGCGAACTTTTCAGCCAGGCGGCGAGCGCCTGCGGATTGGCCGGGGCCGGGTCGGGCAGGGGAATCTGTACCGTGCTTTCCTGCACCTGGGCGGCGGGAATCTTCAGCACGGAACGGTGGTTCAGCAGGATGCCGGTGCTGCCGAACAGCAGGCCGAGCACCGCGCCCCACAGGCCGATCCAGCCATGCGTCTTGCGCAGCCATTTGACGGCGAGGGCGCGGCGCGTGGGGGCGGGAGGCGGTTGGACCGTGAAGGGTTGCGGCGGCGTCCTCGGGGATCGAAACGGGATGACGGGCATAAGACAGGCGAGATGGCTGCTGTGGAATCACCATGTTATCAGGACGCGCCGCCCGCCGGCCGCTGCACGTATCCTAAGTGTGCGCGGCAATTACTACTCAGAAACTGACCGGCGTCGCTGGCGCCACAAGCGCGGCGACGGCCGGCACGATCCGGCTAAGAGCGCTAAGGCTCCGGGTCAGGCAGCCACGCCGACCGCCGGGCTGCGGCGCAGCTCGGTGACGGTGGTGGTCGATTCGAGGTGCTCGTTCATCACTTCGCGGGCGTAGCTGACGCACTTGCCGCAGCAGGTGCCGACGCCCAGTTCCTTGTACAGGTCGGCCATCGAGCTCAGGCCCATTTCGACGGCCTGGCGGATTTCACGGTCGGAGATGTTGTTGCAGACACAGACGATCATGGTCTTTCTTTCTCAGTTGTCTGGTATATAATGCGAATCATTCTCATTCAGGTTTGTATTCTGCTGGAGCTTAAACCTGAATGCAAGCGTTTTGTGGTGTCCTTGAGGCAGAGTGAACACAAGTAGACAAATCGCAAATAGAAATAATTCGCATTTAGGTTTATGATGCTCACATCGTCTCATCAGCGCCGGAATCGACAACCATGACTCTTGCTCCCACCCTGACCACCCTCGACGCCTTGAAGGCCGGCCAGAGCGCCACCGTGATCCACCTCGCGCCCAGCCAGGGCCATGGCGGCGACGGCGCCGACGTCTCGCGCCGCCTGATGGAACTCGGCTTCGTCCCGGGCGAACGCATCCGCATGCTCAAGCGCGGCCTGCCGGGCGGCCCGGTCGCGGTCAAGGTCGGTCAATCCACGTTTGCACTGCGCCGCTTCGAGGCGGCGCTGGTCTCGATCCAGCCGGAATAAACGGAACATACAATGGGAGCAGTAGAACAGCAGGTCCAGGCGGCGACCTCTTCCAGAGCGCCGCTGATCGCCCTGCTGGGTAATCCGAACTGCGGCAAGACCGCACTGTTCAACCGCCTCACCGGCGCACGCCAGAAGGTCGCGAACTACGCCGGCGTCACCATCGAACGCAAGGAAGGCAGCTTCACCCTGCCGGGCGGCCGCGCCATGCGCGTGCTCGACCTGCCGGGCGCCTACAGCCTGTCTGCCCACACCCCCGACGAAGCCATCACGCGCGACGTGGTCGCCGGCCTGCGCGCGGGCGAGCAGGCGCCGGACGCCGTGGTCTGCGTCGTCAACGCCACCAACCTGCGCCTCAACCTGCGCCTGGTGCTGGAAATCCAGCGCCTCGGCTTGCCGATGGTGCTGGCCCTGAACATGGTCGACGTCGCCAACAAGCGCGGCATCGAGATCGATACGGCAAAACTGTCGCGCGAGCTGGGCATGCCGGTGGTCGAGACCGTGGCCGTGCAGTCCGGCGGCGAGAAATCGCTGCTGAACGTCCTTGAAACGCTGTCCTTCGATACGCCCGTCAAGCCGCGCGCGCTCAGCGCCATCGACGCCGTGCCGGTCGAGGAGACCCAGCGCGAAGTCCGCCGCATCATCGAAGCCTGCGTCAGCTTCGACAAGGACACCGGCAACCTGTCGGAGCAGATCGACCAGGTCGTGCTGCACCCGGTACTGGGCCCTGCCATCCTGGCCGTGCTGATGTTCCTGGTGTTCCAGGCCGTGTTCAGCTGGGCCGCGGCGCCGATGGACCTGATCAAGAGCGGCGTCGAAGGCCTCGGCGCCTGGATCGGCGCCAGCATGGCCGACGGTCCCCTGAAAAGCTTGATCGTCGAAGGCATCTTCGGCGGCGTCGGCAGCGTGCTGGTGTTCCTGCCGCAGATCCTGATCCTGTTCTTCTTCATCCTCGTGCTCGAAGACTGCGGCTACCTGCCGCGCGCGGCCTTCCTGCTCGACCGCATGATGGGCAGCGTCGGCCTGTCCGGACGCGCCTTCATTCCGCTGCTGTCGTCCTTCGCCTGCGCGATTCCCGGCGTGATGGCGGCGCGCACGATCCAGAACCCGCGCGACCGCCTGGTGACGATCATGATCGCGCCGCTGATGACCTGTTCCGCGCGCCTGCCCGTGTACGCGCTGGTGATCGCCGCCTTCATCCCCAACCGCGAGCTGGCCGCTGGCATCAACCTGCAAGGCCTGGTGCTGTTCGTGCTGTACGCAGCCGGCATCGTCAGCGCGATGGGCGTGGCCTGGTTCTTCAAGCGCACCGCGCGTGCCAAGGGCCAGCACCCGCTCATGCTCGAGCTGCCGGCCTACCACTGGCCGCACCTGCAGAACCTGGCCCTGGGCCTGTGGGAACGCGCGAAGATCTTCCTGACCCGCGTCGGCACCGTGATCCTGACCCTGATGGTGCTGGTCTGGTTCCTGTCCAGCTTCCCGGGCGCGCCGGAAGGTGCGATCCACCCGCCGATCTACTACAGCGTGGCCGGCATGCTGGGGCGCGCACTGGCGGTCATCTTCGAGCCGATCGGCTTCGGCTGGCAGATCTGCATCGCGCTGGTGCCCGGCATGGCCGCACGCGAAGTCGCGGTGGGCGCGCTCGGCACCGTGTATGCGCTGTCGTCCTCCGGCGACGACGTGGCCGGTTCGCTGGCGCCGCTGATCGCCAACTCGTGGAGCATGGCGACCGCACTGTCGCTGCTGGCCTGGTACGTGTTCGCGCCGCAGTGCCTGTCGACCTTGTCGGTGGTGCGGCGCGAGACCGGCAGCATCCGCTATGCCTTCCTGATGGCTGGCTACATGTTCGCGCTGGCCTACACGGCCTCCTTCATTACCTACCACGTGGCGCGCTACGTCCTCGGGAGCTGAGATGAGCGCCCAGCACCTGGTGGTCGGCCTGATCGTGCTGCTGGCGGCGCTTTACGCCGCCAGCAAATACCTGCCGGTGTCATGGCGGCGCAAGATCGTCTACAAGTTCTCGGACGGCTCCGGCAAGGGTTTATTGGCCCGCTGGCTGGACAAGGATGCGGGCTGCGGCAGCGGCTGCGATACCTGCGGGACCTGTGCGCCGGAACCGATGCCGGAGAAGGACGAGCAGGGTAGAAAAATCATCCAGGTGCACCTGAAGCGCTGACGCTGTTCACCAAGGCGATCAGGCGTCTCGCATCGAAGGGCGCGCGCACTTTGATGTCGTTGTCGAAGTAGCAGTACACATCCCGGCTCTTCGCCTTCGGCGGCGCCACGCTCGACACCAGCCGCGCATTCTCCGGCTGCCTGCCCTCGCTCCACAAGCGGATTTTCGACGCCCAGCGCGCCAGCGACTCGTCCTCATAGCCGCTGGCATACAGCTCATGCTCGCCATGCAGGCGGATGTAAATAAAATCCGCCGTCACGTCTTCCCAGTCCGGCCATTTGCCGGCGGTGTCGGCCACCACCAGTGCCACGTTATACCTGCGCAGCATCGCGATGAAAGCCTCGTCGCGGAAGCTCACATGGCGTACTTCCACGGCGTGCCGCAGCGGGCGCACGGCGTCGATTTCCAGCAGCGAGCGTCCTTCAATCTTGGCGTCGTGATGGCGTGCTATGTCCAGAGCCTGGCCGGTGTCCTGCGGCAGCAGCGACAGAAAATGCTCGGTCTTCTCCGGGTCGAAGCGCAGCTGCGGTGGGAACTGCCACAGGATGGGCCCGAGCTTTTCGCGCAGCGCGAACACGCCGGACGCCAGCACATTCGCCAGCGGCGTCTCGATGCCGCGCAGCTTGAGCATGTGGGTGATGAAGCGGTTGCCCTTCACGGCGAAAATGAAGCCGGGCGGCGTGGCCGCATACCAGGCCTCGTAGCTGGATGGCCGCTGCAGCGAATAGAAGGAGCCGTTGATCTCGATGGTGGGCAGCTCACGCGAGGCGTACTCCAGTTCGCGCGCCTGCACCAGCCCGCGCGGATAGAACATGCCGCGCCAGGGTTCGTAACGCCAGCCCGAGATGCCGATGAAGATGTCGCCCATGCCTGCGATAGTAGGGCGGGGGCGGGCGGGGCTCGGTGCGTTGACGAACCCTGCCCGCGATCGGATCAGGCAGCGCTCTTGATCGGGACCGGCTGCGCGCGCCGGCGCCACAAACCGACCGCCCCCAGCCCTGCCGCCAGCATCGCCCAGGCAGGCGCCTCCGGCACCGGCGACACCGGCGAAGCCGACACCATGTTCAAGACCGTGTTCTCGTTCCAGAGCAGGTGGTGTTCGGACGTGTTGTAGGGCGTGATCTGGTAGTCGTAACTCAGCTTGCCGGATTCGATCAGGTGGCCGCCGCTGTTCCAGCCTTCGGGGTCGCTGCCGTATTCGCCGAGGCTGAAGGACAGGCCCTGGTTGGGCGAGAAGACGAAGCTGTCGGCGCCGCAGTGGTAGTAGGCATTGCTGCCGGCAGCGCAGGCGATGTAATCCATCGAGCCGATGGTGAGCGAACTCAGTTCGCCGATCTCGAGGACGCCGTCGGCATTCGCGTCAATGCCTGTGAAGGAGCCGGCGATCTGCATATCGGGCAGGAAGGTGGCGGCTTCCTGGTCGTAGAAGCCGGTGTAGGTGAAGGTCCAGTGGGCGGATTGGGCGTGCGCGAGCGCACTGCCTAACAACAGGGCGGTGGCGGTAAACAGGTGCTTCATGGTGGACCTCGCAAGGGTGCGGGCTACGAGGCTCTAAGCCCGCGGTGAACGAAATGCTGGGTTCAGCCTACACCTGTTTGTGTCGAAAGTCCTGCTCATCTTTAACATTTGTCGCCGACCGGCCACATGCTGTGGCTACTTCACGACGGGCAGCTCGATCGCGCTTTCCATGCCCGGCGCGTGGTAGACCCGCTGGGTCGCCTTGCGGTAGTCGCCCGGCTTCGCGTGGAAGATATTCGGCACGAAGGTCTGCGGGTTGCGGTCGTAGAGCGGGAACCAGCTGGACTGGATCTGCACCATGATGCGGTGGCCCGGCAGGAACACGTGGTCGACGTTCGGCAGCGCGAAGCGGTAGCGTTCCGCCTTGTTGGCCGGGATCGCGGCCGGCTTGTCGAAGCCCTGGCGGTAGCGGCCGCGCAGGATGTCCATCGCGATCGGCAGCTGGTAGCCGCCCATTTCCGGCTGGGCCGCCACTTCGTCCGGGTACACGTCGATCAGTTTCACGACCCAGTCGCTGTCCGTGCCCGAGGTCGAGGCGAACAGGTTGACCATCGGCTCGCCGGCCAGGGCCAGGGGCTCGCTGAGGGGCGCGCTCACATAGGTCAGCACGTCCGGGCGATCCGAATACGAACGCTGGTCGGTCACCAGCCAGGGCTTCCACACCGTGCCCTCACTCATGCGCACGGGACGCGGCACGAAGGGCACCGGTTTCATCGGATCGGACACGTATTCGTCGAAGGCGGCATTCTTGCTGTCCGCCTTGTCGAAGCCGAGACCAAAACCAGGTTTCAGGTACATCGTGGTCGAACTCGGGACCAGCGGCCACTGCTCCAGCCGGCGCCAGCGGTTTACGCCGGTTTGATACGACCACACCGGCGGCGTGTCGAACTTCGGCGCGCCATCCTTCAGGTACTGGTTAAAGAAGGGCAGCATGACGTCGCGGCGGAATTGCTGGGCGGTGTCGCCGGTGAATTTCAGCGCGCCCAGCGAGGAGCCCTCGTAGTTCACGCCGCTGTGGCGCCAGGGGCCGACCACCAGCGAATTCATGCGGTTGTCCTTGTCCTTCGGTTCCACCGCCGCATAGGTCGCATAGGCGCCGTAGATGTCTTCCTGGTCCCAGCGCCCGACCGCGGTCATGGTCGGCACCGTGAGCGGCTTCTTGGCCAGGATGCGGTCCAGCGCCTGCTCCTGCCAGAAGCTGTCGTAGGCCGGGTGCTCGAAGATCTTCTTCGTGAAATTCAGCTGGTCGACGCCATACAGGTGGGCGAAGTCGGCGGTCGAGCCGGCGCGCAGGAAAGCGTCGTAGTCGTCGTAGGTGCCGGTGACGATATGCTCGCCGGCGCCGCGCGCGGAGTTCTGGCCGGCGATGTATTCGAGGTTGGTGTTACGGAAGGCGCCGTTGTGGAACCAGTCGTCGCCGCGCCAGCCGTCAACCATGGGACTCATCGGCACCGCTGCCTTCAGCGCCGGGTGCGGCTCGACCAGCGCCATCAGCACCGTGAAGCCCTCGTAGGACGAACCGACCATGCCGACCTTGCCGTTCGATTCCTTCACGTTCTTCACCAGCCAGTCGATGGTGTCCCAGGCATCGGTGCTGTGGTCGACCTGGGTATTGTTCAGCGGGCCGCGCACCGGGCGCGTCATCACGTAGTCGCCTTCGGAACCGTACTTGCCGCGCACGTCCTGGAACACGCGGATGTAGCCGTTGGCGATGAAGGCGTCGTCGCCGTCGCCCAGGATGGAACTGATGTGCGGGCTCTTCATGCGCGCGGTGCGGCCCGAGGCGTTATACGGCGTGCGGGTCAGCATGATCGGGGCGTGCGATACGCCTTTCGGGATCACGATCACGGTATGCAGCTTGACGCCGTCGCGCATCGGGATCATCACTTCCTGCTTGATGTAGTCGGCGTTCGGCAGCGTGATGGAGAATTTGTCGGACGGGATGTCGGGCGCCATGGCCGGCGTCTGGGCCATTGCCGCACCGCCGAGCGCGGCAAACAGCAGGGAAAGGGCGGACAGGGACGGCAGGCTGGGGCGCGGCATCGGGATCTCCAATGGATGATTAAGCAGGCAACATTGTTAAAAGTTGCATTAAAGCATAACTCAAAGCGCGAGCCTGCGTGCAATTGCCGTCCCAATCGTGCGTGCAACAATGCTAAGCTAGCGCCATTTCAAGCGACCCCGGCCTCTCATGATCATCGTCCATCACCTGAACAACTCCCGCTCCCAGCGCATCCTGTGGCTGCTGGAGGAACTCGGCCTGGAATACGAGATCAAAAAATACCAGCGCGACCCGAAGACGATGCTGGCGCCGCCGGAACTGCGCGCCGTGCACCCGCTCGGCAAATCGCCCGTCGTCCAGGACGGAGACATCATCGTGGCCGAATCCGGCGCCATCATCGACTACCTGGTCGGACGCTACGGCGATGGCCGCCTGGCGCCCGCGGCCGGTACGCCCGAGCGCATGCGCTACACCTATTTCCTGCACTATGCCGAAGGCTCGGCGATGCCGCCGCTGCTTTTGAAGCTGGTGTTCGATCGCGTCGAGAGCACGCCCGCGCCCTTCTTCGTGCGCCCGATCGCGCGCGCCATCGCCAACAAGGTCAAGGACAGCTTCGTGCTGCCGCAGATCCGCCAGCACCTGGCCTTCCTCGAAGGCGAACTGGCAAACCGTGCCTGGTTTGCCGGCGACGAATTCTCGGCGGCCGATATCCAGCTCAGCTTCCCGCTGGAGGCGGCCGCGGCGCGCGGCGGACTGGATGCGCAGTATCCGAAGCTGAGCGCCTTCCTCGAACGCATCCACGCACGCCCGGCCTACCGGCGCGCGCTCGAACGGGGCGGGAAGTACGATTTCGTGAAGTAAGCCTATGGCAAAGCTGCTGGCCATCGATGGCCTCAACATCGTCCGCCGGGTCTACGAGGCGAGTCCCGAGCCGGACTCCGACCTGAAGGCGAGCATCGCCCTGCGCCACGCCTTCTCGTCCTTCCGCAACGTGCTGGATGCGCATGCGCCGACCCACGTGCTGGCGGCCTTCGATTACGGCGGCCAGACCTGGCGCCACGCGCTGTATCCGCGCTACCGGGAAGGGCGCGCGCCCATGCCCTCGGACCTGCGCAATGCCCTGCCCGAATTCCACGAGCGCCTGCGCGAGGCCGGCCTGCACGTGCTGATGATTCCCGAGGTCGAGGCCGACGACGTGATCGCCACCGGCGTGATGCGCTGGCTGTCGGAAGGACGCGGCGACGCCGTCGTCGCCACCACCGACAAGGACCTGCACGCGCTGATCGCGCATGGGGCCCTGGTGTGGGACCATTTCAAGGGCGAGTGGCACGACGATGCCTGGGTGCGGAACAAATTCGGGGTCGCGCCCGAGCGCCTGCACGACCTGCTGGCGCTGATGGGCGACCCGACCGACGGCGTGCCGGGCGTGTCGAAGATCGGCATGAAGACGGCGGCGCGCCTGCTGAATGCCTACGGCGACCTGCAGGCCGTGATGGCCGGCGCCGGCATCCTCAAGACGCCGCTGGGAGAACGCCTGCGCGCCGAGCGCGACATCCTCGAGGTCTCGCGCAAGCTGGTCGAGCTGAAGACCGACGTGAAGCTCGGGGTGACGTGGAATATGCTGGCGTACGACGCCTTCTGATGACAAGGAAAGAACGATGCTGAAGGCAGTGATTGTCGACTCGAACGCGATTTCGCGCGGCCTGCTCAACACCGTGCTGATGGACGGCGGCTACGAAGTGGTCGGCCAGACCCACACCAGCCATTCCGGCTTCGTGCTGGCGCAGAAACACCATCCGCACATTTTCTGCATCGCGCGCGAGCAGGTCGAGGATGGCAACGACGTGGTCGAGCAGCTGCGCGCCAAGCTGCCGAAGACCATGATCTTCATGGTGTCCGGCACGCTGGACGCGCCCGCGGTGCAGGCGGCGCTGGCGCGCGGAGTGCAGGGCTTCATCGTGAAGCCTTTCAAGGCGGATGCGGTGCTCAAGACGATCCGCAACACGGTGCTGGCGATCGTCAAGCAGCACCGCGGGGGCTGACTCAGGCGCTGCGCGCGGCGGTCAGCAGGCCCATCTCTTCGGAGCTGAGCAGCTTGTCGATGTCGAGCAGGATCAGCATGCGCTCGCCAACGGTGCCCAAGCCCATCAGGTAGTCGGCGGCGACGCTGGCGCCCAGGTCCGGCGCCGGCTTGATCTGGTCCGGCGTCAGGGTCACGACGTCCGACACGCTGTCGACCACCACGCCGATCGTGTGGCCGTTGATGTTCAGGACGATCACCACGGTGAAGGCGTCGTAGGTCGGATTGCCGACATTGAACTTGATGCGCATGTCCACGATCGGGACGATGATGCCGCGCAGGTTGACCACGCCCTTCAGGTAGTCGGGCGCGCTCGCGATGCGGGTGACGTTGTCGTAGCCGCGGATTTCCTGGACCTTCAGGATGCTGAGCGCGTACTCTTCGCCGCCCAGCCGGAACGACAGCACTTCTGTCGTGTTGCTAACGATGCCTTCAGCCATTACTGTTCCCTGTGCTCTTCAATTATTTTGCCGTGTGGCAACTTTGGTGAAGATTACGGCATTTCGACCGAGAGTTCGATGGAGAAATGGCAAGCGTGGGCAAATTTCGTGAAATTTTGCGGAGAGGATGCAACAGTTGCTCATCCGTCGTGCCGGGCATTGCCCGACCCGACTTCCCGCGAAAGCGGGAATGACGAATCAGACAGCGCTGGCCTGGTCGATGATGCCGCCGCCCAGGCAGACATCGCCGTCATACAACACTGCCGACTGCCCCGGCGTCACCGCCCACTGCAGCTCGTCGAAGCGCAGGGTGAAGCGGTCCAGGCCTTCGGGCGCCACGCTGCAGGCCACGTCGGCCTGGCGGTAGCGGGTCTTGGCGGACAGCGCGCGTGGCTCCGGCGCTTCGCCGGCGATCCAGCTGGCCTGGCCCGCGCCCAGCTCTGCGGAGAGCAGCCACGGGTGGTCATGGCCCTGCACGATGTACAGGGTGTTGTTGGCGATGTCCTTGCGCGCCACGAACCAGGGCTCGCTGGTGCCGTCCGCGTTCTTGTGCGACTTCAGGCCGCCGATGCCGATGCCTTTTCTCTGGCCGAGCGTGTAGAAGGACAGGCCGACGTGCTCGCCGACCGTCTGGCCGTTATCCAGCTTGATCGGGCCCGGCTTGTGCTGCAGGTAGCGGCCCAGGAATTCGCGGAAGGGGCGCTCGCCGATGAAGCAGATGCCGGTCGAATCCTTCTTGGCGGCGTTCGGCAGCTGCAGCTTCTCGGCGATCTTGCGGACTTCGGTCTTGGCGATCTCGCCCAGCGGGAACAGGGCCTTCGACAACTGCGCCTGGTTCAGGCGGTGCAGGAAGTAGCTCTGGTCCTTGGTCGAGTCGAAGGCCTTCAGCAGCTCGAATTTGCCGTTGCCGGTGTTCTGGCGCACGCGCGCATAGTGGCCGGTCGCGATCAGGTCGGCGCCCAGCTTCATGGCGTGGTCGAGGAAGGCCTTGAATTTGATCTCGGCGTTGCACAGCACGTCCGGATTCGGCGTGCGGCCGGCCTGGTACTCGCGCAGGAATTCCGCGAACACGCGGTCCTTGTATTCGGCGGCGAAGTTGACGGCCTCGATGTCCACGCCGACCACGTCGGCCACGCTGGCCGCGTCGATCCAGTCCTGGCGCGTGGAACAGTATTCGGAATCGTCGTCGTCTTCCCAGTTCTTCATGAACAGGCCGATGACTTCATAGCCCTGTTCCTTCAACATCCAGGCCGCGACCGAGGAGTCGACGCCGCCCGACATCCCGATCACGACTTTTTTCTTGCTCATTGTCTTTTCCAGCGATTGCTCAGGTTACGTCCGGTTGGAGTGGCAGTCCGCCATGGTAGACGGACTCATCTGTGTAGATCAGGTCCAGCGAGGTGCGCTTGCCGGCCAGGTAATCGTCCACGCATTTCAGCACGGTCGGGCTGCGGTGGCGTTCCTGGCAGGCCGCGAGCTCGTCGCGGGTCATCCACAGGGTGCGCAGGATACCCTCGTCGAGCGGCTGGTCGTACTGCTTGCCCGGCCTGCCGCAGAAGGTGAAGCGCAGGTAAGTGACGTCCGTGCCGCGCGACTTCGAGTGGTAGCGCGAGATGTACATGCCGACCAGCGCCTCGGGAATGAATTCGTGCGCGGTTTCTTCCATGGCTTCGCGGATGACCGCCTGTTCGAGCGATTCGAACGGATCGAGGTGGCCAGCCGGCTGGTTCAACCGGATGCCGTCGCTGGTTTCCTCTTCGATCAGCAGGAAGCGGCCGTCATCGCGCTGGATGATGGCCGCGACGGTCACCGATGGTCTGAAGGTATGGGTCATGCGCGTCCTTGAAAATGTGCCGACATTCTACCTTGATGAAAAGGTCGTTGCTTGCACGCACGCTGCATTGCAACAGTTCCGGCCAGGGTTTTCGCTTGATTTGATACAAAAAACAGTGGGATATGCCTAGGTCTGTAACACGTTGGGCTGGAAAATTGCCGATCTGTTTACGAAATACCACTGATCGGTATTGACAACGGCTCTTGTCCACTTTGGCATGCTAGATTGTAGACAGTTTATCAATTATACGGAGGCATGATGAAGATTGGTGTGCCGGCCGAGTCCAGGCCAGGTGAAACACGCGTCGCTGCAACTCCCGAAACCGTCAAGAAGCTGGCAGCCCAGCATGAAGTCATCGTGCAGGCCGGCGCCGGCCTGCATGCTTCCGTGATTGATGATGCCTACGTGGCCGCCGGTGCCCGCCTCGGCAGCGCCGAGGAAGCCTTCGGCGCCGAGCTCGTGCTGAAGGTGCGCGCCCCGAACGCGGACGAGCGCACCCTGATGCAGCCCGGCGCCGCGCTGGTCGGCATGCTGAATCCCTTCGATACCGAAAACCTGGCGGCGATGGCCGACAAGCGCCTTACCGCCTTCGCCCTCGAAGCCGCGCCGCGCATCACGCGCGCGCAGTCGATGGACGTGCTGTCTTCGCAGGCGAACATCGCCGGTTATAAAGCCGTGATGCTGGCCGCGAACGCTTATCAACGCTTCATGCCGATGCTGATGACGGCCGCCGGCACCGTGAAGGCGGCGCGCGTGCTGATCATGGGCGTCGGCGTGGCCGGCTTGCAGGCGATCGCCACCGCCAAGCGCCTGGGCGCCGTGATCGAAGCGTCCGACGTGCGCCCGCCCGTGAAGGAGCAGGTGGAATCGCTGGGCGCCAAGTTCATCGACGTGCCTTTCATTACCGACGAAGAGAAGGAGATCGCGCAGGGTGTGGGCGGCTATGCGCGTCCGATGCCGGCCGACTGGATGCGCCGCCAGGCCGAACTGGTGCACGAGCGCGCGAAGCTGGCCGACATCATCATCACCACCGCGCTGATCCCCGGCCGCAAGGCGCCGGTCCTCATCTCCGAAGACACGGTAAAGGCCATGAAGCCTGGCTCCATCATCGTCGACATGGCGATCGAGCAGGGCGGCAACTGCCCGCTGACGGAACTCGGCAAGACCGTGAACAAATACGGCGTCACCATCATCGGCGAGCCGAACCTGCCGGCCATGGTGGCGGCCGACGCCTCGGCCCTGTATGCGCGCAACGTGCTCGATTTCCTGAAACTCATCGTCGACAAGGAAGGCAAGCTTGCCATCGACCGCGAGGACGAGATCGTGCGCGCCGTGATGGTGTGCGCCGACGGCGAAGTGCTACGTAAATAACACCTAACGTCATTCCCGCGCAGGCGGGAACAGTGCCACTGGCACTATTCCCTCCATACACAGCGTGCACATCGCCTCAGCATGGATTCCCGCTTCCGCGGGAATGACGGTAACCGGAATTCGGAAGGAGCAGAGAATGGAAATCAGTCACACGATCATCAACCTGATCATCTTCGTGCTGGCGATCTACGTCGGCTACCACGTGGTGTGGACCGTCACGCCGGCCCTGCACACGCCGCTGATGGCGGTGACGAATGCGGTGTCGGCCATCATCATCGTCGGCGCCATGCTGGCGGCCGGCCTGACCGAGGGCCTTACCGGCCAGGTCGCGGGCACGCTGGCCGTGGCGCTGGCGGCGGTCAACGTGTTCGGCGGCTTCCTGGTCACCCAGCGCATGCTGGAGATGTTCAAGAAGAAGGAACCGAAGGCTTCCCGCGATGCGAAGGCGGCGCCCGCCGTCCAGCAAAAGGAGGCTGCATGAATTTCATCAGCATGAATGTGGTGACGCTGCTCTACCTGGTGGCGTCGGTCTGCTTCATCCAGGCGCTGAAGGGCTTGTCGTCGCCGTCGACGGCGCGCATGGGCAATGTGTTCGGTATGAGCGGAATGGCGATCGCCGTGGTCACCACGATCGCCTTGATGTTCAAACTGCAGGAGCAGATCCGGACCGGCGGCATGGGTTTTGGACTAGTGCTGCTGGGCGTGGTGGTGGGCGGCACGATCGGCGCGATTGCCGCACGCCGCGTCGAGATGACCAAGATGCCGGAACTGGTGGCCGCCATGCACTCGCTGATCGGCCTTGCTGCCGTCTGCATCGCGATCGCCGCCGTGTCCGAGCCCTGGGCCTTCAACATCGCCGCCCGCGGCGCCGCGCTCCCCTTCGGCAACCGCCTGGAGCTGTTCATCGGTACTTTCGTCGGCGCCGTGACCTTTTCCGGTTCCGTGATCGCCTTCGGCAAGCTGGCCGGCAAGTACAAATTCCGCCTGTTCCAGGGCGCGCCGGTGCGCTATCCGGGCCAGCACCTGATCAACCTGCTGGTGGCGATCGCCATCGTCGCGCTGGGCCTGGTGTTCTGCTTCTCGGATGGCGTGGCCCCGGCCTGGACACCCTACATCGTGATGGCCGTGCTGTCGTTCGTGCTGGGCGTGTTGATCATCATCCCGATCGGCGGCGCCGACATGCCGGTGGTGGTGTCCATGCTGAACTCCTACTCGGGCTGGGCGGCGGCGGGCATCGGCTTCTCGCTGAATAACTCGATGCTGATCATCGCCGGCTCGCTGGTGGGATCGAGCGGCGCGATCCTCTCGTACATCATGTGCAAGGCGATGAACCGCTCCTTCTTCAACGTGATCCTGGGCGGCTTCGGCGGCGAGGCCGCAAGTGCCGACGCCGGGGCTGCCCGTGAGCAGCGTCCGGTCAAATCCGGCTCGCCGGAGGACGCCGCCTTCATCCTGCAGAACGCGGAATCCGTGATCATCGTGCCGGGCTACGGCCTGGCGGTGGCGCGCGCCCAGCACACGGTCAAGGAGCTGGTCGACAAGCTGACGGCACACGGCGTGACCGTGCGCTACGCGATCCACCCGGTGGCAGGCCGCATGCCGGGCCACATGAACGTGCTGCTGGCCGAGGCCGAGGTGCCTTACGACCAGGTGGCCGAGATGGAAGACATCAACGGCGAGTTCGGCCAGACCGACGTGGTGCTGGTGCTGGGCGCGAACGACGTGGTGAACCCTGCCGCCAAGGATCCGAAATCGCCGATCGCCGGCATGCCCATCCTGGAGGCATACAAAGCCAAGAGCATCATCGTCAACAAACGTTCGATGGCGTCCGGGTATGCGGGCCTGGACAACGACTTGTTCTACCAGCCGAACACGATGATGGTGTTTGGCGATGCGAAGAAGGTGATCGAATCGATGGTGAAAGCGGTAGAGTAAGTAGGTAGAAGCGGGCGCGGCCAACCGTGCCGCGTCCGCCACAGATTTGCGTATCGTCCACGGCTGCATTTGCGAAGTTGATATATTGGATCGGTTGTCTACACCCTTCGTAGAGGCAGCCATGCAAAAAATCAACTATCTCAATGTTGGTTGCGGCAAGAAGTTTCACCCGGCGTGGACCAATGTCGACATGGCCTCGAGCAGTCCGCACGTCGAGGTCCACAATCTCCTGCATGGGTTTCCCTATCCCGACAACCAGTTCGACGTCGTCTACCATTCCCAGGTGCTGGAGCATGTCCCCAAGGACAAGGCGCCCGCGTTCGTGGGCGAATGCCTGCGGGTCCTGAAACCCGGCGGCGTGCTGCGCGTGGTGGTGCCCGACCTGGAAAACATCGCCATCGAATACCTGCGCCACCTGAAGGAAAACCTCGAGCATCCGAGCGCAGTCTCAAGCGCCAACTACGACTGGATCCTGCTCGAGCTGTTCGACCAGACCGTGCGAAACCGGCCGGAAGGCGAGATGGGAGATTTCCTCAAGCAGCCGCGTCTACCCAACGAGGATTACATCGTCGAGCGCATCGGGCATGTCGGCCGCAGCATCATCGAGCGCGGACGCAAGCAGGCGGACGGCAGCGCCGGCGCGCAAGCGGCGCCCCTGATGAGCAAGCTGAAAAAAGTCACGCCCAAGAAGCTGGCCAGCCACCTGCGCGTCAAGCTGCGCGACAAGCTGGGCAGCGAGGCCCTGCGCATCGGCGCCTTCCGGCTGAGCGGGGAAATCCATATGTGGATGTACGACCGCTATTCGCTTGGGAGGCTGCTGGAGCAGGCCGGCTTCACGAACGTGCGCCGGGTGGATGCGCACAGCAGTGCGATCCCGGACTGGCAGGCCTATGAGCTGGACGTCAAAGATGGGGCCGTGATCGACCCGACCTCATTATTCATGGAAGCGACGAAACCAGGCTAGGTACCGTGGGCTCGGGGAGCCCACCCTACAAGGGCCGGTAGGGTGGGCACCCCGTGCCCACGCAGCGAATCAGCGGCGGCCGAACATCATCAACTCGGCCAGCAGCATCCGCGCCGGCTTGACCGTATCCAGCGCCGCCAGCGCCAGCCCGAACAGCGGCTGCAGCGGCCCCTTGTCCGCAAACACGCGCGCCATGGTGTCGGTGGCGCGGATCACCATGCCGCGGTCGCCTTCGCGCTCCATCGCAAAGCGGTCGATCGCGGCTGGCGTCATCTCGCGCGCCAGCAAGCGCGCCAGCACGGCCGCATCGCGCAGGCCCAGGTTCAGGCCCTGGCCCGCCACCGGGTGCAGGGTCTGAGCCGCGTTCCCGATCGCCACCGTACGCGCAGTGGCGCGCGGGTCCGCGTTCAGGCCGAGCGGGAAGGCGACGCGTGGCGACACCTTCGTAAAACGACCGAGGCGCTCGCCGAAGGCCTCGCCCAGCTCGTGCAGGAATGCGTCTTCGCCCAGGTCAAGCAGGCGCTGGGCGCGCTCGGGCTGCACGCACCAGACCAGCGCGTACTGGTGGCCATCAAGGCCATCCTGCGGCAGCAGGGCCAGCGGGCCTTCGTCCGTGAAGCGTTCGAAGGCGCGGTGCGCGAGCGGGGCGCTGGTCGACACGCGGGCAATCACGGCGGTCTGGCCGTAGTCGCGCGTAATCGTCTTGTCGGCCTGCTCGCCGAACACGCCGCCTTCGGCCTGCACGGCGACTTGCGCCTGCACGCTGCGGCCATCGTCCAGCTGCAGCCGTACGCCGTCGGGACCTTCGTGGATGTCGGTCACGCGCAGCGGGCGCAGCACCTGCACGCCGGCGCGCTCGCAGGCGCGCGCGAGGGCGTCGACCACGTCGCCGTAGCGCGCCACATAGCCCAGCGCTTCGAGATCGTGCTCTTCGCGGTCCATCATGCTGCGGCCCAGGTGGCCGCGGCGCGATACGTGGATCTGGTGAATCGCCGTGGCAGGCAGGGGCCAGGCCTTGACGTCTTCCAGCAGCAGGCGGCTGCCCCAGGCCAGCGCGATCGAGCGTGGATCGGAGATGGCCTGGCCCAGCGACTTGCCGTCGATGAGGACGATGCGCTTGCTCGCTACGCCGCGCCGCGCCAGCAGGGCGGCCAGCGCCATGCCGACCGGGCCGGCGCCGCAGATGGCGACGTCGGCCACCAGCGTCTCTTCAGTCATCGTCTCGCTGCTCATACGCCCTTTCCAACCAATGCTTCGATTTCTTCCACCGTCTTCGGCGCGCTCGCGGTCAGGATCCGATAACCGTCCTCGGTCACGACCACGTCGTCCTCGATGCGGATGCCGATGTGCCAGTATGCTTCCGGCACGCCTTCCGCCGGGCGCACGTAGATGCCCGGTTCCACCGTCACCACCATCCCCGGCTGCAGCGCGCGCGAAGGTTTATCCGCCTGCGTCAGGTCGCGGTAGGCGCCGACGTCGTGCACGTCCATGCCCAGCCAGTGGCCGGTGCCGTGCATGTAGAAGGGTACGTGAGCTTTGCCTGCAATGGCGTCCTCCACGTCGGCATACTGGCCGGCCGGGATCAGGCCCAGGTCCAGCATGCCCTGCACCAGCACGCGCAGGGCTGCTTCGTGGAAGGCGCTGTAGGGGCGTCCCGGGGCGATGGCCGCGAAGGCCGCCTCCTGGGCCGCCAGCACCAGTTCATACAGGGTGCGCTGGGCTGGGGTAAAACGGCCGTTCACCGGGAAGGTGCGGGTGATGTCTGACGCATAGCCATCGAGTTCGCAGCCGGCGTCGATCAGTACCAGCTCGCCGTCCTGCATCAGGCGGTCGTTGACGTTGTAGTGCAGGACGCAGGCGTTCGGGCCGGAGGCGACGATGGGCGTGTAGGCCGGGAACTGGGCGCCGTTGCGGCGGAATTCGTAGAGCAGCTCCGCTTCCAGCGCGTATTCGTGCAGGCCGGGGCGGGCAGCGCGCATCGCGCGGGCATGGGCCTGGCCGGAGATCTCGCCGGCGCGCAGCATGGTCGCCTGTTCGCCTGCGTCCTTGATGAGGCGCATCTCGTCCAGCAGCGGTAGCAGGTTGTGGAAGTTAGAGGGCGCGGTCACGCCGCTGCGCGAACGGGCGCGCACCGCCTTGATCCAGCCTTGTACCTGGGCGTCCAGCGAGGCGCTGGAGGCGGTGGCGTAGTACAGCGCCGGTGCGTCGGCCAGCAGGTCGGGCAGGCGGGTATCGAGTTCGGAAATCGGCCAGGCTTCGTCCACGCCGAAGGCTGCGCGCGCAGCCTCGGGACCATAACGGTAGCCGTCCCAGATCTCGCGTTCGACATTCTTTTCGCGGCAGAACAGAATGGAACGCGCGGGGCGCTCACCGCAGGCGGCCACCAGTACCAGCAGGCTTTCCGGTTCACCGAAGCCGGTCAGGTAATAGAAATAGCTGTCGTGCCGGTAGGGGTAGTCGCTGTCGCCGTTGCGCAGTACTTCCGGCGCGGTAGGCAGCACGGCCACCGCGGCCGGCAGCATCTGCGCGGCCAGGCGCGCACGGCGTGCTGCAAAATTGGTCATGGCTTGGTTTTGGAGGCGTAGGGAGCGTTGAGTTCTTCCAGCTGGCGCATGGTGCCGACGTTGACCCACTCGCCGTCGTAGATCTCGCCGCCGACCCGTTTCTCATCGATGAACTTGCGCATGAGCGGGCCGAATTTCAGGAACTCGCCAGCCTTGACGCCGTCGAACATTTCAGGACGGTAGACGCCGATGCCGGCGAAATTCCACTTCGGCGAACCTTCGTTCGACAAGGTGTACATGGTCAGGCCGAAGTCGCCTTCCGGGTTGTGCCAGGGGTTGGGCGTCAGGTAGAGCCAGGCGATATCCCGCTTGTCGACGGGGATCGGTTGGCCCACCGCGTCATTGTCAGGAAGCGCGTCCAGCACCTGCTCGAAGTCGAAGTAGGGCGCGTAGATGTCGCCGGACACCGCCAGGAAGGGCTCATCGCCCAGCAGGTGCAGGGCATTGGCGATGCCGCCGGCGGTTTCAAGCGGCACCGGCTCGTGCGAGTAGACGATGCGCGCGCCGTAGCGGCTGCCGTCGCCCAGCTCTTCCTCGATCATGTGGCCGAGGTGGGAGTGGTTGATGACGATGTCCTTGATGCCGGCGCGGACCAGGTTCATCACGTGGTAGGTGATGAGCGGGCGGCCGCGCACCTTGAGCAGGGGCTTGGGGCAGGTGTCCGTCAGCGGACGCATACGCTCGCCGCGGCCGGCGGCGAAGATCATGGCTTTCATGCGTTCGGTCCGGGAATCAGAAGGTGTAACCGACCGATGGCGCCTTGTCCTCGAAGGCATCGAGGAGGCGCAGCAGCGGTTTGAGTTCGGTGTAGCGGTTGGCGGTCTTGCGCACGTAGTCCATCACGGTCGGCAGGTCGCCCAGGTAGTTCGGCTTGCCGTCGCGGTAGTTCAGGCGGCAGAAGATGCCGAGGATCTTCAGGTGGCGCTGCAGGGCCATGTATTCGAAGTCGCGGTAGAAGGCGTCGATGTCCGGGTTGACCGGCAGGCCCATCTGCTTGGCGCTTTGCCAGTAGCGCACCACCCAGTCGAGCACGAATTCCTCGTCCCACTGGATGTAGGCGTCGCGCATCAGGGAGCCGAGGTCGTAGGTGATAGGGCCGTACACGGCGTCCTGGAAGTCCAGCACGCCCGGGTTGCCCTGGTCCATGAACATCAGGTTGCGGGAATGGAAATCGCGGTGCATGAACACCTGCTGCTGGGCCAGCACGTTGGCGCAGATGGCTTCGAACACCTTGTCCAGCTGGGCCTGTTGCTTGTCGCTCATCGTCACGCCCAGGTGGCGGCCGATGAACCATTCCGGGAACAGGTTCAGCTCGCGCAGCACGAAGGCGCGGTCGAATTCGGGCAGCACGCCGGGCTGGCTGGAGAGTTGGAACTTGATCAGCGCGTCCACCGCATCCGAGTACATTAAGGAGGCGTTGTCCGCATTCAGGCGCTGCAGGTAGGTGGTGGTGCCGAGGTCGGACAGCAGCAGGAAGCCGTCCTCGACCTTGCGGGCGACGATGGCCGGCACGGTCACGCCGGCGTCGAACAGCAGGCCGTCGACGTGGATGAAGGCCGGCACGTTTTCGCGCTCCGGCGGGGCGTCCATGGCGACCAGGGTGTCGCCCAGCTTGGCGCGTAGCGCCGGCACAACATCGAGTCGGAAGTAGCGGCGGAAGCTGGCATCGGCGGACGCCGGACGCATGCTCCCGACGTCGACCACGTCCAGACTGCCCAGCCATACGGTCAGCTGGGCCAGGCGGGCATCCTTGTCGATGGGGGCGGGAGATTGTTGAGACAGAGAAGACATGAAGCGTCCCGGTGAATCCGGTTGGTGATGAATATTCCCATATAATAAGGGATTCAATCCAAAAAATCGCCCTCTATGGTGCAACGCGATCTTTCATGAGCTGGATTACGGCCCTTCCTTTCCCGCCGCGGCGCGCCGCTGCCTTCTCCGCCCTCGTCGCCGTGGCCGCGGGGCCGTTGTATGCGCAGACCGCGCCCGCCGGCCCGCGTACCGACGACCAGGACCAGCCCACGACCATGAGCGCCGAGGAATTCACCGGCCGCCCCGACCGTGAGCTGAACATGTTCCGCAAGGTGGAAGTCACGCGCGGCGCCACCGGCGTCACCGCCGACACCGCCTGCTACCGCCAGGTCGAGGACGAAGTCACCGCCCAGGGCCACATCACGATGTGGCGCTTCGGCGACCGCTACAAGGGCGACGCCCTGCAGCTGAACCTGGAAACCGGCAAAGGCTGGGTGCTGAACCCGGCCTACCATTTCCAGGCGACTAACGGCCAGGGCAAGGCCAGGCGCATCGACTTCCTGGGCGAGAACCAGGCGCTGGTCGTGGACGGCACCTACAGCACCTGCGAAGGCCCGGACCCGGACTGGTACCTGAAATCCAGCACCCTGAACCTGGACAGCGGGCGCGACGTCGGCACTGCCGGCAAGACCATCATCTACTTCAAGGACGTGCCCATCCTCGGCACCCCGGCGCTGTCGTTCTCGCTGTCGGGCGCGCGCCGCTCGGGCTGGCTGCCGCCGTCGATCGGCACCGGCTCCAAGGGCGCGGCCGAAGTCATGGTGCCGTATTACGTCAACATCGCCCCGAACCGCGACCTGACGCTGTACCCGCGCTATATCTTCAACCGCGGCCTGCAGATGGGCGCCACCGGGCGCTACCTCGGCGAAACCTCGCAAGGCCCCTACAGCGGCGAGACCCACATCGAGGTGCTGCCGAACGACCGCGTGGCCAACCGCGACCGCTGGTGGGTCGACACCCTGCACAGCCAGGTGCTGGCGCCGGGCTGGAGCTTCGGCTGGAACGCGCACGCGGCCTCCGACAACGAATACCCGTCCGACTTCTCGCGCACGGTGGCGGCCAGCGCCGAGCGCCAGCTGCTGCGCGAGCTGCGCACCGATTACTCGGGCCATTACTGGAGCCTGAACGCGCGCGTGCAGAGCTACCAGGTGCTGCAGGACCCGGCTTCGCAGGATCCGAACAATCCGAACGCGGCCTTGCTGACGGTGGCGCGTCCCTACGACCGCCTGCCGCAGATTAACTTCCACGCCGGCCGCTACGACGTGCTGGGCGGCTTCGACTGGGCCGTGGATGCCGAGTTGGTGCGCTTCTCGCACCCGAACGACCAGTTCGTACAGGGCAACCGCGCCAACCTGATCGGCCAGCTCAGCTTCCCGGTGTTGCGCCCCGGCTGGTTCATCACGCCCAAGGCGATCCTGCACGCGACCCAGTACGACCTGGACAACAACACCGTCGATCCGGTCACCAGGGAGGCGCGCAACAAGATCTCGCGCGTGCTGCCGACCGTGTCCCTGGACAGCGGCCTGATCTTCGAACGCCAGAGCTCGCTGTTCGGCGAGAATTCGACCCAGACCCTGGAACCGCGCCTGTTCTACGTGCGTACCCCGTACAAGGACCAGAGCGCGATCCCGAACTTCGACACCGGGGTGGCAGGCTTCAACTACGCCCAGCTGTTCACGGAAAACCGCTTCGTCGGCGCCGACCGCGTGTCGGACGCCAACCAGGTGACGGCGGCCGTGGTCTCGCGCTTCATCGAGAGCAACGGCGCCGAGCGCCTGCGCCTGGTGGCGGGCAGCCGCTATTATTTCAGCGATCCGAAGGTGCGCCTGAACGGCGCCGAAACCCTGAACGTGACCCGCTCGGACGCACTGTTGGCCGCCTCCGGCCGCATTTCCGAGACCTGGACCTTCGACAGCGGCGTACAATACGATGCGCAAAGCCGCAGCCTGTACAGCATGAACTACGGGGTGCAGTGGAATCCGGCGCCGATGAAGGTGCTGAATCTGGAGTACCGGTTCCAGCGCGACGCCCTCGGCTTTGCCAGCGGCTTCCGGAATGCCGAAGTGTCGGGCCAGTGGCCGCTGGCGCGGCGCTGGTATGGCGTGGCGCGCGCCAGCTACTCGGTGCGCGACCGCAAGCTGCTCGAGGGCCTCGTCGGCCTCGAGTACAAGGCGGACTGCTGGGTGTTCCGGCTGGGCGCGCAGCGTTTCGTGACCGCGCTGCAGACCACCTCGACGCCGATCTTCTTCCAGCTCCAGCTCAATGGCCTGTCGAGCCTGAGCACTGGTAATAATGCGCTGGAAACCTTTAACAAGAGCATCCCGGGCTACACCCGGCTGAACACCAACGTCGGCCGCCCTTGAGCGTCTGGCCATGGACAACTAGAAACCCTGAAATGAGTGCTTCCCTGAATATGCGTACTACCCGTTTGCATCAAGTCAAGCTGGCCGCAGTGCTCCTGTGCGCCATCGCAGCCGGCGACGTCCTGGCCCAAGCCGCTCCAGCCCAGGCTGCGAAGCCGTCCGCCCCGCAGTCGACCGGCTTCCTGCCGCCGGCCGCCAGCAATGCCAAGGTCATCGACTCGGTCTATGTCATCGTCAACGACGAGGTCATCACCAGGCGTGAAGTCGAGAACCGCGTCAATGAGATCACGCAGCGCCTGAAAGGGCAGAACGCCCAGCTGCCCGATGCGGACGACCTGCGCCGCCAGGTGGTCGAGGCAATGATCACCGAGCGCGCCCAGCTCCAGCTGGGCAAGGAATACGGCATCAAGGTGTCCGACCTCGAGCTCGACCGCGCCATCGGCCGCATCGCCGAATCGCAGAAGATGAGCGTGCAGGACATGCGCAACCAGATGGAAAAAGAGGGCATGACCTTCGCCCAGTTCCGCGAGCAGATCCGCAACGAGATCATCATGCAGCGCCTGGTCGACCATGAAGTCGACGCCAAGATCCAAGTCTCGGACGCCGAGATCGACACCTACCTGGCCGCTGAGAAGGCCGCCGCTGCCGATCGCGTCGAAATCGACCTCTCGCAGATCCTGGTGCGCATCCCGGAAAACGCTTCGCCCGAGCAGATCGCGGCGCGCAAGGCGCGTGCCGACGAGGTCGCGCGCCAGCTGCGCACCGGCGCCGACTTCGCCAAGATGGCCACCACCTATTCCGACGCCCCGGACGCCCTGCAGGGCGGCTCGGTGGGCTGGCGCGATCCGAACCGCCTTCCGACCACGTTCGCCGCCGAACTGGTGAAGCTGAAGCCGGGCCAGGTGACGCCGGTGCTGCGTACCAACGTCGGCTTCCACATCCTGAAGGTCAACAACGTGCGCAAGCCGGAAGCCGCGCAGCAAGGCGCCGATGCGGCCGCGGCCTCGGTGCAGCAGACCCACGCCCGCCACATCCTGCTGAAGATCACCCCGACCCAGACCGAGGAAGAAGCGCGCAAGAAGCTGCTCGACCTGAAGGCGAAGATCGAGGGCAAGCAGGCCAGTTTCGAAGACCTGGCGCGCCAGTATTCGCAGGACAGCGCCCCCAAGGGCGGTGACCTCGGCTGGCTCGAACCCGGCGACATCCCGGACGAACTCGCGACCGTGATGAACGGCCTGCAGACGGGCCAGATCTCGGACCCGGTCAAGACCCCGTTCGGCGTGCACATCATCCAGGTGGTCGAGCGCAAGACCCAGGACACCTCGAAGGACAAGGAACGTGCGACGGCGCGCCAGGTCCTGACCGAGCGCAAGCGCCAGGAAGCGATGGAAGACTGGGCCCGCCAGACCCGCGACCGTGCCTATGTCGAGTTCCGCGAGGACAAGTAAGCAATGAGCATCCCGGGCCCACGTCCCACGCTGGCGGTCACGGTCGGTGAGCCGGCCGGGATCGGCCCGGAGATCGCGATCCGCGCCGCCTGGGCCCTGCGCGAGCAGGCGCGCTGCGTGCTGGTCGGCGACGCCGCCTTCCTGTCGATGACGGCCAGCCTGATCGATCCGGACATCCGCCTGTCGGCGCTGTCCACCATGGCGCTGCGCCACAGCGGGCTGCCGCACTTCGGTCCGGCGACGATCCCGGTGATCGACGTGCCGCTGGATGCCCACGTGGTGCCGGGGCGGCTCGACGCCAATAACGGCCGCGCGGTGCTGGCCACGCTCGACCTGGCCATCGAAGGCTGCAAGGCCGGCTGGTTCGAGGCCGTCGTCACCGCGCCGCTGCAGAAGAGCACCATCAACGATGCCGGCGTCGCCTTTTCCGGCCACACCGAATACCTGGCCGAGAAGACCGGCACGCCCCGGGTGGTGATGATGCTGGCCGGCTCGCCGGGCGGCGATCAGCCGTATCTGCGGGTGGCGCTGGCCACCACCCATCTGCCCCTGAAAGATGTGCCGGCCGCGCTCACGCGCGAGACCCTGGACCAGGTGCTGGACATCCTGCACGCCGATCTGCGCCATAAATTCGGCATCGCCGCGCCGCGCATCCTGGTGACCGGCCTGAATCCGCACGCCGGCGAGAACGGCTACCTGGGCCGCGAAGAAATCGACACGATCGAACCGGCGCTGGCAGCGGCGCAGGCGCGCGGCATCGACGCCCGCGGCCCGTATCCGGCCGACACCCTGTTCCAGCCGAAGTACCTGCAGGACGCCGACGCCGTGCTGGCCATGTACCACGACCAGGGCCTGCCGGTCCTCAAGCACGCCACCTTCGGGCGCGGCGTCAACATCACGCTGGGCCTGCCCCTGATCCGCACCTCGGTCGACCACGGCACCGCGCTGGACCTGGCCGCCCAGGGCCTCGGCCTGGCCGATTGCGGCAGCATGGAGGAGGCGATCCGCGTCGCCCTGTCCATGGTCCGTGCCCGAGCAACAACCTAAGAAAAATTCATGAAACACGTAGCCCGCAAGCGCTTCGGCCAGAACTTCCTGACCGATGCCCACGTCCTCAGTGACATCATCGACTCGATCGGCCCGCGCAAGGGCGAAACCATGGTCGAGATCGGCCCCGGCCTGGCGGCGATGACCGCACTGCTGCTCAAGGAGCTCGACCACATGCACGTGGTGGAGCTGGACCGCGACCTGGTGGCGCGCCTGGAAAAGGCCTATCCGCGCGAGCGCCTGACGGTTCACTCCGGCGACGCCCTGAAGTTCGATTTCGGTTCGATTCCGGTCCCGGAGGGGAAGAAGCTGCGCGTGGTCGGCAACCTGCCGTACAACATCTCGAGCCCGCTGCTGTTTCACCTGGCCGACTTTGCCCATCTGGTCGAGGACCAGCACTTCATGCTGCAGAAGGAAGTGGTCGAGCGCATGGTGGCAGAACCGGGCACCAAGGCGTATAGCCGCCTGTCCGTGATGCTGCAATGGCGCTACGACATGGCGATGCTGTTCGTGGTGCCGCCCACCGCCTTCGATCCGCCGCCGCAAGTCGATTCGGCGATCGTGCGCATGGTGCCGACCAAGCGCCAACTGCCGGCCGACGCCGCCACGCTGGAAGCGGTGGTGGCCAAAGCCTTCTCGCAGCGGCGCAAGGTCATCAAGAATTGCGTGGCCGGCATGTTCACCGAGGCGCAGCTGGTCGAGGCCGGCATCGATCCGGGCGCGCGTCCGGAAGCGGTTGGGCTGGAGCAGTACGTGGCGCTGGCCAACCTGCTGAAACCCGCCTCGTAATTCAGAGCTTCCCTTCCCAGTAACGGCGCGCGCCGTCGAATGCGCGCGCGCCGCTCTTCCTTCCCAGTTCCTCCCCGGCCGAGCCGGCCACCTCGAAACGGCTGTCGCCCGTAAAGCGCCGGATCACCTCGCTTGCTGCGGCACCAAGGCTGCCCTGGATGGCCAGCGTCCCGGCATCGGCGAGCGCGTTGGCGAGTGCGAAGAACAGGCGCACGTCCTGGTCGTCGCTGTAGCCGTCGTGTTCGGACAGCAGATGGGCCGGCAGGAACCAGCGTCCCGGCGCCGGCTCGACCACCGGCGGCAGGTCCTGGGGCGTATCCAGGGCCGCATGGCCGACCAGGCCGCCCAGCCGGCCGGCGCCCTCGCGCCGGCAGAAGGCGCGCATGGCGGCGGCCTGGCCGCGGCCGATGCCGGCCGGGCTCAGCGGACCGCCGCCCGCCGCCGGATCCAGGCCCAAGGCAGCCATCCTGGTTTCAAATACGGCGCCTTGCGCAGGGAAACGCTCGGCCAGCGTGGCATGGGCCGCATGGCTCATGGCGGCAGCCTTGCTGGCCGCGCTGCGTTCGATGGCCGGCAGCCGCACCGCGACCCCGTGCGCCGTCTGGCGCGCCACGTCGTCGTAGGCCGCCCAGGCGTTGTACATGCAGGTGTGCAAGGCCGCCAGCGTGCGCGCCGCCGGCGCCGGGCCGGGCTGCGCCTTGCGGATCGCCTGCAGGGCCAGCCGGTTCCAGCCGAGCACGGTGCCGGCCACGCTGGCGTCCGCATCCGGATTGCTGGATTCAAGTTTTAGAAAGTTCTCCCGCCTCATTTCGCCTCCGCATTTGTGCCGCCGTCGAGTATGGCGAGCACAGGCGCTCAGGCTGTTGATCGTTCTCGCTTTTTGGGCATCCATGACGCGTTTTTTGCAGTTCGTCGCAGACCGCTGGAAGGCAAGGGCGCCGGCGCCTACAGTGACAGCATCGAAAGACAGAACGCAACACCCTCTACCGAAGGAGAACCGAAATGAACGTCATGAAAAACATGGAAGCGATCTTCCTGGCAGCCGCCTTCCTGATCGGTGTCACCAGCGTCGCCAGCGCCGCCAGCGAGAGCGCACGCGTGCGCCAGGAAGCCCAGATGTCGGTCCAGGGGCAGAAGATGGCAGTGGTGGTGGTGACGGCGAAGCGCTTGAGCGCCGCCGAAAAGGCCGCGCTGTAAGCGCTGCGCCTGAATGAGGCGAAAAAAAAGCCCGCTGTTGAGGCGGGCTTAAATCCAATTCTTTTCTGAGGAGAGTTGGAGGAGACAGAAGCAGTATGCTGCTTCACGGTATATCAGTCCAATTTTTGTTTGGAATATTTGATATACGCAACAAATATATCTCCTCCGAAACTACCTTTCGCCTCAGGCGTTCTTCTTGCAGGTTACCGCAACCGTCTTGTTGCCGCCCAGTGCTTCCAGCGCGTCGTTCATGACGCCGGTGCCGTTGGCAACCGTGCAGGTGTAGCCGGTCGGCTGGGTCAGCACGGTCACGCCGAAGCTGGTGTTGTAGGGAACGGGCGACAGCGTAAACGGCAGCGCGGTGGTCGTGGTGGCGGTGCTGGTGAGCGTGATCTGGCTGTTGCTGCCGTTGATCAGCGTGACGCTGGCGTCGACGCCTTCCAGGCCCGTGACCGTGCCGCTCAGCTCATACGACAGGATCGCGCAGGTGTAATAGACTTCGATCGCCGGGGTGCGCGCCGAGTCGACCGAGGCGGTCTGGCCTGCCGTGCCGTACTCGCGCGGATAGCCGTTGGTCTGGCAGCTCTGGTGCTTCGGCTGCGAGCCGGTACCGCTGGTTGCGGTGCCACCCTTCGGGATCACGTTGTAGTAGGTGCCGTAGTCGAGGCCGTTCGGGAAGTTCAGGACGACGTTGTCGCCGGCCTTGGCGGGCGGGTTCACGGCCAGTTCCTGGCCGTTGGTGGTCAGGATCAGGCCCGGATACTGCACGTTGGCGACCGTCACCTTGACCGGATAGGTCTCCTTGCCGCCGCCGCCGCAGGATGCCAGGACCAGGGATGAAGCCAGGACCAGGGCCGGGCGCACGAGGTGGAACTTCATACTTTACTCTCCAGAAGATTAGGTCTTGGGACCGCAGGTGACGACCGGCGTGGTGCTCGGGCCGGTGGCGGTCATGGTGCCGCTGCCGTTGCTGATGGCGCAGGTCTGGGTGTCCGGCTGGGTCAGGATGGTGATGCCGTAGGGGCCATCTTCCGGCACCTTGGCCATCGGCACGGTCACGGCCGCGCCGGCATTCGCCGTCACCGCCTGTTTGTCGGAGCCGTTAACCAGCACCAGGCCGGCGCTGGTCAGGCCGTTGACGGTCACGCCCAGGTCATGGGTCTTGATGGTGCAGAACACCGACGGCGCCGTGGTATAGACCGTGTAATAGTTGGCGCGCGCCTTGCCGTTGCTGACCGTGCATTTGTCCACGTTCGACGGCGTGGCCTTGACTTCGATGTTGAATTCGTCGTCGGTCGACAGGTATTTCGTGAACTGGACGGTGGCGGCGCCGGCCGGGACGGCGAGTTCCTCGCCGTTGCCCCGGTTAACCAGTACCAGGCCGGTTTTGGTCACGCCGCCGGCAATCGACACGGCCAGGGGCAGGTCGCCATCGCCGCCGCCGCAGGCGGACAGGCCAAGCGCGCATGCCAGCACAGCGCCGGCATACAGGATCGAACTCTTCATAGAATCTCCGTTGGACGGGATGGCGCAGGAAAGACCGGCGGCACCGCTGAGTAGAATATAACCCGACATTTTAGAGCATTTGCCAAGCCGCAGCGTCATTTGCCTTTGTATCACGGTGTAACGACGTCTGTATAACGTTGATTTTCATGGCCGGCCTCGCTATGCTGGACTATGACCACGACCCGACCCGCCTGGCCCGAGGCCATCCTGTTCGACCTGGACGATACCCTGTGGCCGATCGCCCCGGTGATCCTGCAGGCCGAGGAGACCCTGTTCGCCTGGCTGCGCGAGCACGCGCCGCGCGTGGCCCAGCAGTTCACGATCGACGGCCTGCGCCAGGCCCGCCTGGAGCTGCTGGCGCGCCACCCCGAATTCCAGCTCGACCTGGGCAAGCTGCGCCGCGCCGGCCTGCTGGCCGCCTTCGAAACGGCGGGCGAGGATGCCGCCAAGGTGGAACTGGCGATGGCCGAGTTCTTCGCCGCGCGCAATGCCGTGGTGCCCTACGACGACGTGGTGCCGGGCCTGCTGCGCCTGAAGGGGCGGGTGCTGCTGGGCGCGATCACGAATGGCAACGCCGACCTGCGCACGATCGGCCTGGAGCACCATTTCAAGGCCTGGGTGTCGGCGCCTCAGCTGGGCGTGGCCAAGCCCGACCGGGAGATCTTCCTGGCCGGCTGCCGCGCGCTGGGCGTCGCGCCCTGGGATGCGGTGTATGTCGGCGACGACGTCCTGCTCGACGTCCAGGGCGCCCAAGACGTCGGTATGCGCGGGGTGTGGATGAACCGGAACGGCAGCAACAAGCACCGCGAGCACGGCGTCGAGCCGGATGCGATCGTGCGCAACTTCGACGAACTGCTGGATTGGCTCAAGCGCACCTATGGTTGACCGCGCGCATGACTCCCCAGCGGGCTAGCGAACGTGCATAATGTGAGCATGCAACTCGATAACCGTGCACAAACCCTGCTGAAAGCCCTGGTCGAGCGCTACATCGCCGACGGCCAGCCTGTCGGCTCGCGCGCGCTGTCGAAGATTTCCGGCCTCGACCTCTCGCCGGCCACGATCCGCAACATCATGGCCGACCTCGAAGAGATGGGCTATGTCGCCAGCCCGCACACCTCGGCCGGCCGGATTCCGACGCCGCGCGGCTACCGCATCTTCGTGGATACGCTGCTCACCGTGCAGCAGATCGACGAGGACGCCGTCGGCGCCGGCATGCGCCTGCCCGCGCACCAGCCGCAGAAGGTGATCGCCAACGCCGCGCAGATGCTGTCCTCGCTGTCGCAGTTCGCCGGCGTGGTGCAAAGCCCGCGGCGCGAATCCGCGTTCCAGCAGATCGAATTCCTGCGCCTGTCCGAAAAACGCATCCTGCTGGTGATCGTCGATCCGCGCGGCGACGTCCAGAACCGCCTGCTGCTGACCGACGTCGACTACAGCCCCTCGCAGCTGATCCAGTCGGCCAACTACCTGAACCAGAATTTCGCCGGCCTGTCCTTCGACCAGGTGCGCGCGCGCCTGACCGGCGAGCTGCGCCAGCTGAGCGACGACATGGCGCGCCTGATGCAGTCCGCGGTGGAGGCGGGCAGCGAGGCGCTGCAGGAAACCGACGACATGATCATTTCGGGCGAGCGCAACCTGCTGTCGGTGAGCGACCTCTCGTCGAATATGAGTTCGCTGCGCCAGATGTTCGAGATGTTCGAGCAGAAGACCGGGCTGATGCAGCTGCTGGACGTCTCCAGCAAGGCCGGCGGCGTGCAGATCTTCATCGGCGGCGAATCCAAGCTGGTGCCGATGGACGAGATGAGCGTGGTCACCGCGCCCTATGAAGTGAACGGCAAGATCGTCGGCACCCTCGGCGTGATCGGCCCGACCCGCATGGCCTACGAGCGCGTGATCCCGATCGTCGATATCACCGCCAAGCTGCTGTCGAACGCGCTCAGCCACTCCTGACTTCCTACTGGGAGTTCTTACAGTTTCAGCGAGACAGACCCCACGGCTATAGTCCTGTCATCGCGCCGCGTGCGCCATTTGCCAAGGAATTGCCGTGAATCGATTTGCCCGTCCCCTTTTTCTCGCCGCCATCGTGTTCGTGTGCTGCGCCGTTGCCCGCAGCGGCGCCTCCGCACCGGACGAGCGCATCGCCGTGGGCGGCTACCAGGTGCAGGCGGCGGAGCAGGGCAGCGGGCGCTATACGGTCATCTTCGAATCCGGCTTCGCCACCGGTCTGGAGACCTGGCGCAAGGTTGCGCCGGAGGTGGCGAAGTCAGCGCACGTCGTGAGCTACTCGCGCGCCGGCCACGGCAGCTCCGACCCGCGGCCCGAAGCGCGCAGCATCCTGCAAAGCAGCCTGGAACTCGACCAGCTGATCGCCAGCGCGAAGCTGAAGCCGCCCTTCATCCTGGTCGGCCACTCCTATGGCGGCTTGCTGGCGCGCGCCTTCGCGCTGCGCCATCCGGGCCAGGTGGCGGGCATGGTGCTGGTCGATCCGGCCGACGAAGGCTTCAATCCGGCCCTGCGCAAGCTCGATGCCGCACGCGCAGCGGACGACGACCGCCGCTTCGACGCCCTCGTGCCGGCGACATTCAAGGCGGAGTACGAGGCGCTGAAGCCGGTCCTCGACCGGGGCGCGCTGCCGCCGCCGCTGGATGGCAGGCTGCCGGACGTGCCGGTGGTCGTCCTGACCTCGGTGCAGCAGGTGGAAAAGCCGGAGTTCTTCCTGCAAAGCGTGGGAGCGGTGGCGGTGAAACGCGACTTGCACGCCGATTTCCTGCGCCAGTTCAGCGACGGCTCCCAGGTGCTGACCATGCGGAGCGGCCATAACATCCAGCAGGAGGAGCCGGAACTGGTGATAGCGGCGGTAAGAAAGGTGATGGCCGCGGCCGATGGGCGCGCGGCGCAAGACAGGCTGTGACGACGATGCCGCTTAGCGGTGGCGGTGCGGGCAGTCGGTCTTCTGGCAGTTGCCGTAGATGGCGAGGGCGTGCTCGGCGATCTTGAAGCCGCGTTCGAGGGCGATCTTCTGCTGGCGGCTTTCGATCTCTTCGTCGTAGAACTCCTCGACGTGGCCGCAGTCCAGGCAGACCAGGTGGTCGTGGTGCGAGCCGGCGTTCAACTCGTAGATGGCCTTGCCGGTTTCAAAGTGATTGCGGTTCAGGAGGCCGGCCTGCTCGAACTGCGTCAGCACGCGGTACACCGTGGCCAGGCCCACGTCCATGTTCTCGTTCAACAGGGTTTTATAGACGTCTTCCGCCGTCAAGTGCCGCACCGTACTGTTCTGGAAGATCTCCAGGATTTTCAGCCGCGGCAGTGTCGCTTTGAGGCCGCTGGCCTTCAGGTCGGTTGGGTTATTGCTCATGTTTTGTTACTCTTAGATGGGCTGAGATGTGCGGAGTGCTTTATGATATAGCGTTTTGCAGCTCCGCCCAATCGATTTTAAGGTTAGATATGCGCGTCATGAATGCCGTTTTCCATCGTTCCCACGCCCGGGCCGTGCTCGTGGCCGGCCTTGCCGTCACGGCCATGGCAGTCTCCGGCTGCGCCTCCTGGCGTAACCAGACCAAGCCGGCGGCGCCGGTGAGCACCGCGCCGGAAGCGGTCGCCGCCGATGCCAACAAGGCCGCGGCAGCCGCGAATGCTGGCGCGCAGACGACCACCGTCACCAAGCTGCAAAAATTCCTGTGGGTGTTCTCGCCGTATCGCCCGGACATCCAGCAGGGTAACTTCGTGTCGCAGGAGATGCTGGGCCAGCTGAAGGTCGGCCAGAGCCGCGACCAGGTCAAGTTCATCCTCGGCACTCCGCTGCTGACCGACGCCTTCCACGCCGACCGCTGGGACTACCCGTTCTACCTCGCGCGCGGCAACGGCGAGCTGACCACCAGCCGCGTCACCGTCTACTTCAAGGACAACCTGGTCGCCAAGATCGACGGCGGCAACCTGCCGAGCGAGCGCGAATACATCTCGCGCCTGATCGGCATCTCGAAGTACGAGACCAAGACCGAGCAGGAAACGCTGGATGAAATGAAGCGCAAGCGCGAAGATGCGGCCAAGCGCGGCGGGGAGTAAGCGCATGACCCAGCTGAATATTGCCGTTGCCGGCGCCAGCGGCCGCATGGGCCGCATGCTGATCGAGACCATCGCCGCCGACGCCGACGCCACCCTGGCGGGCGCGCTCGACCGCGAAGGCAATCCCTTCATCGGCTCGGACGCCGGCGCCTTCTCGGGCCAGCTGACCGGCGTCACGATCCGATCAAGCCTGGCCGAGGGCCTGGCCGGCGCCCAGTACCTGATCGACTTCACCCGTCCCGAAGGCACGCTGGAGCATCTGGCTTACTGCGCCGAGCACGGCATCAAGATGATCATCGGGACCACCGGTTTCGACGAGGCGGGCAAGGCCGCGATCCGCGCTGCCGCCGAAAAGACCGCGATCGTGTTCGCCCCGAACATGAGCATCGGCGTGAACGTCACCCTGAAGCTGCTGGAAATGGCGGCGAAGAACTTCTCGCAGGGCTATGACATCGAGATCATCGAAGCCCACCACCGCCACAAGGTCGACGCCCCGTCCGGCACCGCGCTGAAGATGGGCGAGGTCATCGCCGACGCCCTGGGGCGCGATCTGAACGAGTGCGCCGTCTACGGCCGCGAAGGCGTGACCGGCGAGCGCGATCCCTCGACCATCGGCTTCGCCACCGTGCGCGGCGGCGACATCGTCGGCGACCACACCGTGCTGTTCGCCGGCATCGGCGAGCGCATCGAGATCAGCCACAAATCAAGCAGCCGCGTCAGCTACGCCCAGGGCTCGCTGCGCGCCGCGCGCTTCCTGGCCGACAAGCAGACCGGGCTGTACGACATGCAGGATGTGCTGGGCCTGAAGGCCTGAGCACCGAACTGTACGGCTCTGCCGGCGGACTGCTGGCATACTGGCCACATTACCAATACCGTCGTCCCCGCGAAAGCGGGGACCCATGCTGAGCTTCCGAAGTTCGTCAGTTCGCTTTTACGCGAATTAAACGACTTCGGCGCCTCGGTATGGATTCCCGCTTTCGCGGGAATGACGGCTGCTAAGGAGATTTCTATGGCCACCGTCGAACTGAACGGCGCCGCAATCGTCGACACCGAAAGCTTCCACGCCGAGAGCCAGCGCGCCTTCGGCTTCCCGGATTCCTATCCGCATACGATGGATTCCTGGGTCGACTGCCTCAGCTACCTGCGCGACGAGGACGGCATGAGCAGCATCCGCCTGGGCCCGGACGAAACCCTGCACATCGTCGTGCTGCATTCCGACGCCATGCGCGAGCGCGCCGAAGACGTGCTGGAGGAAATGGCCTTCTGCATCATCGGCATCAACGAGCGCTACGAGGACTACGGCGAAAAGCCGGCCCTGGAGCTCGAATTGCGGTAAAACCGATCGTGGGCTCGGGGAGCCCACCCTACCGTTGGCCCACGCAGCCCGGTAGACGAATGTACCAGTATAATGTTCTGCTCACCTCCCTTTAGTCCGCAGAACATCATGCAAGATAAATATAGTCCAGCCGAAGTCGAACAGGCCGCCCAGGCCTACTGGAAGTCGATCGACGCCTATAAAGCGGTCGAACATGACCCTCGTTTCCCAAAAGGCAAGTATTACGCTTGCTCGATGCTGCCTTACCCGTCCGGCAAGCTGCACATGGGCCACGTGCGCAACTATACGATCAACGACGTGATGTACCGCTACCTGCGGATGAACGGCTACAACGTGCTGATGCCGATGGGCTGGGACGCCTTCGGCATGCCCGCCGAAAATGCAGCGATGGCCAACAACGTGCCCCCTAGCGAGTGGACCTATTCGAACATCGCCCACATGCGCGGCCAGATGGAGTCGATGGGCCTGGCCATCGACTGGTCGCGTGAAATGACCGCCTGCAAGCCGGACTACTACAAGTGGAACCAGTGGATGTTCCTGAAGATGCTCGAGAAGGGCATCATCTACCAGAAGACCGGCACCGTGAACTGGGACCCGGTCGACCAGACCGTGCTGGCCAACGAGCAGGTGGTCGACGGCCGCGGCTGGCGTTCGGGCGCGCTGGTCGAAAAGCGCGAGATCCCGATGTACTACGTGCGCATCACGGACTACGCCGACGAACTGCTGGACTACGTCGACAACAAGCTGCCGGGCTGGCCGGAGCGCGTGCGCATCATGCAGGCCAACTGGATCGGCAAGTCGACCGGTGTGCGCTTCGCCTTCCCGCACGTGATCATGGACGACGCCGGTGAGCTGATCAACGAGGGCAAGCTGTACGTCTTCACCACCCGCGCCGACACCATCATGGGCGTGACCTTCTGCGCGGTCGCCGCCGAGCACCCGCTGGCCACGCAGGCGGCCAAGAACAATCCGGAGCTGCAGGCCTTCATCGCCGAGTGCAAGCAGGGCTCCGTGATCGAAGCCGACATGGCGACGATGGAAAAGAAGGGCATGCCGACCGGCCTGACCGTCATGCACCCGATCACCGGCGAGCAGGTGCCGGTCTGGGTCGGCAACTACGTGCTGATGACCTATGGCGACGGCGCCGTGATGGGCGTGCCGGCGCACGACGAGCGCGACTTCGCGTTCGCGAAAAAATACAATCTGCCGATCAAGCAGGTCGTGGCGGTGGAAGGCGAGACCTTCTCGCTGGACGGCTGGCAGGAGTGGTACGGCGACAAGGAGCGCGGCGTGCTGATCGACTCCGGCAAGTACGACGGCCTCGATTACACGGCCGCCGTCAATGCGGTGGCCGGCGACCTGGCCGAGAAGGGCCTGGGCGACAAGAAGGTCACTTTCCGCCTGCGCGACTGGGGCATCTCGCGCCAGCGCTACTGGGGCACGCCGATCCCGATGATCCACTGCGAGAAGTGCGGCACCGTGCCGGTCCCGGAAAAGGACCTGCCGGTCGTGCTGCCGGAAGACTGCGTCCCGGACGGCACCGGCAACCCGCTCAAGAAGCACGAAGCCTTCCTGAAGGTCGACTGCCCGTGCTGCGGCGCGCCCGCCCGCCGCGAGACCGACACCATGGACACCTTCATCGACTCGTCCTGGTACTACATGCGCTATACCTCGCCGGGATCGAACGATTCGATGGTCGACCCGGCCCGCAACGATTACTGGATGCCGATGGACCAGTACATCGGCGGCATCGAGCACGCCGTGCTGCACCTGCTGTACGCGCGCTTCTGGACCAAGGTCATGCGCGACTTCGGCCTGGTGAAGTTCGACGAGCCCTTCGTCAACCTGCTGACCCAGGGCATGGTGCTGAACGAGACCTATTATCGCGAAGACGAATCCGGTAAAAAAACCTGGTTCAACCCGGCCGACGTCGACCTGGTGTTCGACGACCGCGGCCGCCCGCAGGCAGCGGCGTCGAAGCTGGACGGCGCGCCGGTCATCATCGGCGGCACCGAGAAGATGTCGAAGTCGAAGAACAACGGCATCGACCCGGCCGCCCAGATCGAGCAGTACGGCGCGGATACCGCCCGCCTGTTCACCATGTTCGCGGCGCCGCCGGAACAGACCCTGGAGTGGTCGGAGTCGGGCGTGGAAGGCGCGAGCCGCTTCCTGCGCCGCGTCTGGGCCTTCGCATTCGCCCAGCGCGAGCGTATCGCCTCGGCGCTGGCCGGCCAGCAGCAGGGCAGCCTGGACGACGACCAGAAGGCGCTGCGCCGCGAAGTCCACAAGATCCTGCAGCAGGCCGATTACGACTTCAAGCGCATCCAGTACAACACCGTGGTCTCGGCCTGCATGAAGATGCTGAATACCCTGGAGTCGGCCAAGCTGGCCGAAGGCGTGGCCGGCAACGCCGTGATCGCCGAAGGCCTGTCGATCTTCCTGCGCATGCTGAACCCGGTGGCGCCGCACATCACCCACGCGCTGTGGCAGGAACTCGGCTACGCCGGCGTGTACGGCGACATCCTCAATGTGCAGTGGCCGGAAGTCGACCCTGCTGCGCTGGAGCAGTCCGAGATCGAGCTGATGATCCAGGTGAACGGCAAGCTGCGCGGCTCGGTGAAAGTGCCGAAGGAAGCCGACAAGGCGGCGATCGAAGCCGCCGCGCTGGCGTCGGAAGCGGCACAGAAGTTCATCGAAGGCACGCCGAAGAAGATCATCGTCGTCCCCGGTAAACTCATCAACATCGTGGTGTAAGCGATGCGCGCCCCTTCCAAGAAGTTGGTGGTGCGCGCCGTTGCGGCCCTGGTAATCGCAGGGTCGCTGGCTGGCTGCGGCTTTCAGATGCGCGGCTCGAACGGCAGCTACACGATGCCCTTCCACAGCATCTTCCTGACCTTCCCGGATACCTCGCCGCTGGGCACTGAACTCAAGCGCAACCTGCGCGCGGGCGACGTGGCCATCGCCGACAAGGCGGAAGGGGCGGAGGCGCAGTTCGTGGTGCTGAGCGAGAACCGCGGCAAGTCCATCCTGTCGCTGAACAGCCTGGGCCGCGTGCGCGAATACCTGCTGACCTATACGCTGACCTTCATGGTCCGCGACAGCAAGGGCGTCGAGCTGCTGCCGGCCACCGAAATCACGCTGCGCCGGAACATGGCCTTCGACGAGACCCAGGTGCTGGCCAAGGAATCCGAGGAAGCGCTGCTGTACCGCGACATGCAGGCCGACCTGGTGCAGCAGATCATGCGTCGCCTGGCTGCCCTGCGGCCGGCGCCGGCGGCATCTCCGGCGAAATAAGGAAACGACTATGCAGTTGCGGCCTGAGGCGCTCGACGGGCACCTCGCCAAGGGGCTGGCGCCCCTGTACGTGATCACCAGCGACGAACACCTGCTGGCGCTGGAGGCGGCGGACAAGATCCGCCGCGCCGCCCGTGCGCAGGGCTATTCCGAGCGCGACGTGCTCACGGTCGAGCGCAGCTTCAAATGGGGCGAGCTGCTGGCCTCCAACCAGGCGATGTCCCTGTTCGGCGACAAGAAGATGATCGAACTGCGCATCCCCGGCGGCAAGCCCGGCAAGGACGGCAGCGTGGCCCTGCAGAACTACGCGAAAGACCTGAACCCCGACAACCTGACGCTGATCACGCTGCCGAAGCTGGACTGGCAGACGGCCAAGGCGGCCTGGGTGGGCAGCCTGCAGCAGGCCGCGGTCTACATCGAGATCCCGAACGTCGAACGCCCGCAACTGCCGGCCTGGATCGGCATGCGGCTCTCGGCACAACAGCAGAGCGCCGACCGCCAGAGCCTGGACTTCATCGCCGACCGGGTGGAAGGCAACCTGCTGGCCGCGCACCAGGAAATCCAGAAGCTGGGTTTGCTGTACGAGCCGGGCAAGCTGAGCTTCGAGCAGGTGCAGGACGCCGTGCTGAACGTGGCGCGCTACGACGTGTTCAAGCTGTCGGAAGCGATGCTGGCCGGCGACCCGGCGCGCCTGGTGCGCATGCTCGAGGGTTTGAAGGGCGAGGGCGAGGCGTTGCCGCTGGTCTTGTGGGCCGTCAGTGAAGAAATCCGCACGCTGCTAAAATTGAAATCCGGGATGGCGCAGGGACGCCCGCTGGGCGCGCTGCTGAAGGAATACCGGATCTGGGGTCCGCGCGAGCGCATGATGGAACCGGCGCTGCGCCGCGTTTCATTGCCGACCCTGGAAGCGGCCATGCAGGAGGCAGCCCAGGTCGACCGCATGGTCAAGGGCCTGCGCGCGAAGCAGTTCGCGGGCGATGCATGGGATGCGATGCTGCAGCTGGCGCTAAGAGTCGCGTCTTAACGTAGGGTGGGCACCCCGTGCCCACGATTGAACGGAAACGCACCATGGACATCACGAACTACATGCAGCAGACCGGCCGCCAGGCGCGCGCGGCCTCGCGCGCGATGGCGCGCGCCGACAGCGCCACCCGCAACCGCGCACTGCTCCTGATTGCCGACGCCATCGAACGCGATGCCGGCAAGCTGCGCGAGGCGAACGCGCGCGACATGGAAGCGGCGGCCGCCGCCGGCCTGGAGCCGGCCATGCTGGACCGCCTGGCCCTGTCGGATAAAGCGATCGCCACCATGGTCGAGGGCCTGCGCCAGGTCGTCGCGCTGCCGGATCCGATCGGCGAAATCTCCAACATGAAGTTCCGCCCGAGCGGCATCCAGGTCGGCCAGATGCGCGTGCCGCTGGGCGTCATCGGCATCATCTATGAGGCGCGTCCGAACGTGACGGTGGACGCGGCCGGCCTGTGCATCAAGAGCGGCAACGCCGCCATCCTGCGCGGCGGCTCGGAAGCCATCCACTGCAACCGCGCGCTGGCCGCGCTGGTGGCTGAAGGACTGCGCGGCGCCGGCTTGCCGGAACATGGCGTGCAGGTGGTCGAGACCACCGACCGCGCCGCCGTCGGCGCCCTGATCACCATGCCGGAATACGTGGACGTGATCGTGCCGCGCGGCGGCAAGGGCTTGATTGCGCGCCTGATGAAGGAGGCCACGGTGCCGATGATCAAGCACCTGGACGGCATCTGCCACGTCTACATCGACGCCAAAGCCGATATCGCCAAGGCCCTGCCGATCGCGATGAACGCCAAGACCCACCGCTACGGCACCTGCAACACCATGGAAACCCTGCTGGTGGCGCGCGCGATTGCGCCGACCGTGCTGCCGCAGCTGGCCGAGTTGTACAAGACGAAGGAAGTCGAGCTGCGCGCCGACCCGGAAGCGCTGGCGATCCTGCAGGGCTATCCGCACCTGGTTGCGGCAAGCGAGGAAGACTGGCGCACCGAATACCTGGCGCCCATCCTGTCGGTGAAGATCGTGGCGGACATCGACGAGGCGATCGAGCATATCAACCAGTATTCGTCGAAGCACACCGAAGCCATCGTCACCGAGGATTACACCCTTGCCATGCGCTTCCTGCGCGAAGTCGACTCGAGTTCGGTGATGGTGAATGCGTCGACGCGCTTTGCCGACGGTTTCGAATATGGCCTGGGCGCGGAGATCGGGATTTCGAACGACAAGCTGCATGCGCGCGGCCCGGTCGGGCTGGAGGGGTTGACCTCGCTGAAGTACATCGTGTTCGGGCACGGCGAAGTACGCCAATAACAAATAAGGGTTTTCATGTACCTCTGGATCAAGGCCTTCCACATCGTCTTCATCGCCTCCTGGTTCGCCGGCCTGTTTTACCTGCCGCGCATCTTCGTGAACCTGGCCCAGGAAACCAATCCCGCCGTGCTGGAACGCCTGCTGGGCATGGGCCGCCGCCTGTACCGCTTCACCACGATGCTGATGATTCCGGCGCTGCTGCTGGGCCTCTGGCTATGGCTGGGTTTCGGCATCAAGGGCGGCTGGCTGCATGCGAAGCTGGCGCTCGTCATCCTCGTGATCGGCTACCATCACGCGTGCGGATCGCTGCTGAAAAAATTCGAGCGCGGCGCGAACACGCGCAGCCACAAGTGGTTCCGCGTGTTCAATGAAGTACCGGTTTTGCTGCTGATCGGGATTGTGATCCTGGTCGTTGTAAAGCCTTTTTAAGCAAGAGCCGAACATCGTCATTCCCGCGGAAGCGGGAATCCATACTGAGCCGACTACTGACGCTCAGCATGGATTCCCGCCGCCGCGGGAATGACGTTTTGGGGCTGGCAAAAGCATTAATTTTTTAACTACGGATAAAGGGTTCCCCCGATGGCTTCCTATTTTTGCCCATGCCCGCGTGGCATGGAACAAGCGCTGGCCGAAGAGCTGGCCGAAATCGCGCAACACACCAACAGCCCAACGCTGAAGGTGCACAACCAAGTCCCCGGCGGCGTGCACGCCTCGGGCAGCATGCAGGATGCCTACCGCATCAACCTGCATTCGCGCATTGCCTCGCGCGTGCTGATGCGCATGGCGAACAAGACCTACACCAACGAGAACGACATCTACGACCTGGTGCTCGAGCAGCCCTGGGAAGACTGGTTCGACGTCGACCACACGATCCGCGTCGACATCACGGCCGTGAAATCGCCGCTGAAGAGCCTCGAGTTCACGACCCTGAAGATCAAGGACGCCGTCTGCGACCGCTTCCGCGACCAGTTCGGCAAGCGTCCCTCTGTCAATACGCGCGAGCCGGACATGCGCATCCTCGGCTTCCTCGACCAGCGCAACTTCACGGTCTACCTCGACACCTCCGGCGAAGCACTGTTCAAGCGCGGCTGGCGCGAAGAGACCGGCGATGCGCCGCTGCGCGAGAACCTGGCCGCCGGCCTGCTGCGCGTGGCCGGCTGGAAGCCGGGCGTGCCGCTGTTCGACCCGATGTGCGGTTCCGGCACCATCCTGATCGAGGCGGCCCAAATGGTGCAGGGCATTCCGCCGGGCGCGCGCCGCCGCTTCGCCTTCGAAAAATTCCGCAACTTCGATAGCAAGGCCTGGCAGGAGATGAAGACGGCCATCAAGCCGAACCCGCTGCCGAGCGAGCCGACCATCTTCGGTTCCGACATCTCCGGCGACATGGTGGCGATGACCCGCCATAACCTGAAAGTCGCCGGCGTGATGTTCGAGGTGCCGCTCAAGCAGATCGAGGCGCAGCAGGTGCAGCCGCCCACCAGCCAGCCGGGCATCCTGCTGACCAACCCGCCCTACGGCGAGCGTATCGGCGTGCGCGGCGACTCCACCATCCCGCAGGACGAGATGGCGGTCGGCTTCTACCAGGACCTTTCCAGCACGCTGAAGCAGCGCTTCGCCGGCTGGACCGTGTACCTGTTCACCGCCGACCTGTCGCTGCCGAAGATGCTGCGCCTGAAGGAATCGCGCAAGACCCCGTTCTTCAACGGCGCGCTCGAATGCCGCCTGTTCCGCTTCGACATGGTCGCCGGCTTCAACCGCCGGGAAGCGGCCAAACCCCAACAAGAGTAAACATGCTGCCCGAGCCCGAACCAGACAATCTGCCCAAAGACCCCGTCATCCCCGTTCCGCTGCCGGAGCCGCACAAGGTCACCATGCTGAGCGCGGGCGGCCTGGCGGCCCTGCTGGCCGCGCTGGCGATGCTGGGGCCGTTCTCGGTGGATGCCTACCTGCCGGCCTTCCCGCGCATCCAGGAAACCCTGCATGCGACCCCGCTGGAAGTCCAGCAGACCCTGACGGCCTACATGCTGTCCTTCGCCGTCATGTCGCTGTGGCACGGGGCGCTGTCGGATGCGTTCGGGCGCCGCAACGTGGTGCTGGTCGCATTGATCGTGTTCGCGGTCGGCACCCTCGGCTGCGCCTCGGCGCATTCGGTGCACTACCTGTGGATCTTCCGCATCATGCAGGGCTTCTCGGCCGGGGCCGGGGTGGTGGTGGGGCGGGCGATCATCCGCGACCTGTACTCGGACGCGCCGGCCGCGCGCCTGCTGTCGATGGTGACGATGATCTTCTCGATCGCGCCGGCCATCGCGCCAGTGCTGGGCGGCTGGATCGTGACCCTGCTCGACTGGCGCGCGATCTTCCTCGGGCTGCTGGTCTTCAGCCTCGGGCTGTGGTGGGTCTGCTGGCAGCACCTGCCCGAGACCATGCCGGTGGAGCGCCGCCAGCCCTTCAATCCACGCTTCCTGGCGCAGAGCTACTGGGACATCTTCAGCTCCGTGCTGTTCCAGATGAAGTCGGCGGTGGTCGCCTTCAACTTCGGCGGCATGTTCCTGTTCATCGCCGGCGCGCCGGTGCTGCTGCCGGTGCACCTGCATCTCGGGCCCTCGGATTTCGCATGGCTGTTTGTGCCGGCGGTGGCCGGCATCTTCATGGGTGCGCTGGCCGCCAACCGATTGGCCGGCAAGATGCATTACGGGCGCCAGATCGGCATCGGCTACGCATTCATGCTGACCGCCGTTACCGGCAGCGTGCTGTATCACTCTTTCCTGCCGCCGGCGCTGCCGTGGACCGTGCTGCCGATGTTCTTCTATAACTTCGGCAGCTCGATCATCAACCCCAGCGCGACCCTGCTGACGCTCGACCTGTTCCCGCACATCCGCGGTACGGTGGCATCCTGCCAGTCCTTCATCACCACCTTGATGGGCGCGATCGTGGCCGGCATCATCGTTCCGGCGGTGGACTACTCGGTGCTGGCGATGGCGATCGGCCAGGCTGCGTTTGCGCTGGCGTCGTTGGCGTGCTGGATGGTGTCGCGGCATTACCGGCGCCGCCAGGCCTTGGCTTGATTGATATTTCGCAACTTTCACGCGTGGGCACGGGGTGCCCACCCTACGAAAATGTGAGGTGCATCAATACCTGCGCTTGAGTTCTGACTCTAAAACACATCACTTTCTGCGGAAAATGTTGTTCCCGGTCAGAAATGTATATATGCTAAGATAAGTTTTTCACGTTCGGAACAATGGCCTAAAACCAGCCTTGCTCCGGGTACCACTAGAAGAATTATCGTGGCAGCTTTAGCCGGGGAAAGCGCCACCTACTATCCAGAACAGCAGTGGCGGCCGTGCTTGAGACCAACTACCAATCAGACCAGGATATCCGCAATCGCTTGCTGATCGCGCGGCTGCCGGCCATGCCGCAGATCCTCATCAAGCTGCTGGCCCACCTGCAGGCCGACGACCTCGGCATGCCCGAGCTGGCCGCGCTGGTGGCCAAGGATGCCGGCATGACCGGCAAGATCCTCACGGTCGCCAACAGCTCGGCCTACCATCGCGGCGGGCGCCAGCCGAATCTCGAGCAGGCCATGGTCTCGCTGGGCACCGACATGATCAAGACCCTGGTGATCAGCGATTCGGTATTCCAGACCTTTAACAGCTTCCCGAATTCCAGCGCGACCGACCTGCGCGCGTTCTGGAAGAATTCGCTGACCGCCGCCGTGCTGGCGCGCGATCTGGCGCGTCACCTGAATTATTCGCAGCCCGAGGAAGCCTACCTGGCCGGCCTGCTGCACAACGTCGGCCGCCTGGCCCTGCTGGCCACCGCGCCCAAGGAATACGGCTTCAACTTCACCGCGCGCGACGACGAAGACCTGTGCGCGGTCGAGCAGCGCACCCTGCAGATCACCCACGCCGAAGCCGGCGCCTGGCTGATCGAACGCTGGCAGCTCGATTCCTTCCTGTCCGACGCCGTGCTGTACCACCACGAGCCGGGCGAGCGCCTGGAGGGCGCCCATCCGCTGATCCGCATCGTGCGCGCCGCCCACCTGCTGTCCGGCCATGCCGAAGACCCGAACCTGGTGGTCGAGGCGGCCAAGCTGTGCGACCTCGAACCGGAAGCCGCCGACGAGCTGCTGGCCCAGGCTGCGCGCCAGGTCGAGCGCGCCGCGGTCCATCTCGGCATCGACCTGGCCGGCGCCGACGATATCCCGGCGCTGCCGGCCTTCGCGCCGCCGCCGCCCGTCGATCCGGTGCAGCAGCGCCTGACCGAGGAAATGCGCAACCTGGTGCTGGTGTCGGAAATCGGCCAGGCCTTCGCGCGCCAGCAGGGAGAAAGCGGCCTGCTGGAATCGATGACGCGCTCGGCGCGCGTGCTGTTCGATTTCGAGAACGCCGTCGTGCTGCTGGAGAACCCGACTGGCCACGCGCTGGTGGGCGCGCCCACCCCGACCCAGCAGCGCATCGCCGAATTCTCGATCCCGCTGTCGAAGGGCGGCGCGGTGGCGAAAGCCGCGCTGGAACGCCGCCTGGCCTTCGTGCGCCGCGAAGGCGCGCCGCTCGGCCTGCCCGAGGAACAGCTGCTGCGCATGCTGGGCACCGAATCGCTGGTCTGCGTGCCGCTGGTGAGCGGTGCCCGCTGCATCGGCGTCCTGATCGGCGGCATCTCGAGCTGGCAGGTCCCGTCCTGCCAGAAGCGCGAACGCTTCATGCAGTCCTTCGGCGCCCAGGCCGCGAGCGCGCTGGAAAACGCGATGTCCGAGCGCGGCCATGCGCGACGCCAGCTGGCCCACGTGGCCGAGGAATACCGCGAAGCCTCGCGGCGCGTGGTGCACGAAGTGAACAACCCGCTGTCGATCATCAAGAACTATCTGTCCGTCCTCGACAGCAAGCTGGAACGCCAGGAACCGGTGGGCGGCGAGCTGTCGATCCTGAACGAAGAGATCGACCGCGTCGGCCAGCTGGTCAACAGCCTGACCGAGGTGCAGCCCGGGTTACAGTCCGCCCTCGACAGCGGTGTCAGCGCCGACGTCGGGAAAGTGGTCGAGGACGTGCTGCGCCTGTTCCGCGCCACCGACTTCGTGCCGCCGAACGTCGAGATCGTGGTCAGCACGCCCGATGAAGCCGGCCGCATCGAAGGCGACCCGGACATCCTCAAGCAAATCCTCGTCAACCTGGTCAAGAACGCGATCGAGGCCCTGGCCGCCACCGGCGGGCGCATCGAGATCGCCAACCGCGGCCACGTCAACCGCGAGCGCAGGCTGTACCTGGAACTGGTCGTCTCCGACACCGGCCCGGGCCTGTCGCGCGAGGTGCTGGCCAACCTGTTCTCCGCCGTGAAGAGCACGAAGGAGGGCCCGCACCATGGGCTCGGCCTGTCGATCGTGCACAGCCTGGTCAAGAAGCTGAACGGGCACATCGCCTGCCGCAGCGGCAAGACCGGCACCAGTTTTGAAATCCTGCTGCCGGCGCATGCCGGCGCCAGCGCCCCGGCTGGACTGCCGGTGCGCGCGCTTGGATCCGTATAAGGTAACAATGAATCCATTCTCCGCCAGCGCCCCGTCTCCCATGCCTCACGACGCGCTTGCGCCGCAAGCATCGCATGCCTCGCTGTCCGCCGCACTGGAGCAGCCGCGCCTGCTGCTGGTCGACGACGAACCGCGCCTGCTGTCATCGCTGTATGAGCTGCTGCAAGGCCGCGGCTACCAGCTGGTCACCGCATCGACCGGCACCGAGGCCCTGACCCACCTGTCGAAGCTGCGTTTCGATATGGTCCTGCTCGACCTGCGCCTGCCCGACATCGGCGGCCACGAGATCATGGACTTCATCAACCAGAAAGGCATCGACGCCGACGTCATCGTGATGAGCGGCGAGGTCGGGATCGACGCCGCGATCGGCGCACTGAAGCGCGGCGCCTACGACTACCTGCGCAAGCCTTACAGCCGCGAAGAGCTGCTCAAGACCGTCGGCAATGCGCTCAAGGCGCGCCGCCTCGAGGAAGCCAACCGCCGCATCGCCAACCAGCTGGAAAACTCCGAGAAGATGTACCGCTACCTGGTGGACTCCTCGCCGGACATCATCTATACGCTGAACCACGAAGGCCGCTTCACCTTCGTCAACGACCGTGCCTACCAGCTGCTCGGCTACCGCCGCGAAGAGCTGATCGGTCAGCATTATTCGGTGCTGGTGCATGAAGAAGACCTGGAGCGCGCACGCTATTCCTTCAACGAGCGCCGCGTCGACGAACGCGCCTCGCGCAACGTGGAACTGCGCCTGAAGTGCCACGCCGGCTCTAACCAGGAACGCACCTTCAACAACACCCTGATGACGATCTCGCTGAACGCGATCGGCATGCACGTGCCCGACCAGGAAGTCAAAAAGCTGGAGTTCTTCGGCACCTATGGCGTGGCGCGCGACATCACCGACCGCAAGCGCGCGGAAGAGGTCATCTCCTACCAGGCCTACCACGACATCTTGACCGACCTGCCGAACCGCATCCTGTTCAAGGACCGGCTCGGCCTCGCCGTCATTCAAGCAAAGCGCAAGCAGACCGAGCTCGCGGTGATGTTCATCGACCTCGACCGCTTCAAGCTGGTCAACGACACCCTCGGCCATGTCAAAGGCGACGAGCTGCTGCAGCAGGTCTCGGTGCGCCTGAAGGAATGCCTGCGCAAGGGCGACACCCTGGCGCGCCAGGGCGGCGACGAATTCACCATCGTGCTGCCCGAGCTGCGCGACCGCGGTGACGCCAGCCACGTGGCCGACAAATTCCTCGAGTGCCTGCAGCAGCCCTTCGACCTGGATGGCCATCAGGTCCACATCTCGGCCTCGATCGGCATCGCGATCTATCCGGGCCATGGCGAGTCGATCGACGAGCTGCTGCGCCACGCCGACATCGCCATGTACCAGGTCAAGGGACAAGGGAAGAACGGGCACGCCTTCTACGACGAGTCGATGCAGGACGTGTCGCACCAGAAGATCGCACTGGGCCAGAGCCTGCGCCGCGCCCTGGAAAACGACGAGCTGGAGATGTACTACCAGCCGCAGATCGACGCCGCCAGCGGCCGCATCGTCGGCGCCGAGGCGCTGATGCGCTGGAACCACCCGACCCGGGGCATCGTCTCGCCGGGCGAGTTCCTGCCTTTCGCCGAAGAGAACGGGCTGATGATTCCGATCTCGGACTGGATGATCGGCGCGCTGTGCCGCGACATGCTGCAGTGGAAGAACATCTGCGCCAACCAGGTGCGCCTGTCGCTGAACCTGTCCCCGCAATACCTGGACCGCGGCGACTTCTTCGAGAAGATGCGCGGCGCCCTGGTGCGCTACGGGATCGCGCCGAGCCAGATCGAGGTCGAGATCACCGAGAACATCTGCATCCGCAACCCGCAGCACGCGATCGAGCAGCTCAATAAACTGGGCCAGCTGGGCGTGTCGGTGGCGATCGACGACTTCGGCACCGGCTATTCGAGTCTGGCCTATCTGCACCGCTTCCCGGTCCACACGATCAAGATCGACCAGTCCTTCGTCAAGGAGATCCACGACGAATACGGCCACTATCCGGTGGTGCTGGCGATCATCTCGATCGCGCGCGGCCTGGGCCTGAACCTGATTGCGGAAGGCGTGGAGACCGAGTCGCAGGCGCGCTACCTGCGCGCCAATGGCTGCATGACGATGCAGGGCTACCTGTATCACCGCCCGATGCCGCTGCCGCGCTTCACGGAAGTGCTGCGCTCCCAGGTCGTGCCGGCCAGCGCCGGCAATGTACTGGCCTTCCAGGCGTAATTGCAGGATTGCGTCATGCCCGATACCGCCGCCGCAAGCCAGACAGCTGCCCATCACACGGCTGAATTCCTGCGCGTAAAAGCGCTGGCCGAGCGCGGCGTGGCCAGCGCCCAGCACAGCCTGGGCTTCATGTACGTGAACGGCCAGGGCGTGCCGAAGAACTACGAGCTGGCCGTGGCCTGGTACCGCATGGCGGCCAGCGCCGGCCTCGAACAGGCCCAGTACAACCTCGGCGTGATGTACCAGAAGGGCCAGGGCGTGGCCCAGGACCTGGCGCAAGCCGTCTACTGGTACACCCAGGCCGCGGAACAGGGCTACGCGGCGGCCCAGTACAACCTGGGCTGGCTGTACGCCAAGGGACAAGGCATCCCGGCCGACGTGCACCAGGCCATGCACTGGTTCGGCAAGGCGGCCGAGCAGGGCGACCCCGGCGCCCAGCACAACCTCGGCATGATGTACGAAGGCGGCAAGGGCGTGAGCCAGGACATCGCGCAAGCCATCGAATGGTACCGCCGCGCCGCCGAGCAGAATTACGCGCGCTCGCAGTTCAACCTGGCGCTGCGCTACGACAGCGGCCAAGGCATGGCTCGCGACGTCCAGCAGGCCATCCACTGGTTCCGCAAGGCGGCCGAGCAGGGCTATGCGCCGGCCCAGTTCAATCTGGGCCTGCGCTACGACAAGGGCCAGGACCTGCCGCAGGACAGCGAGAAGGCGATCCTCTGGTACGGCCGCGCAGGCGAGCAGGGCCACGCCAGTTCGCAATTCAACCTGGCCCTGATCTACGATAGCGGCCACGGCGTCGCCCGCGATCCCGAACTGGCGCTGAACTGGTTCCGCAAGGCGGCCGAGCAGGGCCACGCCGGCGCCCAGGACAACCTGGGCCTGCGCTACGAACATGGGCAGGGCGTGGACCAGGATTACGCCATCGCCGCGCACTGGTACCGCAAGGCCGCCGAGCAGGGTTCGGCTGGCGCTCAATACCACCTGGGCCAGCTGGTCGACGCCGGCCACGGCGTACCGCAGGATCCACAGCGAGCCATCGATTGGTACCGCAAAGCCGCCGAGCAGGGCCACCTGCGCGCCCAGTTCGACCTCGCCCTGCGCATCGAAGACGAAGCCATGCACTGGTACCGCAAGGCGGCCGACCAGGACTACGCACCCGCCCAGTACATGCTGGGCCAGCTGCTGGACCGCGACGATTCCGGCGCCATCGATCCGCGCCAGGCCTGGGAGTGGTACCGCAAGGCCGCCGACCAGGGCCACGCGCTGGCCCAGTTCGCGCTCGGCCTGCGCTATGACAGCGGCCACGGCGTCGAACGCGACTACGAAGCGGCCCATTTCTGGTACCTGTGCGCCGCGCGCCAGGGCCATGCCCGCGCCCAGTTCAACCTCGGCGTCATGTACGCCAGCGGCCAGGGCGTGCAGAAGGACCTGGTCGAGGCCTATGCCTGGCTGCACCGCGCCGGCGCTGCCGGCGTCATCCCCGCCACCACCTACATCCAGCGCATTGCCGCGCGCATGGAGCCTGCTCTCCTCGCGCAAGCCAACGGCTACGCAGGCGCTGCGTAAGCCGCTTAACTATTCTTACAACAAGAGAGAAGACCATGAAACTCAAGCAGATCGTGCTCGCGCTCGGCCTGGCCGCCGCCGCATGCGCGCCGTCCCTGGCCGCCAACGCTACCGCTTCGACGAAAGCCGTATCGCCGGCCTTCGACCGCAAGGCCTACAGCATCGCCTACAAAAAATTCGTGCTGCCGAACGGCCTGACCCTGCTGGTGCATGAAGACCACAGCGTGCCGGTGGTCGGCGTGAACGTCTGGTACCACGTCGGTTCGCGCAACGAGAAGCGCGGCAAGACCGGCTTCGCTCACCTGTTCGAGCACTTCTTCTTCAACGGTTCCGAAAACTATCCGCACGGCTTCCGCGAGGCGATGGACGACCTCGGCGCCAACAACCGCAACGGCACCACGAATACGGACCGCACCAACTTCTTCGAGGACGTCCCGACCTCGGCGCTGGAACGCACGCTGTTCCTGGAATCGGACCGCATGGGCTTCCTCGGCAACTACATCTCGCAGGCGATGCTGGAGCGCGAGCGCGGCGTGGTGCAGAACGAGAAACGCCAGGGCGACAACCAGCCCTACGGCAAGGTACGCTATGAATTCGCGGCCAAGATGTACCCGTACTCGCACCCCTATTCGTGGACTACGATCGGCAGCATGGACGACCTGAACGCGGCTTCGCTGGAAGACATCCGCGAGTGGTACCGCACCTACTACGGCCCGAACAACGCGGTGCTGTCGCTGGCCGGCGACATCACCCCGGAGCGCGCGCTGGAACTGGTCAACAAGTACTTCGGCGCGCTGCCGCCGGGACCGCCGCTGCCGCGTACCGAAACCTGGATCCCGGTGCTGGACCGCGACATCCGCGACGAGATGGAAGACCAGGTGCCGCAGGTGCGCGTCTACCGCCGCTGGCATTCGGCGGCGTGGAAGGATGCGGACGTGGCGCGCCTGCAGCTGCTGGGCGACGTGCTGGCCGGCTCGAAGAGCGCGCGCCTGGACAAGCGCCTGGTGTACGAGAAGGGCATCGCCACCAGCGTCTCCGCCGGTGTGCAGGACAGCGAATTGGGCGGCAGCTTCGGCATCACCGTCACGCTGAAGAACGGCGCCGACCAGGCGGAAGCCGAACGTGAAATCGACCGCATCGTGGGCGAGTTGCTGGAGAAGGGCCCGACCGCCGAGGAACTGGCGCGCGTGAAGACCCGCGAGCTGGCCGAATTCTCGCGCGGCCTCGAGCGCCTGGGCGGCTTCGGCGGCCGCGCCGACGTGCTGGCCGAGAGCATGACCTACGGCGGCAGCCCGGACGCCTACCTGACCCGCCTGGAGCAGATGGCGAACGCCACCCCGGCCGAGGTGAAGGCCGCCGGCAAGCGCTGGTTAAGCGCACATCACTACACGATGACCGTGAAGCCGTTCGCGAAACTGGCCGCCGTAAAATCCAGCTTCGACCGCAAGCAGCTGCCGGCACTCGGCCAGGCGCCCGACGTCAGCTTCCCGGCCATGCAGCGCGCCCAGTTGAAGAACGGCCTGAAGGTGGTGCTGCTGGAACGCCATGGCGCACCGATCGTCAACGCCGCGCTGGTGCTGGACGCCGGCGCCGCCGCCGACCCGGCCGGCAAGGAAGGCCTGGCTTCGCTGTCCCTGGGCCTGATCGACAAGGGCACGAAAACGCGCAACGCGTTCCAGCTGTCCGACGCGCTGGAATCGCTGGGCGCCGAGATGAGCACCGGCACCTCGCAGGACCAGTCGGTGCTGCGCCTGAAGGCGACCAGCGCCAAGCTGGCGCCGTCGCTCGCGTTGATGGCCGATGCCGCCCTCAATGCCACCTTCCCGCAAGACCAGGTCGAGCTGGCCAAGCAGCGCCGCCTGGCCCAGGTGGGGCAGGAAAAGGCCCAGCCGAGCGCTCTCGCGGTGCGCGTGATGCCGGGCATCCTGTATGGCGCGAATCACGCCTACGGCCGTCCGGCGACCGGCACCGAAGCCAGCACCCAGAGCGTCAATCGTGACGACGTCGCGCGCTGGCACGACGCCTGGTTCCGTCCGGGCAGCGCGACCCTGGTCGTGACCGGCGACACCACGCTCGAGAAGCTGGTACCGGCGCTGGAATCCAGTTTCGGCAAATGGCAGGCCGGCAGCGCGCCCGCCAAGCAGGTGCCGGCCGTAGCCGCCACCGCGGGCAAGCGCATCTACCTGATCGACAAGCCGGAAGCGCCGCAGTCGACCATCGTCGCGGCCCATGTGTCGCTGCCCGCCGGCCAGCCGGACGAGCTGGCGATCCAGGCCGTGATGCACAACTTCGGCGGCATGGCGACCTCGCGCCTGAACCGCAACCTGCGCCTGGATAAGCACTGGAGCTACGGCACCACCGCGCGCATGATCGACATGCGCGGCCAGCGCAGCTTCCTGACCCTGGCGCCGGTGCAGACCGACAAGACGGTCGAAGCGATGCAGGAAGTGGCGAAGGAAATCCGCGACATCGCCGGCCAGCGTCCGATCGCCGGCGAGGAGTTCGACAGTGTGATGCGCAACGTGACCTCGCGCCTGCCGGGCCGCTTCGCCACCCTGGATGCGCTGGAAGGCGCGGCCGTCACCAGCATCAACCTTGGCCTGCCGGACGATTACTGGAGCCGCTACGCCGGCGGCATGCGCGCGCTGAACGACAAGCAGCTGGCCAGCGCCGGCGCGCGCTACGTGCATCCGGACGACGTGGTGTGGCTGGTGATCGGCGACCTGCGCAAGGTCGAACCGGGCATCCGCAAGCTGGGCTGGGGAGAGGTGACGGTGCTGGACGCGGACGGCAAGCCGGTCCGCTGACGCTTCATTGCTGCTGCGGCGGCGGCGAGCGCTCCTGTTTCGAGCGCTCGTAGTTGATTTGCCAGAGCATGCCGGCGCCGAGGCCGATCAGGACCGCGACGATGCCTGCGACCCCGCCGAATCCGGGGATCAGGCTGGCCAGGACCAGTGCAAGCAGGCCTGCCGCCAGCACCGAAAGGCCGACGCGCCACCAGACGATGAGGTGGAAGAGGAGTTCGAGCGCGTCCATGCAGGCTTCAGCCCAGCGTCCGGTGCAGGAAAGCGTCGATCGCCCTCGACGTTGCGGTCGCCGCGCTGATGTGCGGGCAGTGGCCTTCATCGTCGATGATGCGCAGGCTGCTGTCCGGCAGGTGGCGCAGCATGTATTCGCCGACCTCGCGCGGGACGATCAGGTCGTCGCGGCATTGCAGGATCAGGCTCGGCACCTTCGAGCGCGGCAGGTCGGCGCGGTGATCGGACAGGAAGGTCGCGCGCCCGAAATGGCGTGCGATACCCTGGTCGTTGCGCATGAAGCTGGCCAGCAGTTCCCTGGTGAGTTCCGGGCGCACGCCGCCCATCAGGATAGGCGCCATGCGCTGCGACCAGGCGGGGAAGTCGGCGTCCATCGTGCCCAGCATCGCCTCCATGTCCTCGCGGTTGAAACCGCCCACGTAATCGCCGTCGTTGATATAGCAGGGCGACGGTCCCACCATCACTTGCGCCAGGAAGCGCTCGGGCGCCTTGTTTGCCGCCAGCAGGCCGATCGTGGCGCTGACCGAATGGCCGACGAAGACCACCGGCCCGGCCGAGCAGGCATCCAGGATGTCCAGCAGATCGTCGGCATGGCCGTGCAGGCTGCCGTGCCGCACGCGGTCATAGGCTGAGCGGTCGGAATTGCCGCTGCCGGTCAGGTCGTACAGGACGGTACGGAAGCGGTCCTGGTAGGCCGGGGCGAGAAAACGCCACATGTTCTGGTCGCAGCCGAGGCCATGCGCGAACACCATGGTCGCGTGGCCGGCGCCGGCAATGTGGACGTTGTTGCGAAACTGGACAGACATCGATAATCAAATTCGTCAAAAAAGCGACATTGCGAATTCTCATATTCTCTCATGTTACATACGTGTGCTCACGCACAGCCGCGCGAATCGGAACTGCGTTATACTGTGCATCCATACAGTATTTACTGCGCGATGGAACTCAAAGACAAGCTCGAGATCCTGGCCGATGCCGCCAAATATGACGCTTCCTGCGCCAGCAGTGGGGCGCCCAAGCGGGATTCGGTCGACAAGGATGGCCTGGGGGCCACCAATGGCATGGGCATCTGCCACAGCTACACGCCGGACGGCCGCTGCGTGTCGCTGCTGAAGATACTGCTGACGAATTTCTGCATCTACGATTGCCAGTACTGCGTCAACCGCCGCACCTCGAATGTGCCGCGGGCCCGCTTCTCGGTCGACGAAGTGGTCAAGCTGACCCAGGATTTCTACCTGCGCAACTACATCGACGGGCTGTTCCTCAGCTCGGGCATCATCCAGTCCAGCGACTACACGATGGAGCAGCTGGTCGAGGTCGCGCGGCGCCTGCGCGAAGAGCACAAATTCCGTGGCTACATCCACTTGAAAACCATTCCGGATGCCGATCCGCGTTTGATCGAACTGGCCGGCAAGTACGCCGACCGGCTGTCCGTCAACATCGAGCTGCCGACCCAGGACAGCGTCACGCGCCTGGCGCCCGAGAAGAACGTCCACACCATCAAGCTGGCGATGGGCTCGATCCGCACCAAGCTGGATGAGAAGGACGATCATCCGAAGGCGCCTGTCTTTGCGCCGGCCGGGCAGAGCACGCAGATGATCGTCGGCGCCGACGCCAGCGACGACCAGACCATCCTGAATACGGCCCAGACCCTGTACGGCTCCTACAAGCTGAAGCGCGTGTACTACTCGGCCTTCAGCCCGATTCCGCAGAGTCCTTCCAGCGTGCCCTCGGCGCCGCCGCCGCTGCTGCGCGAGCACCGCCTGTACCAGGCCGATTTCCTCTTGCGCGGCTATGGCTTCACGGCCGGCGAACTGATGCCGTCGGCCGGCAACCTGGCGCTCGACATCGACCCCAAGCTGGCCTGGGCGCTCAGCAACCGGGAACACTTCCCCCTCGACCTGAACCGCGCCGACGAGAACATGATCGCGCGCGTGCCGGGCATCGGCCTGCGCTCCGCGAAACGCATCATCGACCTGCGCCGGCTGCGCCGCATCCGCTGGGAAGATCTGTCGCGCCTGCGCTGCAGCCTCAAAAAGCTGGCGCCCTTCGTGGTCACCGCGGACTACAAGCCGGCGCAGGGCGCAACGTCTTCCGAACTGCTGCGGCGGAACATGGCCGACGCGCCGCAGCAAATGAATCTGTGGCCGGAGCTGCAGGCAGCATGAGTGCGATCGACCGACAGCGCGCAGGCCAGCCGCTGCTGGTCGAGACCTTCGCCGAATGGCGCAAGGCGGCGCGCGAGCTGCTGGTCCACGACGTGCCGCCGGAGCTGGTCACCTGGAGCACGCCGTATGCGGGCGGCGACCTGTTCTCGGGTGCGCCGTCCACGGCCGAGCAGCCGCATAATCCTTCCGACAATGTGCCGCTGGAGCCAACACCTCCGCGCCACGCGCCGCCGCACATCCCGCGCTCGCTGATGGACATGCTGCAAAGCGCCGCCTGCTGCCGCGTGCCGGACCGCTGGGCCTTCCTGTACCGCGTGATCTGGCGCTGGCAGCAGGGCGAGCACGACGTGCAGTCGCCGGCCGACGAAGACGGCGCGCGCCTGAACGCGATGGTGAAGGCGGTGCGCCGTGAGGAGCACGACATGCATGCCTACATCCGATTCCGCGAACGCCCGGCCGAAGCGGGGCCGCCGCGTTTCGTCGCTTGGTACGAGCCGCAGCACGACGTGCTGCCGCAGGTGGCGGAACACTTCGTCTCGCGCATGGGCAAGGTCAGCTGGATGATCGCCACCCCCGAAGCCAGCGTGCTGTGGGATGGCCAGACCCTGCACAACACCGGCCCCTTGGTAAAGAATTCCGAAGACCTCGAAGACACCGGCGAAGCGCTGTGGCTGACGTACTACCGCAGCGTGTTCAACCCGGCGCGCCTGAACCAGGCGGTGATGCAGCAGCACATCCCTTCGCATCGCTGGAAAAATTTGCCAGAAGGCAAAATCGTGACCCACATGATTTCCGAAGCGGCGCGTGGCGCACGCAAGGTCGGCCAGTACGAGGCGGTCGGCCAGCGCAAGGGCACGACCATCCCGATCGCGCCCGAGGATGCGCAGCCGGAGCGCCAGCAGCCGTCGAAGCTGGACGAATGCCGGCGCTGCAAGCTGTGGCAGTTCGCCACCCAGGCGGTGGGCGGGGAAGGGCCGAAGAAGGCGAAGATCATGTTCGTCGGCGAGCAGCCGGGCGACCAGGAAGACCTGGCCGGCCAGCCTTTCGTGGGGCCGGCCGGCAAGCTGCTCGACCAGGTCTGCGAGAAGGCCGGCGTTGACCGCGACAGCATCTACGTGACCAACGCCGTCAAGCATTTCAAGTGGGAGCCGCGCGGCAAGCGCCGCATCCACAAGACGCCGGCGCAGAAGGAGATCGAGGCCTGCCACTACTGGCTGGACAAGGAGCTGGCCCACGTCAAGCCGACCGTGATCGTGGCGCTGGGCGCGACCGCCCTCAAGTCCGTGATGCGCATGGCGAACGTGACCCTGAAGAATTTGATCGGCCACCCGGTTTTCCACGAGGGGCACTGGATCGTCACCACCTACCACCCCTCCTACGTGCTGCGGGTGCCTGGCGAGGAGGCCAAGCGCGAGGCTTTCCAGACCATGGTGGACAGCCTCAAGCTGGCCCAGGATCTTCTCGATCGCCAGCCGGAAGAGCCGCCGGCTTAGATATACACAGCTTGTAACATCCTGTTGCGCCCATATCCCCCTCGATGCCATTTAGGTAATCTTTGGCAACACAACAATAAAGGGGGTCTCCGATGCTTGCTACGCGTATTGCCTGTGTCTTGTCACTGAGCCTGCTGAGCGCCGCGGCGCCGGCGCAGACCGATCCGTCATCCGTTCCCGCCGAGCCGGCAGCTGCGCAGGCAGGAGAGGAAGGCCCTGCGGCCCAGGTTCTCGTTGCCGGCAAGCGCCCCGGGCCAGGCTTATGGAAAGTGTCGAAGGATGGCCACGTGATGTGGGTGTTCGGCACGTATGCGCCGCTGCCTTTGAGGATGGAGTGGGACGACAGCCGGGTCGACCGCCTGATCGGGCAGTCGCAGGAAGTGTTGGCGCCGCCGGGCGTGAGCGTCGGCGTCGGCTGGTGGGGCGGCCTGAAGGCCGTGGCTGCGCTGCCGTCGTTGGTCGGTGCGATCAAGAACCCCGACGGCGCCGAGTTGCGCCAGGTGGTGCCGGCCGATGTCTACGCGCGCTGGGCAGTGCTGAAAGCGAAATACATCGGCGAGGACGACAAGGTCGAAACCTTCCGTCCCTTCTTCGCCGCGCAGAAACTGACGGACGCCGCCATGAAGAAGAGCGGCCTGTCCGGCGGCGCCGAGGTGCGCAAGCAGATCGATGACATCGCAAAACGGCGCGGCGTGAAGCTGACCCCGACCGGTGTCTCGATCAAGCTCGAGGAGCCGGGGCGCCTGCTGAAAGATTTCAAGCAATCGCAACTGGAGGACGTCGCCTGTTTTACCAGGACGCTTGAAAGCTTCGAAGGCGATATCGATGCCATGCGCGTGCGCGCCAACGCCTGGGCGAACGGCAACGTCGCCGAGATCGGCAATCTCGACTACGCCGAACGCGAGGGCGCCTGCACGGACGCGCTCTTCAACAGCCCCGCCGCCAAAAAGCACCCGGCATTCCAGAATCTGCGCGAACGCCGCATGGCATCGTGGCTGACGGCAGCCGAAAGATCGCTGGCCAACAATGCTTCGACCGTCGCCGTGCTGCAGATGAGCGACATCCTTGGGCCGAAGAGCTACCTGGCCGCGCTGCAGGCCAGGGGCTACACGGTCGAGAGCCCGAAGTGAGCCGCTAGCGCGCTTGCGTCAGGCCGGCTCGTTCTGCTGCCCCAGCCTTTCCTCGCGCGCCGCAGCCTGGGCCACGCGCGCGCCTGGCGCCACATCCTCGGTCACCCACACGTTGCCGCCGATGACCGCGCCTTTGCCCACCGTGATGCGTCCCAGCACGGTGGCGCCGGCGTAGATGACGACGTCGTCTTCCACGATCGGGTGGCGCGGCAGGCCTTTCTGCAGGCTGCCGTCGGCATTCGTCGGGAAGCGCTTGGCGCCCAGGGTGACAGCCTGGTACAGGCGCACGCGCTGGCCGATGACGGCGGTCTCGCCGATCACGACGCCGGTGCCGTGGTCGATGAAGAAGCCGGCGCCGATCTTCGCGCCCGGGTGGATGTCGATGCCGGTGGCGGCGTGCGCCAGCTCCGAGATGATGCGCGCCAGCAGTGGCAAGCCCAGTTCGTAGAGGCGATGCGCCAGCCGATAATGGATCATCGCCAGCACGCCGGGATAGCACAGCAGCACTTCGTCGACGCTGCGCGCGGCCGGGTCGCCCTGGTAGGCGGCCAGCACGTCGCTGTCGACCTGCACCCGCACGTCCGGCAGCGCGGCGCCGAAGGCCTGGGTGGCCGCCAGGGCCTGGCTGGCGATGTCGCCGTCGGTGCGCTGCTGCAGGGCGGCGCTGTAGTGCAGCTCGATCTGCACCTGGCGCAGCAGCGAGTGCAGGGCGGAATCGAGGGCGTGGGCGACGTGGATGTCCTCGCTTTCGCGGCGCAGGCCGGGCGGCCCCAGGCGCATCGGGAACAGCACGCCCTTGAGCTGGGCGACGATCTCCGCCAGCGCGTCGCGCGACGGGAATTCGATGCCGCGCACCTCGCCGGCGGGACGGTGGGCCTGGCGCCATTGCTGGCGGGCGTCGTGCAGGTCGCGTACGATCGCGCCGATGTCGAAGTGTGCCATTAGAGTTCCTCGAGTGAAATGAGCGCTGCGCCAGGGCATGCGCGCCGCGCGCCCAATATAGCGGGCCGGTTTGCGGATTCAAACGAATATAAAAGTGCAAGCTCATGCGAAAAGCTTCTACCTGGGCGCGCAAAAGCCTGCCCCGATCATCTTAGGCGGCATCAACGAGGGGGTAGTCGGGATTTGTCAAAGGGGCTAGAACCCGCGTAGAATGCGGGCAACGCGGGTGTAGTTCAATGGTAGAACGGCAGCTTCCCAAGCTTCATACGAGGGTTCGATTCCCTTCACCCGCTCCAGTCTTCCCGCCTTTCAGGGCCGCGTGGTGCGTCTCCCATCTTGAAACTATGGCAAACTCTGGTCTTCCTCGGACCAGACTTGACCATGCAACAACACGCCCCGCTACCTGAAGCCTCACCGCACGACGCTGACAGTCTTGCCGGCTCGCTCATGTTCCTGAGCGGAGGCGGCGAGGTCGGGGAGATGATGCGCACGCAGGACTGGAGCGCATCGCCGCTTGGGCATCCGTCTACCTGGCCGCAGGCGCTGCGCATCGTGGTCGGGCTGATGCTGAACTCGACGTTTCCTATGTTCGTTGCCTGGGGCAAGGAACTCGGCTTCCTGTACAACGACCCCTATCGCGAAGTCCTGGGCGACAAGCACCCGCGCGCGCTGGGCCGGCGCTTTCATGACATCTGGGGCGAAATCTGGCACGACATCAGCCCGCTGATCGACCGCGCCCTGAACGGCGAGGCCACCTATGCCGAGCGCCTGCTGCTGGTGATGAACCGCCACGGCTACGACGAGCCGACCTGGTTCACCTTTTCGTACTCTCCGGTGCGCGACGAACATGGCGCGATCCAGGGCATGCACTGCGCCTGCGTCGAGGTCACCGAGCAGGTGCTGGCAGACAAATACCGCGACGAGGAGAACGAGCGCTTCCGCGCCCTGTTCGAGCAGGCGCCGGGCCTGATGGCCGTGTTGCGCGGCCCCGAGCACGTGTTCGAGTTGACCAACCAGTCATATCTGCAGTTGGTCGGCCATCGCCAGTTGCTCGGCAAGACCGCGAAAGAGGCCTTGCCGGAGGTGGCCGGTCAGGGCTTCTTCGAACTGCTCGACCGCGTCTACAGCACCGGCGAGCCCTTCGTCGGCCATGCGCTGCCGCTGCGCCTGCAGCGCGAGCCGGACGGTGCGCTTGAGGAGCGCTACCTCGATTTCATCTACCAGCCGATTCGCGACGCCGGCGGCGCCGTCTCCGGCATCTTCGTCGAGGGCAGCGACGTCACCGCGCGCAAGCAGGTCGAGGACGAGCTGCGCGCCGCCAACCGCCAGAAGGACCAGTTCCTGGCCATGCTGGCCCACGAGCTGCGCAATCCGCTGGCGCCGATCATGACCGCGGCCCAGCTGCTGAAAGTCGGAAGCCTCGATGCGCGCAGCGTGGCCAACGCCAGCGAGATCATCGCGCGCCAGGCCGCCCACATGACCGACCTGGTGAACGACCTGCTGGACGTTTCGCGCGTCACCCGCGGCCTGGTCACGCTCGAGAAGGAAGAGCTGGACCTGAACGTGATCGTGTCCGCCGCGGTGGAGCAGGTGCGCCCGCTGGTCGATGCGCGCCGCCACTCGCTCACGCTGCAGCTGTCCGGCCGCAGCGCCCACGTGATCGGCGACCGCACCCGCCTGGTGCAGGTGATCTCGAATATCCTCAACAACGCCGCCAAGTACACGGCGCCGGGCGGCCGCATCACACTGTCGGTAACGGTGGACGAGAAGCGCGTCCACGTCGCCGTGCGCGACAACGGCGTCGGCATCGCGCCCGACATCCTGCCTTATATCTTCGACCTGTTCACCCAGGCCGAGCGCACTCCGGACCGCTCCCAGGGCGGACTCGGGATCGGCCTGGCCCTGGTGAAAAGCCTGGTGGCCCTGCATGGGGGCACCGTGCACGCCAATAGCGAGGGCATAGGCGAGGGCAGCGAATTCTGCATCTGCCTGCCGCGCCTGGCGGCGCCGAACGGTGCGGACGACGACGATTCATCTGCAGCCGGCATGCAGGCGCCGGGCGCCTTGCGCGTGATGGTGGTGGACGATAACGTCGACGCCGCCCAGATGCTGGCCGCGCTGCTGGAGGTGCAGGGCCATGCCGTCAGCGTGGAATACGACGGCAAGGGTGCGCTCGAACGTATCCGGCGCGAGCCGCACGAGGTGCTGCTGCTCGACATCGGCCTGCCCGACATGGATGGCTACGAACTGGCGCGCCGCCTGCGCAGCCAGCCCGAGAGCGCGGGCGCGACCCTGGTGGCGCTGACCGGCTACGGCCAGAGCCAGGACCGCAAGGAGGCCGAGCAGGCGGGCTTCGACCACTACCTCGTCAAGCCGGCCGACATGGACCAGGTCAACGAGGTGCTGGCGGAAGCCGCCAGGGTGCACGGGCGCTGAACGGGCGGCGCGCCGGCGCTGTCATCAAACGGTAACGATCGCTGGCTAGACTTGCCGCATGAGCAAGCCCAGCACGCATACCGCCCCGCGCACCCACCGATTCCTTGCGCTGCTGTGGCCCGCGCTGGCCCTGCTGGCCTGCGCCGCGCTGTGGACCGCCGCCATGCTGCGCGCGAACGCCGAGCACCACCGCGCCGAGGACCAGGCCTTCAAGGAAGCCGACGCCTACGCCGAAGCCTACGAGCAGTACGTGACGCGCTCCATCGCGCAGATGGACCAGATCACGATGCAGCTCAAGCACAGCTGGGAGCACTCGCACAAGCCCACGCTGATCGAGGACATGCGGCGCGACGGCATGTTCACCGACAGCGCTTTCGTCGCCGTCAGCGTGATCGGGCGCGACGGCCGGCTGGCTTCGGCGAGCGGCATCCGGACCGGCGCCGACCTCGACCTGTCCACCTCCGCCTTCTTCCTCCAGCACCGCGACAACAACTCCTCCGCACTGCGCATCGCCATGCCGCCGCCGGAGCTGGGCATGCGCGGCGCGGTGCTGTTCACGCGCCGCCTCGACACCGGCGACGACGAATTCGACGGCGTGCTGCTGATGGCGGTCGATGCCGCCTATTTCACCTCCTTCGTCAGCTCGCCGACCCTGGGTGCGCACAGTCTGCTGGCGCTGGTCGGCGTCGAGGCCAACCTGCGCATCGAGCAGGACAGCAAGGGCATCGTGCGCACCGATGCGCGCGCCTCGCTGCTGCCGGCGAATGCCGACCGCTGGCCGGTGGCGCGCGGCGTGCAGCTGGTCGACGCGGTCCGGCGCCCCGGCAAGGCGGGACAGGCCGGCTTCGGCGACGGCCGCGCGCGCGTGCTGGGCTGGCGCCGTTCCAGTGCCTATCCGGTGGTGGCGCTGGTCGCGCTGTCGCACGAAGCCGCGCTGGCCGGGGCCGACGCCTACTGGCAGGACAGCCGCACCTACACCTCGATGGCCACGGCCGTGCTGCTGCTACTGGCTGGCATCGCCAGCATGCTGTCGCTGCGCTCGGCCGCGCGGGCGCGCGAGCAGGACGAGGTGGCACGCGCCTACCGCACCGCCACCGAGAGCGGCAACGACGGCTTCTACATGGTGTCGCCGCTGCGCGACCGCAAAGGCCAGATCCAGGACTTCCGCATCGTCGACTGCAACGAACGCGGCGCCTTCTTCTACGGGATGACGCGCGAGCGGCTGGTCGGCAGTCTGGTGTCCCGGTTCGACCGCGGGCTCGGTTCGGCGGAGCTGATCGCGACCTACCGCCAGGCGATGGCCACCGGTTTTCACCAGGAAGACCGGCGCATGCCGGAGCTCGCCGCGGCCGACGGCAGGCAGCTGAACATCCGCTGGGGCCACCGGCGCCTGGTGCGGGTCGGCGATGGCCTGGCCGTGACCCTGCAGGACATCAGCGAGCGCAAGGAACACGAAGTGCAGCTGGCGCGTCTGGCCAACGAGGACAGCCTGACCGGCCTGCCGAACCGCCACTGGTTCCTGAATTTCGTGCCCTCCGCACTGGCGCATGCGGAAGCGAACGGCCAGGGCATGGCCCTGCTGTTCATCGACCTCGACGAATTCAAGCAGGTCAACGACTCGCACGGCCACGCGGTCGGCGACCGCCTGCTGAAGGCCGCCGCCACCCGCCTGCTGTCGCAGCTGCGTCCGAGCGACCGCGTGGCGCGCTTCGGCGGCGACGAATTCATCGTCCTGCTCAGGCCCTTCGACACCGACGAGCAGGTCGGCATGGTGGCGCAGCGCATCATCCAGGCCTTCAGCAAACCCTTCCAGATCGACCAGGAGCAGCACGCGATCGGCGCCTCGGTCGGCATCAGCGTGTTCCCGCGCGACGGCAATGACGCCGCCACGCTGATCCGCCACAGCGACATCGCCATGTACGCCGGGAAGAACGAAGGCAAGGGCCAGTATCGCTTCTTCGACCCGGCCCAATCCACGACCCTGAAGACCCGCGCCCAGCTGCGCCAGCGCCTGCTGGAAGCGATCGACAAGCGCCAGTTCGTGCTGCACTACCAGCCGCGGGTGGACACCCGCAGCGGCGAGCTGCTGAGCATGGAGGCGCTGCTGCGCTGGGAGCATCCGCAGCTGGGCATGATCCGCCCCGACGAGTTCATTCCGCTGGCCGAATCGAGCGGCCTGATCGTGCCGATCGGCGCCATCGTCATCGACCGCGCCTGCGCCCAGCTGGCCGCCTGGTCCGCGCAGGGGCTGCCGGCGGCGCCGGTGTCCATCAACGTCTCGCCCAAGCAGTTCCTGCGCGGCGGCGTGCGGCGCGAGCTGGCCGAGGCTTTAGCCCGCCACGCGGTGCCGGCGCGCCTGCTCGAGGTCGAGATCACGGAATCGGCGATGATGGGTGACCAGGAAGAGATCCTGGCCGAGCTGGCGGCGATCCGCGCGCTGGGCGTCAAGCTGCACGTCGACGATTTCGGCACCGGGTATTCGTCGCTGTCGCAGCTGCAGCGCATGAAGATGGACGTGCTGAAGGTCGACCGCTCCTTCACCGCGGAACTGGGACGCTCGAAGGAGGGCACCGTGTTCTTCCAGGCGATCGTCTCGATGGCGCACGCGCTGGGCATGGAAGTGGTGGCCGAAGGCGTCGAGAACGAGGACCAGCTGGCGATCCTGCGCACGCTGGGCTGCAACGAGGTGCAGGGCTACCTGGTGGCGCGGCCGATGCCGGCCGAGGCGATGGCCGCGCTGCTGGCGCGGCGCTACCTGTTCGACGAGCGCCTCGCCGCCTAGGTTTCAGGAGCCCAGCAGGCTGCCGGTGCGGAAGGGCTCCCCGCCCGCGATCTTACAGACGTGCATCCCGCGCAGCAGATGCCGGTGCGCGGTACTCGCAAACAGAATCCCGGGCCGCGTCGCCCGCAAGGTCGTCACCTTGCCGCTCACCGGATTGACGATGTCCGCCACCGCCTCGTTCTCCTGCACCCGCTCGCCCAGGCGCTTGAGGAAGACCAGCACCCCCGAGTGCGGCGCCGCCAGCGGCTCCACGCCTTCCAGCGGGGTCGGCTCGGCAATCAGGTCCGGCAGCGGCGTGCGTTCGATGTCCAGCACGCCCTGGTGCGCCAGGTACTGCAGCAGGCCCTGCGCATCCTTCTCGGCCAGGTCGTAGCGCACGTCCATCTCGCCGCGCAGCTCGACGGTCACGGCGATGCAGGCCATCGGGATCGGCAGCGCCGGCCCGAAGTGGTCGGCCAGCTCCCACCACAGGCGGCTGCAGGCTTCGTCGAAGGGTTCGCCGCCGGACTCGCGCGCCAGCAGGGTCGCGTGCGCGCCCATCAGCGCCGCCAGCGGCTTGACCTGCTCGGCCAGCGGGGTGCCGCAGTACAGGTGCAGCACGGCTTCGTTATCGCAGTGGAGGTCGAGCATGATGTCGGCGTCGATCGCCATGCCCAGCAGGGTCTTCTTGAGGTCCTGGGTCGGGCTGTCCGTGTTCCAGCTGGCGATGGAGCGGCGCGCATGCTCGCGCACCAGGGCCACGTTGGCCTGGGCGTCCGCGCCCAGCTTATCCTTCAGCGATGCCTTCAGCTCGGCGGCGACGTGCTTGTAGAAGCGATTGAAATTCAGGCCGGTAGACAGGTCGTAACGGCCGAACGGCGCCCCGTGCACCACCTGCGACAGCCCGATCGGATTCGCGGCCGGCACCAGCACGATCTCGCCCTTGATCCGGCCCTCGGCTTCCAGGCGCTCCAGCTCGCGCCGCAGCACGTGGGCAACCAGCATGGCCGGCACTTCGTCGGCGTGCAGCGAGGCCTGGATGTAGACTTTTTTTCCTGCGCCGGGCGTGCCGAAGCGGTAGGAAGTCAGCTGGAAGGTGGCGACGTTGTCTTCCGTCGCAATCGGGTGGGACGTGGGCTGCATTACGGTTCTCTTTTCATTCGGCGAAGCGCCATTATGTATGAGAACCGCGTGCGGCCTCGTCCCGTTCCCGCCTGGGGCAGGGTTTTTACGCCTTCTTGCGGCGCGCGCCGGCGATGCCCAGCATGCCCAGGCCCAGCAGGGCCAGCGAGGCCGGTTCCGGCACGTCGTTGCCGTTGTCGACCGGCGTGGCCGGGTCGGTGATGGTGAAGGAGCCGTACAGGTCGCCCGAGTAATGCAGGTCATCGCCAACGCTGCCGCTGACGGCCATGAAGCCCCATTGCGAGCCTTTGCCCAGCGTCAGGGTGATCTGCTGGTGTTCGATGGCGTCGCCGGTCGCGGTGGCCAGCAATACCTTGTTGCTGGTGTCACCCTGCCAGACGTACATTTCGGTGGCCGAGCCGGTCCACAGGGCGTTCGAGCTGAGGTCGATCCCCAGGTTCAGGACTTCGTCACGGACAGCTGTCGTGGTGAAGACATAGGTCTGGGTTGGCGTACCGGCCCAGCCGCCGGCGGCCAGGTAGCGGTAAGACAGGGTCGCGCCCATGATCGAGACATCGCTGGGTGCTTCGGCGATGTTCCAGCCATCGGCCCAGGAGCCGGTCCAGGTCTGGCCGATCGGTCCCTTGGCCGCTTCGGTCGACTGGTAGACATTGATCCATTCCGCCGACGCCGGCAGGGCAAACGCGCTCAGGCATGCAGCCAGCGCGAGGGCGCGCAGATTCATTTTTTTCATGGTGATTTCCCTTGTATTGAAAATGCATACTTTATTTGCAAGGAAGCAATTTCTATGCCTTCAAGGAAAATGTCAGAAAAAACAAACACTTGGATTTTCGGCCGGGGCCTCACTGTAAAGTCTGCCGACAGGCGCTGCTATAATGTCGCCCTTTCTCTTTGCCCACACCGATCATGTCTTCCGATACGCCCACCAACAGCCAAGGCCGTCCGATGCTCTACGACCCGACCGAGCACCGCATCCGCAGCTTCGTCACCCGTGCGGGACGGCTGTCGACGGGGCAGGCGCGCGCGCTCGAGGAATTCGGGCCGAAATTCATGATCGAGTACCGCAAGGAGATGTTCGACTTCCACGCGCCCTTTGGCCGCAGCGCGCCGCTGGTGCTGGAAATCGGCTTCGGCATGGGCGACACCACCGCCCACATCGCCAAGGCGATGCCGGACACGGATTTCGTCGGCGTCGAAGTGCACACCCCGGGCGTGGGCAGCCTGCTCAAGCAGATCGGCGAGCAGGGCATCGAGAACCTGCGCCTGATCCAGCATGACGCGGTCGAGGTGCTGAACAACATGATCGCCGACGGCTCGCTGGCCGGCGTCCACATCTTCTTCCCGGACCCGTGGCACAAGGCGCGCCACAACAAGCGCCGCCTGATCCAGCCGCCTTTCGTCAAGCTGCTGTGCCAGAAGCTGGTGCCGGGCGGCTACATCCACTGCGCCACCGACTGGGAAGACTACGCGGTGCAGATGCTGGAAGTGCTGGGCGCCGAGCCGGCTCTGCAAAACACGGCCGAAGCCTATGCCGACAAGCCGTCCTACCGCCCGCTGACCAAGTTCGAGAACCGCGGTCTGAAGCTGGGCCATGGCGTGTGGGACCTGGTGTTCACCAAAAAGTAGAGCGCCTGCGCTCTACGCCTCTCGTCGTTCGTTCACCCGGATTCGTGCTTCATCCCGTTTCGCTGTCCGCCGCCGACTGATCTGCCTAGACTGTAATCGTTGCTATATATTAACGATTACGGGAGGGCAGCATGTGGCGCAAATTGACGAATTGGTACGATGAACTGGAAGAGGAGCAGCTGGCCGTGCTCGCGCAGCCGGAGCTGGCGGCCCAGGCGCCGGCAGGCTGGCGGCGTCGCTTTGCGCACAAGCTGGCCGAGATGCCGCCGCTCCAGCGCAAGCAGTTGCGCGAATTCTCGCTGACCTACCGCGGCCGCCGCCTCTACTGCGCGCTTGCCGGACTGGCGCTGGCCTTCAGCCTGTGCGCCGTTCCGCTGTACTTCGGTCTGGGAATGGACAGCTGGATGGTTGCCATCCTCGGCGCCAACATGCTCGGTTTTTCCGTTACAGCCGCCGTGATCAGCGCATGGTTCGACTACCATCGCATCGTTCGGGAAAAATGGATGATGCTGCTGACGGTGCTCGGCTTTGCCGTCTTTGGCGCTGTTCTCGGGATAGGCACGGCCATGTGGACCAAGCCCAAGCCGCTGGCAGACGTCATCGGCAAATTACCGCATTCATTGGCGCTGATCGCTGGCGCCGGGCTGGCCATGCTGGTGCCGCTGCTGGCGATCAGCATGCTGCGCAACCGCCAGGCCGAAGCCATCAACGCCGGCCTGCAGCGCGAAGCCGAGCAGGCGCGCCTGGCGCGCGAACTAGCCGAATCCCAGCTGCGCCTGCTGCGCGCCCAGATCGAGCCCCACTTCCTGTTCAACACCCTGGGCGCCGTGCAGCAGCTGGCCCAGCACGGTGCGCCGCGCGCCGCGGAACTGACCGGCAACCTGATCGACTTCCTGCGCTCCAGCATGCGCGATATGCGCAGCGAGCAGGTCTCCCTGGCCGCCGAATTCGGCCTGGTCGAGTCCTACCTGAAGGTGATGCAGGTGCGGCTGGGCGAGCGCCTGCGTTTCAGCCTGCAGCTGCCGCGCGCACTGGAACAGGTGCAGCTGCCCACCATGATCCTGCTGACCCTGGTCGAGAACGCGATCAAGCACGGCATCGAGCCGGCCCTGCGCGGCGGTGAGGTCACGGTGTCGGCCGAGGCGGCCGATGGCGCGGTTCGCATCCGCGTGCAGGATGGCGGCGTGGGCATGAGTACGCTGCCCGAGCCGGACGACGGCGGCGGCACGGGACTGGACAATGTGCGCCACCGCCTGCGCCTGGCCTACGGCGAGGCGGCCGGCCTGAACCTGCGCGACGGCGAGCCGGGCCTGATCGCCGACGTCACCATCCCCTACGCACAATGACGATGAATCCAAGCATTCTGGTCGCCGAAGACGAACCCCTGATGCGCGAGCGCCTGCTGGAAATGCTGGCGCAGTCCTGGCCGGAAGCGCGCGTCGTCACGGTGGCGGAAAACGGCAACGATGCCTGGGACGGTTTCCTGGAGCACGAGCCGGACGTCGCCTTTCTCGACATCCGCATGCCAGGCCTGTCCGGCCTCGAAGTAGCCGAACGCATCGGCACGATGGCGCACGTGGTCTTCGTTACCGCCTACGACCAGTATGCGGTGGACGCCTTCGACGCCGGCGCGGTCGACTACCTGCTCAAACCGGTGCAGACGGATCGCCTGGAGCGGGCGGTGGCGCGTCTGAAGGCCAAGCTGGCGCAGCCGCCCGCGGACGGCGCCGCGTTTGAAACGCTGCTGCGCAATTTGAAAACCGCGCTGCCGGGCGTGCGCCAGGAACGCACCAAATGGATCAAGGCCAGCGTCGGGCGCCAGGTGCGCGTGATCGACGTCGATGAAGTGCTGTTCTTCCAGTCCGACACGCGCTACACGCGCATCGTGCTGCGCGATTACGAAGCGCTGGTGCGCACGCCGCTGAAGGACTTATTGAGCACGCTGGATCCGGACCGCTTCTGGCAGATCCACCGCGCCACCGTGGTGAACGCCAACGCGATTGCTGCGGCGGAGCGGATCGATGCTGAACGGATGCAGGTGCTGGTGAAGGGGAGTGACGAGAAGCTGGCGGTGAGCCGGACCTTCGTGCACCTGTTTCGCGAATGATGCCGGATGTAGGGTGGGCACCCCGTGCCCACGTAAATGCCGGCATCATTCAAACGTAACACGTGGGCACGGGGTGCCCACCCTACCGAATCAAACCATTTCCGTAATCATGGCCACGATCTCGTCGCCGTAGGAGGTCAGCTTCTTCGCCCCCACGCCCGACACCACGCGCAGCTCGTCCAATGAGGTCGGCTTGACCTTGGCGATCTCGCGCAGGGTGGCGTCGCCGAAGATGATGAAGGCGGCCACGCTGTGCGCCTTTGCCGTCTCCAGGCGCCACCAGCGCAGCTTCTCGAAGATCTTCTGCTCGGCCGGCGACAGGTCCATCTCGACATAGCCCTTGGTCGGACCGGCCTGGCGCTTCTGCTTGACCGGCTTCTGGTACTGGCGCAGCTCGACCTTGCGCTCGCCCTTCAGCACCGGCCGCGCGCTTTCCGTCAGCTTGAGGGAGCTGAAGGCGTCGTGGTCGACGGTGATCAGGCCCAAGGCGATGACCTGGCGCACGATGGCGCGCCATTCATGCTCGCTGCGGTCGGCGCCGACGCCATATACCGTCAGTTTGTCGTGGTGCCACTGCGTGATGCGCTCGGTCTGCACGCCCCGCAGCACGTCGATCACGTGGCCGGCGGCGAAGCGCTGGTCGACGCGGTAGATGGCCGACAGCAGCTTCTGCACCGGCACGGTCGCATCAAAAGACACCGGCGGAATCAGGCAGGTATCGCAGTTGCCGCAGGGGCCGGAGCGCTCGCCGAAATATTCCAGCAAGCGCATGCGGCGGCAGCTGAGCGTTTCGCACAGACCCAGCATGGCGTCGAGCTTGGACGACAGCACGCGCTTGAAATTCTCGTCGGCATCCGACTCGTCGATCATCCGGCGCTGCAGCACCACGTCCTGCAGACCATAAGCCATCCAGGCGTTCGACGGCAGGCCGTCGCGGCCGGCGCGGCCGGTTTCCTGGTAATAGCCTTCGAGGGATTTCGGCAGGTCGAGGTGGCAGACGAAGCGCACGTCCGGCTTGTCGATGCCCATGCCGAAAGCGATGGTCGCCACCATCACGATACCGTCTTCGCGCAGGAAGCGCGCCTGGTTATCGGATCGCAGCGCGTAGTCCATGCCGGCGTGATAGGGCAGGGCGCGGATGCCGTTCTCGTTGAGGAATTCGGCGGTCTCCTCGACCTTCTTGCGCGACAGGCAATACACGATGCCGGCGTCGCCCGGGTGCTCGGCCGAGATGAAATCCAGCAGCTGCTTGCGGCCGTTGGTTTTCTCTACGATGGCGTAGCGGATGTTCGGGCGGTCGAACGAGGACACGAACTGGCGCGCTTCGTCCAGCTGCAGGCGCTGGGCGATCTCGGCGCGCGTGAGCTGGTCGGCGGTGGCCGTCAGCGCGATGCGCGGCACGTGCGGGAAGCGCTCGTGCAGGATCGACAGGCGGATGTACTCGGGACGGAAATCGTGGCCCCATTGCGAGACGCAGTGCGCCTCGTCGATCGCGAACAGCGCGATGTGCGAGTCCTCGAACAGGTCCAGGCAGCGCTGGGTCATCAGGCGCTCGGGCGCCACGTAGACCAGGTCGATCTCGCCGGTGCGCACCAGGCGTTCGATGCGCAGCGTCTCTTCGAAGGTTTGCGTGGAGTTCAGGAAGGCTGCGCGCACGCCGACTTCGGCGAGGGCGTCGACCTGGTCCTGCATCAGCGCGATCAGCGGCGAGACGACCACGCCGACACCGTCGCGCACCAGCGCCGGGATCTGATAGCACAGCGACTTGCCGCCGCCGGTGGGCATGAGCACGAGCGCGTCGCCGCCGCTGGCCACGTGCTCGACGATCTCGGCCTGTTGCCCGCGGAAGGCGGGATAGCCGAAGACCGTCTGCAGGATGTGCAGCGCGCGTTCTGGGATGTCGCTCGTCATGGTGTTGCTTTGTTCAGTCCAGTCCAGCAGGTTAGTCTACCCAGTTCACCCAGCCGAAGTGCGCGGTGACGAGGATGACGATGCCGAACACGATACGGTACCAGGCGAAGCCCGTGAAGTCGTGCGAGCTGATGAAGCGCAAGAGCCAACGGACGCAAAGGAAGGCGGAAACGAAGGCCGCCACGCCGCCGACCAGGAACAGGGGCAGGTCGGTCGCATGCAGCTCGTGGCGCGCCTTGACGACCGAGTACACGGTAGCCGCCAGCAGGGTCGGAATCGCCAGGAAGAAAGAGAATTCGGTGGCCGCCTTGCGCGACAGGCCGAACAGCATGCCGCCGATAATGGTGGCGCCCGAACGGCTGGTGCCCGGCACCAGCGCGAAGCACTGTGCGCAGCCGACCTTGAAGGCGTCGAGCATGTTCATGTCGTCGACGGTTTCGACGCGGTGCGAGCCCGGCAGCACCTTGTGACGGCGTTCCGCCCACAGGATCACGAAGGCGCCGACGATGAAGGCCAGCGCCACCGGCACCGGGGCGAACAGGTGGGCCTTGATCGCCTTGCTGAACAGGAAGCCGAGCACCGCGGCCGGCAGGAAGGCGACGATCAGGTTGAGCACGAACTTCTGCTGGCGCGAATCGGAGGTCAGACCGCTCAGCACGGTAGCGATGCGCGCACGGTATTCCCACATCACGGCAAGAATGGCGCCGGCCTGGATCGCGATCTCGAAGACCTTGGCGACTTCGCCCGTGAAGTTGATCAGGCTGCCGGCCAGGATCAGGTGGCCGGTGGAGGAAATCGGCAGGAACTCAGTGAAGCCCTCGACGAGGCCCATGATGATCGCTTTCAGGGCGAGAATGATGTCCATGAAGTTTTTGTTAAGGATGTTATTGTGGTCGGAACGCGGAAGGGATGCTGCGCCAGGCAGCCCGCAAGCTTACCATGCCTGAGAGCGCCACCGTCGAGTTACCCGGCATCATTTTTCTCGCCTTGTCAGGCCGTCAAGCGCTCCAGCTCGCTCAAGAAGAACATCGCCTGCCCGCTTGAATCGCCGCACATCTCGTGCGAGGGCTGCAGGCCGCCGCAGACTTTCGGCCGTTCCGGCTGCCCAAAAATCTTGCAGCCGTTGTGCTCGTCCAGCTGCACACAGCGCACGCCGGCCGGCTTACCGTTCGGCATGCCGGGAATGGGAGAGCTGATCGAAGGAGCAATACAGCAGGCGCCGCAGCCGGGGCGGCAGCTGGCGGGTTCGGACGGGGCAATCATCCGGGCAGTATACTACCGGTAGCTTGACTGACCCCAGCCCCCGGTCTATATTTCCTGACTCGACAGTTAGTTGCTGGACAGACGCATGACATGCCAATTTGACGCCAAGCCACGCTGGGAGCGCCGTAAAGACGCGCGGCCCCAGGAGTTGCTGGAGGCAGCCATCGACCTGTTCGTCGAACGTGGCTACGCCGCCACACGCCTGGAAGACGTCGCGCGCCGCGCCGGGGTCTCGAAAGGCACGCTCTACCTGTACTACGAAAACAAGGAAGAGCTGTTCAAGGCCGTGGTCCGCAGCAGCATCGTGCCCGTCATCGGCGAGGCCGAAGCCTCGGTCGCGGAATTCGAAGGTCACAGCGCCGACCTGCTGCGCCACATGATCCACTCCTGGTGGCAGCGCCTGGGTGCGACCAAGGCTTCCGGCATCATCAAGCTGGTCATGGCCGAGGCCGATAACTTCCCCGAACTGGCGCGCTTCTACCAGGAAGAGGTCATCAACCGCGGCACCGCCGCCACCTCGCGCATGCTGGAGCGCGGCATCGAACGCGGCGAGTTCCGGCCCATGGACATCAACCTGATGACCCAGGTGCTGATCGCGCCCATGCTCATGCTGATCACCTGGAAGCATTCGGTCGGCCCCTGCCCGCGCGCGGAGCTGGAGCCGCTGGCCTTCCTCGACACCTTCCTCGACATGGCCCTGAACGGTCTGCTGCCGCCTGGCAGCAAACCATCGGCGTGATTGTATTGTCGCGTCAAGACGCCTTTTTCCGGCGTTCATCCCTTCTAAACTGCAGACTGTCGCAATTTCCCGTGGTCTTGGGTGCCATATCGCTAAGATGTGTTTCCCGAGGCCGTTCAACGATAAAATATCGGATTATTTAATTTCTCGCCGAGTAACAAGATGAATATCGAACAAGCCCGCTTCAACATGATCGAACAGCAGATCCGTCCGTGGAACGTGCTGGACACCGACATCCTCGACCTGCTGCACGTGGTCAAGCGCGAACAGTTCGTGCCGGCTGCGTACCAGAACCTGGCGTTCGCGGATGCCGAAATCCCGCTGCCGGGCGGCGAAGCCATGCTGAACCCGAAAATCGAAGCGCGCATCCTGCAGGAAATCGGCCTCAAGAAGCATGAGAACGTGCTGGAAATCGGCGCCGGCTCGGGTTACATGGCGGCCCTGATGGCGCACCGTGCGGCCAAGGTCACCACCGTCGAAGTGAACCCTGAGATCAAGGAACTGGCCGAGAAGAACCTGGCCAAGGCCGGCATCGGCAACGTGTCCGTGGAACTGGGCAATGGCGCCGCAGGCTGGGACAAGGGCGCACCCTACGACGTGATCGTGATCTCGGGCGCGCTGGAAGTGCTGCCGGAAGCCTTCCTGAAGCAGGTGAAGGTGGGCGGCCGTATCGCTGCGATCGTGGGCGAGCCGCCGGCCATGGAATTCAACATCGTCACCCGCACCGGCGAGAACAGCTGGAACACGGTGAAAGTGTTCGAAACCAATGTGAAGTACCTGACCGGCGCGCCGGCAGTTTCGCACTTCCAGTTCTGAGATGAATCACCTTAGCGCTCCCGAACTGGCGGCCTGGCTGGCCGACCCGTCGCGCCCGAAACCGCTGCTGCTCGACGTGCGGGAAAACTGGGAATTCGAGACCTGCCACATCGACGGTTCGACGCAGATCCCGATGAACCTGATCCCGATCCGCGTCGGCGAGCTGGACGATGACCAGGAAATCGTCTGCGTCTGCCATCACGGCGCACGCAGCATGCAGGTGGCGGCTTTCCTGGAACGTAACGGATTTGAGAAGATTACCAATTTGACAGGCGGCATACACGCCTGGGCCGTGCAGGTCGATCCATCGATGCCGAAGTACTGAGCATCCTGGCGGCCTGTGTCCTTGACTATTGATGACTCCGACGGAGAAAGTAATGCAGAAACCCCTCATCGCCGTGCTGTTGGCCAGCGCGTTTTTCTCGCTCAACGCCCAGGCGGCCGATCTGCTCCAGGTGTACCAGCAGGCATTGGCGAATGATGCCACCTACGCGAGCGCTCGCGCTTCCGCCGCTGCGGGACGCGAACGCATCACGCAGGGGCGTGCGGGGTTGCTGCCGACCGTCGGCGTGGTCGGTAACGTGACCCGCGCCAAAGGCGAGAACACGCCGTGGAACAACGGCGCAATCATCACTGATGAGGACGGCGTCAGCCAGATCGTGCAGGGCGGTTCGGCCACCACGACGCAGAAGCAGTACACGGTCCAGCTGTCGCAGCCGCTGTTCCGCTGGGATCGCTGGGAAACCTACCAGCAGAGCAAGCTGCAGCAGGCGATTGCCGAAGCCCAGTTCGCCCAGGCCCAGCAGGACCTGATCACCCGCGTGGCCCAGGCCTACTTCGACGTGCTGGCGGCCCAGGACACCCTGGCCTCGACCCGCGCCCAGAAGGAAGCCGTGACCGAGCAGCTGGCCTCGGCAAAGCGCAACTTCGAAGTCGGCACCCAGACCATCACCGACACCCATGAAGCCCAGGCCGCCTACGACCTGGTGATCTCGCAGGAGATCGCCGCGGTCAATGACCTGGAGAGCAAGAAGACGGCGCTGCAAGCCATCATCGGCACTCCGCCGGCCGCGCTGGCGACCCTGCGCACCGGCGTCAACCTGACCGCGCCGCAGCCGATCAACGTCGACCAGTGGGTCTCGGCCGCCGAGAACCAGAACTACGCCGTGTCGGTGGCCCAGCTGCAGGTGGAATCGGCCAAGCGCGAGATCTCGAAGCAGCGCTCCGGCCACTACCCGACCCTGGACCTGGTGGCGAGTTCGCAGCATACGAGCCTCAGCGGCCAGACCCAGCAGTCGGGCCGTTCGACCAACAACGCCATCGGCATTTCGTACAGCATTCCGATCTTCAGCGGCTTTGCCGTCACCAGCCGCGTGCGCGAGTCGATCGCCCTGGAAGACAAGGCCAGGAACGACCTCGAAGCGAACCGCCGCAACGCGGCCCTGCTGGCACGCCAGTCCTTCCTCGGCGTGAACTCGGGCCTGGCCCAGGTGAAGGCGCTGGAAGCGGCTGAAGTGTCGAGCAACTCGGCACTGGAATCGAACAAGCTGGGTTACCAGGTCGGCGTGCGCATCAACATCGACGTGCTGAATGCCCAGCGCCAGCTGTACCAGACCCGCACCGACCTGGCCAAGGCGCGCTACAACACCATCCTGGCCGGCCTGAAGCTGAAAGCGGCAGCCGGTTCGCTGCGCGAGGAAGATCTGCTGCCGGTGAATGCGCTGCTGTCGCAGCCGTAAGCGGTTTTATCGATGACGTAAAAAACGGCGCCGCGGCGCCGTTTTTTTTCGCTCGTCATTCCCGCGCAGGCGGGAATCCAAGTTTCTTCAAGCCGCCTTCTGCTCCACCTGCGTGCGCCACTCGATCAGCTCGGCAATCGTCAGGATCGGATAGCCGCGCTCGCGCGCGAAGCGTTCGATCGCCTCGCCGCGCATCATGCTGCCGTCTTCGTTCATCAGCTCGCACAGCACGGCGGACGGCTGCAGGCCGGCCAGGATCGCCAGGTCGACCGAGCCTTCGGTATGGCCTTTGCGGCCCAGCACGCCGGCCGGGTTGGCGCGCAGCGGGAACACGTGGCCCGGGCGCACCAGGTCCTCGGGTTTGGCGTCCGGCGCGATGGCGGCGCGGATCGTGGTCACGCGGTCCTGGGCCGAAACGCCCGTGGTGACGCCTTCGCGCGCTTCGATCGAGACGGTGAACGGGGTGCCGTAGCGGCTGCCGTTTTCCGGCGCCATGGGCGGGAGCTCGAGCGCGCGCACTTTGCTGTCGGACAGGCACAGGCAGACGATGCCGCTGCATTCGCGGATCATCACGGCCATGGTCTCGACGGTGAGTTTTTCGGCGGCGACGATCAGGTCGGCCTCGTTCTCGCGGTCGAAGTCGTCGAGCAGGATCACGGGAATGCCGGCACGCGTGGCCTCGAGGGCGGCGGCGATGCGGCCTTGCAGGTCCTCGCTTTCGAGGGTGAAGGTGTTGATGCTGGTGGTGGTCATGTGAGACGCTCCTTGCAAAAGTAAAAAGGAACGCATCAGGGCAAAGCGAAACGGCGTGACATCGCGCGCCGCGGCGCGCGCGGTCACGCGTTCATCACGATGAACGCACATCTTCTTTCATCCGGACTATACCGTCGGCCCTGGCTTCTCACCAGGTCTGCTGACCCTGCAGTGCTTGCACCGCAGGCGCTCGCGGGCTCGGCCGTGATGGCCATACCGCCGGTGGGGAATTGCACCCCGCCCCGAAGACGTATTGTATGCCTGGGTGAACAGGCAGCGATGATTGTAGCAGGGCCGGCAAAAGCCCGCCGGCCCCCGCCTTTTAGCTGCTCAGACCGCCACCGCCGGCATTGTCGGCACGCTCGATCAGCTCGACCTTGTAGCCGTCCGGGTCGGTGATGAAGGCGATCACGGTGCTGCCGCCCTTGACCGGGCCCGGTTCGCGGGTGATGTTGCCGCCGGCTGCGCGCACCTGCTCGCAGGTTTTGTAGATGTCTTCGGTCGAGATCGCGATGTGGCCGTAGGCCGTGCCCATCTCGTACTTGTCGGTGCCCCAGTTGTAGGTCAGCTCGAGCTCGGCGTGGTCCGGGTTGTTGCCGTAGCCGACGAAGGCGAGGGTGTACTTGTACTCGGTGTTCTCGCTGGTGCGCAGCAGCTTCATGCCCAGCACCTTGGTGTAGAAGTCGATGGAGCGCTGCAGATCGCCGACGCGTAACATGGTGTGCAGGAGGCGCATTGTTGTCCTTGGTAGAGATACGGTGAAGCAGGAATTTTATGCGCTCGTGTGAATTCTTGCTGACGGATCGACGGTGGGCTCGGGGAGCCCACCCTACAAAATCACGACTGCAGTTTGGCGTCCAGCGTGATGTTGGCATTGAAGAGCTTCGACACCGGGCAGCCTTCCTTGGCCTTGCGCGCCGCTTCCTGGAAGGCCTGTTCATTGGCGCCCGGGATCGTGGCCACGAGTTCGAGGTGGACCGCCGGGATCGCGAAGCCGCCGTCGACCTTGTCGAGCGAGACGGTGGCCGTGGTTTCCAGCTTCTGCGCGGTCATGCCGGCTTCGCCCAGCTGGGCCGACAGGGCCATCGTGAAGCAGCCGGCGTGGGCCGCCGCCAGCAGTTCTTCCGGATTGGTGCCGGCGCCATCCTCGAAGCGGGTGTTGAAGCCGTACTGGCTCTGGTTCAGCACGCCGCTCTGGGTCGAGACCGTGCCCTTGCCGTCCTTCAGGCCGCCGCTCCAGACGGCGCTTCCCTTACGCTTGATCATTTGATTATCTCCTTGTGCTCATTTGGGTGCTGCGTTGACCGCCGGCGTGATTCGCCACACCACGTTGCCGACGTCGTCCGCCAGCAGGATCGCGCCCTGCTTGTCGACTGCGACGCCGACCGGGCGTCCGTATGCCTTCTCGTCCTTGCTCAGGAAGCCGGTCAGGACGTCCTGCGGCGGGCCGCTCGGCTTGCCGTCGCTGAAGGGGACGAAGATCAGTTTGTAGCCGGAATAGGGCTTGCGGTTCCACGAGCCGTGCTGGCCGATCAGGGCGCCGTTTTTAAACTGCGGCATCAGGTTGGCGTCGTAGAAGGCCAGGCCCAGCGAGGCCGTGTGCGCGCCCAGCGCGTAGTCCGGCGCGATCGCCTTGGCGACCATGTCCGGCTTTGGCGGTTTCACACGCGTGTCGACGTGCTGGCCGTAGTAGCTGTAGGGCCAGCCGTAGAAGGCGCCGTCCTTGACCGAGGTGATGTAGTCGGGCACCAGATCGTTGCCCAGCTCGTCGCGCTCGTTGACGGCGGTCCACAGCATCTTGGTTTGCGGCTGGAAGGCCAGGCCGTTCGGGTTGCGCAGGCCGGTCGAGTAGATGCGGCCCTTGCCGCTGGCGATGTCGTATTCCCAGATCGCGGCGCGGCCCTGCTCGGCCTCCATGCCGTTCTCGGCGACGTTGCTGTTCGAGCCGACGGTCACGTAGAGCTTCTTGCCGTCCGGCGAAGCGGCCACGTTCTTGGTCCAGTGGTGGTTGATCCCGGCCGGCAGGTCCATCACCTTGGTGCCCTTGCCGCTGAGCGCGGTCTCGCCCGCCTTATACGGGAAGCGCCACAGCGCATCGGCATTCGCCACGTACAGGTCGTTGCCGACCAGGGTCATGCCGAAGGGCGAATTCAGGTTCTCCGCGAACACCGTTTTCGTTTCGGCCGTGCCGTCGGCCTTCACGCCGCGCAGCAGGATGATCTTGTTCGGCGATTCGACGCCGGCGCCGGCCTTCTTCTGCATCACGCCCTGCACCTTGGCCTTGACGCCCGATTCCTTGGGCGCGTTGCCCGGCTTGTTGCTCTCGGCAACCAGCACGTCGCCATTCGGCAGCACGTAGAGCCAGCGCGGGTGGTCCAGGCCGCTCGCGTAGGGGGTGGCCGCCAGCCCTGCCGCCGGGGTCGGGTGTGTGCCCTTCGGCCAGGCCTCGGCCTTTGCCACGTTGAGGGTCGGGATCAGGGAATGCTCGGGGGCCGGCAGGGTCGGGTTCGGACCGAAGCCGGGCGCGTAGCCGCCGGCATTCACCTGCGGCGCGGCCGGCTGCTGCGCGCACGCGCCCAGGCTTGCGGCGCCCAGCAGGGCCGCCAGGAGTACGCGTACGCTCATTGTTTTTTTCCGTCGTTGGCTAGTCGGGCAGCGTCGTGGTCGCGCATATCGCGGTGACGCTCGGGCTGTGGCTTGGCCTGGCCATCGGCGCCTGGTTTCGGATCGACCGCCTGTTCGATGCCGGGCGTACCGCGGCCTTCGTAGTTTTCGGTATCGACCAAGCCTTGCTCCAGGTCCGAGGCCGCCTGCTTCATGATGCCGCGCGGCTTGACGCCCTGGCCGTCCGGCGATTCGTCGCGCTCGTGCGGTTCGCGCTTGTAGTCCTGCTCTTCGATCTTGCGGTCGGTATTCACGACCCGGTCTTTGGCTTCTTCTACCATAGCAATTCTCCTCGACATGCTCAAATTGCTTAAAGCCTAACGCGCAGCCCGAAAGCGGGTCGCGCAATTGAATACAAAGACAGTGATGCTTTTTTGCAATTAAATAGCTAACATGCTGGTTTGTGTGCCGTTTGCCGGGAATTGCCGTGAACTCTCAAGTCGACCTCCATCATGCCGCCAGCGACTGCCCTAACTGCGGGGCCAATGTATCCGGGAACTTCTGCCATGAATGCGGGCAGGAGACCGTGCTGCATCCGCCCAGCACGCGCGAGTTCCTGCACGAATTCATCGGCCATTACGTGGCGCTCGAGGGCAAGCTGCTGCAGACGATGAAGCTGCTGCTGCTCAAGCCCGGCCAGCTGAGCCTCGAATACATGCGCGGACGGCGCGTGCGCTACATCGAGCCGCTGCGGGTCTACCTGACCTTTAGTCTGATCTTCTTTGCCGTGATGAAGTTCATGGGTGAGGATCACCATATCGGTGACATCAAATTCGATGCCGCTCCGGTCATCAAGATCGATCCGCAGGACAAGAAGAAGGCCGCACACGCACCGGCGCCTGCCGCCGCAGCCAAACCCGATCAGGACGAGGGCGACGATCCGCCGGCGGCGGACAAGATGCGCGCCGAACTACGCAAGGACGAAACCCTGCAGGACATCAAGAAGGATCTTGGCGAGGACAATCCAGGTCTCGTGGAGAAGATCGAGAAAATCGCCAGCGCAGCAACCGACGACGACGGCGCCAAGCTCAAGAAGGTCTTCTTCAGCTCCGCGCCCTACGCAGTGTTCGCGATGATGCCGGTGTTTGCACTGTTCCTGAAGATCCTTTACCTTGGCTCGGGCAAGCGCTATGGCGAGCACCTGCTGTTCGCATTGCACACGAACGCTTTCGCCTTCCTGATGCTCACCCTGCTCATCCTGCTGCCGGCAGGGGTGCCCTGGGTCGGCAAGCTGCTGGGCCTGTGGCTGACCTTCTACTTGCCGATTGCCATGCGCCGGGTGTACGGCGGCTCGCGCAAGATGACCGCCCTGCGCTGGTGCGTGCTGATGTTCCTGCACCTGATGACACTGACAGTTGCCATCTCGGCTACGGTGGGAGTGGGGGCCTCTCATTAAGTTCCCGTGAATCTTGCCGGATCTGCGCCGGCCAAATATACTGTGCGTTTGTACAGTAATCGCTGAGCGGCCGTATGGCAGAAGCCGGGAGAATCGGTTAATCTCCCCCGTGTCGTTTTCCATTACCGCCGAGATATCCCTATGTCCGCTACGCCCGAAACGCAACAAACCATCGCGCTGGTCGTGCGGCACAACACTGCCGGGATCGACGAGCCGGTGCAGGCCATCGTCGACTTCCTGCGCGACGCCGGCCACCGTGTCGTGTTAGAGCAGGAGACCGCCGCCCATGTGCAGGTGGCGGGCGTGGATGCGATGGGCGTCGACGAGATCGGCCAACAGGCCAAGCTCGTGATCGTGATGGGCGGCGACGGCACCATGCTGGGCGTGGCGCGCCAGCTGGCCCGCTACAAGGTGCCTCTCATCGGGATCAACCAGGGCCGTCTCGGCTTCATGACCGACATCCCGATCGACCGCATGCTGCCCGCGCTGGCCGAGATCCTCAGCGGCAAGGCGAGGGCCGAGGAACGCACCCTGCTGGAGGCGCGCCTGGTCCGCGACGGCAAGGAGATCCACTGCTCGGTGGCGGTGAACGATGTAGTGGTGGCGCGCGGCTCCGGCGCCGGCATGGCCGAGCTGAAAGTCACGGTGGACGGCGCCTTCATGTACAACCAGCGCTCGGACGGCCTGATCGTTTCCACGCCCACCGGCTCGACGGCGTATGCGCTGTCGGCAGGCGGCCCGCTGCTGCATCCGACCCTGGCCGGCATCGTGCTGGTGCCGATCGCGCCGCATGCGCTGTCGAACCGTCCGATCGTGGTGCCGGACACCAGCGACATCGTGGTCGAAATCATGAACGGCCGCGACATCAGCGTCAACTTCGACATGCAGACTTTCACCAGCTTGCAGCACGGCGACCAGATCGTGATCTCGCGTTCGCCGCACACCATCACCTTCCTGCATCCCGAGGGGTGGAGCTATTACCACACCCTGCGCGAAAAGCTGCACTGGAACGAGTATCCCTCCAGTGACGGCAAGCTCAAATAACGCAAGAATTCATTCCGATTTCAGGAGACCAGTTTCTTCATGTTGCGCACATTGACCATCCGCGACTTCGTCATCGTCGATACGATCGAACTCGAGTTCTCGAATGGCTTCACGGTCTTCACCGGTGAGACCGGAGCCGGCAAGTCGATCCTGATCGATGCGCTGCAGCTGGCGCTGGGCGGACGCGGCGACGCCAGCATGGTGCGCGAAGGCGCGGCCAAGGCCGACATCAGCGCCGACTTCGCCCTCACGCCGGCAGCCACCGGCTGGATCGAGCAGAACGAGTTCGGCACCGAAGAGGGCGGCGCGCTGCTGCGCCGGGTGATCGACAATGCCGGCCGCTCCAAGGCCTACATCAACGGCATCGCCGCCACCGCCGGCCAGCTGCGCGAACTGGGCGAGCTGCTGGTCGACATCCACGGCCAGCACGCGCACCAGTCTCTGCTCAAGCAGGATGCGCAGCGCGCACTGCTGGACAACCAGATCGCCGTGCGCGATCCGGGAGCGACCGCGCAGGTGCAGGCGGTCGCGACTTGCTATAAAGCCTGGCGCGCACTGGCCCGCCAGCGCGAGGAATTCGAGACCAACGCGAAGAACGTGCTGCTCGAACGCGAGCGCCTCGAATGGCAGGTCAGCGAGCTGGATAAGCTCGCCGTGAAGCCGGGCGAATGGACCGAGATCACCAACGAACACAGCCGCCTGTCGCACGCGGCCAGCCTGCTCGAGGGCGCGCAGGAAGCGCTGAACGCGATCTCCGAAGCCGAGCAGCCGATCCTGTCGCAGCTGTCCTCGCTGAACCAGAAGCTCACCAAGCTGGTCGATGTCGATGCCGGCCTGCAGAACGTGCTCGACTGCATGGAGCCGGCCCGCATCCAGCTGCAGGAAGCGGTGTACGCGCTGAACGACTACATCGACAAGGTCGAGCTCGATCCCGAGCGCCTGTCCCAGGTCGATGCGCGCATGGACGCGATCCACAGCACCGCCCGTAAATTCCGCGTCACGCCGGAAGAACTGCCGGACGAGCACGCGACCCTCAAAGCCAAGCTGCGCCAGCTGGCCGACGCCAGCGATGTCGACGGCTTGCGCCGCCAGGAAGAGAAGGCGAAGGCCGCCTACATCGAAGTAGCCGCCGCGCTGTCGGCCACGCGCCGGGAAGCGGCCCAGCGCCTGAGCGAGCAGGTGTCGGAAGCGATGCAGGAACTGTCGATGAGCGGCGGGCGTTTCGTAGTCGCGCTGAACCCGTGCGAGCCGGCCGTGTATGGCATGGAGCAGGTCGAATTCCTGGTCGCCGGTCACGCCGGCGTGGCGCCGCGCCCGCTGGCCAAGGTGGCCTCGGGCGGCGAACTGGCGCGCATCTCGCTGGCGATCGCCGTGATCACCTCGCACGCGACCACTGTGCCGACCCTGATCTTCGACGAGGTCGATACCGGCATCGGCGGCGGCGTCGCGGAAGTGGTGGGACGCTTGCTGAAGCGCCTCGGCCATAGCCGCCAGGTGCTGTGCGTGACTCACCTGCCGCAGGTGGCGAGCCAGGCGAACCAGCACTTCCAGGTGGCCAAGGGCACGACCGGCGAGGGCAAGACCGTCTCGCGCATCGACGTGCTGGACAAGAAGGAACGGGTGGAAGAGGTGGCGCGCATGTTGGGCGGCATCGAGATCACCGAGACTACGCGCAAGCACGCGCGCGAGCTGCTGGCATCCTGATTGGGGACGGCGCATCCGCGCCGGTTCCCTGCATCGGCAAAATCGTCAATATAATGGAGGCCCGAGCAGCCTCCACCCCACTATGCCATTCCGAAAAGAACCGCCTCACACCCACGGCACGATCGCCAAGAGCGCCGTCCTGCTGGTCAACCTCGGCACGCCCGACGCGCCCACGCGCAAGGCGGTACGGCGCTACCTGAAGGAATTCCTGTCCGATCCGCGCGTGGTGGAGATCCCGCGCGCGATCTGGAACCTGATCCTGAAATTCGCCATCCTGCCTTTCCGTTCCGGGAAGTCGGCGGAAAAGTACGCGATGATCTGGACCCGCGAAGGCTCGCCGCTGAAGGTGTACACGGCGCGGCAGGCGAATAAGCTGCAGGAGCTGCTGATCGAGCGCGGCCACGAGGACGTCGAGGTGGCAATGGCGATGCGTTACGGCTCGCCGCCGCTGCCGCAGGTGCTCGACGAGCTGAAGGCGAGGGGCGTCGACCGCATCGTCGTGCTGCCGGCCTATCCGCAGTACTCGGGCACGACCACGGCCTCGATCTGGGACGCCGTCTATGCACACTACGGCCAGGTCCGCAACATTCCCGAACTGCGCCTGGTGAAGCACTACCACGACCACGAGGGGTATATCGAGGCGCTCGCCGATTCGGTGCTCGACTACTGGGAAGCCCACGGCCGCGGCGAGAAACTGGTGATGAGCTTCCATGGCGTGCCCAAGCGCACCCTGATGCTGGGCGACCCATATTACTGCGAATGCCAGCGCACCGGGCGCCTGCTGGCGGCGCGCCTGCGCCTGTCGCCGGAACAGTATGTGGTCACCTTCCAGTCGCGCTTCGGGCGCGCCGAGTGGCTGCAGCCCTATACCGCGCCGACCGTGCAGCAGCTGGCGCGCGAGGGCGTCAAGCGCATCGACGTGATGTGTCCGGGTTTCACCAGCGACTGCCTGGAGACGCTGGAAGAGATCAATATGGAAGTGCGGCGCGATTTCGAGACCAACGGCGGCCAGGAATACCACTACATTCCCTGCCTGAACGACAATCCGGTCTGGATCACGGGGCTGGCGGAGATCGCCGAGCAGCACCTGATCGGCTGGCCCACCATGATGAGCCCGTCACAGCGCGAAGCCCGGCGCAAAGATGCGGAGCTTGCTCGGGAGCACGCGCTGAAGCTCGGCGCATGATCGGGCCGCGATGAGCTGTTAAAATGGCACGTTTTGCGGCGTCGCCCCGAGTTCCGCCAGGCAGATCGCTGCCAGTGCGAGGGCGGTCCATACCACCACGGCGCCGCTGATCAGATGCAGTCTCATGACCTTCCCCTGTTCCAATTAGGAAACATGGTAAAACGTCCAATGGCTGTTGGGTTCTGCTGCCGCGTAAATCTTGTAACAAAAAATATCGCGATATGCACATGCCAGAGCTGCAATTCCCCTTGAAAACGTAGGGGATCGCCTCATATGGGGCCCGTGTGATAAGCAGGACAAGTCAACCCATTAGCCAAGTCCTTGATTCTAGGAGTTTTTTCGATGCAAGACCAAGAAAACCAAGAGGTGCCAAACCAGTCGGAAACCGCGAATGCAGCCAACGCGGCCAACGGCGCGAATGCGGGCCAGGCGACGCAGTCGCAGGACGCCAGCCTCGAAGAACAACTCAGCGCCACCGAAGCCAAGCTGGCCGAGATGCACGATGCCTTCATGCGCGCCAAGGCCGAAGCGGACAACATCCGCCGCCGTGCCCAGGAAGACGTGAGCAAGGCCCACAAATTTGCGATCGAAAGCTTCGCCGAGGCTATGGTGCCGGTGCGCGACAGCCTCGAGATGGCCCTCAAGGTGGAAGCCCCTACCGTGGAGTCGATCAAGGAAGGCGTCGAGATGACTCTCAAGCAGCTCACCGCCGCCTTCGAGAAGAACCGCCTGATCGAAGTCATGCCGCAGCCGGGCGACAAGCTCGACCCGAACAAACACCAGGCCGTGGCCGTCGTGCCGTCGGAGCAGGAAGCGAATACCGTCGTCTCAGTGTTGCAAAAAGGTTACATGATTGCCGACCGTCTGCTGCGTCCGGCCATCGTGACTGCTGCACAGCCGAAATAAAAGTTGCTGAGCTAGCTTCCAAGCTCTTGAAAGCACGCAGTTTTTCCCTATATTCGACACATCTGAAAACTAAGTATTAAAAAGGAAAACATTATGGGCAAAATCATCGGTATCGACCTGGGCACCACCAACTCCTGCGTGGCGATCATGGAAAATGGTCAGCCCAAGGTCATCGAAAATGCCGAAGGTGCTCGCACCACGCCTTCGATCATCGCCTACCAGGAAGACGGCGAAATCCTCGTCGGCGCCCCTGCAAAACGCCAGGCTGTCACCAACCCGAAGAACACCCTGTTCGCGGTCAAGCGCCTGATCGGCCGTAAGTTCGACGAGAAGGAAGTCCAGAAGGACATCTCGCTGATGCCGTACTCGATCATCAAGGCCGACAACGGCGACGCCTGGGTCGGCGTGCGCGACAAGAAGCTGGCGCCGCCGCAGATCTCGGCCGAAGTGCTGCGCAAGATGAAGAAGACCGCCGAAGACTACCTGGGCGAGGAAGTCACCGAAGCCGTCATCACCGTGCCGGCTTACTTCAACGACTCGCAGCGCCAGGCGACCAAGGACGCCGGCCGCATCGCGGGCCTGGACGTCAAGCGCATCATCAACGAGCCGACCGCGGCTGCGCTGGCATTCGGCCTGGACAAGACCGACAAGGGTGACCGCAAGATCGCCGTGTATGACCTCGGCGGCGGCACCTTCGACGTGTCGATCATCGAGATCGCCGACGTTGACGGCGAGAAGCAGTTCGAAGTGCTGTCGACCAACGGCGACACCTTCCTGGGCGGCGAAGACTTCGACCAGCGCATCATCGACTACATCATCGACGAGTTCAAGAAGATCAACGGCCTCGACCTGTCGAAGGACCCGATCGCCCTGCAGCGCATCAAGGCTTCGGCCGAGCGTGCGAAGATCGAGTTGTCGTCCTCGCAGCAGACCGAGATCAACGAGCCGTACATCGCCATGGCGAACGGCGCGCCGGTCCACCTGAACCTGAAGATCACCCGCGCCAAGCTGGAAGCCCTGGTCGAGGAACTGATCAACAAGACCATCGAGCCGTGCCGCGTCGCCATCAAGGACGCCGGCGTCAAGGTTTCGGACATCGACGACATCATCCTGGTCGGCGGCATGACCCGTATGCCGAAGGTGCAGGAAAAGGTGAAAGAGTTCTTTGGCAAGGATCCGCGCAAGGACGTCAACCCGGACGAGGCCGTCGCAGTCGGCGCCGCGATCCAGGGCTCGGTGCTGGCCGGCGACCGCAAGGATCTGCTGCTGCTGGACGTGACCCCGCTGTCGCTGGGTATCGAAACCCTGGGCGGCGTGATGACCAAGATGATCCACAAGAACACCACGATCCCGACCAAGTTCTCGCAGGTGTTCTCGACCGCCGACGACAACCAGCCGGCCGTGACCATCAAGGTCTACCAGGGCGAGCGTGAAATCGCTGCGGGCAACAAGGGCCTGGGCGAGTTCAACCTGGAAGGCATCCCGCCGGCACCGCGCGGCACCCCGCAGATCGAAGTGACCTTCGACATCGACGCCAACGGCATCCTGCACGTGGGCGCGAAGGACAAGGCCACCGGCAAGGAAAACAAGATCACCATCAAGGCGAACTCGGGTCTGTCGGAAGAAGAGATCCAGAAGATGGTGAAGGACGCCGAGCTGAACGCGGAAGAAGACAAGAAGGTCAAGGAACTGGCCGAGTCGCGCAACCAGGCCGACGCGCTGGTCCACTCGACCCGCAAGTCCCTGACCGAGTACGGCGACAAGCTGGAAGCCGGCGAGAAGGAAAAGATCGAAGCCGCGATCGCCGACCTGGAAGCTTCGATCAAGTCCGGCGACAAGGCCGAGATCGACGCCAAGGTGTCGGCACTGTCGACCGCTGCGCAAAAGCTGGGCGAGAAGATGTACGCCGACATGCAAGGTCAGCAAGCCGGCGCTGCCGGTGCGGCTGGCGCGCAACAGCCGGGTGCCGATTCGGGCGCCAAGGCGGACGATGACGTGGTCGACGCCGACTTCAAGGAAGTCAAAGACGCCAAGTAATGTCACAATGATGGATTACGGGTGGCCTGTGCGGCCATCCGCCATCCCTCGCGGAACATCCCGAGCCGATGCCGCCTTCTGGTGCCCGGCTCGGTTTTTTTGCACAGACAGTTCAGTTTCAGTAGACAGCAAGGTGCCGACAAATGGCAAAGCGTGATTTTTACGAGATCCTCGGGGTCGCGAAGACTGCGTCGGAAGACGAGATCAAGAAGTCCTATCGCAAGCTCGCGATGAAGTACCACCCCGACCGCAATCCTGACAACAAGGAAGCGGAGGAGAAGTTCAAGGAGGTCAAGGAAGCCTACGAGATGCTGACCAATCCGGAGAAACGCGAAGCGTACGACCGTTACGGTCACGCCGGCGTCGATCCGAACGGCGGCATGGGCGGTGGCTTCGGCGCCGGCGGCTTTGGCGATGCTTTCGGCGACATCTTCGGCGATATCTTCGGCGGTGGCCGCGGCCGCAGCTCGGGCCCGCAGGTCTACCGCGGCGCCGACCTGCGCTACAACCTCGAGATCACGCTGGAGCAGGCAGCCGCCGGCTTCGACACCACGATCCGCGTGCCGAGCTGGGACAAGTGCGACACCTGCCACGGCAGCGGCGCCAAGCCGGGCACGCAGCCGGTCACCTGCTCGACCTGCGCCGGCCACGGCCAGGTGCGCATGCAGCAGGGCTTCTTCTCGATCCAGCAGACCTGCCCGAAGTGCCACGGCAGCGGCAAGATCATTCCGGAACCCTGCGCAGCCTGCGGCGGCGCCGGACGCATCAAGCGCAACAAGACCCTGGAAGTCAAGATCCCGGCCGGTATCGACAACGGCATGCGGATCCGCTCCTCGGGCAACGGCGAGCCGGGCACCAACGGCGGGCCTCCGGGCGACCTGTATGTGGAGATCCACATCAAGCCGCACGAGGTGTTCCAGCGCGAAGGCGACGACCTGCATTGCGAAATGCCGATCTCGTTCACCAAGGCGGCGCTGGGCGGCGAGATCGAAGTGCCGACCCTGGGCGGCAAGGTGTCCTTCACCATCCCCGAAGGCACCCAGACCGGCAAGACCTTCCGCCTGAAAGGCAAGGGCGTGAAGGGCGTGCGCTCCGGCTACGCGGGCGACCTGTTCTGCCACGTCGTGGTCGAGACCCCGGTCAAGCTGACCGACAAGCAGAAAGACCTGCTGAAGGAATTCGAGCGCCTGACCAAGGAAGGCGGCGCCAAGCACAGCCCGCAAAGCAAGGGCTGGATGGACAAAGTGAAGGACTTCTTCGAGTAAGAGGTCCGCAGACCGCTGAACGGTGCGAGCCTTCAGCGGTTTTTTTTGCATTCACAGTTGACTTAAACGCAAGGTTGAATCAAATGCCTAATTCAAAACCCATTACCCGAGAACTGTTCGCCAAAAACCGCGCCTGGGCGGAATCGGTCGTCGCCAAGCAGCCCGATTTCTTCAAGTCGCTGGCCGCGCAGCAGGCCCCGGAATACATGTGGATCGGCTGCTCGGACAGCCGCGTGCCTGCGAACGAACTGCTGGGCATGATGCCGGGCGAGATGTTCGTCCATCGCAACGTGGCGAACGTGGTGGTGCACTCGGACCTGAACTCCCTGTCGGTGCTGCAGTTCGCCATCGATGTGCTCAAGGTGAAGCACGTCATCGTCTGCGGCCATTACGGCTGCGGCGGCGTGCATGCGGCCCTGACCGGACGCCGAGTCGGCCTGACCGACAACTGGCTGCGCCACGTGCAGGACGTCAAGCACAAGCATGGCCGTTACCTGGGCGAGATCGTGCAGCCCACCGACGCCCACGACCGCCTGGTCGAGCTGAACGTGGCCGAGCAGGTGATCAACTGCGCCCAGACCACGGTGGTGCAGGACGCCTGGGACCGCGGCCAGGAACTGACCCTCCACAGCTGGGTGTACGGCCTGAAGGACGGCCTGCTGCGCGACCTCGGCATGACCGTGTCCAGCGCCGAGGAACTGACGGAGAAATACGACGCGCTGCTGAAGCGCTACGCGGACGGCTGGACCCCGGCGTGAGCGATCTGCTGGAACTGCGCGAGCTGGTGCGCCAGTTCGTCGACGAGCGCGACTGGGACCAGTTCCATACGCCGAAGAACCTGGCGTCCGCGCTGACGGTGGAGGCGGCCGAGCTGCTGGAGCACTTCCAGTGGCTGAAGGACGGCCGCGCCGAGGAACTCGGGCCAGACAAGCTGGTCGAGGTGCGGCACGAAATGGCCGATGTGCTGGTGTATCTCGTGCGGCTGGCCGACAAGCTGGACGTCGACCTGCTGGCCGCGGTGCAGGAGAAGATGGTGCTCAACCGGGCCAAGTACCCGGCGGAGCTGGTGCGCGGGGATGCGCGCAAGTATTACGAGTACAAAAGCGACTAGCGATATTGCGTCTAGTCTGCCGCAGGGAGACTGCGCAGGCAGCTTCCCAGCTGTGCGCGTGTGAGGAATACCGAAGGCGCGCCCTGCACATAAGGGCCGACCTCGTAGGGATCGAAGGAGAAGGCGATCCCACTCGCGGTCGGCGTGAACTTCAGCCACTTTTGGGTGAGGGGCGCGTGTTTTTCCCATTCGTCCGCCCACGGCAGTTGTTGCGCATGTAGTTGCGCGACGATCGCCGCCGTCACCTTGGACACGCAGGCCTGGCCCGTATCCACGAACGCGTCCAGCCCGGCCGGCACCAGCCGTCCCTGGTTCACGCTGTACTGCCGGGTCGTCGAGCCCACGTTGCCATGCGGGGTCATGTAGTTGTATTCCCAGACCGAAGCACTCAGCGACAGCAGCGACTTCGACTTCCAGCGCACCTCGATCTGGTTCATGCATTCCAAATCTCCCGAACAGCTCCCTGCCTGTTCGCGTACCCAGGCATCGGCGTCGGCATCGCCCAATACCGGGAACCAGGCCGCAAACGTGAACCTGCGTTCAGGATTGCCCTCGCGCGCCTCGGGTGGCGCCGGCCGCTGCACGACGACGTAATCGTAGGCGATGGCGCGCTGCAGGGTAAACGCCATCTGTTTTTTCAGCTTGGCCGCGGTCCAGGTGCCGCTGCCCGACAACATGTCCGGCGCCAGCGCGATGGTGAAGCTTTCATCGGCCGGCACGCGTGAATCGGGTTGCACGAGCAGCTGTACCGGCTTACCGCTGCCTTCGACGCGGCGCAAGACCAGCACCCGGCCGGTGAAGCGCTTTGGATACCAGTAGTGCTCCGTAAAGGGCAGGGCGTCTTTCGGCACGCTGGAAGGGCGCTGATAGGCCAGCTGGATCTGGAAGCGGGTGCCGTCCTCGAAACGGCCGTCGTACAGGCCGCCGGCATGCCACTCGATGCGGTCGGGCGCCTTGAGAAAATCCTCGACGGGCGCGATGACATCCGCGTCGGCGCTGCCGAATGCCATGCAAAGGAACAGACTGGTGACGGCTTTTTTCATGCGCACGATTCAAATCCCGCCGAGGTAGTGCGTCAGCACCCCATCCGAACTCTCGATTCCGAGTATCCCCATCAGCCGCTCGAGCTCCATGCCGAAGTGCTCGCGTGCCTCGGTATCCTCCTCCCGCACGATCTCCAGCGATTCCTGGAACTGTTTCAACACCCAGAACTTGGTCGGATGCGCCTCGATCCCGGCCAGCAGGCGGGTCGTGAGGTCGTCCAGCACCACCGCCAGGCGCTCGCGTTCCGGCGACGGGTTCACGCCCGGCAGGTCGGCCAGCTTGGGGCCCTCGCGGAAGGCGCGTAGCTGCTCCAGGGTGCGCGGCACGATGAACAGCGGCGCATCCTGCACGAATTCGAAGGGGTCGTCGCCGAGCATGGTCACATGCCTCCCAGGCAGATGTACTTGATGACGAGGTAGTCGTCCATGCCGTACTTCGAGCCTTCGCGGCCCAGGCCGGACTGCTTCACGCCGCCGAAGGGCGCAACCTCGTTCGAGATCAGGCCGGTGTTCACACCCACCATGCCGGTCTCGATCTGCTCGGCCACGCGCCACACGCGGTTGATGTCGCGTGCGTAGAAATAGGAGGCCAGGCCGAATTCCGTGTCGTTGGCGAGGGCGATCACTTCTTCCTCGGTCTTGAATCGGAACAGCGGCGCCACCGGGCCGAAGGTTTCTTCTTCCGAAATCAGCATGGCCGGGGTCACGTCGGCCAGCACGGTCGGCTGGAAGAAGCTGTGGCCCAGCTCGTGACGTTTGCCGCCGAGCAGGAGGCGTGCGCCTTTCGACAGCGCGTCGGCGATGTGGTGCTCGACCTTGACGATGGCTTTGTCTTCGATCAGCGGGCCCTGGTTCACGCCCGGCTCCATGCCGTTGCCGACCTTGAGTCCCTTGACCTTCTCGGTGAAGCGGCGCGCGAATTCGTCGTAGACGCCGTCCTGCACGTAGATGCGGTTGGCGCACACGCAGGTCTGGCCGGCGTTGCGGTACTTCGAGGCGATCGCGCCTTCGACCGCGGCATCGAGATCGGCGTCGTCGAACACGATGAAGGAGGCATTGCCGCCCAGTTCCAGCGACAGCTTCTTGACGGTCGGCGCGCATTGTTCCATCAGTACGCGGCCGACGGCGGTCGAGCCGGTAAAGCTCAATTTACGCACGATTGGATTCGCGCACATCTCGGCGCCGATCGATTTCGCATCGCCGATCACCACCGAGAACACGCCTTTCGGCACGCCGGCGCGCTCGGCCAGCACGGCCAGGGCCAAGGCGGAATACGGGGTCAGTTCGGCGGGCTTCAGCACGATCGGGCAGCCGGCGGCCAGGGCCGGGGCCACCTTGCGGGTGATCATCGCGGCCGGGAAGTTCCAGGGCGTGATGGCGGCGCAGACGCCGATCGGTTCCTTGGTCACGATGATGCGGCGGTCGCGCGCCGGCGATTCCAGCACGTCGCCTTCGATGCGCTTGGCCTGCTCGCCGAACCATTCGAAGAAGGAGGCGGCGTAGGCGACTTCACCCTTGGCCTCGGCCAGCGGCTTGCCCTGTTCCGCAGTCATGATGGCGGCCAGGTCGTCCGCGTTTTCCAGCATCAGGTCGTTCCACTTGCGCAGGATGAGGGCGCGTTCGCGCGCGGTCGTCTTGCGCCATGCCGGCCAGGCGGCGTTCGCGGCCTCGATCGCGCGGCGGGTCTCCTGCGCGCCCATGTGCGGCACGGTGCCGAGCGCTTCGCCGGTGGCCGGATTGGTCACCGTCACCGTCTGGCCCTCGACGGCATCGCACCATTCGCCGTCGATATACGCCTGCTGGCGCAGCAGGGAAGGATCTTTCAGGTTCAGCATGGTGTCCTCGTGCTTGCTCGTATCAGAAGATAAAGATAGCACGCCACGCAACAGGCGGTTGTCGGCGTGAGAATGTATGTATTTTGCCGCTTGAGATTCTGGTAACTTTAGGAAATGATCCAATCTGACCTCTCCATCGCGCGTGCAGCGGGCTTTGCCGAATGCGCCATTGCGCTTCGGCGTGCGCTCACTACCACGCCGGTCGGATGGTTGCTCGCCGTATGGTTCTGCTGGGACCGTGTTCCATCGAGCTCGATTTTATCGTGGGTGGGAACGGCTGCCGTCGTGTGGGCTGGCAGCCTGCTGGTCTTGCAGCACATGATCGTCAAGGGTCCGAAGCTGGAACTGCACCGCAACCGCTTTCACTGGATCGCCGGACTGGATGGCTTGGCATGGGGCCTGATCGCGTGGTTCCTGATCGGCCATGACCCTGTGCTGGACGCCGTACTGATGGCGCTGCTGTGCGGCGTTACGTCCATCAATGCACAGGTTTATGGAACCTATGTATCGGCCTATTACTGGCAAATCGGTATGCTCTGGGGTACGTCCGTGCTCGGTTTGTTGCTGGTTACCGGCAGTCAAAGTGCGTTCGATTACGCTGCCGGTTTGAGCGTTTTTAGTGCTCTGACCGTCTACTACACGCGGGCGATCTCGAAGCGTTTGCTTGAAGGCATACGCCTGCAGCATGCCAATGCTTCACTGGCGTCTCAGCTGCGGTCGGCGCTGCAAAAGGTCGAGCTGGATGCCGCGACCGATGCGCTGACCGGGCACTGGAACCGCCGGGCACTGGATGACTTCCTCAAGCGCCAGAAAAGCTTTTCCATCCTCATGCTCGACATCGACTTTTTCAAAAGTATCAACGATGAATTCGGGCACCTGGTCGGCGACGATGTCTTGCGCGCTTTCGCGCAAAGGCTGCGCGAGTTCCTGCGCTCAGGCGACTTTTGTGCGCGCTTCGGCGGCGAGGAGTTCATCGTCGTCCTGCCGGAGACGACGCCGGTCGCGGCGCTGGAAGTCGCAGAGCGCATCCGAAAGGGGGTTGCGGAGCTCCCCCTGTTGAACAAGCCGAAAATACAGGCAACGGTGTCGATCGGTGTTGCAACAATGGAACAAGGGCAGAGTATCGGTGAACTTTTTGCCGCCGCCGACGCTGCCGTTTACCTTGCCAAAAATGGCGGGCGCAATCAGGTACGTTCGCATCTGGAAACAGAAATCCCGGTGCAGGCCACCGCCGCATAAAGCCGCCAGTGCCGGCAGAAACCGGTTCGTGTTGGCATCGTTTGCGAGTTGACGATAAGATTTTGTTATCGGTTTTGGCCCAGTTGATCTGGATTAACGGCCACTCGCATTCGGATCAGATTGCAGTATGATGGTTCGTGTGCGCCTCACTTCACAAGGTAGAGACCATGCGCCCGATCGTTATCGTCCCCGCTTGCACCCGCGATTTCGGAGAACATCCGTATCACGCGGCCCAGCACAAGTATGTCGACGCAGTCGTCATCGGCGCCGATTGCGCCCCCATGATCCTGCCATCGATGGGGGACAGGCTCGACCTGGAAACCATGCTCGAGCTGTGCGACGGCATCATGCTGACCGGCTCGGCGTCGAATGTGCATCCCAGCTATTACTCCGAGGAAGTACTCGATCCGACCCTGCCGCAGGATCCGGCGCGTGACGAAACCACGCTGCCGCTGATCCGCCAGGCGGTCAAGCGTGGCATCCCGATCATTGCGATCTGCCGGGGGTTCCAGGAAATGAATGTGGCGCTGGGCGGCAGCCTGTACCAGGCGGTGCAGACGGTGCCGGGTCACTTCGACCATCGCGAAAATCCCGAACTGGGCATGGACGAGCAGTATGGGGACGCGCACAAGATCAGGATCACGCCAGGCGGCATGCTGCATGGCATCCTGGGGGCGGAAGAAATTCCCGTCAATTCCCTGCATGGACAGGGCGTCCACGAACTCGCGGCTGGCCTGACGGTCGAAGCGGTAGCGGAGGACGGTCTGGTCGAGGCGTTTTCCGTTTCGACTTCGCCGGGCTTTACCCTGGCTTGCCAATGGCACCCGGAATGGCGCATCGCCCAGAATCCGTATTCGATGAAGATGTTCGGCGCCTTCGGCGACGCCTGCCGCGCCCGCTTTCAGTCCAAAAAACGGAAGAACTTATGACCGCCTATGAACAATGGGCGGCCCGTCCCGTCCCATAGCGTCCCTGTTCCGGCCAACCCGCACGCCGCGGGCTGCGTTTGCGCGCCCGCGACCAATCAACGAACAGAGGAATCATCATGGCTATCCGCGACAATTTTTCTTACAACGACATGGATGAGTGGCTCAACGGTAAACGAGTCACCGAAATCGAATGCCTGGTCCCCGACCTGACCGGTGTCGCCCGTGGAAAGATTTTGCCACGTGTAAAATTTACCGAAGACCGCGGCATGCGCCTGCCGGAAATCGTGCTGGGCATGACCGTGACCGGTAATTCGCCGGAAGACGATGTCGCCTTCGACCGCGCGATCTCGACCACCGACCGCGACATGATCCTGAAGGCCGACCCGGGCACGATCACGATGGTGCCCTGGGCCGTCGACCCGACCGCGCAAGTCATCCACGACTGTTATTTCTCCGACGGCCGCCTGGTCGACTTCGCCCCGCGCAGCGTGCTGCGGCGTGTGCTGAAGCTGTACGAACAGAAAGGCTGGAAGCCGCTGGTGGCGCCCGAGCTCGAGTTCTACCTGACGGCCAAGAACATCGACCCCGACCTGCCGCTGGCCGCGCCGATCGGCCGCAGCGGGCGTTCCGAAACCAGCCGCCAGGTCTACAGCATCGACGCCGTCAACGAATTCGACCCGCTGTTCGAGGACATCTACGATTACTGCGACATGATGGGCCTGGACGTGGATACGCTCATCCACGAGATCGGCGCCGGCCAGATGGAGATCAACTTCCAGCACGGCGAGCCGCTGGGGCTGGCCGATAAAGTCTTCTACTTCAAGCGCACCCTGCGCGAGGCCGCGCTCAAGCACGACATGTACGCCACCTTCATGGCCAAGCCGATGGCGGGCGAACCGGGTTCGGCGATGCACGTGCACCAGAGCGTGGTCGACGGCGAGAGCGGCCGCAACATCTTCAGCAACGAGGACGGCTCGCCTTCGGAGCTGTTCCGCTGGTACGTGGGCGGGCTGCAGAAGTACATGCCGTCGGCGATGGCGATCGTCGCGCCCTATGTGAACTCCTACCGCCGCATCGTGCGCCGCACCGCCGCGCCGATCAACCTGCAGTGGGGCGTCGACAACCGCACGGTCGGCATCCGCGTGCCGGTGTCGGGCTCGCAGGACCGCCGCGTCGAGAACCGCGTGATCGGCGCCGACGCCAATCCGTATCTGGCACTGGCCGTCACGCTGGCCTGCGGCTACCTCGGCATCCAGGAACAGCTGGAGCCGACCCCGATGGTCGAGGGCAGCGCCTACAAGATGGCCGTCGAACTGCCGCAAGGCCTGCCGGAAGCATTGAGCCTGCTGCGCAAGGAAGACCGCCTGCGCGACATCCTGGGCGAGCGCTTCATCGACGTCTATTCGGCGGTGAAGGAACTCGAGCACCAGGAATTCATGACCGTGATCAGCCCGTGGGAGCGCGAGCACCTGCTGCTGCATGTATGACAATGGGAGTCCAACATGGCAAGCGATATCATTGCGGGCGACGTGCTCGCGCCGGTCCTGGAGGTCGATACACCAGGCTCTGAAGCATCAAGCTTCGATACACGCGCACTGCAGGAGCTCGACAGCGCGCACTACCTGCATCCCTTCACCGACCACGGCGCGCTGCGCGACCGCGGCGCGCGCGTGATGGTGCGCGGGGACGGCATCTATTTATGGGATTCGGAAGGGCGCAAGCTCATCGACGGCATGTCGGGCCTGTGGTGCGTGAACGTCGGCTACGGGCGCGCGAGCATGACCGCCGCCGTGGCCAGGCAGATGGACACGCTGCCTTTCTATAACAGCTTCTTCAACACGACCAATGTGCCGGCGGTGATGCTGGCGGCGCAGCTGGTCGAACTGGCGCCGCCGGGTTTCAAGCACGTGTTCTTCACCGGCTCCGGCTCGGAAGCCAACGACACCATCGTGCGCATGGTGTGGCGCTACTGGCAGCTGATGGGGCAGCCCCAGCGCCAGGCCATCATCAGCCGCCGCAACGCCTACCACGGCAGCACCGTGGCCGGGGCCTCGCTGGGCGGCATGTCGGGCATGCACGAGCAGGGCGCGCTGCCGATTCCGGGCATCCACCACATCGACCAGCCCAGCTTTGCCGAGCATGGACGCGGCATGAGCGAAGCCGAATTTGGCCTGCGCGCGGCCGGCTGGCTGGAAGAAAAGATCCTCGAGCTGGGGCCGGAAACGGTCGCCGCCTTCATCGGCGAACCGGTGCAGGGTGCCGGCGGCGTGATCATCCCGCCGCCGACCTACTGGCCCGAAATCCAGCGCATCTGCGACAAGTACGGCGTGCTGCTGGTGTCCGACGAAGTGATCTGCGGCTTCGGCCGCCTGGGCACCTGGTTCGGCTCCCAGCTGATGGGCGCGCGGCCCGACCTGATCGCCTTTGCGAAGGGCGTGACCTCGGGCTATGTGCCGCTGGGCGGCGTGCTGGTTGGCGCGCGCGTGGCGCACGCGCTGGTCGAGAAGGGCGGCGACTTCAATCACGGCTTCACCTACTCGGGCCACCCGGTCGCCTGCGCGGCGGCGCTGGAGAACCTGCGCATCATGATCGAAGAACGCCTGGTCGAGCGCGTGGCGCTGGAGACCGGTCCGCACCTGAGGACGGCCTTCGGGGCGCTGGCCTCGCACCCGCTGGTCGGTCACGCGGAGAGCATGGGCATGACGGCGGGGCTGAACCTGGTGCGGCGCAAGGGGACCACGCTGCACGACTGCGAGGCCTTCCCGCGCGAGCTGGCGGTGGGGATGGTGTGCCGCGCCCACATGTTCGACAACGGGGTGATCATGCGGGCGGTGGGCGACAGGATGATCGTGGCGCCGCCGCTGGTGATGACGACGGCGCAGATCGATGAGATGGTGGAGCGGATTCGCTACTGTCTCGATCTGACGCTGAAAGACGTGCAGACGAAAGGCTGGATGTAACGTGGGCACGGGGTGCCCACCCTACGTATCCATTTGCGGCACCGTAGGGTGGGCACCCCGTGCCCACGCGTGACCTTAAACGCTCAACGCGGTCTTGTGCGGCTCATGCCGATTCTTGAGCACCTGCGGCGCCAGCGAACCGACGAACATGCCGATGAAGCCTGCCAGCAGGCCGGCCAGCTGGCCCGGGAAGTGCTCGCCCAGCGAGGAGATCTGCGGGAAGAACACGACCCAGGTGGCGATGCCGGCAGCGATCGACAGGATCGCGCCCTGGGTGGTGGCGCGCTTCCAGTACAGGCCCATCACCAGCGGCACGAAGGCGCCGACCAGGGTCACCTGGTAAGCCGAGGACACCAGTTCGTAGATCGAGGTGCCCTTCATCGCGATCGCATAGGACAGCACCAGCGCCGCGAACACGACGATGGTCACGCGCATGGCGAACAGCTGCTGGCGGTCGCTCATGCCCGGGCGCAGGTTCTTGAGGATGTTCTCGGTGAAACTGGTGGACGGCGCCAGCAGCGTGGCCGAGGAAGTGCTCTTGATGGCCGACAGCAGGGCGCCGAAGAACAGGATCTGCATAATCAGCGGCATCTTGGTCATCACAAAGGTCGGCAGCACGCGCTGGTAGTCGCTCTTGGCCAGTTCCATCGCATCGTTGCCCATCACGATCACGGCGCAGGCGACGATGAACATCGGCACGAAGGCGAACAGGATGTAGCTGGCGCCGCCAATCATGGCGCCGGCGCGCGCGGTGGGCGCGTTCTTGGCCGACATCACGCGCTGGAACACGTCCTGCTGCGGAATCGAGCCCAGCATCATGGTCACGGCAGCGCCGACGAAGAAGGCGATGTCGGTGAACTTCGCCTGCGGCAGGAAATTCCACAGGTCCTTCTGCTGGACCATGTGCAGCACGTTGCCGGTGCCGCCGGCCAGCTCCGACGAGAACACGGCGATGATGGACATGCCCACCACCAGCACGATCATCTGGATGAAGTCCGTAATCGCCACCGCCAGGAAGCCGCCCACGACCACGTAGATCAGCACGGCCAGGGTGCCGACGATCATGCCGGCGGTCTCGGACATGGCGCCGCCGGTCAGCACCGAGAACACCAGGCCCAGCGCCGTGATCTGCGCCGCCACCCAGCCGAGATACGACAAGATGATCGCGACCGAGCAGAACACCTCGATGCCCTTGCCGTAGCGCGCGCGGTAGTAGTCGCCAATCGTGAGCAGGTTCAGTTTATACAGGCGGGCAGCGAAGAACAGGCCGACCAGGATCAGGCAGGTGCCGGCGCCGAAGGGGTCTTCCACCAGGCCGTTCAGGCCGCCCTGCACGAACCTGGCGGGAATGCCCATCACGGTCTCGGCGCCGAACCAGGTGGCGAAGGTGGTGGTGATCACCATGATCAGCGGCAGGCTGCGGCCGGCCACGGCGAAGTCGGACGTATTCTTGATCCTCGTGCCGGCCCACATGCCCAGGCCCAGGGTGCCCAGCAGGTAGAGCACGACAGACGTAATCAGGATGGTATTCACAGTATCAGTGCTCCGGGCGATGTTGAAAACCTCGATAAACCTACTGCGCGTCGCATTTTTGGCCTGCGATGCTCGCTGTACTAAAGTACAGCTGCGCTTCTCTGCCAAAACTACTTCCGCTCGCTACGGTTTCTCGATGCTTTCAGGAATTTCGGGCTGGAAAAATTCGCGATTATAGCGGCATAAATCGGCGATGGGATCGATTTTGTTTGCTAGTATCGGCTCGACAACGTCAATGCATCCAGAAGGAGACATTATGGCTGCGGAATCCTGGCATGAACGTTCCAAAACGGTGCAGATCGATGGCCGGGCGGTGGTCGACGGCAAGCGTGTCGACGCTGTCGCCGGCGCCCGTTTCGACTGTATCTCACCCATCGACGGACGCAAGCTCGGCGAAGTCGCGCGCTGCACCGAGTCCGACGTCGACCTGGCCGTGCACAGCGCCCGCGCCGCCTTCGAAGACGGCCGCTGGTCCGCCAAGGCCCCCGCCGAGCGCAAGCGCGTGCTGATCCGTTTTGCCGACCTGATGCTGGCGAACAGGGACGAGCTGGCCCTGCTGGAAACCCTCGACATGGGCAAGCCGATCCGCTACAGCCGCAGCGTGGACGTGCAGCTGGCCCAGAACTGCATCCGCTGGTACGGCGAGGCGATCGACAAGCTCTACGACGAAGTGGCGCCCACCGCGCAGGACAGCCTGGCGCTCATCACGCGCGAGCCGGTGGGCGTGGTGGCCGCGATCATCCCCTGGAATTACCCGATGCTGATGGCGGCCTGGAAGATCGGCCCGGCCCTCGCCGCCGGCAACAGCCTGGTCCTGAAACCCTCGGAAAAGGCGCCGCTGACATCGCTGCGCCTGGCCGAGCTGGCGCTCGAAGCCGGCGTGCCGGAAGGCGTCTTCAACGTCCTGCCCGGCTACGGCGACGAAGCTGGCAAGGCCCTCGGCCTGCACATGGACGTCGACTGCATCGCCTTCACGGGTTCCACCCGCGTCGGCAAGCAGATCCTGCAGATGGCGGGCCAGTCGAATCTGAAACGCGCCTGGACTGAGCTGGGCGGCAAATCGGCGAACATCGTCTGCGCCGATTGCCCGGACCTGGATGCGGCGGTGGCCGGCGCGATCGGCTCGATCTACTTCAACCAGGGCGAGAGCTGCAATGCGCCTTCGCGTCTGTTCGTCGAGGAATCGATCCGGGAAGCCTTCCTGGATAAAGCGCTGGCCCTGATGCCGAACTACGCGCCGGGCGATCCGCTCGACCCCGACACCGTGATGGGCGCCATCGTCGACGCGACGCAAATGAAGACGGTGCTCGGTTATATCGAGGACGGCAAGGCTGCCGGCGCGCGCCTGCTCGCGGGCGGACGCGCGGCGCGCGCGGAGACGGGCGGCTTGTATATCGAACCGACGCTGTTCGATGGCGTCGACGGCTCGATGCGGATTGCGCGCGAGGAGATCTTCGGGCCGGTGCTGTCCGTGCTGTCCTTTACCGATCTGGATGAGGCGGTGCGGCAGGCGAACAGCACGCCCTACGGTTTGGCGGCGGCGGTGTGGACGGCGGACATGAGCAAGGCGATCCGCACGGCGCGCAGGCTGCGGGCGGGGACTGTGCACGTGAACCAGTACGACAACGACGACATTACCGTGCCCTTCGGCGGCTACAAGCAGTCGGGGAACGGGCGCGATAAATCGCTGCACGCCTTCGACAAGTACACGGAGTTGAAGACGACGTGGATCCAGGTCTGACTAGATCGCCATCTCGCGCAGCACTTTCGAAGCCTCCCGGCTCGCCGTCAGCACCGTCCCATCGCGCATCTGGATCACCAGCTGCGACTGCTCATCCGCCCGCATCGAATCGACGAAATCAAGGTTCACCAGCGCCGAGCGGTGCACGCGGATAAAGCGGGCTGGGTCCAGCTGCACCTCCAGTTCGGAGATCCCGATCCTCACCAGGAAGGTCTGCCCGCGCGCGGCGATGGCTGTGTACTTCGAATCTGCCTTCAGGTATTCGATCTCGTTCAGCGACAGCGGGAAGATGCGTCCGCGGTCGCGCACCAGGATGCGTTCCAGGCGTGCCGGCGCGCGTTGGGTCGCCTGCTCCAGGGCGGCGTCGACGATGGCGCGCGGTGGCGCGGGCGACTCCAGCAGGCGCGCCACGGCGGCATCGAAGCGGGCGCGCGTAAAGGGCTTCAACAGGTAGTCGACCGCGTTCAGCTCGAAAGCCGTCACCGCGTACTGGTCGTAGGCGGTGGTGAACACGATGGCGGGCGTGCAGCTCAGGCGGCGCAGCACTTCCAGGCCCGTCATCTCGGGCATCTGGATGTCCATGAAGACGACATCCGGGCGGATGCGCTCGATCTGCTCCAGTGCGCTGGCGCCGTCGCCGGCTTCGCCCGCCAGGCGCAGGGCGGGGTGGGCGTAGATGGCGTCGCGCAGCACGTCGCGGGCCAGCGGCTCGTCCTCGGCGATGAATACGGTTTTGGTGTCCAATCGAAGCTCTCTCAGGCAGGTTGCAGCGGAATCGACATCGTGACCATGAAGCCGGCGCCGGGCGCGGTGGCGATCGCCAGGCCGCCCTGGTCGCCGTATTCGAGCTGCAGGCGGCGCTCGACGGTGCGGATGCCGAGGCCATTCGACTGCTTGACGGTGGCGAGGTCGGCGCCGGGACCGTCGTCGTCCACGGTCATGGTGAGCAGCCGCGCCGCATCGTCGACGCGGGTGCGGATGCGCAGCAGGCCCGGGCGGCTGTGCGGATTGAAGGCGTGCTTGATGCTGTTCTCGACCAGGGGCTGCAGCGACAGCGCGGGCAGCGGCAGTCCGGCCGCGTCATCGTCGAGCTCCCACTCGATCTTCAGGCGCGGCCCCAGGCGCAGGCTTTCCAGCTCGAGGTAGTCGCGCACGAAGCGCAGCTCGTCCTCCAGGGTCACGCGGTCGCTGCCGCTCTTTTCCGTGTCAAGCACGTAGCGCAGCATGTCGGAGAACTGGAAGAGGGCGGTCTCGGCGGCCTCGGGATTACGGCGCGTCAGCGCGATGATGGAGTGCAGGGTGTTGAACAGGAAGTGCGGGTTCAGCTTGTTGCGCAGCGCGTTCAGTTCGGACGCGACCAGCAGGGTGTGGGCTTGCTGGATGGCGATGGCCTGGCGCTGCCGGGCGTTGCTCATGCGGACCGTCTGGAAGATCGCGGCGATCACGACGTAGGTCATGATGCTGTACAAGACCGGCCAGACATACCAGGACAAGGGCCGCGCCGTCGAGATCATCAAGGACAGCAGCCAGTAGGAGCCGATGCCGTAGGCCGAAGCGCCAAGCGCGTGGATCAGGAAGACCTGCGCCATCGGCAATCGCTTGCGCTCCATCCAGCCGCTGAGCGGCCATATCAGGGCGAGGACGAAGGCCTGGGGCGCGCTCCAGAGGATATCGCCGCTGTCACGCCAATTGAAGCGGCCGTGCCGCAATTCTTCCAGTTGCACGACGAAGACCAGCATGGACAGATAGACGGTCCAGCCCAGGGCGTACAGGCGCCACATGCGGCCGGTCGGGATATCGTGGTGTGTGGTGAGTTCCATAACAGAAAGTATGGCGCAGAACCGGGGCGCTGGGGATGGCGATGACGCCAACTGCGGGTTTCGTGCAACGAATTGCGGGATCGGAACGCGGGTCATTGGCGCGCAGCAGCTTCGGGGCCGGTGCTATATTCGGCTACAGCGGGGCAAGCGGGGAGTTTGATGGCTGAGTCAAGCAGTGGCGACATGCGCGCTTTTCTGCGCGAACACAACATCCACGAGGTCGAGTGCGTCATCGCGGACATGACCGGCATCGCCCGCGGCAAGATCCTCCCAAAAGACCTGTTCCTCTCCGGCGAACACATGCGCCTGCCGAAGAGCGTGCTGCTGAACACCGTCCACGGTGAGCAGCCGAACAACATGCCCTACGTGGGGCCGATGGACCCCGACATGGTCTGCGTGCCGGACCCGGCCACGATCCGCGTCGTACCTTGGGCCACCGAGCGGGTCGCCTGCGTGATCCACGATTGCCAGAATTTCGACGGCAGCCCGGTCGCCCTCGCGCCGCGCTCCGTGCTGCGCCGCGTGCTGGAGAAGTACCGCGAGCGCGGCTGGAAGCCGGTAGTGGCGCCCGAGATGGAGTTCTACCTGGTCGCGCGCAACCTGAACCCGCACGAACCCCTGAGCCCGCCCACCGGTCGCAGCGGCTTCACGGAGCAGGGCCGGCAATCCTATTCGATCGACGCCGTCAACGACTTCGATCCCTTCTTTCTCGAATTGTCCGCGTTCTGCAAGCAGCACGAGCTGGGCGTCGAGACGCTGATCCACGAAGCCGGCGCCGGCCAGATGGAAATCAATTTTACGCACGGCGATGCGCTCGAGCTGGCCGACCGCGTCTTCCTGTTCAAGCGCGCGGTGCGCGAGACGGCCCTGCGCCATGGGATCTTCGCCACCTTCATGGCCAAGCCGATGGAGACCGAGCCGGGCAGCGCCATGCACGTGCATCAGAGCGTGGTGGAGGTCGCCACGGGACGCAACATCTTCTCGAATGAGGACGGCAGCGCAAGCACGCTGTTCCGTCAATTCATCGGCGGGCTGGAAAAATACGTGCCGCCGGCGACCTTATTATTCGCGCCCCATGTCAATTCCTTCCGCCGCCTGTCGCGCTTCCAGTCGGCGCCGATGAATGTGCACTGGGGCTACGACAACCGCACCTGCGGCATCCGCGTGCCGAATTCCACGCCCCTCAACCGCCGGGTCGAGAACCGCGTGCCGGGCGTGGACGTGAATCCCTATCTGGCGATGGCGGCGACCCTGGCCTGCGGCTATCTGGGCATGACGGAGGGCTTGCAGCCGGCCCCGCCGACGTCGGAAAGCGCGGAGCACGTGCATGGCGAGCTGCCGCGCAACCTGGAGGATGCGATCCTGCAGCTGCGCGGCTGCCCGGCTTTGGCGGAGATGCTGGGGCCGCTGTTCGTGGAGGCCTTCTGCGAGGTGAAGGAGCTGGAGTTTGCGACGTTTTCGCGGGTGATCAGCAGCTGGGAGCGGGAACATTTGATGCTGCTGGTCTGATCCTTATACGCAGGGCAGCGTTATGGTGAGCCTGGTATGCCCATCCCCCGTATCCATGGTCGCCCCGCCACCCTGTACCTCGGCCATCAAGCGTATCGAATACGTTCCCAGGCCAGATCCATCTTCCTTATCGGCCGTCGCATACTTCTCGAAGAAGCGCCCGCGCATGGTCAGCGGCACCTCTCCCTCGTTGTCGATCACCACATGCAGGCTGCCATAGCCCGGCGACACATCGACCTTGATGACGCCGCCTTCCGGCGAAGCCTCGGCCGCGTTCTTGAAAGCGTTCGAGAACATCGAGTAGCACAGCAGCGGCTCGCCCAGGCAGACCGTGTCGCTGGGCGCGGCAAAGCGGATGTCGATGTCGTTCGGCGCGAACGCAAGCCGGGTCTGCTGGGCCACGCGGTCGAGCAGGGCGCCGAGGTCGAAGGCCTGCAGCGCCGGCTGGTACTCGCCCTTTTCCATGCGGTAGATGTCGAGCGTGCGGTTGATCATCTCGAGGGCGTTATTCGCCGCCATCTCGATCATGCGCGCGTGCTCGAGCTGGCTGTCGGTCAGCTCGCTGTCCTGCAAGGCCTGGCTGCCGTGCAGCGCGACGGCCAGCGGACTTTTCAGGTCATGGCGGGTCATGCGCTCGACGTCCTCGCGCAGGTGGGCGTTCTCCACCAGCAGCGCGTTCTGGCGCTGCAGATCGGCGGTGGCCGCAGCCAGGGTCAGGTGGGTCGCGATGCGCGCCTTCAGGATGGTCGGGTCGGCCGGCTTGGACACGTAGTCGACCGCGCCCAGGCGCAGGCCGCCCACCACGTCGTCGACGGCGTCCTTCGCCGACAGGAAGATGATCGGGAGGCCGGCCGTCTTCGGGTTCGCCTTCAGCTCGCGGCAGGTTTCGAAGCCGTCCATCACCGGCATCATGATGTCGAGCAGGATCAGGTCGACCTGGAAGCTGTTGACGATCTCGATCGCCTTGCGGCCGCTGATCGCCACCTTGATCGCGTACTCGTCCTTCAGCGCGCCGGCCAGGATCTCGATATTCGTCGGCACGTCGTCGACGATCAGCACCGTGCTTTTCTTGATGCGCTCGGCCAGCGGCTGCTGCAGGCCGATCACGTGGGCGCCGGTGTCCGGCGGCGCAGCCAGCGGTGCCGGGGCAGCCGGGGCTTGAGCCGGCGCCGGTGCAGGGGCGGGCCTTGCGGGAGCGGCCGCGCGCTGGAAGGGCGAGGGCGGCGCCTCCTGCGGCGAGCCGATCATCGCCATGAACTTGCTGGCGAAGCTGTGTACCGTGAAGGGTTTGATCATGTAGGCGCTGACGCCGGCCTGCAGCGCACTGCGCACCGAGGCCGGGTTCGACTCGGCGGTCAGCATCATGTACGGGGTCTTGGCGTAGCGCGAGTCCTTGCGCATCCAGCCCAGCAGCTCGATGCCGCTCATGATCGGCATGCTCCAGTCGCCGATCACGACGTCGATATGCTGCTTGCGCATGAGGTCCTGCGCGGTCTTGCCGTTCTCGGCCTGGAAGATGTTGATGAAGCCGAGTTCCGTGAGCACCTGGCGCACCGCGGTGCGGATCAGCAGGTAGTCGTCGACAATGAGAATCGAGGCAGACTTGTCCATGATTTTTATATCTTTTTCTATTGGCCGAGTGTAACAACGAAACCGCTGCCAACCAACTGGCAAGGCAGGATTTGTTGTCAATATGCGTAAGGAATACGCGTGTAAATGCCAGATATTTGCAGGTATTTGCCGGTTTATTCGTAAACGTGTAAATTACACGCATGGAATAAGCGAGGACAGGCATGCAGTTAGCGGAAGAACGCCGGCAACAGATCGTCGACATGGTCGACCAACAGGGCAAGGTGCTGGCGGCCGAGCTGGCGCTGCGCTTCCAGACCTCCGAGGACACGATCCGGCGCGACTTGCGCGAACTCGACGCGGCCGGCCTGCTGCGCCGCGTGCACGGCGGTGCGATGCGCCGGACTCGGGCCGAGCCCAGCTTCGGCCAGCGCGTCGACGATGCCGGCGCGCGCAAGGCCATGCTGGCGCAGGCGCTGTGCGAAGCCGTGCGCCCCGGAGACACCGTGCTGGTCGACGCCGGCACCACCAACCTGGCCTTCGCCCGCCTGCTCGAAGACGGCCGCGCCGCCGCCATCATTACCAACAGCCCACAGATCGCGCTGGCGCTGGGCGAGCTGCGCAAGACCAGGGTCATTCTGCTGGGCGGGATCTATGCCGGCCACGCCGGCGTCGTGCTGGGCGCCCACACCGTCGACGAAATCCGCAGGCTGCGCGTGAACCTGGCCGTGGTCGGCGTCTGCAGCGTCGAAGCCGACCGCGGGCTGGGCGCCAGCGACGCCGAGGAAGCCGCGGTCAAGCAGGCCATGTTGGCCGCCGCCAGCCGTCGCGTGGTGGCGGTCCTCAACGAGCGCCTTGAAGCGCCGGCGCCTTTCCTGATCGCTCCCTTGGGCGAAGTCGACCAGCTGGTGCTGGAAGCCGCCTGCCCGCCCGAGGTGCTGGAGCGCCTGCGCCAGGCCGACCCCACCCCCGACATCAAGCTCGCAGCGAAAGTCAAACCATGAAACCGGCCGAGAATCTCCACCCTGCCACCGCCAGTACCGTCAACAGGGCGCGCTGGGCCATCTCCCTCATCTTCCTGCTGAACGGCGCCTCGATCGGCCTGTGGGCCGCCCACGTGCCGGTGGTGCAGGCGCGTGCCGGCATCGATACCGGCGTGCTCGGCTTGCTGCTGCTGACCATCGCCGGCGGCGCGCTCTCCTGCATGCCGCTGTCCGGCTGGCTGGCCGGGCGCTGGGGCACGCGTCCCGTGGTGCTGGCCAGCGCCGGCCTGCTGTCCGTGACCACGGCGCTGCTGATGAACATTGGCGGGCTGGTGCCGCTGTTCCTGGCGGCCTATGCCTTCGGCGCCAGCAATGGCGTGCTGGACGTGTCCATGAACGCCAACGCCAGCGAGGTCGAAGCCGCGCGCGGCGTGCCGACCATGTCGTCCTTCCACGGCTTCTTCAGCCTAGGCGGGCTGCTCGGCGCCGCGCTGGGCGGGGTGCTGATCGGCGCCGGCCTGGGCGACGGCCGCGGCGCGCTGATGGCGGGCGTGGCGATTGCCATCGCCGTTGCCGTGTGCGCGCCCTTCGTGCTGAAGGTGGCGCCGGCGCCGCACGAGAGCCACTTTGCGCTGCCGCGCGGACCGGCGCTGTTTCTTGGCCTGCTTGGGCTGCTGTGCTTCGCCGTCGAGGGCGCGCTGGTGGACTGGAGCGCGTTGCTGCTGCGGGAGCGCACGGAGGCCGATCCCGCATCCGCGGCGCTGGGCTATTCGGCGTTTTCGATCGCGATGGCGGCCTGCCGCTTCGCGGGCGACCGCCTGGTGCTGCGCTTAGGCGCGATGCGGATCATGGTTGCGGGCGGCCTGGGCATGTTCTGCGGCCTGATGCTGGCGGTGCTCAGCACCCACTTCGTGCTGTCGGCCTGCGGCTTTGCGCTGATCGGCCTGTCGGCGGCCAACGTGGTGCCGCTGATCTTCTCGGCTGCCGCGCGCACGCCGGGCATGTCGGCCGGCGGCGGCCTGGCGACGGTGGCGACCCTTGGTTATGCCGGGTTGCTGCTGGCGCCGCCCCTGCTCGGGTCGATTGCGGCGCACACGAATATCGCGGTGGCGCTCGGCATCCTGTCGATATCGGGGATCGTGATCGCGGCGAATGCGCGGGTGGTGAAAGGGTGATGTGTGCGTGGACACGGGGTGCCCACCCTACCGCAAACGTATCGTAGGGTGGGCTCCCCGAGCCCACGCAGCAAATCTACCTGTATTCGCGCAGCACGGTATAACCGCTGCCATCCCCGGTCTTCGATTCGACCAGCGTGTAGTGATCGATCGCCCAGTCGATCGAGGGGCCGCTCGCGGGAACGTCCGCCCCGCGCGCCCGCCGCGCCATGGTCACATGCGGCCGGTACTCGCGCGTCTCCGCCTGCAGCCCGACACCAGGCAAGGCCGCCGATAAAGCCGCATGTAAATCGAGAAGCTCCAAAGGCGCAGAAGAAGGAGAGAGTACCGCAATCCCGTTATGCCACAACTCCGCCACGCCCAGCTGCAGCCGGAACGGAGAAAAGGGCACGGCCAGGCCATCCAGCAGCGCAGGCAGGGAATCGCTGGGCTGGTTGCCGAGGAAGTGCAGGGTCATGTGCAGCTTGTCGGTGTGGACCGGCGAGGCGCCGCGCGGCCAGTTCCACAGGTCGCGCCATTCGCGCAGCTGCTCGCGCACGGCCGCATCGGGCCAGAGCGCCAGGAAGAGACGGGTGGACGAAGAAGTCTCCATGACCACCCTCCAAGCTCAGAAGCAGTGTTCCGGCGCCGGGAAGCTGCCGTCCTTCACCGCCGTCACATAGGCGGACACCGCGGCGTCGATGCTGGTCTGGCCTTCCATGAAGTTCTTCACGAAGCGCGCCTTGCGGCCCGGGAAGACGCCCAGCAGGTCGTGCATCACCAGCACCTGGCCGGAGCAGTCCGGACCGGCGCCGATGCCGATGGTCGGCACCTGCAGCATGTCGGTCACTTCCTTGCCCAGCGCCGCCGGCACCGCTTCCAGCAGCACGATGGCCGCGCCGGCATCCTGCAGCGCCTGCGCGTCGCGCTTGAGCTGGTCGGCGCCTTCGCTGGTCTTGCCCTGCACCTTGTAGCCGCCCAGCTGGTGGACGAATTGCGGGGTCAGGCCGATGTGGGCGCATACCGGAATGCCGCGTTCGACCAGGAAGTGCACGGTCTCGGCCAGCCAGGCGCCACCTTCGATCTTGATCATCTGGGCGCCGGCGCGCATCAGGATCGCGCAGCTGTCGTAGGCCTGCTCCTTGGTGCCGTAGCTGCCGAAGGGCAGGTCGGCCAGCACCAGTGCGTTCTTGCGGCCGCGGACCACGGACGCAGTGTGGTAGGCGACGTCGGCCACCGTCACCGGCAGGGTCGAATCGTAGCCGGCGCAGACCATGCCGAGCGAATCGCCGATCAGCAGGATCTCGACGCCGCAGCGGTCCATCAGCGAGGCGAAGCTGGCGTCGTAGCAGGTGAGCATGGCGATCTTCTGGCCGGCGGCACGCATGGCGCGCAGCGACGGAATGGTCACGGCCATGGCCACAGGTTTGGCCGGCGCTGCGACCGGCGCCTGCGCACCGTTATCCGTACCCGGTGCCGCCATGTCCTTGCCCTGCAAATATCCGCTCATGTTTTTCCTTTGTAAATCGTAAAAAGCCACTGTCGGCAGTCGATGGTCTGCCGACGGCGTAGTGTAATGCCGGCACAAACTTTTTGCCCGACGGCGATCGCTTGGATGAACCAGTACAATGCAAAGCCCTCGTTCAAGCACCCGCCATGTTACAACTTCCGCTATCTCCTGTCGTCGTATGGCCCATTGCCCTGCTTTCCACTGCCGGTGTACTTGTCAGGCCGTTCCGGCTGGCGGAAGCGTGGTGGGCCATGCTGGGCGCGGTGCTCTTGCTGATCACCGGGCAGGTGGACCTGGCGGAGCTGGCGCGCGCGGTAGGGAAAGGCACGGACGTCTATCTGTTCCTGATCGGAATGATGCTGATTGCCGAAATGGCGCGTACCACCGGCTTGTTCGACTGGATCGCAGCGCATGCAGTGGGCTGGGCCAAGGGTTCGGCCAGGCGGCTGTTCTGCATCGTGTATGCGGTCGGCATCGTCGTGACGACCTTCATGTCCAACGATGCCACCGCGGTCGTGCTGACGCCCGCCGTACTGGCAGCCGCGCGGGCTGCACGGCTCGAACGTCCACTTCCTCACCTGTTCGCCTGCGCCCTGATTGCCAATGCCGCAAGCTTTGTCCTGCCGGTTTCCAATCCCGCCAACCTGGTGGTGTACGCCAACCGGATGCCGGCGCTGCTGGACTGGTTCGGCCTGTTCCTGCTGCCCTCAAGCATCGCGATTACCGTCACTTTCGCCGCCTTATACTGGACCCAGCGAGGCGATCTGACACTGCGCTTGAGCGATGAAGCCGCGCTCCCACCCCTGTCGCGGGACGCAAAAATCGTGGCATTCGGGATTGTGCTGATGGCCGCGCTGCTGCTGACGGCGTCGGCCCGCGGGATCGACCTGGGCTGGCCCAGCTTCGCGGCTGGGGTCCTCACGTTTGCGGTCGTTTTCCTGCGCGCGCGCCCGACAGCGCTGACCGCTGCGCGCGACATGTCCTGGTCGGTCCTGCCATTGGTGGCGGGGCTGTTCGTGCTGGTGGAAGCGCTGTCCAAGATCGGCGTTGCGGATGCGCTGGCAAGGATGCTGGCGCAACTGCAGGCCACGGCGCCGCAGTGGAGCGTCTGGGGGGCCGGGATTGCAACGGCCCTCGTCTCGAATATCGCGAACAATCTGCCCGCTGGACTGATCGCCGGCGCGACCATGGCCGCGAATCACGCGGCGTCGAACGTGACTGCCGCTACCCTCATCGGCATCAATCTCGGCCCCAATCTGTCGGTCACCGGGTCTCTGGCGACCGTCCTGTGGCTTACCGTCCTGCGCCGCGAAGGCATCGAGGTCGGCTTTGTCCAGTTCCTGAAAGTCGGCGCGGTCGTGATGCCGCTTGCGCTGCTGCCCTGCCTCTACGCCGTATCGTTCGGCTGAGTCTAGCGCAGCCGTTCGATGGCCTGCTCCGCAACCAAGGGCAGCAGGTCTGCAACACGGCCGCGGCCGGGGATCTCGAGCCCGGGCGCCAGCTCCGCCAGCGGCGCCAGCACGAAGGCGCGCTCGTGCATGCGCGGGTGGGGCACAAGGAGAGCAGGAGCGTCAGCGATGACCTCGTCGTGATACAACAGGAGGTCGAGGTCGAGCGTGCGTGGGGCGTTATGGTAGGGGCGTTCGCGGCCGTGGGCCTGCTCGATGCCGTGCAGCGCGGCCAGCAATGCACGGGCGCTCAGCGAGGTGTCGATTTCGGCCACGGCGTTGACGTAATCGTCGCCCGAGGAATCGATGGGCGCGGTGCGGTACAGCGAGGACGCGCGCAGCAGGCGCACGCCCGGCACCCAGGCCAGGCGGTCGAGCGCGTCGAGGACGTTTGCATGCGCATCGCCCAGGTTGGCGCCGATGCCGACCCAGGCGCTCATTCGCCGTCCGGACCCGATGCGGCTTGCTGCGCGCCGGCATCCAGCTGGCCTACGCCTTCGTCACCGGTCTTGCGCGGACCGCGGCGGCGCGGGCGCTTCTTCTTGTCGCCGCCCTGCGGTTCGCGGGCGGTGTTGATCAGGCGTTCGCGCTCGTTGACGTCGGCGCCGTAGAAGGTGGCCCACCAGTTGCCCAGCTCCGCATCGAGTTCGCCCGATTCGCAGCGCAGCAGCAGGAAGTCGAAGCCGGCGCGGAAGCGCGGGTGCTCGAGCAGCTTGTAGGGCGACTTACCGGTGCGGCGTTCGAAGCGCGGCTGCATGGCCCAGATGTCGCGCATGTCGGTGGCGATGCGGCGCTGCAGAGCCAGCGAGTCGGTCTGGTTGTCGAGCACGTCGTCGGCGGCCAGGTGCAGGGCCGGGATCGGCGCTTCGCCGGCGGCGCGGTAGGCGTTCCACTTTTCCAGCACCTGGTGCCACAGCAGGGAGGCGAACAGGAAGCCGGCGGAGACGCCCTTGCCGGCGCGGACGCGGGCGTCGGTCGATTCCAGCGCCAGGGTCACGAACTTCATGCCGATCGGCTGTTCCAGCACCACGTCCAGCAGCGGCAGCAGGCCGTGATGCAGGCCGGCGGCGCGCAGCTCCTTCAGGCAGGCCAGCGAATGGCCAGACTGCAGGAGTTTCAGCATCTCGTCGAATACGCGCGCGGCCGGCACGTTGTTGATCAGGGGCGCCATCACCGGGATCGGCGCGCGGGTGGCCGGCTCGATCGTGAACTGCAGCTTGGCGGCAAAGCGCACCACGCGCAGCATGCGCACCGGGTCTTCGCGGTAGCGCGCTTCCGGCTGGCCGATGATGCGCAGGACCTTGTCGCGGATGTCCTGGATGCCGCCATGGTAGTCGAGCACCGACTGCGTGGCCGGGTCGTAGTACATGGCGTTGATGGTGAAGTCGCGGCGTTCCGCGTCTTCGTGCTGCGGGCCGAAGTTATTGTCGCGCAGGACCCGGCCGTGTTCGTCCTTCGGCGCGTTGTTGTTGACGGCGTTGCCGCGGAAGGTGGTCACCTCCAGCAGCTCCTGGCCGAACATCACGTGCACGATCTGGAAGCGGCGGCCGATGATGAAGGCGCGCCGGAACAGTTTTTTCACTTCTTCCGGGGTGGCGTCGGTGGCGATGTCGAAGTCTTTCGGCTTCACGCCCAGCAGCAGGTCGCGCACGGCGCCGCCGACCACGAAGGCCTTGAAGCCGGCTTCCTGCAGGGTCTGGGTGACGCGCACCGCATTGGAGGAGAGCAGCTTCGGGTCGATGCCATGCTCGTCGGCGCCGAGGATCACGGGCTGGGTGGGATCGCGCTCGTCTTTCACGCCAAGGATCTTGCGGATGAATTTTTTAATCATTGAACAGATGGAGTAAAGGCCAGCCTTGGGCGGTCGCGTGTTCGGCCAGTTTGGCGCTCGGATTGGTCGCCACCGGATGCGAGACGACGGACAGCAGCGGGATGTCGTTGTGCGAATCGCTGTAGAAGTAACTGCGCTCGAAGCCGCCAAAGGGCTTGCCCAGGCTTTCGAGCCAGGCGTGCATGTGGACGACCTTGCCGTGGCCTTGGGTCGGCGTGCCGAGCAGCTTGCCGGTCGGGTGGCCGCGTTCGTCCAGGTGCGGGCGCGCCGCGATCAGGTGTTCCACGTTCAGCGCGCGCGCGATCGGCGCCGTCAGCCAGCCGTTGGTGGCGGTGATGATGGCGACCAGGTCGCCGGCATCTAGATGGCGCTTCAGCAGCTCGACTGCCTTTGGCCGGATCGCCGGCTCGATCACGTCGCGCATGTACTGCGCGTGCAGGTCCTGCAAGTGGCCGGGTTCGAAGCCGGCCAAGGTGCCGAGGGCGAATTCCAGGTACTCGACCGGGTCGAGGGTGCCGGCCTGATACTGGGCGAAAAATTCTTCGTTGCGGCGCTGGTAGGCGTCGCAATCCACGACCTTGTTCCGTACCAGAAACTGGCCCCACTCGAAGTCGGAGTCGATCGGCAGCAGCGTATGGTCGAGGTCAAACAGCGCGAGATTGCTCATTCTTTTAAATCGTTTTGCGGGTTTCCCTGCAGCAGCAGGTCACGCAACAGGGGCAGCGTGACCGGGCGCTGGGTCTCGAGCGAATACTGGTCGAGGGCGTCCAGCATGGTCGACAGGGAGCGCATGTCGCGCTTGAAATGGGACAGCAAATAGGGTAACACGCTGGCCGACAGCGTCAAACCGCGCGCCTCGGCGGCCTGGGTCAGGGCGGCGATCTTCTCGTCGTCCGACAGGCCGTGGATCTGGTACACCAGGCCCCACCCCATGCGGGTACGCAGGTCTTCGCGCACCGGCAGCACCGCCGGCGGCACCGGGCCCGCGCAGACCATGTAGGCGCCGTGTTCGCGCACCTGGTTGAACAGGGCGAAGGCGTCGATCTGGCGCTTGGGCGACAGGCGGTTAATGTCGTCGACCAGGTACAGGCTGACGTCCGGTGAATACACGAAGGCCTTCGCGCCGGCATCGGCTGCGATGTAGCGCGAGCCGGGCGTGGCGGCCAGGCCGTGCAGGATGTGGGTCTTGCCGGCGCCGGTTTCGGCCCAGAGGTAGCAGAAATGCTCGCGCGAGGCGCGTTGCGCGAACTGGTGCATCAAGTGCGCCATTTCGGCATTCGCTCCTATTTGAAAGGTGTCGAGGCTTTGCGCCGGTTCGGCCGCGCCTAAATCGAGCACCAGCTGTTTCATGGCTTGCATCTCATCCGGGCAGAGGGAAAAAAGGCATCTTCTTCTTGTTATTGCTAAAATAGCGGATTGACCAGTTGGCCGTTCCCGGCAGTGACGCGGGTGCGTTCAGTTGATTCACCGCTATCTATTTTACCGCCTCCGCTGCCAAATATCATGAGCCAACCGTCTAATGTTTCTCTCTCCTACCGCGATGCGGGTGTCGATATCGATGCCGGCGATGCCCTGGTCGAAGCGATCAAACCGTTTGCCAAGCGCACCATGCGCGAAGGTGTGCTCGGTGGCATCGGTGGTTTCGGCGGCCTGTTCGAGATCAGCAAGAAGTACAAGGAGCCCGTGCTGGTGTCCGGTACCGACGGCGTCGGCACCAAGCTGCGCCTCGCTTTCGAGCTGAACCGCCACGACACGGTCGGCATCGACCTGGTCGCCATGAGCGTCAACGACATCCTGGTGCAGGGCGCCGAGCCGCTGTTCTTCCTCGACTACTTCGCCTGCGGCAAGCTGGACGTTGCCACCGCCACCGCCGTGGTGAAAGGCATCGCCCTGGGCTGCGAACAGTCCGGCTGCGCGCTGCTGGGCGGCGAAACCGCCGAGATGCCGGGCATGTACCCGGACGGCGAATACGACCTGGCCGGTTTTGCCGTCGGCGCCGTGGAAAAATCGCAGATCATCGACGGCAGCAAGATCGCCGCCGGCGACGTCGTGCTGGGCCTGGCTTCCTCGGGCATCCACTCGAACGGCTATTCGCTGGTGCGCAAGATCATCGAAGTCGCCAAACCCGACCTGGACGCCGACTTCCACGGCCGCAAGCTGGCCGACGTCCTGATGGCGCCGACCCGTCTTTACGTCAAGCCGCTGCTGGCGCTGATGCAGTCCATGGAAGTGAAGGGCCTGGTGCACATCACCGGCGGTGGCCTGGTCGAGAACATCCCGCGCGTGCTGCAGGATGGCCTGACCGCCGTGCTGGATTCGAAGTCGTGGACCATGCCGCCGCTGTTCCAGTGGCTGCAGCAGCATGGCGGCGTCGCCGACGCCGAGATGCACCGCGTGTTCAACTGCGGCATCGGCATGACCGTGATCGTCTCGAAAGAGAACGCGGACGCTGCCATGGCCCAGTTGCAGGCAGCCGGCGAAACCGTCTACCGCATCGGCGAGATCCGCGCCCGTGCCGAGGGCGAAGCCCAGACCATCGTCGCTTGAGCCCGGCATGAGCGGGCCGCAGCCGGTCTCGAACGAGGAACGCCTGCGCCGCGCCGGCCATCGCGGCGCGGTGGTCTGGATCACGGGCTTGTCCGGCGCGGGCAAGACCACCCTGGCGCTGGCCGCCGAGCGCGCCCTGTTCGAGCGCGGCTGCCAGGTGTTTGTGCTGGACGGCGACAAGGTCCGCAACGGCCTCTGCGCCGATCTCGGCTTCTCGCTGCCCGAGCGTTCCGAAAACATCCGCCGCATCGGCGAGGTGGCCCGCCTGTTCTACGAAGCCGGGCAGATCGTGCTGGTGTCGGCGATCTCCCCGCTGCAGGCCGACCGCGAGCGGGCGCGCGCCCTGGTGCCGTCGCCGTATTTTCTCGAGGTGTATTGCCGCTGCCCGCTGGCCGTCTGCGAAGAACGCGATCCCAAGGGCCTGTACCGCAAGGCGCGGGCGGGCATGCTGCCGGAGTTCACCGGTATTTCTTCCCCCTATGAAGCGCCCGAGGCGCCGGACGTGCTGGTCGACAGCGCGGAATCGTCCGTGGAGCAGGAAGTCGCGCGCCTGCTGGCCGAGCTGGAGCGGCGCGATATCGTTTCTACCCGCCATGGGATTTGTGACTGACAGTCACAAGTTGTTGTATTTCGTGTCGCTTTCTCACTGACATTGACTATTGTCAATGAAATATCCGACAAAATATTGCCCGCCGTTTACTTTTAATTCATCATCTCCGGATACCAATTAGTTCGCATTAGCGAACGAGAAACGTGTCCAAATGATGTCCAGTTTTCCGGCCCCGGGCCGCCGCTTCCATTTCATCTCCGGCCTGCCGCGCTCGGGTTCGACCCTGTTGTCCGGCATCCTGCTGCAGAACCCACGCTTTCACGCCGGCATGACCAGCCCGGTCGGTACGCTGTGCAGCGCCGTGCTGAGCCAGGTCAGCGCCGGCAGCGAGTTCGGCGCCGTGGTCGGGCGCGACAAGCGCAAGGAGCTGCTGCGCGGCCTGTTCGATTCCTACTATGCCGACATCGACCGGGAAGTCGTGTTCGACACCAACCGCGCCTGGTCCGCCCGCATGCCGCTGGTGCACGACCTGTTCCCGGAAGCGAAGGTGATCGCCTGCGTGCGCAACGTGGCCTGGATCATGGACAGCTTCGAGCGCATGTACCGCGCCAACCCCTATGAATCGACGCGCCTGTTCGGTGCCGCCGGCGCGCGCGGCACCGTCTACAGCCGCCTCGAGGGCCTGGCCCAGCACGAGCAGACCGTCGGCTACGCCTGGTCGGCCCTGCGCGACGCTTTCTACGGCGAGCATGCGTCCTCCTTGCTGGTGGTCGACTACGAGCTGCTGACCCGGGCCCCTGCCAAGGTCCTGCCGCTGGTCTACGACTTCCTGGGCGAGCCTTATTTCGAGCACGACTTCGAGAACGTCGAATACGACGCCGAGGAATTCGACCAGCAGCTCGGCGCGCCCGGCCTGCACCGGGTCAAGGCGCAAGTGAAATTCACGCCGCGCCCGACCGTCATCCCGCCCGACCTCTTCGACAAATTCAATCAGATGTCCTTCTGGAATGACAAGGCCGGCAGCGCCGCCAACGTCATTGCGCCCCAGCCTGCACAACAAGGAAAACAAGCATGACGTCCTCTGCGTTCGACCCCGCCAGCGACAACCTCGTCATTGCAACGCGCAAGGAGATTGTGTTCATCGAGGATAACGTTGCCGACTACCAGACCATCGCGGCGAATGCGGGCGCCGGGCGCCAGGTCGTGATTCTCGATTCGAGCAAGGATGGCCTGCAGCAGATTGCCGACGCCATGAAAGGCCTGAGCGGGATCGATGCCGTGCATGTCGTGAGCCATGGGGCGGAAGGCAAGATCGGCCTGGGCACCCTGACGCTGGACCAGTCCACGGCGGCGCAGTACCAGAGCGTGCTGGCAACCATCGGCAGCAGCATGAGCGCCGACGGCGACATCATGTTCTACGGATGCAGCGTCGGCGTGGGGCAGGGGGCGGATTTGATCGGCCAGCTTGCCATCGCCACCGGCGCCGATATCGGCGCATCGAGTAACGCCACCGGCGGTTCCAGCCAGGGCGGTGACTGGAACCTGGAAGTTACTTCGGGAAGTGTAGAAACCGTGCCCTTCGTCAGTTCAGCAATGGCGGCACAATATCAGGAACTGCTGAGTATTACGACTCCTACGACAATCACGTTCAGTGGGTCGGACGCGAACGCGGGGGTCTATGGCCCGAGCGCAGATTATTCGTACACTATTCCCGGCCAGCCTGGCTATACGCTCAAGGTAAACGGCCATCTTGAGGGGGTCAGAAGTTACGGCGCAGGTTACATCACTGCGTCACCGGGCATGTCTGAAGACAAAATCACGATCGCGTTTAACGGAGGCCAGACTTTCACGCCGACATCCGTGAACGTGAACGGAAATATGTCGTACGATCAGACGCTCGTCTTCACTGGTTTGAGGGCAGACGGATCTGAAGTTACCCACACCACCGTTCACGTTCCGGTCGGGGCCTCGATCAGTAATTTCGTCACGCAGAACTTGAACGGCTTCACCAACATCACAACCCTGGTGATCACGCCCCAGGCTGGAAACACCATCCGGTTTTTTCAGATGGATGACATGGTCTTTGCCAATGTCACTGCACCAGACACTACACCACCGACCCTGGCCATCACCAGCAGCAAATCGACGGTCATCGCCGGCGACACCGCGGCCATCACCTTCACCTTCAGTGAAGATCCCGGTTCGAGCTTCACGGCCGCCGACATCGCGGTCAGCAACGGCACACTGAGCGCATTGACCGGCAGCGGCTTCACCCGCAATGCAATTTTCACGCCCAGCGCCGGCATCAACGGCAGCACGGCCACCATTTCGGTCGCTACCAACAAGTATGCGGACGCCGCAAACAACTTCAATACGACCTCCAGCAGCCTGTCGATGACCGTCGATACGGTCGCCCCCACGGTCACGATCACCAGCAACCCGTCCACGATAGCGAGCAACGGCACCGCGGCCATCACCTTCACCTTCAGCGAAGATCCGGGGGCGAGCTTCAGCGCAGCTGACGTCGTGGTTTCGAACGGCTCCATCGGCGCGATCACCGGCAGCGGCTTAACGCGCAACGCCACATTCACGCCTTCGGCCGGTCTCAACGGCGTCGCCGCCAGCATCACGGTCACCGATAAATCGTATGCGGATGCCGCCGGCAACCTGGGCGCCGCCGGCGCCTCGCCATCCATCACGGTCGACAACGTCATTCCGAACGCGCCGACGACGCCGGTTCTCGACCCCAGCACCGACAAGGGCGTGTCGAGCAGCGATAACATCACCAACTGGACGACCCTGCAGTTCACCGGCAGCGCCGAAGCCGGGGTCACGACCGTCAAGCTGTTCGACGGCGCCACGCAGATCGGCAGCGGCTCGGTCAGCAGCGGCTCTTACAGCATCACGACAAGTTCGCTGGCGCCCGGCGTCCACACGATCACCGCCAGGGCCTATGATGCAGTGGGCAACGAAAGCAACGCCTCGGGTAGTGTCAACGTCACCGTCGACACCACGGCGCCGACTGTGTCCGTCTCGTCGAGCCCATCGGTTCTGACTGCAGGCGAGACCGCCGAAGTCACGTTCACGTTCAGCGACGATCCGGGCACGAGTTTCAGCTGGGACGGCTCGGCCGGCGACCTCACGGTCAGCGGCGGCACGCTGTCTGCAATCACCGGCACCGGCAATACACGCAAAGCGACCTTTACCCCGACCACGAACCTCGACAACGGCACTGCCAGCATCGGCGTCAAGGCGAACTCCTTCAGCGACACGGCGGGCAACAGCAATGCCACGACCGCCAGCACTTCGCTCACCTATGACACGAAGGCCCCGACGCTCTCCATCAGCAGCGACAAGGCATCCCTCAAGGTCGGCGAAACTGCCACCATCACCTTCACCTTCAGCGACGACCCGGGCGCGGGCTTCAACGACAGCAGCATCACGGTAAGCGGCGGCACCCTGTCCGCGATCAGTACCACCGGTGCCGTCCGCACCGCCACGTTCACGCCGACCGCCAATATCGATAACGGCACAGCCGCCATCGCGGTCGCCGGCGCCAACTACGCCGATGCGGCTGGCAACACCGGCGCCAACGCCAGCAAGAGCCTCACCTACGACACGCAGGCACCGGCCAACCCATCCGCGCCGGTCCTCGCCAGCGCCGACGACAAGGGCGATTCCAGCACCGACGGCATCACCAGCAAGGCCACGCTGCAATTCAGCGGCACCGCCGACGCAGGCGCCACGATCAAGCTCTACGACACCAACGGCACGACGCAAATCGGCAGCGGCTCCGCCGACGGCAGCGGCAACTGGAACATCGTCACGTCCTCGCTGGCCAGCGGTGCGCACACGATCAAGGCCATGGCCTTCGACGCCGCCGGCAACACGAGCAGCATCGTGACTGGACCGGCCATCTTTGTCGACACCACGCCGCCGACGCTCTCCATCACCAGCAGTGGGTCCACGCTGAAGGCCGGCGAGACCGCCACCATCACCTTCACCTTCAGCGAAGACCCGGGCACGAGCTTCAGCTGGGACGGCAGCGCGGGCAGCATCGCGGTCAGCGGCGGCACCCTGTCTGCGATTAGCGGCAGCGGCACCACCCGCACCGCCACCTTCACACCGACTGCAAATACCGACGCCGGCAGCGCCAGCATCAGCGTGTCGTCCGGCGCGTATCACGACCTCGCAGGTAACGACGGCGCCGCCAGCAACAACCTGACGCTCAGCTACGACACGCTGGTGCCAAATGCGCCGTCGGCGCCGTCCCTGGCCGTCAGCGACGATTCGGGCGCTTCGAACAGCGACTACGTCACCAACAAGAATCCGCTGACCTTCAGCGGTACTGCCGATACCGGCGCCACGGTGAAGCTGTATGACGGCGCTACCCAGATCGGCTCCGTGACCGCCAGCGGCGGCACCTACACCATCGCTGCCTCGGGCCTCGCCGAGGGCAGCCACACGCTAACCGCCGTCGCCGTCGACGCTGCCGGCAACGCCAGCGCGGCATCCGGCGGGCTGGTCATCACGGTCGACCGCACGCCGCCGCCGACCACGGTCGCCAGCGCGGCGCTGTCCGCCGACACCGGCAGCTCGACCACCGACATGGTCACCAAGATCGCCAGCCAGACGATTGCCGGCGCCCTGAGCGCCAACCTGGCGGCAGGCGAGCTGGTCATGGTCTCGCTCGATAACGGCGCGAGCTGGAACCCGGCCACCGCCAGCGTCGGCGCGAGCACCTGGGAACTGGCGGGCGTGACGCTCGCCGGCAGCGGCACCCTGAAAGTGCAGGTGGTGGACCTGGCCGGCAACGGCGGCGCGGTCTACTCGCACGCCTACGTCCTCGACCAGTCTGCGCCCGCCGCGCCTTCGGTACCTGACCTCGACGCCGCCAGCGACAGCGGCAGCTCGCACACGGACGACATCACCGGGGAGACCCTGCCGAGCTTCAGCGGCACCGCGGAAGTCGGCGCCAAGGTCACGCTGTTCGACGGCGGCATCGAAATCGGCAGCGTCGTGGCGGTAGACGGCACTTGGCACATCACCACCAGCAGTGGCACGCCGCTGACCCAGCGCGTCGGCGATTCCCCCCACTTCATCACCGCCATTGCAACCGACCTGGCAGGTAACACGGGCACCAACTCCGCCGCGCTGGAGGTGGTGGTGCGCACCACAGGGCCGGCTACAACCGTCGCCGACATGGCGCTGTCCGCCGACTCCGGTACAGCCGGCGATTTCATCACCAACCAGGCGAACCAGACCATCAGCGGCACACTGAGCGCGAACCTGGCAACGGGCGAGCATGTCGAGGTGTCGCGTGACGGCGGCGCCACCTGGAACACCGCCACCATCGCCACCGGCAGCAATGCCTGGTCGATCTCCAGCACGCTCCTGAGCGGTACTCACGACATCAAGGTGCGCGTGGTCGACGCGGTCGACAACGCCGGAACGGTCCATACCCAGGCCTACACGCTCGACACCGTCAAGCCGCAGGTCACGATCACCAGCGACGTGGCGCAGTTAAAGGCCGGCGACACCGCCGCCATCACCTTCACCTTCACCGAAGATCCCGGAACGAGCTTCGATGGCACCGATATCACCGTCAACGGCGGCACGCTGTCGGCCCTGAGCGGCACTGGCCTCATCCGCACCGCCGTCTTCACGCCGAATGCCGGCACCAGCGCCGGCACCGCCAGCATCAGCGTCGACGCCGGCAAGTTCGAAGACACCGCCGGCAACGCCAGCCTGGCCGGCGCAACGCCATCGCTCAGCTTCGACACGCTGGCCCCGGGCGCGCCGTCCACGCCGGACCTGGATGCAGGCAGCGACAAGGGCAGCTCCAGCACCGACAATCTCACCAACCTGACCAGCCTGGTGTTCAAGGGCACGGCCGAAGCCGGCGCCACCGTCAAGCTGTACGACACGGACGGCAGCACCGAGATCGGCAGCGGCACGGCCACGGGCGGCAACTGGACCATCACGACCTCGACGCTGGGCGTGGGTAGCCATACTGTCACGGCCAAGGTGTTCGATGCGGCCGGCAACGTCAGCTCGGTATCCGGCGACACCACCGTCACCATCGATACGGCCAAGCCGACCCTGGCGATCACCAGCGACGTCAGCCAGCTGAGGGCCGGCCAGACGGCCGCCATCACCTTCACCTTCAGCGAAGACCCGGGCGCCAGCTTCGACAGCAGCGACATCGCACTCAGCGGCGGCACGCTGTCCGCGCTGAGCGGCACCGGCGCCACGCGCACCGCCGTCTTCACGCCGACAGCGGACACGAATAGCGGCACCGCCAGCATCAGCGTCATCGGCGGCGCCTACCAGGACGCGGCCGGCAACGACGGCACGGCCGGCGCCATGCCCTCGCTGCACTTCGATACCCTGGCGCCTGCTGGGCCCGCACCGGTACTGGTGGCGGGCAGCGACACCGGTAGTTCGTCCAGCGACCGCATTACCAACGACACCACGCCGGTCTTTACCGGTACCAAAGAAGCCGGGGCCACCGTTACCCTGTACGACAGCGATGGCAACGTGCTGGGCACGGACAACAGCCCGAGCGGCGCGTGGAGCATCCAGAGCATCACGCTCAGCGAAGGCACGCACACGATTACCGCGAAACAGACCGACCTCGCCGGCAATGTCAGCGTCCTGTCGAGCGGCGTAACCATCGTCATCGACACCCACGCCGCCGCGCCTGCCGCGCCGGTGCTCGATCCATCCAGCGACAGCGCCACGAAGGGCGACAGCCTCACCAGCGACACCACGCCGACCCTCACCGGCAGCGCCGAAGCCAACGCCAGCGTCACGCTGTATGACAGCGACGGCAGCACGGTGCTCGGCACCGCCACCGCGGACGCCGGCGGCGCCTGGAGCATCACCAGCAGCGCGCTGACGGCCGGCAGCCATGATCTGACGGTGCGCCAGGTCGACGTCGCCGGCAATGCGTCGGCCGCGGGCGCCGCGCTCACCCTGAACATCGACAACGAGGCGCTGGCCCTGGCCGCACCTGTGCTGGTTCTCGCCAGCGACAGCGGCGCGCCAGGGGACGGCATCACGAAAGCCACGACGCCGACCTTCAGCGGCAGCGCCGAGGCCCTGGCCCAGGTCACGCTGTACGACTGCGCCACCGTCATCGGCAGCGTCCAGGCGGGTGCCGACGGCGCCTGGCAGATCACGTCAGCGGCCCTGGCGGATGGCGTGCATGCGATCGGTGCGCGCCAGGTCGACCGTGCCGGCAACGAATCCGGCGCCGGCACGGTCTTCAGCCTCACCATCGATACCGCGGCGCCGGCCGCGCCGGCAGCGCCGCTGCTGAAGGCGTCGAGCGACACCGGCAGCGTCGGCGACGGCGTGACCGAGAACGCCATCCCCGTCATCGAAGGCACGGCGCTGGCGAATACGCTGGTGACGCTGTACGAGACCGTCAGCGGCAGCAAGGTCAAGCTGGGCGCCGCCATGGCCGACGGCAGCGGCAAGTGGAGCGTTGCCACCGTCGGGCTGTCCACCGGCACCCACGTGCTGAGCGCCACGCAGACCGACGCCGCCGGCAACGAGTCGGCGGCCAGCGCGGGCTTCACGCTGCGCATCACCGAACCGCCGATCCCGATCGACGTGGTCGACGGCATGCCGGTCCAGGTCTTTCCGATCAGCCTGCCGGGCAATTTGCCGGGCACCTCGGTCTCGATCCCGGTCGTGGGCCTGGGCCGCACCGAGACCAGCGGCCAGGCCGGCGTCGCCGATATCCCGTTGATTAAATCGAGCCAGGGCGGGACCCTGCTGCTGGCCCAGCTGGCGCCGGGCTACGGCCTGTCGGCCAGCGGCGCCAGCGTGCCGGCGGCGAATGCAAGCGAACTCCTGATTGCCGCGATCAAGGCCGCCACGCCGTCCCATGCGCCATCCGACCAGGGCCACCTGACCGGCAACGGCCAGAGCTTCCTGGCCGGGCTGGGGGCTAGCGGCTCGCTGCTGGTGGAGACCGTGAAACCGGTCAGCAGCGCGGCGCCGGATGGCGTGCTGACCCTGAGCGGGCCAGCCGCCGGGGCAGGGCAGAGCACCGCCCTGGTGATCGACACCGGCGGCCTGGGCGCGGGTGCGACGATCGCGCTGCAGCAGGTGAACTTTGCCGCCGTGATCGGCGCCGCCAACGTCACCGCAGGCAGCGGCACGATCCTGACCGGCGACGCCGCCAGCCAGCACTTCACGGTGGCGGCGGGCGGCGCCGGTTCGCTGTTCGCCGGCGGCGGCAGCGATATCCTCAGCGTCGCTGCGCCGGCCGCCACAGGCCCGGCGCCGGCGGCCGGTGTCGCGCTGCTGCACGGCGGCGCCGCCAGCGACGCCGCCACCTTCAGCGGTGCGCGGGCCGACTACAACATCGAGTTCCACAACGGCTATGTGATGGTCAGTACGAAGGCGGCGCCGAACGTGAAGGAGATGGTGGTCAACGTCGAGCAGCTGCAGTTCAGCGACACCAGCATCGCGGTCCAGAACAATGCCGGCATGGGCACGCTGGCCGGTATCTACCAGACGGTGCTGGGCCGCCAGGCCGACGTGATGGGCATCGAGTACTGGGCCAACGTCCACCAGGCCGGCGCCAGCTGGGGCGCGATCGCGCTCAGCATGATCACCTCGAGCGAGCATGTGGCCAATCACGAAGGCTTCAACGGCGTGGCGGCGCACGATCTTGCTCTGCTCTACACGGCGATCTTCAACCGCGAGGCCGACGCCGGCGGGATGGCCTACTGGACTGCGGCGCTGGGCCGCGGGATGACCCTCGAGCAGGTTGCATCGAGCTTCGTGGAGTCGGCGGAAATGGTCGGCCACCAGCGCGCCGCGACGGACTGGGACTTCATCGTCGCCTGATCTTCGTCTCAGGCGCCCGCGAGGCGCCGCGCTTCCAGCTGCGCGTGGAGGGGCGCCAGCATGGCCAGCAATTGCGGCAGGTGCGGCGGCGCTTCGCTGGCCGCGGCCGGGTCGCCGCTGAACACGCGGGCGCCCGCCTTCGCGTGGAAGCCTGCGCGTGCCTGCAGCGCCTCCTGCTGTTGCGGGGTGGGCGCGAGGCCCAGGTCCGCCAGCAGTTCATCCCACACCACCGCGGGCAGTTGCCGGTAGTCCAGCAGGCGCAGCTGCCCGGCATGCGCCAGCGCTTCGCTGAAGATGTGGCGCAGCACGGCGGCGCAATAGCCTTCCAGGTCCCATGCTTCGACGCCGGCGCCGACCGCGGGCGGCAGCACCAGGTTCGGCACCATCTGCGGCCCGCGCTGGCGGCGGTGCGAGGCCAGGATCGCGGCCGGCTCGCGGTACAGGAACCAGAACGGCGTGTCCGGAAACGCCGCGCGCAGCAGCGGCAGATGGCGGATGTGCCAGCAGTCGAGCTTGACGATGTAATGGGTCTCGAGCGCGCTGCGGCGCTGGCCGAGGGCGCCCACGAGCTGGCGCAGCAGCGGCGCTGCCTGCGCATGCGGCAGCTCGCCATGCGTGCTGAAGAAGTCGTCGAGCACCGGCGGCTCGGAGTGCACCACGCATTGCGGCAGCGCGGCCAGCATCTGCGCCAGCAGCGTGGACCCGCAGCGTGAGCTGTGAAAAATGAAGAGGCTGGGCGCGAGTGTCTCGCCGACGTCCGCGAGCCGGGCGTGCGGCGTATGGCAGACCCGCCTTTCTTCGCGCGGCTGGGCGCGCAGGGTGTCGCCGAAGAAGGGTTCGGTAAAGCGCGCGGGCAGGTGGCGCCAGCTGACTGTCTGCTCGCCGAGCGCGACCGGGAACCAGTCGCGCATCGACGCCAACCCGGCCGGATCGGCCTCCGGCGCGCGCAGCCAGCCGCTTTCCATCAGTGCCGAACCGCTGCGCGCCATGACCGCTTTCTTTCCGCTCAGTTACGCGCCGGGTAGATGCCTTCGAGGCAGATGATGTAGTTCATGCCGAGCGAAGGCTGGGTCACGCCGACCTGGGTGCTTGCGGTGAACGGCACCGGAATCGCGCCAGTGCCGCCGGCGTTCTCGCCGGTCGCGGTGTCGATCTGTCCGCTGAGCTTGGTGGTGACGCTGCTCGCGTTCAGGGCCACGTTCGGGGTGACGCCGCCGCCGACGTAGATGTTGGCCGAACCGGGGCCGCCGGCGCCGCCCGAACCCAGGGCCATGCCCTCGAGCGGCGTGGCCGTGCCGACGGTGGTGGTGACGTTCATGGTGGACGTCGCGCTGAGCTGGTTGCCGGCAATGCTGACCGGGTGGGTGTGCTTCGGCAGGTGGGCAGCGTCGATGGTCACCGAGCCGCTGCCGTTGACGATCGCCGTCGTGTTTTCAGTGCCCCAGAGCTGACCAAGCACGACGGGGCTGAGGCCGGGGCCCTGGCCGGCGCCGACCAGGGTGCGCCCGCGCAGGTCCGGCAGGCCGAAGGTGGTCTGGCCATTGCCGCCATACGTGGTGCCAAGCAGCGAAAACAATGCCGAGTTCTGCGCAATCGAGAGCAGCTGTCCGTTGCACTGAGCCCAGCCGCGTGGCGCATAATTGAACCCAACCGCCATGATCGTTCCCATGAATGCTTCCATGCCATCCCCTTCTTTTAAGTTGTGAACCGGAAAATCATCCTAGCACCATAAATTACCTGTCGTCACTATCAAAAAGTACTGCTTGCAGATGCTCGGCAAGTGCTTCTGCGGCCGGCAGAGAAGTGGTGCGCAACTGGGCGATCACTGCGGCGACGTTGGCGTCGGTAATGCTCGGGTCGCCGTACTTCGGCGGCGCCCCAGCCCGCCAGCCGCTGCCTTCGAACAGCGCCAGCAGCCAGTCGTTGGGGACGCAGTCGAGCACCAGGTGCACGCGTTCGCGGGGACTGCCGTTGCGGACCGCATGCAGGCAGTTGGCATTCATGTACCAGGTGGCGCCGACGCCGAAATGCACGTCTTCGCCGTCGAGCGTGAACACGACCGCCGGATCGGTGACGATGGGGATGTGCAGGCGCGCCAGCCCGTCCTCGAGCGAACCGCCGCGGTCGCGGTGCGGCTTGATCTCGGCCCCCGATGCCAGCGCCATCAGGCGCACCGCCTTCTTCTCGCATTCGAAGCTGTCGAGGACTTCCTGAAAATACGGACAGCATCCGAGCAGCCCGGTGTCACGGAAGTCCGCATCCTCGCGCGCCTGGATGTCCTCGGCGCCGCCGCTGGCCGAGCGCAGCGCGATGCTGGTCCAGCCGCCGCGATAGGCGCGGTCGTTGTAGTGCGCCTGCCAGTGCCGCGCCAGGGCGGTATCGAGATCCGCCTGCAGGCGTGCGAGGTCGAATACGGGCGGCAGGCGCAGCCAGCGGGTCGCCTCGCTCATGCCGCCCGCCATACCATCTGGTGCTGCAGCTCGTTGCCGCCGGCGATGGTGAAGCCGGCGCGCTCGTACAGGCGCAGCGCGGGCGTGTTGGTGCACAGGACCGCCAGGCCGATGCTGGCGCCGTGCGTGCGGGCGCGCGCCTGCAATGCGGCCAGCAGCGCGGCGCCGAGGCCGCGGCCGCGCAGGGCCGGCAGCAGGGCCAGTTCGACAAGCCGCCAGTCGCACCCCAGGGTGTCCAGCACGGCCTTGCCGGCCGCTACGCCGTCCTGCTCCAGGATCATGACTTCGGCATGCGGATAGATGGCGCGGCGGCCCTCTTCGTGGATGCGCTGCTGCATGGCGATCAGCTGGTCGACCTGGGCGGGCGGCAGCGGCAGCAGGCGCAGGTCGTCGCGGGTGGAGGCGTACAAGGCCTGCAGGAAGCCGGCGTCGGCATCCACTGCTGGCCGTAACAGGAGAGAAGGCGGTAGCATAGTCACATTGTCATTTGAGGAACAGTTCATGGAATTTTCTCTCGCACAGTTCGAACCCCTGGTCGGCGCCGGCTTCACCGTTCACACCTCGCACGGCCCCTTCGTCCTGACGCTGGCGGAGGCCGTGGAGCGCCCGCGCCGCGGCTTGCCGGACCACCTGCGCACGCCGCTGTCGCTGATCTTCGACGGCCCCGCGAACGTCACGCTGGCGCAGGACAACTACCTGATCGCGCATCCGGCCATCGGCGAGCACCTGCTGAACATCGTGCCGGTGCTGGCTGCGGCAGGCGCACCGCCCGGCCGGCCGCAGTACCAGATCCTGTTCACCTGACGCCGGCGCTTGGCGGATCACGGCCTCAGGCCATCGCCAGCGGCTGCGACCTCGTGATACATCTTTACACTTCCTCCGGCGCCCGGATATGGTCGACCAACCCGATCGTCTCGCGCGCCGGGACCGGCGTCAGGAGGCTGACCACGGCCAGCACGGCCAGCCCCGCCGGCACCCCGAACACCCCGGCCGAAATCGGCGCGATGTGGAACCAGGCGCTGTCCGCGTTCCCGCCCAGGATCGGGTTGGTGTGCAGCATATAGTAGACGCACACCAGGAAGCCGGCCAGCATGCCGGCGATCGCACCCTGCTGGTTGGCGCGCTTCCAGAACACGCCGGCCACCAGCGCCGGGAACAGGGTCGAACCGGCCAGCGAGAAGGCGGCGCCGACCAGCGACAGGATGTCGGCCGGCTTCTGCGAGGCGACGTAGGCGGCAATGAAGGCCACCGCCAGCAGCAGCAGTTTCGAGATCGTGACCCGCTTCTGGGTCGAGGCGCCCGGGTCGACCATCTTGAAGTAGATGTCGTGCGACAGCGCGTTCGAGATCGCCAGCAGCAGGCCGTCGGCGGTGGACAGCGCCGCCGCCAGGCCGCCGGCCGCCACCAGGCCCGAGATCACGTAGGGCAGGCCGCCGATCTCCGGCGTGGCCAGGGTCAGCACGTCGCCGTCGATCGCGATCTCGGCCAGCTGCACGATGCCGTCGCCGTTGATATCGGCGATGCTGATCAGGGGATTGGTCTTGTCGACGTTGGCCCAGTAGGACACCCAGGTCGGCAGCGAGGCATAGTCGATGCCGACCAGCGCGGTGTAGATGTCGTACTTGGCCAGCACGGCGAGGGCCGGCATGGTCAGGTAGATCAGCAGGATGAAGAACAGGGTCCAGAACACGGACACGCGGGTCTCGTGCACCGAGGGCGTGGTGTAGGCCCGCATCAGGATGTGGGGCAGGGCGGCGGTGCCGAACATCAGGCAGAACACCAGCGCCAGGAAGTTGTTGCGGCGCTGGTCCGACTCCTCGCGGGTCTTGCCGGGGAAGGGTTCGGCATGCGGCTCGGGCGGCTGGGCGCGGGCGAGGTTGGCTGCCCGCTGTTCGGTCCACAGGCGCGCGGCTTCCTCGGCGGTGCGCGGATAGGCGATCAGCTCGCGCTCGGCGTTGCGCACCTCGCCCAGCGAGGCATTGCGGCCGCGCGCCTTGTCGAGGCGGCGCTGGACGTCGATGCGGCCGGCTTCCCAGGACTGCGGCAGCGTGGCCAGCCTGGCGGCGTATTCGTCGGCTTTCGCCTGGAAGCGCGCACGCACCTCCAGCTCGCGCGGATCCTGGGCCAGCTGGGCCTCGCGCTTGGCCAGCTTGGGCAGCACCGAGCCGTAGGCCACCTGCGGCACCGGATTGCCGGCGAACTTCATGGACAGCCACACGGTCGGGATCGAAAAAGCGACCAGGATGATGATGTACTGCGCCACCTGGGTCCAGGTGATGGCGCGCATCCCGCCCAGGAACGAGCAAACAAGAATCGAAGCCAGACCGAGGAAGATCCCGACCGAGAAATCGACGCCGGTGAAGCGCGAGGCGATCAGGCCGACCGCGTAGATCTGCGCCACCACGTAGGTGAAGGAGACCACGATGGTGGCAGTGACCGCGAGCGCGCGCACCACGTTGCCGCCGTCTTTACTCCCATCGTCGCTGCCGCCGTAGCGCGCGGCCAGGAAGTCCGGCACCGTGTACTGCGCGAACTTGCGCAAATAAGGCGCGATCAGCAGCGCCACCAGGCAGTAGCCGCCGGTCCAGCCCATCACATAGGCCAGCGCGTCGAAGCCGTGCAGATAGAGCGTGCCGGCGAGGCTGATGAAGCTGGCCGCCGAGATCCAGTCGGCCGCCGTCGCCATGCCGTTGAACAGGGCCGGCACCCGCCGTCCCGCCACGTAGTACTCGGACACGTTCGAGGTGCGCGCCACCACGCCGATGATCGCGTACAGCACGATGGTGGCGAACATGTACAGGTGGCCGATCCACTGGCGCGGCATGCCCTCGTTTTCGAGGATGGTCAGGGCCACCAGGAACAGGGCCAGGCAGGCCGTGAACCACAGGTAGTAGCGCGACAGGCGGCGGAAGTAGCTGCGGGGCTTGGTCTTGTTGGTGTTCACGCGCCGTCCCTCAGCATGCGCACGAACTCGCGGTCGAGTATCCGCATGCGCCAGGAGTAGGCGCCGAGGATGGCCAGGTAGATCAGCGAGGCGCCCTGGGCCGCCAGGTAGAAGGACAACTGCCAGCCGAACACCGACAGATGCGCCAGGTCGCGCGCAAAGAATACGGTGCCGAAGCCGGTGGCCAGCCACAGCCCGAGCAGGACCAGGACGAGCCGGCGCGTGCGCGACCAGTGCAGGGCGCGCGCGGCGACGATGCGTTCGCGCGACGGGGGAGGGGAGGCGGAGGCGCTGTCAGTCGGCATCGGGTTCTAGCGGTGCGGGTGGTGGCGGGAAGGTCAGCCGGAACAGGCTGCCCGGGTATTTCTTCTGGATGCTGCGCGGGTTGTTGAAGATCTCGATCTCGGCGCCGTGCTGCTGCGCGATCTCGCGCACGATCGCGAGGCCGAGGCCGGAGCCTGGCGCGTTGGAACCGAGGATGCGGTAGAAGCGCTCGAACACGCGCGGACGCTCGCCCGGCGCGATGCCGGGGCCGGTGTCCTCGACCTCGAGCAGGGGCAGTCCGGCATCGCTGCGCACGCGCACCGTCACGCTGCCGCCCGGCGGGGTGTAGCGCAGCGCGTTGTCGATCAGGTTGGACAGCAGCTCGCGCAGCATCATGGCGCTGCCCGCGATTTCCACCGCGCCGTCCGGGTCTTCGTAGCCGAGGTCGATCTCGTGGACGAAGGAAGCCGTCACCCAGTCCTGCACCACGCTGCGGGCGAGCGCCGCCAGGTCGAGCGGCTCCAGCGCCAGGCCGGCATGCGGCTGGTTCTCGGCGCGCGCCAGCGCCAGCAGCTGGTTGACCAGGCGCGTCGCCGATTCCGAGCTCTTCGCCAGCTGCTCCAGCGAGCGGTGGATCTCGTCCGGATCGACCTGGCGCAGGGCCAGCTCCGACTGCATGCGCATGCCGGCCAGCGGCGTCTTCATCTGGTGCGCGGCGTCGGCGATGAAACGCTTCTGGGCGTCGATCGTGTGCGCCAGGCGCGCCAGCATGTCGTTCAGCGAACCGACCAGCGGCGAGATCTCTTCCGGTACCTGGCGCGAATCGATCGGCGACAGGTCGTCCGGCGGCCGCGCGCGAATCCGCTCCTGCAGCTGGGCCAGCGGCGACAGTCCCCGCGACAGCGCGAACCAGACCAGGGCCAGGATCACGGGCAGGATGATGAACTGGGGCAGGATCACGCCCTTGATGATCTCGTTGGCCAGCTGGGCGCGCTTTTCCAGCGTCTCCGCCACCTGCACCAGGGCCAGGCGCGGTTCGGCATTCACGGCGCCTGCATCAAGCAGCGGCTGCAGGTTGACCCAGGCATAGGCGACCCGCACCGGGGTGCCGTGCAGGTTCTCGTTGCGGAAGTGGACGCGGCCGCTGCGCTCGGCGTCGTCCGGCGGCGGCAAGGGCAGTTCGCGGTCGCCGTCGACGACCTCGTTGCGGGGGCCGGTGACCTGGAAGTAGACGCTGTCGACGTCGTCGGCGCGCAGGATGTCGCGCGCGCTGCCGGGCAGGCGCGCCACGACTTTGCCGTTCACTTCCTTGACCTGCTGGGCGAGCACGGTGACGTTGTCTTCCAGCGCGTGGTCGAAGGGTTGATTGGCGATCGATTTCGCCACCAGGTAAGTGATGGCGATGCTCATCGGCCACAGCAGCAGCAGCGGCGCCAGCATCCAGTCGAGGATCTCGCCGAACAGCGAGTGCTGGATGCTTTCTTCGGGCTCGGGGCGCGGCGGCACATACACGGGCTCATACCCGGGTTCGAGCGCTGCCTCGTAGCCGGGGACGGGCTCGGTAGCGCGGCGCCGCTTCAGGGATTTCACGTGGCCGTCTTGCGCGCGCCGTCGGAGTAGCGCTCGAGGCAGTAACCCAGGCCGCGCACGGTGGCGATGCGGATGCCGCCGGTCTCGATCTTCTTGCGCAGGCGGTGCACGTAGACCTCGATGGCATTGTTCGACACTTCCTCGCCCCATTCGCACAGGTGGTCGACCAGCTGTTCCTTGGACACCAGGCGCCCGGTGCGCGCCAGCAGGATCTCGAGCAAGCCGAGTTCGCGCGCCGACAGGTCCAGCATCTGGTCGTCGATGTAGGCGCTGCGGCCGACCTGGTCGTAGGCCAGCGGGCCGTGGCGGATCACGGTCGAACCGCCGCCCTGGCCGCGCCTGGTCAGGGCGCGCACCCGCGCCTCCAGTTCCGACAAGGCGAAGGGCTTGGCCATGTAGTCGTCGGCGCCGGCGTCGAGGCCGCCCACGCGCTGCTCGATCGAATCGGCGGCAGTGAGGATCAGCACTGGCAGCAGCGAGCCGCGCGCGCGCAGGCGGCGCAGCACGTCCAGCCCGGACAGCTTCGGCAGGCCGAGGTCGAGGATCAGCAGGTCGAACTCCTGGGTCGAGAGCGCGGTGTCGGCGTCCTGGCCGTTCTTGACGCAATCGATGGCATACCCGGATTGGCGCAGAGAGCGCGTCAGGCCATCGGCGAGTACGCTATCATCCTCGGCTAGTAAAATACGCATCTCTGTTACCCCCGGTTTGTTGGTTGGACCCAGCTTACTTGCATATTGTGTGTGATCTTTCGCAACGTGTCGATTACCTCAAACATCAGTAAATATCGCTTGCCAAAACCACTGGGATTTTATACAGTACTTCCTATTGAAAACGCGCGAGCGGCCCTTATCTTGGTTCACTCTAGGACAGAAAGAAAGTTATGGACGACAAAAAATCCGCAGTAAATGCAGCTGAGAAGGGCAAGGCGCTGGCAGCAGCCCTCGCGCAGATCGAAAAGCAATTCGGCAAGGGCTCGGTCATGCGCATGGATGCCAATGCGCCGGTCGAGGAAGTGCAGACCGTGTCCACCGGCTCGCTGGGCCTGGACATCGCCCTGGGCGTCGGCGGCCTGCCGCGCGGCCGTATCGTCGAGATCTACGGCCCGGAATCGTCGGGTAAAACCACGCTGACCCTGCAAACCATCGCCCAGATGCAGAAGCTGGGCGGCACCTGCGCCTTCATCGACGCCGAGCACGCGCTGGACGTCGGCTATGCGCAGAAGCTGGGCATCAAGCTGGACGAGCTGCTGATCTCGCAGCCGGACACCGGCGAGCAGGCCCTCGAAATCACCGACGCGCTGGTGCGCTCGGGCAGCGTCGACCTGGTGGTCATCGACTCGGTGGCGGCACTGACGCCGCGCGCCGAGATCGAAGGCGACATGGGCGACTCCCTGCCGGGCCTGCAAGCCCGTCTGATGTCGCAGGCACTGCGCAAGCTGACCGGCTCGATCAACCGTACGAACACCCTGGTGATCTTCATTAACCAGATCCGTATGAAGATCGGCGTCATGTTCGGCAGCCCGGAAACCACGACCGGCGGTAACGCGCTGAAGTTCTACGCCTCCGTGCGCATGGACATCCGCCGTACCGGTTCGATCAAGTCCGGCGACGAGGTGATTGGTAACGAAACCAAGGTCAAGGTCGTCAAGAACAAGATCGCGCCGCCGTTCAAGGAAGCCCACTTCGACATCCTGTATGGCGAAGGCACTTCCCGCGAAGGCGAGATCATCGACCTGGGCGTGGACAACAAGATCGTCGAGAAGTCGGGTTCGTGGTACAGCTACGGCGGCGAGCGTATCGGTCAGGGCAAGGACAATGCACGTCAGTTCCTGAAAGACCGCCCGGCCCTGGCACGCGAGATCGAAAACAAGGTCCGCGCTGCCCTGGGCGTGCGCGAACTGGCGCCGGTCGCTGCCGGTGAAGCGCCGGCCGCGGCTGCCGCTGTCGACGAAGAGTAATCCTCTTTGCCGACGCTCCAGTGAGGCAAGTACTGAGCTTGAAAGCTCGCGCATTGAAGTATCTGTCAATGCGCGAGCACAGCCGGCTCGAGCTGGGGCGCAAGCTGTCGCGCTATGCCGAGGAGGGTGACGATGTCGAAGCCCTCCTCGATTTCCTTGAAAAGAACAACTGGCTGTCGCAGGAACGGTTCGCCGAATCCCTGGTGCACCGCCGTGCCGGCCGCTACGGCAACAGCCGCGTGCTGGCCGAGCTCCAGCAGCATGGGGTGAAGGGCGAGGATCTTGACGAGCTCAAGTCCGGCCTGAAGGAAACCGAAGTTGCCCGCGCCCGCGAAGTATGGCGCCGCAAGTTCGACCGGGTCCCGCAGGACGCCGAAGAACGTAGTAAACAAATGCGCTTCCTCATGGCGCGTGGTTTTTCGCAGGGCGCGATCCGCAGCGCAATGCAGGGACGGGACGAGGACGACGACGAATAGTCGCGCACGCGCCGCCGTTTCAATAGATCGCTTCATCGCTGAGGCCCAAGCGCACAGCGTCATCCGCCGATGTGCCGCCGACCGGCACACCTCCTCAACGGCGGAATGACGCTGTGCGCTTGGATTGCAACAATTCCCCTTATCTTCCTTGTAAAACTGCCTACAAAAATGGCAGCCGGGTGCATCCGCCACCGCCCTGTGCTAAACTTTCATGGTTTAAGCAGCGCCGCAAGAGCGGTTGTTGCCGTAGAAGCTGCGGCAACGTGCATCAGGCACAACGGCTGCATACTTTTTTCGCCGCATTCCGGCATTGGTGTTTATGCCCCTGTCATCCCCCGCTCCGCGTAAGCTAAGGCACACGCGCGCCATTACCGTCGAAGCGTACGCGCGCGACGATGGGCTGTGGGACCTCGACGCCTGCATCCGCGACATCAAGACCCACGATATCGAACTGCCTTCCGGCCATCGCCCGGGCGGCCTGCCTGTGCACGACCTCAAGCTGCGCGTGACCATCGACCGCGACATGGTCATCACGGACGCCGAAGCTTCGTCAGATGCCGTACCCTATCCCGGTTATTGCGACACCATCGCACCCGCTTACAAGAAACTCATCGGCTTGTCGCTGATGAAACATTTCCGGCTGCACCTGAAGGACCGCCTGTCGGGCGTCCTCGGATGCACCCATTTGACCGAGCTGGCACAGGTCCTGCCCACCGCGGCAGTCCAGGCCTTTGCCGACGACGCCATGGAAAACCGCGCGGCTGCGCAAGCTGCCGAGCGTCCATATGAACTCGACCGCTGCCATGCGCTGCGCACCGACGGCCCCGCCGTCGCCAAGTACTACCCGCGCTGGGCCTTGAAGGTGGTATCGGGGTAGTATTCGCGCAGTAAAATTCGATCCGTGTAGATTTATTTGTTCAACCGTATTTCTAAATCAGTAACATAAGAAGGGAAGCCAGCATGAAAATCCATGAGTATCAGGGCAAAGAGATCCTCCGAAAGTTCGGAGTGACCGTTCCGCGCGGCATTCCGTGCATGTCGGTGGACGAAGCCGTCAAGGCAGCTGAAGAGCTGGGCGGCCCGGTCTGGGTAGTCAAGGCGCAGATCCATGCTGGCGGCCGCGGCAAGGGCGGCGGCGTGAAAGTTGCCAAGTCGATCGACCAGGTGCGCGAGTACGCGAACCAGATCATGGGCATGCAGCTGGTCACCCACCAGACCGGCCCGGAAGGCCAGAAAGTCCGCCGCCTGCTGATCGAAGAAGGCGCCGACATCAAGCAGGAACTGTACGTCTCGCTGGTCACCGACCGCGTCACCCAGAAGATCGTGCTGATGGCCTCGTCGGAAGGCGGCATGGACATCGAAGAAGTCGCGCACAGCAATCCGGAAAAGATCCACAACGTCGTGATCGAGCCGTCGGTCGGCCTGACCGACGCGCAGGCTGACGACGTCGCCCGCAAGATCGGCATCCCGGAAGGCTCGATCGCCGCTGCCCGCGCCAACCTGCAAGGCCTGTACAAAGCCTACTGGGAAACCGACTGCTCGCTGGCCGAGATCAACCCGCTGATCGTGACCGGCGACGGCAAAGTCATCGCCCTGGACGCCAAGTTCAACTTCGACCCGAACGCCCTGTTCCGTCATCCGGAAATCGTCGCCTACCGCGACCTGGACGAAGAAGATCCGGCTGAAGTCGAAGCATCGAAGTTCGACCTGGCTTACATCTCCCTGGACGGCAACATCGGCTGCCTGGTGAACGGCGCCGGTCTGGCCATGGCCACCATGGACACCATCAAGCTGTTCGGCGGCGAGCCGGCCAACTTCCTGGACGTGGGCGGCGGCGCAACTGCCGAGAAGGTCACCGAAGCATTCAAGATCATGCTGAAGAACCCGGGCCTGAAAGCCATCCTGGTCAACATCTTCGGCGGCATCATGCGCTGCGACGTGATCGCCGAAGGCGTGATCACCGCATCGAAAGCCGTCTCGCTGAAGGTGCCGCTGGTCGTCCGCATGAAGGGCACCAACGAAGACCTGGGCAAGAAGATGCTGGCCGACTCCGGTCTGCCGATCATCGCCGCAGACACGATGGAAGACGCAGCGAAGTCGGTCGTCGCCGCAGCTGCTGGCCAAGCCTAATTCGCAAAGGAAATAACATGTCGATTCTGATTAACAAAGACACCAAAGTCATCACCCAAGGTATCACCGGCAAGACCGGCCAGTTCCACACCCGCATGTGCCGCGATTACGCGAACGGCCGTGAAGCCTTCGTCGCCGGTGTGAACCCGAAGAAAGCTGGTGAAGACTTCGAAGGTATCCCGATTTTCGCAAGCGTCAAGGAAGCCAAGCAGAACACCGGCGCGACCGTGTCCGTGATCTACGTGCCGCCGGCAGGCGCCGCCGCCGCGATCTGGGAAGCCGTCGAAGCCGAGCTGGATCTGGCAATCTGCATCACCGAAGGCATCCCGGTCCGTGACATGATGGAAGTCAAGGACCGCATGGCCAAGGCCGGTTCGAAGACCCTGCTGCTGGGCCCAAACTGCCCGGGCCTGATCACCCCGGACGAGATCAAGATCGGCATCATGCCGGGTCACATCCACAAGAAGGGCCGTATCGGCGTCGTGTCGCGTTCGGGCACCCTGACCTATGAAGCAGTCGGCCAGCTGACCGCACTGGGCCTGGGCCAATCGTCGGCAGTCGGCATCGGCGGCGACCCGATCAACGGTCTGAAGCACATCGACGTGATGCGCATGTTCAACGACGATCCGGAAACCGACGCAGTCATCATGATCGGCGAGATCGGCGGCCCGGACGAGGCGAACGCTGCTCACTGGATCAAGGACAACATGAAGAAGCCGGTCGTCGGCTTCATCGCTGGCGTCACCGCCCCTCCGGGCAAGCGCATGGGCCACGCCGGCGCGCTGATCTCGGGCGGCGCCGACACCGCGCAAGCCAAGCTGGAAATCATGGAAGCCTGCGGTATCAAGGTAACCAAGAACCCGTCGGAAATGGCTCGCCTGCTGAAGGCCATGCTGTAATCGATCTGTTCTAGATAGTAGTAATGCAAATGGGGAGCTTCGGCTCCCCGTTTTTTTGCCGGCATGGCGACAATTTTCGGCAGATGGACAATTTTTGACATACCGGGCTGACAAAAATTGTCATACGGCAAGGGTAAAACTGACAAAAATTGGCGCTGGCATGGGGTTTTGATATCACCGTGCTAACGATTCCGCATGGAAACGACCTGGCACGGCGGTTGCATATAGTAAAGGGCAGAAGCAAGCAGCACCCGGACAAGCAGTGACCCTTTAAACGTAGTACCAAAACTGGAGAAAGACCATGAAAGCACCGAAAATGATGAAGAAAGCCGAAGCCGGCTTCACCCTGATCGAACTGATGATCGTTGTTGCCATCATCGGTATCCTGGCAGCTGTTGCTATCCCGGCTTACTCGAACTACACCATCAAGGCCAAAGTTGGCGCGGCTTTGAGCTCTGTTGCTTCGCTGCAGACCGCAGTGGCTAACTGCATCCAGGAAAACGGCGGCTCGGCAACCGGTTGCACCACTACGGCATCGGGTGCAGTGACCAGCATCCCGGTTTTCACCGCAACCAAAGAACTGGCTAGCGCATCGGTTACCAACGGCGCGATCACTGCAAACTTCGCTTCGACCGGCATTGGTAGTGGTGTTGACGGTACCGCTTTCACGATGACCCCGTCTGCTGTCGCAGACCAGACCACCATCACCTGGCGTGTCACCACCACCTCGACCAACAGCACCGCATCCCAGACCCTGACCAAGAACAGCGTCGGTTCCGGTACCTAATCTACCGTAGCGTAGCAAAGCCGCCCCAGGGCGGCTTTTTCTTTTTCCGAGGTCCATATGTCCAGCTCAGCACATCCGGTTCAACGCGCCTCGCTCCAAGCGGACCTACGTGGTAAATCGGCCACCCTGTTCGTCATTGCCGCCATGGCGGTGGGCTTCATGTGGTCCTCCGGCCACGACGACCAGCGTTGCGTCGAGCTCGTGCTGCTGGCCTTGCTGACTCCCCTCATGCTGGTACGAACAGGCATCGCTGACCAGCTCGCCTGGATCGGTCGGCCCGCCCAATACTGTCTCAGCGCACTTTTCATCTTCGGCGCTGTCTCGACAATGGCCGCATATTCACCGCGTCACGCACTCTATGAATGGTCGATGCTGCTACTCTTGCCGCTGGTTGCAGCGTTGCTTGCTGCCGAACTGGCCCGGGCAGGCAGCGCAGGCTTGCAAACCGTCCTGTGCTGGGTACTTGTCATCGGCATCCTGTACACCTTGCGTATCGCTGTCTGGTATGGAGCGTCGCTCGCCAGTGGCATCCAGCTCCACCCGTATGACCTGACCGTTGGCTTCAGCAATGTCCGGTTCTTCAATCACGTTCAGACCGTCCTGCTGCCGCTGGCCATCCTGCTCTCTACGCAGGCGCAGAAAGGCAGCTTCTGGCAGCGGTCGTCGTTTGCGCTCGCTGCATGCTGGTGGGCTTTACTGTTCGTCACCCAGGCGCGGGCAAGCGTACTCGGGCTGGGCGCCGGTTGCGTGTTCGCATTCGTAGTGCGCCGTGGCGATGCCCGCAGTTTCCTGAAGGCGATGGCGCTGACCGCACTGGCCGGTGTCGCCGTGTATGTGATTGTGTTCATGTTGCTGCCCATGCTCGCCGGATTGCAAGCCTTCAGTTCGGCCACGGACGTCATGCAGCGCACGGCTGCCGATCCGACCTCGCGCCGCAACCTGCTCTGGCAGCTGTCTCTCGAGCTGATCGCCGCCCACCCTTGGCTGGGTGTCGGCCCACAGCACTTCGCCCACGAAGGCGCCACGCTGAGCTGGGGCGCGCACCCGCACAATTTCATCATGCAGATCGGCGCCGAGTGGGGCCTGCCTGCCTTGCTGTGCCTGTTGGCCGCGATCGGTATCGGCATGCGGTCGCTGATCCGCAGCGGTAGCCGGATCGCGCAGGCCGACCTGTCCGCGCAGCAAACGCTGGCCGTCATGCTGGCGACGGGCGTCGCGATCCTGGTGGACGGCCTGTTCTCCGGCGTGATCGTCATGCCGCAGAGCCAGATGGCAATCGTGCTGTATCTCGGCTGCGCCGCCGGCTGGGTGAGGTCGCTGGATCAGGGGGCTGCGCCAAGCGCAGGCATGCCGCTGCGCTGGCTGAGTTCGGGCCTGGCTATTGTCGCGCTATGCGGACTCGCCTATGCGGTCGCTCCGAGTGTGGTCGCGCATGCCAGCCATGCCGAATTGACGCCGGCGGAGAAGGCGGTCAATCCCGGCACGCACTGGCCGCGCATCTGGGAAGCCGGCTACTTCTAGACGATGTTCTGCCGGTCCGCCAGCAGCACCTCGTAGGTCAGGTTCTGCAGCATCGTGTGGTGGACCGGGTCGAGCTCCAAGAACTGGACGCCGTAGGCGAACAGTTCGCTGCCGTCGGCCTCCTTGCGCAGCGAGTTGACGTTGCGCACTGCCGCCTGTGTCCGCACCCGCATTTCGCCGTCGCCGAGCGGCGAGGGCAAGCCGAATTCCAGCGTGATCTCGCCGCCGTGTTCCGGCAGGCTGGAGGCCGACTCGATGCGCGCGCCGCTTACGCTGACGTTGGTGAGCGCGCAGTTGACCGCCCGGCCATCCGTCTGCGGCGGCAGGACCTGGGCCGGAATGTCGACCTTGACCCGCATCGCCGCGCGCAGGCTGGTGCCCTGGATGGTATCGGGGAAGGACAGGTGGACGTAGAGCAGGGGCCGGTCGAAGACGCGCTGGACCGTACAGGCGAAGGAGCATACGTTCATGCCGGAGAAGACGCGGATAGTGATGCGCTCCCCTTCCACCAGCCCGACCGGCGTGCCGTTTTCCATCGGAACCTTGACGATCATGTACTCGTCCTTGACGTAGCCGATGAGCGTCGAAAAATACTGCACTGGCTTGATGCGCCGGTAGGTGATGAATTGCAGACGGACGCCGACCTGCAGGTTCATCGACTCGAACTCAAATTCCTTTTGCGCGAGTTCCCTTTCCGTTTGCATACTGCTCATCTTGTTTCCTGTGGTTTAACTTGCAAATTGGCAACCCAAGATGATATCACTGGAGCAATTTATATGCGCAATGGGTGCGAAAAAATGCCCGCACATGGCGGGCACTCCCATCAAGGCTCAAACAGCTCAACTCAGGGCTTGATGTGCTGGTCCAGCCAGCCGATCACGGTGTGATGCCACAGCACCGAGTTCGCCGGCTTGAGCACCCAGTGGTTCTCGTCCGGGAACACCAGCAGTTTGCTCTCGATGCCGCGGCGCTGCAGGGCCGTGAAGGTCGACAGGCCCTGGGCAGTCGGGATGCGGAAGTCTTTATCTCCCTGGACAACCAGCATCGGCGTCTTCCACTTGTTCACTTGCAGGACCGGGTTGAAGCGCTCGTGCTTTTCCGGCACCGAGAAGTAGGGGCCGCCGTTTTCCCAGTCGGTGAACCACTGTTCCTCGGTCGAGTAGGCCATGCCGCGGGTGTCGAATACGCCGTCGTGGTTGACGATGCACTTGAAGCCGTCCGACCAGTTACCCTCGATCCAGTTCATCATGTAGCCACCGTAGGACGCGCCCAGCGCGCAGGCCTTCGAGCGGTCCAGCCACGGGTATTTCGCGACCGCCGCGGCGATGCCTTTCTTGAGGTCCTCGAGCGGCTTGCCGCCCCAGTCGCCGCTGATGGCGTCGGTGAATTTCTGGCCGTAGCCGGTGGAGCCGTGGAAGTCGATGAACACGGTGGCATAGCCGGCGCCGGCGTACACCTGCGGATTCCAGCGATAGCTCCAGCCATTGCCGAAGCTGCCCTGCGGACCGCCGTGCACCAGGAAGGCGACCGGGTATTTCTTGCCCGGCTCATAGTTCCATGGCTTCATCACGTGGCCATAGACGGTGTCGCCGTTCGCGCCCTTGAACGAGAACTGCTCGTACTCGCCAAAGCGCACCTCGCCCAATTTGTCGGTGTTCACGTCGGTCAGCTTGACCGGATTGCTGGTGCCGAGCTTCATTGCGTACAGCTGGGCGCTCGAGGCCAGGCTGGCCTGGGTGAAGGCGACCGTGTCGCCGCGCACGTCGAAGCCGCCGATCGAGCCCTTGTTGGTCAGCGCCGTGACCTTGCCGCTGGCGGCGTCGATGGCGAACAGCTTGTGCTGGCCGATGTCCTCGGCGTCGGCGATCAGCGTCTTGCCGTCGCGGGTCCACTGGATGCTGCCCGGCGAGCGGTCCCAGCTCTCGGCGATGTTGCGTTTCTTGCCGGTGGCGAGATCGAGCAGGACGATGTGGTAGCGGTCGGCCTCGAAGCCCGGACGCGTCATCGACAGGTAGGCGAGGGTGCTGCCGTCCGGCGAGAACACGCCCTTGGTGTCCCAGGCGGGATTCGCCGCGGTCAGATTGCGCGGCGTGCCGCCCGTGGCCGGTACCGAATACAGGTCGAAGTTGGTCGACCAGGCTTCGCTCTTGCCGGCGATGCGCACCGAGAACACGACGGTCTTGCCGTCCGGGCTGAAGCTGAATTCCTCGCGGTCGCCGAAGGGTTTCGATGGGACGTCGCCGTCCAGCGAGCCGGACAAGCTGACAGGGGCGGCGCTCACGCGGCCATTGGCATCCATCGGCACCGAGTAGAGCACGGCGTTGCGGCCGTCGGCCCAGGTGTCCCAGTGGCGCACGAACAGGCGATCGTAGACCTGGCCGGTGGCCTTGTCCTTCTCTTTCGCGTCGGCCTTGGCCTTGGTGCAGGCGAGGTCCGGGCAATCGCGGAACACCGACATGCTGATCGCGATGCGGTCGCCAGCCGGTGAGACGCGGTAGGCGTCGACGTCGACCGGCATGTTGGTCACCTGCACAGGTTCAGCTGACTGCGCGCCGCCATTGGCCGGCACACGCCAGACTTGCGACGATCCCGAGCGGGCGGACAGGTAATAGATGGCGTCACCGCTGGCCGACCATTCCGGATCGGTGCTGCTGGCGGCGTCCGAGGTCAGGCGCTGCGGCTTGGCGTTGGCGGCGCGCAGGTCGATCAGCCAGAGGTCGGTGTGGCCCTTGTTCTTCGCCATGTCGGTGCCGCGCACCGTGTAGACGACGCGGCTGCCGTCCGGCGAGACCGCTGGGGTGCCGATGCGTTCCATCGTGACCAGGTCTTCGACCGTGAAACCGCGCGGTGCGGCGGTAGCGGCCATCGGGATGGCAGCGGCGAAGGTCGCGGCAACCGCGGCTGCCAGGGCTAGCGTACGTACATTCATCCTGTCCTCGTGCTTCAGTGAAAGGGAGCAATTTAACACGCGGAAAGCATGAAGGGGAGGGCGCAATGATTGGTGAGAATGTTGAACATTTATCCGTCTAAAATCCTGAAGATCTGGCCCAGCAAGGACAAGACATGACGACGGTCACCATCAAACTATCGCAGGATGCCGCCGACAAGCTGCAGGCGATCCAGAACGCCAAGCTGGTGCAGAACCCGATCTTCAACGGCCTCTATACGGGGCTGAAGGAGCTGAGCCACAATGCGGCCAGGGCGCCGGTCTCCTCGGCCACCTTCTTCAACGGCCTCCTGCACATGGACGAGACGGATGGCGCCGTCGAGACGTATCTGAATATCGCCATGGCCGATCCCACCGCCACCCAGGGCAGCGCCACCGCGGGCGCCTACGACTACTACAAGCCGGGCGCAATGCGGGTCTCCGGCGACGGTGTCCTGAACTACGACTACAAGCTCCTGTCTTCAGCGGCAGGCAACACGCTGATCCTGAGTCCGTCGGCCAAGGCCTCGGTCTACAACACGCTGAACTTCGCCACGCTGCTGTCGCCCGACAACGCCGCTTACGATCCGGTATTCGGCAATCTCGCGCTCACCGCCCGGGGCAAGTTGGCTGTGCCGAGCTCGGGCGTGCCTGTCGGTGGCCTGTCCCACATCGAGGCGACCGGCGACAAGTTCCTCAAGTCGGCGGTTGCCGACGGCAACTTGACGGTGCTGGACGTATCGCACATCGGCGACGGCGCGACAGCCAACGCGGTCTCGGGTTTCCTGAATAGCTACAGGGAAGACTATGTGGACGGCAGCTTCTTTTCCATCAAGGGGCCATCCCAGGAAATGAACTTCCTGGAAATCGGCGGCCTGCCCAGCGTACTGAGCAGTTTCCAGTACGGCGGCAACGACGTCTTCGACATCGATCTGCCCGGCCGCCTGGACAGCACCTTCCTGGTAGGGAGCGGCGCGGGAGACGATCAGGTGTCGGTGCGGGGCGGTGGCGGCAACGTCAGTATCACGACGTGGGACGGTAACGACACGATCATCCTCGGCGAAGGGGCTTACCGGGTCGACGGCGGCAAGGGCATCGACATGCTCAGGCTGCCGCTCGCGCGCACCGGCTACACCGTTGCCGGTTTTGTTGCCGAGGCGCCGGATCCGAGATACCAGGCCTTCCGCTTTTATACGCTCACGGACAAGAGCGGCAACGTGATCAATGTCCAGGGCCTCGAGCGGGTCGCCTTTGCCGACCAGACGATCGCGCTGGACGTCGACGGCCACGGCGGCCAGGCTTACCGGCTTTACCAGGCTGCGTTCAGCCGTACCCCCGACCTGGGCGGGCTGGGATACTGGATCGACGTGCTGGACCATGACGCGAGCCTCACCAGCGTCGCCGAAGGCTTCGTCGATTCGAAGGAATTCCATGAAGCCTACAGCGTCGGCCTGTCGAACCGGGACCTGGTGACGCAGTTCTATCACAACATCCTGCACCGCGATCCCGACGCCGGCGGACTGGATTTCTGGACCGGCATCCTCGACCGCAAAGTGGCGAGCGTCGGTTATGTGCTGGGGCAGATCAGCGAGAGTCCGGAGAACCAGGCGGCCTTGATCGGCGTGATCGGCAATGGCTTCGTGTTCACGCCGGTGAACCACGGCTGATACCGGCCGGGACGGCGATCGAAGGCGCTCAGTCGTCGGGCATTTGCAGAAGAGCTGTCACTTATCGACGTCAGCCGTCCAGTCGCCCGACTTGCCGCCATGCTTTTCCAGCACCCGCACATTGGTCATCACCATCCCCCGGTCCGCCGCCTTGCACATGTCGTAAATCGTCAGCAAGCCAACCTGCACGGCAGTCAGCGCTTCCATCTCGACCCCGGTCTTGCCGACGGTCTCGACCTGCGCCCGGCAGTGCACGGAATTCGCCCCCGCATCGACCTCGAAATCGACGGCAACCCGCGTGATCGGCAGCGGATGGCACAAAGGCACCAGATCGCTAGTCCGCTTCGCCCCCATGATCGCGGCAATCCGCGCAATCCCCAGCACATCCCCCTTCTTGGCAGACCCCGACTGGATCAGCGCCAGGGTCTCCGGCTTCATGCGGATCGTGCCGGCGGCCACGGCGATGCGGTGGGTTTCTGCCTTGGCGCCGACGTCGACCATGTGGGCCTGGCCGGTGGCGTCGAAGTGGGTCAGCGGCGAATCCTGAGTCGACATATTGTTGTAATCTTGTATTAAGGGAAAGTTAAGCGGCCGGCAGCCCAACCGTGACAAGATGCCGGAAGCGCGTATCATAGCACCGTGAAATCGAACCCAAATCCAGCGATGTTGAAGCTTTCACCACCCGGAAATCGCCGCCAGCACTGGCGCTCTCTGCTCACGGGCGCCTTCCTGGCAGCCTCTGCCACGCTCGCTCTGGCGGCGCCGACCACGCCCGTGCTGCGCGCGCCCGACACCGGCTTGCCGACGCTGGGCGATGCCGCGCGCGCCGACCTGTCTCCCGTCATCGAGCGCAAGCTCGGCGAGGAGATCATGAGCGACGTCCGGCGCGACCGCGACTACCTCGACGACGACGCCATCATCGAGTACCTGAACAACTTCGGCGAGAACCTCGTCTCCTTCGCGCCGGGTGCGCGCGGCGAGACCAATGCCGATTTCTTCTTCTTCGCCGTGCGCGATCCGATGATCAACGCGTTCGCGCTGCCGGGCGGCTTCATCGGCGTGCACTCGCAGCTGCTGATCGCGGCGCAGAACGAATCCGAGCTGGCCTCGGTGCTCTCGCACGAGATCGGCCACGTGCAGCAGCGCCACATCGCGCGCATGCTGGGGCAGCAGAAGCAGGATGCGCTGCTGCCGCTGGCGGCGCTGATCCTGGCGGCGCTGGTCGGCAAAGCCGGCGGCGGCGCCGATGCGGCGATGGGCGTGGTGATGGGCGGGCAGGGCCTGGCCATCCAGCGCCAGCTGAATTTCAGCCGCGACGCCGAGCGCGAGGCCGACCGCGTCGGCTTCCAGACCATGCGCGCGGCCGGCTACGACACCTCCGGCATGGTGTCCTTCTTCAAGCGCCTGCAGGGCACGACCCGCCTGTACGGCGAGGCGCCGGCCTGGCTGTCCAGCCACCCGCTCACCGGCGAGCGCATCGCCGACATCCAGTCGCGCATCCGCGAGGCGCCCAAGCCCGGGCACATCAAGCCGGATTCGATCGAATTCCACCTGGTGCGTTCACGCGCCCGCGTGCTGCAGGATCCGAGCGCCAAGGGGCGCGAGGAAACCAAGTCGGCCTTCGAGACCCAGCTGAAGCAGGACAACACCCAGCAGCAGACCGCCGCCATGTACGGCCTGTCCTTCCTCGCGCTCAAGCAGGGCGATCTGAAGACGGCGCAGACCTGGCTCGACAAGGCCAGGGGCTCGATGAAGCCGAAGCCCGGCGTGCTGTCGGCCGAGCGCACCGGCTCCGATGGCTCGGCCATGTTCGCCAGCCTCGGCGTCGAGATCAAGCTGGCCCCGGGCCAGCCGCCGGAAGTGCTGGCGCAGGCCGAGCAGGAGGCAAGCCAGGCGCACCAGAAATTCCCGCTGTCGCGCATGCTGGCGCGCCAGTACGCCGATGCGATGATCGCGTCCGGCAAGCTGGACCAGGCCGCTACCTTCCTGCGCGAGCAGGTCCAGCAGTACCGCGAGGAGCCCAAGCTCTACGACCAGCTGGCCAAGACTTATGCGGCGCAGGGCAAGATCGCGCTGCAGCACATGGCGCTGGCCGAATCCTATGTCTTGAGCGGCGCGGTGCCGGCTGCGGTCGACCAGCTGAACCTGGCGCGCAAGGCCCAGGACGTGTCCTTCTACGACCAGGCCGTGATCGACGCCCGCGAACGCGAGCTGCAGCAGCGCCAGAAGGACGAGAAGCAGGAGAAGAAGGACAGGGGCGACAACTGGACGGCCGGCGCGAATGGCGGCGCGAAGTTCAAAGTCGAGTCCAGCAGCGAGACCCTGCCGAATTCCCGCCTTGGCACGGCGCCGGGTTTCGGCAGCGACGCCCGTTCGGGCTTCGATACCTTCGACTCCTTCGACAAGCGCCTGAAGCGCAGCCAGTAAAAGCTTATTTCTGGTCCACTAACAGATCGGGCCGCTGCACGAAACCGAAACGTTGCGGCGCCTCGTTCGCCGCCAGGCGATCCACGGCGATCTCGCGGCCCTGCCAGCGCAGGGCCAGACGGCCCGATCCGCCTTCCAGCCAGGCCAGCAAGCCCTCGTCCGTCACAGGGCGGCCATCCACTTCCATCGCCTGCAGCAACTGGGCCACGTCGCGATCGTCCAGCTGCGCCAGCTTGTCTCCCGCACGCAGGAGAATGCTGCCGGCTTCCAGCATGAAGGCCTGTTCCGGCGCCGCTATGGCCTCGCCCGTGTGCAGTACGAAGCCGAGTGCCGGATCGGTGCGGGCGATGAAGGGTGTCGCTTCGAGATTCACATACACGCGCTGCGGGCCGTTCTGGAAATACCAGCAGCCGCGTTCGTCGCGCGCGTAATTGCGGTTGATGAAGCCGACCAGGGCGGTGTTGGTCAGCTTGTCGCCGGGGGCGTCGGCGCGCTGGGCTGCTTCGTCGCGCATGCGCCAGATACCGCGCGCGTCGAGTGCCAGCCAGCCATAGCAATGGGGCACGTTCGGCCACTTGGCCATGGCCTGTTTTACGATATCGTCCATGGATTCAAGCTTGGCATAGATGGGCAGCCGTCGGCGCGCGCATGCGGGCTTTGCCGGCGCTGTCGTCGAAGAAGTGCAGGATGCGGCGCGGCAGCCAGTCGATGTGTCCGGGGAAGGGCCCGACCGGGAAGCCGACGTGGCCGCCGGTGGCCGGGTATTCCAGCGTGACGCAGGCCGAGGCCGAGTCCGGCAGGTGCTTGCCCGGTAAAAATGGGTCGTTGCGCGCGTTCAGCACCAGGGTCGGCACGGTGATGTCGTGCAGCACGTGCTTGGCGCTGGCGCGGTGCCAGTAGTCGTCGGTGTCGCGGTAGCCGTGCAGCGGCGCGGTGACGACGTTGTCGAAGGCGTACAGGTCGCGGGAGGCGAGCAGGGCGGCGCGGTCGAACAGGCCGGGAAAGCGCTCCAGCTTGGCCAGGGCCTTGGGTTTCAAGGTCTCGAGGAACATGCGCGTGTACAGGCGGTTGAAGCCGCTCGACAGGGCTGCGCCGCCGGCCGCGAGGTCGAGCGGGGCCGACACCGACACGGCCGCATCGACGATCTCGGCGCCATGCTGCTGCTCGCCCAGCCAGCGCAGCAGGGCATTGCCGCCCAGCGAGACGCCGGCCACGTAGAAGGGACCGTTAAAACGCGGACGCAAACGGCGGATGATCCAGTCGAGTTCCTCGGCGTCGCCCGAGTGGTAGAAGCGCGGCGCGAGATTGGCTTCGCCGGAGCAACCGCGGAAGTGCGGGATCGCGCCATGCCAGCCGCGGGCCGCTACCTGCGCCATCAGGCCGCGCGCGTAATGGCTGTTCGACGAGCCTTCCAGACCGTGAAACAGCATCACGAATGGCGCATCGGGACGCGCGCCATCGACGAAATCGACGTCGATGAAATCCTGGCCGCAGGGCGTGTCCCAGCGCTCGCGCCGGAACGCGACCTCGGGTTTGCGAACGCAGACGGCCGGATAGATCGTCTGCAGATCGCCGCCGGGCAGCCACAAGGGCGCGCGGTAAGCGGGCATGTCCTTGAACAGTCCGCTGCAATCCGCGCAGTAATGGCTCACGGCCAGCTTGGTCGGATTAGTGGTGCGACAGCACGGTGCCCGGTTTCAGGCCGTACTGGGTGCCGCAGTAAGGGCACTTGGCGTGGCCGTGGTGGTCGAAATCCAGGAAGACGCGCGGGTGGGACGACCACAGCGGCATGGCCGGGTTCGGGCAATAAGCCGGCAGGTCCTTGGCTTCCAGTTCCATCACAGGAATGGTCTTCTCGTTCATGTTTGGCTAGCTCCGTCGTTGCAAAATGGTTGAAGTGGCGATTTTAACGGATTCGCACTGAATGCCGGAATGCTCCGGTAGAATAACGGGCCGATTATTGTCGAGTAGATTTCCCTCTAGGAAATTCTCTCGCACTGTCACCAGATCCCGTTCGATGTCCCTTTGTCATCCGTTCGCCGTGCCCTTGGTTCCCGCTCAGTATGGGAGAAATGCGTGTTGCAGGAAAGCGACATGAACCAGCCGCACCCGGAGCTGCCGGTCGACCCTGAGGCGGATGCGCGCGGCTGGCGCGAAGGCTTCCAGACCGGTCTTCCTACCCTGTTCGGCATTGGCGCCTGGGGCATGGTGGTCGGGGTGGCGATGGTCAAGAGCGGGATGACGGTGGCCCAGGCCTGCGGTATGACCCTGGTGGCGTTCGCAGGTTCCGCCCAGCTGGCCTCGCTGCCATTGATCGCCGCCGGCGCCCCGATCTGGGTGATCTTCCTGACGGCGCTGGTCGTCAACCTGCGCTTCGTGATCTTTTCCGCCCTGCTGGGCCCGCATTTCTCGCGCCTGCCGCTGTGGCAGCGCTTCTACCTCGGCTATATCTCCGGCGACGTCTCGATCGCCCTGTTCCTGCAGCGTTACCCGAGCCCGGCGCCCGAGCCCGGCAAGCTGGCCTTCCTGAAAGGCCTGATGTATCCGAACTGGTTCGCCTGGCAAATCGGCTCGCTGATCGGCATCTTCCTCGGCAGCGCCGTCCCGGCCGAATGGCAGCTCGGCTTTGCCGGCACGCTGGCCATCCTGTGCATCATGGTGCCCCTGATTATCAATAGCGCGGCCCTGTGCGGCGTGCTGGTGGCCGGCGTGACGGCGGTGCTCGCGCATGGGCTGCCCTATAAACTGGGTCTGCTGGCAGCGGTGCTGGCCGGCATGGCCACCGCCATGTTCTTCGAGGAATCGATGGCAAAACGCAAGCGAAGGGGCAGAATCAGCCATGGCTGACTGGGAGATCTGGGTCGTGATCCTGGTGCTGGGCGTGGCCACGGCCTGCACGCGCAGCGCCTTCTGGCTGGTCGGCCACAAGGTGACGATTCCGCCGCGGGTGCAGGAAATGCTGCGCTATGCGCCGGCCTGCGCGCTGGCCGCGATCGTTTTTCCGGACATGCTGCTGGGGCCGCAAGGCGAGCTGCAGCTGGCGCTGGCGAATCCGAAACTGGTGGCCGGCATTGCCGCGCTGCTGTTCTACCTGTGGCGCCGCGCCATGCTGCAGACCATCATCTTCGGCATGCTGGTGCTGACACTGTTGCGTGTGTTTCATGTTTTCGGCAACAGCGGCTAAGGTAAAATAACGTTTTTTCACTAATCCCCACCGGATCCACGCTGACATGGCTGTCCTCAATTTCACCCGCTTGCAAGACCTGATCGACCAAGGCGCGCTGAAAGGCAAGCGCGTCTTCATCCGCGCCGACCTCAACGTTCCGCAGGACGACGCCGGCAACATCACCGAAGATACCCGCGTGCGCGCCTCCGTGCCCGCGATCCGCGACGCCCTGCAGGCAGGCGCGGCCGTGATGGTGACGTCCCACCTGGGCCGTCCGACCGAGGGCGAATTCAAGCCGGAAGACAGCCTGGCGCCGGTCGCCAAGCGCCTGTCCGAGCTGCTGGGCCAGCCGGTCGAGCTGAAGCAGAACTGGGTGGATGGCGTGGATGTCGCGCCGGGCCAGGTCGTGCTGCTGGAAAACTGCCGCGTCAACAAGGGCGAAAAGAAAAACGACGATGCATTGGCCCAGAAGATGGCCAAGCTGTGCGACGTCTACGTGAACGACGCCTTCGGCACCGCCCACCGCGCGGAAGCGACCACCCACGGCATCGCCAAGTTCGCGCCCGTGGTTGCCGCCGGCCCGCTGCTGGCCGCCGAACTGGACGCGCTGGGTAAAGCCCTGCACGCGCCGCAGCGCCCGCTGCTGGCCATCGTCGCCGGTTCGAAGGTGTCGAGCAAGCTGACCATCCTGCAGAGCCTGGCCGACAAGGTCGACAACCTGATCGTCGGCGGCGGCATCGCCAACACCTTCATGAAGGCCGTCGGCCTGAACGTCGGCAAGTCGCTGATGGAAGCCGACCTGGTCGGCGAGGCGAAAACCATCATTGACAAGATGGCCGCACGTGGCGCGACCGTGCCAATCCCGGTGGACGTGGTGTGCGCGAAAGAGTTTTCGCCGACCGCCGCCGCGACCGTCAAGAACGTGGCAGACGTTGCCGACGACGACATGATCCTGGACATCGGTCCGAAGACCGCGGCCCAGCTGGCGGACCAGATCGCCAAGGCCGGCACCATCGTCTGGAACGGCCCGGTGGGCGTGTTCGAGTTCGACCAGTTCGCCGAGGGTACGAAGACCCTGGCGACGGCCATTGCGCAGTCGAAGGGCTTCTCGATCGCCGGCGGCGGCGACACCCTGGCTGCCATCGCAAAATACAATATTGCCGACCAGATCGGCTATATCTCGACCGGCGGCGGCGCCTTCCTTGAGTTCCTCGAAGGGAAGACGCTGCCGGCAGTGGAGATCCTGCTGCAACGCAGCGCAAAATAAGCTGAGTGAGACCCTAGCGCAGCCCCAGGCTGCGCTTTTCATTGAAGGATAACCATGTACCGTGGCACCAAGATCGTAGCAACCATCGGCCCCGCATCGACCGATTTCGATATTCTCGTCAAGATGATTCGCGCAGGCGTCGACGTCGTCCGCCTGAACTTCTCGCATGGCAGGGCCCAGGACCACATCGATCGCGCTGCCCTGGTACGCCGCGCCGCCGCCGAGTGCGGCCGCGAAGTGGCGATCATGGCCGACATGCAGGGTCCGAAGATTCGCGTCGGTAAGTTCGAGAACGGCAAGATCTTCCTGAACAACGGCGATGCCTTCATCCTCGACGCCAAGTGGGGCGAGAACGGCGAGCTGGGCAACCAGGAACGCGTCGGCCTCGACTACAAGGCACTGCCGCGCGACGTCAAGCCGGGCGACAAGCTGCTGCTGAACGACGGCCTGATCGTGCTGGTCGTCGACAAGGTGGTCGGCAGCGAGATCTACACCACGACCAAGGTCGGCGGCGAACTCTCGAACAACAAGGGCATCAACCGCCAGGGCGGCGGCCTGACCGCGCCGGCGCTGACCTCGAAGGACATGGAAGACATCAAGACCGCGATGAGCTTCCAGGCCGACTACCTGGCGATTTCGTTCCCGAAGAACGCGACCGACATGGAAATGGCGCGCCAGCTGGCGAACATCGCCGGCGAGCCCTTCGGCCACAAGCCGATGATGATCGCGAAGATCGAGCGCGCCGAAGCGATTCCGGTGCTGCAGGAAATCCTGGACGCCTCCGACGGCATCATGGTCGCCCGCGGCGACCTGGCGGTCGAAGTCGGCAACGCGGCCGTGCCGGCGCTGCAGAAGCGCATGATCCGCATGGCGCGCGAATCGAACAAGCTGGCGATCACCGCGACCCAGATGATGGAGTCGATGATCGTCAACGCCGTGCCGACCCGCGCCGAAGTGTCGGACGTGGCCAACGCCGTGCTGGACGGCACCGACGCCGTGATGACCTCGGCCGAGACCGCATCGGGCAAGTACCCGATCGAAACCGTCGAGATGATGTCGGCAATTTGCGTGGAAGCCGAGCAGTCCGAGTACAACAAGCTCGAAGCCGACTTCCTGAACGTGAAGTTCACCCGCATCGACCAGTCGATCGCCTACGGCACCCTGTTCACCGCCCACCACCTGGGCGTGAAGGCCATCGTGGCCCTGACCGAATCGGGCTCGACCGCGTTGTGGATGTCGCGCCACTCGATCGATACGCCGATCTTCGCCCTGACCCCGTCGCAGACGACGCAGCGCAAGGCTTCGCTGTACCGCAACGTGCGATCCTTCCACCTGCTGCAGGAAGGCGGCAGCCACGCCGTGCTGCGCAAGGCAGAGGAACTCCTCATGCGCGAAGGCGTCGTACGCAAGGGCGACCTGATCGTTGTAACCTGGGGCTCGCCGATGGGGCAGGCCGGCGGCACCAATGCGCTGAAGATCGTGCGCGTTGGCGATGCAGAGAATTTTTTGAAGGAATCCTCGTAACACCCTGCAACGCTTAATGCCGTCATTCCCGCGAAGGCGGGAATCCAAGTTTTGCGTGAGTTGACGTTACGCGTCTAACTTGGGTTCCCGCCTTCGCGGGAACTACGTGGCAACAATAAGAAGAGCGTACGGGTTAATCGAGGTTCCACACACAGGTTTTTTTATTGTTTGGAGCTACATCATGGCACTCGTATCAATGCGTCAACTGCTGGACCACGCCGCCGAAAACGGCTATGGCCTGCCGGCTTTTAACGTCAACAACCTGGAGCAGGTCCAGGCCATCATGGCCGCGGCCGATGCCACCAACAGCCCGGTGATCATGCAGGCGTCGGCCGGCGCCCGCAAGTATGCCGGCGAAGCCTTCCTGCGCCACCTGATCGACGCCGCCGTCGAAGCCTACCCGCACATCCCGGTCGTCATGCACCAGGACCACGGGCAGTCGCCGGCCGTCTGCATGGCCGCGATCCGTTCGGGCTTCACGTCTGTCATGATGGACGGCTCGCTGGAAGCCGACGGCAAGTCGGTCGCTTCCTATGAGTACAACGTCGAAGTGTCGCGCGAAGTCGTCAAGTTCTCGCACTCGATCGGCGTGACCGTCGAAGCCGAACTGGGCGTGCTCGGTTCGCTGGAAACCATGAAGGGCGACAAGGAAGACGGCCACGGCGCGGACCGCACCATGACCCGCGAAGAGCTGCTGACCGACGTGGCCCAGGCCGCCGACTTCGTCGCGCGCACCCAGTGCGACGCGCTGGCGATCGCGATCGGCACCTCGCACGGCGCCTACAAGTTCACCCGCCAGCCGACCGGCGACATCCTGGCCATCGACCGCATCAAGGAAATCCACGCGCGCATCCCAAACACCCACCTGGTGATGCACGGTTCCTCGTCGGTGCCTCAGGACCTGCTGGCGATCATCCGCGAATTCGGCGGCGACATGAAGGAAACCTATGGCGTGCCGGTCGAAGAGATCCAGGAAGGCATTCGTCACGGCGTCCGCAAGATCAACATCGACACCGACATCCGCCTGGCGATGACGGCTGCGGTTCGCAAGTACATGTTCGAGAACCCGTCGAAGTTCGACCCGCGCGACTTCCTGAAGCCGGCCCGCGAAGCCGCCACCCAGATCTGCAAGGCGCGCTACATCTCCTTCGGCTGCGAAGGCATGGCCTCGAAGATCAAGCCGGTGCCGCTGGAGAAGATGGCCGAGCGTTACAAGGCTGGCGAACTGGCGCAGATCGTTCAGTAATCGTTTTGTCGCCGTCGTTCCCGCGAAAGCGGGAACCCATACGCCGCGTGCCAAGTGGCTCAGTATGGATTCCCGCTTTCGCGGGAATGACGGCTCGATGCGGCACCGCATCAAGAATTGACGTAAAATTACGCACTTCCTCACCGGCGGCCCCCCGCCGGTTTCGCTTTATCAAGATACCCCCTCTATGAAAAGCCTCTACCAATCCACTATTTCCTCCCTGCCACTGCTCGGCCGCGGCAAGGTCCGTGACAACTATGCCGTTGGCGACGACAAGATCCTGATCGTCACCACCGACCGCCTGTCGGCCTTCGACGTCGTGATGAACGAGCCGATTCCCGGCAAGGGCATGGTGCTCAACCAGATGAGCGATTTCTGGTTCGACAAACTCGGCCACATCGTGCCGAACCACCTGACCGGCGTGGCGCCGGAATCCGTGGTGGCGCCTGAGGAAGTGGAGCAGGTCAAGGGGCGCGCCGTGGTCGCCAAGCGTCTCAAGCCGATCATGGTCGAGGCGGTGGTGCGTGGCTATATCATCGGTTCCGGCTGGAAGGATTATCAGGCCAACGGCGCCATCTGCGGCATCCACCTGCCGGCCGGCCTGCGCCAGGCCGACAAGCTGCCCGAGCCGCTGTTCACCCCGGCCGCCAAGGCCGACCTGGGCGAGCACGACGAGAACATCAGCTTTGAGGAGATGGAGCACCGCATCGGCATCGAACTGGCCGAGAAGATCCGCGACGTCAGCATCAAGCTGTACAACGCCGCATCGAAGTACGCGGCCGAGCGCGGCATCATCATCGCCGACACCAAGTTCGAATTCGGCCTCGACGAGAACGGCGTGCTGCACCTGATGGACGAAGTCCTGACCGCCGATTCCTCGCGCTTCTGGCCGGCGGATTCGTACGCCCCGGACATGTCGCCACCGTCCTTCGACAAGCAGTTCGTGCGCGACTACCTGGAAACTTTGACCGAATGGAAAAAGACCCCGCCGGCGCCGCCGCTGCCGCAGGACGTGATCGACAAGACCCAGGCCAAGTATTTCGAAGCCATCGAACGCCTGACCGGCGAGAAGCTGAAGGTCTGAGCAATGGCAGAGAACAACAAGCCATTGGTCGGCGTGATCATGGGTTCCAATTCTGATTGGGACGTGATGCAGCATGCGGTCGCCATCCTGAAGCAGTTCGGCGTGCCGCATGAAGCGCAGGTGATCTCGGCCCACCGCATGCCGGACGAGATGTTCGCGTATGCCGAAAGCGCGCGTAGCCGCGGGCTGCGCGCGATCATCGCCGGCGCCGGCGGCGCTGCCCACCTGCCGGGCATGGTGGCCGCCAAGACCATCGTGCCGGTGCTGGGCGTGCCGGTGCCTTCGCGCTACCTGCGCGGCGAGGATTCGCTGCTGTCCATCGTGCAGATGCCGAAGGGCGTGCCGGTGTCGACCTTCGCCATCGGCGAGGCCGGCGCCGCGAATGCGGCCCTGACCGCAGTCGCCATCCTGGCCGCCACCGACGATGCACTGGCTGCGCAGCTGGAAGACTTCCGCGCCAGGCAGACTGCCGCCGCCAAGGCCATGACCCTGCCGCTGGAATGATGAGTAATCAAGAGACCAAGCCCCTGCTGCCCGCCGCCAACCCGTCCACCTGGCTGGGCGTGATGGGTGGCGGCCAGCTGGGCCGCATGTTCGCCCAGGCTGCGCAAGCCATGGGTTTCAAGGTCGCGGTGCTGGAGCCGAGCGCCGATTGCCCGGCCGGGCAGGTCGCCGAGCGCCTGATCGAGGCCGGCTACACGGATGCCGCCGGCCTCGATGCGCTGGCAAGCCAGTGCGCAGCCGTGACCACCGAATTCGAGAACGTCCCGGCCGACAGCCTGAGCAAACTGGCGCAGCAAGTCTTCGTGGCCCCGAACGCGCATGGCGTGTCGGTGGCCCAGGACCGCATCGCCGAGAAATCCTTCTTCGTGGCCTGCGCAAGTAAATCCGGCGTGATGCCGGCGCCGTACAAGGTCATCGCATCGCAGGCAGACGTCGATGCCATCCCGGACGATCTGCTGCCCGGCATCCTGAAAACGGTGCGCATGGGCTACGACGGCAAGGGCCAGGTGCGCGTGCGCTCGCGCGAGGACGTGCGCGCCGCCTTCGAATCCATGGGCAAGGTCACCTGCCTGCTGGAGAAGATGCTGCCGCTGGCCTACGAGGTTTCCGTGCTGACCGCGCGCGGCCATGACGGCGCTTCGGTGGTGTATCCGATCGCCGAGAACGTGCACCGCGACGGCATCCTGTTCACCACCACCGTGCCGGGCCCGAACGTGTCGCAAGACTGCGCGCGCAAGGCGCAGGATGCCGCGCGCGCGATCGTCGCCGAACTCGGTTACGTGGGCGTGCTGTGCATCGAGTTCTTCGTGCTGGCGGATGGTTCGCTGGTCGTCAACGAGATGGCGCCGCGTCCGCACAACAGCGGCCACTACACCATCGACGCCTGCGTCACCAGCCAGTTCGCGCAGCAGGTGAGGGCGATGGCGCGCCTGCCGCTGGGCGATGTGCGCCAGCATTCGCAGGCCGTCATGCTGAACATCCTGGGCGATGTCTGGTTCGATGGTGACACGGTGCGTGAACCGGCCTGGGACAGGGTGCTGGCCCTGCCGGGCGCCAACCTGCACCTGTACGGCAAGGACGACCCGCGCCGCGGCCGCAAGATGGGCCACGTGACCTTCGTCGCGCCGACGCTGGATGAAGCACAGCGCCAGTTCGAGGCTGCCTGCGCCATTTTGGGAATCGCGCCGTGACCCAGCAACAAGCAATGGAAGCAAGCCAGGCTGACATCGACGCGGGCGCACGCGCGCTCGAAGCCGGCAGCCTGGTCGCCTTCCCGACCGAGACCGTGTACGGACTCGGCGCCGACGCCGAGAACCCGGCGGCGGTCGCGGCCATCTATGCCGCCAAGGGCCGTCCGCAGGACCATCCTGTGATTGTCCACGTGGCGCCCGGCGCGCCGCTCGATTACTGGTGCGCCGACATCCCGTCCGAAGCACGCCAGCTGGCCGAAGCCTTCTGGCCCGGCCCGCTCACCATGATCCTCAAGCGCGCGGCCAACATCCCCGACGCCGTCTCCGGCGGCCAGGACACGGTCGGCATCCGCTGCCCCTCGCACCCGGTGGCGATCCGCATGCTGCAAGCCTTCAAGGGCGGCAAGGGCGGCGTGGCGGCGCCTTCCGCCAACAAGTTCGGCCACGTCAGCCCGACCACCGCACAGCACGTGCGCGACGAATTCGGGGCCGATCCGCGCATCGCCGCGGTGCTGGACGGCGGCCAGAGCGAGGTCGGGATCGAATCGACCATCGTCGACCTGTCGCGCCTGGCCACCCATGGTCCGGTGCTGCTGCGTCCCGGCCATATCTCGGCCGAGGCGATTGCCGCCGTGATCGACCGCATGCCGGCCCGTCCGGATGCGGCGGCGCCGCGCGCATCCGGCACGCTGGAATCGCATTACGCGCCGCACACGCCGGTGGCGATGCAGGACACCGCCACCCTGGCCTCCACCCTGGAACGCCTGCATGGGGCAGGGCGCAAGGTCGCGCTGATCCATTACTCGGCCTTGCCGCAAACGCATGCCGAGGTCGCGCTGCCGGCCACGCCGGAAGGCTTTGCCCACGCGCTGTACGCCGCGCTGCGCGCGATGGACGGCGCCGGCGCCGACCTGATTCTGGTCGAGGCGCCGCCGCAGGATGGCGCCTGGCTGGGTGTCAACGACCGCCTGCGCAGGGCTGCGCACGGGTCGAGCGGGATCGTGCACGGGCTGATAAACAACACTCCTACCTTCTGATACAAACCGGGTCTTCTCAAAAACGCATGCGGAGTGCATGCTTGTCGGAAATTTAGTTCGACCGTCGTCCCCGCGCAGGCGGGGACCCATACGCCGCGTGATCCGTGGCTGAGTATGGGTCCCCGCTTTCGCGGGGACGACGTGTTTTGCAGCCTCGTTTTGTCAGAAGGACATCCCCATGCGTTCGCTCCACACCCTGGGCCTCAGCCTCAGCCTGGGCATGCTGCTTGCCGCTTGCAGCGGCGGCACCACCACCGGCGGCACCCCGGTCGGCGTCACCAATCCCGCACCGCTCCCGGCCCCCGTCCGCGGCAGCCTGGTCGGCCAGGCAGCTTCCGTCGCCGTGAGTATCGCCGGCAACAGCTTGACCACCCTGTCGCCGTCCGTACTGGCCGGCTTCCTCGAATCGGCCCAGACCGGCACCCTGGCGGTGGCCGGCCAGCCGCAGTGTTCGGTCTCGGTCTACCGCGTGCACTACAACACCATCGGCGGCGCCGGCGAGGCCACCGATGCCAGCGCGGCCATCTTCGTGCCGACCGGCAGCGGCAACTCCTGCAGCAATTCGCGCCCGGTGCTGCTGTACGCCCACGGCACCTCGCTGCAGAAGTCCTATGACATGGCGGACATCGCCAACAACACGGAAGCGCGCCTGGCCGCCGCCGTGTTCGCGGCCCAGGGCTTCATCGTCGTGGCGCCGAATTACGCCGGCTACGGCGGTTCCTCGCTCGGCTACCACCCCTATCTCGACCGCACGCAGGAAGGGGCCGACATGATCGACGCCCTGCGTGCGGCGCGCAGCAGTTTTACGTCCATCGGCGTGCGCGATTCCGGCAAGCTGTTGGTGACCGGCTATTCCCAGGGCGGCTATGTAGCGCTGGCGGCCCAGCGCGCGATGCAGGACCTGAACAACGCCGAGTTCACGCTCACCGCAGCGGCCGGCATGTCGGGTCCGTATGCGATTTCGCGCTTCGGCGACGATTTGTTCGGCGGGGCGCCGCGCGATGGCGCGACCGTGATCGTGCCGACCATCATCAACGCGGCCCAGCACGCCAGCGCGGCCATCTACGGCAAGCCCGGCGACGTCTACGAGGCGCAGTACGCCGCCACCATTACGGACCTGGTGCCGGGCACCCTGGGCAGCAGCGAACTGGTCAGCCTGGGCAGGCTACCGGCCACCGCCTTGTTTGCCGCCGACTCGATGCCGCAGACGCCGGGCCATACCCAGTACTTCGGCGCCGGCAACCTGATCCGCAGCGATTACCGCGCCGCGTATCTTGCCGACATGGCGGCCCATCCCTGCGAGGGGAGCGCCAGCGCGCCGCTGAACTGCGCGCCCGCGCACAGCCTGCGCAAATGGCTGGTGCGCAACGACCTGCGCAGCTATCTGCCGATGGCGCCGACCCTGCTGTGCGGCGGCCACGACGACCCAACCGTGCCTTACTTCAATACCACGGCGGCAGCGGCCTACTTCCGCGCGCGCGGCGCCGCGATCACCGAGCTCGACATCGACGACACGCCCAGCCTGAACGACCCCTACCGCAGCGCCAAATCGGGCTTCGTCGCGGCCAGGACCATCCTGCGTGCGGCCAACGGCGATGGCGCCGTCGCGTCCAGTTATCACGCGGGTCTGGTTGCGCCGTTTTGCATGGCCGCTACACGGGATTACTTCCAGTCCGTGCTGGCGCGTTAAGGCTGCCCAAATACACTTTTTACGTATGACAAGCTCGGCTGCGTTGCTATAATCGCCAGCGCTGCCGGCTTCATCTGTACCGTGTTGCAAATAATGTTGCCCAAGCACGATACAGAAGGCTTTCCCTATACAACCAAGCTGAACACTGGCATATTAGTTGTGATACGAATAGCACGGGCGTTCGTTTCAAAAGCAAAGAAAACCTCATCTAGGAGACACAATGCGTAAGACCTCTTTCGCGCTCGCACTGCTGACCGCAGCCGTTCTGACCGCCTGCGGTGGCAACGGCCCGAGCGCCGGCAACCAGACGCCCAAGACCAAGTTCAGCAACCAGATCACTTTCGGCGACAGCCTTTCCGACGTCGGCACCTATGCCGTCGGCGCTGTTGCACAGCTCGGTGGCGGCCAGTACACCATCAACGGCAACAACACCTCGGTCAGCCCTGAACTGACCGGCAAGAACTACACCACCCTGATTGCAGCCCAGCTCGGCCTGCCGGCCCCATGCGCTGCTCAGACCGGCTTGCTCGGCACTGCCGCCGCCGGCTTCTCGGTCCCGGTGGTCGACCATCCGGAGTGCTTCAACTACGCCCAGGGCGGCGCCCGCGTGACCAACCCGATCGGCCCGGGCAACAAGGCGCTGGACAAGCCGGGCGCCGTCTCGCTGGGCCAGATGACCGTGCCGGTCGTCACCCAGATCGCCAACCACCTGAAAAAGGTCGGCGGCAAGTTCAAGAGCGATGAACTGGTCATCGTGATGGCAGGCGGCAACGACGCGCTGGAGCAGCTGGGCGAACTGTCCGCCGCTGCCACCGCCGCCGGCGGCCAGGCACTGGCACAGAGCCTGGTGACCCAGCTGGCCCCGGGCACTACCAACCCGGCAACCGGCGCAGCCGCCATCGGCGCAGCGATCCAGGCCGAAGCCGCCAAGCCGACCGCTACCCCGCAGACCATCATCGCCGCCGCGATCGGCGCTGCCGCGCAGAACGGCAACACCGCCGCCGTCGCCAACGCAGCCACCATCGGCGGCACCGCCGGCGCTGCTGCAACCGCGGCCGGCAATGCCTACTCCGCCGCTCACGGTGCCGACCTGGTCAAGAACATGGCCACCGCCGGCGCCGAACTGGGCGTGCTGGTCAAGAACCAGATCCTGGCCAACGGCGCAGGTTATGTGGTTGTGAACAACCTGCCGGACGTGTCGATCTCGCCGTCGGCCAAGGCACAGTCGGCCGATACCCAGAAGCTGATCGCCGCCATGGTCGATGCCTTCAACTCGCAGCTGAAGGCCGCCGTCGGCGCCGAGCCGAAAGTGCTGTACGTCGACCTGGCATCCGTCAGCCACGACCAGGCTATCAACCCGGCACCGTACGGCCTGACCAACACCACCAGCCCGGCTTGCGACCTGAGCACTGCCAAGAACCCGCTCGGCTCCTCGCTGGTCTGCAACAAGAACAACCTGATCGCTGGCGACGTCAGCCACTACATGTTCGCCGACCTGGTGCACCCGACCCCGTTCGAGTACTCGCTGATCGCGCGCTATGTGCTGGAGCAGATGACCGTCAAGGGCTGGCTGTAATTTTCAAGAATAAGAATCAGGAGAATCTATGAACGCACGTATCAATGTCGTGAAACTGCTGGTTGCCGGTGGTGCTCTGGCTGTGGCGACCAGCGCCATGGCGCAGTCGAAGGGTCAGTTTGCCATGTCCGTCGGCGTCAGCCAGCTGGTGCCGAAAGTGGAAAGTGGCCCGATTTCGGCGCCGGCCTTGCCGAATTCGCTGGCGGATGTGAGCAAGGACAGCACTCCGATGGTGCTGCTGAACTACGGCCTGACGGACAACATCTCGGTTGAAACCGCAATCGGCGTGCCGTACAAGCACAAGCTGTACGGCGCCGGCGCGATCCAGGGCACCGGCCAGCTGGGCACCGTCAAGGCTGCGCCGGCGATCGCCTTGCTGCAATACCGCTTCTTCCAGCCGGATACCCCGTTCCGTCCGTATGTCGGCCTCGGCGTCACCCGCGCGATGTTTTTCAAGGAGACCGGCTCGTTCGGCATGACCGCCCTGACCAATCCAGGCGCCGGCACCCCGACCACCTTCAGCATCGACAACAAGTGGACGTACTCCGGCCAGGTTGGCGTGCAGGCGAATATCAGCCAGCACTGGTTCGCCAACGCGGCCTTCATCAAGACCCGCGTGCGCACCGACGTGCACTTCTCGACCGGGCAGTTCCAGCACGTGAAGCTTGATCCGAACGCCTACCTGATCTCGGTCGGCTACAAGTTCTAAGCCGATCGCCGGTACGGAAAACCCCGCTGCGGCGGGGTTTTTTTATGGGAGTCAGGAAAACGTGGCGCGGTAGGCGGGCGGCAGGTCGATGGCGTAGAAGGCGCCGCTGAAGGCCGCGACGATCAGCACCGCCAGCACGCCGCCCAGCGCAATGCCGCCCCAGGCCAGGCGCGTGCGCGAAGCCAGCGGCATGCGGGCCGGCAGGTGACGCCGCAGTGCGCAGGCCAGATGAACGAACAGCGCCGTCACCGCCAGGCCGTAGTAGGGCACGAAGAACAGGGGATACGGCTTGACCTGCAGGCCGGCCGCGGCAAACCAGAAGTTGGTGTCCAGGCCGAGCAGCGTGCGGCCGAACAGCACCGAGACCACGTGCACCGCCAGGAAGAAGGCGAGATAGGCGCCCGACAGCGCCTGCAGCCGGTCGAACAGCAAGCGGCGCTGCCCGCGGCGGCGCCACAGCAGCCGCAGCCCCGACCCCGCCTGCACGGCCACGCCAAGCAGCAGCAGCGCCTCGACCGCCGGCACGCGGGTGATGTTTCTGGCCGCCTCCATGAAGGCGATGTGCGCTGCGATACTTTTCAAGGCGGCGAGATGGTTCGCCAGGTGCACCAGCACATACAGACCGGTGACGAAGGCCGCAGTGCGGTGCAGCCGGCGTGGCAGGTCGATGCGCCTATCCATGGAAGGGGCAGGCGTGCAGATTGCCCGACGAAGGCGCCGGCGCCGGCGCGGCGTGCGCGGGACCGGGGACGCGTGCTGCCAGCACCAGCCGCAAGCCGCCTGCGGGCCGCAGCGTCACTTGCATCTTCGCTTCGGGCACGCCCTGGCCCGGCGCCGGCGCGAGCGTGAAGCGCTGCACCAGCATGGCCAGCGCCAGCGTCATCTCCATGGTGGCGAAGCCGTTGCCGATGCAGACCCGCGGTCCGGCACCGAAGGGGATATACGCGCCGCGCCGCTGCTCGCGCGCCGCGTCTCCCAGGAAGCGGTCCGGGTCGAAGCCTTCGGGCTGGGCGAACCAGCGCGCGTCGCCTTGCGGGACGAAGAAGGGCATCGTCACCAGGCTGCCTTTGGGTACCAGCCAGTCGCCGATCTGCACGTCCTCGATCGCGCGCCGCATCAGCACCCCGGGCACCGGCGGATAGCGGCGCAGGGTTTCCTTGACCACGGCCGCCAGCAGGGGAAGGCGCGGCAGGTCGGCCATCGCCGGCGCACGCGCACCGAGCACGCCGTCGACTTCAGCCGCCACGCGCGCGGCGAGCGCCAGGTCGGCAGCCAGCGCCCACGCCGCCCAGGCCAGCGCGGTGGCGGTGGTTTCGTGGCCGGCCAGGAAGATGGTCATCAGCTGGTCGCGGACTTCATCGTCGCGCAGCAGGGCGCCATCGCCGTCCTCGTCGCGCGCCGTCAGCAGCATGCCGAGCAGGTCCTCGCCCGCGCCTGCGCTGGGGTTGGTACCGGCGGCGATCGCGGCGCGGCGTTCGCGGATGTGCGAGCGCACCAGCCCGTCGAGCAGGCGCAATTCGCGGCGCTTGGCGGCCTGGCGCGGCAGCGGGGCCCAGGCGGGAATCGCGAAGGGGAGGAACATCTCGGCGTAGCCGATCGCGGACAGGGTGCGGATTGCCTGTTCGATGCGCGCCGTGTCTTCCTCGACGCGGCTGCCGAACATGGTCCGCAGGATGATGTCCATGGCCAGCATGTTCATCGTGTGCTCGGCGTCGATGGCGGTGGCGCCGTCGGCCGGCAGGCTGCCGAAAGCACGCGCTGCCGCCGCCGTCACCTGGCCTGCGTAGGCGTCGAAGCGCTTCGGGCTGAAGGCGGGCTGCAGGGTGCGGCGCTGGCGCTGCCAGGTAGCGCCTTCGCTCATCAGGAGGCTGTTCCCGTGCAGCTGGCGCATGACCGCGATGTGCTGCTCGTAGCGGATGAAGGAGCGCGCCTTGTCGACCAGCGCCTCGCGCACCTGGTCCGGGTGCATGAAGGCGTAGTGGTGGAGCCAGCTGTGGCGCATGTAGACCGTATCGCCGTATTGGCGCTGCGCTGCGCGCCAGAAGCCGAGGTAGTCGCCTTCCATGTCGGCCAGCAGGCGCAGGCCGAAGGCGCGGTCACGCGGACCGGGCGGGCGGGGGATGGTCGTCATCGTCATCGTCCTTGGTGAATTCGTCGGCAAACTCCAGCCGGTAGACCCAGTCGGCTTCTTGGCACATGGCGTCGCGCGCCAGCTGGGCCGGCGTGCGCCCGGTCTGCGCCTTGCATTCGCGCGCCATGTGCGACTGGTCGGCGTAGTCGCAGTCGAGCGCGTGATCCGCCCAGTCGATGGGCTGGCCGGCCAGGTGGCGCCGCTGGGCGGCGAGGAAACTGCGCTCGCCGCGGCGCAGGCGATTCAGGGTCTGCAGATTGGCGCCCGCTTCGCGCAGGGCCAGGCGCTGCAGCTGGCGCGGGCCGATCCCGAGCAGGCCGGCGGCCATGCCCAGGGTGATGCGGCTGCCCATGCGGCGGATGCGCAGCCAGGCCGGCAGCTTGTGGTGTTGCGCGTGCCCGGTGATGCAGGCTTCGACCAGGCTCTGGCGCGCGGCGTTCGAAGCGGCTGCGAACACGGCCTCCACCAGTTCGCGTCCGCGCGCCGGCAGCACCGCGTGCGCATCGACGAATTTGTTCTGCAGGGCCGCCAGGTCGACGCCGAACAGGGACTGGAAGGCATCCGGATAGAACATCGCCATGAAGCCGTAGGTGTCGCCGCGGTTGCGCGAGACGAAGGGCTGGGTCTGGCAACCGCTGACCACGCAGCCCGACAGCACCAGGCCCTGCTGGCCGCCGGCATCGCTCAGCAGCTCGGCCTCGCCCTCCAGGAACCAGGTCAGCACGCAGTGCGCGCTGGCCGGGAAGCGGTTCAGCAGCTGCTCGCCCTGCAGCGCACAATCGCGCGTGTCGCGCAGCATGAAGGCGCGCACGAAGGGCGATACCTCCACCGAGGGCTGGTAGAGGCGAGCGACTGGCGAGCGCAGGGAGGACGGAGCATTCATGGTCATGATTGTGGAATTGTCATTCCCAGCAATATAGAACGATCGCGACATGCCGGACGTAAAAAAACCCGCTCGAAGGCGGGTTTTCACGGGACACAGCCGGGATTAGAAAGCCGCGATGCCGGTCTGCGCACGGCCCAGGATCAGGGCGTGGATGTCGTGGGTGCCTTCGTAGGTGTTGACCACCTCGAGGTTGACCATGTGGCGGATGATGCCGAACTCGTCCGAGATGCCGTTACCGCCGAGCATGTCACGTGCGGTGCGGGCGATGTCCAGCGACTTGCCGCAGGAATTGCGCTTCATGATCGAGGTGATCTCGACCGCGGCCGTGCCCTCGTCCTTCATGCGGCCGAGGCGCAGGCAGCCTTGCAGGCCCAGAGTGATCTCGGTCTGCATGTCGGCCAGTTTCTTCTGCACCAGCTGGTTGGCGGCGAGTGGCTTGCCGAACTGCTTGCGGTCCAGCACGTACTGGCGCGCGGTGTGCCAGCAGTCTTCCGCCGCGCCCAGCGCGCCCCAGGCGATGCCGTAGCGGGCGGAGTTCAGGCAGGTGAACGGACCTTTCAGGCCGCGCACGTCCGGGAAAGCGTTTTCTTCCGGGCAGAACACCTCGTCCATGACGATTTCGCCGGTGACCGAGGCGCGCAGGCCGAACTTGCCGTGGATGGCCGGGGCCGACAGGCCTTTCCACCCCTTCTCGAGCACGAAGCCGCGGATCGCGCCTTCGTCGTCCTTGGCCCAGACCACGAACACGTCGGCGACCGGGGAGTTGGTGATCCACATCTTCGAGCCGGTGAGCGAATAGCCGCCGTCAACCTTGCGGGCGCGGGTGATCATCGAGGCCGGGTCGGAGCCGTGGTTCGGCTCGGTCAGGCCGAAGCAGCCGATCCATTCGCCGGTGGCCAGTTTCGGCAGGTATTTCTGTTTGGTCGCTTCATTGCCGAACTCGTAGATCGGCACCATCACCAGCGAGGACTGCACGCTCATCATCGAGCGGTAGCCGGAATCGACGCGCTCGACTTCGCGCGCGATGAGGCCGTAGCTGACGTAGTTCAGGCCCGGGCCGCCGTATTGCTCCGGAATGGTCGGGCCCAGCAGGCCGAGTTCGCCCATTTCGCGGAAGATAGACACGTCCATGGTCTCGTGGCGGAAGGCTTCGAGGACGCGGGGCTTGAGCTTGTCCTGGCAATACGCGGCGGCGGCGTCGCGCACCATGCGCTCTTCATCAGTCAGCTGCTCGTTCAGCAGCAGCGGGTCATCCCAATGGAACTGGGCTTTGCGGGGCGAATCGGAACGGCTCATGCACGGGACTCCTGTCTCAGAAGAATCTTGTTGGACGTGGGGCGGTCTGGCGCCGCCCGAGTCTAGGCATTATAGGAATCGCGGGGGCTTGCGGCTTTTGAAATGGCGACAGTTATTTTCACTTTCTCACTGAAAGCACGCCGCCACTGAACTTCGGGGTCAGAGCCCCCCCAATCAAAACCGGGCTCTGACCCCGTCTATGTCGTGCCGAACTGGCCGCCGTGGAAGATCAGCGCCGGCTGCGGATGCGCGGCGCATTCTTCGACTTCGCCGACGAAGATCACGTGGTCGCCTTCCGGGTAGCGGCTGCGGTTATGGCATTCGAACCAGGCGGCCACGCCTTTCAGGATGGGCTGGCCGGTGCGCGAGAGTTCGTAATCGGTGCTGGCGAAGGGATCGGCGCCGCGGCGGGAGAAGCGCCGCGCCAGTTCTTCCTGGCCGGCGGAGAGCACGTTGATCACGTAGTGCGAGTTGCCCGTGAAAATGGGCATGCTGTTGGCCTTGTCGGAAAGGCTCCACAGCACCAGCGGCGGTTCCAGCGAGACGGAATTGAAGGAGCTGGCGGTCAGCCCGCGGAAACTGCCGTCGGCCAGGCGGGTGGTAATGACGGTGACGCCCGTCGCAAACTGGGACAGGGCCTGGCGGAAATGCGCGGAATCGAAACCGCGCTCGGAGGAGCGGGGAGAGCTGGTGTTCATCTACGCCATTATGCCACCAACGGTCCGGCTGCCTGGAGTCGCTTCACCTGGGAAATGCACAGCCGTGCGCTTTCGGTTACAGTGAAGTCTGAACAAAACCCTCCCAAGGACATCGTATGAGCCAGCAATCGGCAAGCGAAGTGGCAATCCTGGGCGGCGGCTGTTTCTGGTGCCTGGAAGCGGTGTACCTGGAAGCGCGCGGCGTGACCCGCGTCGAATCCGGCTACATGGGCGGCACCGCCGCCAACCCGACCTATGAGCAAGTGTGCGCCGGCACCACCGGGCACGCGGAAGTGGTGCGCCTGGAGTTCGATCCGAACGTCATTTCCTACCGCGACATCCTCGAAATCTTCTTCACCATCCACGACCCGACCACCCTGAACCGCCAGGGCAACGATGTCGGCACCCAGTACCGCTCCGTCATCTTCACCACCTCGCCGGAACAGGAAGCGACGGCGCGCAAGGTGATCGCGGAGATGGCGGCCGTGTGGGACGCGCCCATCGTCACCCAGGTGCTGCCGGAAGAGACCTGGCACAAGGCAGAGGATTACCACCAGAATTATTTCGCGCAGCACCCGCTGCAGGGCTACTGCGCCTTCGTGGTGGCGCCGAAGGTGGCGAAGTTCCGCAAGACCTTCGCCGACCGCATGAAGTAATCAATGCCTGGTCGACAGCAGGTCGACCGCGCCGCTGCCGTCATACATATACCGCCGCGACCACGGCATCTGCGCCGGATCCTGCCCCGCCTTGCCGCACACGATCTGGTACAGGCTGATCCAGTCGTGCGCGAAGGCATAGGCGCAGCCGGCCAGGTAGACGTGCCAGATGCGGAAGGTCTTGGGATCGGCCAGCTGGCGGATGCGCTCGGCATTGCTCTCGAAGTTTTCGGTCCACAGCGCGCAGGTGCGCGCATAGTGGCGGCGCAGGTTTTCCACGTCGCGCACTTCGAGCCCGCCTTCCTGCATGGTGCGGATGACGGTGGACAGGTGGGCCAGCTCGCCGTGCGGAAACACGTAGCGGTCGATGAACTCGCCGCCGCCCCAGGGACTGGCGCGCTGCTCGACGTCGGTGGTCGTGATGCCGTGGTTCATCGCGACGCCGCCCGACGCCAGCAGTTGATTGATGCGGCCGAAGTACTCGGACAGGTGCTGCACGCCGACGTGCTCGAACATGCCGACGCTGGTGATCCGGTCGAACTCGCCGGCAACGTCGCGGTAATCCTGCAGGCGGATCTCGACGCGGTCCTGCAATCCGGCCCGCGCCACCCGCTCGCGCGCCAGCTCGAACTGATTCTGCGACAGCGTCACGCCGACGCAACGGGCGCCGAATTTCTGCGCCGCCCGCAGCACCAGCGCACCCCAGCCGCAGCCGATGTCGAGCAGGGTATGGCCCGGCTGCACGCCGATCTTGGTGAGGATGTGGTCGATTTTTTTCGTCTGCGCGGTGGCCAGGTCTTCGTCGCCGGTCTCGAAGTAGGCGCAGGAATACACCATGCCGGGATCGAGGAATTCCTTGTAGAAGGCGTTGGAGACGTCGTAGTGATAGCGGATCGCCTCGGCGTCCTTTTCGCGCGTGTGCGGCGAGACCATGCGCAGGGCGCTCGCCATCCGGCTGTGGCGGGCCGGCTTGCCGGTCGATTCGGCCAGGGAATTGCCGATCTGGATCATGTCGGCCGCCCGTCCCTCGATCTCGAGCGCGCCTTCGACATAGGCCTCGCCCAGGTTGCCGAGGGTCGGCGACAGCAGGTAGCGCAGGCTTCCGGGGCTCGGCACGCGGATCTTCACGCGCGGCTGTTCGGACGACAAATCGACCTGCTCGCCGTTCCATAGTTCGACGCGCAAGGGCAGGTTGTATTTGTCACGGATGCCTGCGGTCCAGGCGGATAACTTGATCTGGTCGAACACGCGAAGTCCTCCAACTGACGGAGCTTCGCCGAACCTTCGCGGCCTTGAAGCCCCTTACGGTTGCAAACGCTGCCGCGTCCAGCTACCGTCTTCCTGACGCGTGTACACGACACGGTCGTGGAAGCGTGAACGCCGCCCCTGCCAGAACTCGATCCGTTCCGGCACCAGTCGAAAACCGCCCCAGTTGTCTGGCCGCTGGGGCGTCTCTCCACACTGTCGCGCAACGTCCTCGTAGTTGTGTTCGAGGTCTGCGCGGCTGGCGATCGGCGCGCTCTGTTGGGACGCAATCGCCGACAGCCGGCTCTTCAGTGGCCGGCTGTTGAAGTATTTATCGCTTTCCTCGGCTGAGGTACGCTCGACCTTTCCTTCGATTCGCACCTGCCGTTCAAGTTCACTCCAAAAGAATAGCAGAGATGCAAATGGATTGCCGTTCAGTTGTTTTCCCTTCTGGCTATCGTAATTCGTGTACCAGGTGAAACCGCGCTCGTCGAATTGCTTGATCAGCACGATGCGCGAGCTCGGCCGGCCGCGCTCGTCGACGGTCGAGACGCCCATCGCATTCGGCTCGTTGACCTCGGCCTTCAGGGCTTCCTCGAACCAGCGGGTGAACTGCTGGATCGGATCGTCGGCGACGTCCTTCTCGTCGAGGCTGGCCTGGCCGTAGTCCTTGCGCAGGTCGGCCACGCGCTCACCGACCGATGCGGTGCTTGCCGGCGCAGCCACGCTGCCGCCCGGCATTGCAACGTCCGGCACGTCCGCCGCAGCAGGCTCGATGCCGCGGCGGCGCTGCATGGCCTGGCCCAGCTGCTTCATCTGCTGTGCATCAAACAAGCGCAGCGCCATTGGGGCCATTGTGCTTTCCTCGCGCTCCATATGGTTGAGGTAGCGCTGCGTGAAACGCTGCACGGTGCTGCTCGAGAGCTGGGCGCCGCTGCCATCCGCGATGGCGCTCAGCTGCTCGTGCAGGTCTTGCCACATCGCATCCATATCCTTGTGGTCCTGCAGGATCACGGGCGCCAGCGCCTGCAGGGTGGCGGCGTCCTCGCCCCGGGCCACGGCGCGCAGCATGGGGATCAGGTCCTGTTCCTCGTCGTCGTGGTGCAGGTGGGCGGCCTTTTCGAAATAGCGCAGCACGGCCGTGGCGGCCTGGCGCGCCTGCTGGTCGGCGCCGTGTTCGGGCAGATGGGCCAGCAGTTTTTCCAGGGTCGCCAGCTGCTTGCGGATGCGTCCATGGCAATGCTTGAGCACGGCGACCGGCTGGTCGAAATCGGGGGCGGTGTCTGGAAGAAGCTCGTTCATGGTGGCTGTTGCGGACGGGTGAATCGACCGAAATATTTGATTGACTGAAAGTTATTTTAGAGCAAGGACGGGGATTCCGTCCGGTAAAATGGCGGGATCATGACGACACTCTCTTCTTCCTTGCTTGCGCCGGCTGGCGCGGACTTCGATGACGAAGTCGACTTCGAGCGCCGCTTCGGCGGCATCGCCCGTCTCTACGGTGAGCGTGCACTGGAACGCTTCCGCAAGGCGCACGTTTGCGTCATCGGCGTGGGCGGGGTCGGCTCCTGGATCGTCGAGGCTTTGGCCCGCAGCGCCATCGGCAAACTCACCCTGATCGACCTGGACAACGTGGCCGAGTCGAACATCAACCGCCAGATCCAGGCGCTGTCGACGACCATCGGCATGCCGAAGATCGAGGCCCTGAAGCAGCGCATCGCGCTGATCAACCCCTATTGCGAAGTCGAGCTGGTCGAGGATTTCATCGACCCGGACAACATCCCGCAGATGGTCGCGCCGGGCAAATTCGATTACGTGTTCGACGCCATCGACAGCGTCAAGGCCAAGGCGGCCCTGATCGCCCATTGCCGCGACCATGCGATTCCGCTGATCGTGATCGGCGGCGCCGGCGGCCAGACCGACCCGACCAAGATCGAAGTGCGCGATCTCGCCCGTACCGAGCAGGAACCGCTGCTGAAGAAAGTGCGCAAGATCCTGCGCGCCCAGTACGGGTTTGCCAAGGGCGAAAAGAACAAATACCACATCGACGCCGTGTTCTCGATGCAGCCGCTGCGCTATCCGGAAGCCGGCGACGCCTGCGAGATCGATGCCAACAGCATCACCGGCCTGAACTGCGCGGGCTTCGGCTCGAGCATGGTGGTGACCGCCACCTTCGGCATGGTCGCGGCCGGGCACATGCTGCGCAAGATGGCGGAGGCGGCAAATGCCGTCGCTGCGCCGGCTGTCGTGCATGCGGCCGTGCCGGCGGCCAACGATGCTGTGCAAGCGGAAGAGGCCTTGTTATCATAGGTTCAGTTTTTTTACTGAACCATGAAAGAGGCCCAATGATTCGTCGCATCGCCTTCCTGAGCCTGCTGCTGGCTGCCACCGCCGCCGCCGCGCAGGACTCAACCCAGACCACGGCCCAGACCACGGCCGCCACCCCGGACAGCGCCCAGCAGGCGTCCGACCAGCCAACCCAGCAGACCGTCGAGTCGACCGCGCCCAAGCTCCAGGTCATCGACACCGTCGTCGGCAAAGGCAAGGAAGCCACGATCGGCAGCACCGTCTTCGTCAACTACACCGGCTGGCTCTACAAGCCCATGGCCAAAAAGCAGCACGGCCGCAAGTTCGACTCCTCGCTGGATGCCGGCCGCAGCCCACTCGATTTCCGCCTCGGTTCCGGTATGGTCATCAAGGGCTGGGAGCAGGGCGTGGCCGGCATGAAGGTGGGCGGCAAACGCACCCTGATCATCCCGAGCGAACTCGCCTACGGCAAGCGCGGCTCGCCCGGCGGCATCCCGCCGGATGCCGATCTCATCTTCGACGTGGAACTGCTGGACGTGAAGTAAGTCAAATGACAACTTAAGGCGGAGGTCTGCATGCGCATCGCGAACGACGTTACTGAACTGATCGGTAATACTCCACTGGTGCGCATCCGGCGCCTTTCACAGGGCGCCGGCGCGGACATCCTCGCCAAGCTCGAGTTCTACAACCCGGCCCACAGCGTCAAGGACCGGATCGGCTGGGCCATGATCGAGGCCGCCGAGCAGGCCGGCAAGATCGGCCCCAACACCATCATCGTCGAACCCACCAGCGGCAACACCGGCATCGCGCTGGCGATGGTGTGCGCGGCGCGCGGCTACCGCTGCCGCCTCGTCATGCCCGAGACCATGAGCAACGAGCGCCGCATGCTGCTGCGCGCCTATGGGGCTGAGTTAGTCCTTACTCCGGGTCCGGAAGGCATGCTGGGCGCGATCCGCCGCGCCGAGGAAATCGTCGCCGCGGACCCGAACTGCTTCATGCCGCAACAGTTCAACAATCCCGCCAACCCGGAAGTCCACCGCCGCACCACGGCCGAGGAAATCTGGCGCGACACCGACGGCAAGGTCGACATCCTGGTGGCCGGCGTCGGCACCGGCGGCACCATCACCGGCGTGGCCGAGGTCATCAAGGAACGCAAGCCCGGCTTCCAGGCAATCGCCGTGGAGCCGGAAGCCTCGCCGATGCTCTCGAAAGGCACCAAGGGCCCGCACCCGATCCAGGGCATCGGCGCCGGCTTCATCCCGGAAGTGCTGAATACGAAGATCTACGACGAGGTCATCACCGTCAGGAACGAGGATGCCTTCGAGGTCGCACGCGCGGCTGCGCGCGAGGAGGGCCTGCTGGTCGGGATCTCATCGGGCGCGGCGCTGTGGGCCGCGGTGCAGGTGGCGAAGCGGCCGGAGAATGCGGGGAAGATGATCGTGACGATCATTCCTTCGTTTGGTGAGCGGTATCTGAGTACTGCCCTGTACGCCAACCTGGCTGGTTAATTTGCGTGGGCACGTTCGTATTGAGGCCCCCGGCCTCAATACCCCACCCTACCGTGCCCACGTATCAATGTTCAATGGGCGTGGCCCGCGTGGGCATGGCCGTGATCGTGGTCATGATTGTGGTCGTGCTCATGCTCATGCTCATGCGCCCCATGCAGCGCGCAGCTGCTGTGCTTCGTCGTCCCTTGTTCCACCTGCAGCGTGCAGTGGTGGATGGCAAAATCCTCGCGCAGGTGCTCGACGATGTGGTCGATCGTCTCGTCGCCCGGATAACCGTCCGGCATCACCAGGTGCGCCGTCAGCGCGGTCTCGGTGGTGCTCATCGCCCAGATGTGGACATCGTGCACTTCGGTGACGCCGGTCTGCGCGGTCAGGAAGGCCGTGACCTGGGTCGCGTCGACGCTGGCCGGCACGCCCGCCAGCACCAGCTGTATCGATTCCTTCATGAGCGACCAGGTACCGCCCACGATGATCACCACGATCACCAGGCTGACCGCCGGGTCGAGCCAGGTCCAGCCCGTGTACATCACGACCAGGCCCGCCACTACAACACCTAGCGACAGCGCAGCGTCGGCCGCCATGTGCAGGTAGGCGCCGCGCACATTGATGTCGTCCTTGCTGCCGGACATGAACAGCCAGGCCGAGAAACCGTTGATCAGCACGCCGATGGCCGCCACGATCGACACCGTGGTGCCGGCGACCGGCTCGGGATGGGCGAAGCGGTGAATCGCTTCCCAGGCGATGGCGCCGCAAGCCACCATCAGCAGCAGCGCATTGAACAGCGCCGCCAGGATCGAGGTGCCGCGCAGGCCGTAGGTGAAGCTGCGCGTCGGCGCGCGCTTGGCCAGCAGTGCCGCGCCCCAGGCCAGGGCCAGGCCAAGCACGTCGGACAGGTTGTGCCCGGCATCGGCCATCAGCGCAGTCGAATTCGCGATGAAGCCATAGAAGAACTCGATGGCGACGAAGGCGATGTTCACGCCGATGGCCAGCACGAAGGCGCGGCCGGCGTCGGCCGGGGCCGGATGGTGGTGACCGTGGCCGTGGCCATGTCCGTGGTCGTGATGGTGGTGAAGGCTCATGCGTCTATTCCGTTGGGTGAGTCAGGTTCTGCGAGGTGTTCGAACATGTTGGCGAGCAGCCCGCTGATGTGGGCGTCGGCGGCGGTGTAGAACACCTGCTTGCCCTGGCGCTCGGCCTTGACGATGCGCGCCGCACGCAGCAGGCGCAGATGGTGGCTGACCAGGGAGCTGGACAGCTCGAGGCTGGCCGCGATATCGCCTACCGCAATCGGCTGCGCCAGGCAGGCCAGCACGATGCGCAGCCGGGTCGGGTCGCCCAGCAGGTGGAAGAGGTCGGCGAGTTCGTCGACCAGGTAGTCGAAGTCGTGTGGGATGCTCATCTTTAACATGTGAAGAACTGTTCACATGTTAAGCGCAAGCTTCAGTCCGGCGCAAGTTTTATCTTTGTTACGTCCGAATAAAAGCTTGAACCGAATAATAAAGTCTTGAACGACCGCAGAGCTACAAATAATAGAACCTTGAACAGAAGTTGCTGGCCGTCTAGTTGCTAGCTCTCTCATCACATAGATTTCCGGCCCAGCTCGCTTTCAATTGACAAAGGAGAAATTGTGCCCATAATAGTTCACAAAGTTGTTTTAATAACATCCGGGTTTGGTGTATGAGCCCTTTCGCAACCGAATTTCGGAATTTGCGGATAGCTTGTGGCTTCCGCCAGGCGGAGTTCGCCGCGCGACTGGGTTTCGAACAAAGTTATATCTCGGCCATCGAGCTAGGCACGAAGGGCCCACCGACGCCTGATTTTGTAAGTCGTTTGGTCGAGCGTCTAGAGCTGAGTGATGACTGGAAGTCCCGTCTGTTCAGCGCACTAGACGAGTCGCAGCGCAAGATCGTTCTTCCTAGTGAGGCACCAGAAGAGGTCTATAGGTTGTTCAACGAACTGCGCCGGCAAGTTGGAACTTTGCATCCAGTGCAGGTGGAGCTCATGCAAATAGCTCTGCGCCTCCCAGAGTCGATGTCGCATGATCTACCCGAGGTTTCATCGCTCCCGCGACGGCGGAGAAGCGAACCCAACAAGAAGGCGGAGGTCAAAGTGTAAGGGTGCGTGGCTATGTACGTTGTGTAGCAAGGGTACCGGCGGTCGTACATGCCAGCCTTTCCGCTACTAGCAACTGAAGTGCGTAGTACCGTTTATTGCTGTTTAGGGAAATATTTACGCCTAAGCTTTGACCTACGACCGGGCTATACAAATTTGCTGGTAGGCAACACCTGTCCGGACACAACCACTAAGGGAAGCGGAACTGATGTTGCGAAGTGCCCTGGACGAACCGCCTGTGCCCCAGCTGGATAGTAACCAGTCTGACATCGTTCTCCCCACGGAGCCGCGTCCGAAGCTGCGGCGATCAGGTGCGATGACGCACAGGAAAATGTGCGAATTGATTCAACAGGGGCGAGGCATGGGCCACGGCCGTTCCTATTTGCCGTGGCTGATGTTGCGGCGAAAGAATCCTTCTCCCAACTCCAATCAAGCGGCTTCTTGGATGCCGCCACTTCAACGCACGGCACACTATTTCTCTCGCGGCGAATACCACACCGCGCTCTTGCTGCTCTGGCTAGGCGTCAAAGACCTACGCGAGCAATTTCCTATTTGGCCCATCCCTCATCCTCATCCACTGGAGGGCATGCCAGGAATGCCACACGCTCAAGCGCCTTGGTCGCGCGGCTTGCTTACGCTCGCTCGCGAGGCTGGGATCGAGCACGGGTTCGAGTTCGGAACCCGGCTGCCGTACGTGGCGACTCTCGATTTACTGGCAACCGTGCCGTTGCCTAAGGGGACCGTGCTAGCAATATTTTCATCCAAACCTATCAAGGAGCCGAACACGGATGTTAAGTTGCGCACTCTCGAGCGGCTAGAGCTCGAGCGCCGGTATTCGATGGATATCGGCGCCAAGTATTTTGTTTCGAGTTCAGCCCTTATTCCGTTGTCAATCGCAGGACGGCTCGAATCGTGGCTGGACGCCTCCACGCTCGACTGCGCACCTCATCTGGTCCAGCTGCGGCAGCAGTTCGTAGATTACTTCAACCAGGACCTTGAACGCTCGCTCAATGAGACAGTTCAGGCAGCCGCAAAACTGCTATCGATTGAGCTGGAAGATGCGTGGCTATTGTTTCGTCACTGCGCATGGACACAGGCCGTAGACATTGATCCGTCTGTTCCGATTCTTACCTCACGCCCGCCGCAACCAGGTGGCCGGGTTTGGCGCGATTCATTGCGTCGCACCCTTTTTGGGGAGACGTGGTCGTGACCGACGAAATTATTGTAGTGGGCGACCTGATCATGGGCGTCGCTGAGGACAACCCCCTTGCTGGATTACACCGGGTCTTGGAGCTTACCCCTCGCTTCGATCGAGCAACGTTGATCCCAATTCCCTCGGTGCGTAAGCTCCCTGGGAGAAAGCAGGCCAATTATTACGCAAAGGGCTTCTTTTCATTCAGGCTTTCCCTGCTGCAGTCCTTACTCGACACCAAGGTAATCAAGAAAACTGTCCTGCAACTCCCGGGACACTGGCATTTAAGTGATGCCGATCTGAGGAAGCTTTCGCCCCCTAAAGAAGACCCGAAGATCCCATTAGAAGATTGTCACCGGTCGCCACTTGAGCTCAGGCGTAATTTCAAGATGAAGTTGATCGATCCTATTATCGAGACGACCCAAAATCGGGAACGGCGTCCACCTGATCTCACGTGTCTCGATGCAATGGTGCGAGACCGTGCGCGAGAAGTTGGGGTAAGCCCAGGGCAGGTATTTGACGCGCTACACCGATGTTACGCTTTTGGATGTATAAGAAATGCACTCCTCCCTAATTTCACGGGTCAGTCGGGAGCGCCTGGCGTACCACGTCGAGCAAAGAATAATGTGAAGCTTGGCCGTAAGAATGCGGCTGTGAAAGCTGGACACCCCGAACTCGCGGGCCTTCTCTTAACTGATGCAGATATCCAGAATATTCAGGACGGCTTCAGCATGTTCGTGCGGGGAGGGACTACAGTTCCCCAAGCGTTTCTTGCAATGAGCGCTACCTTCTACAGTACCGGTTACACGCTGAAGCATGGACATTTGGTCCCGGATTTGCTCGACGCCCATCTGAGACCAACACCGATTGAGTTTGCGTACCACGGCCCGAGAGGCGGTAACGGCACAGGCGCGGCCCGCAGGCTGATGGGAGAGGGAGAGTGGGCTCGCAACTATAGACCACTTTTTGGATCTGTACGTGACGGTATTCCTACGATAGGTCAAGTAGGATCCTTGGATGCTTCTCCAGTAGACGTCAATTTTGTATCGTGTAGCGATCCTCTGCAACCAATCGGCGTTGGTCGCGGTCTGTTCGTGCGTGATGCTTGGTCAGGGCTGTACTTGGGATGGCACGTCAGTTCGGGCGGCCTTGGCACCGATGACGCTAAACTCGCCATTCTGAGGGCCGCAACCGACAAGTCCTCAATTCTCAAACGTTATAACCTAGACCTACCGCCAGAAGACTTTCCGTCCCTTTTCTTTACCAAGTATCTCTCCGATAACGGTGAGCTACGGAGTTGCGATGGAATTAGTTCGATTGGGGATGAGCTTAAATCACGAATCGAGTTTGTGGCCTGCGCGATCCTGCCGGGGCCAGTATCGTCTTCATCAGCCCACCGACGGAGGAACGACGCAAAGCGCAGGAAGGGCGGGACGTGTTCAAGCATCAGGTCAAACCCGCGATCGATTCGGATAACTACAAACCGCCAACGGTGAGTACCGTCTTGGGGAAGGACGAAGAACCAGCCATTCAGCAGGGAGCAGACTAGATGCGAAACGTTATCCGGCTGGGCGATGCCACCTCACACGGCGGTAAGGTAGTCAGTAGCAGTGCCATCCATTTCAAGGTCCAGGGCGTGCCGGTGGCGTGCGTGGGAGACGCCTGTAGTTGCCCCATCCCCGGACACAGAGACTGCACGATTACGACCGGATCGCCCCACCACCTCATCAAGGGTAAGCAAATCGCCTTCGACGGCGACAGCCTGAGTTGCGGCGCAAAGCTCATTTCAACTTTTAAACACTTCAGTACTACGTGACCGACCATGCTCCGATTCGCAGCAGCCGTCCTTTCCTTGTCAGTCATTAACGCGATCGCCATCCCGGCCAACGACCTGGTTGCTGCCGCACGCACTCAGATTGGCGTCACCATACTCTACGACAGTAGCTACCAACGCATCGCTTATCCTGGCGGAGACGTGCCACGTGATCGTGGTGTCTGCACCGACGTCGTGATCCGTGCCTACCGAGTCCTCGGCATCGATCTACAAAAATTGGTGCACGAGGACATGCGACAGGCGTGGCAGGCCTACCCGCATCCGGCCAAGTGGGGCATGAAGTCGACCGACACCAACATCGACCACCGCCGCGTACCTAACCTTTCCACGTTCTTTCGACGTCACGGAACTTCGCTTGCCGTAAGTGCCCGGCCCACAGATTTCCGCGCAGGCGACATCGTCACCTGGCAAATACCGCCCAGCCTGCCCCACATTGGGATCGTGTCGACCGAGGTTTCGGCTGCCGGCGTCCCTTTAGTCATTCACAATATTGGCTACGGCGCAGCGTTGGACGACACATTGTTCGCCTTCCCTATCACCGGCCACTACCGCTATCCATAGAGCTGCGCGACATCGCCGATGCCGTCGAGCGCGATGCTGGCCTACCTCGGTTGGTCGCTCAGGCGACTCACGCCGCAGTCAAGCCCCAACTTGCTGCCCGTTTTTTTTTGGAGAGATTTGCAAAATCACACCAATACTGTGCGATCATACAATTATCCGTAACTTACGAAATATTTTATGAACGTGTTTGATGCCACGTCGCGCGCAAATCAGCTTGAACTTTTACTCCATTGGGAAGGTAGGTTGAACAATGCGCGGGTGCGAGAGTTGTTTGGCATAAGCCAGGTTCGTGCCAGTGAATGGATACGCGAATTCCGCGAAAAGTATCCCGATTCCACACAGTGGAACACCAAAACCCGCAGTTTTTATGCTACTGCTTCTTTTCAAGCGGAATGGCGTAAAAATCAGACGGAAATTGGGAATTCGCTTTCCAGTTATCTTGTTCTCGCGGGGCTGCCGTTCTTTGGACCCTCCCACGGTACGTCGATTGTATGGGCGGCCTATCCGGACCTACTGGAACCCGATCCCGCTATTTTCGCTGGTGTCCTTGGAGCTTCGAGAGACCGGCTAACCATCGAAATCCAATACCGCTCGATGCGCCGACCTCAACCCCATGCCCGTCTGATCAGTCCTCACAGCATAGTGCGTGCGGGCCGACGATGGCATACACGCGCCTATTGCCATGAGTCGCAGATGTTTAAAGATTTCGCAATGGGCAGGATTAGCGCTGTGAAGTTGACTGACCAACCGGCACAGTCGAGCCAAGCCGACGACATCGAGTGGAATCGTCACGTCAAAATAAAGCTCGTCGCCCATCCGGACCTTTCCGTGGACCAAGCCGCTCTGGTGCAGTCAGAGTATTTCCGCGGTAAGAAGTCTTTTATGCACAACTGCAGGAGGGCTTTGGTCAATTACGTCATTCAGGATCTGCGGGCGTCCACCGACCACAAGGCGCAGCGCCCGCCGGGATATCAAATAGCCGTGGCCAATGTCGAAGAGATCGCAAAATGGCTCTATCCAGCATAAGTAACTACACAAGACTCGTCGCCTCACGGATTGGAGACGTACTGTGGACACAATTGAGGCGCTTGCTGAAATGGACGATGTCTCGTCTGCACCTGGTATGACGAGAACGTGCGAACTCATGTCCACAAACCAGGAAATGCCGGCCGAGGTCAGACTGGTGGCCGCAGTTTCGCGGCTTCTCGACTTTCATCAAGCTAGGACGGACAGCTCAGTGAGCGTGCCTGAAACACCGGAAACGGCAGGCAGGCATCTGACCTTGGCGCTAAATGTGCTCCAGGCGCTAGGGCGTCTCGAAATCGAAAATGGCCAGGCGCGTGTCTCAATAACGACTTTGCACAAGGAGGTTGCTAGCGAAATCGGCCCTGTCCCCCATGATGAGCTCAATTTGTGCATCGCCACGCTCGCGACGGCCAGGGAGGTCCGATACGATGTCATGGGCGATAAAGGGACTATCACCCATGCGCGCAGTAGCGATACCACGACACTGGTTTCGTTCGATCCAGTCTTGCGCCAGGTCGCGATGACGGAAAATGCGAGATTGCTATTGCGGGTTACCTCTTTACGTGAAAGCTGGCTTTACAGCGATGTCGATGCGCAACGTCTGATTAGAGCGATTCAGCGTGGCCAGTTTCAGGATATCCCGCGCTTTTGCCGGGAGATGGTGCGCGACCTGGCCGCCAAAGCGCGCCAGATAGCCGATTTATCAGAACGCCCGACAATGGCAGATCTGCGTGACGCGCTTGTCGCTGACGGCGCGAAAATCAGCACCACGCTACGGGACGCCACTGAACTGGTGAAAGCTGCAATGGTGCTCCTTTTCTCAGATCAGACCGAGGCGGACTTCGCTTTGTGGCGCAAGACGACGCCTGGCGTGGCTTTCATGCTGAGTAACTTACAGGCGGAACTGGAAATCGTGTTGCAAAGTACTGAAAGCCTGGCGCGCAAGTTTGTCGCGTTCGTGCTGGACGCCCAGCGGTTCCAAACACTGCGCATGCCGACCATGAGATTTGTCGACATCTGCCGCGCGTTGACGGCCGCTGACGCGGGCAGAATCGCGCAGATTGAGGCGGCAATGGCTGATGTTTTGCCGTGGGTGCCTGAGGTGCGCTTCTTCGGTCCTGAGCTACTGGCCAACGAGATTGATCTGTCGAGCATGCTGACGGACGACGCGGATGGTACTGAAGTCGCGTTCGACAATCTGTCGTCAGGGCCGAAGGTCGATGAGCCGACGCACGAATTTTTGCGGCGTAACAGTGCCGCGATTGTGGGCGCACTGAAAGAAGGGCCTCTGTCGTTTTCCGCGTTGTTGGCGAGCGCGCCGTTGGATTTCGCGCCCGGCGAGAACCAGGCCAGTCTGGTTGATGCGATTGGCTACCCGGAGGTCTTCGATGCTGAGGGGCAGACCGTTCGCATCGGATACCGGGCACAGGAGATGCGCTCGGATCTACCGTCGTCGCTGCTTCTGGCAAGCGACCCGTTGCTCTCACTTACCCATGAACCCAAGCCATGACACCTGCCAACCTCGGCTTTGTATCCGCGCTGTTGACCACCTACAGGGAGATTGCTACGCATCCGGTTGGCCGCGCCTCTCACCCGGAAGAAGCGCGGGCTGCGCGCATCCTTTCTGATTGCGGCCCTGCCTCGATCCGTGAATTGGACGAGTTCCTGGCCAGTCAGGGCTTTACCCTGCGTGTGCTGGACGGACTCACTGATCTGGGGCTGCCATTGCGAGGAGGGACCAGAGCTGTCTTTTACGTGTTGGGGCGCCGGGTTGGTGAGGAGTTGGCGCCATTTATCGAGAAGGGCGCGTTTTTATCAGCCTTCAGGGATCGGCGGCGAGACAAGACCACGCCAGAAAGTCTCTCGGCGAACAAGGCACATTCTGTGTTCTGGTGCGCAAGACTATGGCTAACGCTTCAATACTTTTTCTATGATCACATCGATCGCCCGGTCGGTAACCTCTACATGTGGCGGGATGCGGTCATCCGCGAGGAGGTCTTTGCCGCCCATGTCAAAGAGGAGCTTGAATTGATGGGCAACCAGGGGCGCCCGGACGGAGAAGCTGGCTTGCTCTGGGACGCCTACTGGGAGCAGCGCGAAAGCGTGGTGCCGCTGACAAGGAAGTTTTTCAAACTGATGGCGAAGTATCGGATGATCCAGGCGGGCGAGGAAGAGGGAATGTGGCGCCAGACACTCGTGGCGGCTGTGGACATGGCAGGCATTGCAGATGCATCTCTCCAATATCTGATGCCATCCGTGCGTTCCGACGTCACGCAGCGCTCCCTCGCCCTTGTTAGCGGGCAGGAACACATCTCAGCAGTCTAACCCAGTCCGAGAGCTCGAACATGCCACTGATCCATGCCATTGAGGTTGCCAATTTCATGAACTACGGCCGCAAGATCCCGTGGTCTCCGGACTGGCGCCATTCGCGTTTCTTGCTAAAAGGGCTGCACACGGCGATCAACATCCCAAATGGCCGGGGTAAGAGCACCATCATGCAAACCATTTTGTCGATGCTTGTCTGGGACACAACGTCGCTAAAGTCGATCAAACGCATGCACTGGGCTCCAGTAAGTAGCCCGGCCTTTACCCATGTGCGGATCGAGATTACAAACCGCAATCTTGTCCAGGGAGGTCTGTTCGCGTCGATTTCCGATCCGACCGACGGCGAGCACATGGTATTCGGGCTGTATGGGAACGCTTCCGATGAAAATCCCGATTTTTATGCCTATCACGGCACTTTCGGTGATTGCCCGGTCGCGACAGTGACTACTGATCGCACGGTCTTGCTTGGAAAGGAGGCGTTTCTCGAAAATTTGAGCCGTCTGAAATCCACCCATCACCTGTTTCCCAGCACGGCAAAAGATAGACAGGCCGGCGAATGGAAACAATTTGTCGGAGATTATTTCGACATGTCTTCGCTGCTGCAGCAGCACAAGTACCAGCTCGCAAACGGCGCCGAGGGCTCTGCCAAGTACTTCGATGTTGATAAGGACGGCGGCAACTACAGCGCTGAACTCTTTTACAAGCATCTGGCGCCAGAGTTGCTTTCCGAGCTGATGGGCGGTTACGGTGCCGATGATGAGCACGGAATCGAGGACACCATCCACGAGAAAGCCCGCGGGGTCGTGATTGCCAAGCGTGAAACCGACGAAAAGACGCGGGAATTGGAAAGTGCGACGATGGTCCTGAAGACGCTAGAGGGCTTGGACAAGATCGTCGAGACCATTTCAAAGCGTACTGATGAAGTCGCTACCGCTCAGGCGCAGTTGGCCGCGGAGTATTTTGCACTGAGGGAGGCTGTGGTGTTGCGTCGAATGCCCGGCGTGCCATGCCCTCCTGGGGCTGATTTGCCGGCATTCTACAACCATTTTGTGTTGCAAGATGGGCAGTGGTGGCTGACGGACCAAGGGTTGGGCGCGTTCAGCAGGGACGACGCGCGACGGGTTAATGAACGAGCCGGACGTAGCCCGATCGTTCGTTCCACAACGATCAAAATTTCGCAAGTCATTGATTTTAAATGCGACAATTACAAAAACGGGGCTGCTGGTGTTCGTCCGGGACCGAGAACCCAGCTATACAACAAAGCTGACTGCTTCGCAATGTTGGAGAAAACAACCAAGTTCGACCTTGGTTGGAACAGCGAGAGGGCGCTCGCCGAAGTCAAGGCTGCTTTCGACTGGATAGCCTCGGCAGGAGACACCAATCCGGCACGCCGCGAATCGTTGGCACTTGAATTGAAACTGGAGAACGATAAACAAACTAAGACCCGCACCGGCTTCGCCCGCAGTGACGCACAGCGGCGTGAGCGGGAAATACGCGATGAGATGACTCTACTCTCGCAGTCGGCTAAGTCCTGGGAGACGATGGAGGCGTCGAAGCTGTTCACACCGGAGGAGATGACGGACATCGCCAGAACGGCCAAAGCGGTGAACGACGAGGCCGTAGAGGCGCAGGATGCGCTGTCGGCACAGATGGGAATGGCATCTATGCGGGGGCCTTTACAGAAGAAGTGGGAGGTCTTCGTCAATGCGCACGGCAATTGTCGTCCTGGCGATATGGCCGACCGACTCGAGCACGAAAGCACCGTGGATCGCGAGCGCCTGGAGGATGTGGTCGCCAAATTACGCAAGACGAACAACGACATATTTGCGGGCGAAGCGTTAGTTAAAAAGACAAGCTCTGCGTGGCAATTACTCGTCAACTGCATCGAAAAAGCGTGTGAGCTCACGGCACTGGCACAGGGGTACGCCGCACTGTTCGGTGAAGCCGACCCCACAGGACTGGAGGAAAAGGTACTCCGTGAGTACCGTGAAGCCGACGCTGCGCTGAATGCGGCAAAGGCGACGCTGGCACGGTTCGCTGACGGCCTCCACGCCATCGCCGTGTTCGAATTGGCCAAACCTGGTACTCCGCCATTGGATTGGTTAAGCGAACGCCGGAATCGCAAGGCTGCTTTGCGGCAGCAAATCGACCAAAAAAACGAGCAGCTAGAGTCCTTGACCGCCACATTGGCGCGCGCGAAACAACACGAGCCAGCCGCTCACGATTTTCACAATTACTACGGTGACGAGTTGCCGGCCGGGCTGGAGGCTGTGGTCAGCGCCGAGCTTCAGAACGCCGAAAACGAGCTTTCCCAACTCCGCCAAGATCTGGCCCATTGGAAGACAGCGCTCGATGCATTACAACAGTTCCAGAAAGCCATAGGCTCGACAGATCCAGCGGCATGGATGGCGGACCTTTCGGACAGACAGTCGCAGGCGGCAGAAAGACTTCAACGTAAGAGCGAAGAATTGACGGAATTGCGTCAATTGCGGAGCGCCCTTGATGACGACATAGTGGCACCTGGCGCAACCGCGCGCGAGGTGGCGGCTCTCGCGGGTCCCGACGCCATGGCGCTGCACGAGTTCGTGCGTCAACTGAAACTGAACGAGACGCGGAATGCCAGCGTATTGACGCTTTTCTCTGCTCTCCTGTTTGCACCGGTTTTCTCGGAGATCGTCCCTGCCAGGAAGGCTGCCGAGGCCCTTGCTCACGAAGGTATCGAGGTCCCGGTTTTCCTTGCCTCCTCGCTTGAACAGTTTTGCCGCTCTGGCGCCATTGCTTTTGATGGCGACACGGCAAGCAGTCTGCTTGTCGGCGTCAAGACTCGCAAGGTGGCGTGCCTGCTCGATCCTCGGCTCATCGAAATGGAAAAGCAGCAGCTCGAGCAACAAATATCGGTTCTGGAGGTGTCATGCCGCGATACGCAAAAAGAACTGGATAGTCTTGCTGTGAGTGCAGAGCTCGTTCCGGTTGCCGCGCTCTCCGCCATGGCACTTGCAGAGAAACTTCCCTCGAAAGCATCAAGCACCGAGGACGAAATCAGTCGTCTGAATGCTGAACTGCCGCGACTTAAAGTTCGTGCCAGCCATGATGCAATCGCGACTATTCGTGCGTCGCTGTCATTGCGTGGGGCACTAGACATCGCAAGTGACGCGCCCTCACTAAGCGTGGAGCAGGCCCTTGGGCGACTGGAACAGGAATGCCGGGAGCTCTCCGACGACGCAACAAAGGCGATAAACGAGATTGCCAAGTTGCAAGACGACGATTCACTTGAACACGCGGCAGAGGTGGCGGCTAAGGCTATCGACCAAGGCGTGCCTGAAAAAGCAAACGTAGCGCGCAACGATATCGGACGCTGTGAGACCAATCTCGCACAATCGCAGAGGCTGGCTAGCCCCGACGCAATTCAGTCCATCCGCGCCCAAAATCAGCTGAAGAAATTCCTCAAGGACGACACCATTGGCGATATGGAGGTGCAGCTGGGGATGCTTTCCGCGGAAAAGGAGGAGGCCGACACCAACGCCGAGCGGCTATACCAACTGCGCAGAAACCAGGAGCATGAGAAGGAGCTCGCTGAAGCAGCGTACCGGAAGTCGCAAGCTGCAGAGTTGGAGGTGCCGGCACTTCGTGACCTGCAGGAGTATGTCGACGATGCGAAATTTGGTCCTGCTTTCATGGCCGGACATGAAGAGGAGACGAAGCGACTCAACGCTGTGATGGTATTGGCACAGCAACGAGAAAGATTTGATTTCACCGGCGCGCATGCGTTTGTTGTTGGCGGCGGTGCGCTTCGACTTAACGAATTACGAAAGAACCACGCAACAATACTCAACAAAATTGAAGCCCTGGATGACGTGATCAAGAACACGGAACAGGAAATCGACAAAGCCCAGGTAGCGCTCAAACCTTTGCAGCACGCAGCAAATCAGGTCGACATGGCCGTCCTTGCGCTGTGCCAGCGCTGGCAAAAGATCGCCAGCGTGCTTGACTCTCCTCAGTCCGTCCCGCGCGAGCAGCTCGAACAGCATATCGTCTGGACAGCTCTACAGCAGTGGAGCAGCATGACTTCGGCCGAGGATATAGCATTGGATATGGGACGCCTGTGCGATCAGCTTGCTACCGCCGATGATGCTTCGACAGTGGAAACACTGCGTACGTTGAACGGTTCACTCAAACGGGCGAAAGAATCTCTCGATGCGGAAATCGATCGCACATTGGCCGATCGATCGCTGAAGCTGCCGGAAACGGCCAGAATAAAACTTCTGCAAGCGAAAGCTTCGCCAGAGATCATCTCCGAAATACTGGTGGCCGGTCAGGCATCGCACGCAAAAAACGAAGAGGCCAATCGCATTGCCAATGAACATCTGACATCGGAGCGGTCCAATTTGAGTGAATGGCTAGCGACATTCACGATGCGCCTGCCAGACAATTTGAAGACCTTGCGATCTGTATTCTCGCCCAGCCACGGCGCGGAGCCGGGACAGACGCGTGCGGGTTTCGACATTGAAGCCACGGTCATCGACAGCGATGGAATCAATCAGCTCATCGAAAAGATCATTAGGACCGTTGAAAATCTGGAAAATGGTCAGCTCGCATCTGCGGCCACGCCCGAAAAAATTCGCAAGCATATCAACAAGACCCTGCGCGACGACATCCGCGATTCGTTTTACCGAGGCGTGATACTCAATCCACGCATACGGCTGATGCTGCCTTCCATTAGCGCACGTCCACTGGCGATGGAGAGGAACATGGCCAGTTCCGGCCAAGGCGTCGCAATCACCTTCCTGTGGATACTCAAGCTTGCCGAGTTCATTAATGAGCGGGAAATTCGCAGGCAGTCCGTCGACGGGGCAAAGCGGAAGCGTCTGCGCGACAAGGCTTCCGCTTTCACCATTCTAGACGGTGCGTTTTCCCATCTCTCCGATAAACGGTTGATCAATGAGACACTGGCTGGCATTGAAAATTCGCTCGGTCGCTTCCAGCTCATAATTACGGGGCATGATCCTGCGTACGAGAACGACTTCAAGCGGTTCCCGGCGCTAGTAGTGGGCCGCGAAATGAACGGCCATTACATGCGAGCCGGATCACATCATCATAAGCTTAATGCGGAGGACGATGAGGGCTTGATGGAAGCATTTAATGCAATCTGCGTTCCGCGACCCGGTTCGGTAGAGAAAGTGCAGGCGCAATGAGTATCGAGGAAAAGCTGCCGCTTCTTCAGCGGGCAATCTGGCAGCGGTTGGGGGAGCGGTCACATATCAGGCCCTCTGGCTTGCTCGATAAGCTCAGCGGCGACACGGGGATGCATCCCCAAGATGTGCGGCGGGCGCTTGCACGTTTGCAGGAGCGTGGGTGGCTCACGGGTGTGGCCCGCAATGGTGAGCCGATCGGCGCCATTACTGTTCTGGCGCCGCGCGATATCGTCGCGGAACCTGCTTCGCTCACCTCTTGGCGTAACGCACTAGGTCAGGTCGGACTGAAGGAGAGTGATCTCGATTGCCTGGCGGGCATGCACGCGCTGCTGTCTGGCTTAGAGGACCATACCTTAAGCCAGATTGCTGCCGGGATGGTGAAAATGCGTGACGCCTTGGGCAACGAGAAAAAGGAGTCGCGTTTCATCGTCAGTGCGCGGCATCTGATCGGTTCTTCGAAGCTGCTAAACGTCTTTCCGAATGCCATCCTAAAAAAATTCTTCGGATGCGAGCCTGCATGGATAGAGCAGATACCTTATGTGGTCACAGCAGGTCCCGCCGAACCGCACGGCGTCATCCTGGTCGAGAACCCCTGGGCGTTCGAGCGCGCGATCGAATTAGGGATTGCCGAACGCTATGCCCTGATCGCCACGTTTGGCTATGGCCTATCGCGTCAAGGCGATGCATTTGGGCGCCAATTGGCAAGCCAGATCGAGGCGCAGGACCAACAGCTGATTCAGCTACGTCGCCACGGCGCTCCGCCTGACTTGGCAAAGTTATTCCATCATGCAAATTTAACGTTCTGGGGCGATTTGGACCCCGAAGGGTTACGCATCTATATGCGGTTGAAACGGCGCCTGCCTAACTTGCGGCTCAGTTCATTGTATGAACCAATGTTCGCTCAACTCATACGCGAGGGCGGTCACCCATACCATGCCGTAACTGGAAAAGAAGGACAAGTCGCCTTAACCGCGGCCGAGTTGCAAGCGTTTGGCGAAGTAGCTGAGCTTGCTTGTGCTTGTGCGAACAGGGGTTTGGATCAGGAAGCATTGAGTTCCGCCGCAATACAAGCGTACGCCATGTCTTCGTAGCGGGATAAGCATGCCACCGTATCCTTTGCGATTGCTGCTTTGGCCAGGATGCTTCGTTGGCCGACCAGACGAACAATTAGCGCCGTAGGGCCGTCGTATAGGGAGATGTAATTTGTCGACAAGAGCTGGATCTCACGCCGGACGAGGATTCCGATATCAGGACGCTGTGGCGGTCCACCTCTCTGTGCAGGGGTTCGTTGGTCAATCAGAGTACATGGCGGTCACACCGGAAGGAGGCGACGATCTCGAACTGAGAGCGAGCGGCTCTCGCACTCTGGCGCAGGTGAAATCGCGTCGGGACCACCTCGGTCCATTCACCGCCCGTGCGGTTGCCGTCTTCATCAAGAAGATGTGGGACGCGAAGGATGTGACTACTGATGACCATTTTGTGCTGGTGCTCGAGAGCAATGTTGGCGAGCGTCGCAGTGCAATTGCGCAGCTTCAAGATCTGTCCGCCTTCCCAGCGGTCGTCACGGAGCTGAAGGGCCGCAAGTCGCTTGAGGCGATGATCGCAAGAACCCAAATCTTCGTTTTGCCGGATCCTCGGTCCAGTGCCATTGGACTTATCTCGACTTGGCTAGGCTGCACTCCCTTTGAGGCTGAAATTTACTTTTCGGACCTCCTGGGCTTGGTGGGACGAATCTCTGATGACAACGGCATGCGTGCGTCTGGGACATTCAAGGACATTGCACGATCCGACGTCCAGCAGCGTCTGGGTGCGCTGCAGCCCCTGTTGACGTCAGCGGTCGTCGAAGAGGCGCTATCGACAGGCTACTGCGAGGCGGTCGACTTCCTCACACCGGACGAAGACCCGCTCTTCTATCTTGGCATCGATGCACAGGCCTCGCACGTTGCTGCCGGTCTTGTCGTTGAGCGGCCAGAGCTGCGCTCAGCAGTCCTGGCTGGCTTGGAGGGACGACGTAACGTGCTCATTCACGGTGCTTCTGGCTCTGGAAAGTCTGCGGTTCTCTGGGAAGCTGCCTACGCCAGCCGTCATGCAGTCCGTTGGTTTCAAGTTCGCCACCTTCCGACGTCCGCAGTGCCGTCGCTGCTGCAACTGGTCCGTGCCAGGCGCGCAACCGCTGATGCGCCCGTAGGTTTCATCATTGACGACGTGGGGCGAGGGTTCTCGGACGGCTGGACAGCGATGGCTATAGAGGCCGGCCGAAATCCTGGACTTTTGCTGCTGGCTTCCGTGCGAGAAGAGGATAGGTATCCGCTGGTGGATAACCATCGCGCCGTTCAGGTCAAGGTTCAGGGCGACAACGCATTGGCGGAACGAGTCTGGCGGGAGCTGCGCGATAGAGGGCAAACTTCTTGGCAGGGTTGGAAAGAGCCTTGGAATTTAGCCACTGGCCATCTCCTTGAGTATGCGCACGTGCTCACTCAGGGGCGCCGACTTAGTGAGACATTGCATGCTCAGGTTGCTGCCCGGATGAACGATGCTGCGCGACATGATGAACTTGACGTCCTTAGGGTTATGGCATGCGCACACGCGACGGGTTGCAGCGTCGAAATCGCGCAGTTGCCTCAGATCTTGGGCAAGCTCCCGTCGGTGGTTTCGCATGCGCTCACCAGGTTGAAGGATGAGCACCTTGTGCAGGACACAAGCGACGGGCGAATCGTCGGACTTCACGAACTGAGGTCAACAGAACTGCTCCGTCTGTCTCACGAGTTCCCGCCGCCGTTGTTGTCAACGACGGCCGCAGCAGCGGTGAGGCTTGTGCCGGTAGGCGAGTTAGCTAGGTTCCTTGCGCGCACGCTCTCAAAGGATGATGTGGGCGACGAGGCAGTTCTTCGAGCGCTTGCGCTGCGCCTGAAAGAAACTCCTTCCTCGACGTTGTTCAGTTCGATCCTGACAGGTTTGGATCATGCAAATGCACATCGCGTTATTCGTTTGTGGCGGGATACTGCTGAAGCACAGGCCGTGCCGAAGTCGCTTCAAGGGACGCCTGCCGGCTTTGCGATTGGAGACATTGAGCCACCAGACATCGGACCCACGGTGCCGGCATCCCGTCGCTTCACAGAGATTCGGTCTGAAGTTGTCGCCACAGGCTTGACGGCCCGCTTCCTGGCGCTTTTGGCTCCGAACGATTTGCGGCAAGTTCTGGAGGCTACTGGCGAGATGCGAGACTTGACCCGGTGTCTTGCGGCACTACTGGGGCAGGCCATACCGCCGCAGCACCTAGCGGAATTCGCTCGGCTCACTCCGCACCTTGTTGCGGCTGATTTTCAGGACGTAGTTGCGTTGCTCGAAGTGGCTGCGCGAGTCGACCGACCGTTGGCGATAGGCTGGGTCAACGCCGTTGGTCAGCCTGCTATGTTCCAGCGTTTCTCTGAACACGTGGCTTGGGCCGACGCCCCGATCCTGACGCCCTGTGAGGAGGGGCAAGAAGTTCGGTCGAACGTTTGGTTCGTAGCTACCTCTGTCCAGACGGACATCAACAAGGAAGTGGTGCGGACGTGCGAAGTGCTACTGGCATTGACGCCAATTGCTGACATGGTCTCAAGCGTCGCGATAGGTGCTGACGGCGCTGTCATTAAGTCCCCGGCCGGGGACTATCCCCTTGAAAACAAGCGCATACCCAGCGCAAACCTACCTGCTCCTGCACAGGTGGCGCGCAATCGCGAGTGGCTTGCCATACTTAATGCGCAGCTTGCTACCGAGAGCTATACAGCCTACTTAGCGGAGTGCCTTGACCTTATTCGCCTCGTCAACCGAAACCTGAAGCTGCTTCTGGATGGGCAGTTTAGGGGAAAGACAGAGCCAGGCGCCATCGAGGCTTTAGGTCGTGTCTATGAGAGCAGTCGAACTTTGGTCGCACCACAGGAGCCGCAGCCGGTAGGCGAGCAGAGGAGATCGTCGAGGTTGCAGTCAATCCTGTCCAGCTGCTCCTCGGACCTTGTTCGTAGGTTCTATGGACTTCCAGAAGGTGCCCCCGCTTATCTAGGGTGGCTCGACGACCTTTTAAAAAGCATTTCGACCGCTGGGGCCGATGAGCCTTGGGAAGTATTGTCTCTCGAGTCACCGAAGGAACTGGAAGAGTTATCTCGCATCATTGAGGCATTCCAGGCATTGGCCGGTGAAGCTCATAGAAGAGAGCGTTCACCTCTTGTAACGCACTTTAGAAAGACCGCGACCAAAGGTAGCGCGTTTGACAAGGCCAAGGAGGCCGCACGTCAGTATTACGACGCTGAGTTCAGGGCTTTGGAGGCAAAGCTTAGAGCAGAGCTGTGCGCTATCAGCGAGGGTATAGGCGTCCATCTGTTGGCCGACGCCGCGATACCCGCCGTATGGCCACCGGCCGACGTGCTGATCACCATTCCAGTGAATACTGATGGCACGACCATCGCTCTGGCGGAGAGCTGGCCGGCGTGGCGTACATCTGTGGACCAGGGGCGAAAGATTTGCATCCTGCCCGTTATTCACGGACTTGGGCTGACAAACCTCGCTGCATGCGGTTTCGATAAGCTCTTTCCCGTGCTTCCTCACGAGAAGGCGCAACCATGGTGTTCCATAGCCGGAGTCGGAGTGGCGCCGTTGAGATCGGTGGATGCTTTCACTAGCCTCACGGTCCCCTTAGCAGAGCTTCAAGGCATCAACGCCTACTGGAATGCAAAAAATGGAAGGAATTTGGAAGAAGAGCGAACTTATCAGATGGTCCTGGACACACTCGACAATGCTAGAGTGGACTGGGGAAACCTAGAGCTTCCCGATGATTTCAAGGAAGCTGGACTGACTCTCATTGAGGCCGGTCTACGAGGTGAATTTCCTCTTGCAGATGCCGCCGCAAAGTTGCTGCACGGCGAACGCACTGCCACCATCGAAATCGTCGAGACATTATTGCAACGCCTTACTCTATTTGACTGCTTCGTTGCCATGCTTCCACTGGATGATCGACTTGCTTAGGCAGCGATAACACATTGTCATGTCCGCAGACAAGCAATGTGATGCCAAACATGAATAGCACACCAAGTGGATCCAGCTTGAGCACACTGATATAGGCAGTTATGAACGGGATCAGCGTACCCAGATCGCCAAATGCTCCCGCCCACTCCATCCGGTCATATCGGTTTCCCTGTACGGCTTCTGCTGGAAGGGCTTGCGCAGACACCTTTCATTGGCCGTCTTTACCTTAAATAACAACAACTTTACTGCGGGAGTTGCTGATCTGAGGGTATTCATCGATAACTGGAACGTTCCATTTTAGCGCAATGATACGGCTGGTTTAGTCTACGCATCAATCGGTCGATGGGTGCCCCTAAAGTAGACGCTCAAGCGCAAAATTGCAATTCGAGAAATTTTGGTCGCCGCCTTTCGCCTGCCGCGTGTTAAACGGCAGTTAGTCATGTTAATCTGGCATTCTGCAATTTATAACAAATTAGGCATCTCCGAACGCATGCTCGACGCCACTACTATCAAACGCCACCTCATCGCTTTCGAGCCAGAGGTGATGCTACCCATTCTCGCCTCAGATATTGGTGCGGTCTACGTTAATCGCGCGTTTATTAGGATGGCACCCTGCACTGATTACGTGATCGGGCACCTTGCGAGGATGATTCTTACCGCTACGGAACAGGGTAAGCGCTTCAGGAAGTACGAGTGCCTGCGGAACATTCGCCAGATCATCCGGGGTCATCCCAGCCCAAGTGCACTTTCATCCGAAACCGTCGAACTGCTGTTTCGGCTGTACCAACATTACATCTACTCAGACAAGGAAGAGATTCAATGGTGCGTGAGCACGTATCTGAAGGACCGAATGCTCGCTGCGCACCAAGTCGCATGGTTGACCGAGAACGCCGAGAGTTCAGTGCATCTGGTCAATCGACTTCTTCGCTATCCGGTCCGAGACGTTGCAATCGCGCGATGGGCCCAGGCGTCGCTAGCGGCGGATCTGTTTTCTGACCGTAAGGCGGAGCTTCTGGCGCTTCTCATCGAGGACGAGTTGCCCGCCTGCGCCACTGGCGTTCCGGCCGAAACCGTTTTGTGGGCGATCTACTACGCACGCCTCCCAGTTCAAGAAAAGTCCAGATTGCTACGCTCGATAATGACGAAGGAGGCCGCAGAATCCGCACTGACCATCGCCATGCGACTTGGACTACCCGAAGTCGTGCGGAGCCTCGCAGAATTGTTCGGGGAGGAAGATGCCTAATAGGCCGTTCGACGCGGACACGCAGCGGCATTGCGAGACGAAGCGTGTCGGAAGCATACGCCTCGCGGTGCAATGCCGCTCGTGCTTGTCAACTCAGACGTTAGCTGTCCGATTTCGTCAGCCTCGACGGCCGGTTTGGGGCGCGGACGTTCAGGCAAGTCCACCGTCGGCCAAGAATGAACGTAGCACTGCCCAATCATCGTCCAGAAAGACTTTAGTGAAAGGCGGTGTACGGTAGTACGGGTTCTACTTGCATCATGCTCAGTTATTAGATGATTTGACCGTAGAGGCAAGATTGAAAGAAAAGCACGAGTACGTTGGAATACTTCGTTGCCGCACTTGGCATACATGGCCTGCGCCTGTGGTAGTCGAACACAAAAGCCTTAGATTCTCGAATGAAAGTACAGTGATACGAGGTCGTATCGCAGTTCTCTCGTACGCGCAACGCGCGACTCCAGAGCTTTATCCGGAAGAAGAAACGAAGAAGGGACCACTTTTGTGGGACGGCAAAGTAAAAGACTTACATACAGTGCGTGACGTTATATTTGCAGCGCCACAAGATCAGTTTCCTGTGTCTTTTCAACATCGCCATGCTTATCGTGGTGAGGTTGATGTCTGCATTAACTTTATCTTAGAACATCCCATTACTCAATCTGTAGCCGAAGTAGTAAAAGCTTTCGTTTATGCTGAAATGGCAATGTTGAACTTGCAGTTGGGTGAAAATCTAGTCCCTACTGTACCGTTTTAAATAAGCCATGTTCTTGGAAGCGGTGAGCGTTCGCTCGACAATACGGTGTTCTTCAACAATGTGGTGAGGAAAGAGCTTCAACAAGCAGAAATTGAAACAGCTTTACAAGATTTCGTCAGTCTCCTCTCACACAAGGAAGTTGGGAGGCATGCCCTTGTAGCCCTAGAACTTTATGCCGCACATTTTTCAGAAAAGCACGCACGGGTGCGCTTTCTCCTACTTGTGATAGCACTTGAAGCGATCGCTGCACCAACGCTAAAACATAAAGCCGCTCTCGATTGCCTGAACAGGTGGGAAGAAGAGCTAGCGGAGCAGCTTGTGCTGCATCCCCCAGGCTCTGAGGAATACAATAGTTTAGAAGCGCTGCGGCACGGACTGCGCTTTCAAAGGACAGATTCAATACGATCCCGAGTACAAAACCTCTTTACGCATCTTGCCAACACACCGGACGAAGTCCAAGTTTTACGTAAGCGCGCCCGTGAGGTCTACGATAAGCGGAGCACACTTGTACATGAGGGGCGCTTGCCAGATGATGAGCTGGCCGATCTCGAGAATAATGCACGTGGTCTTGTCGAAATGGTCTTTAATGACATGATGTCAAGCGTTACCAAAGCGTAAACCTAAAGCATGACTATTATTGGCCGCAAGCGGGTATCCCCCGGTAGCTGCGTGTGTACCAACCGTGTATGTTGCTTTACTTTGTTAGCCCAGAAATGTCAAATCCTGCCGTCCCAGACATCATCAGTGTAATCGGCACCTCTTATCTGCAGCCAATTGCAGACCTGTTGGAAAGGCTCCTGAAGCGTCCTGTCGAAAGACACGGCCCTGCAGGATCTGGTCACCATGAGAACGGCTACTCGGCCGCCATCATAGTCCTTATTGTGACCGTTCTAGAATCGTACACGGCCCGACTTCGATTTGTTCGTGGTGAGGAGAAGAGCGTCGGGAGTCTTAGTACACCGGCTCTGCTTGCTGCATATTTTTCTGATCTTCCGACTAAGGACGAATTGGTTGAAGTGTTCCTCTGTCGGAACGTACTCGCACATAACCACATTTGGCACCTCGATGTCTCGGACTACTCGCGTTCTGGATCCCCAACACTCGCTACTCCTACAGAATTAGGGTTCCAGACAAATAAGCATTACGACCAAGTCGTCGACGTTGCGGCGCGTCAGACCCGTACTCTGCAGCTTAATGTTAATCCCATCGCAGTTGACAGGGCCGATGTCCGGAAAGTGTTCAGCGTCGTGTGGCGTACGCTCCAGTTTATGAGCTCTCAAAATTATGGTCACACACCACTTGCCGGCGCTTCAGTTGGCTTCCGTGGAAAGCGTCGGAAATTTGGCGAACTACTCCAAGAAATTACAGATGAGGGGGAATCTCGCACGACTTAAGCCCGCCAACCAGCAGGTCGCCTTAAGCGGCTCCACGGTCCGAGGGCAACCTGCTGGCAGGGGTGTTCCGACGGCCTCCCTGCTTACGCTAGCAAGACGTCGGCAACGCGTGCTAAATTTCGCTTTGACACTCAAGTTGCCATTTGCCTGTGATGACCACGTCTGGTGGGAATACGCTTTAGGCGGGTCTGACAAGATTCCATTCTACCTTTGCAGACCAAAGGGCTGGCCATGCCACTGGACACGTTCTTCAAGCACCATGCCATCAAAGGCAAGGACATCTATGTCATCGACGACCATCACAAGGCACTGGCCGCCTGGGCTCTCGTCCGTCGATCGCTGGACGCCACGCCGAACCTAATCACGATCGACCACCACACCGACACTCACGAGGCGTTCCTCGGCCATGTACATTGTGAGGCCTATGAAGGGCGAGTGAAAGACCAGGAAGCGTTCCGGGCTGGGCTTGTAGCTCGGATCGATTGGCGCAGTGATGAAAGCGTCGCCGAAGCCATTGGCAAGCTCCGACACGACGAGCACATCGATGCGGCTACTTGCTCCGGCGTGCTGGGCAACGCCTTCTGCATTCAACTGAGCGACTCGCATGCCACGCCCTCGGTTGAGCAACTCGCCTTTCAACAAAGCATGCATGAGAACTGGCCTAATCCGCCTACACTCCCGCAACCGCGGCGCCCGATGACCTATGAGCCGACCGTCAACCGAATTTACGCACTGCCCTTCGACTGCTTCATTGGCTGCCAAGCCAAGCCGCACAACCACGATTGCTTCGTACGACAATCCGACGAGATCATTGAGGCGAGATATCTCGACGACCAGATCGCGCGGGGCTCTGAGATCTCCAAGTGCTTAGGCTTGCCAAACCTTGAAGCGGCGCCCTACGTCCTCGATATCGACCTGGATGCGTTTCATACGCGACGGGCCATCAACCCCGAGGATCCTTCGACGTTCTATCGCCTGATCAAAAACGCCGTGGCCATCACCATCGCCACCGAAGCCGAATGCGTCGAAGAGGGATGGCTCGATGACGATGACCGGATGAGCTCCGACGAGCTTTTGCAGGAGTTGCTCGGCCATATCAAGAGGGCTCTCTGAGACGAATTGAGGCAAGGGAGCACTTTCCAGGCTGACTTTGCCCGCATGCTCGGGGGTACTGACTAACGCCGCCCCGTATAACTGAGGTTTTGGAGCGCTCGGGAGGCAACTACTGCCAAGCACCGCAAGTCAACCGTATAGACAGTCCGGCAACGGTTGGCTTGGAGGGTACAGTCGGCGATTACCGAAGGTCGAACTCGGGCTTGCGGCATGGTCCGAGGTGTGCCCGTTCTACAGCGGACCTAGCGTCATGGTCAGCCACAACAGCATGGCGGTCGACAAACATAGCCCCCAAGCCGTGATCTCGCAATCGACCTGAAGCACGCATCTGAAATTTCATGACAATGCATTATTTATCAGTGGAAAATTTGTTATTCTTGGCCGCAGTCAAAAGCGGCTCTTCGCGCGCTTCGACCGACTGACCACTCCATCGTCTGCTCGTTCGATCGCGTTTACGCTGTTCGTGATATCGCGTCTCCTATTGATGACGTCGACGGATGTTGCGGGTGCTCGCACTGACATTGCAAGAGAAATCGCTGAGGGAGATCGTCTCGATTCCCTCGCGCCACTGAACACAGCTGTGAAGGCGAGAATATGTACCTGAAGCGCATTCGCGCGCGCAATTTCCGTGCATTCGGTGACGGCACCACTGCCCCGGAGCTGGATCTGGAACTGAATCCAGGCTTGAACATCCTGGTCGGTGAAAACGACGCCGGCAAGACCGGCATTGTCGATGCCATTAGGACAGTCCTGCTGACGACGAGCTATGAAAACATCCGGCTTTTTGAGCAGGATTTCCATATCGATGGGACACAGCGATCAGCGACCTTGTGGATTGAAGTGACGCTGTGTGAGCTGTCGAAGGAGCAACAGGCGGCCGTCCTCGAGTGGCTGACCCTGGAAGTCGATGGAAGTTGTTCATTGGTGGTTCACCTACAAGCGAAATTCTTTCCTGCACAAGCGTCCAAGCGCGCTCGTGTAGACATGCAGTTCCGAGCAGGCAAAGGTGGCGCAGGACCAGAAATCGGCTACGCCGTACGTGAACTCATCCGGGCGACCTATCTGCGTCCGCTGCGTGACGCTGAGGCCGAGCTTCGCCCCGGCCGGCAGTCTCGACTGTCGCAGATCCTCGCTGCGCACAATGACATCGCCGGGCAAGAAATCAACGACTTTCAGAAACACGCGCCTGGCACGGTGCCAGAGAACTTGGTCGGACTTATGGCGTTCGCTCAGCACCATCTCGGCGAGCACAAGGTCATCAAGGGCGTCCAGGACGATATCAACGACAATTATCTCAGCGAGTTCGCGTTTAATGGCGATACCTTGGAGTCGCGCATACGCATCGCTCCAGACTTATCGCTGACCCCTATCCTAGAGAAGTTCGAACTGGGCCTACTGCCAAGCGGCACGATTCACCCTGAAGAGCGTTGCGCACGGGGACTGGGTTACAACAACGCGCTTTTCATGGCGACCGAGCTAGTTCTGCTGCGCGATGGTGAAGACCTGGCGCTCCTGCTGGTGGAAGAACCGGAGGCCCACCTACACCCGCAGTTGCAGGATCGGGTGATGGGCCTTCTAAGGCAGCACTCCAAGCCGTCGATTAATGGTGAACGTCGAGTCCAAGTCATCATAACCACGCACAGCCCGTCGCTGGTTTCCAGTGCCGACATCGAGACCATGACGCTGGTGCACAAGGCACAGACCTATCCGCTGCGTTCAGGCTGCACCAAGTTACAAAAGACCGACTACGCGTTTCTGCAGCGCTTCATTGACGCCACCAAGGCCAACCTGTTCTTCGCCCGAGGGATCATGATGGTCGAGGGCCCGGCGGAAGCCATCCTGCTGCCAACGCTGGCGCAGGCCTGTGGTCGCTCCTTCTCCAAGCACGGAGTCTCCCTCGTCAACGTGGGACATACCGGTCTCTATCATTACGCGCGCATCTTGCAGCGTGAAGGCTCTGGGCCGCAGTACCCCGTGCCGGCTGTCTGCTTGACCGACCGTGACATCGTTCCCGACGTTGCCAGCATCTACGTGCCGAAGCCAGCCAAGGGAAATAGGTTCGAGGCCGACTACGACGCAGCTGGTATCAAGGCAGTCGTCGCCCGCAAAGTCGCCCGCGCAGAGGGCGGCAATACCATCGTGTGCGTGTCGGATCACTGGACCTTAGAGTATGACCTGGCGCGATACGGGTGCGCCAAGCTCATGCATGTCGCTATCGCGCTCGCCGTCATGGCGGCCAAAAAGGATGAGCGACTGAGCGAGGCCGACGAGGCAGCCGCCACTACTGCGGCTCTGGCCGCATGGGTGATTCTTGAAGCCGCAGGACACGCACCAGACAAACTCGCGTCCATCATCTATCGTCCGCTGTACGAGAAAGAAGCGTCCAAGGCCATCACCGCCCAGTATGCAGCCCACCTGCTTTCAACTGGCGAGTACGGCGCGGGTGACGAACTGTTCAACCGCCTGCCACCCTACCTTCAAAAAGCGCTGAACCACTTGACCACTGCCCCAGTGCCAGCACCTGGAACCGCAAGACCTGCGCCGTCGTCGGTCACTGCCGCCCCGATCCCCGGCGCTACGCCTAGTGCCCTAATGGCCTCGACACCGGCCCAGCCAGCGCCCGCAGGCGCTCCGACACCATGAACGCGGTACATCTGGAGGCATCCGACCTCACATTGCTCTCCCGCTTGACGCCCGATCTGGATTTCTCGGACGCCGAGCGCAGAGCGGCGATACTGGAAAATGCATCCCGCGACTTCAACGCCGTCCCCGGCAGCGGCAAAACCTCCTTGCTGGCGGCGAAGCTACTTCTTCTCGCTCACAAGTGGCCGCACGCCACGAAAGGCGTCTGCATCCTGAGCCATACCAATGTAGCGCGCGAAGAGATTGTTCGGCGCCTCTCGCGCTCGGACGAGGGGGCACGGTTGCTGGCCTATCCGCACTTCATCGGCACGATCCACGGGTTCGTCAACCAGTTCTTGGCTATGCCCGCGCTGCGTGCCATAGGGCTTCCGGTCGACGTGATTGACGATGACGTATTTGAAACCCGTGCGTTGGCCATGCTCCAAGGCAGGCAGTACTTTAAGCTGCGCGCCTGGCTGAGCCATCAGGCGAAGGGCGATTCGCTGGTCGGGCAGCTCTTTTACAAAGGCGCAGATCTTGCACTGGCCTCCGACGGGGGAGCCTTGCCCGGCCCCAACTCCGATTCCGGCAAACAGCTCGCCGACATCAAAGTGCGCTTGACCCAGGCCGGTGTCTTCCGGCATCGGGATATGTTTGCCTTCGCACTGGCCGCACTCAACAGTCACCCCGACCTATTGGACGTGGTCCACCGACGATTCCCTATGGTGTTTGTCGACGAGATGCAGGACACGTCTTGGGAGCAGGAAGAGATCCTGAACCATTTGTTCGATGGCAAAGCGGTGATGCAGAGATTTGGTGACGTCGATCAAAAGATCATCCTAAATGATGACGACGCCGCCAAGGTCACCTTCCCACGCGCAGGTCACGGCTCAGTCAGCACCAGCAAGCGCTTCGGCCCGCGAATTGCGGCCGCCGTCGCCAACGTAAGACTCAGCAACCTGCCTGTCCAAGGTGAAGGTCCAGACGACATCAGCCCAGTCCTACTGCTGTACAAAACCACGGACGTGGGCCGGGTCGTGCACCACTTCGGCAAGCTGGTTGTAGAACTGTTTGACGCCGGCGCGTTGCACGATAAGGCAGTGCGTGCCATGTGTACCCGCAAGACGGTTGACGGAGCGGTCGACGCTGGCCGTCACCTCGTAGACTATTGGCCGTCGTACGCGCAACTGAAAAACGCAGCCACGGCGGGGGACGACAACGGATTCTGGCGCCTCGTTGACCAGGTTGTTACTCAGCGACCGACAGCAACGCTTGGCGAACGCGCAGGAGATGCGCGCAAAGCCCTCCTTCTTGTCCTGCAGGCCGCGAAAGCCCCGGTGGCGGCCAACGTCCGCGATGCACGCGCGCTGCTTCGTGCAGTTGCTGACCTCCACGGCAGCGCTGTAGGGCTGCAGGCGCTCATTCAGGAGCTGGTCTTGGGCTCGGTGTTGCTCAACACACCCGCAGCCAGACGGGCGCTGCCGGGCGTGTTGTACCAGCACCTGCGCCAGGTGCTACCTACTAACATGAGTCTCTCCGAGTTCGTTGCGCTGAGCGTATTCGCACAGCCTGTAGCGGTGGCAGCTGCCCCGACCTTGGAGCCGCCGACTTCGTGTGTAATGGTCCACGGCGGGCGCGATCTGGAGTTTGTCCTCGGAACGGTCGCTAGTATGAAGGGGGAGACGCATCTTGCATCGCTGGTACTTGAGTCTTATGGCGGTAAAAGCAAAAGGTTTGATCTGGAACTCGCTCTTCCCGCCATTGCCGGCCTCGGCAAGAGCTTGAACAAGCTGAGTATCTTGCAGCAGAGCCAGATGCGGAACGTCTATGTGGCAATGTCGCGGCCAACGCACTTCCTTTGTCTGGCCGCTAACGCTTCACGCGTCGCCGAGGAAACGCGTGCCGCCTTGGTAGCGAAGGGATGGCGTCTGGAGCACGTGAGTTAAGCGAAGGACCACATGAATCACTCGCTTTTCTTCTTTCCCACTACCGTGGCGGGCGCCGGCCACGTAGCCCAGTGACGTAAAACGTCACGACTGTCGAAACGACGCCTTGGCTGGTCACGTTTCAAACTTCGGCGCGACCGTTGCGGTGTCGAGGCCAGCCGGATAAGTCTCTGACTTCGCTTTGCCCTGAGGTGCGCAATAGGGTACCGCCGACGTTGCCGTTGACTGACTGACGCCCACGCCTTGCTATCAGTCTGCAGCGACGGAGTCTAGCCATTCGTCTCGGGTAATACCTAGACGTTTCAGTATGTTGATAGCGAGGAACGATGGGATGGTTGGGTTGTTGCCGTAATGATTCCCAAGTCGGAACGGGTGCCAACCGGCCCGCAGTAGCTTTATCTCCGACCCCTTACCTTGTTCGATGCTGACACCACAGCGTGCGAGAAGCTTAAAGAAGTGGCGCCGGCGCAGCTGCGTAATAGCGCCGGGACGGCCCCGGTCTTGGGCGCAGGGCGGCCCGTTTTCCAGCTCCGTACTGGCGCCGCGGTCCTCTGATGCCTTTGCCCAAGCCACGTAGGCAAGGGCTTCGTCAATCTCCGCAATCTCGACACCGTCGTCAGGTAGCGACGGCGGCGGGTCCAAGAAGTAGTGTTCGATCTTCAGGTAATCCTGGACGACACGTCCGTGAACCTGTTGGAGTAACCAGTAGCCGAGCAACTGGCCGTCCGCCTCCCCGAACACTTTGTCCAGCGTGCGCCATGGATGCATGAATGTACTGAGCTGCCCGTCGTATCCAAGCACCAAACCGCCCCGGCAAAAGGTCGTACGCGAAGCGCGCAGCACACTGTCGGCGTCATCGGCAAAAAGGAAGGAGGCGCAACTGCTGCCCGGGACGAAGCAAAATGCTGCCATCCTTGTCGAACCAGGCAGGGTGAACATGAACCGTTCGGTCCGTGCGCTTGAAACGAGGTAGGGCGCTGCCTCGAGCAGATCGGCCAGCATTGCTTGGTAACGCTTGCACTGTTCGTCCGGCTCGGGCAGCAACGGGTCGCCTGTCAGCGCGTCGAGCAAGGGCTTCAGGATCATGTTGTCGACGTAGGCAGCCGGCTCGACTCCATACAGGTCTAACATGTTGATGACCGCGTTTGCATCGCAGGACCTGCGCAGCTGGTCGGAGGTCGCGATTGTCGAAGCATGGCCGCTGCGGGCGTCGAGGTGGATCTCAATATGTCCAGGCTGGAGCAGCAAAGCATCGAGCAGCTTGTACGGCAGCATGTCCACGACAGCCGACCAAACCAGCATGTACATTCGGTCGGACCCGTGAACGATCCGCGTATCGAGATCGCGAACGATGGAACGGTAAGCCGAGTCGAAAGTCTTTATCGGATCTTGCCTGGCGCGGTTGCGCAGCTTGTACACCACCTGCGCAGCGACCTCTTCGCTCCATTGGAGAATCCGCATCTGCAGGTCATGGCAGTCGGGGGCGCCCGACAGGATAGCTTCGATATCTCGGTAAGAGCGACCGGCGAAGCTGTTGTTCAGGTGCCGGGTTTCTTCGATTAAGGCATTGCCCTGATCGCGTAAAGCGAGCGAGATCAGCTGGTTAAGCGCATAGGGTAGTTCGCGCACTGGCTGTTCCGCGATCGTCCAGTCTCGGTCGCTAGCGATCATGTGAGCGTACCGCGTCTGCGCCGAGATCGGACGCAGCCGCAAGACCTGGTCAAGGTGATCATTCATCTTACGCCGCAGTATCTGCTGGCGGGCATCAAGTACGGCGGGTCCGGCGCTCTCGGGTAAATTCATCGGCTGTGGCTAATAAAGAGATGCAAACAGGTGCGGCCGCCTAGTAGTCGCGTCGCGCAAGAGGCTATGGTAGCTCATCGAAAAAGGACTGAATAGGAAAGGCGCCGATCATGGGGTGCGGTTGATTACACGGAAGTCTCGGCCCCGGTACGGACAGCATCGAGCGGTCTGTGGGCAGCAAGGGTGACAGCTATGACAATGCCTTGGCCGAGACCATCAATGGACTCTACAAGGCCAAGCTGATCCACCGTCGCACCCCTTGGAAAACGGTGAAGCCGTCGAACTGGCCACGCTGGAATGGATGGCCTGGTTCAACCACCACCGCCTGCTAGAACCACTCGGCTACATACCGCCGGCGGAAGCTGAGGCAAGCTTTCATGCGCAACTGAGCAGTCAAGCCATCCCGGCCTGAATTACACTAACCGGCCTCCATAAAAGCCAGGGCGATTCACTTCTCCGTTCTCATCCCATTGCTTACCCAGGCATCCAATGCGTCCACTCGGATGAACTTGGTGGGAACCTCATACGGCGGGTGCACCATCCAATAGTGAAGCTCGCGGCTAACATAAACCTCCACGTCTGTGGGAGGCACTTCCGCGGGCTTAGGCCACTTTAAGAGGTCAAACATCCTGTCTCGGTTCTTGGCCAGAAACTCTCGACGGCCGCGAATTCGGCTGTACTGGCCATTTTTGTCGACGTCGCTCACGCCGAACATGCGGTTTCGCAGCCGCCGCGAGTCCTTTATTGAGTGCGCCGTTTGGTTGTACTTGCATTCCGCATAAAGGACTGTGTTCGTGGCCGGCCAGTAGGCGAGGACGTCGTAGTCCCCGACATCCGCGAATCCCTCCTTGCGAAACCGACGGAAGAAATCCACGCCGCCTTCGATGTGCGGGGTGTGGCGCTTGAGAATCTCCACGGCGCGGTCCTCGAGCGCATCCTCAATGAGCTTCTTGATGGACTTGACGGCTGCCTGGACGTTTGACCACTGGAAGTCGGCTGGGAGAACGCCGTCTCGAACGGCTGACAGCCATATGAGCTGAGACCGACTAGCGCTCTCGGCTCCCCATACGACCTGCTTGCCGACTGGGATAAGAGGCCGGATGGCATAGCGATGAAGACGCTTGCTGTGCTCCCAGAACGGGACATCGCTTTCGTCGATTGCCTTGCCGGGCAGGCGCCTGATGTCGGGTCCCGAAAGCGTCAGGAACGACACGATTGCAGCAGCCTCGGCCGGCGTGATTCCCTCAAAGCCCTGCACGATGGCATGAGCAAGGTGGTCCGGTTCTCCCAGATAGATCAGCGCCAAGTCGTCCGCCAAGCCATGGCGCACCGGCTGGGTGAACACCGTCAGGGCCTGCAGGAGTTTCTGTAGCTCGAACCCCACGTCAGTCCGGAATGCCTTCTGGAGATCTTCGCTCACCAGAAGCTCCGCGATTGCGCCCTCCACGGCGTCGGCATTTTTGATTCCCTCACCTAGCCTGATTCTCGCCAACTCGTGCGCGTACTCTTCCTCTCGCTCCTGCCAAGTCTTGGAGTAGAAGACCTCGGGAACGAACTGGTCGTCGATCTCGACGCCGCTTACGTCAACCTGGTTGTGCAGAACGTCGCTGGCTCCCGCAAGAACCATATACCAGTCAACCAACCCGATGAGCTCTCGTAGGAGCTGCGGCGTGATTCGCTCCTGGCCACTCGTGGTGGAGTTGACTGACTTTTCCAGCAGGTACCGGTAGTTGCGAGCGGTGTTTTCGAACTCCTTCCGAGCCTCGGATAGAGCTTCCAAGCGGTCGTAGTCGACCTGGTGGACGCGACTCTGGTGCACTCGGGTCTCACGGATGCGCCTGGCAAGAAGTAAGCCGTCGTGTTGCTCGACACAGGCCATGGCGAGCATCTCCCTGTCCAGGGGCGCAAGCCGTTTTTCGAGGTGAAGGCGAAAGCGCTCTCGAGCCCTGTCGATGCGAACCTTTGCCTCGTGCAACTCGTAGCGACCAGGTTCGAGTCCACTTTCCTTCATCACGACGGCCAGTGCCTTGCGCGCGAGCTTGTACTCGGTTGGCGTTGGAACGACTGGGTCAGCAAAGTCGGGCACGTCTATTATCCGCTCCATCACCTGCAGATGGTACCGCGCGGGGCCTGCCGCGAGGCCCGCCAATCGAGTTGCGAGGTTCTGCGGGGCAGTAATGCCGAGTGACGCTGTGCAGGCGGAAAATGCCTCTTGAAGGCAGCGGGCTTCGAAGGCTGCGTTCCGCGCCCCGTTCAGACCAGCTTGTATAGCGGTTGCATGCAGCTTCAGTTCAACGCGGGTTGGGTTCCCCACGCTTCCGGTGGCAGCCAGCACTATTTTCTCGAAGCTCTCCAGAGGCGCCGGGGACTGCTCTCGGTCAACTCGCCCCTGATCGGCGAGGCGGCAGGCGAAGACCAGCTGCTGCCGTTGAAATAGCGCTTCCGATTGGAAGTCGCCTGCACACTCATGAAGCGCGTCGATGACCATCTGCGCGAACATGTCCGCCATCTTGGCGTCTTCGACCTCCAGCCCGGGCTCCACCGTCACCGTTGCTTGGACGGTGCAGGAGCCGACCTGGGTGGAGTACGCCATCGCAGTATGGTGACGCGAGCGAAGCTCAACGATCCCCTTGGCGGTGCGCTTCACGTGCCATCCAGGCGACCCGTCCGGGAAACGCGGCGGCGCCGACGCCCAGAACTCGGTCAGGCTATGGAAGCGCCACCCGCTGCCCCAATGCGGGTCTAGGGCAATCATCGTCGGGTTAATGGCTCCCTCTACGAGCACCCCGTGCGTGTCCTTGAACGTGCCGAAGAGGTCAGCAAGCGCGCGGGAGAAGGGCGACAGCGTTGCCCGCTGTGTATCCGCAAAACTCCAGAACTGCTCAAGCTCCGGCATGTCCTCGAGGCCATCGAAGATGCTGACCAAGTCAGCCAAGGGTATGATCCTCGTGGGCCGCTTGGGCGCCTCAAGCATGTTGAAACCAGTACCGGACTGTGTCAGGACGATAACTATCTGCACATCGTCAGCCCCGGGACCGCTCTGCTCACCTCGGCCGAAAGCTAAACCCCGCCCATCGTCCATTCGCAGGTTCAGAACACCGCCGCTGCGAAGAGCTGCATAGACCGCGGAAGCCGCGGCGCCGGCGGCTTCAAGTGACCGATGGTCGCAGGTGCAGAACAGATGTACCCTTGAGCCTCCGGTGGTGGTGCAGCTGACGGTCAGGGCTGGGAATTCTTGCCGGCTGACCATTAGCTTCATCGGGCCGACGATCACATGCCGCAGTCGGGCGGCAACATAGCGGCCGACAGCCTTGTGGGTTTGCGCGGTGATGCCTCGCGCCTCGACTTCAGCCCAGTGGTCAATGATGACCCCTGGTCCACTCCGCAACGAGATTGGAACCCACGTTTCGCCTTGCGCTACGCCCAGGAACGGCAGGGCTCCGCCCGTGAGGACAGCGTCCCCAAACGACGCCCAAGTCAGTGGCGCCTTGTACGCGCCCATGGAAGCGACCAGCTTGGCGCTTGCGTTGGCTCGCCATTTGGCGACCCGAGCGCCTGTACTAAGGAGCGCCGCACGGCACGAGGCCCAGAAATCCTCGGGCGGCACCGCCACGTGACCGTAGCTAGGCTCCGGGAGTACAGCGCCGGCCGGGCTCGGAACTGCCCCAATCAGGTCAGCGTGCAGAGCGATAGCGAAGTCCATGTCTGCCAGTGCTGCCTGGTTGCCGGCATGCGTGATGCGGAATGCCTGTACAAAGTCCGGAAGCCGCTCGATGCAGCTGCCGTAGAACATCGGCACGTAGCTATCGCCAAGGGGGACACGAACTTCGCCCCAATCTGCTTCGATGGGGCAGTCCTCTAGCGTCGGGAACTCCGGCCAGGCCGCGTACAGCTCCGTCAGAAAGCGGGCGAAATCGTCGTGAGTCTGGATTGCCTGCGCGTCGTTCGAGTCGCTCTGAAGACCCAGGAGCACTGCCCAGGCAAACAGGTGCTTGATCGGACTAGCCACATTCGGCGGCCAAAGGTCTGATACGGCCACTGCTACAGCGGCATCGAAGCGCACGTACTTGCGCAGTACCGCCTCTACAGCCGCTACGTCACGCTGGAAGTGCAGGTCGACCTCCTCCTGTTGCTCTGATCTACCGCGGAACTCCTGCATCTGTTCAAGTAGCGACGTTGGCGCACTCCTTGCGTCAGTGCGCTCCCGACGTTCACGCTTCTCGCGCGACTTCTTTCCCATACATCCCCTTGCGTTTTGTCTTCGCCACAGGTGTCCGGTCCCAAGCGCTACCTGGGGAGCTAAATATCTGCAATTGTGGCCGATCTCGGCCGTTCGGCTCAGTATAGCGGGTTGCCTAAGCGGAAAAGTCACGAACCGTCACGACGGACAGGAATCGACCCCGAAGCTGCCTCTCAACACGTCACAAAGCACTAGTAACGACCGATGGACAGTAGGCAGGCGAACGCCCGTCGACAGGACGTCCGCGTCGATTGCCAATCAGGTCGCATGCACTTCATAGACACGTGCGTCCTGTTCAAGTGGGGCATCGTGATAGCCTACGGAAGCGATCTGGGCCAAGTACACAGGCATAAACGCCTCGATACCTCCGAAGCTCTCATATTGTTGTACGTGGCGCAGTTCATGGGAAATGAGCCGCACGTCAGCATGTCTCTCCACGATGAAGATGCCATAGCCAAGGGTAATGCCCGCCATGTGCGGGCCAATCAGGCCGGTAGCATCGGCGACTTCGCGCAACAATGGGTCTTCTGGCAGCGGCAGCTCTGAGACGTACTGGATTCGGACGAGCCCAGGCTTCGCAACGCCCACGTGCGTCGCAAGCGCCGTTCCCTTCTCATTCAAGGAAACACCGCTCCGCATTATCAGATGAGACTGCTCCTGCGCCCAGGCGATCGCCTTCGGAACGAGGAGGGGCAAGAGTGTTTGTAGATTCATGAAAGATGCCAGCCAAGTAGAGTTTAGATCAGCGAATGCTGCCATGAAAATTTTCAGAACAATATCAATCACGCGGAAGGAGTAACCGTCTGGAAATGGCCTAACCTGGCCGTTCGCAAGGCTCAGTGTACGGCCCGTATTGCTCTGCTAGCAAGCAGGGTTGTTGCTAGAGATGTAACATCAGCTAATCGGCAGCTTGCCTCGTATTCCCGATATACCGTACACTCTCAGCAGTTCTGAAGAGCCTTTGTAGTAGAGGAAGTGGCGACCCGGAGTCGTATTCCGGCCCTCGCCAAAGGGAGGCCTAGCCTTCCGCGGGTGGCACTTGTGCGGTCGACAAGACCGTTCTCTTGCCCATACTTCAACCCTCTGCAAAGGAATCCAATGCAAATTGAATTTAAACTCAGAATAGACCCTAGGGTTGTTACTGCGCTAGTTCATCTGGTTGTAGCACTGCTCAAGTAAGTCGGGTACAGGAGGCAGAGACGCCTCCTGTTCTTTTTCCACCTCCCCACTTCCCCCTTTTTCAGCCAACTGTACTGCCTGGCACATCTGGCCAACTATCTTTGGCGGATTAGACGCTACTTCACACGCGGGTTTCTCCACGGCGTAACCGCCCCACACACTGCAGCCACAACCTGGAGAACGCGCGGTATCGCCGAATGAGAAGGCGATCAAATCTTAGCGACTTAAATACACGTTAATAGCAGGCCAGCGAAAGAAAGGCCTGCTGATTGTCCGCGCGGCGCTCGTGGCGGACTCGCAGTCTCCGAGATCGATGCAGCCCACCATGGGTTTGTTCAAACGCCCAACGCCGGTGCTCAAGCAGCATCGATGCGCCCACAGTCCATAGATTTATTCATAGAGCCGCCGCAGTATCACTCCTGGACCTTTCGAAAGAAATCTGCAACACATGGCCTCGGCCGGGTCCTAAGTATTGCGGACCGTAAGGTTCTCGTCCTCCCGCGCCAACAGCGGCGCAACAACCCTTGGAGCTTTTACTATGCAGACCACCGATACCACCGCGGTCGAAACAACCGAGTCCTCTATCGACTGGGCCCCGAACGCGCCGCGCGGCGGCCGTACTGTCCTGAACCGTATCCTGAAGGAGAACGCGGCCGTTCCACTGTTCTTCGCCCAGACGCTTATCTCCTCCTTGCGTGATGTGGGCTACAACCACACCACATCTGCATTGTGCGAGCACGTCGACAATGCCATCGAAGCCGGCGCGACCGAAGTTCGCATCTTCTTCCGTCAGAGCGGGAAGAGGGGAGACTATCAGGTCGACGCGGCCGTGTACGACAATGGCCGCGGCATGGAACCTAACGTGCTCAAGGTCGCCACGTCTTTTGGCGGTTCGATGCACTACAACAACCGGGACGGCATCGGCCGGTTCGGCATGGGCATGAAGACGGCCGCGCTAAGCATGAGTCCTGTGATGGAGCTGTACTCCTGGCAGGAGCTGGGCAACATCTACGGTATGATTCTCGATGTCGAGGCCATCGGGAAGGATCGCTCGAATGCGGTCAACCTGCCCGACCCCACTCTGAACACGGAGCTTCGTGCCGAACTCGCCGAGCTTTTCATTAAACCGATGGGCTGGCCGACTGATGCGAAGGAGCAAAACCTTTTTGCCACCGACGCCGATGATTTGGCCGAACGGCTCGGGTCGCACGGCACGATCGTCTACATGCCAGCTTGCGATCGCCTTTCGTCGCGCAAGGCCCGCACACTGGGTGAGCACGCGATCAGTGAGATGGCCCGTATCTACCGGCGAGCGATTTCGGGAGACTTGCGCCTCTACGTGAACAACCGTCGCGTCGAAGCCTTTGATCCAACATATTCGATGGCCAATGCGAGGCACTCCAAAACGCTGACGCACGGTGTACCCACGACGAGCCGGCTAGTCTTGTCGCGCCCCATCGACATTCCGGTATCGGAAAGCGATCCGACTCGCGTGAGTCAGATCGTCGCGAAGGTGTTTGCGCTGCCTATCGACGAATGGTCGAATCTCGATCGCAAGACACAGAAAAACGATTTGCGAATCTTCGATGGCCTGACCGTGTCGATCCTTCGCAACGACCGGGAGGTCTTTGCTGGCCCGCTGCCGAAGCTGACCTCGCAGCACAGCGTGACCAACTGGTACCGTGTACAGATCGACTTCCCGGGCATCCTTGACGAGGCTTTCGGTGTTGCATCGAACAAGCAAGGCATTCGCATGAAGGACTACGTGCTCGACAAGATCCGGGAGGAGATCGGGGCAGACATCACAAAGCTGAACGATGAAATTAGACGCTTCCAAGCTGAGAAGGCCAGCCGCATCGACCCGGCGAAAGCGACAGCAAGCGAGCAGCGGGCCAACGAAGTCGATCAGCTGCACGCCAAGCCGTTGTCCGCAGAACTGACACCTGAAGAACAGCAGCAACTTGATGCCAATCTGCGCGGTTTGGCGGTGACGCTAAAGCGCGATGAGGAGTCGGATGAACAGGCGTTCGAGCGTGTCAAGAATTCGACCTACCTGATCGATTTTAAGCATGATGAGTATTGGCCGTTCTACCACGTGGATCACAAGTTCGGCCGAATTATCTTGACCATCAATACTGCACATGCCTTCTTCGACAAGCTGTACAACCCGCTGAAGGAACTTGCGCGCAAACCGGTGGAAGAGGCGTTAGAAGAGGGGCAAGCTCTCGACAAAAAACACGTCGACGAAGGCCCGCTGGTTGCCCTGGAGCTGCTGTTGCTCTCTCTTGCCCGTGCCCAAGGGGTCCTCGGCATGCGCAGCGATGAAGCCAAGCACGTGTTCGATCAGCTGCGCCGGGAGTGGTCGGAAACCTACCGCATCCAGCTGACCGCGTGAACCGTAACTCGGCTGGCATAACAGCTGCCGGTCAATAGGCTCCAGGGACTTTGAAGGCACGACCTTTATTTCCCGGGTCGCCTGACGATCGCTTGCCCCAAGTTAAAAAACTGCTTACACTTTCAACGTCAGCCCCCACAGGGTCGATCGCTCACGGACGGCACAGCGTCCGGCCGTGAGATCCCGACTTTGGAAAGGGCAGGCGCTTTTTAACCCGACCGCGGCAAGACTGTCCGCACAGAAAGGGGTTCACCTATGGCGGAAATTCCGCATTCCTGGGGCGCTTACGCGCGCCTGCAATCCAAGCTCTCTTCCACGACCTCCATCGTATTTGGCGGCGCCTTGGAAGCAGCCTTGAACGTCATTCACCAAGCCGATTTTCGGGCCGAAAGCCTCGCCGAGGCCGACATGCACCGACTCGCGGCGAACGCGGCCCGGCAGGAGCGACATCGAGACGCCTTACGACGCGAGGCACAAGCCGGGGCGTTCGATGATGAGACCGCGGTCTGCGGTAACGACGGCGGTGTTGAATCCGCAGCCGCGTCGTCCCTCGAGGATCAACTACATGCGCGCCGCGAGTTGCGACACATTGCGTCGCAGTTGCTCGCTGACGACTGGGATCTTTTAACTGGCGTGGCTGCAGGTATCTCGTACAATGAACTTGCCTCCCTGCATGCATCAACATCGACCGCTCTTCGGTCGCGCGTGAGCCGACTGCGTCAGACCCTGACGCTGCGTCGTAACAGCCGGAGGTGGACATGACGTCGTCTGAACTTACCGGCGGCGCCGGTTTTACCTACGAGGATGCGGTCGCAGCGCACTATCTGGCGGCGATGATCGGTGGTACGACGGCGGCTGCCCTTGACGGTAGGGTCGTGCAGCGGGTGGCCCAGCAGCAGGCCGACTTCGGTGAGCCCCTCGACGACGTGATTGTTGATGCAACCTCCTTGGCGGACGGAACGGTCAGGCGGCTGGCGCTGCAGGTCAAACGCTCGCTCACGATTTCGGAGGCAGAAACCAACAGGGACTTCCGAGAGGTGATCCAGCGCAGCTGGCAGACCTTGCAGAAGCCCGACTTTCGCGAGCACGTGGACCGTGTCGGAGCGGTCACGGCGTCGGTGGCAGAAGAGACGTCCCGTGCTTTCTCGACCGTGTGCGAATGGGCGCGAGCCTCGGACACAACTGCGGCCTTCATGCAACGGTTTGTCGACGGTGGCAACGCTTCGGCCACGCACCGGGCTGTAGCCGAAGCAGTTCGAGTAGTTGCACAGGACGTAGGTTCACCTCTATCCGACGACCAACTGCATCGCCTGTTCTCGCATTTGGTGCTGATCCGGTTTGACTTCCTTCACGCAGGATCGACGCACGAAGCAGAGACGGTTGTAAGTCTCCAACGGGCACTGGTGCCGGGGCAGGTGCCGCGTGCTGCTGATTTGTGGAATTTGCTGCGCCAGCTTGCTCGTGATGGCGCTGGCCGCAGCGCCGTGCACACCCGCGCATCGCTGGTTCGCGCTCTCGCTGGCTGGCGCTTCGTGGGGGCGCCCGCGTTCGCCGGCGACAAACAGACCTTACGCGACTGGACGCGACACTGGCTGGACCAGCAGGCCGATGACATCGGCGGAGTGCACCTTCCGCGCCAGGCGCTACGCGATCAGCTCCGTGTTGAGATGGCGGCCCACCGACTGACGCTCATCAAAGGTCTGCCCGGTACCGGCAAAACGGTTCTACTGCGCGACCTGGTGCACGAGCTGGCTGCCGACGGCACCACCTTGTTTCTCACTGCCAATCGACTCTCTGGTCGCAGCTGGTCGGAGCATGCTCGGGCGATGGGCTTGGCGGCGACATCGATCGAGCAGCTGCTCGTGGAAGTCGCGGCGACCGGACATGCCACGTTACTTATCGATGGCCTAGACCGTATCGCGCCGGAGCAGCGCGCGATCGTGACTGACTTGCTCGGCCAGCTTCTGACGAACCCTGCACTTTCCGACTGGCGCGTGGTCGCCACTGCGCGCGATGCTGGCATCGAGCCCTTGCGCAATTGGGTACCTCCAGCACTACTTGCCAACGGCGGGGTGGGCTATGTCGATGTCAAGAACTTGACCGGCCATGAGGCTAGCGCGCTCGCGGACTCGCTGCCGGCACTGCGACCACTCCTGACCGGAGGAAATGAGCGCGTGCGCACACTGGCACGCCGTCCGTTCTTTGCTGCCGTACTAGCAAGAGGATTCTCCCGGGCGGCGTACCCGGCCGAATTCGCGCCTCAGTCAGAGGTGGACCTTGTGGAGGCGTGGTGGACGCGAGGTGGCTATGACGCCCACGCGCCGCAGGCTCTGGCGCGGCAGCGGGGACTCATCGAGCTCGCGCAGCGCAGTGCCCCCGACTTGGGTCGCAATATACGGATCCGTGATCTGTCGACGGCGACGCGGGACGTGCTTCCGGCGCTGGAGGAGGACGGCTTGGTGCAGCAGGTTCGCCCTGGGCATACAGCACAGTTCAGTCACGACATCTTCTTCGAGTGGTCGTTTCTACATCTGCTGATGGATCAGGGAAATGACTGGATCGCTGCCCTGACTGCGGCCGGTGAACCACCTGCTTTGGCCCGCGTGGTGGAGCTGCTGTCGCAATCGACTTATCCGATCCCTGACGAGTGGTCACGCGAACTGCAGGCGCTCGAGCGGGCTCAGGTGCGGCCGCAGTGGTTGCGCGCCTGGCTGGTGGCGCCTGTTTTCAGCCCACGCTTTGCCGAGCACATCGACATGTTCGCTGCGACTTTGTCGGCGAACAGTCATCAGCTCTTTGGAAGGCTTTTGATGTGGATGCAGGCTGAGAAGACGACGCCCAATCCGCTAGTGCTTTCAGGGGCGTTGGGCGGTGATCTAGATGCCGCCGCGCGTATCCGTGTTGCAGACGTGCTGGGCTGGCCTTCCGACTTCGCTGCGTGGCGCCGCCTGCTCGTTTGGGCTATCGAGCAGGTCGAGTCAATCCCGGATACACACCTGCAGGACCTTGTCGACCTTTTCGAGACGTGGCAGATCGCTGTCGCAGACGTTCCGAACGAAATGTCGCAACGCATCGTCGAGCAGTGCGCAACTTGGCTGAACGCGATTGAGGACGAGCGAATGGAGCGCCGGTCCCGTCGCAGGTCAGCGGACGATGGCACGCCGCGCCCGCGCGTGCCCACACAGCTCGAGACGGAGTTGCGCAGGTTGGTGCTGCGCGCAGCGCGCGCTTACCCGAATGTGGTCGACGCCTATCTTGTGAAGGTCCAGACGATCGAGCGCTGGAGTGATAGCGCGTTCCGCGAGCTCATGACCTTCGCGCCAGTGCTGGCGCAGACGCATCCTACGCAGCTCGCGCAAGTGGCCCGGCGCTGGTTTATGAGCGAACTGCCGGACGACACATGGACGCGGTGGCGTCGCGAAGCGGATGATGCGCGTCGAAGGCGCCAGGAAGTCGAGGCGATCCCGCCAGAGAACCGGTCGCGATGGGACAATCTCGTGCTCTCGGATATGTCGACGATGCACCACTCGTTCTCCCGGCATGATTGGGACCGGCTGTCGATCGATGACCATCACGGGTTCTTTCCTGCATCGCCTCTACGCGAACCGTTCCACTCGCTGTTCATGCATGAGCCAGCGATTGCACTTGAGCTGATCTGCGATGTGACGAACCATGCCACCACGGCATGGCGGCAATTACATCGACACTGGCATGGCAGCGCGACGCCGTTGCCGCTCGTGATCGAGTTTCCGTGGGCACAACAAGAGTTCTGGGGAGACGACTCGCACTATTTCTGGTTCCGTGGCCATCGCGGGCCTCAGGTGGTGGAGTGCGCGCTCATGACCTTGGAGCGCTGGGCCATTGCGCAGCTCGATGCTGGACGCCCGGTGGATGAAATACTACGACAGCTGCTGAGCGGGCATACGAGTATCAGCATCCTAGGGATTGCGGTGCACCTTGTTTTGAGAGCAAATGAAGTGTCGCCAACGTCGTTGGCGCTGATGCGCAGCCTCCGGCTGTGGCGACTAGACTTGCAACGCAAGGTCCAGGAGCAACAATTGCAAAGTGCGGGGCTGATCGGCTTCGAAAAGAACGGTGCTGACGCGGTGCATCGACAAGCGGTCGTTGAAAGCACGCAGATGACGTCGCGCCACCTGGAACTGCGGGACTTGGTGCCATCCTTCGTCCTGGGTGGGGACGTGGCCTTGCGGGATGCGTGCCGAGCAGCTCTCGACGACTTCCCGAATAAGCTGGAATTCGCCTACCAGGAAGAAAGCCAGAACCCCGAACTCATGGCTAAGCTGCGTAACACGGCCGAACTATGGTCCGAGCTGGGCCATGCTGAGAACTACACCGCCGAGCCGATCCCCGGCCGCAGCGATGCGGTCCAAATCTCGATGAGTAGTCCACGGCACGAAGCTCCTGAGGTGCAAGCGGCCCGGCAGCACTATACGCTGGTGGCGCGCGAGACGGAGTTGTGGCTTTGGGTGGACAAGTGCTTCACGTTGAGACAAATAGCGCCAGGCCTCTCGGTGGACGAGGCCGTCGCACGTGCAAGAGAGCTGGCTGAAGCGGCGGCTGCAGAACGGTCTGTTTCGTTGATGCCTGGAAGTGGGCTCACGGAAGGCGCTATTGCGGGAACGGCAGCGAGTGTAATTTGTTTTGCGGAAGCTAGTGAGCATGTGGCCTGGGCTGATGCTGTCATCGAAAGCTTCCGAGTCACGCAGGACGAGATGTCCGACGACACATTTGCCGGATCGGTCATTCCTTGGTACCCGAAGATCTTCGTGGCGCATGCGTTGGCTGCACGTATCACGTCGGGCCGCGCATATCCCGCAGACCGCGAAGCGCTCTATCGCTTGATCGCACACCCGCTCGATTCGGTCTCGCTAATTGCGCTAGAAGGTGCCGCAGGATGCTGGGAACGCGATTCGCGATTCAGTTGGTGTGGCCTGAACCTCGGGCTACGGTTGGCGCAGCACGTAAGCAGGCCAGACATGTACCGGCTCGACGCCGAGGCCCGGCGACAGTTGGAATCCGACCGCCGCGCCGCGGCGGTAGCCGCAGCTCTCGACGAATACAGGGCGCAAGGACTGTTGCCTACTTTGGTGCGCCCGCGACCCTCATGGGTACAAGCCGTGCACGGCGCTGAAAATCCGCCGGATCCTGACACGGAAGAGGAAGACGGGTGGCGTAGCACGGATGACCTGTGGGATAGTCAGTACGCCGCGAAGGTCTTGCAGAAGGTCCCGGTCGCAGCAGTCATGTCGAGCGCAGCCCGGGAACACTTTGTCGGCGCACTTGAGGCGTTTGTCACCTGGATGCTCGACACGATCAACCCAGCGTGGCGAGCTGAGCGGCGCCGTGGCCGCGAGCGTGGTGATGGGAATCTGTACGAGTGGAAGGACCAATTGGCGCGTACGCTGGCGAGCGCTGCAGCGCACCTTCCAGCCGACGAGGTTTTGCAGAGATTGCTGCGTCCGATTTTTACGCAACAAGACGAGATCGCGATGCGACTGCTCTCGCCGTTTGCTCAATCGCTAGTCTGCGTCGAAGTCCTTGATGCGCCGACGATTCGGGATGACACGCTGCACCTGCTGTGGGCCGTGCTCGAACGTACGCTGGAGAACGACGACCTGCGCCGCTCGCCTTACAATGATGGGCGCATTGGCGGCTTTGATCTACCGGAGCTAGTAAAGTCGCTGCTCTTCGTAGTCGTTGAGAGCGCTCCTGACGCCGCGCGCTTTGCCAACGGCCGCTGGGACGATCTCTACCAAGTGATGCCGCTGGTCGACAGCATGGTGCGCGCCGCCGGCTGGAACCCCTACGTTGCGCGCCAGTTCGTCACGCTGTGCGAACGTTCCGGTTCTGCCTACCCTGCAGACACGTTCGCTGACCAAGTGCTGGCACAAATTGTCGACGGACGTCTGCCTGCGGGCTGGAAGGGCTCATCGGTACCAGCCACGATTGCGGCTTTGGTGCAGGCGCACGCCGACCGAATGCATCCGTTGCCCGCCCCCTTGGCTCGCAAGCTGTTGCAGGTACTTGACGCGCTGGTTGATCTCGGCGACCGCCGTAGCGCGGCCTTGCAGCAGAGCGAGTCCTTTCGAGGTGTGCGTCTCGCAGCGCCAGCGTAAGATGAGGCCATTTCAGTTCTTGCGCACACCGGGCGGCGTGTAGCCCCCCGGTGCTTAGCGACTTAGGGTCTGCGGCAAGCTTCCAATGATATGCCCTCGGACAAAGGCCGATCTCGGTCTTTCAGAGTACGGTAATGTCCACCAGCAAGGATTTCCGAGTACTGCTTTTTGTCATTTGCTGTTCGCGACAATGCCTTCACACAGACTGAGATGGCCCAGTATGAGAAGAAGGTAGCCTCGATCAACCATAAGCCGTCAACGACCAAGGGCAACAATCGTGTTGTTGAGTCGTCGTAGCAAGTCATCGTACGTGATGATATCTATCATGTTCGCGTACTTGCGCTTTATCACCTCGAAGTCCAACAACTGGCTGCCAGTCATTTCGGCGCCGCCGATTTGATCTCGCCCGACGATGATGATTGCTTTAGGGTTGGATATCCGGATTTTCATTCCCGGCGGCAGATCAGCGGCATACTTCGTGGTGAGTATATCCTCTCCGTTAACTCCCCATTTCGATAGATGGAAGAGATATTTTTCGGCCTGCATGATGGTGCCGCTAAGTTCCGAGGTTGGAATGCTATTGCCACGGTAAGGGTTTCTGCGAAGGATTTTATCATCGAAAGGCTTCTTGACCTCGATAACGTCGAGATTTCCATGCGCATCAATCAAGCCGATGTCGATATAACGATTAGTTTTTTTTCCTGGGTCGCTGTAGTAGTCGTGAATTGTAATGTTCTCGAACACCTTAATATACTTTGGGAACAATAGGAGCAGGAAGGATAACATCAGCTTCTGCCACTCTCCCTCAGATAAATCCTGTTTGGTCGCCAAGGCGTCTTCGATCATGTTTCGGATCAGAACGTATTTCTCAATTTCTAATTTCTTTAGTACGCTAAAGTCGAGTTTCGTAGTGCTGGTGAGTGACGCCTTCTTGTTAAGATACGCCTCATAGCGACCCCGCGCGTCCTTCATGCCGTCTAAGTATTCAGAAAGGATCGTGTGAACGCGGGCATCAGCATAGCGATCGATTTCATGAGTGTTTGGAAATTTTTTGATTAACTCCTCAAACACGTCGCATGGAATTGCATCGCGACGCGTTCCGCCAATTACGATCGGGCCAGAGTGTTCCAGTAGGTCTGAGAGACGACCAAAAATAGAAACATTGCGCTCAGCAACAAAAATCTTCCGTTTCAGCGTCACATCTCGAGCTACGAGCAAGTCGTTCTTGATATCGAGGACCCTTCCAGGAATCTTCACGTAATCGTCTAGGAATATACCGAATCGAAACCGGAACACGTATCCTTCGAAATCCTGCGTGGCCGACGGAGGGTTTAGCAGGTCCTTGAGCTCGAACGAGAACACGCGAGATACCCGCGCCGCATTCTTATCCCTCAGTTCATTCCAGACCCATTCGCTAGTTCCCCTTTGCTCTCCTTGATATTCGAGTTCTACACCTGTAGGCGTGATTTTGAAATTAATCATGTTTCTCGTTAGTGAAAAATTTGGACGTTTCTACTACGTAAGTTGAGCGATACTTATAGCCAATCACGCGCCCCCTGTTTTGATAATCACCGATTCAAAAGTAGGCTCATGTCGAAACGTGCTGTTCTGCACTGACTGCTCTTGGCCCGAACAGGGACGATCGTAATAGCTCAGTGTATGGGGTTGTTACCCTTAGGACAAGCAGAGGGTTCGATAGGCGCTCTTCAGCCCGCTCTTCCGCTAACGGTTGAGCTGAGGCATGATATTGGATCGCTTTAACATCGGCTGCGATTATGGAACCGATCGCCCTCGGTACTGAAGACGTTGAGCACAAACGCGGATGAGTGTGTGTTGGAATACGTTCTCCGCCCGTTCGGCAGACAGCCTGGATTGGCATTGTGTCGCAGTATCATTTAAGTTCTATAAGGGCAAACATGGGAAATCCACGCTTCACTGTTCCGCGCCACGAAAAAACCCTCGAGTTCTACATTGATCGGATCCTGCCGACAAATCTGGCGCACGTGTATCTACAGGCGACGACGGGGCAAACCGTCGCGGACTTTTACCGTGCTGTCCTTATTCCCATGTCGGTCGAGCGCGTCTTCGGCGACGAATTGCTTGAACTCGCCTACCGGAGCGAGGATGGCGTCAGCACTCGCGACATATTACTGATCGCTTGTGGCTATCTGACCGAGGCGAAGGTCGCGCTGACGAAAGGGGACCGTCGGACCGCCTGGTCAGCCGCGATGGATGCCATGTCATACTGCGCTAGCGCCAAGAATGCCGGCAACTACATCCAAGGCCTGTCCGGTGCTTTGTCTGCAGAGGTCGAACAGGCGGTGTCGACCAGTGCAACCAGGGCAGCCGAACTCCGCGCTGCGCCATACAAGGAAATAGGCGCAGAAGCCGTCCACATCATCAGGGAGAGAGGTAAGGCGGGCGAAACATGGAAGTCGGCCACTGCCGCTGCCACCGAGATACGCGATCAGATACGCGAGCTGGCTGAATCGAAGGGCATACGCTTCTATGCCGCCGATGGCGGGGTCAAGACCATTACGGGCTATTTGAAGAGCGCGCCAGAGCTTGAATCATACTTTCTGGAAAAGAGAGGCCGCCCCAAAAAAGGCTTCAGGTAATTTCAGAATGCGCGGTCGCGCCATATTCAGAGGGGATTGCCGGATGTACGCTAGCGCCGTGGTATCCGATTACGGAACCACTTCCTGGCACACATGTGTCGTACAACCTTCTAGGAGTTTGCAATGAGTACTACTTCCGGTGACGCGCAAAGCATTGGCGATCTGTTGAAAAAGGTCGGGGATGCCTTCGAAACCCAGCAGAACCGTTTCAACCGCGCCTTGTATCAGGCGCAACCGCCCAAACAGCAAGACGAGATCTTGCAGAACGGCTACGACAACGGCATGCCTGTCAAAACCTTGGCGAAGATGACGGGCGTACCAGTGAGCACGATCTACTCGAAGATCAAGGCCAACTGATCCATCCGCAACGTGGCGTCATCGCTGTCGGAACGCGGGTGGCACGCCTTGCTACCTCGGGTAGCAAGGCGTGCCATGTCGACGATTAGTCATTCGGCCTCTCCGCCACCTGTCGTTCGCGTCTTTTGAACTGGTGAACTGCACAGGGAGAAGAAGCGGTAAGAAACCTCAAGTTCATTCAAGAGTTTATTATTGCAGAGAGCGCAAGAATGCTGTCCAGAGTCGTTGTTCAAGAAGTTACAGTGCCGACCGTGCCTTGCTTCCGTTTCTAAGTCCTTGTTTACATTGATGGCTCGTTCAAGAATTTATTCTGGCGTAACAATCTTGACCTTGCCATCGTTGGAAGCTTCAGACTGGGTTCACTCAACCTGTCAGGAGAATCCCATGCTCGAGTTGGCGACACCCGGTATCAAGTGCATGTTCTGCGCCTTCCGTCTCAAGGCTGCGATCCGCAAGATCGATCCCGACCTGAAGATCAGCATCGATCCGAAAGCGGGGCGGATCGGCGTGGCGCGGCAGGAGGACCTTGCCACGGTCGAGCGTGCGCTGGCCTGGCTCGGCGAGCTGGCTAGAACATCTGATGATCTGTCTTAAAAGCGAAATGACAGGTTTTGTATTTCTGCCGTTGCCGCCACCGGAAAATCGGACCTAACAAGATATTCCGCTTTAGCCGTCGCGAACATCCTGACCACGGCTTGGCCATTCAAATACCCTGTAATGCTCGAGTGGGAAGAAGAAAACTGTAGAAACTTCGCGCGCTCGACTTGAGTGATGCAATCAGCAAGCGTCATGCCATGAGAAATGTCGATGTACATGACCAGATCATTAATCTGATCGTCGGCTGCACATACTGCTTGTCTTGTGACTGTGATTTTCATGGCAAGTGGCAGTCACTGTAACTGCCCATCCGCGTCCCGCACCTCCGGCGCCCCCAGCCCCAGGTTCTTCAACTGCGGCAGCACCCGCGCCTTATCCCCCACCGCAATCACCTTCATCCGCTCCGGCACCAGATATTTGGTAGCCGCCGCCTGCACCTGCGCCGCCGTCACGCGCCGGAACTGCTCCGGCAAGGTCTGCCAGTAATCCGCCGGCAGGTCGAACAGATACGGTTCGGCCAGGCTCGCGACGATGGTGGAGTTGGTCTCGAACTGCCCCGGCAGCGAATACACCTGCGAGTCGCGCGCGCCCGCCAGTTCGGCGGCCGGCATCGTCGTCGAACGCATCCCGCGCACCTCCTTGAAGATCTCGGAGATGGAGGCGCCCGTGACATCGGTGCGCACGCTCCCGGCAATCACGAACGGCCCCGGCGTGCGGTCGTAGCGGAAGGCCGAGAACACGCCGTAGCTGTAGCCCTTGTCTTCGCGCAGGTTGAGGTTGATGCGGCTCGAGAACAGGCCGCCGAGCGCCGCGTTCATCACCTGCAGCGCCGGGTAATCCGGGGTCTTGCGGTTCGCCGCCAGCTGGGTCACGCGCAGCGCGGTCTGCGGGGCGCCCGGCTTGTCGACCATGACCAGGCGCGCCTTCGTCCCTTCCGCATCGCCCGGCGCCACCGGCGTCGGCAGCACGCGTGGCCAGCCGCCGAAGCGGCTTGTGGCCAGCGCGCGCAGGTCGTCCAGGCTGATGTCGCCGGAGACGATCAGGGCCGCGTTGGCCGGCACGTAGTGGCGGCGCCAGAACTGGTGCAGGTCGTCGCGGGTGACGGCGCGGATCGTCTGCTCGGTGCCGAGCTGGCCGTAGCCGTAGGGGTGTTTGGCGCCGTACAGCGCGCCGGCGCCGGCGACCGCCGCCACCTGCTCGGGGTTGTCGCGCTGCTGGGTCAGTGCGCCCATACGCGCGGCGCGCTGGCGCTCGACTTCGGCAGTGGGGAAGGCCGGGTTCTGGACCACGTCGGCCATCACGTCCAGCGCCTGTGCAAAGGTCGAGCGCAGCGACAGCAGCGAAACCGTCGACGCATCCGTGCTGCTGGCGCTGCCGAGGAAGGCGCCGAGCTGCGCGATCTCGTCGGCGATGCGCGGCGCGCTGCGGGTGGCCGTCCCTTCCTGCAGCATCTGGGCGGTGAAGCCGGACAGGCCGGGCGCGTCGTCCGGGTTGGCGTCGGAGCCGCTTTTCACCACCAGCTCGGCCGCCACCAGCGGCAGCGCCGGATTGTAGTGGTGGATCACGCGCAGGCCGTTCGGCAGTGTGAAACTTTCCCCCGTGGGCAGCGTGAACTTCGGCGCCGGGCCGGGTTTCGGCGGCTGGCGGCGCCAGGCTTCGTCGCGGTTGATGCCGGCGGCGGCCGCGGTCCTGACGCCGGCCTTGACCGGCTGGGCCTTCGGATCCGATCCCAGCTCCGGCTTGCCCGGCACGCCTGCCACCACCACGCGCGCATTCGGTTGCAGGTAGCTGCGCGCCACGCGCTGCACGTCGGCAGCGCTCACGCGGCGCAGGCGCGCGATGTCCTTTCCTAGATACCCAGGATCGCCGGTGTACTGGTTGTACTGGTTGACCTGATTCGCCAGGCCCGCGCCGCCCAGCTTCTCGATCGCGGTCAGCATCGCCGTCTCGATGGTATTGCGGGCGCGCTCGACTTCAAGGTCGGAGGGGCCGGTGTCGCGCAGCGATTTCAGCTCGGCGTCGATGGCGCCTTCCAGCTCGGCCGCCTCATGGCCTGGACGGGCCGTGACGTCGATCACGAAGGTGGACGTCAGCGCGTTCGAGTTCTGCGCCGCCGCCGTGTCCTGGGCGATCTGGCGCTCGTAGACCAGCGATTTATACAGGCGCCCGGCCTTGCCGCCGGCAAGGATCTGGGCCGTCACTGCCAGCTCGGCGTCGCCCGGCTGGTAGGCGGGCGGCGTCAGCCAGGCCATGTAGACGCGCGGCAGTTCGACGCGGTCGGCCACCGTCAGGCGGCGCTCGCGCGTGATCGGCGGCGTCGCGACAGTTGGCTTGGCCACCGGCGCACTGCGCTTGAACGTGCCGAAGTACTTCGCCACCAGGGCGCGCGTTTTCGCCTTGTCGATGTCGCCGGCGATCACGATGCTGGCGTTGTTCGGGCCGTAGTAGCGGGTGAAGAAGTCGCGCACGTCGGCCAGTTTCGCATTCTGGATGTCCGCGTGGGAGCCGATCACCGAGGCGTAATACGGGTGATTCTTCGGGAACAGCGCGTGGTTCATCGCCTCCTCGACGATGCCGTAGGGCCGGTTCTCGACGCTCTGGCGGCGCTCGTTACGCACCACGTCCTGCTGGTTCGATAGTGCGGTCTGGTCCAGCACGTCGAGCAGGTAGCCCATGCGGTCGGCATGCACCCACAGCGCCAGCTCCAGCTGGTTTGAGGGCACGGTGTCGTAGTAGTTGGTGCGGTCGTAGTCGGTACTGCCGTTGCTGTCGGTGGCGCCGGCGCCTTCCAGCAGGCGGTCGGCCAGGCCGCGCGGCACGTGGCGCGTCGCGGCGAACATCATGTGCTCGAACAGGTGGGCGAAGCCGGTGAGTCCGGGCGCTTCGTTGGCCGGGCCGACGTGATACCAGATGTTGACCGCGACGATGGGCAGGCGGTGGTCCTCGATCAGGATCAGTTCCAGGCCGTTGGGCAGCGTGGTTTTTTCGAACGCGACCTGCGGCAGGGCGGGCGCCGCGGGCGGGGCCTGGGCGGGCGCGGGCCCGGCGGCAATCGCCAGCATCAGCATCAGGGACGACAGCAAGGGCAGGCGAGCGTTCATGTGCACTCCATCAAACGACAACTCAGTGGCAGACATCGCCGCCACGGTCCGGCGCGGGCAATCCCAGCGGCGTGAGGCGGGCGGATTCCAGGAATTCCCATTCGTAGCGGCCGTCCAGCAGGCGCAATTTCAGCACGCCGGTGCGGCCGCTGTCGCGCATCTCGCTGTTCTTGACTGTTAACAGAAACGGCGTCGGATAGGCGCCGCCGGTGCCGACCACGAACTGGCGCAAGCCGCGTGCTTTGTCGAGACGATTGTCGGCGTCCTGCGGCGCGAAGCGTTCGTAGTCGTGGTCGTGCCCGGACAGCACCAGCTCGGCGCCGGCGTCCTGCAGCAGGCGCCATGCATCGCGCATCTTCGGGATGCTGCCATGTCCGCCGGAGCTGTACAGCGGGTGGTGCCAGAAGGCCAGGGTGCAGCGCGCCGGGTGCGTCGCCAGGTCGGTGCGCAGCCATTCGATCTGGGCGGCGTGCTCGATCGGGGCCAGGTTGCTGTCGAGTGAAACGATGTGCCAGCCCTTGATGTCGAGGCTGTAGTAGCCGCGGCCGGCGCGCTCGCCAAAGTACGCGAAGTAGGGCGCGGCTTTCGGCGTGTAGTACTCGTGGTTGCCGGGCGCCGGCCAGGTGCGGTCCTTGAACTTGCCCCAGGTCGGGCCGTAGCAGTCCGTGAATTCCTTGGTCCTGCCGTGCGGGTAGGTAGCGTCGCCCAGCATCAGGACGATGGCGTCCGGGTCGAGGGCGAGGCCGGCGGCAACGGTGTGCGCAGTGTCGGCCGCGCCCGAATACGCCGGGTCCTTGTAGGCGCAGCGGGCGATGTCGCCGGCTGCATAGACGGTGAGGCCGGATGCGTCGGCGGCCGATGCGGCGGCGGCCAGCAGCAGGCCGCCGGCCGCCACGGCCAGGCGTGTCGCAAGTGCCGGCATCCTCCTTACTCGAGGAAGCGCAGCAGTCCGGTCAGCGCGTGCGCCACGGTCTGCTCGCGCACGGCGCGGCGGTCGCCCTGGAACACCAGGCGCTCGGTATAGGTGGTGCTGCCCTTGGACCAGGCGAAGCAGACGGTGCCGACCGGCTTGCCCGGCACCGCGCCGGTCGGGCCGGCGATGCCGGTGGTGGACACGGCCACGTCGGCATTGCTGTTGGCGACCGCGCCCTCGGCCATGGCGCCGGCCACCTCCACGCTGACGGAGCCGAACTGCGCGATCAGCGCGGCCGGCACATCCAGCATTTCGGTCTTGGAAGCGTTCGAATAGGTCACGAAGCCGCACTCGAACCAGCCGGTCGAGCCGGGGATCTCGGTGATGGCCTGGGACACGCCGCCGCCGGTGCAGGACTCGGCGGTGGCCAGCAGCAGGTTTTTCGTTTCGAGCAGCTTGCCGACCTTGGCCGCAAGTTCAAGAATATCGTTCTCCATGTCGCTCCACTCCCTTATGTTGATGCTGCGCCGGACCATTCTAGCGCGCCTCGGTCCGGTGTGCGCTAAAAACCTTAACCAAAAAACACGCAATAGAAATGATGTAAATACTGATGTTGTGCCGTGCGACATCATCCGAAAACCTGCTGCTATTCTGCTCGCCTGCCGGGCCGCTCCCGGTAGTCTCCATTTATCGATGTAGGAATACCATGCCGTTCGAATGTTCGCGCATGGCCGAGGCGGCATGATCGGCCAGCGCTCGATCCGCACCAAGCTGGTCACGATCGTGATGTCGACCACGCTGGCAGCACTGGCGGTGTCGGTCGGCACCGTGGTCGCCTACGACCTGCGCGGCTATCAGCGTGCGCTGCTGAACGACCTCTCGACCCAGGCCGAGCTGGTGGGCCACATGACCTCGGCCGCGCTGTCGTTCGACGACCCGCGCCTGGCGCGCGAGAACCTGGCCATGCTGCGCTCGCGCCCCACGGTGCGCGCCGCCGCCATCTACGACGCCAACGGCGCCCTGTTCGCGTCCTATCTGGCGCCTGGCGAGGACAGCGCCTTCCCGCCGCATCCCGGCAAGGTAGGGCACCTCAGTAAAAGCTATATTCGGGACGGCGACGAACTGGTCCTGTACAAGTCCATCGTCGAGAACGAGGACCGGCTGGGCACCGTCTACCTGCGCTCCACCAACCAGCTCATGGGCCGGGTGCGCGACTACCTGCTGATCTGCATCGGCACCACCCTGCTGGCATTGCTGGTCGCCTGGCTGCTGGTGCGCCGCCTGGGCCACACGATCACGACCCCGATCGACGCCATCACCACCATCGCGCGCGAGGTGGTCGAGAAGCGCGACTATTCGCGCCGCGCGCCGCGCATCAGCGAAGACGAAGCGGCGGCCCTGGTCGACTCCTTCAATGCGATGCTGACCGAAATCGAGCAGCGCACCCTGGCCCTGGAAGGCTCGAACCGCGAGATCGCGCGCGAGGCCCTGGAGCGCGCCCTCGCCCAGCAGGAAGTTATGCGGCTGAATTCGGAGCTCGAGGAGCGCGTGCACGAGCGCACCATGCAGCTCGAACTGGCCAACTCCGAGCTGGAACTGGCGATCGAGGAGGCGCGCAACGCCAACCAGGCCAAGTCCGCGTTCCTCTCGTCGATGAGCCATGAATTGCGCACGCCGCTGAATGCCATCCTCGGCTTCGCCCAGATCCTGGCCGCCGACAGCCTGCCCACCACACCGGAGCAGAAGAAGGAATTCTCCGGCCACATCCTGAAGTCGGGCCGCCACCTGCTCACGCTCATCAACGAGATCCTCGACCTGGCGAAGGTGGAGGCCGGCGCGCTCACGCTGTCGATGGAGCCGGTCGGCCTGGCCGAGGTGCTGGCGGAATGCCGCACCATGATCGCGCCACAGGCCGCCGCGCGCGGCATCCAGGTGCATTTCCCGGACAACGCCGCAGCCCTGGTCCAGGCCGACCGCACGCGCCTGAAGCAGGTGTTATTGAATCTCCTGTCGAACGCGGTCAAGTACAACCGCGAGGGCGGGGAAGTGGTGGTGGAGTGCACCGCCTGCGGGCCGGACCGGCTGCGCCTCGCGGTGCGCGACACCGGCATGGGCCTGCGCCCGGACCAGGTGGCCGCGCTGTTCCAGCCTTTCAACCGGCTCGGACAGGAGAACGGCGCCCAGGAGGGCACCGGCATCGGCCTGGTCTTCACCCGCCGCCTGGTCGAGATGATGAAGGGCGAGATCGGCGTCACCAGCACCCCGGGCGTGGGCAGCACCTTCTGGATCGAGCTGTCGGCGGCCGCGCCGCTGGTGCAGCTGGCGGCGCCGACGGAAAGCGACGACGGCCAGGCGGCAAGCGCCCCCAGCGGATCGGCGCCGCGCACCATTCTCTACATCGAAGACAACCCGGCCAACCTGCGGCTGGTGCAGGAGATCCTTTCCTTCCGCACCGAACTGCGCCTGCTGAGCGCACCGGACGGCCATGCCGGGCTGGCGCTGGCGCACATGCATCGCCCGGCGATCATCCTGATGGACCTGAACCTGCCCGGCATGAGCGGCTTCGAGGTGCTGGCGCAGCTGCGCCGCGACCCGGCCACCGCGCACATCCCGGTGGTGGCCCTGACCGCGAACGCCATGCCGCAGGATATCGAGCGCGGCCTGTCGGCAGGCTTCGCCCGCTACCTGACAAAACCGATCGACATCGAACAATTTAATGAGGCCATAGACGGCGTGCTGGCCCAGCGCGCCGCAGAAGAAAGGACAGCCCCATGATTTCGCCCTCGGATATCCGGCGTGCGCGCATCCTGGTCGTCGACGACGAACCGGTGAACGTGCAACTGCTCGAATTCCTGCTCAAGACCACCGGCTACGAAAACGTCTCGAGTACCACCGACCCGCGCCAGGTCGCCTCGCTGCATTTGCAGCACCGCTACGACCTGATCATCCTCGACCTGCAGATGCCGCACATGGACGGCTTCCAGGTGATGGAAGCCCTGAAGCCGATGGAGCTCGAGTCCTGGCTGCCGGTGCTGGTGGTGACGGCCGAACCGGACAAGAAGCTGGCCGCCCTCGAGGCCGGGGCGCGCGACTTCATCGGCAAGCCCTTCGACACGGTCGAGGTGCTGACCCGCATCCGGAATCTGTTGGAAGTACGTTTGTTCCATCAGGAGTCGCGCGAGTACGGTGCGCGCATGGAGCGCAAGGTGAGGGAGCGCACCGCCGAGCTGCAGCGCTTCCGCGGCGCGATGGACGCCACCGCCGACGCCATCTTCCTGGTCGACGCGCGCAACATGGCGATGCTCGACGTCAGCGACGGCGCGTGCCGCATGCTGGGCTTTTCGCGCGAGGCGTTGCTGCGCATCGACCCGGTGGCCTTGGGCCTGGCCGAACGGGCCCAGCTCGAGCGCTATGCCGACGATACCTCCACGCCGCGCGAGCACGACATCGTCGAGACCGAACTGCTGCGCGCCGACGGGCAGGGCGCGGTGCCGGTCGAGATCAGCTGGCAGCTGCAGCAGCTGGACCACATGCGCATGCTGATCGCGGTGGCGCGCGACATCAGCGAACGTATCCACGCGGCCCAGCGCCTGAAGCACATCTCGAATTACGACAGCCTGACCGGCCTGCCGAACCGCACCCTGTTCTTCCAGACCCTGCGCGACACCATCGAGCTGGCCCAGGACAAGAACTGGCGCATCGCGGTGCTGTTCATCACCCTCGACCGCTTCAAGGTCATCAACGATTCGCTAGGCCCGGCGCTGGGCGACGAGCTGCTGCGCCAGTTCAGCACGCGCCTGGTGCGCTCCCTGCACCACCGCGACAGCCTCGGACGCCTGGGCGGCGACGAGTTCGCGCTGATCCTCACGACCACGCCCGAGGACAAGGAAGAGGAGGCGGCCAGCGTCGCCAACGAGGTGCGCGAGGCGCTGCGCGCACCGTTCGACTTAAACGGGCAACAGGCCGCGCTGACGGCGAGTATCGGCATCGCCATGTACCCGGACGACGCCGTCGATCCGGGTACCCTGGTCAAGTACGCCGACGTGGCGATGGTCCGTGCCCGCGAGGCCGGGCGCGACGGCTACCGCTTCTTCACGCAGGGGATGAACGTGCAGGTGCTGGCGCGCCTGGACCTCGAGCTGGCGCTGCGCGGCGCCATTGACGACAACCAGTTCGAGCTGCACTACCAGCCCAAGCTCGATTTGAATACAGGAAGGGTGAGCGGGGTCGAGGCCCTGCTGCGCTGGCGCCGTCCCGGCTTCGGCCTGGTCTACCCGGCCGAATTCGTGCCGGTCATGGAGGAAAACGGCATGGTGGTGCGGGCCGGTTCCTGGATCATCAACGAGGCCTGCCGCCAGATCGCCGCCTGGAACAAGCAGGGCGTGCGCGACGTGCGGGTGGCGGTGAACGTCTCCAGCCGCCAGTTCGTCGAGGGCGACCTGGAAGGCGACATCCGCAGTGCGCTGGACAAGCACCAGGTGGAACCGGGCCTGCTGGAGCTGGAGCTGACCGAGAGTGCGCTGATGTCGAACTTCGAGCACACGATCCAGGTACTGGAAAGCCTGAAGGCGCTCGGCATCCGCATCGCGATCGACGACTTCGGCACCGGCTATTCGAGCCTCGCTTACCTGAAGCGCTTCCCGATCGACAAGCTGAAGATCGACATCGCCTTCGTGCGCGACATCACGACCAACCCGGACGATGCCGCGATCGCGCTGGCCATCATCAGCATGGCGCACAGCCTGCACATGCAGGTGATTGCCGAGGGCGTCGAGTCGCGCGCCCAGATGGCCCTGCTGCGCCGCCACTTCTGCGACGAGATCCAGGGCTTCCATTTTTCGCGCGCGCTGCCGCCCGAGGAGCTGGGCAAGCTGGTGCAGGAAAACCGCGCGCAGCCGAGCCGTCCGGCGGCGGACGACCGCAACCTTCAGACCATCCTGATCGTGGACGACGACGTCGACGTGCTGGCCGCCCTGCACCGCCTGTTCCGGCGCGATAACTACCGGGTGCTGACGGCGGCCACGCCGGCCGAAGGCTTCGAGCTGCTGGCGCTGTACCAGGTGCAGGTGATCCTGTGCGACCAGCGCATGCCGGTGATGAGCGGCATCGAGTTCCTGAGCAAGGTGAAGGAGATGTACCCGGACACCATCCGCATCATCCTGTCCGGCTATACGGGCGTGGACACGGTGCTCGATTCGATCAACCGCGGCGCCATCTACCGCTTCTATACCAAGCCGTGGAACGACAACGAGCTGCGCGATAACATACGGCTGGCGTTCCGGCAGTACTGGCTGACGCACGGGCCGTATGACGACCGCAAGAAGCCGCGGGACGAGCGGGCGGCGTGAGCGTCATGCAAAGTGATCCCAGCCGTGCAGGGTCATGTCGAGTGGCGCGCCGTTGGCATCGACCGGGCGCAGCCCGGGCTCCGCTTCAATCGTGCCCACCCGCGTAACCGCCGTCCCCGACCGCACAGCCGCCGCCACAATCGCCTCCCGGTTCGCCGCCGGCGCCGTGAAGCACAACTCATAATCGTCCCCGCCTGCCGCCGTGAAGCGCCGCCGCAGCTCGAGCGGCTGGCGCGCCAGCGCCGGCCCGGCCGGCAAGGCATCGACGTCCAGCACCGCGCCCACCTTCGACGCCGCCAGGATGTGGCCCAGATCGCCCACCAGGCCATCCGAAATATCCAGCGCAGCATGCGCCAGCCGCCGCTCGGCGAGCCGCCGCCCCAGGCTTACGCGCGGCGCCGGCGCATGCATGCGGGGTGCCGCCAGTTCCAGGTCCGCCGGGTCCAGCGCGATCTCGTTCAGGTAGCCGGCCAGCGCCAGGCGGGCGTCGCCCAGGGTGCCGGAAATCCAGATGTCGTCGCCGGGAAGGGCGGCGTCGCGCCGCAGCGCGGTGCCGGGCGCCACTTCCCCGAAGATGGTGATGCAGATATTCAGCGGGCCCTTGGTGGTGTCGCCCCCCACCAGTTCGCAGGCGTGAAGATCGGCCAGCGCGAACAGGCCGCGCGAAAAGCCATCAAGCCAGTCCGGCTCGGCGGCGGGCAGGGCCAGCGCCAGCGTGAAGCCGAGCGGCGCCGCCCCCATCGCAGCCAGGTCCGACAGGTTCACGGCCAGGCATTTGTGGCCGAGATCGTAAGCGTCGGCGCCGGCAAAGAAATGCCGGCCCTCGACCAGCATGTCGGAAGACACCGCCAGTTGCATGCCGGGCGTGGGCGCCAGCAGGGCGCAGTCGTCGCCGACGCCGAGCACGGTACGGCCCGAGGCGTCGGTGCGGTGGCGGCGCGTGAAGTATTGCTTGATGAGGTCGAATTCGGAGAGCATGCGGCGATTCTAATCGACGTCCGGCGCCGGCTGGTATGCTGGCGTGATGAATAAAAAAACGGCGTTTTCCCTGGTACTCGGTTTGATCGCCTTCGCCAGCTACGGCCTGGGTGGCGCTGCCTTTCGGGACTCGCCTTATCTGCCTACGATCATCGGCGCGGCGATTGCCATGCTCGCAGGGCTCATGCAAGCCACGGCAGGCGGATTCTTTGCCGGCATGCTGATCGCGATCGGGTGCTGGCTGCTCCCGGGCCTCATTTTCGGCACTTCCTACGACCGGTACAAGGCTGTCGTCGCCGGTCCCCTGATCGTGGCGTGGGTGCTGGCTGTGGCTGCTGCCTTCTTTCTGCTGGGGCGGCTGCTCGCGATGGGTATCGTTTGGCTGGGACAGAAGTTGGGTGGCCATACGGAGAATTAAGCCGTTGGTAAAAATACGTACACGATTAGAGTATTCACTCTGATAAAATCGTAAGCCCCCCAGTCAGTTCAGTACAGGAAGGCCTGCATAGCATGGATTCGTCAATCGATAAAAAAGAAGAACTACGCCAACAACTGCGTGCTGCAGCGCTCGAATACCACCAGATTCCCCGCCCCGGCAAGATTTCCGTCACCGCCACCAAGCAGCTGCTGAACCAGCGCGACCTGGCGCTGGCCTATTCGCCGGGCGTGGCCGCTCCCTGCGAAGAGATCGTCAAGGACCCGGCCAACTCCTATAAATACACCGCGCGCGGCAACCTGGTCGCCGTCATCTCGAACGGTACTGCCGTCCTCGGCCTGGGCAATATCGGCCCGCTGGCCTCGAAGCCGGTCATGGAAGGCAAGGGCGTGCTGTTCAAGAAGTTCGCCGGCATCGACGTCTTCGACATCGAGATCAACGAAACCGACCCGGACAAGCTGATCGACGTGATCGCGGCGCTCGAGCCGACCTTCGGCGGCGTGAACCTGGAAGACATCAAGGCGCCGGAGTGCTTCTACATCGAGCGCAAGCTGCGCGAGCGGATGAAGATCCCGGTCTTCCACGACGACCAGCACGGCACCGCGATCATCGTCGGCGCCGCCATCCTGAACGGCCTGAAGGTGGTTGGCAAGGACCTGAAGGCGTGCAAGCTGGTGGTATCGGGCGCGGGCGCGGCGGCGCTGGCCTGCCTCGACCTGCTCGTCGACCTCGGCTTCCCGATCGAAAACATCTATGTGACCGACCTGGCCGGCGTGGTCTACAAGGGCCGCGCCGAGCTGATGGACCCGGACAAGGAACGCTTCGCCCAGGACACCCCGCACCGCAGCCTGTCCGAAATCATCCCCGACGCCGACATCTTCCTGGGCCTGTCCGCCGGCGGCGTGCTGAAGCCGGAAATGGTGGCGAAGATGGCGCCGAACCCGCTGATCCTGGCGCTGGCCAACCCGAACCCGGAAATCCTGCCGGAAGACGCCAAGGCCGTGCGCAGCGACGTGATCATCGCCACCGGCCGTTCGGACTACCCGAACCAGGTCAACAACGTCCTCTGCTTCCCCTACATGTTCCGCGGTGCGCTGGACTGCGGCGCGAGCACCATCACGCGCGAGATGGAAATCGCGGTGGTGCACGCGATCGCCGAGCTGGCCCATGCCGAGCAGTCGGACATCGTGGCCTCGGCCTACGGCATCGCCAATCTGTCCTTCGGCCCGGAATACCTGATCCCGATGCCCTTCGACCCGCGCCTGCTGACCCACATCGCGCCGGCGGTGGCGAAGGCCGCGATGGACGGCGGCGTCGCCACCCGTCCGATCCAGGACCTGGCCGCCTACGCCGAGAGCCTGGAGCAGTTCGTGTACCGCAGCGGTTCCTTCATGAAGCCGCTGTTCCAGGTCGCCAAGAGCACCCCGCCGGAGCTCAAGCGCATCGTCTACGCCGAGGGCGAGGACGAGCGCGTGCTGCGCGCGGTGCAGGTGGTGGTCGACGAAAAGCTGGCGCGCCCGATCCTGGTCGGCCGCCCGAAAGTGCTGGAGCAGCGCATCGAGAAGTTCGGCCTGCGCCTGAAGCCGGGCGTGCACTTCGACGTCATCAACCCCGACTTCGACGAGCGCTACCGCGACTACTGGCAGACCTACCACCAGATGGTGATGCGCAAGGGCGTGACCGTGGACATGGCCAAGCTGGCGATGCGCCGCCGCCATACCCTTATCGGCGCGATGATGGTCCACAAGGGCGACGCCGATGGCATGATCTGCGGCACCTACGGCACCACCCACGCCCACCTGGAATTCATCGACAAGGTGCTGGGCCTGCGCCCGGGCGCCAACGTGTATGCGGCGATGAACTTCGTGATCACCGAGGAGCGCCAGCTGGCGATGGTCGACACCCACGTCAACGAGAACCCGACCGCGGAAGAGCTGGCCGAGATCACGATCATGGCGGCCGAGGAGCTGGAGCGCTTCGGCATCACCCCGCGCGCGGCGCTGCTGTCGCACTCGAACTTCGGCACCTCGAACAGCGAGTCGGCGCAGAAGATGCGCGCCGCGCTGGCCCTGGTGCAGCAGAAGGCGCCGAACCTGGAAGTCGACGGCGAGATGCACGGCGACGCCGCCCTGGATTCGAAGCTGCGCGCGAAGATCATGCCGCAGTCGACGCTGAAGGGCGACGCCAACCTGGTGGTCATGCCGAACATCGACGCCGCGAATATCGCCTACAACCTGCTCAAGACCGCGGCCGGCAACGGCATCGCCGTCGGCCCGGTGCTGCTGGGCTGCGCGCGTCCGGTGCACATCCTGACGCCGTCGGCCACCGTGCGCCGGATCGTCAACATGACGGCCCTGTGCGTGGTGGACGCCGTGTCGGCGCGCTGATATTTAACATTTGCAGCCTGGCGCAGTCATGAAAAGGAGGCCGTTCGCGGCCTCTTTTTCATGGGGTTTTCCCCTATGGTTGTGGGAAAAATGTAGAAGTTCCCTACATTTGAAGAACTTGTAATAAACCTTGAGGCAGACGTAACAATGCGTAATCACGCGCCGGTATTCATCCGTTTCAGGTGATAATACTCAAGCATCTGTTGTATCTTTTGCACGATTTCTTCCGTGCAAAGCTTCTGGCATTGGCTCTGTTACAATGCGGGGTTTGTCGGAATTATCTGGTCCGGACTCTCCCTAACGCCAGCCGCCTGCCGCGGCGGCATCCTCGACCAGCACCTGGAATACCTTAGAACATGCAAACAATAAAACGAGCCCTGATTACCGGCATTACGGGCCAGGATGGCGCTTATCTTGCGCAGCTGCTCCTGGAAAAAGGGTATCACGTGACCGGCACCTTCCGCCGGTCCAGCTCGGTCAACTTCTGGCGTATCGCGGAACTGGGCATCGAAAACCACCCCAACCTGTCGCTGGTCGAGTACGACCTGACCGACCTGTCCTCCAGCATCCGCCTGATGGAAGCCACCCGCCCGGACGAAGTCTACAACCTGGCGGCGCAGAGCTTCGTCGGCGTCTCGTTCGAGCAGCCGGTCACCACCGCGTCGATCACCGGCCTGGGCGCCGTCAACCTGCTGGAAGCGATCCGTATCGTGCATCCGAAGGCGCGCTTCTACCAGGCCTCGACCTCCGAGATGTTCGGCAAGGTGCAGGAAGTGCCGCAGATCGAAAGCACCCCGTTCTATCCGCGCAGCCCTTACGGCGTGGCCAAGTTGTATGCGCACTGGATGACCGTCAACTACCGCGAGTCCTATGGCATCTTCGGCAGTTCCGGCATCCTGTTCAACCACGAGTCGCCGCTGCGCGGCCGTGAATTCGTGACCCGCAAGATCACCGACTCAGTAGCCAAGATCGTGCTGAACAAGCTCGAGGTGCTCGAGCTGGGCAACCTGGACGCCAAGCGCGACTGGGGCTATGCGCGCGAATACGTCGAGGGCATGTGGCGCATGCTGCAGGCCGAGCAGCCGGACACCTTCGTGCTGGCCACCAACCGCACCGAAACCGTGCGCGACTTCGTGACCATGGCCTTCAAGGGCGCCAACATCGATATCGAATGGAAGGGCCAGGGCGAGGGCGAGACCGGCCACTGCGGCCGCACCGGCAAGGAACTGGTGCGCGTGTCGTCCAAGTTCTACCGTCCGGCCGAGGTCGACCTGCTGATCGGCGACCCGTCCAAGGCCCAGCGCGAACTGGGCTGGCAAGCCACCACCACGCTCGAGCAGTTGTGCCAGATGATGGTCGACGCCGACCTGCGTCGCAACGAACTGGGATTCTCGTTCTGACATGAACCGCATGGTCACGGAAGAGATCGTTGGCCTGACCGAGCCGCGCGAAGGCGAGGGGAAGCGCGCCCTGATCACCGGGCTGCGCGGTTTCACCGGCTACTACATGGCGCGCGAACTGAGCGCAGCCGGCTATCACGTCCATGGCACCGTGCTGCCGGGCGAGACCACCGGCCCGGACATCTTCGCCGTCGACCTGCTCGACCGCGCCTCGGTGGCCGCAGCCATCGAACAGGTGCGGCCGGACGTGGTCGTGCACCTGGCCGGCATCGCCTTCGTCGCCCACAACGATGCCGATCAGATGTACCGCGTCAACGTGGTCGGCACCCGCAACCTGCTGGAAGCGCTGGCGGCCGGTTCGCACAAGCCGTCCAGCGTGCTGCTGGCGTCTTCCGCCAACATCTACGGCAATGCCGACGTGCCCGTCATCGACGAGCGCGTTGCGCCGGCGCCGGCCAACGACTACGCGGTCAGCAAGCTTGCCATGGAGTACATGGCGCGGCTGTGGATGGACAAGCTGCCGATCGTGATCGCGCGGCCGTTCAACTACACCGGCGTGGGCCAGACCGAGAACTTCCTGTTGCCGAAAATCGTGTCGCACTTCCGCAAGGAGGCGCGCCGCATCGAGCTGGGCAACCTGGCGATCGCACGCGATTTTTCCGACGTGCGCATGGTGACCAGGAGCTACCGCCGCCTGCTGGCCGCCGCTCCGGCGGGGCAGGCCTTCAACGTCTGCTCGGGCCAGCCGCACTCGCTGGAAAGCCTGATCGACATGATGAGCGAGATCGCCGGCTACCGTATCGAAGTGCACGTCAACCCGGCGTTCGTGCGCGCCAACGAGGTGCTCACGCTCACCGGCAGCAACGCCAAGCTGGCCGGGGTCATCGGCAAGATCGAACCGACCCCGCTGCTGGAAACGCTGCGCTGGATGTATACGGCGTGAGTGGAGTGCGAGTCGGCCTGGGAACGACCATGATCGAACCGGGCTTCACTGGCGGACGGCTGGACGGCATCGGGGTGTACACCCGGGCCTTGCTGCGCTACCTGCCGGGTGCGGACTGCGAGGTGCAGCCCTGGTCCTGGCCGGAAGGCGCGACGCCGCCGAGCGAGGGGGCGGCCCTGCCGCAATCCTTCGGGCGCGCCACCCTGGTCGATTTGCTGACGCCCGGCGCGCACCGGATCCACATGCCGGCCGACGTGTTCCACGCCACCGATTACCGCGTGGTGCGGATGGATTGCCCGGTGGTAGCGACCCTGCACGACGCGCTGCCGATCAAGCATCCCGAGTGGTGCAATCCGCGCCTGCGCGGACTGAAGAACTGGCTGCAGCGCAAGGCGGCGCAAAAGGCCGACCACGTGATCGCCGTGTCGCAGTATGCGGTCGAAGAACTGGTCGACTGCTTCGGCGTCGACGAGCGCCGCATCTCGGTGGTGCCGAACGGCGTCGACGAGGAATGGCTGGCGCCGCCGGCGCCGGGCGATATCGCGGCGACGCTGGAAGCCTATGGCCTGCAGCCGGGTTATTTTTTGTTCGTCGGTACGCTGCAGCCGCGCAAGAACGTCGAGCGCCTGCTGGAAGCCTACCTGGCGCTGCCGCAGGCGGTGCGCAGCGAGCGCCAGCTGGTCATCGTCGGCAATGCCGGCGCGCGCTCGGAAGAGCTGCTGCGCCGCATCGCCGCCGCGGTCCAGGATGGCGCCAGGGTGCTGTGGCTGAACCGCCTGACGGACCATGCCCAGCTGCGCCACGTGTATGCCGGCGCCGGGGTGTTCCTGTTCGCCTCGCTGTACGAAGGCTTCGGGATACCCGTGCTCGAGGCCTTCGCCTCCGGGGTGCCGGTGGTGACCTCGAACCTGACCTCGCTGCCGGAGGTGGCGGGCGGGGCGGCGCTGGAAGTCGATCCGCTGGACGTCGGTGCGATTGGCGAGGCCATGCTGGCCCTGGTGCGCGAGCCGGCGCTGCGGGCCCGCTGCATCGCCGCCGGGCGCGCGCGCGCGGCCCAGCTGACCTGGAAGGCAACGGCGCGCCGGACTGCCGACGTCTACCGCTCACTTATTTAATCAAGCCATGCGTATTCTTCACTTCTACAAGACCTACTATCCCGACTCGGTGGGCGGGATCGAACAGGTCATCCGCCAGATGTGCGTCGGGACCGGGCGGCTGGGAGTGACCAACCAGGTCCTGTCGCTGTCGCGCAAGCCGGATCTGCAGCCTTTCGAATTCGAGGGGCATATGGTGCACCGGGTGCCGCAGAACTTCGAACTGGCGTCGAACGCGGTGTCGGTGCAGGCTGTGTCGGAACTGGCGCGCATGGCGCGCGAGGCCGACGTCGTGCACTATCACTTCCCCTGGCCCTTCATGGACCTGGCCCACTTCCTGGCGCGCGTGAACAAGCCCAGCGTGGTGACCTACCACTCCGACATCGTGCGCCAGAAGGCCTTGCTGCGCCTGTACCAGCCGCTGCAGCACCGCTTCCTGCAGAGCGTCGATGCGATCGTCGCGACCTCGCCCAATTACCTCGGCTCGTCGGCGGTGCTGGACCGCTACCGCGACAAGACCCGCGTGATCACCTTCGGCCTGGACAAGACCAGCTATCCGGAACCGGACCAGGCGCGCCTGGACCACTGGCGGCAAAAGGTCGGGCCGAAGTTCTTCCTGTTCGTCGGCGTGCTGCGCTATTACAAGGGGCTGCACATCCTGCTGGATGCAGTGTCGGGCACGGATTACCCGGTGGTGATCGTCGGCGCCGGTCCGATCGAGGAGGAGCTGAAGACCCACGCCGAGCGCCTCGGGCTGAAGAATGTGATGTTCGTCGGGAAGGTGGACGACCTCGACAAGGTTGCGCTGCTCAAGCTGTGCTACGCGGTGGCCTTCCCCTCGCACCTGCGCTCGGAAGCCTTCGGCATCTCGCTGCTGGAAGGTGCGATGTTCGGCAAGCCGATGATCTCGAGCGAGATCGGCACCGGCACCACCTACATCAACATCGACCGGCAGACCGGCCTGGTGGTGCCGCCTTCGGACCACGAAGCCTTGCGCGAAGCGATGCGCACCCTGTGGGACGATCCGGCCATGGCCCAGGAAATGGGCCGCCGCGCCGAGGCGCGCTATTGGCAGCTGTTCACCGCCGAGCAGATGGCGGACGGGTATGCGAGCCTGTACCAGGAGCTGGTGGCGCGGGGGCAGCAGGTGGGATTGACCCCGGCGGCTCGGCTAGGTTGATCGGATCGTGGGCTCGGGGAGCCCACCCTACGTTGCGCCAGTAGGGTGGGCACCCCGTGCCCACGTCGGCACTACGCGGCTTTCAATTCCTGGGCATCTTCCGCCCAGCGCTCCCGGATCGCCCGGATCGCCGGCATCTGCGCAATGAACAGATCCACCAGCGCCGGGTCGAAGTGCATGCCCTTCTGCTTGACCAGGAATTCGAGCGCTTCTTCTTCCGTCCACGCCTTCTTGTACGGCCGCACCGAGGTCAGGGCGTCGAACACGTCCGCGATCGCGGTGATCCGGCCTTCCAGCGGAATCTCTTCCCCCTTTAAACCTTTCGGGTAGCCGCTGCCGTCCCACTTCTCGTGGTGGGTGAGGGCGATGTTGCGCGCCAGCGCCAGCATGCCGCTCGGGTGGTCGCCGATGATTTCCGCGCCGATGGCGGCGTGGCTCTGCATGATTTTCCATTCGTCCGGATCGAGCGGCCCGGGTTTCTGCAGGATGCGGTCGGGGATGCCGATCTTGCCGACGTCGTGCATCGGCGCCGCGTGCAGCAGGTCGTCGGCTTCCGCCTCGCTCATGCCGGCGGCCAGGCCGAGAATGCGCGAGAAGTGGCTCATGCGGATCACGTGCAGGCCGGTCTCGTTGTCCTTGTACTCCGCCGCCAGGCCGAGGCGCTGGACGATCTCGAGGCGCGATTCACGCAGCGCTTCCATGCGCACCAGCGACAGGTGGGTGCGCACGCGCGCACGCACGATCGGCGGGCTGACTGGCTTGGTGATGTAGTCGACCGCGCCGGCCTCGAAGCCTTCCAGCTCGTCGTCGGTGTCGGTCAGGGCGGTCACGAAGATCACCGGAATGCCCGCCGTGCGCGGATCGGCCTTCAGCGCGGCGCAGACTTCGTAGCCGCTCATGCCCGGCATCATGACGTCGAGCAGGATCAGGTCGGGGGCTTCCTCTCGCACCAGTTCCAGTGCGCGCGGGCCGTCCTTGGCGAAGCGCAGGCGGTAGTGGTCCTGCAGGATCTGGCGCAGCAGCTGCAGGTTGCTTGCTTCGTCGTCGACCGCGAGGATCAGCGGAAGGTTGACGGTGTTCATTCGGTCATCTCCTGTGCCATGTCGTCGTCAATGGCGCCCAGCACGGCGTCGAGCTGCTGCAGGGCCAAGTCAAAATCGAAATCGGCGATCGCCGCGTGCACCTGGGCCGCGCGCGTCGCCAGCGGATGGCCGGTCAGCGCGGCCGCCAGGCCGGCCGAGGCGGCGTCGTCCAGGCCGCCGCGGCGCAGGGCCTCGCGCAGGACCTTGCCGGCACGGCTGGCGCGTTCCAGGTCGACGCCCGGACGCACCGCCTGCGCCGGCTTGACGGAAGAAGGCAGAGGCTGGGCCGCGCGGATTTCCGCCAGCGCGCCGTCCAGCAGCACGGCCAGCTGGGCCAGCGTATCGTGCAGTGCTTCTTCCGCGCCCGGATACAGCTTGCCGCTATCGCCGTCGACCAGGCCTTCGAGCTTGCCGAGGGCATCGGCCAGCAGTTCCAGGCCGAGGTTGGCGGCCACGCCGCGCACCTTGTGCGCCAGCATGCGCATTGCGCGGTAGTCGGCCTGGGATGCCTGGGCGGCCAATGCCTGCGCGGCGCCGGCATGCTGGGCTTCGAAATGCGCCAGCGCCTCCAGGTAGGCGTCTTCCTTGCTGCTCCAGCGGCGCAGGCCGGCCTGGCGGTTCAGCGCCATGCGTTCCTGGGCCGGCAGGTCCGGATCCGGCTGGGCGCTGCCCAGGCCCAGCACCCGTGCGATCTCGTGCGACAGCGAGAACCAGTCGACCGGCTTGCCGGCAAAGCCGTCCATGCCGGCGTCGGCGCTGGCGCGGCGGTGCTCGGCCAGCACGCTGGCGGTGGTCGCGATGATCGGCACGCGCTTGCGGCCGCTGCTTTCTTCCCGCTGGCGGATCAGGCGCGCGGCCGAGAGACCGTCGATGACCGGCATGTGGAAGTCCATCAGGATCACGTCGAACTCGTCGCGGCCGGCCAGTTCGACCACCTGGGCGCCATCGCTGGCCGAGGTCATGGTGTGGCCGCGGCGCGCCAGCAGCAGCTGCAGCAGTTCCTGGTTCTGCGGCACGTCGTCGGCCACCAGCACGCGCAGCGGCGGCAGGGCGGCCGGGGTGCGCACGCGCGGCTGCTGCGGCGCGAAGCGCGCCAGCAGCAGCGGCAGCACCACGTGGAAGGTCGTGCCCTGGCCCGGTTCGCTCTCGGCCCAGATGCGGCCGCCCATCAGCTCGACCAGCTGCTTGCTGATCGTGGTGCCAAGGCCGGTGCCGCCGAAGCGGCGCGTCATCGAAGCGTCGGCCTGGGTGAAGGGATCGAAGATCGCCTGCAGGCGTTCCGGCGCGATGCCGATGCCGGTGTCCTTCACCTCGAAGTGCAGCTGCTCGCCCTGCAGCTCGGCGCGCAGGGTGACGCTGCCTTTTTCGGTGAACTTGATCGCGTTGTCGAGCAGGTTGGTCAGCACCTGGCGCACGCGCAGCTCGTCGCCGCGCAGGCAGGTCGGCAGCGCCGGGTCGTAGTGGATGTCGACGTGCAGGCCCTTGGCGCGCGCATTCGCCGCCAGGGTCGACGACAGCTCGTCGATCAGCGACAGCAGGTTGTAGTCGTTCTGTTCGAGTTCGACCGCGCCTTTTTCCAGCTTGGCGGTGTCGAGGATTTCGTTCAGCAGGCGCAGCAGCGCGCGGCCGGCGCTGCGGATCGTATCGAGGTGACGCCGCTGTTCGGATCCAAGCTCGCCGTCGAGCAGCACGTCGGTGAAGCCGAGGATCGAGTTCATCGGCGTGCGGATCTCGTGGCTCATGTTGGCCACGAAGCTGGCGCGCGCGGCGGCGGCCTGCTCGGCGGTTTCCTTCGCTTCGCGCAACGCGTCTTCCATCTCGCGGCGCTCGGTGATATCGAGGATCACGCCGTCCAGCCACTGCAGCTGGCCGTCGTCGTTGCGCACGCCGGTGCCGTTTTCCCATAACCAGCGCACGCTGCCGTCCGCATGCAGCAGGCGGTATTCGACCAGATAGGGACGGTCTTCACGCAGGGCCGAAGAGATGGCCTCCATGACCTGCACGCGGTCGGCAGCGTGGATCAGGCCATCGAAGCTGCGGCGCGCCTTGGCGCCGGGCTGGCGGGCGATGAAGTCGCTGCCGGGATAGCCGGTGATGCGTTCGACGGCGTCGCTGATGAAGACCAGCGGGCGGTCGCCTTCGAGCAGGCTGCGGTAGGAGATGCCGGGGATGTTCCCGATCAGCGAACGGAATTGCTGCTCGCTGGCGCGCATCGCCTGTTCCATCGCGCGGCGCTCGGTGATGTCGGTGATGAAGCAGACGAACAGGTCCTGGTTGTCCAGGCGCGCATGGCCGACCGCGCGGCGGACCGGCACGATGCTGCCGTCCTTGCGGCGGCCGCTGACGTCGGCGCTCCTGGCGGCCGCCGTGATCTCACCCGTCTCCAGCGCGCGCAGCAGGCCGGCGCGCGCCGAGCCTTCCTCGTCGCCGATGATGGTGCGGATGTGCCGGCCGACGATCTCGTCGCGCTGCCAGCCGTAGATGCGCTCGGCCGCGGCATTGAATTCGACGATGGTGCCCTCGGCGTCCACCGTGATGACGCCGTCCACGGTGGTGGTCAGCAGGGCGCGCATCCAGGCTTCGCTGCGCGACAGCTCCTGGAACAGCTGGCGGTAGCGCAGCAGGCCGTTGGCGCCCAGGACGAAGACGGCGAAAGCCATGGTGATCAGGGTGATCGCCAGTGCCAGGAAGGTGTCGGAGCGCGTCTTTTGCGCGGTCAGCGAGACCTGTCCGACGAAGCGTGCGGCTTCCATGCCGGTGTAGTGCATGCCGGCGATGGCGCAGCCCATCACGACGGCCGCCAGGAAGATGCGGCGCCCTTCGCTCAGGCGGTGCGACAGATTCGACAGGCCGAAGCGGACCCACAGCGCCAGCGTGGCCAGCACCACCGCGACCACGATCGACGTCAGGAACATCCAGAGGTCGTAATGCAGCTCGAGGCCCATCTGCATGCCCGCCATGCCGGCGTAGTGCATCACGCCAATGCCCGCGCCGACCACCACGCCGCCCGCCAGCAGGCCCCAGCCGCCCAGGCGCTCGCGCGCGATCAGCCACAGCGCGACGAAGGAGGCGGCGATGCTCGGCACGCCCGAGATGATGGTGGTGACCGGGTCGTAGTCGACGTCGGTGCACAGGTCGAAAGCCAGCATGCCGATGAAGTGCATGGCCCATACGCCGGTGCCCAGCGCCAGGCTGCCGCTGCCCAGCACGATCCAGCGCTGGCTGCGGTTGACGGCGGCCTGGCCGGCGATCAGCAGCGCCATCCAGGAGGCGAAGATCGCCACCAGCACCGACAGGATCACCAGGCCAGGCGTATACATCCCGTAGCTGAGCAGGGATGGGTCGTCGGGCACGTTAAATAATGAAAACAGCATAATTTGATGAATATGACGATATTTTTGGCGGCGGGCACGCCAGTATGTCACTTTCTTGCAGGAAAATGTTGTCGCCGGGAAGACAGGGCGTTACAAATGGAGAGAGTTGTCGCGCGAGCGCCACCAATTTGATGAAAATTGTCGAGTTGCTATGGATTGCCGCGCCTTATATGTTGCTGGTATGCTGGATGCAAGGTCGCTGCCGCTGGCAGCCTTGGCACTGGGTACGCTATGCGAATGAAAACAACCATTTTTGCCGCAATGCTTGCCCTCGGCTGCGCCGCTGCACAGGCACAGCCGGCGCCGCGCTTGTACCTCACCACCGAGGCAGCGCCGCACAGCATGCTGGAAGGGAAGCGCGTGGTCGGCATCGACGCCGACACCGTGCGCGAGATCATGGTTCGCGCCCACATCGACCACACGATCGAGCTGCTGCCCTGGAAGCGCGCCTACACCGCCGCGCTCGAGCGCCACGACACCTGTGTATTCTCCACCACCCGCACCCCTGAGCGCGAGGCCCTGTTCAAGTGGGTCGGCCCGATCGGCGAGGCGGACTGGGTCCTGATGGGGCGCGCCGACCGCAATCTGCACCTGGACAGCCTGGACGATGCACGCCACTACCGCATCGGCACCTACAACGGCGATGCGCGCGACCTCTACCTGCGTGGGCGCGGCTTCGACGTCGATCCGGCGCCGAACGACCTGCTCAATCCGCGCAAGCTGATGGCGAACCGCATCGACCTCTGGGCCGCCAGCATCCGCCGCGGCAGTGTCGCCCTGGAGCGCATGGGCTATGCCGGCAAGATCGTGCCGGTCCTGGTCTTCAACAATATCCGCGTCTACCTCGCCTGCAACCGCGCCGTGCCCGACGAGCTGACGACGCGCATGAGCACCGCACTCGAGACCATGGAGCACGACGGCACCCTGCGGCGCATCATGCACCGCTACGACGACTACGGCATGCCGCAGCGCCGCTGAGTTGCGCGTGCGACCCGACGCGGGTCGTTTAGGTATGATGAAAGCCTGCAAGTTCGATCCCAGAGGATTTGTGACGGCTTCCCTCATCCCGACCGACCGCTTCTCGGTCGCCTCCGTCCAGATGCTGGCGCTGCGCGACGGGGTCCTGCGCGTGTGGGAAGCGCAGTTGCGCGAATCCTTGCCGCGCGCCGGGAATCTGAGCCAGCCGGTGCTGATCGATACCATGCCGGTGCTGTACGAGCGCCTGTGCGCGATCCTGATGCCGGCCTATTTCAGCCGCGACGGCATCGACGTTTCGGCCGTCGGCGCCGAGCACGGCATCGAGCGGGCCAACCTGACCGACTACGACGCCGAGGCCATCCTGGCCGAATTCCAGGTCTTCCGCAGCGTGCTGTTCGACGTGCTGGACGCACACCAGGTGCCCCTGACCGGTCCCGAACGGCGGGCCCTGCACCTGACCATCGACATGGCCGTGCGCGAGAGCGTGCGCGCCTTCTTCGTGGCCGCGAACTCGCTGCGCGAACGCGTCGCCGGCGCGCTCGCGCACGACCTGCGCCAGCCGGTCTCGAACATCGCAATGGGCGCGCAGCTGATCCTGCGCCTCGACCCGCCGCCCGCGATCGCCGACTGGGCCGGCCGCATCGCCAAGAACGGCGAGCGCCTGACGAGCATGCTGAAGGAATTGCTGGACGCGCTGGCGATCCAGTCGGGCGACCGCCTCAAGCTGGCCCTGAGCGAGTTCGACATGCTGGCCCTGGTCGAATCGGTGGCCCAGCGCGCCCGCGACTACCAGGGCGCGAACGTGCGCGTGGAAGGCGTCGCCGTAAGCGGCTGGTGGAGCCATCCGGCGCTCGAGCGCGCGCTGGAAAACCTGCTCAACAACGCCCAGAAGTACGGCGACACCGGCACGCCGATCGACATCCGGCTGGGCCTCGACAATGCGCGCGTCGTGATCTCCGTGCACAACCAGGGCCGGCCGATCCCTGCGGGCGAATCCGAGGCCATCTTCCAGCAGTTCGTGCGCTCGACCGACGCCGGCGAATCGCCGACCGGCAGCTGGGGCCTGGGCCTGCCTTACGTGCGCACGGTGGCGAAAAGCCATGGCGGCAGCGCGGTGGTGTTCAGCGATGCGGAGTCCGGGACCGTGTTCGTGATCGATGTGCCGGTGGATGCGCGGCCGTATCAGGAGCAGGCGGTCTAGTTTGTTGACCGTTAGATAACTCGGGAGGCATCGTGGCGCTCGGCCGGCATTCCGCCGCGCCGCGCTACAATGCTGCCTTCTCTTCAATAGGTATCAGGCATGAGTACTCCCCACATCTACGACATGATCCAGCACGCCTACACAGCCAATGCTCTGTACGTGCTGACCAAGCATGAGATTTTCGACCGTGTGCTGGGCCAGGACAAGTCGGCCGATGCATTGGCACGGGAAGCGGGCCTCGATGAAGCCGTACTGCGCGACCTGTTGCCGCTTGCCGCCGCTTGCGGCTTCCTGAAGATAAAGGGCGATGCCTACGGTATTGCCAAGCCGGGCCTGCTGCTTACCAAGCGTGCAAAATCCTGGCTGCGCTCGTATTTGATGGTGTGGGGCGAGCAATTGAACCCTGCCTTTACGAAGCTGGACGGCTACGCGGCGACGCGCAGCAATGCGTTCGAGGCAGCGCTCGGCGCACCGATCTGGGATTATTACGGCAAAGACAAGACGCAACATGAGTACTTTGTCGAATACATGGCGCAGGTGACCGACCAGGTTCACATCCCGGCCATCGTCAAGGAGCTCAAGGTCGGAAACGCTGCCTCTCTTCTCGACGTCGGGGGCGGAACGGGCAGCCTGGTATGCAGCCTGCTCGACGAGCATCCGGCCTTGCATGGCGTGATTTACGACCAGCCTCGGAATACCGGCGCGGCCAATGCGCGGATTGAAGCGCGCGGTCTGCAAGGCCGCTGCGATTTCGTCGGCGGGAACATGTTTGCCAGCGTGCCCGGCGGTTCGCAACTCTACCTGATCAAGCATGTGTTGCATGACTGGGATGATGGCAACGTCGTGTCGATCCTGAGTTCGATCGCCGGCGCCATGACGGCAGACGCGACACTGGTCATTATCGAAGGGCTGATGGATACCGGAAATGCCGCGACCAATCCTCAGTTTCTGCATACGCGCAACATCGAGCAGCGCGTGTGGACCGAGGGCCGCGTTCGTAACTCCACCGAATGGCGTGCACTGTGCGGAAAAGCGGGACTGGAGATCGGGGAAATCGTCGATTCGAGCTTGTTCGACGTGTCCTACCTGTACTGCAAGCGGAGCGCCTGAATCGACCGGGAAGGCATCTGGCCGAGCGTGAACGGCGGATGCCGCCCGGACGGCGGTGCGGGGACTGCAGATTGCAAGCTGTTGGTGCTCCGGCCGGAATCGATGAGTTCGCCGGCAGCTGCTTGGCTGCTGGGTTTTCTTGGCAAGCTCATCTGTGACGTGGATACACTCATGGATACACAGCCGTTCAGGGTATGGGTGCGGTTTTCGTTTGCGGAAGCTCGTGGTACAGGTTTGACCTGTGCTGCCGGTTCAGGTTCGCTTTGTTTGACACGGCCGAATGGCTGGCGTCGCGGCTGATCGGGCCGAAAATTTCGTCGCGACGAAATTCTCAAAAAGTTCGTCATGACGAACTTTTTGGCCTGCTTGCATGCAAGTTGCTCGAGCTTGGCTGGCTGCGGTTTGCATGTCTTGCGCGATCACGCAGCCTCTGAAGGTCTTCAGTCCTGTCGGCGGGCGCGAATGCAGTCGACTGCCCACTGGTCGACTTCGCTTTTGATCCATGCGGACGACCTTCCGCTGAGCTTCACAGGTTTGGGGAAGTCTCCTTTCTTTATTGCGTCATAGACGCTACTTCGCGACTTGCCGCAGATGGCGAGCACCTCCTTCAATCTGAGGAACCGAACGTCGGCGCGATTGCTCGACGCACGGCGTTCAACCGCAACATTGACCGTTTGCTGATCCATGTACGCCTCCAATGTGAGATTGGAAAGAAGCATCGCAGCCGCTTGGCAGGATCGCAGGTGTCGCCGGCGCTTCACGGGTCAGTTAGCGCGGCTGCGATGCAGATTGCAGTGTGCCGTCGGTAGCGAGCCCAACATTGCGCTGGTACTTATGTAAGCGTCATTAAGCTGGATTCGACGTGTTGAAAGCAGGGTTTTTGGATTTGGTTTTGGAGGGCAGGATAGACTGACGTCTTAAATGTTTAATCTCTTCGAGATCAAACATTCGGTCCTTGTCCCTTGCGGCTGCGGGTGGTAGTCAGTCAGTGGCGTAGTGCCTTCCTGCTTGCTGTTTGAGCAACACAATCGTACACTGAGCTGCCATGAGGTCTGCGGGTAACCAAAAGCGAATGTTGAATTATAGTGAACGTCCGATCCGTATATGCCTATCGAGTAAAACCGTTGATTCCATGGATAAGTGAAAACGGTGATACTTTATAGCCGTGCAACCTGTTGTTTTGTCGATGTAGTGCACGATATTAACGAAAGTTGGCTCTGATGGCCGGGTCATTGCAATGCGCCGGATTATATAGCGAAACGAGGGGTAGATGAAGCTGATCAAGTACCGAGTTACAAATTTCAGGTCTGTAAAAGACAGTGGCTGGATCGATGCGGAGAATGTCACGGCGCTTATTGGAGTCAACGAATCTGGTAAAACAAACCTTCTAATACCGCTTTGGAAAATGAGTCCAGCCCAAGAAGGCGAGTTGCAGCCCACGGCGGATTACCCTAAACGTATGTTTGGCGAAATTCGCGAAAACCCAGCGAATTACAAATTTATTACTGCCGAATTTTCGACTGAGGACCTAGCCCAAGAGCTTGCTACGCTTACCGGGTTGCCTATCGAGAAGGTAACAATTGTACAGGTTCAGCGTTATTACGATGGGCGACATGAAGTAACTTTTCCTGAATATGTTCCAATCGCATCTATTCCTGCGCAAATCGTTCGCGAAGCCTTCGAAAGCTTGGAAGCACTTGCACGGGAAATCGAGCCTTTAAAGCAAGAAGAAAGCGTTAAAGCTGCATTGCTCGCTGAAGTGAAAAAGTTGGTTGAGGGTGTTGATAGTGAGTGGGACGAGTTACGGCTAGTTGCTGCTGCTGAAGCATTAAAAAATACAATTCCAGAGCATCCAGCGAAAACATCTGTGCTGGTTCCACGCGCGACGCAGACTTTAGAAAAGATAGATTGCTGGTTAGCGGAGCTACGTCGACCTGTACCTGAAGAGGTTGGCGGAGTTAAACAGAAAATCGTGAAGGCGCTACCTAAATTTGTTTATTATTCAAACTACGGTAATCTAGACTCAGAAATCTATCTTCCTCATGTTGTTCAGAACCTTAAAAGGACCGACTTAGGCGCTAAAGAGGCAGCGAAGGCCCGGACACTTAAGGTCCTATTTAATTTTGTCCGCCTTCAACCATCCGAAATTCTTGAGCTGGGGCGTGATTTCCGTGACCCGAATCGCGAGCCAACGACTGCTGAAATTGAAACAATAGCCGAAAAGAAGCGACAACGATCCATTCTCCTTCAATCTGCTTCTACGGTGCTTACTGAGCAATTTAAATCTTGGTGGAAGCAAGGTGACTATCGTTTCCGCTTTGAAGCTGATGGCGACCACTTCCGTATCTGGGTCTCTGACGACCGCCGACCAGAGGAAGTTGAGCTTGAAAGCAGAAGTACCGGTCTACAATGGTTTCTCAGCTTTTACCTCGTATTTTTGGTGGAAAGCCAAGCGTCGCATGAGAATGCGGTACTGCTGCTGGATGAACCTGGCTTGTCACTACATCCTTTGGCTCAGCGCGACTTGTCGAAATTTTTTGACGGACTAGCTCAAACGAACCAGATTATTTACACTACACATTCCCCCTTCCTGGTTGATGCCGACCGGCTTGATCGTGTTCGCAAAGTACTAGTCGCTGCCGACGGTTCGACACAATGCTCACCTAATTTGCGGCAGTCTGGTGCTGACGCGGCCCAAGCAGGTGCGGCCTACGCCGTTTACTCGGCCCTCAATCTTAGTGTCGCTGAGAGTTTGTTACTTGGCTGTTCACCTGTAGTTGTAGAAGGTGCATCAGACCAACACTACCTTACAATGTTCAAGGCTCTCTTAATTGGCGCTGGAAAAATCTCTCCTCGTCGCGAGCTCGTTTTTCCTCCTGCAGGGGGAACGAAGACCTTACGCATTATCGCCAGTATTCTTACCGGACGTGATGACAAATTGCCGGTTGTCTTGCTTGATGGAGATGAAATGGGGGCAAAGATGGCGAAGGAGCTTGGCACTAGTCTGTATCAATACGCTAAGGATAAAGTTCTATCGACAGACAGCTTTGTTGGTTTTAAAAGCTCTGAACTCGAAGACCTAGTGCCGCAACGTTGGTTTGTTCAAGCTATTGATCGCTTATACAGGAATACCGATCAGTCGTTCGAGGATAGCGCTGAGAGCGGCCTCCCGATTGTCCCCCAAGTTGAACGATGGGCTCAAAAAGAGGGAGTTGAGTTGTCTCTGGGTTGGAAAGTCGAGGTAGCTAAGCGCGTAAAGCAAACCCTTCTCATAAAAGGAATTGCCGAAGTTGACGCGAGCCTTGTCGAGCAATGGGTGGCGATGTTTGAGTCCTTTGAACGGTTTGCTGACTGAGCCAACAAGCGTAATCAATTTAGTTCCTTTCGGCTTGGGGTCACTTATAAAGGGCTGCACTCGGCCATAAAAGACTGCCTTTGGCTAGTTTCCAATTTACGTTCCTGCAGGAGGTATCTTTGTTTGTGATAGTCGAGACATTCCTAAATGAAGGAGAACCCTCTTCTGCTGAGTACCGCGTTCGTCCAGTAGCCGGTCAGGCGTTTCCGACTTCAATGCGAGTTCAGTGTTCCAAGGCGTTACGCCGGAGTTACCCTCTTGGTACAAAATTTATTTTTCCGGTAACTCCTGTACAACGCGAGGACGGTGGGAAGTTCCTACGTCAAGTTGGATCGGGCCCATGGGAAGTGATCCCTGAGAATTAAAAAGGATAGTATTTAATGCGCAAGCAGATTTCAGCACCAATTATTGCTGCCGTTGCAGAAATACTTTCACAACGCACCACGCATGCATCGCTGGACAATTTGTTCATGCATGCCGGCGCACCAGGTGAACCGCCGGAAGGCAGTAAGTGGGTGAAGGCTCAAGAATGGCTTCGTCGCATCAATCGAGACGAAGCAGTTCAGCCGCTAGACGTCTTGGGCAGATTGATAGAGGGGTATATGGAAGAGGCACCACCTGAGCCTAGTCCCTTCGGCAACGGGATGTCACGAACCGAGACAGATGACCAGGAAAAAATCCGTAAGGCACTGGCTCGTTACGACCTCCAGTATGTTCGTGGGGGCATGATCTCGGGAACGCTCGGTACACCATCAAAAGCGCTGGAAAGTTATATCCGTGACCGTGAGTTGCCCGCAATTGATCAAGAATTCAGCAGAGCATTGGCGAATGTAGCGCGAAGTCCAAGAGAAGCAGTCTCAGCCGCGAGCAACATTCTCGAGAGTGTGTGCAAGGTTTACATTTCGGATCGAGGTCTTGATACTCCATCAAAACAAGATCTTAAGTCTGTTTGGTCAGTGGTCCGCAAGGACCTTGGATTTGATCCTGGTACCGTTGAAGACCAAGATCTTCAAGTCATTCTAACCGGGCTTTTCGCTATCGTAGAAGGAATCGGGGCTTTACGCACTCATGCAAGCTCGGCCCATGGTGCTGGGAAAAAGCAATATAAGCTTGAGCCCAGACACGCTCGCCTAGCAATTCACAGTGCCCATACCGCGACGCTGTTTATCTTAGAGTCGTGGCAACGCAAAGTCTTCTAAGCTGAGAACCTATTTGAATGTTAAGACAGATTTTCTGCTCTTTATGATCTGCTCTCAATTGAGAGCCGCCTACGGACCGTGTCTAAATTCCCATGATTAGCGCATGCGTGCTTTCAGTTTGTCCACATAGCAATTGCATTAGACTTATAACATTGCCAATTTGAAAGAATGATATGAAGGTTTTTTTTAGCTGGTCAGGTGCACGTAGCCGCGCTGCAGCGGAGTTGCTTCGCGATTGGACAAAGTGCGTTATTCAAGCCTCCGAACCCTGGATCTCGACGCGCGACATCGACCGTGGAGCACTGTGGTTCTCCGAGATCAACAGCGGGTTATCCAACACTTCAGTCGGTATTGTCTGCCTGACTCAGGCGAACAAAAACAAGCCGTGGATTCTGTTCGAGGCTGGTGCACTGGCTAAAGGGCTCAGCACTAGCAGAGTCTGCACCTTCCTCGTCGATTTGGAGCCCGCCGATATTCAAGACCCTCTTGCGCAGTTTAATCACACCAAACCGGATGCGGACGGACTTTGGAATCTGGTCATTACCTTGAACTCCACGCTTGAAAAGAGACTGGATGATCGAATTCTTCGCGAGGTGTTCGATACGTATTATCCTCAGTTTCAACGTAAGTTTGCTTTGCTAATAGAGCAGAATCCACCGGAGGAAAACGTACAGCCTCCTTCGGAAGATGAGATGTTGACACAGATTCTCGAAAGCGTGCGCGGTTTGTCTGGTCGGATACGCAACATTGAAAGAGTGCAGGATTCGTTTACAAATGCAGAGATCGGACGGGTTTGGGACACAATACCTGTGTTAAGTAATACAATGATTCGCCCCTCGCCCGAAGTACTTCGAAAGAATGAAATAGATATGGTGGAGGCTGCGTATCGTGCCGGTAAGCCTATCGATATAGTTTTGCCATCCCTACGTAGTAAGATCGTAAGAAAATGGGCTGCCGAGCTTTATGAAAAGGGGCCCTACGACGTGAATCGCCCTATTGATATGGAATAGTTATACCGGCTTAACATGATAGCGTGCCGTTATCAAATTTCGTTAGTCGCCGAGAGTGCTACCACTTCTTTGATTGAGTCAAGGTAGTCTGCCCAACGCTGCATCATCAATCGCCGGGCAGGCAGATGCGCCGTGCGATTGTAAGCGCGCCCGTTAGGATCTTTCACGGCATGTGCAAGCTGATGCTCAATTAAATCCACCCGTTCCCCCAGCACTTCATCCATGATCGTGCGGGCCATCGCGCGGAAGCCATGGCCGGTCATCACGTCCTTGCCGTAGCCCATGCCGCGCAGGGCCGCGTTGACCGTGTTCTCACTCATGCAGCGTGTACTGGTGCGAACGCTAGGGAAGACAAACTTGCCATGTCCTGTCATCGAATGGAGCTCACGTAGCAGCGTGACGGCTTGCGTCGCCAGCGGCACGATGTGATCCTGCCCCATCTTCATCTTCGAGCCAGGGATGCGCCATTCAGCCGCATCGAGATCGATCTCGGACCACTCGGCGGATCGCAGCTCCCCAGGCCGAACGAAAACCAGCGGCGCCAGCTTGAGCGAGGCAACGGCATACGCATGGCCGTTGTAAGCGTCGATAGCACGTAACAGTTCCGCCGCTTCCTTAGGATCGGTGATCGCGGCATAGTGCGCTTCCGGGACCGCTGACAATGCGCCACGCAGGTCTACCGTCATATCGCGATCCGCGAGGCCACACGCTACCGCGAACCGAAATACCTGGCCACACAGCTGCTTGATCTTGTGCGCAGACTCAATCGCGCCTCGCTTCTCGATGACACGAAGTGCGCTCAACACGTCCCATGGCTTGATAGTGGAGATGGGCAGGGCGCCGATAGAAGGAAAAATGTTCCGTTCGAGCCAGGCGGTGTTCTTTTCTTGCGTGCTGGCGGCCCGCTCGGCTGCAGTCCTGGCCAGCCATGCGCGGGCAACCGCCTCGAAGGTATTCAGTGCTGCCTTTTCCCTGGCCTGCTTTTCTTCGCGCTTGGTCCGCCCAGGATCGACCCCTTGTGCCAGCTGCTTTCGGGCTGCCAGCCGCTTGTCGCGCGCCTCCGCGAGCGACACCTCCGGATATTTCCCGAACGTCAGCCGGTTTTTCTTGCCGTTCGGCTGCCGATAGGCCATGCGCCAGAATCGTGTCCCGTTTGGCATGACCTCGAGGTACATGCCTTCCCCGTCTCCCAGGGTATAGGTCTTGTCTCGGGGCTTGGCGTTGCGAATGGCGGTATCCGTCAGCGGGGCGCAGAGCTTGGGCATTTTAGATCCATGACGTTTGGCGTTCGGTATCCGTGAACAAAGTATGGATACAAAAACTATGGCTGGTGATGGACGAGCTCAAACGTCGGCGCACAAAAAAACCGCGCCCCCAGAGGGAGAAACGCGGTTTCATGGACTTCGCTGGATTACTACGGATGAGTAAGTGGTGCCTCCGGCCGGAATCGAACCGGCACGCCTTTCGGCGCTTGATTTTGAGTCAAGTGCGTCTACCAATTCCGCCACAGAGGCTGCAAGCGCAGGCGCGCATCTTAGCACATGCGATGCCAAAAAGACCAGTGCGCGTGTGCCCGGTTCCAGCGTATGATCTCGCCTACCTTGAGAACCGGCCGCCCGCAGTGCGGCGCGCACGATGAAGAACAAGAAGATACGCGAAATCATCCTGGGCAAAGCGCTCGACCCGATGCAGAGCGAGACCCGCCATTCGATGGCGCTGGTGGCCTTCCTGGCCTGGGTCGGGCTGGGCGCGGACGGCCTGTCCTCGTCCGCCTACGGCCCCGAAGAGACCTTCCGCGCGCTGGGCGCGCATACCCACCTCGGCCTGTACATGGCGGTCGCCACCGCGGTCACCGTGTTCATCATCGCGCTCGCCTACAACCAGGTGATCGAGCTGTTCCCGACCGGGGGCGGGGGCTACCGCGTCGCCACCCAGCTGGTTGGGCCCTATCTGGGGCTGGTCTCGGGCTGTGCCCTGATCCTCGATTACGTGCTGACCATCGCGATCTCGATCGCATCCGGGGTCGACGCGCTGGCGTCCTTCCTGCCGCTCGGCTTCCAGCCCTATAAATTGTGGGCCGAGGCTTTCTTCATCGCGCTGCTGATCGTGATGAATTTGCGCGGCCTGAAGGAGGCGATCCAGATCCTGCTGCCGATCTTCCTCGGCTTCGTCGCCACCCACCTGGTGCTGATCGTGTACGGCATCGTCGCCCATGCCTCGCATTTGCCCGGCCTGATCCCGAGCACGATGCTCGAGACGCGCGAGCTGGCAGGCGGCATCGGCTGGACCGGCGTGGCCGGCATGCTGCTGCTGGCGTATTCGCAGGGCGGCGGCACCTATACAGGCCTGGAGGCGGTGTCGAACAACGTCAACCTGCTGGCCGAGCCGCGCGTGCGCACCGGGAAGATGACGATGTTCTACATGGCGCTGTCGCTGGCGATTACCGCCGGCGGCATCATCCTCCTGTACCTGCTGTGGAACGCGCAGCCGGTGGCCGGCGAGACCCTGAATGCCACCACCTTCCGCAGCATCATCGCCAGCATGGGAATGAAAGGCGAGGTGCTGAACCAGGTGCTGCTGGCCGTCGTGCTGGCCTTCGAGGCGGGCCTGCTGTTCGTGGCCGCCAACACCGGCTTCCTGGGCGGCCCCTCGGTGCTGTCGAACATGGCGTCCGACTCCTGGGTGCCGCACCAGTTCCGCTACCTGTCGACGCGCCTGGTGACCCAGAACGGCATCCTGGTGATGGGCATCGCCGCGCTGGCGATCCTGTTCTGGACCGGCGGCCAGGTCACGCTGCTGGTGGTGCTGTATTCGATTTCGGTGTTCCTGACCTTTGCCATCTCCCTGTTCGGGCTGTGCCTGTACTGGTGGCGCCACCGCAAGGACGAGCGCTGGGTGCGGCGCTTCCTGCTGTCGCTGACCGGCTTCGTGATCTGCGCCGGCATCCTCGCGATCCTGCTGGTCGAGCGCTTCACGCAAGGGGGCTGGGCCACCGCCCTGATCATCGCCGCCATCGCCGGCCTGTGCATCTTCATCCGCAACCACTACCGCGAGACCAAGCGCGCCATCCAGTCGGTGGACCAGGTGTTCGAGGACCAGCCTTTCGGGCCGATAAAGGAGTCGGTCGATCCGGCGCCGGAGGCGCAGACGGCGGTGTTCATCGTCGGCACCTCGCGCGGCGGCGGCCTGCATGCACTGCTATGGGTGCTGCGCATGTTCCCGGGCCACTTCAAGAACTTCCTGTTCGTGAACGCGCGCACGGTCGATGCGCTTGCCTACGGCGGCGAGGGCGCGCTGGAAAAGATGCGGGAGAATGCGGCGGAGACGCTGGAATACTTCGTCGACTTCTGCCAGAGCCACGGGATGGCATCGGCGTCCTACATCGGCTTCGGCACCGATGCGGTGGAGGAGGTGACCCGCATGTGCGAGCAGATCAACCGCGAGTATCCGAATTCGATTTTCTTCACCAGTAAGCTGATCTTCGCATCGGATAACTGGTTCACCCGGCTGCTGCACAACCAGGCGGCGCTCGCTGTCCAGCGCCGCCTGCACCTTGAGGGATTACAGATGGTGATCCTGCCGATGAAGGTGTAGAGCGCCTCAAAAATCCTCATGGCGGCGTTGCATCGTCTCGCCGTACTGGCGTACTGTCTTCGACGATGCGCCTTGCCCTGAGAATTTTGTGAGACGCTCTTGTTAGCGGTCCATCTGCCGGCGCAGCGCACGCAGGGCCGGCACCGGGCCGGTGACTTCGAGGGCATGGGCGCGCACGGTCACGGCGATTTCCTTGCCGCCGCGTGCGCGGTAACGCACGGCGCCCGGTGAGCGTTCGGCCGGCACATAGCCGAGGCGGCCCAGCGCATCGTCCAGCGTGACGACCAGGTGGCAGGCGTCGAAGCGGGTCGTCACCTGAAAGCGGCCCGGCATCATGGTCATCATCGGCAGCAGGCCGCCTGCCAGCACCGGCACCACGATGTAGGCCAGCGGCGCGCCCGGGTCCACCTGGCGGAGGCCGAACATCAGCGCCGACAGGCCCAGCGCCAGCGTCAGCGCCAGCCACATCAGGCGCTGCGGCGAACCCAGGGGAGAGGGGCGGCGCGCCTGTTCCGGGACGCGCTCTATATCGGAAAACGTCACGCTTTTCATGATGGCTCCTTGGCTGGCGATGCCGCGGGATAGCGGGCACATCCATCATTCTGATAATTCAGGACCGCGAGGAATTGATCTTCCTCAAGCGAGTCCTTGCCGAGAATGAAGTGTTTTCACTTGGGAAATTATTGGGCCAAAAATACCACTATCGGATGAAAAACGGCTGAGATTTGTGCGCAATCTAACAGTTGAGAGGTAAGCGTGAACTTATGCTGTTATCACGGATCGGTGTCAATACGCCGGCTCCCCGGATAGTAAGTCCCTAAGTACCGACAACTTACCTCAGGAACTATCATGAAACTGAAATCTCTCGTTTTAAGCGCCCTCATCGCGGGCGCGGCGTTCGCCTCCCAAGGCGCCGCCGCGCAGGCGATCGACCGCACCGTTCCGCTAGTGACAGTGGGCGACGGCGTGGGCGGCTTCAACGCGCATTTCGGCGATACCTTCGCGGCCTCGACCGTCGGCAGCAGCTTCAGCGACATCTTCACCTTCAGCATCGGTTCGCCCTTCGACGCTGCGGCTTCTGTCACTTCCTCCTACCTCAACACCCCGCAGACCAAGGACCTGCTGATCACGGGCTTCAGCCTGTACCGCTACGATCCGTCGACCATGACGATGCTGGGCACGGCCATCGCCGGCATCAACGAAACCGGCTTCGGCTCGCATCCGACCGATTCGTGGTCGCTGTCGGCCTATGACCTGGTCACCGGGTCTTACGCCCTGAAAGTGGACGGACGGGTGCTGGGCGCGGGCGGCGGGGCTTTCGGCGGCGACCTGGTCGTGTCGGCGGTGCCGGAACCGCAGACCTGGGGCATGCTGCTGGCCGGCCTGGGCCTGCTCGGCATGGCGAGCCGCCGCAAGCTGGTGCCGCGCAAGATCTGAACGGCGCGACGCGTCATGGATGTAAAAAAGCCACCCGGCGGGTGGCTTTTTCTTTTTGGCGACGACGATCGATCAACGCCGCTGGTACAGGCGGAAGCGCTCGTCACGGTCCGATGGGCGGCGGCCTTCCCACAGCAGGGTCCAGTCGCGCGGGCGGAAGTCTTCCAGCACCACTTCGCCGCCGCGCGGGCCGTCGCCGGTCTGGAGCACGCTCTGCCGGGCGGCATCGCTGCGTGCGCTTTCCGCGGTCTTCCTGAGGCTGTCCTGCAGCAGCAGGTAGCTGCACTTGCGGCCATCGAGGCCGGCGAAGGGCAGGTGGCCGAAGTAGGCGAAGGAAGCGCGCTGCGCCGGGCCGACATTGGTCTCGATGCAGTCGGCGCCGGCCGGCAGGCGCGCCGCGATCTGCTGGGCCACCGAGGCATAGCTGCGGGCGTAATTCAGGTCCGGCAGGAACAGGGTCATCAGCAGCACCCACAGGAGGATCAGGCCGCCGGACGACAGCACCACGGCGCGCCATAGCACCGAAGGCTGGCGCGACAGGCGCCAGTGCACCAGCACGAACCAGCCGGCGGTGGCAGCCGCCGCGACGATGAAGGCGACGATGCCGAATTCGGGATGGAAGCCAGGCACCAGCTTGAGCGCGTTCTTGGCGAACTGGGCCGGCCAGCCGGTCAGCTTGGCGATCCAGAACAGCCATACCAGGGCGCCCAACAGGGTCAGGACCATCACCGAGAACCAGTCGATGGCATTGATGGTGCCGCGCTTCATGGTCGGCAGGCCGAAGGCCGCCATCAGCGCCATCGGCGGCAGCAGCTTGAGCAGGTCGCCGTTTTCCGGCACCGGGTCGCACAGCACCAGCAGCACCAGCAGGCCGACGAAGCAGGTCGGCAGGATGATGTGCAGCATGCCGCGCTGGCGGCGCCAGGCCCAGGCGGCCCAGGCGGCGAAGGGCCAGGCCGGCCAGCAGAACCAGATGCCGACGCGGAAGAATGCCTTGATCGAGAACCAGGTCGGCATGCCCAGCTGGCTGGCGTTCCAGGCCAGCCATTCGCCCACCGGCGACTGGTTATAGGGATGGGCCAGCAGCGCGGGCAGGATCCAGACCAGCATCACCAGGAAGGCCGTGCCGGCGGCCACGCCCAGGTCGCGCAGCACGGGGCGCGGGGGCAGCTTCAGGAAGCGGGTGCACAGGAACAGCGCGCCCAGCAGCACGATGGGGGAGGCGAAGCCGCGCGTCAGCGCCAGCGCGCCCAGTACCAGGCCGGTCAGCGCCGCGTTGCGCCGGGAGGCGTCCTCGATATAGCGCACCGAGCGGTACAGGAACCAGGCCAGCAGCGAGCCCTGCAGGGTCACGGCCAGCGTCTCATGGCTCTGCAGCAGCAGGCCCAGGCAGCCCAGGTAGATCAGGACGGCAGTGTCGGCCAGGGTGCGGCCGTAGTCGTCGGGTTCGGGCTGGCCGCCGAAGGCCAGGCGCAGCGGCTGGGCTTCGGAGCGCCGGCCCAGGCGGAATGCGGTCTGCCACAGCGATACGGTGCCCAGCACGAAGATGCCGATGATCGACATGCGCGCCGCCAGCACGTCGCCCAGCAGCCAGCCGAACAGCTTGATGCACAGCGCGCCCAGCCAGAAGGCCAGCGGCCCTTCTTCGGGCGAGGGCAGGCCGGCGATGTTCGGCAGCAGCCAGTCGCTGAAGCTGCCGTGGGCCATGGTCCACATGATGCCGAAGCTGGCGGCATCGTCCTTCCACGGATCGCGGCCGATCAGGCCCGGCAGGATGTACAACAGGCCAAGTGCGTACAAGGCCCATCGTGGCAGCGCGAGGGTGGCGGCGGCGGGGAGGCGGACTGGTTTCATCGATAGTGTTGCGTGATTCGCTGGAATAATGTCGCGTAGTATAGCGGCAAAAAAAAAGGAAGCCCCAAGGCTTCCTTTCCTGAAAGCCAACAGGCTTCCGAGTGTTCGCTCGCCGGGGAATTAGCCGTTGGCGACGCTGGTCTTCGAGCCGACCGAACCGAACTTCTGGCGGAATTTCTCAACGCGGCCAGCGGTGTCGACGATCTTGTGCTTACCGGTGAAGAACGGGTGCGATTCAGCGCTCACCTCGATCTTGACCAGCGGGTATTGCTTACCTTCGAAATCGATGGTTTCGCGGGTGTTGATGGTCGAACGGGTGATGAATTTGAAATCGCAGGACAGGTCGTGGAAGACGACTTCGCGGTAATCCGGATGGGTATCGGTTTTCATGGTATTGCCTCGGTTAAATTGGTAGCCAAAAGGCACTTCGTCGGTCTTGCTGCTTCTTGACCCGATTGCCGATCACTTGCCACGGTGGTAAAGAACCGGAGATTATAGACGACCCGCCGCCGCGAGGCAACTTTGCCGCCACAGGAACGTGGTGCAGAAAACAAAAAGGCGGCCTTCCGGCCGCCTTGCGCATGCGATTGCAGCGTTGGCGCTTAACCGCCGCGACGCATCATGTCGAAGAACTCGACATTGTTCTTGGTCGCGCGCATCTTGTCGAGGATGAACTCCATCGCCTCGATCTCGTCCATCGAGTACAGCAGCTTGCGCAGGATCCAGATCTTCTGCAGCTGGTCCGGCTTGATCAGCAGCTCTTCGCGGCGGGTACCCGATTTGTTCAGGTTGATTGCCGGGTAGACGCGCTTCTCGGCCAGGCGGCGCTCCAGGTGCACCTCCATGTTGCCGGTACCCTTGAATTCTTCGTAGATCACGTCGTCCATGCGCGAGCCGGTTTCGATCAGCGCGGTGGCGACGATGGTCAGCGAGCCGCCTTCTTCGACGTTACGGGCGGCACCGAAGAAACGCTTCGGACGCTGCAGGGCGTTGGCGTCGACACCGCCGGTCAGCACCTTGCCCGAGGCCGGGATCACGGTGTTGTAGGCGCGCGCCAGGCGGGTGATCGAGTCCAGCAGGATCACGACGTCCTTCTTCATCTCGACCAGGCGCTTGGCCTTTTCCAGCACCATCTCGGCGACCTGCACGTGGCGGGTGGCCGGTTCGTCGAAGGTCGAGGCGACCACTTCGCCGCGCACCGAACGCTGCATCTCGGTCACTTCCTCGGGACGTTCGTCGATCAGCAGGACGATCAGGGTGACGTCCGGGTGGTTGGCGGTGATCGCGTGGGCGATGTGCTGCAGCATGACCGACTTGCCGGACTTCGGCGAGGCCACCAGCAGGCCGCGCTGGCCCTTGCCGATCGGCGAGATCAGGTCGACGATGCGGCCGGTGATGTTTTCGGCGCCGTTCATGTCGCGTTCGAGACGCAGCGGCACTTGCGGGTGCAGCGGGGTCAGGTTTTCGAACAGGATGCGGTGCTTCGAGGCTTCCGGCGATTCGCCGTTGACCTTGTCCACCTTCACCAGTGCGAAGTAACGCTCGCCATCCTTCGGCGTACGCACTTCCCCTTCGATCGAGTCACCCGTATGCAGGTTGAAGCGGCGGATCTGCGACGGCGAGATGTAGATGTCGTCGGTCGAGGCCATGTAGCTCGCATCCGGCGAACGCAGGAAGCCGAAGCCGTCCGGCAGCACCTCGAGGGCGCCGTCGCCGAAAATCTGCTCGCCTTGTTTCGCGCGCTTCTTGAGGATCGCGAACATCAGTTCTTGTTTGCGCAGGCGGGCTGCGTTGTCGATGTCCAGGCTGATCGCCATCTCCAGAAGGGCGGAGACGTGCATTGCCTTCAATTCAGATAAGTGCATGTGTCGGGTGTCCCGTGACGGGAAAGTAAAGGTAGGGGAGGGAACTACGTGGGTTACACAAGGGAAGATATCGAGGTCGACAACTTCCCGGGAATGGCGGCAACGCGGGCGCGCTGCCGCCGGCTATGGTATCAGATGTTGCTATCGATGAAAGCAGTCAGTTGGCCTTTTGCCATCGCGCCGACTTTCTGCGCGGCTGCAACGCCATTTTTGAACAGGATCAGGGTCGGGATGCCACGGATGCCGAACTTGGCCGGCACGGCCTGGTTCGCATCGACGTCCAGCTTCGCGATCTGGATCTTGCCGTCGTATTCCTTGGCGACTTCTTCCAGGATCGGGGCGATCATCTTGCAAGGACCGCACCACTCGGCCCAGAAGTCGACCAGGACCGGGCGCTCGGACTTCAGCACGTCGGTTTCGAAAGATGCATCGCTGATGTGTTTGATGTTTTCGCTCATGTTTTCCTCAGTGAGAGGTAGGTCAATTAACGCCTGCACGCACAATGGTGGAGACACTGTGTGCAATATTCAATAGTGGAAGAGCTGCAAGGAGGTGTCAGGCGGGGGTTAGCTGAAATAATAACCGATTTTCCTGAAACGTGTTCGCAAGCTTTGTACAAAATCTTAACACGTTAGCGCGACTCGCAAGTGCGCCCGGGATGCGATGCCGGTTTGACCGGGTTCCATTATCGCGGACGACAGTGTCGCGTGCACATTTATCGCCGGATTTATTTTACTGCGTGGTCCTTACTGCAAGCGATGTTCAGCCCACGCTGCCGGTGAATTTATACAGCTGTCCCGGATGCCACATGGTCGCCACCGTCGCCACCTTGCCCTGCGAGGTGGTGCGGCGGCGCAGCACCAGGCAGGCGGCCCCGGCGGCGATGGCCAGCATCTCGGCGACTTCGCGCGGCGCCGGCAGCGCCTCGATGCTATAGGTCGCATCCTGCAGGGGCGCGGCCGCCATCAGGTGTTCGTTCGGGGTGACGCGGGTGTAGTCCTGGTCCAGGTAGGCAGGGGCGCAGGCCGGGTTGACCCAGCGGTCCTCGATCTGGATCGGCTGGTCGTTTTCGTGGTGCACGATCACCGAGTGGAACAGCGGCGCGCCCGGCGCCAGCGAGAACTGCAGGGCCAGCGCCTCGCCGGCGGGGGCCTGCTCCAGCAGCAGCGGGCGGCTGCTGTGGGCGTGTCCGCGCGCGCGCACCTCGTCGGCGATATTGCGGATCTCGACCAGCGTGGCCTGGTATTTTTGCGGCGCGACGAAGGTGCCCGCGCCCTGGCGCCGCGTCAGCACCTGTTCCGCCGTGAGCTCGCGCACGGCGCGGTTGACGGTCATGCGCGAGACGCCGAACTGGCGCACCAGCGCCTGCTCGGACGGGACCAGGTCGCCTTCCTTCCAGCGCCCGGAGGCGATCTCGCCCATCAGGTAATCCTTGATGCGCTGAAAAATGGGCGTGGCGTCTTGCGCGAACTGTTCGTCCAAACTACTCTCCGGGTTCAGGAATGGCCTTATGTGACGCCACATTCTAGCATCGTGGATTTGAAAGCAAGACCCGGGATGACGGCGCCGGCGCCATGCCGATACGATGGCTGCATTCGACTCGTGGAGCATGGAGACTATCATGGACAAACCCGCTTTCAACACCGACGACGAACGCTGGGCCGCGGTACAGGCGCGCAGCCCGGAGGCAGACGGTATCTTCTATTACTCGGTGCGCACCACCGGCGTGTACTGCCAGCCCTCGTGTCCTTCGCGCGGTGCGAAGCGCATCAACGTCGCCTTTCATGCATCGCGCGACGCCGCCGAGGCGGCCGGCTTCCGGCCCTGCCTGCGCTGCAAGCCGGACCAGCCGCCGCTGGCCGAACGCCAGGCTGCCGCCGTGGCGCAGGCCTGCCGCTTGATCGATGCGGCGGCTGAGGAGCCAGATCTGGCCAGCCTTGCCGAGGCCTGCGGCATGAGCCGCTTCCACTTCCATCGCGTGTTCAAGGCGCATACCGGGATCACGCCCAAGGCCTATGCAGCCGCGCGGCGTGCGGAACGCCTGCAACAGGGACTCGTGCAGGCGCCGAGCGTGACGGCGGCCGCGTATGACGCCGGCTTCAATTCGAGCGGACGCTTTTATGCGGCGTCGTCCGGCGTGCTGGGCATGACGCCGGTGCGCTACCGTTCCGGTGGTGGCGGCGAAGTGATTCGCTTTGCGGTGGCCGCCTGCTCGCTGGGCGCCTTGCTGGTGGCGGCCACCGACAAGGGCATCTGCTCGATCCTGCTCGGCGACGATCCGGATGCGCTGGTGCGCGACCTGCAGGACCGCTTCCCGAAGGCCGAGCTGATCGGCGCCGAGCCTTCGTTTGAAGCCACGGTGGCGCAGGTGGTGGCCTTCGTCGAAGCGCCGCGTATCGGACTCGAGCTGCCGCTGGACCTGCGTGGCACTGCCTTCCAGCAGCGTGTCTGGCAGGCGCTGCGCGGCATCCCGGCCGGCCGCACCGTCGGGTATGCCGAACTGGCTGCGCAACTCGGCATGCCGCAGGGGGCGCGTGCCGTGGCCGGGGCCTGTGCGGCGAATCCGGTAGCGATCGCCGTGCCCTGTCATCGCGTGGTGCGCAACGATGGGTCGATCTCGGGTTATCGCTGGGGCGTGGAGCGCAAGCGCGCGCTGCTCGAAAGGGAGAGCAGCAAGTGAGCGGCATCGACTGGGACCGTGTGGGCGCCGAGCTGGATGCCTACGGCTGCGCAGTGCTGCCGGCCTTGCTGGACGCGGAGCAGTGCAGGGCCTATGCGGCCGCATATGCGCAGGAGGCCTTGTTTCGCAGCCGCGTCGTGATGGAGCGCCACGGCTTCGGGCGTGGCGAATACCGGTATTTCACTTATCCGCTGCCGCCCGATCTGGCGGCGCTGCGTGCTGCGCTCTACCCACCGTTGGCGCGCATCGCCAACCACTGGCAGGCGGCGCTCGGGCTGGAGGAACGCTATCCGGCGGAGCATGCGGACTATCTGGCGCGCTGCCACGCGGCCGGCCAGACCCGGCCGACCCCCTTGCTGCTGCAATACGGCGCCGGCGACTACAACTGCCTGCACCAGGACCTGTACGGCGAACACGTGTTTCCGCTGCAGGTGGCGGTGCTGCTCTCGCGTCCCTGGGACGATTTCAGCGGCGGCGAATTCGTCCTCACCGAACAGCGCCCGCGCATGCAGTCGCGTGCCGAGGTGGTGCCGCTGTTCCACGGCGACGCCGTCGTCTTCCCGGTCCACACGCGCCCGGTGAACGGCAGCCGCGGCGTCTACCGCGTCAACATGCGGCACGGCGTCAGCCGCGTGCGCAGCGGGCACCGGCATACGCTGGGCATCATCTTCCACGACGCCGCCTGAAAATTCGGGGTCAGAGCACTTTTCCTTCGAAATTCGGGGTCAGAGCACTTTTTCGGGCAAGTTCTTGTGCGCTACTCTCGGGCGACCGCGCCGGCCCAGGCCATCGGGCCGGCCATGTTTGCTGGAGATCTCGTCGACGAAAGCCTTGGGGCCGAGCGGCGCATTGCCATTGCTTGCGTGCCGGATCTGCGCAAGCAGCTGGTCCGATAGCGCTTCCCTGAACAGGTCGCGGTAGCTGGCTCGCCGTTCTCCCTCGTGTCTGCCGAGCCCCGTATAGATCAAGTGGGGCGTGACGAGCGCGTCTTCTGCGCCGAATGCATTCGCCTGGTAGCTCGACCACTTGTAGTGTCCGGGATCGCCGACCATACCTGCCCGCACAGGATTCAGTTCGATGTAGCGCTGGCAGATCAGCAGGTAGCGTTCATCCTCCACCAGGCAGGAGCGAAATCGCCCTTCCCACAAGGTTCCCGTGCGCGCGTGCCGGCGGTTGAAGTACTGGACATAGTGCTGGCCGAGGCGGCGCATCAGCACGCTTGGTCCCGTCGCGTTTCCCGATGACAGCAGCAAGTGCACATGATTGGTCATCAGTACGTAGGCATGCACCTGGCAAGCGGCCTCGGCGGCGTACTGGCGGGCAAGGGTGAGATACACCAGGTAATCGGTCTCGCAGGCGAAGCAGGGATTGCGGTTATTCCCGCGCTGGATGATGTGTAGGGGCACTGCGGGCAGTACCATTCGTGGACGTCGTGCCATGGGATCGAGCGATCATGAAAAAAGCATGACCATATCGAAGCCGGAACAGATGACAGTGGACCCGCCTCAATTGCGCGCGAGTCCTTGCCACAAAAAGTGCTCTGACCCCGAATTTCGATGAAAAAGTGCTCTGACCCCGAATTTGACCGTTGCGCAATTTTCTATACACTCTGCTTCTTTAAGAATACGGAGAGCCTCGCGATGCGTCTGAAACCCCTGCAGTCCGCCCTGTCCACTCTGATCGCCGCCGGTGCCATGGCGGCCGCCCACGCCGACACCGTGATCGACAACGCCAACGGCTACACGCTCAACGCCAAAGGGGACATCGTCCAGTTCGCATCGCTGGCCTTCGACGACAAGGGAAAAATCATCGCGGTGGGCGCCGCGAAGGATGTTGCGGCCAAGGCGCCGAACGCGAAGCACGTCGACCTGCAGGGCCGCACCGTGCTGCCTGGCCTGATCGACGCCCACGGCCACGTGTTCGGCCTGGGCGCGATGCTGACCCAGCTCGACCTGTCCACCTCGATCTCGCTGGACGGCGCCCTGAAGGCGATCGGCGATTATGCGCGCGCCAATCCGCAGCAGGCCTGGGTGCGCGGGCGCGGCTGGAACCAGGAGATCTGGAAGCTGGGCCGCTTCCCGACCGCGAAGGAACTCGATGGCGCAGTGGCGGACCGTCCGGTCTGGCTCGAGCGCGTCGACGGCCATGCCGGCTGGGCCAACAGCCGCGTGCTGGCGCTGGCCGGCATCACGAATTCGACCCCGGATCCGGTCGGCGGCAAGATCGTGCGCGATGCGAACGGCGTCGCCACCGGCGTGCTGGTCGACGCCGCCCAGCAGCTGGTCACGAAAGTGCTGCCGCACGAGACCGAGCAGGAAGGCCGCATGATGCTGGACCGCGCGCTGGAGAACATGGCCAGCGTCGGCCTGACCAGCGTGCACGATGCCGGCATCACCGTCGGCGAGGACAAGCTGTACCGCGACTATGCCGACCACAACAAGCTGACCGCCCGCATCTACGCGATGATCGGCGGTACCGGCCCGGATTTTGACCAGTTGGCAAAAAATGGCCCGCTCCTCAGCTATGGCCAGGACATGTACGCGCTGCGCGCAGTAAAACTGTATGCCGACGGCGCCCTCGGCAGCCGCGGCGCGGCGCTGCTGGCGCCCTACAGCGACGATCCGCACTCGCACGGCCTGCTGTTCCACACGAACAAGGAGATCGACGCGATGATCACCAAGGCCATCAAGAAGGGCTACCAGGTGAACGTGCACGCGATCGGCGACGCCGGCAACAAGCAGATCCTCGACACCTTCGCCAAGGAGATCCCGGCGAACAAGGCCGCAGACAAGCGCCACCGCATCGAACACGCCCAGGTGGTGACCCCGAGCGACATCCCGCGTTTTAAAAGCATCGGCATCATCCCGTCGATGCAGCCGACCCACGCGACCTCGGACAAGAATATGGCCGAGACCCGCATCGGCGCGGACCGCATGAAGGGCGCCTACGCCTGGCGCAGCTTCCTGCACCAGGGTTCGCGCATCGCCTGCGGTTCCGACTTCCCGGTCGAGGCGCCGAATCCTTTCTTCGGCATCCACGCCGCCGTCACCCGCCAGGACAAGGACGGCGCGCCGATCGCCGGCTGGTATCCGGAGCAGGAGATGTCGCTCAAGGAAGCCTTCCGCTGCTTCACGCTTGATGCAGCGTATGCCGGCCATCAGGAAAAGACGCTAGGCTCGCTCGAGGCCGGTAAATACGCCGACTTCATCGTCATCGACCGCGATCTGTTCAAGATGTCGCCGTATGACATCTACAAGACCACCGTGCTGGAAACCTGGGTCGGCGGACGCCAGGTCTACCAGAAGAAGTAAAAAGAGAGGGGTTGACTAGGTTGTATAGACAACTTAGACTTTCTTGACATTCCCAGGAGCCTGCCATGACCAACGCTTCGCCGATGCAAGACCCCCGCTTCGATCCGACCCGAGTTATTCGCGCCCCGCGCGGCAGCCAGCTGCAATGCAAGAGCTGGCTGACCGAAGCGGCCTTCCGCATGCTGCAGAACAACTTGGATGCCGAGGTGGCGGAAAATCCGCAGAGCCTCGTCGTCTACGGCGGCATCGGCCGCGCCGCGCGCGACTGGGCCTGTTTCGACCAGATCCTCGCCTCGCTGCGCGAGCTCGAGGACGATCAGACTTTACTCATCCAGTCCGGCAAGCCGGTCGGCGTGTTCCAGACCCATCCCGATGCGCCGCGCGTGCTGCTCGCGAACTCGAACCTGGTGCCGAAGTGGGCCAACTGGGAGCACTTCAACGAGCTCGATCGCAAGGGCCTGTTCATGTACGGCCAGATGACGGCCGGCAGCTGGATCTACATCGGCACCCAGGGCATCGTGCAGGGCACCTACGAGACCTTTGCGGAAGCAGGGCGCCAGCATTTCGGCGGCGACATGGCCGGCCGCTGGATCCTCACCGCGGGCCTGGGCGGCATGGGCGGCGCGCAGCCGCTGGCCGCCACCTTCGCCGGCGCAGTCTCGCTGACCGTCGAGTGCCAGCAGAGCAGCATCGACTTCCGCCTGCGCACCCGCTACCTGGACAAGCAGGCGCACAGCATCGATGAAGCGCTGGAGATGATCCGCCAGCACAAGCAAAACAGGGACGCCATCTCGATCGGCCTGCTCGGCAACGCCGCCGACGTGCTGCCGGAACTGGTGCGCCGTGCAAAGGAAACAGGCCTGATCCCCGATCTGGTCACCGACCAGACCTCGGCCCACGACCTGATCAACGGCTACCTGCCGCGCGGCTGGACCGTCGAGCAGTGGAAGGCCGCGCAGCAGGATCCGGCCCAGCACGCACGCCTGAAACACGAAGCGGCACAATCCGCAGCCGTCCACGTGCAGGCCATCCTCGATTTCCAGGCAATGGGCGCCAAGGCCGTCGACTACGGCAACAACATCCGCCAGGTCGCGCTCGACGAAGGCGTCAGCAATGCCTTCGACTTCCCGGGCTTCGTGCCGGCCTATATCCGTCCGCAGTTCTGCGAAGGCCGCGGTCCCTTCCGTTGGGTCGCGCTGTCCGGCGATCCGGAAGACATCTATAAAACCGACGCCAAGATCAAGGAGCTGTTCCCGCAGCACGCGCGGGTGCACCGCTGGCTGGACATGGCGCGCGAGCGCATCGCCTTCCAGGGCCTGCCGGCGCGCATCTGCTGGCTGGGCCTGGGCGAGCGCCACATCGCCGGCCTGGCCTTCAACGAAATGGTCCGCAGCGGCGAACTGAAAGCGCCGATCGTGATAGGCCGCGACCACCTCGACACCGGTTCCGTCGCCAGCCCGAACCGCGAAACCGAAGCCATGCGCGACGGCACCGACGCCGTCTCCGACTGGCCGCTGCTGAACGCCATGCTGAACACGGCCGGCGGCGCGACCTGGGTCTCGCTGCACCACGGCGGCGGGGTCGGCATGGGCTACTCGCAGCATTCCGGCGTGGTCATCGTTGCCGACGGCACCGAGGCCGCCGATAAACGCCTGGCCCGCGTGCTGGTGAACGACTGCGCCTCCGGCGTGATGCGCCATGCCGACGCCGGCTACGAACTCGCGATCGAAGCCGCCAAGCGCTTCGGCCTGAAACTCCCCATGATCAAATAAGCACCATGAACCACCTGACTCTCGTACCCGGCTCTCTCACCCTGAACGACCTGCGCACCGTCTGGCAATCCACCGGACGCCTGACCCTCGCAGCGGAAGCCTACGCCGACATCGAAGCCTCGGCCGCCACTGTGCAAGCCATCGTCGCCAAGGGCGATCCGGCCTACGGCATCAACACCGGCTTCGGCATCCTGGCCAAGCGCCACATCCCGCAAGCCCAGCTCGAACAGCTGCAGCAGAACCTGATCCTGTCGCACGCGGTCGGCACCGGCGAGCTGCTGCCGGACCACATCGTGCGGCTGATCCTGCTGACCAAGATCGGCAGCCTGGCGCGCGGCTATTCCGGCGTGCGCCCGCTGATCGTCGACACGCTCATCGCCCTGTACAACGCCGGCATCATGCCTGCCATCCCCTCGCAGGGTTCGGTGGGCGCCTCCGGCGACCTGGCGCCGCTGGCCCACATGACCCTGGCCATGCTGGGCGTCGGCCAGGTGCGCATGAAGGGCGAATTGATGGACGCCAGCGCCGCGCTGGAAGCAGCCGGCATCGAGCCGGTGGTGCTGGCGGCGAAGGAGGGCCTGGCGCTGATCAACGGCACCCAGGTGTCGACCGCGCTGGCCCTGCACGGCCTGTTCATGGCCGAGCGCCTGCTGGAAGGCGCGATGGTGACCGGCGCGCTGTCGCTGGACGCCGCACGCGGCAGCGACGCGCCCTTCGACCCGCGCATCCACATGGTGCGCGGCCAGCCCGGCCAGATCCTGGCGGCGCAGATCTACCGCGAGCTGGTGGCCGGCAGCGCGATCCGCGCTTCCCACTTGGTCGGCGACGAGCGCGTGCAGGATCCCTACAGCCTGCGCTGCCAGCCGCAGGTGATGGGCGCCGTGATGGACTTGATTGCGAATGCCGGCCGCACCCTGCTGATCGAATCGAATGCCGTCACCGACAATCCGCTGATCTTCCCGGACGCGTATGCCGCCGGCGGCGCCATGATTGTTTCCGGTGGTAATTTCCACGCTGAACCGGTCGCCTTCGCGGCCGACACCCTGGCCCTGGCCATCGCCGAGATCGGCGCCCTGGCCGAGCGCCGCATCGCGCTGCTGATCGACTCCACCCTGTCCGGGCTGCCGCCCTTCCTGGTGAAGGAGCCGGGCGTGAATTCCGGCTTCATGATCGCCCACGTGACCGCGGCGGCGCTGGCCTCAGAGAATAAATCGCTGGCGCATCCGGCCAGCGTCGACAGCCTGCCGACCTCGGCCAACCAGGAAGACCATGTCAGCATGGCCACCTTCGCGGCGCGCCGTCTCGACCAGATGGCGCACAATACGGGTGTCATCGTCGGCATCGAACTGCTGGCTGCGGCGCAGGGCATCGAATTCCACCGCCCGCTCACCAGCTCGGACCACCTGGAGCACGTGCACGCCCAGCTGCGCGGCCGCGTGGCGGCCTTCGACGAAGACCGCTTCTTCGCGCCGGACATCGAGGCGGCGAAGCGGATGGTGATGCAGGGCGAGCTGTCCGCCACGTGCCGGGAGCTGTTCGCCGCGCTGCATCCCTAATTTCTCGCATGGGAGACATGATGGATTTCAGGTTCGAGGCGGGCAAGCTGCCGCTGCTGGTATCGATGCCCCACGTGGGCACCGACATTCCCGACGACGTGGCCGCACGCCTGATGCCCTGCGCGGCGGCGCGCGCCGACACCGACTGGCACCTGACAGAGCTGTACGGCTTCGCCCGCGAGATGGGCGCCTCGGTGCTGTCGGCGCGCTGGTCGCGCTACCTGATCGACCTGAACCGGCCTCCCGAGAACACCAACCTGTACCCCGGCCAGGACACGACCGGCCTGTGCCCCGTCGATACCTTCGGGCGCGAGCGCCTGTACCGGGAAGGCATGGAGCCGGACGATGCCGAGGTCCAGCGCCGGCTCGATCTTTACTGGCGCCCCTACCACAACCAGCTGCGCGCGGAACTCGACCGCCTGCTGGCCCTGCACGGCAAGGTGGTGCTGTGGGATGCGCACTCGATCGCATCGCAGGTGCCGCGCTTCTTCGAAGGCCGCCTGCCGGACCTGAACTTCGGCACCGCCGACGGCAAGTCCTGCTCGCAAGGGCTGGAAGGCGCCTTGATCAAGCTGGTGGACAGCCAGGACCAGTTCTCCTTCGTCTTCAACGGCCGCTTCAAGGGCGGCCACATCACGCGCTTCTACGGCAATCCGGCCGGCGGCGTGCACGCGATCCAGCTCGAGATGGCGCAGTGCCTGTACATGAACGAGGCGGCGCCCTTCGAGTACCGTCCCGACCTGGCGGGCCAGGTGCAGCCGCTGCTGCGCGAGCTGCTGGGCGCGGCGGTGGAGTGGGTGCGCACATGAAGGCGCTGTTTGCGCGCCACGCGCTGCTGCCGGAAGGCTGGCGCGACGACGTGCTGCTGGAATGGGACGAGCAGGGTGACCTGAGGTCGGTCCGGGCTGGCGCCGAAGTACCTGCCGGCGCCGAGCAGGCCGACTACGTCCTGCCCGGCATGACCAACCTGCACTCGCACGCCTTCCAGCGCGCCATGGCCGGCCTGGCCGAACAGGCCGGCGAAACCAAGGATAGCTTCTGGACCTGGCGCGAGCTGATGTACCGCTTTGCCGGCCGCATCACGCCGGAACAGATGGAGGCGGTGGCCACCCAGCTCCATGTGGAATGCCTGCGCCACGGCTACACCGGTATCTGCGAGTTCCACTACGTGCAGCGCGACCCGGACGGCGAGCTGTATGCCAACCCGGCCGAGACCGCGCTGCGGATCGCGCAGGCGGCGCGCCAGTCCGGCATCGGCCTGACCCTGCTGCCGGTCATGTATAGCTACGCTGGCTTCGGCGAGCAGCCCTTGAAACCGGCGCAGCGGCGCTTCCGTACCGATCCGGAGCTGGTGCTGCGCATCGTCGATAAATTGGAAGCCTTGCGCGGGCCGCAGCTGGAAGTGGGCGCGGCGCCGCACTCGCTGCGGGCGGCGTCCGGCAGCCAGCTGCGCGAGCTGATGGCGGGCATGCCGGCCGGGCGCCCGCTGCACATCCACATCGCCGAGCAGCAGCTCGAGGTGCAGCAGTGCCTCGAAGCCACCGGTTCCCGTCCGGTCGACTGGCTGATGAACCAGGTCGAGGTCGACCCGCGCTGGTGCCTGGTGCACGCGACCCACCTGTCCGAAACCGAGACCGCCGCGCTGGCGGCCAGCGGCGCCGTCGCCGGCCTGTGTCCGACCACCGAGGCCAACCTGGGCGACGGCCTGTTCCCGCTAGCGCCCTATATCGCCGCCGGCGGCGTCCTCGGGATCGGCAGCGACAGCCACGTCTCCCAGAGTCCGGTGGAAGAGCTGCGCTGGCTCGAATATGGCCAGCGCCTGGCGCAGCAGCAGCGTAATATCGCCGTCGATGAGGATTGCCGCGACGTCGGCACCTGGCTATGGCGCCAGGCCCTGCGCGGCGGCGCCCAGGCCTCGGGACGCGCGGTCGGCAGCCTGGCGGCAGGACGGCGCGCGGACCTGCTGGTGCTGGACAGCGCCCATCCGAATCTCGATGGCGTAGACTCGCATGAGGTGCTCGGCCGCTTCCTGTTCTGCGGTAACGACAACCTGGTGCGCGACGTGCTGGTGGGCGGCCGCTGGGTGGTGCGCGGCGGACGCCATGTCGACCAGGATGCGATCGCACGGCGATATACTGCTGCCGTGCGCGCGCTGCGCGAGATCTAATCGGTAATCGCTGAGGTGACCCCATGACGATGCTCATCCCCTATGCCGGCCTGAGCCCGGTGCCCTGGAAGAACGGTGGCGGCAGCACGACGCAGATGGCGGTGTTCCCGCCAGACGCCGACTTCGAGGAGTTCGACTGGCGCGTCAGCCTGGCGACCATCGCCGAGGATGGCGCCTTTTCCGAATTCCCGGGCATCGAGCGCACCTTGGCGCTGGTCGACGGCCACGGCATGACGCTCGAGATCGACGGCGAGGCCATGCTGCTGTCGAAGGCGGACCCGGTGGCCATCTTCGACGGCGAATCGCGCGTGGTGGCCAAGCTGAATCGCGGCCCCAGCACCGACTTCAACGTGATGACCCGCCTCGACCGCTGCTACCACCAGTTCGGCCGGCGCATGCTCAGCGGCGAGTCGCGCTTCGTCGCGCGCGCGCCCGTCACCGTGCTGTTCCTGGCCGAAGGCGACAGCCTGGAACTCTGCAGCGACGAACAGCGCATCAACATGGTCCGCTACGACGCCGTGCTGCTCGACCAGGGCACGACCTGGACCCTGCAGGCGGGGCAGGGGATGATCTTCATCGCCGACATCCATTACTACGACAGCGAGGAAGACCTCGACGAAGACGACGGCCACTATGAGTGAGCCGGCCGATCTCCTGTTCGTCAACGCGCGCCTGGCCACGATGGCGGACGGCGGCTACGGCATCGTCGACGACGGTGCGGTGGCGGTGCGCGATGGTCATGTCAGCTGGGCCGGACCGCGCAGCGAGGCGCCGGCGGCCGCGCGCGAACACGATTGCGGCGGCCTGTGGCTCACCCCCGGCCTGGTCGACTGCCATACCCACATCGTCCACGCCGGCAACCGCAGCGACGAGTGGGAAGCGCGCCTGAACGGCGCCAGCTACGAAGACATCGCGCGCCAGGGCGGCGGCATCATGTCGACCGTGCGCGCCACCCGCGCCGCCAGCGAGGACGAGCTGCTGCGCCAAAGTGCGCCGCGCATCCAGGCCTTGTTGACCGAGGGCGTGACGACCCTGGAGATCAAGTCCGGCTACGGCCTCGATCTGGAATCCGAAGCGAAGATGCTGCGGGTGGCGCGCCGCGTGGGCCAGCTGCTGCCGGTGAACGTGGCCACCACCTTCCTCGGTGCGCACGCGCTGCCGCCGGAATTCGCGGGCCGCGCCGACGAGTACATCGTCGAGGTCAGCGAGCGCATGCTGCCCGCGCTGGCGAAAGAGGGATTGGTGGATGCCGTCGACGCCTTCTGCGAGCGCATCGGTTTTACGCATGCGCAGACAGCGCAGGTATTCGAGGCGGCGCGTCAATTCCAGCTGCCGGTCAAGCTGCACGCCGAGCAGCTGTCCGACCAGGACGGCGCGGCGTTGGTGGCGGAATACGGCGGGCTGTCGGCCGACCACCTGGAATACCTGTCGCCGCGCGGCGCCGAGGCGATGGCGCGCGCCGGCACGGTGGCGGTGCTGCTGCCCGGCGCCTACTACTTCCTGCGCGAGACCGTCATGCCGCCCCTGGCGCTGCTGCGCGAGGCCGGCGTGCCGCTGGCTGTCGCCACCGACTGCAATCCCGGCACCTCGCCCATGACTTCCCTGCTGCTGGCGATGAACATGGCCTGCACGATGTGGCGCATGACGCCGCTGGAAGCCCTGCGCGGCTGCACCGTCAATGCGGCGCGTGCGCTGGGCCGCAGCGACATCGGCAGCCTCGAAGCGGGCAAGCGCGCCGACTTCGCGCTGTGGGACATCGCCCGTCCGGCCGACATGGCGTATGCGATCGGCGCGAATCCGTGCCGTATGGTCGTGAACGGCGGCATGCCGCGCGATCCACGGGTCTGAACGCCAAACAAAATCCCATGGCGGCGTTGCATCGTCTCGCCGTACTAACGTACTGTCTTCGACGATGCGCCTTGCCCTGGGGTTTTGTTTGACGCTCAGGCCTGCCGGCCTGAACCCGGCTATCATGTGCGTGGCCGGCGGCCCATCCGCCGGCGTCACGACATGGGGACGTATGCGAAGCTTTGCCTTGCTGGTGCTGGTGTGGATCGCCTGCTGCGTGCCGGGCATGGCCTCGGCTGACGAGGTGCTGAAGGTCGGCTCCAAGCGTTTCACGGAATCCTATATCCTCGGCGAGATCCTCACGCAGACCGCCGCCCCCGTGGCGAAGTCCGAGCACCGCCAGGGCCTGGGCAATACCGCCATCGTGCTGAATGCACTGCAATCCGGCGCGATCGACGTGTATCCGGAATACCTCGGCACCATCGATCTCGAGATCCTCAAGAATCCCAAACCTACTTCGCTGGAAGCCATGCGCGAGGCGCTGCGCCCGCTCGGCCTGGGCGTCGGCGTGCCGCTGGGCTTTTCGAACGGCTACGCGCTGGCCACGCGCGGCGATGCCGGCATCACGACCCTGTCCGAACTGGCGAGCAAGCCCGCATTCAAGCTGGGTCTGTCGCACGAATTCATCGGCCGCGGCGACGGCTGGCCGGGACTGGCGGCCCGCTACGGCTTGCCGCAGACGCCGCGCGGCATCGACCACGGCATCGCCTATGAGGCCCTGCAGCAGCGGCAGGTGGACGTCATCGACATCTACTCGACCGATGCCAAGATCCGCCAGTACGGTCTGCGCGTGCTCGACGACGACAAGGCCTACTTCCCGCGCTACGACGCCGTGCTGCTGTACCGGCTCGACTTGCCGCAGCGCGCCCCGCAGGCCTGGGGCGCGCTGCAGGGGATGGAAGGGCGGATCGGTAGCGATGCGATGATTGCGATGAATGCGCAGGCGGAGCTGGATCGCAAGCCGTTTGCGGAGATTGCCCACGATTGGCTCGCCGGCAGCGCCCAACCGGCGAAGAAAGCACGACGCGACGGCCTGCTGGCCAAAACCTTCGGCAACGGCTTCGCCCAACTGGCGCAACAGCATCTGCTGCTGGTCGTCACCGCGGTGCTGCTGGGCTGCCTGGCCGGCGTTCCGCTGGGCGTACTGGCGGCCCTGGCGCCGCGCCTACGCCAGCCTGTGCTGGCGGTGGCGGGCACCCTGCAGACCGTGCCATCGCTGGCCCTGCTGGCGATCCTGATCCCGCTGCTGGGCCGTATCGGCATGATCCCGGCGCTGGTGGCCCTGTGCGCCTATGCCTTGTTGCCCATCGTGCGCAATACCTGTACCGGACTGCTGCAGGTGCCGGCCGGGCTGCGCAACGCCGCGCTGGCGCTGGGCCTGAGCCGCGGCCAGGCGCTGCTGAAGGTCGAGCTGCCGCTGGCGGCGCCGGTGATCCTGGCCGGGGTAAAAACCGCCGCCGTGATGAGCGTGGGGACGGCGACGATCGCCGCCTTCATTGGCGCCGGCGGCTTCGGCGAACGCATCACCACCGGGCTGGCGCTGAACGACAACGACATGCTCCTGGCGGGAGCGATTCCCGCGGCGCTGCTGGCCTTGCTGACGCAGGCGGGATTCGAGGTGGCGGAACGGCTGCTGGCGCGGCGCCGGGCCTGACAGCGCCTTTCGCTTGCGGGGCGGCCTGTATCGCCGCTGTAGCAGTCGTTCGACTGATACAGCATGTGCTTGCAGGCGGCAGCTTGTGCCTTGTCCCTGCCGCGCCGCGCTTCTAGACTAGGGCCTTCTCCACGCTCAGACTGCTTACCATGACCGAACTGCTTCCCCTGATGAGCTATTGCTTTGTGATGTCCGTGACGCCCGGACCGAACAACGTCATGCTTGCCACCACCGGCGCCAGTTTCGGCTATCGTGGCGCGCTGCCGGTGATCCTCGGCATCCAGGTCGGCATCTTTGTGCAGACCATGCTCATGTGCCTGGGCAGCGTGTTCGTCGCGTACCCGATGGCGCATCAGGTACTGCGGATCGCGGGCGCGCTGTACCTGATGTTTTTGGCCTGGAAGCTTGCCGGCGCCTCGGTGGCGGGAACCAGCGCATCGAAGGCCGTTTCCTTTACGCAGGCGGCGCTGTTTCAGGCGCTGAACCCCAAGAGCTGGCTCAAGGCGATCACCATGGCATCGGTCTTCATGCCTTCGCAGAGCAACATGCTCGCCAACGCGCTGCTGGTGTCCTTGATCGGCACCGTGGTGGGCATGCCGTGCAACGTCTTGTGGGCGCTGTTCGGCGTCTCGATCCGCAGTGTGCTGAAAGCGTCCCGCAGCCGGCGCATATTCAATCTGACGATGGGGGGCACCCTGATGGTCCTCGCTGTGGTGTGTTTGCGCTAGACTTGCACGATGTTCCCCATCGACCGCTCGTCACCCATCGCCCTGTTCAAGCAGATCGAGGCCGCATTGCGCCAGCAGATCGCGCAACGCGTCCTGCCTGGCGGGACCAGGCTGCCGTCGATCCGCCAGCTCGCCACGCAGCTCTCGGTCAGCACCAACACCGTGGTGCTGGCTTATGACAGGCTGGTGGCCGCAGGCGTCATCGATACGCACGGCACGGCGGGCTTCTTCGTCTGCACGCCAACTGACGCCAGCCGCGCCATTCCCGACGAGCTTGCGCTGGAGGCGGGCGAGGAACAGGAGCCGGTTTGGCTGATCCAGCAAGTGAACGACCAGCGGCCGGGCGTGCTGCTGGCCAGCAGCGGGGCCTTGCCGCCCACCTGGCTGCAGGACGCGCTGCCGGCGGCCGCCGTGCAACGTGGCCTGGCGCGCAGCGCGGCCGGCATGGCCTCGCGTTGTCCGCCACAAGGGCTAACCGAACTGCGCGAGCAGATCGCGCTGCTGTTGCGCGGCATTGGCATCGCTGCGGACGCCGGCAACATCCTCACCACCTTCGGCGCTACCCATGCAATCGATCTGATCTGCCGCACGTTTCTACAGCCCGGCGATACGGTGCTGGTCGAAGATCCCGGATACTTCCTGATGTTCGGCAGGCTGCGCCAGGAGAACGTGCGCCTGGTGCCCATCAAGCGCCGCCCCGATGGCCTCGACCTGGACGAACTGGAAGCTGCCTGCCGCGCGCACCGTCCGCGCCTGCTGTTCGTGCAAACGGCTTTGCACAATCCCACCGGCTGGAGCAGCAGCGCCGCCAACCTGCACAAGGTGCTGATCATGGCGCAGCAGTATGGCTTCCTGATCGCCGAAGACGACGTGCACGGCCATTTCCAGCAGGGCCACAGCACGCGGCTGGCATCGCTGGCCGGACTGGACGGTGTGATCTACTACTCCAGCCTGTGCAAGGCGCTGAGCCCGGCCCTGCGCATGGGCTACCTGGCCGCGGCGCCCACCCTGCTGAAGCTGCTGATGCGAACCAAGATCCACGCCATCATGACTTTGCCTGCGCTGAACGAATACGTTCTGCTGGAGGTGCTCAAGGCCGGCAACCTGCGCAAGCACCTGGAGCGGCTGCAACGCAAGATCATGGCGGCGCGCAACGCCAGCATGCAGCAACTGAGCGCGGCCGGCGTGCTGTTCGAGCACCCCGGCGACGCAGGAATTTTCCTGTGGGGCAGCATGCCCGAAGGGCTGGACGTGGACTTGCTGGTGCAGGACGCCTACCGCAACAAGATCCTGATGATACGCGGCGCCGCTTTCTCGGCCGACGACACGCCCGACCAGCACATCCGCTTCAACGTCGCCTTCAGCCAGCATCCGCGCGTGGGCGCCTACCTGGAAGAACGCCTGCGCGCGGTGGCTGACGCGCGCTCCAGCCTGGCCCGCGCCAGCGCCGCTTCCAGCATCAAGGGCAAGTCCTGAGTCCACTGACCATGGGCATCACCAACATTACAGCGATTGCAGTTTGGAACGGGTGGCGGAAATCGCCCGATGCAGGATGCGCTCGGCGTAGAAGTCGTTCTCACGCTGGGCGGCAATGATCTGCAGGCTACGCGTGTAGTTGTCGAGCCGGGAGCGCAGCCAAGCTCGGTAAATGATTCTCGTGATCGGTTTGACGCTGAGTTTCATGTCCGTGTCCTCGTCTTGAGGCCACATTGTCGGACACGCCTGCCTGTTGCATTTGTGATCACTCAATCGAGCGCGACAGGGATCTGTCAACTGTTGAACGCTGGAACTTAAGCGTGAGTTAAGGCGCGGTAAGCATTTGTAAAGTACATCCACAAGCGGTCGGGCGAGACGTATATTGAAGCCATTGGATTCAAGTCTCCCCTCCCATCAAAATGGGTTTCACCCACGGCGCCTGTAGCGGCCCGTGGGTTTTTCTTTTGGAGCGACGCTCCATCAAGTTAGTCAGCCCTGCGCCAGCGCCGTCAGCGGTTCGCCCGACACGCGGCAAATGCGCCAATCCGGCATCACTTCCGCGCCCATCGACTTGTAAAAGTTAATCGCCGGCATGTTCCAGTCCAGCACTGACCATTCGAAGCGGCCGCATTCGCGGTCGACGGCGATGCGGGCGAGGTGCTTGAGCATCAGGCTGCCGTAGCCCTTGCCGCGGCGGTCCTGGCGCACGTACAGGTCTTCCAGGTACAGGCCCTTCTTGGTCAGGAAGGTCGAGAAGTTATGGAAGAACAGGGCATAAGTCACCACTTTGCCGTCTTCCTCGCCGACGATCGCTTCGCAGGACGGCTTGGCGCCGAACAGGCCTTCGTGCAGCAGGGCATCGGTCGCCACCACCATGTGCTCGAGCTTCTCGAACACGGCAAGCTCGTGGATCATGCCCATGATGTGGGTAAGGTCGGCCGGGGTTGCAGGGCGGATGGCGAAGGTGTTTACGGTGTCGGCAGTCATGGTGTTTCGCAGGGTGCGTCGAGCGCATCGGTGAGGTTGATTGTGGGCGCCTTGCTCTTGGGCGTGTGCAGTGCCCAGGCGACGCTGCCCAGGCAGACTCCCATCCCCAGCCATTCGATGAGGCCGGGGCGGTAGTGTTCGAGTTTGATCGACATGAGCACCGACAGCACCGGCGTGATCACGCCGATGTACACGGCCTTGGCCGAGCCGATGCGGTTGATCAGCGTGAAGTAGCAGATAAAGGCCACCACCGAGCCGAAGATGGCCAGGTGCAGCAGGCCCAGCACGTAGCTGGTGGTGTGCGGCAGGACGAACTGCTGGCCGCTGAGCACGCACCATAGCGCGACCATGCAGGTGCCCCAGAACATCGACCAGCCGGTGGTCAGAATCAGATTGGTCGACTGTTCGCGCACCTTGCCGACGACGATGCTGCCGCCCGCGCTGGCGATCGAGGCGACGATGCCCAGTCCCAGGCCGAGCAGGAAATGGCCCTGGCCCCCTTGGTTGATGTCATGCAGGGCGCCCTGGATCGAATGCCAGAACAGCAGGACCACGCCGGCGATGGCGCCGACGCCCGCGGTCCAGGTCTTGCGCGGAATCGCCGTGCCGAAGGCGATGCGCGACAGCAGCGGCGTCCAGAACACCATCAGCGCGAACAGCACGGCCACCAGGGCCGACACCACGTATTGCTCCGAGTTGTAGGTGCAAACATACGATAAGCCAAACGTGAAGAAACCTTGCATCAAGGTCCACTTCTGCGTGCGCCAGGGTAGGTGAAGGCATGAAATGCCTGAACGCTTGTGCTCGCGCACCAGGCACCAGGCGAACAGGGCGCCGGACGCCAGCGCAAAGCGGTAGACGACCGAGACCGCGGGCGGAATCTCCCCCAGCTGCAGGGTGATGGCCCAGAAGGTCGAACCCCAGATCAGGGAGGCAATGGTGAAGAGGACATAGGATGGCATCCAGAAAGTATACGTGGAAACAGTCCTCAGTGCGTAATGCGGGTGTTGTAGCCGTTGCTCAGCAGACGCACGCGCTCGCCGGGGCGGAACATCTCATCGGCCGGCTGGGTGATGGCGCGCAGTTCGCCGCTGTCGAGCTTCACGGTGATCTCGAAGCCGGCGCGGTTGCTGGCGCCGCGCTCGACGCGCTGGCCGACCAGGCCACCGGCCACGGCGCCGATCAGGCCGGTCGCGATCGAGCCCTTGCCGCCGCCGGCCTCCGAGCCGGCCAGTCCGCCCAGCGCGGCGCCGGTCATGGTGCCGACCCCGGATTCGGGACTGGCGATGGTGACGTTGCGCACGGACTCCACGGTGCCCATGCGCACCACCTGTTCGTTCATGGTCTGGTAGCTGTTGTACACGCTGCCCGACTCGGGCGGGGTGGCACAGCCGGCAAGGAGGCAAGCTCCAGCCAGGGCGACGACGAGTTTCATGATGAGCTCCTCATGCAGTAGGCCAGCGCGCTGCGGCTGCAGCGACACAGCTAGCCTACTCTCAATGAGAAGATCAGTAAGCCACGTTCAGCCGGCGGTACAGGAAGCCCAGCACGAACAGCGGACCGATCAGCAGGAAGCGCAGGTCGTCCAGGAAGGAGGGCTTCTTGCCTTCGATCTTGTGGCCGATGAACTGGCCGATCCAGGCCACCACGAAGATCGCGATCGACAGCGGCAGCACCGTCATCGGCGGCATCAGGGCCAGCACGGCCAGCATCAGGGCGCTCATCAGCAGCATGCCGAAGGCGAAGGGACGCGACAGCTTGAAGTAATACACCAGCGCCGCCACGCAGGCGAGGACGGCGACGGCCGGGTGGATGCTCCACAGGATGCCCAGCAGCGTGAACACGATCACCGGCACGCACACGAAATGGATCAGCTCGTTGGTCGGGTTGCGGTGGCTTTCGCTGTATTGCTCCAGCAGGGCGTCGATGGTGCGGGGCTGCATGGTGGTCTCCTTGGTCTTATGACTTATGACTTATGAAGACATGGTAGCAGCCGCCGCCGCGGCGGTCACGGTTTCCATCGCCGCCAGCGGCAGCGGGCGCGGCACCGCGCGCAGGTGCATGAAGGGGTGATTCGCGAACAGCTCCGACACCCATTCGACGAACACCCGCACCTTGGCCGACAGGTGGCGGTTCTGCGGATAGATGACGTGCACCGGCAGCGGCTCGCTGGTCCAGTCGGGCAGCAGCTGCACCATGCGCCCGGTCGCCACGTGCTGGGTCAGCAGGTAATCCGTCATCTGGATCACGCCCAGGCCGGACAGGCCCGCCTGCACATAGGCGTTCGAATCGTTCAGCGCGATCACGCCGCGCATCGGAATGTCGATGCGCTCCTCGCCGCGCCGGAAGTCCCAGTCATAGGTCTTGCCGGTCTTGGCCGAAAAATAGTTCACGCAGCGGTGGCGCTCGAGGTCGCGCGGATGCTGGGGCGTGCCGTAGCGCTCCAGGTAGGCCGGCGACGCGGCTGTCACGAAGTTGATGATGCCGACCCGGCGCGCGATCAGGCTGTCGTCGCCCAGCTCGCCGCCGCGGATCGCGCAGTCTACGCCTTCTTCGATCAGGTCGACCGGGCGGTCGGTGCTGCCCAGTTCCATCATGATGTCCGGATAGCGCTCGAAGAAGGCGGGCAGGGCCGGGATCAGGATCTCGCTGGCCAGGCCGGTCGGCACGTCCACGCGCAGCCGTCCGCTCGGGGAGAGGCGGGTGCGCGACAGCGATTCCTCGGCGTCGCGCACGTCGGACAGGATGCGCACGCAGCGTTCGTAATAGGCGGCGCCGTCGGTGGTGACTGTCACCATGCGGGTGGTCCGGTGCAGCAGTTTGGCCGACAGCGAGGTCTCCAGCGCCTGCACGAGGGTCGAGACCGTGGCCTTGGGCAGCTGCAGGGCGTCGGCCGCGCGCGTGAAGCTGCCGGCGTCCACCACCTGCACAAACACTTCCATCGCTTGCAGCTTATTGTTCATTTGGATTGTTCAGGGATCTGAATAATGGATTCGCGATTGCGGTATTTATCAGATTCTAGTTCATGTCTATAGTATCGGCACGGGCACTGATAAAAGTGTCATCCACGAAACGGGAGCAGGTCATGAAACATCGCGATGGAATCCTTGCAAGCCTTGCGCTGGCGCTGAGCGTCACGCTCATGGCCGCGCTGGTCGGCAGCGGCGCCTATGCGAATGCGGCCGCCGGCGAAGCCGTCGGTTACCAGGCCCTGTTCCATGTCGTGGCCACTAACAAGGTGCAACAATGAATGCGGCTGTACTGAACAATGAGCAGGTGGACGATCAGCACGAGCTGGTGGTGAAGGAGCTGGACGTTGCCGGCTCCGAGGGCCCGCTGGCCGGCCGCCTGTACCGCGCAGCCGTGGATGGCAAGCGCGACATCCTGATCGTGTTCTTCCATGGCGGCGGCTTCGACGACGGCGATCTGGACGAGTCCGACAGCTTCCTGCGCCGTCTCGCCGACGCGAGCGGCTACCCGGTGGTGCTGTCCTCGACCTATACGCTGGCGCCGGTCAAACCCTTCCCGGCGGCTGCTGAGGATGCCCACGCAGTGGTGAACTGGGCCAAAAAGAACAAGACCAAGCTGGGCTGGACCGGCAAGCGCCTGATCGTGGCCGGCATCGAGGCCGGCGGCAACCTGGCGGCAGTGGCGGCAATGATGTCGCGCGACCGCGGCGGCCCGGCGCTGGCCGGCCAGATCCTGATCATGCCGATGCTGGACCCCGGCCTGTCGAGCTGCTCGATGCGCGAGATGCCGACCTGCCCGGATAAAGCCAGGGTGTTCGACGAATGCGCGGCAGCTTACCGCGGCTACCTGCCGCACGCCGCCGACCGCGGCCACCCGTATGCATCGCCGCTGCAGTCTAGCCGATTGAAGAACCTGCCGCCGGCACTGATCCTGTCGGCGGACGACGACCCGCTGCGCGACGAGGCCGAAGCCTACGGCGCGAAGCTGATCAACGCGGGGGTACGGACCACGGTGCGGCGCATGGCGCCGGCCCGCATCGAGGAACCGAACGCCCGTAACGAATGTGCCTGTACCGGGCACGCCTTGCACGAAATCGCCAACTTCATCGCCGGGCTCGAATCCGACAGCGCCCCGCCCGGCAACTAGCGCTAACCCTTAGCAGTATCCAAACCTAGAACAACGTGCCCGTTTTCGGGCACGGGAGACCTGTCTTTTCCTGCGTTTCCGTCTGCATCCCGCATGCGAGACCGGAAGGGACTGCTTTCGCCTAATTTTTTATAAGTTATCAATAATCGGAGGGCTTACCCATGAAATCCATTCATCAATTACGCAGCGCCCTACGTCCAGTCGTGCTGGCGCTCGGCGCCGCCGGCGTCGCCGCCCTGATCGCCGGCTGCTCGGATGCCACCGGCAAGGCCGCCGAAGCCCAGCCGCAGGCGCAAGCAGGTCCGCCCGTCTCCGCCGCCATCGTGGTCGAGAAGCAGGTCGCCGACACCCAGGAATTCTCGGGCCGTCTGGAAGCCGTGGAACACGTCGAGATCCGTCCGCGCGTGTCCGGCTTCATCACCGCCGTCAACTTCAAGCCGGGCGCCACCGTGAAAAAGGGCGAGGTCCTGTTCGTGATCGATCCGCGTCCCTTCCAGGCCGAAGCCGAACGCGCCGCCGCCGCCGCCAACTCGGCGCGCGCCAAGGCCGACCTGGCCAAGCTGGAGCTGAGCCGCGCCGAGCGCCTGCTGGGCGACAAGGCCATCGCGCAGCGCGAATACGACGCCAGCGCCTCCGCACACAAGGAACTGGAAGCGAATGCGCGCGCCGCCCAGGCCCAGTACGAGACCGCGAAGCTGAATCTGGCTTATACCCGCGTCGTCTCGCCGATCGACGGCCGCGTGTCGAAAGCCGAGATCACGCTGGGTAACCTGGTCGACGCCTCCAGCCTGCTGACCTCCGTGGTCTCGATGGACCGCATCTACGCCAGCTTCGACGGCGACGAAGACACCTACCTGCGCGTGCGCTCGCAGGCCCACAGCGGCCAGCCGGTAACGGTGCGGGTCGGCCTGGCGAATGAAGAAGGCTTCCCGCACGAAGGCAAGCTGGAATTCGTCGACAACCAGCTCGACACCCGCGCCGGCAGCGTGCGCATGCGCGCCACCTTCGCCAACAAGGACGACCTGATGGCGCCCGGCCTGTTCGCCCGCGTGCAGATCGGCGGCGGCAGCGAAAAGCCGGCGCTCCTGATCAGCGACCGTGCGGTCGGCACCGACCAGAGCCACAAGTTCGTGTTCGTGGTGGACAAGGACGGCAAGGCCGAGTACCGCGAAGTGAAACTGGGCCCGGTGGTCGATGGCCTGCGCGTGGTGAAGACCGGCCTGAAGCCGGGCGAACGCATCGTCGTCAATGGCCTGCAGCGCGTGCGTCCGGGTTCGCCGATCACCGCGCAGACCGTGCCGATGGTCGCCAACCTTGGCAATGCGAAGGACAAGTCCGCGCAGCTGGCCATGGCAGACGCAAAATAAGAAGGAATCAACAACATGAACATCTCACGCTTTTTCGTCGACAAGCCCATCTTCGCGGCGGTGTTGTCGGTCATCGTCTTCGTGGCCGGCCTCATCTCGATCTTCCAGCTGCCGATTTCCGAATATCCGGAAGTGGTGCCGCCCTCCGTGGTGGTGCGCGCCCAGTACCCCGGCGCGAACCCGAAGGTGATCGCGGAAACCGTCGCCACGCCGATCGAACAGGAGATCAACGGCGTCGAGGACATGCTCTACATGACCTCGCAAAACACCTCGGACGGCGCGCTGCAGCTGACCGTGACCTTCAAGATCGGCACCAACGTCGAGCAGGCCGAAACCGCGGTGCAGAACCGCGTCCAGCGTGCGCTGCCGCGCCTGCCGGAAGAGGTGCGCCAGATCGGCGTCACCACGGTCAAGAGCTCGCCCAACATCACGATGGTGGTCCACCTGAATTCGCCGGACGGCCGCTATGACGACCTGTACCTGCGCAACTACGCGACCCTGAACGTCAAGGACCAGCTGGCGCGCATTACCGGCATGGGCGACGTCCAGCTGTTCGGTTCCGGCGACTACGCGATGCGCGTCTGGCTCGACCCGCAGAAGGTGGCCGCTCGCGGCCTGACCGCCAGCGACGTCGTGGGCGCGATCCGCGAGCAGAACGTGCAGGTCGCGGCCGGCGTGGTCGGCCAGGGCCCGTCGAAGGGCGCCGATTTCCAGCTGACCGTGAACACCCAGGGCCGCCTGCAGTCGGAAGAAGAGTTCGGCAACATCGTCGTGAAGACCAGCCAGGATGGCGCCACCACCCTGCTGAAGGATGTCGCGCGCCTGGAAATGGGCTCGAACTCCTATGCCCTGCGCTCGCTGCTCAACAACAAGTCGGCCGTCGCGATCCCGATCTTCCAGTCGCCTACCGCCAACGCGCTGCAGCTGTCGACCGACGTGCGCAACAAGATGGCAGAGCTGTCCAAGGACTTCCCGCAGGGGATGGAGTACAGCATCGTGTATGACCCGACCCAGTTCGTGCGCGAATCGATCGACTCCGTGGTTCACACCCTGATCGAAGCGGTGGTGCTGGTGGCGCTGGTCGTGATTGTCTTCCTGCAGACCTGGCGCGCATCCGTGATCCCGCTGCTGGCAGTGCCGGTGTCGGTGGTCGGTACCTTTGCCGTCATGCTGGGCTTCGGCTTCTCGATCAACACCCTGTCCCTGTTCGGCCTGGTGCTGGCGATCGGTATCGTGGTCGACGACGCCATCGTGGTGGTGGAGAACGTCGAGCGCAACATCGAGAACGGATTGAGCCCGCACGACGCGACCGTACAGGCGATGAAAGAAGTGTCCGGTCCGATCATCGCGATCGCCCTGGTGCTGTGCGCCGTGTTCGTGCCGATCGCCTTCGTGTCCGGCCTGACCGGCCAGTTCTACCGCCAGTTCGCCCTGACCATCGCGATTTCGACCGTGATCTCGGCTTTCCTGTCGCTGACCCTCGCGCCGGCTTTGTCAGCCGTACTGCTGCAGCCGCACGGCGCCAAGAAGGATGCGCTGACCCGCGGCATGGACGCGGTGTTCGGCCGCTTCTTCAAGGGCTTCAACCGCTTCTTCCACCGCTCCTCGCACGCCTATGAGAGCGGTGTGCAAGGTGTCCTGAAGCGCAAGAGCGCCTCGCTGGCGGTGTACCTGCTGCTCGGTATTGCCGGCATCTTCATGTTCAAGGCGGTGCCGCCGGGCTTCGTGCCTGCGCAGGACAAGGCTTACCTGATCGGCTTCGCCCAGCTGCCGGACGCCGCCTCGCTGGATCGCACCGATGAAGTGATCCGCAAGATGTCCGACGTGGCCAAGAAGATCCCTGGCGTGGAATCCTCGATTGCTTTCCCTGGCCTGTCGATCAACGGCTTCACCAATGCGCCGAACGCCGGCATCGTGTTCACCAGCCTGAAGCCGTTCGACGAGCGCAAGGGCAAGGACCAGAGCGCCGAAGCCATCGCCGCCGAGATCAACAAGCGCATGGGCGCCATCGAGGACGCCTTCGTGATGGTGCTGCCGCCGCCGCCGGTGAACGGCCTTGGCACCACCGGTGGCTTCAAGATGATGATCGAAGACCGCGGCAACCTCGGCTACGATGAGCTGAACAAGGCGGTGCAGGCCTTCATGGCCAAGGCCGCAGCCGACAAGCGCCTGCAGGGCGTGTTCTCGGGCTACCAGATCAACGTGCCGCAGCTGTTCGCCGACGTTGACCGCGTGAAGGCCAAGCAGCTGGGCGTGTCGCTGGCCGAGATCAACCAGACCTTGCAGATCAACCTCGGCTCGCTGTACGTGAACGACTTCAACCAGTTCGGCCGTACCTACCAGGTGCGCGTGCAGGCTGACGCCCCGTTCCGTTCGCAGCGCGAGCAGATCGCCCAGCTGAAGGTGCGCAGCGGCACCGGCGAGATGATTCCGCTGTCCTCGATCATGAAGGTCAAGGATACCTACGGCCCGGACCGCGTCCAGCGCTACAACGGCTACGTCGCCGCCGAAATGAACGGCGGCCCGGCCCCGGGCGTGTCCTCGGGCCAGGCCCAGGCCGCGATGGAGCAGATCGCCCGCGAAGTGCTGCCGAAAGGGATCACCTACGAATGGACCGACCTGACCTACCAGGACATCCTGGCCGGTAACACCATGATCTACGTGTTCCCGCTGTGCGTGCTGCTGGTGTTCCTGGTGCTGGCCGCGCAGTACGAAAGCTGGACCCTGCCGCTGGCCGTGATCCTGATCGTGCCGATGTCGATCCTGTGCGCCCTGATCGGCGTGAAGCTGACCGGCGGCGACAACAACGTGTTCACGCAGATCGCCCTGTTCGTGCTGGTCGGCCTGGCGTCGAAGAACGCGATCCTGATCGTGGAGTTCGCGGTGGAGCTGGAACAGCATGGCCGCAGCATCGTCGCCGCCGCGCTGGAGGCTTGCCGCCTGCGTCTGCGTCCGATCCTGATGACCTCGATCGCGTTCATCATGGGTGTGCTGCCGCTGGTGTTCTCGCACGGCGCCGGCGCCGAGATGCGCCATGCGATGGGTGTGGCGGTGTTTGCCGGCATGCTGGGCGTGACCTTCTTCGGCCTGTTCCTGACGCCGGTGTTCTACGTCCTGCTGCGCACCCTGGCGGCGCGCTTCGGCAAGCCTTCGCATCGCCTTGTGCATGTCGAGCCGTACGGCCCTGAACTTGAAGGAGCAACGAAATGAATGTAACGATGAATCAAGCCCGAGGTATGGCTCGTGATGCGGCCCTCGATGAGGCCCTCGCCCGGCCCCCACGCCGTCCGCTGGTGAAGCCGGTGGTCGACAAGGTCGCGAAATTCGCACCGCGCTTCGCCACCGTGCTGGCGGCCCTGCTGCTGAGCGCCTGCGCGGCGCCTGCCTTCCACCAGCCGTCGGTATCGACGCCGGCTGCGTTCAAGGAGGCGCAGGTGGCCACGCCTCTGGCATCGCCTGAAGCAGTGCGCAGCGCGGCCGACGGCACCACCTGGAAGACCGCGCAGCCGGCCGAAAGCCAGCCGCGCGGCGAATGGTGGAAAGCCTTCAACGACACCCGCCTGGACGGCCTGATCGCCCAGGCCACGGCCAGCAACCAGAACCTGACGGTGGCGGCGGCGCGCGTGAAGCAGGCGCGGGCCATTGCCGGCATCGCCGAAGCGGACCGCATGCCGCAGATCGGCGTCGGCATCGGCGCCCAGCGTGCGCAGTTGTCGCCCTTCGAAGCGGGCGTGGCGCCGGGAACGCGGATGTCGCCGGCGACCAGCTACAAGGCCAATCTGAGCGCCAGCTATGAGCTCGATCTGTTCGGCCGCGTGTCGAGCAGCGTGGCGGCGGCGCGCGGCGATGCCGCCGCCAGCGAAGCGACCTACCGCTCGGTGCTGCTGTCGCTGCAGGCCGACGTGGCGCAGACCTACTTCAGGCTGCGCTCCCTGGACGCGGAAATCGCCACCGTGAACCAGACTGTGCGCCTGCGTGAGGAGAGCGTGCGGGTGACCGGCCGCCGCTTCGAGCTGGGCGACATCGGCGAATTCGACCTGTCGCGGGCCAAGACGGAACTGGCAACCGCGCGCGCCGAGGCCATCGGCCTGCAGCGCCAGCGCGCCACCGCGGAACATGCGCTGGCGGTGCTGCTGGGCCAGCCGGCCTCGAACTTCGGCGCCACCAGCGACCCGCTGGAAGCGAATGCCAGCCTGCCGCTGATCCCGGCCGGCCTGCCATCGAGCCTGCTGGAGCGCCGTCCCGACATCGCCGGCGCCCAGCGCACGATGGAAGCGGCCAACGCCCGCATCGGCGTGGCGCGCTCCGCCATGTTCCCGGCACTGAGCATCGGCGCCAACGGCGGCGGCGTGGCCGGCACCTTCGGCGATGTGTTCAAGTGGAGCAGCCGTTCCTGGCTGCTGGGCGCTGCCTTGTCGATGCCGCTGATCGACGGTGGCCGCAACCGCAGCAACGTGGTGCGCAGCGAAGCCGCGCTCGAAGAAGCAGTGGGCTCGTATCGCCAGAGCGTGCTGGTGGCCTTTGCCGAAGTCGAGGACAACCTGGCCGGCCTGCGTGTGCTGGCGGGGCAGGGCGCGGAAGTCGAAGCGGCCGTGCAGTCGGCGCGCCGCTCGGCCGACCTGGCGCAGAAGCTGTACGACGCCGGCCGCTCGAGCTACCTGGAACTGCTGGACGCGCAGCGCAACCTGGCTTCGGTGGAACGCACCGCCGTGCAGCTGCGCGGCGACCGTGCGATCACCACGGTGGCCTTGATCCGCGCGCTGGGCGGCGGCTGGGATGCTGCGCCGGCTTCGTCGTCTGCAAACACGGTGGCGCTGGCGAGCAAATGATGTGACGTGAGTGGGTAGTTTTGGGGAAGCCCTTTGCGGCGGCATGTGTGAGCGTGCCGCCGTTTTTTTCGTCCGGCCGCTACAATCCCTGCATGCCCAGCATTTCTCTCGAATCGACCTCGCTTCTCACCGGCCTCGCCCCGGTCATCGCGCCCGACACGCGCATCCTCATCCTCGGCAGCTTCCCCGGCGCCAAATCGCTGGCCGCCCAGCAGTACTACGCCCACCCGCGCAACCAGTTCTGGAAGCTGGTCGGAGAACTGGTCGGCGAAGATCTCTACAACCTGCCGTATGACGAGCGCCTGCCACGCCTGCTGGCCCACCGTTTCGGCCTGTGGGACGTACTGGCCGCCTGCGAGCGTGAGGGCAGCCTCGATTCCGCAATCCGCAAGCCCGCCGCCAACGACTTCGACCGCCTGCGCCACCTGTTCCCGCAACTGGAAACGGTGGGCTTCAACGGCCAGGCCTCGGGCAAGTTCGCGCCGCAGTTCGAACAGGCCGGCTATCGCACCGTGGTGCTGCCTTCGTCCTCGCCCGCGCACATGGCGATGAGCTTCGAGCAGAAGCTGGCAGTGTGGCGCAAGCTTGTCGACAGCGCTCTTGACACCGGAAGCACTCCCCAGCTTTTTTAAGCTATTTGTGCGCCGCACAAGGAAGCGTGTTACACTGCGTTATCGGTCAGGTCTTGATGGTCCTGCCGTTCCCCGCAAAAGGTACGCGGCGCAATATGTGTAGTGCTGCGCGCGAACACGCCGGACGGGGATGTCATTCCACATACGTTGGTCGGTCTACACGATGGAGGCACCTGGCAGATAGCCTGGGCGTCCGGGCTCCGCACCTTGCAGATAGCAGGGGCTGGAGCGGCGATTAAAGCATTGGCGTCACATTGAAACGAAGCCCGCAGTGAGCGGGCTTTTTTTTCACCATCCTACCGAACAGGAGTATGCAGATGGCAAAAGAAGAACTCATCGAAATGAATGGCGTTGTCTCCGAGGTCCTGCCCGACTCGCGTTTCCGTGTGGACTGCGAAAATGGCCACAAGCTGATCGCCTACACCGCGGGCAAGATGAAGAAAAACCACATCCGCATCCTTGCCGGCGACCAGGTCAGCCTGGAACTGTCCCCGTACGACCTCAGCAAGGGCCGCATCACCTTCCGCCACATCGAGAAACGCGGCGCACCGGCACCCCGCTCGAACTTCCGCGGCCGCCGCTGATCGGCACGGCGCAAAAGCAGAAAAGGGCGCCAGCCCTTTTTTTTTCGCGCAACGTCCCCATATCGCTTTCATCCCCCAATCTCCACACGGCTCGACACTGCAGCCGGAGCCGTTTTTCCCGACTTCGACCCTGTCAACCGCCCCAGGCGTTGCGTAAGCATTGCCTGGGATTGGGCATTGGCGTTAACGAGTTATGTAAAGGACACGAGATGAAAGAAGACCTGATTGAAATGCATGGCAAGGTTACCGAAGTGCTGCCGGAAATGCGCTTCCGCGTGGACCTCGAGAATGGTCACCAGCTGGTCGCGTACACCTCCGGCCGCATGAAGCGGAACCACATCCGCATCATCGCGGGCGACCGCGTCACGCTGGAAATGTCGCCGTACGACCTGAACAAGGGGCGGATCACTTTCCGCCACCTCGAGAAGCATGGCATGCCGAAGCCGGCGCCGCGCCCGCGTCGCCACTAAGCGCTGAACTTAGCGCATGCCGAGCTGGCGCAGGTGGGCCAGCTTGGCGTTGTAGATGTTGCGCGTGTCCTTGCGCGTGCTGGTGTCTGCTGCGAGGCTCAGCTGTTCGCGCGCCTGCTTGAGCTCGCCGAGCTGCAGCAGACTCGCCGCCAGCCAGAAATGGAATTCGTCATAGTAGGGCGCTCGTTTCACCTCGCGCGCGAACAAGTCGCGCGCTTCCTTGAATTCCCCATGCTGATAGGCCGTAACACCCTTGTTGAAGTAGTGGAAGGGCGGGATCGGCTCGATTTTGGCAACGCGCTGCGCGATCGCCTTCGCTTCCTCGGTTTTGCCCAGCGCCATCAGTACCGGCTCGAGGTTGCGTAGGGCGGTGGCGCTCTCCGGCTCGCGCATCAGGGCGGTGCGGTAAGCCCGCTCGGCCATGGTCAGATCGCCGTGGCGCGAATAGATCACCCCCAGCGTGTTGTAGGCCAGCGCGGCGCGCGGATTGCCCTCGGTTGCCGCCCGCGCCCACCAGTAGGCATCGTCGATCTTGCCCTCCACCAGGGCCTCGGCGGCGCGGTTGTTCTTGTACATCATGATGATTTCGTCTTCATCCAGCGGCTGCGTGTAGCGTTTGTCGGCGCTTGGATCCGGCAGGAAGTCGACCACCAGCGCACGCTCCGGATCCGTGGCATACGGCTGGTTGGGGATGCGGAAGCCCAGCACCAGGTTCACGTGGCCGCTGAGCAGGTACAGTCCACCGTCGCGGCTCCAGCTTTCGTCGAGGGTCACGGCCTGGTACTGCACGCGCATGCCGAGTTCCTTGGCGAAGGCGGCCGTCATGATCACCAGCGACATGCAGTTGCCGGCGCGGTCGCGGTAGGTTTCGGCGGCGTTGCGGGTATAGCTGGCGTCGTAGTCGAGCTTGAGGCCGCTCTTGCTGCCGTTGTACAGGGCCTCGAGCAGTCCATATTCCTGGCCGCGGTTGCGCACGTGGGTATTGAAGGCCGCGCTGTGCAGGTACTCGCGCATTTCCGGACTGAGCGTGAACAGGTCATCCGTGCTGACCGGCTTCGTGGGCGGACCGAAGGAAGCGTCGCTGTAGAGGTCGGGGGTAGGGGGCAGTTTCGGCGTGCTGGCGCATCCGGCCAGCAAGACCAGCAGGATCGCTACGAGGTGTCTCATCTTCTCCTCCGTGTCCGGTGAACTTTTTCTTCCAGTATCTGCCGGTGTGGAGAAGATGTAAAGACGCTCTCGAGGGGGAATCAGTTCAATTACTGCTCGTCGTGGAAGGCTTCGTGCAGTTCGTCGAGCAATTCGGCGGTTTCTTCCGCCGACAGGCCGAGATAGGCGCAGGCGCGCGCGCCGCCCTTGTTCCATTCGGGCGATTCGGCATGGCCCTGGTACTTGCAGATCGCGCATTCCGCCAGCAGCGACAGCGCCACCAGCGAACGCACGGCGCCGGGGGTAGCCGCGTCTTCCAGCACGGCGTAGTCGTGGTGGTGCAGGATGGCCCAGGCCACGTGATCCGACAGCCCCCAGTTGTGCGCCAGCAGGCAGCCGATCGAGGCGTGCGAGGTCGCGTGGCGTTCTTCCTCCAGGGCCGTGAACGGGCGTTCTGCTTCCAGCGAGGCGGCGGCGTAGGTGGCGTCGTAATCGGCAAAGCGGTCCATCAGCAGCGGCACCCCGGTATCGCAGAACAGGCCGAAGGTGTGGGCCACGTCCGCCTCGCCGATGCGCAGGCGGCGCGAGAGGAATACCATCGCTTGCGCACGGCGCGTCGAGACGTCCCAGAAGCTGGCCAGGGCCGCGCTGTTGGCCGGGATCGCCTGGCGCGCCAGTAGGCCCGTCATCAGTGCAGCGACCTGGTTAATGCCGAGGAAGAGGATGGCCTGTTCGATCGACTTGGCCTTGCGCCGGCCGCCGTAGATGGACGAATTGGCCAGCTTCAGCAGGGCGCCCGACATGCCGACGTCGCTGGCGACGATGCGGCCGATGGTCTCGGGGCTTGGATCCGGCGACGACAATTCGCGCTGCAGGTCCGCCAGCAGGCTGGGGCGAGGCGGGATACGGATCGACTTCATCAAGGCGTCGACGGGATCCTCGGCGGCGCTCGGACGCGCCAGGGCGGATGCAGTACTCATGGCAGTAGGGGGAAACAATGCCGCACGGAAATATGTGCAAAGCTCGTCACTATAAACCAGTGCAGCTCAAGTTGCACCAAAGTATTCACCATGTGTAGCAAATCGGACAGTTGTGCTTTTTACAATCGGGGCGCTGACTGTGCGACTTGCCGGCCGCAGCCGTTATAAGATTGTTACATGTCTTCTACCATTCTTGCCGGTATCGATTTTTCCGCCCCGTCCCACCTGGTGGCGCGCCAGCTGATCGGCGTGACGGTGCTGTTCGACGGCGTCGGCGGCCGGATCGTCGAGACCGAAGCCTACGACGGCGAGGACCCGGCCTCGCACAGCTATTCCGGTCCCACCGAGCGCAATGTCGCGATGTTCGGCCCGCCCGCCCATGCCTACGTCTACCGCTCCTACGGCATCCACTGGTGCCTGAACTTCGTCTGCCGCGAAGAGGGGCACGGCGCCGGGGTCCTGATCCGCGCGCTGGAGCCGGTTGCCGGGCTGGAGTTGATGCGCGAGCGGCGCGGCACCAGCGACGAGTGGCTGCTGTGTTCGGGCCCGGGCAAGCTGACCCAGGCGCTGGGAGTGACGCGGGCCCAGAACGGGGCCTCGCTGGCGCAGCCGCCGTTCGAGCTGGCGGCCGCGCCGAAGGGGATCGAGGTGGTGACCGGGCCGCGCATCGGCATCTCGAAAGCGATCGATGTGCCGTGGCGCTTCGGTCTCAAGCACTCGCGTTATGTGAGCAAGCGCTTCCCCTGAAGACTAAGCGCGGCGCCGCGCAGGTGTGCGGTGCTCGAGTGCAGGACGCTGGCTGCGCATCGGGCTGCCGGGCGAGCGCCGCTCGACCCGCGCGAACTCCTCGTCCTCTTCCTCTTCGGCCGCGGCCTCGTCGAGCGGCTCGACGCCCTCGATCTTGAAGACCGATACCGCGCGCGCCAGGTTGACGGTCTGCTCGTGCAGGCTGGCCGCCGCCGCCGCGGCTTCTTCGACCAGGGCCGCGTTCTGCTGGGTCATGTCGTCCATCTGCCCGACCGCGAGGTTGACCTCCGCAATGCCGTCGGCCTGCTCGGTGCTGGCCGAACTGATGCGGTTGATGATGTCGTTCACCTGCTGCACCGAGGCCACCACGCTGCCCATGCTGGCGCCGGCTTCGTGAACGGAAGCGTTGCCGCTGTCGATGATGGCGACCGAATCGGCAATCAGGGCCTTGATCTCTTTGGCCGCCGAGGCCGAGCGCTGGGCCAGGGTGCGCACCTCGCTGGCCACCACCGCGAAGCCACGTCCCTGCTCGCCGGCGCGCGCCGCTTCCACCGCCGCGTTCAGCGCCAGCAGATTGGTCTGGAACGAGATGCCGTCGATGACGCCGATGATGTCGACGATCTTGCGCGAGCTGGCGCGGATCGATTCCATGGTCGCCACCGCGCGCTCGACCGACTCGCCGCCGCTGGACGCCAGCCGCGCCGCCTCGGCCGCCAGTTCGGTGGCCAGGCGCGCATTGTTGGCGTTGTCCTTGACCGCCGTGGTCAGGGTCTCCATCGCGCTGGCGGTCTGCTGCAGCGAGCCGGCCTGCAGCTCGGTGCGGGTCGACAGGTCCAGGTTGCCGCTGGCGATCTCCTTCGAGGCGGTGTCGATCGAGCGCACCGAATCGAGCACGCTGCGCAGGGTCTGGTTGAGCGTGGCGATGGTGTGGTCGAGCGCGCGCGAGACGCCGGCGATCTCGTCGCGGCCCTCGTTCCTGGCGCTGGCCGAGAGGCGTCCCGCGGCCAGCTCGTCGACCACCGCCGAGATCGCGCCGATATCGGCCAGCATGGCGCGCCGCACCCGCATGGTCACCACCATCGACACCGCGATCGACAGCAGCACCAGCACCGCCATGGTCTTGCCCAGGTTGTGGAACTCCTCGCGCGCCGTGGCATAGGCCTGTTCGCTGAGGGTCTTTTCCAGCGCTGCCAGCTGGGCCAGCTGCTGGTTCAGCGTGACGAATTCCTTTTCCGCCTTCTGCATCGAGTTGGTCGCGATCGACTGGTCGACCTGGGCCATCTCGATGGTTTCCTGCACCGCCTTGACGTAGGCCGCCAGCGCCGCCAGCGAGGCGTCGACCGGTTTGCGTTCCGCGCCGCTGGTGACCTTGGCCAGTTCGCCCAGCTGGGTCTTGAGCGAGACGTGGCGGCGGCCGATGTCGGCGATCAGGGCGTCGAGCCGGTTCTTGGCGAAGCTGCCGTTGATCCAGGCCAGCAGCTGGTAAGCGTTGGCGTGCACGTACTTGGCGTCGCCGGCAACGTCGGCCACGTTCTGCAGGCGCGCCGCCCGCACCTGCACTATGTTTTCCAGCGATGCGTTCTGGCGCACCATCCCGTACCAGGCGGCGCCCGACAGCATCAGCAGCAGTACCAGCACCAGTCCGGGCGCCAGCAGCAGCTTGGGACCGATCCGCAATTTTTTCAGCATGCTTTGCTCCTTGTCGGGCGCCGTGCCGAGCGCCTGACAAACCTTCAGGGCAAGGCGCATCGTCGAAGACAGTACGTTAGTACGGCGAGACGATGCAACGCCGCCATGAGGGTTTTGTCAGGTGATCGGGATTATTTCTTGTACAGGCCTGCTTCGAGCACCACACCGTCGACCAGCAGGATGTAGGTGGTCTTCGGCTCGATCTTGCCGCTGGTCGGGTTCTTGTACTGGTAGTCGACCCAGCCCTTGCCCTTGGCGGCGGCCAGCTCGATGATCTCGCGGCGGTACTTCTTGCCGTTGGCGTCGGGGACGTCGGTCAGGTCCTTGCCGACGATCGAGGCGTTGTAGGGGTGGGCCAGCACGATGCCGGTCTTGACGTCGCGCATGTCGATATACAGCGAGCCCTGGACGAAATCCGGGTCCTTGGCGGTGATGCGTTTCATCACCTCTTCCTTGCCCTTGGCCTTGACCATGGCAGCGCCGCGCTCGGCCATGGCGATGGCGTCTTTCTCGGTCGGTTCATTGGCCAGTGCGGCGGCGGAGACCAGGCACAGGGCGGTTGCGGTAGCGAGCAGCTTCATGGAGATTTCCTTTCGAAGTGACGGCTGGTCTGAATGTTGCCAAATTGCATTTAGTACTCTACGCCGGGGTCAGCCCTGCGAAATTGTCTTAGCGCAAGCACTTGCCGATGTGGCGGCGCAAATGCAGGACTGATTTTCCACAGTGCTTAGCCATATTCCGACAGGGTGTCAGACTTGACTTGATTAGAGGCAACTCAGGGTCGCAGGCTGCTGTCTACCATCAGTTCCTGCCGGCAATTTCGGTTCCCTACGTCAACCTTTCTTCTCTCTGGAGAACTCCCGTGACCACGCCAGACGCTCTGCCAGCGAAATTCAAGCCTTATACCCGCCAGTCGATCGCCACCGCACGCCAGTGGCAGTGGATGAGCCCGGACCTGCAGGAAGCGGTCCAGGTGGTATCCCATGTCCTGCCTTTCCGTACCAACGAATATGTCATGGAACAGCTGATCGACTGGAACCGCATCCCGGACGATCCGATCTACCGCCTGACCTTCCCGCACCGCGACATGCTGCCGGCCAAGGAGTACGAGCAGCTGCGCGACCTGGTGCTGTATAAGAAGGACGATGCCGCGATCGCCAAGCTGGTCCACGACATCCGCATGCGCATGAACCCGCACCCGGCCGGCCAGATGACCCACAACGTGCCGCGCGTGAACGACGCGCCGCTCAAGGGTCTGCAGCACAAGTACAAGGAGACGGTGCTGTTCTTCCCGAGCGCGGGCCAGACCTGCCACGCCTACTGCACCTTCTGCTTCCGCTGGCCGCAGTTCGTCGGCATGGACGACATGAAGTTCGACGCCCGCGAATGCACCGAGCTGGTGTCCTACCTGGCGACCCACCCGGACGTGACCGACGTCCTGATCACCGGCGGCGACCCGATGATCATGAATACGCGCTCGCTGACCGAATTCATCGAGCCGCTGCTGGCGCCGAACCTGGCCCACATCCAGAACATCCGTATCGGCACCAAGTCGGTGGCCTACTGGCCGCAGCGCTACGTCTCCGACAAGGACAGCGACGACCTGCTGCGCCTGTTCGAGAAGGTGGTCAAGGCCGGCAAGAACCTGGCGATCATGGGCCACTACAACCATGCGGTGGAACTGCGCAGCCCGATCGCCCAGCAGGCCGTCAAGCGCATCGTCGGCACCGGCGCCACGCTGCGCATGCAGGGCCCGCTGATCCGCCACATCAACGAAGATCCGCACAGCTGGGCCGAGCTGTGGACCACCGGCGTGCGCCTGGGCGCGATCCCGTACTACATGTTCGTCGAGCGCGACACCGGCCCGCGCGAGTACTTCTCGCTGCCGCTGGCGCGCGCGCACGAGATCTTCCAGTCCGCCTACAGCATGGTGTCGGGCCTGTCGCGCACCGTGCGCGGGCCGTCGATGAGCGCCTTCCCGGGCAAGGTCGTGATCGACGGCGTGGTCACGATCAACGGCGAAAAGCTGTTCGCGCTGCAGTTCCTGCAGGCCCGCAATCCGGAGTGGGTGCGCCGTCCCTTCTTTGCCAAGTACGACCCGGAGGCCACTTGGCTCGATCATCTGAAACCTGCGTTCGGCCGCAAGAAGTTCTTTTTCGAAGCGGAAGCGGACAGCGGGGATGCCGATTTCCAGCCACCGGCCGGGCGCGTGATCCCGATCGTCCAGGCGCCGCGGGACCGGCGCGCCAGCGATTCTCAGCCCGACGCCGCCTGAGCCGCGCTGAACGCATCCAATCATGGAGACCGACCAGAGCACGCCACGCCTCTCCGGCGTGGCGGTTTTTTTCTACGTGTTCCTGCCGTTCGCGCTGGGGCACTACCTGTCCTCCCTGCTGCGCAACGTGAATGCCGTGCTGGCCCCGCAGCTGGTCGGCGCGCTCGCGCTCACGCCCGGCCAGCTCGGACTGCTCACCAGCGCCTTCTTCTTCGCCTTCGCGCTGGTCCAGCTGCCGGTCGGCATCGCGCTCGACCGCTACGGCCCGCGCAAGGTGCAGCTCTACCTGATGCTGATGGCTTCCTGCGGCGCGCTGCTGTTCGCCTACGGCCACAGTTTCGCGCAGCTGGTGGTGGCGCGCGCGATCATCGGCTTCGGCCTGGGCGGCTGTTTCATGTCCGCGGTGAAGGCGATTTCGACCTGGATCTCGCCCAAGAAGCTGCCCTCGGTGCAGGGTTACCTGATCGCAGTCGGCGGACTGGGCGCGGCAACGAGCACCATGCCGGTGCGCGCGCTGTTGCAGCATACCGACTGGCGCGGCCTGTTCATTCTGCTGGCCATCCTGTCGGCCTGTTCGGGGCTGTTGATCTGGCTCGTGAGTCCGCGTTCGAAGCCGCTGGGCGGCAAGGCGCCCACGGTGCGCTCGGTGCTCGACGTCTACCGCACGCCGGCCTTCCGCAACACGATCTCGCTGGTACTGCTGCCGCATGCGATCTTCTTCGGCATCCAGGGCCTGTGGATCGGGCGCTGGCTGTCCGACGTCGCGCGCTTTCCGGAAGGCGCGGTGGCCTACCTGCTCTACATGGGCATGGCCTCGGTGATCTTCGGCGCGATCGCGGTCGGCATGATCACCGAGTGGGCGGGGCGGCGCGGCATCCAGGCGCTGGACGTGGCGGCGGTCGGCGTGGGCCTGTTCGTGCTCGTGCAGGGACTCATCGTGATCGGCTACCGCCCCAGCCTGCAGATCCTGTCGGTGCTGTTCACGCTGGTGGGCACCATCACCGGCATCGAGTACGCGATCGTGGCCCAGAGCCTGCCGCGCGAGCTGACCGGACGCGCCGCGACCTGCCTGAACCTCCTGATCTTCATCGGCGCCTTCCTGGTGCAGGCCGGCTTCGGCCAGGTGGTCGGGCTCTGGCATCCCGACCTGACTGGCCACTATCCGGTGCAGGCCTACCGCGTGGCCTTCGGCGTGCTGGTGCTGCTGCAGCTGCCCGGCCTGCTGGGTTACTACCTCAAAGTCTTCCGTCGGCGGCGTCCGGTAAAATGCGGGATTGCTTTACTCGCTCCGAAGGAAGAATATGAGATTGGTACGTTACGGTCGCCCCGGTAAGGAAAAACCCGGACTGTTCGACGAAGAAGGCCGCTTGCGCTCGCTGGCCGGCATCATCGACGATATCGATGGGTCGGTGCTGTCGGAAAAGGCGCTGCGCAAGCTGGCCAAGGTCGACTGGAAGACCCTGCCCATCGTGCGCGGCGAACCGCGCTTCGGCGTGCCGGTCAAGGGCGTCGGCAAATTCATCGGCATCGGCATGAACTACTCCGACCACGCGGCCGAGGTGGGCGCGCCGATCCCGAAGGAGCCGATCCTGTTCATGAAGGCGACCAGCTGCCTGTCCGGCCCGGACGACCCCATCCAGCTGCCGCAAGGCTCGAAGAAGACCGACTGGGAAGTCGAGCTGGGCGTGGTCATCGGCGAGCGCGCGCAATACGTCAGCGAAGCGGACGCCATGAAGTACGTGGCCGGCTATTGCGTGGTCAACGACGTCTCCGAGCGCGCCTTCCAGTTCGAGATGGGCTCGCAGTGGGACAAAGGCAAAGGCTGCGACACCTTCGGCCCGGTCGGCCCCTTCCTGGTGACGAAGGACGAGATCTTCGACGTCCAGGACCTCGACCTTTACCTGGAACTGAACGGCAAGCGCATGCAGACCGGGAACACCTCGAACATGATCTTCACGGTGGCGCAAATCGTCAGCTACCTGTCGCGCTTCATGACCCTCGAGCCGGGCGACATCATCACCACCGGCACGCCGCCGGGCGTGGGGCTGGGCCTCACGCCGCAGCGTTTCCTCAAGAAGGGTGACAAGCTGCGTCTTGGTATCGCCGGTATTGGCGAGCAGCAGCAGGAAGTGGTGGCATTCCCGAAGAAGTGATCACGCAGGGTGGGCACCCCGTGCCCACGCGAACGTCTGCACAGTGCCAGCTTCCGCGTGGGCTCGGAGAGCCCACCCTACAAGATTACAGAACCGTCTTCAGCGCGGCCTTCAGGGCATCGTCCAGCCGCGTCACGATCTCCGACAGCTGCGCCGCGCTGACGATGAAGGGCGGCGCCAGCAGCACGTGGTCGCCCCTGCGGCCGTCGATGGTGCCACCCATCGGGTACACCATCAGCCCGCACTCCATCGCCTTGGCCTTGATCGCCGCGTGCAGCTTCAGCTCCGGCGCGAAGGGCTCCTTGGTGGCGCGGTCGCGCACCAGCTCCAGCGCCAGGAACAGCCCGCGGCCGCGGATGTCGCCGACGTGCGGATGGCTGGCGAAGACGTCGCCCAGCATCCGGCGCAGGGTGGCGCCGCGCTTCTGCACCTGCACCAATAAATCGTCGCGCTCGATCACCTCCTGCACCGCCAGCGCGGCGGCCGCCGCCACCGGATGACCGATGTAGGTGTGCCCGTGCAGGAAGCTGCCGCTGCCGCTGCGCAGGCGCTCGACGATGGCGCCGTTGGCCAGCACCGCGCCGATCGGCGCATAGCCCGCGCCCAGTCCCTTCGCCACCGCGATCAGGTCCGGCGCCACGCCGTCCTGCTCGATCGCGAACATGGTGCCGGTGCGCCCCATGCCGCACATGACTTCGTCGGCGATGAACAGGATGCCGTACTTGTCGCACAGCGCGCGCACGCCGCGGAAGTAGTCCGGCGTCGGCGGAATCGCGCCGCCGGTGGCGCCCACCACCGGCTCGGCGCAAAAGCCGATCACCCGCTCCGGCCCGACCAGCAGGATGGTCGCCTCCAGCTCGTCCAGCAGCATGCCGGTGTACTGGGCCGTGGTCTGGCCTTCCAGGCGGTCGCGGTATTCGTAGCAGGGCGCGACGCGCGGCACATCCATCAGCAGCGGCGCGAAGGGCTTGCGGCGCCACTCGTTGCCGCCCACCGCCAGCGCGCCCAGCGTGTTCCCGTGATAGCTCTGGCGGCGCGCAATGAACAGCGAGCGCTGCTCCTCGCCGCCTTCGACGAAGTACTGGCGCGCCAGCTTGAGCGCGGTTTCCATCGCCTCCGAGCCGCCCGACACCAGGTAGACCCCGCCGATGCCCGCCGGCGCGCGCGCCACCAGGCGGTCGGCCAGCTGCTCCGCCACCTCGGTGGTGAAGAAGGCGGTGTGCGCGTAGGCGCAGCGGTCGATCTGGGCGTGCATGGCGGCAATCACGTCCGGGTGGCCATGACCGAGCGAGGACACGGCCGCGCCGCCGCTCGCGTCGATGTAGGTCTTGCCCTGGCTGTCGCGCAGGCAGATGCCCTGGCCGCCGACCGCCACGGGCGGCGTCTGGCGCAGGCTGCGGTGAAGGATGCGGCTCATTGGGAATCTCCTTCAAAAAGTTGACGATTGACAATAAACGCTTAGCGCCAGGATTCTTTTGATTTTTAATGGGAGCCGTGCGAATATTTTCTTCCTGGACATTATTTGAACAGCCATGACCGACCGCCTACGCCCGATTCCCGAAACCGAATGGACCGCCGCCCAGCGCGAGGCGGCCCAGGAGATCGTCAGCGGCCCGCGCGGCGCCCTGTACGGCCCCTTCGTGCCGCTGCTGCGCAGCCCTGAGCTGATGGGCTATGCGCAGCGCCTCGGCGAATACCTGCGCTACCGCAGCGCGATCGGCGTCAGACTATCCGAGCTGGCCATCCTGGTCACTGCGCGCGAATGGGACCAGCAGGTCGAGTGGGCGATCCACGCCCCGATCGCGCAGCAGGTCGGCATCACCGCGGACGTGATCGGCGCCATCGCGCGGCGCCAGCGCCCGGCCGCAATGCTGGTCGACGAATCCGTGGTCTACGATTTTTGTCTCGAGCTGCACCGCGACAAACGGGTCTCCGACCGAGTCTACAACGATGCGCTGGCGCTGTTCGGCGAGCAGGGCGTGGTCGACTTGATGGGGGTGAACGGCTACTACACCTTCCTGGCGATGGTGATGAACACGGCGCAGACCGAGGCGCCGGCATCGTCCGCTGATCCGCTGCCGGAGTAGCTGCTGGGGTATGTAGTGGTTTCGGAGGATAAAAAAAGCCGAGCTATGCTCGGCTTTTTTATCAGTAGTGCCCGCGATCAACCTCGTGAATGTTTACGATATCGATCAGATGAGCAGGATAACGCCTCTCATACATTTCACGAACAGTGTACGCAAATTCAGAAACGAGAATTTCCGTCGTATCCAGAGTCGCAAACTCTTCGAAATAGCGTGGTGCGTCAGGATTGGTAACGCAAATCTTAATTTTCATAGATGTCTCCGCATGAAAACAGGGTTAATGGATCGAGCGCAGACCTATCGTCATGAACGATATTTTTGAGATAGCCCCGGTAAATCGGGTTACTTGGTCTGAACATCTGCCAAATCAGGCAGATGTAATTCCTCGCCATTCCATGCGAAAACTCCTATTGATTAAAACAGAAATGATATTAACACAAAGATATAATTATTTTAACTTTTGCCCAAATTGTGTTTGCAGGTGCACGACGACAAAAGCTCGATACGCTCAGGCCAGCGCTTCCTTGGCCGCCTGCTCCGGCGTGAACTCATCGTAGAACATGTCGGTGAACCACTCGACGTTCTCTTCGATGTGTTCCTGCGCCTGCTTCTGGGTGGCGCCGCCGGCCACCAGGTGTTTTTCGACTTCGATGCACCAGTTAATCAGCGCCATCGTCTCTTCGTCGAGTTCTTCCTTCTTTGCCATCGCACTTACCCTAAAATACGTTTGAAGAATGCAGACATGTGCTGCACCTCTTCCAGGCACACCGAGTGCTGCATGGTGTACTCATGCCACTCGACCTGGTAACCCAGCGACACCAGCAGGTCGCGCGATTGCTCGGCGCGGCTGAAGGGCACCACGTTGTCGTGGCGGCCGTGGGCCATGAAGATCGGCGTCTGCAGGCTTTCCTGGGTACGTTCCGTGGCCAGCTTGGCGGACAGCGGCACGTAGCCCGACAGGCAGAGCATGCCGGCCAGCGATTCAGGGTGGCGCAAGCCGGCCTGGATGGTCATCGCGCAGCCCTGCGAGAAGCCGGCCAGCACGATGCGCGAGGCCGGAATGCCGCGTGCCTTTTCGCGGGCGATGAAGGCTTCGACTTCCAGCTGCGAGGCGCGCAGGCCGGCTTCGTCTTCGCGGCGCGTCAGCTCGGCGCCGGTGATGTCGTACCAGGCGCGCATCACGTAGCCGCCGTTGATGGTGACCGGGATCGTGCGCGCATGCGGGAAGATGAAGCGGATGCCCGGCAGGCCGGCCAGGTCCAGTTCGCGCACGATGGGCACGAAGTCGTTGCCGTCGGCGCCCAGGCCGTGCAGCCAGATGACGGAGATTTCCGGGTGGTCGCTGGTGTCGATCGTGACGTGTTCGAGCAGCTCGCTCATGCGCTTGTCCTTGGGGCTTATTTTTTCTTGGGACGCCAGGCGGCGCAGACGTCCGGGTTGGTGTCGCTGAACGGGCCGCCGATTAGGTCGATGCAGTAGGGGACGGCGGCGAAGATGCCGTTGACGATGGTCTTGCCGTCCGCATCCTTCAGGCCCTCGAGGGTTTCCTTGATCGATTTCGGCTGGCCCGGCAGGTTCAGGACCAGGGCAGCATGGTCCGGCGTCTCGCGGATCACGGCCACCTGGCGCGATAGGATCGCGGTCGGCACGAAGTGCAGGCTGACCTGGCGCATCTGCTCGCCGAAGCCCGGCATCTCTTTCGTGCCGATGGCCAGCGTCGCCTCGGGCGTGACGTCGCGCCGCGCCGGGCCGGTGCCGCCGGTGGTCAGCACCAGGTGGCAGCGGGTTTCGTCGACCAGCTCGATCAGCGTGCTCTCGATCTCGTCGCGGTCGTCGGGGATCAGGCGGGTCTCGACGCGGAAGGGCGTGGTCAGGGCTTTGCCCAGCCATTCCTGCAGGGCCGGGATGCCCTTGTCCTCGTAGATGCCGCCGCTGGCGCGGTCCGAGACCGAGACCAGGCCGACGACCAGCTCCTGTACCTTATTCTCCAGACTCATCGTCGGCTTCCTCGCCTTCGTCTTCGTCGGAAGGCGCGGCCGCTTTGGCCGGCTTGGCCAGGTCCTTCAGGATCTGGAAGATCTCGCGGTAGGCCTTCGGCGGCTTGTTCTCGGCCTGTTCCTTGCGGGCGTTGCGGATCAGGGTACGCAGGTGCTGAACGTCCAGCTGCGGATGTTCTTCCAGCAGCTGGGTGAGAGCCTTGTCGTCGGCCAGCAGCTTGTCGCGGCGGCGCTCCAGCGCGTGCAGCGAAGCGGTTTCGGCCTTCGAGGCGCCTTTCCAGCTCTCGATGGTGCGCTGGATGACGGCGACTTCCTCTTCGTCGAGGGTGCGCATCATCTTGCCCACGTACTGCAGCTGGCGGCGGCGGCCTTCGTGGTTGGTGATGGTCTGGGCCATCAGGATCGCATCCTTGACCTCGTCCGGCATCGGCACGCGCTTGACGCGGTCGCGCGGCGCATCGATGAGTTGTTCGCCGAGCTTTTGCAACTCGTTACTCTGCCGTTTCAGTTCGGACTTGGAAGGGCGGTCGTATTCCGGTTCGAACTCGTCGGAGCGGAAGCCGACAGCGCCGCGGTTTGCATTTGGCATGATGATCTAGATTCGTCAGACGCACGTCTGGACGGTAAAAACAGTAAACGGCTGCTATGATAACTGTTTTAGGGCTCGCTACGAAAAACGCACATGAACGACTCCGTCTTCACCCATACCCAGGATCAGCTCAAGCAGCTCGCGCAGGACGTGCTGGCGATTGCAAAGGAAACCGGCGCCAGCGATGCATCGGTCGAGATCAGCGAGGGTAGCGGGCTGGCGGTGACGGTGCGCAAGGGCCAGGTCGAAACCATCGAGCAGAACAAGGACAAGGGCATCGGCGTGACCGTCTACTGCGGCCAGCGCCGCGGCCATGCCAACACCTCCGATTTCTCCAGCGCCTCGCTGCGCGCCACCGTCGAAGCGGCCTACAACATCGCCCGCTTCACCGCCGAAGACCCGGCCGCCGGCCTGCCGGACGCCGATCTGCTGGAAATGAACCCGCGCGACCTGCGCCTATGCTACCCATGGGACATCGATGCCGAGGGCGCGGTGCAGCTGGCCCAGCGCTGCGAAGCGGCCGCCTTCGGCGTCGACAAGCGCATCACCAACAGCGAAGGCGCCAGCGTCTACGTCCAGCAATCGCATTTCGTGGCCGCCAACAGCCTCGGTTTCTGCGCCGGCTACCCGTTCTCGCGCCACACGCTGTCGGTGGCGCCGATCGCCGGCAAGGGCAACAAGATGCAGCGTGACGACTGGTACAGCTCGGCGCGCGACCCGAAAAAGCTGGCCGACCCCGAAAAAGTCGGCCGCTATGCCGCCGAGCGCGCGCTGGCCCGCCTGAACGCGCGCAAGCTCGACACCCGCACCTGCCCGGTACTGTTCGAAGCCCCGCTGGCCGCCGGCCTGGTCGGTTCCTTCGTGCAGGCAACTTCGGGCGGCGCCCTCTACCGTAAATCGAGTTTCCTGCTGGACTCGCTGGGCCAATCCATTTTCCCCTCGCACATCAATATCGTGGAAGACCCGCACATCGTCGGCGCGGTCGGCTCCTCGCCCTTCGACGAAGAAGGCGTGCGCACCCAGACCCGCAAGGTCGTCAGCGATGGCGTGCTGCAGGGCTATTTCCTGTCCTCGTACACGGCGCGCAAGCTGGGCATGCAGACCACCGGCAATGCCGGCGGTTCGCACAACCTGTCCATGACCTCGAAGGAAACGAAAATTGCGGACGACTTCGAAGGCATGCTGCGCAAGATGGGCACCGGCCTGCTGGTCACGGAACTGATGGGGCAGGGCACCAACTACGTCACCGGCGACTATTCGCGCGGCGCTTCCGGCTACTGGGTCGAGAACGGCGTCATTCAATACCCGGTCGAAGAGATCACCATCGCCGGCAACATGAAGGACATGTTCCAGTCCATCGTCGGCATCGGCAGTGACGTGCTGACGCGCGGCAACAAGTCGACCGGGTCGATCCTGATCGAGAAAATGGTCATCGCCGGCAGCTGAATCCGGTTCCTGCAATAATGTGCGGATATGTATCGCACATGAAAGGAACCGCATGGACATTCTCGCCGCCGCCACCAAACGCCACACCACCAAGGCCTACGACGCTTCGCGCCGCGTCCCTGACGAGCTGATGCAGCAGATCTATGGCCTGCTGCGCAACAGCCCGTCTTCGGTCAACTCCCAGCCCTGGCACTTCATCGTCGCCAGCACCCCGGAAGCCAAGGCCCGCATGGCCAAGGGTGCGCAGGGCGGTTTCTCGTACAACGAAGCGAAGATCACCAACGCTTCGCACGTGATCCTGTTCTGCGTGCGCGCCGACGCCGACCAGCAGCACCTGGACAATATCCTGGAGCAGGAACAGCGCGACGGCCGCTTCAAGGACGAGGCAGCGAAGGCCGGCCAGGCCAAGGGCCGCCTGGGCTACGTCAACCTGCACCGCTACACCCAGAAAGACCTGCCGCAGTGGCTGGAAAAGCAGGTCTATATCGCCCTCGGCACCGCCATGCTGGGCGCGGCCAAGCTGGGCATCGACACGACGCCCATGGAAGGCATCGACGTGCCCGTGCTGGACGCCGAGTTCGGCCTGCACGAGCGCGGCCTGACCAGCCTGGTCATGCTGAGCTTCGGCTACCACGCCGAGACCGACTTCAATGCCGGCCTGCCGAAGTCGCGCCTGGCCGAAGAACAGGTCTTCACCTTCCTGTAAAATCCTCGGGGTTCACGCTCATTTAATGATATTGAAGGGAGCGAGCATGGAAAACCATGCCCGCTCGAGGATCTTCGCGAAGCCCTCGCGGGTCGGGTAACCCTCGTTTTCCCAGTCTTCCAGGTATTGCGGTGCAGCGGTCTCCAGCACGCCGCGGCTGTCGACGTGGAACACGTGCTCGAGGGGCGAGTGGAATTCGGCCAGCACCTCGTCGTTGACGGCGTCGATCATGTGCTTCATGACCTGGGTGCGGAAGGCCGGGTCGGGATTGACGTTGGCGTCGTCCATCACCGTCGTGATCCAGCCGCCATGGCTGTCGACGAAACCGCGGCCGTCGGGCACCGGGTAGTCGTAGCCGTTCAGGAAGATCGGCTGCTGCCAGGGCGTCTTGCGGTAGGCCCAGCGGATGGCGCGGATGATGCCGTTCAAGCCTTCGCTGATGTGGTAGAGCATCAGGTCGAGGCGCGCGGCCGAAAAGCAGGCTGCCGGGTCGGGCGCGGAGGTGCAGTCGTCGCGCAGGGCCAGCCTGTGCTCGAGCGCATCGTTGGCGAAGCCGCCCAGATAGAACTCGGTGAAATGAAAGTTCGGCGCCAGCTCCATGTGGACCACGCCGGCATAGGGGCCGTCGCCGATGTACTGGTTCAGGCGGGCGCCGTTGAAGCCGAGCAGGCGGATGGACGCATGCTCGGGCGCCACCCGCGGATGCTCGACCAGCGCCTGCAGCAAGGTCTGCTCGGCGTGCCAGAACCAGGAGTCGCCCAGCGCCAGTCCGGCGGGAGACGGCGCTCCCGGTTCCGGATTTTCACCTGGCCGATATACGATACCCATACCGTTCCCCGCTTCTGACTGCTACTCATGCTTTGGACATGGGCAGCGCAGACCGGTTCCCAGCTGGGTGGATGCTTACTTGATCGCGCGAACGGCCTGCAGCACCGGCTGCAGCACGGCGGCGCCGAGTCGGGCGCTGCGCGCGCCGTCCCAGCCGACCAGCGGATCCGGATCGTTGGCGTTGTCCTTGAACGGCAGTTCCAGGGTCAGCGACAGGCAGCCGAAGGCGTGCGTGATGTGCGGCGAGCCCATGGTCAGCGTTTCTTCGCTGTAGGGCGTTTCACCGTAGCCGTGCACGTCCTGGAAGTCCGGGCTGGCGATCATGAAGGCGTCCGAGAAGGCTTTCTGCGCCGCGGCCTGTTCGGCGGTAAAGTTCGGCAGGGATTCGCTGCCAGCCACGAACACATAGGGCAGGCCTTCGTCGCCATGCACGTCCAGGCACATGTCGACGCCGGTTTCATGCATCTTCTGCTTCACCAGGAACACTTCCGGGCTGCGCTCCATGGTCGGGTTCAGCCATTCGCGGTTCAGGTTGGCGCCGGCGGCGTTGGTACGCAGGTTACCGCGCACCGAGCCGTCCGGGTTCATGTTCGGCACCACGTAGAACACCGATTCTTTCAGCAGCTGACGCCCGAAGGGATGGGCCGGGTCGAGCAGGGCGTCCAGCATGCCTTCGACGAACCATTCGGCCATGGTCTCGCCCGGGTGCTGGCGTGCGATCACCCACACCTTTTTCTTTTCAGGCGAAGGTTCACCGACGATCAGCATGTTCAGGTCGCGGCCGTCGACGGTCGAACCCAGGTCGACCATGCGCACGTGCTCGGACAGCTGAGCGCGGTCCAGCAGCTCCAGGTGGCGCTCCCACGAGTACGGCTCGAAGTAGGCGTAATAGACGCTGTCCATGGCCGGGGTGTGCTCGATGGTCAGCACCTGGCCGTCGAAGCTGGTCGGCACGCGGAACCAGTTGACGCGGTCGTAGCTCGCCATCGCGTTGTAGTCTTCCCAGCCCTTCGGGTAGGCCGACTGGCCGGCATTGAGCAGGCGGATGGTGCAGGGCTGGGCTTGCGCGCCCTGCAGGCGGAAGTAGAACCACTGGATGATGTCGGCGTGCGAATCCTTGCGGATGTTCAGGTCGATGGCGCCGGCGCTCGTGGCGCTGACGATATCGATGGCGCCAGCGTCGAACTGGCTGCTGATCTTGATAGACATTGTGCGTCCTGTAGATGGGACCTCGTCAAACCTGCTGCGCGTTGCATTTTCGGCCTGCGATGCTCGCCGTACCGTCAGTACGGCTGCGCTTCTCGGCCGAAACTGCGGCCGCTCGCTACGGTTTGACGAGGTCCTGTTATTGAGTGGTAAGAGACACATCATACCCACACCACGAATCGGTGCGCAAATCTGCTCATCTGTTGCCGCTCAAATGCGGGCCTTCGGGCTTTTGCTAACGTGCTTGTTTGGGAGGAAAAGAAGAATGAAAAACGAAATCCGCGTGGCACGCGCCGAAATTACCAGCATCGACAGGCAAGGCTTCTGGCTGCGCTGCCGTCGTGAAGAGCTGTATCTGCCGTTCGCTATGTTCCCCTGGTTCGAGCACGCCACCGTGGCGCAGCTGTGCCGGGTCGAATGCTTTGGGGATACCTGCCTGTACTGGCCGGGGCTGGATCTGGAGCTGGGGATCGACAGCATCCGTAATCCTGCCGTCAAACATGGCCGCCCGAGCTAGCCGGCTCGAACAGAAGGGAGATCGCATGAACGAGTTGGCATTGGGAATCGCCTTAGGAACGCTGTTCGGCGCGGTCTATTTGAATCCTTCGGTCGGCATTTGTCTCGGGGTAGCGTTCGGCCTTTCCCTACGGCAGCTAAGGCGCTCGGCGGCAAAGAAGGCCGGCAAAGACGAGCTGCTCACGCCATCGTCCGATCAACCGAGGCCGCCGAATCGTTCATAGAAGGCGCCGTCCGCCTCGGGCGCCTCCACATCCTCGCGTCTCAGCACATCCATCAGGTGCTGCTCGGCCTTTTCCCAGGTCAGGCGGTAGATCGCCTGCGCCAGCGCATACGCTTCCGAGCCCGGCCAGGGTTGCGGCAGCAGCTCCAGCGGCAGCATCGGATCGTGCAGCTGGACGCGGCGGTAGGCGTGGATCAGGAGGCTGCGCACCACGAAGGCGTCCCGGTTCGACAGCTGCGGCTCCTCGCGCAAGGTGGCCAGCAGCGGCGTGAACTCGGCGATGAAGCGGCGGTAGTCGGCCACCACGGCGCTCAGGTCCCAAGCCTCGCGCACCAGCTCGCCCAGCGGACGGGAACCGGATCCCGGCAGCTCGGCGGCGCTGCAGACGAAGATCTTGCCGGTGCCTTTCACACGCTCGAGGATGTCGGCCAGGGTCGGGGCATCGGCCGCCGGATGGGTCAGCAGGCCGGGCGCCAGCATCGCATAGCCTTCCCACTCGAGCTCCTTGCGCACGGCCGCGCGCAGAGGCGCATCGATGCTGCCGTTGGGCGCCATCACGACGGTCCAGCGGCCGTCCCAGTCCAGGCCGGGCGGCGCGTAGATGCGGTGGTTCGCGCGCTCGAAACGCGGACGCGCTTCTGGGAGCAGGGCATAGCTGCTGCGCCGTCCTTCGCGGCTGGCGACCAGCCAGCCTTCCTGCGCCAGGCGGAACACGCTGGTGCGCACCAGGCGGTCGGTGACGCCCATCGGCGCCACTAGTTCGATCAGGCTGCCCAGCCACAGGCGCGCGCCGTGCGGGGCGATGGCGTCGCCGAAGATGGTCATCACCAGCGATTTCGAGCGCGGCGGATCGGTGGCGAGGAACTGGCTGATCCAGTCGTTGCTGGTGAGCATTTTCATATAGTTACTTTACCGTAATCACGTCGCATTCGACAGATACTTGCACCTCAATATGATTCAAAATTCTTGTGTACATCGCGTTTTTTGTATCGTATTATGGATTCAGTGAGAACACAAACGGAGACCACCATGTACGCCCAACTGGTAGAAACCGGCCTCAAAAAGGTGCAGACCCGCGAAGACATGAGCGCGGAAGAGCAAGCCTTTCAGGCCCGCATCGACGCCGGCGTGAAGATCGAAGCCAAGGACTGGATGCCCGAGGCTTACCGCAAGACCCTGATCCGCCAAATCTCCCAGCACGCCCACTCCGAGATCGTCGGCCAGCTGCCGGAAGGGAACTGGGTCACGCGTGCACCGACGCTGAAACGCAAATCGATCCTGCTGGCCAAGATCCAGGACGAAGCCGGCCATGGCCTGTATCTGTACAGCGCGGCCGAGACCCTCGGCGTCTCGCGCGACGAGCTGCTGGAAGCTCTGCACTCCGGCAAAGCCAAGTACTCGAGCATCTTCAATTACCCGACCCTGACCTGGGCCGACATCGGCGCCATCGGCTGGCTAGTCGACGGCTCGGCCATCATCAACCAGATCCCGCTCTGCCGCTGCTCCTACGGCCCGTATGCGCGCGCCATGATCCGCGTCTGCAAGGAAGAGTCCTTCCATGCGCGCCAGGGCTACGACATCATGATGAAGCTGGCCCAGGGCTCGCCCGAGCAGAAGGCGATGGCCCAGGATGCGCTGAACCGCTGGTGGTGGCCTTCGCTGATGATGTTCGGCCCCTCGGATGCCGAGTCGGTCAACAGCGCGCAGTCGAGCCAGTGGCGGATCAAGCTGTTCTCGAACGACGAGCTGCGCCAGCGCATGGTCGACCAGACCGTGCCGCAGGCCGAATTCCTCGGCCTGACCGTTCCCGACCCGGACCTCAAGTGGAACGAAGAAACTGGCCACTACGACTTCGGCGAGATCGACTGGACCGAATTCCAGAACGTCCTGAAGGGCAACGGCCCCTGCAACAAGGACCGCCTGCGCACCCGCGTGAAGGCCTGGGAAGACGGCGAGTGGTTCCGCGATGCGCTGGTGGCGTATGCGGACAAACAGGCGGACAAGCAAGCCGCTTAAGAATACGGAGACAAACATGAGCAAAGAATGGCCACTGTGGGAAGTCTTCATCCGCAGCCAGCACGGACTCGCCCACAAGCACGTCGGCAGCCTGCACGCACCGGATGCCGAGATGGCGATCAACAACGCACGCGACGTCTACACGCGCCGTAACGAAGGCGTCTCGATCTGGGTTGTGAAGGCGGCCGACATCGTCGCCTCCAGCCCGAGCGACAAGGACGCGCTGTTCGAGCCGTCCAACAGCAAGGTGTACCGCCACCCGACCTTCTTCCCGATGCCGGAAGAAGTCAAGAACCTGTGAGGCCTGGCGTGGATAAGGCAAAGTTCGAATACCTGCTGCGCCAGGGCGACAACGCCCTGATCCTGTCCCAGCAGCTGTCCCAGCTCTGCGGCAAGGGCCCGGCGCTGGAAGAGGACATGGCGCTCACCAACGTCGCCCTCGACCTGCTGGGCCAGACCCGCATGTGGCTGACCTATGCCGGCGAACTCGAAGGCCATGGCCGCGACGAAGACCGGCTGGCCTACCTGCGCGACAGCCGCGAATTCCGCAACGTGCTGCTGGTCGAGCAGCCGAACACGGACTATGCGATGGTCATGGTGCGCCAGTTCTTCTTCGATACCTGGCACTACTTCCTGATGCGCGAGCTGCTGAATTCGACGGACAAGCGCATCGCCGAGATCGCGGAAAAGTCGATCAAGGAAGTCACTTATCACCTGCGCCGCAGCGGCGACCTGGTGGTGCGCCTGGGCGACGGCACCGACATCAGCCACGCCAAAATGCATGCCGCGGTCGACGAGCTGTGGACCTATGCAGGCGAGGCCTTCATCTACGACGAGCTTGATCTGGCGATGGTGGAGCAGGGCGTGGCCCCGGCTGCCGAGACCCTGCGTGCAGCCTTCCTGCAGCACGTGTCCGAAGTCCTGCTTGAGGCCACCCTGAGCATGCCTTCGCCGGACGCCTACATGCAGCGCGGCGGCAAGCAGGGCAGGCACAGCGAGCGCCTCGGCTTCATCCTGGCCGAGATGCAGTTCCTGCAGCGCGCCTATCCCGGCGTGGAATGGTAAGACCGTGGCGGAGGCGATCGTGACCGATACCGCACAAGTCTGGGCCTGGCTGGGCGAGGTGCCCGATCCCGAGATTCCGGTGATCTCGGTGGTCGACCTGGGCATCGTGCGTGAGGTCGCCGTAGACAAGGCCAGCGGCGAATGCGTGGTGACGATCACCCCGACCTATTCCGGATGCCCGGCGATGCAGGTGATCGCCGAGGACGTGGAAGCGGCCCTGCGTGCGCGCGGCGTGGACAAGCTGCGCATCGCCACCCGCCTGTCGCCGGCCTGGACCACCGACTGGATGAGCGAAGCCGGCAAGGCCGCCTTGAAAGGCTACGGCATCGCCCCGCCGGTGCAGCAGGTGATCGACATCAGCGGTTTGAAGCACGGTGTGAAACGCCATGCGATCCAGCAGCCCGACGTCGCGTGCCCGCACTGCGGCTCGCACCACACCCGGCTCACCAGCCAGTTCGGCTCGACGCCCTGCAAGGCGCTGTACCAGTGCCTCGATTGCCGCGAGCCTTTCGACTACTTCAAGTGTCATTGAGACCATGAGCAAATTCCATCCCCTGACCGTCGCCCAGGTGAAGCACGAAACCCGCGACGCGATCGCCGTCACCTTCGAGGTGCCGCCCAACCTGCAGGATGCCTTCCAGTACCAGCAGGGCCAGCACCTGACCCTGCGCGCGATGATCGACGGCGAGGACGTGCGCCGCTCCTATTCGATCTGCTCGGCGGTGCAGGACAAGCGCCTGCGCGTGGCCATCAAGCGCGTGAACGGCGGCCTGTTCTCGACCTGGGCCAACGAATGCATCCGGCCCGGCGTGACCATCGACGTGATGCCGCCCGAGGGCCGCTTCAACCTGCCGCTGGAGCCGGAGAGCAGCCGCCACTACCTGGCCTTCGCGGCCGGCAGCGGCATCACGCCCATCCTGTCGATCATCAAGACCACCCTGCTGGCCGAACCGAACAGCCGCTTCACGCTCCTGTACGGGAATCGCGCCTCCTCGTCCGTGATCTTCCGCGACGAGCTGACCGACCTGAAGGACCAGTACCTGGAGCGCCTGAACCTGGTCTACATCATGAGCCGCGAGCCCCAGGACATCGAGCTGTTCCACGGCCGCATCACCGAAGATAAATGCCGAGAGCTGTTCCAGCACTGGCTGCGCGTGGAGAACGTCGACTACGCCTTCATCTGCGGCCCGGAAGACATGATGCACGGCGTCTCGAACGCGCTGCAGGAAGCGGGCATGCCGAAGGAGCGCATCCGCATCGAGCTGTTCGCGGCAGGCACGGGCAAGACCGAACGCAAGCCGCGCCCGGTGTCTGCGGAGCCGCGCCACCAGACCGAAGTCACGGTGGTGATGGACGGCGTCCACGCCAGCTTCACGATGGACAAGGACAAGGAATCGCTGCTGGACGCCGGCCTGCGCGCGGGCATCGACATGCGCTATTCCTGCAAGGGCGGCGTGTGCTCGACCTGCCGCTGCAAGGTGCTGGAAGGGCAGGTGGAGATGGACGTCAACTACGCGCTCGAGGACTACGAAGTGGCGCGCGGCTTCGTGCTGAGCTGCCAGAGCTTCCCGGTGACGGACAGGATCGTGGTCGATTTCGACGTGCACGAATAAACACCACCCCGTCATCCCCGCGCAGGCGGGGATCCATACTGAGCTGGCTAAGATACTCAGCATGGGGTCCCGCTTCCGCGGGAAGTCAGGTCGGGCAATGCCCGGCATGACGGCGCAATAAAAACAGGAGGAGACATCTAATGAGCTACGAATCCATCAAATTCACCCTGGACCACGGCATCGCCGTCCTCACCCTCAACCGGCCGGACCGCCTGAACAGCTTCACCCAGGCCATGCACCGCGAAGTGCGCGACGCCCTGGACAAGCTGCAGGCCGACAAATCCGCCCGCGTGCTGGTGCTGACCGGCGCCGGCCGCGGCTTCTGCGCCGGCCAGGACCTGAACGACCGCGCTGTAGAGCCGGGCGCGCCCGGCGTGGACCTGGGCGAATCGGTCGAAAAATTCTATGCGCCGCTGGTCACGACCCTGCGCACCCTGCCGATGCCGGTGATCTGCGCGGTGAACGGCGTGGCCGCCGGCGCCGGTGCCAACCTAGCGCTGGCCTGCGACATCGTGCTGGCCGCGAAGTCGGCCAGCTTCATCGAAGCCTTCTGCAAGCTGGGCCTGATTCCCGATACCGGCGGCACCTGGGTGCTGCCGCGCCTGATCGGCCCGGCACGCGCCATGGGCCTGGCCCTGCTGGGCGACAAGCTGCCGGCCGAGAAGGCCGAGCAGTGGGGCCTGATCTGGCGCTGCGTGCCGGACGAAGCCCTGATGGACGAAGCGATGGCGATGGCCGAGCACTTTGCCGCCGCGCCGACCAAGGGCCTGGCGTTCACCAAGAAGGCGATGCTGGCCAGCTGGACCAACACCCTCGAAGAACAGCTGCAGATGGAAGCCGGCATGATGCGCGAGCTGGGCTACAGCCATGACTACCGCGAGGGCGTGGCCGCCTTCATCGAAAAGCGCCAGCCGCACTTCAAGGGAGAATAAGACGATGGCACATGCATTGGACAAGGGCAGCGTCATCGCCGTCGTCGGCAGCGGCGCCATGGGCTCCGGCATTGCCCAGGTGGCGGCCAGCGCCGGGCACCAGGTGCGGCTGTACGACACGCGCCCGGAAGCCGTGGCGAAAGCGATTGCCGGCATCGGTAAAGCCTACGACAAGCTGGTGGAAAAGGGCCGCATGGGCGCCGCCGAGGCGGACCTCGCCCGCGAGCGCCTGATGCCCGCGCAATCGACGGCGGAGCTGAAGGATGCGGCGCTGGTGGTCGAGGCCATCGTCGAAGACCTGGACGTCAAGCGCAGCCTGTTCGCGGAGCTGGAAGGCATCGTCGGCCCGGACTGCATCCTGGCTACCAACACCTCCTCGATTTCGGTGACGGCCATCGCCGCGCAGCTGCAGCGCCCGGAGCGCCTGGTCGGCATGCACTTCTTTAACCCGGTGCCGCTGATGGCGCTGGTCGAAGTGATCAGCGGCGTCGCCACCGACAAGGCCGTCGCCGATACCGTGTACGCCACCGCGGAAGTCTGGGGCAAGAACCCGGTGCACGCGAAGTCGACGCCGGGCTTCATCGTCAACCGTGTGGCGCGTCCCTACTATGCCGAGGCCCTGCGCCTGCTGCAGGAACAGGCCGCCGATGCCGCCACCCTGGACGCGGTGATGCGCGATTGCGGCGGTTTCCGCATGGGCCCCTTCGAGCTGATGGACCTGATCGGCCACGACGTCAACTTCTCGGTCACGCAGTCGGTCTTCAAGGCCTACTTCAACGACCCGCGCTTCACGCCCTCGGTGCTGCAGCAGGAACTGGTGAACGCCGGCTTCCTGGGCCGCAAATCGGGCCGCGGCTTCTACCGCTACGGCGAGGATGCGGCTGCGCCCACGGCCCAGGCCGAGCCGCTGGCGGAGCGCCCGCATACCGTGCGCATCACGCGCAAACGCGACGTCGCCGACTCTGCCTTCGATCCGCTGCTGGCGGTCGTCACCGAGCGCCTGGCGCAACACGGCGTTGTGCCCAGCCACCCGTCCATGTTCGACGGCAGCGATACGCGCGAAGAACCGGCCTTCCACGTCCACGGCGCCGCCATCTACCTGACGGACGGCCGCAGCGCGACCCAGCGTGCGGCGGACGACAACCATCCGAACACGGTGCTGTTCGACCTGATGCTGGACCCGGCAAAGTCGCCGCGCATCGCCCTGGCACGCGCCGACCAGTGCAGCGAGGAAGCCTGGCAGGGCGCGGTCGGCCTGTTCCAGACGACCGGCTTCACCGTCACGCGCCTGGATGATGTGCCCGGCATGGCCGTGATGCGCACCGTCGCCATGCTGGCCAACGAAGCGGCGGACGCCGTCAACCAGGGCGTGTGCAATGCGCGCGCCGTCGACATCGCGATGCAGAAGGGCGTGAACTACCCCTGCGGGCCGCTGGCCTGGGCGGACAAGGTCGGCCTGCGCCACATCGCCGCGGTGCTGCACAACCTGGGGAAGGCGTATGGCGAGGACCGCTACCGCATGTCGCCGCTGCTGCGCCGCAAGCTGGCCGCGAACGCGGGAGGAGCACGCTTCCATGCAGTTTGATGCACAAGCGCTGGCCGAACTGGCCGGCAAGACCATGTACGAACGCGATCCGGCCAGCCAGAAGCTGGGCATGACGCTCGACGCCATCCGCCCCGGCTACGCGCGCATGAGCATGCGGGTGCGCGAGGACATGCTGAACGGTCATAGCACCTGCCACGGCGGCTACATCTTCATGCTGGCCGACAGCGCCTTCGCCTTCGCCTGCAATTCGCACAACTTCAACACCGTCGGCGCCGGCTGCAGCATCGATTACCTGGCGCCCGGCCGCGGAGGCGACCTGTTGACGGCGGAAGCCGTCGAGCAGGCGCTGTCCGGCAAGACCGGCGTTTACGACGTCGTCGTCACCAATCAGGAAGGGCGCAAGGTGGCGCTCTTCCGCGGCAAGTCCCACCGTGTGAACGGCATGGTGGCGGAAGTTTAAAAGGAGAGGCAGATGGTGCAACGCATTCCTCAACCCGGCGATCTCGAACCGATCGAGCGCGCCAGCCGCGACGAGCTGCAGGCGGTGCAGCTCGAACGCCTGAAACAGACGCTGCGGCACGCCTACGAGAACGTGGCCCACTACCGCCGCAGCTTCGACGAGGCGGGCGTGCACCCGGACGACCTGAAAACGCTCGGCGACCTGGCGAGGTTCCCCTTCACCACCAAGAAGACCCTGCGCGACAACTACCCCTTCGGCCTGTTTGCGGTGCCGAGGGAGCAGGTGGTGCGCGTGCACGCATCGAGCGGCACCACCGGCAAGCCGACCGTGGTCGGCTACACGAAGCGCGACATCGACACCTGGGCCGACCTGGTGGCGCGTTCGATCCGCGCGGCCGGTGGCCGTCCCGGCGACATGGTCCACATCGCCTACGGCTACGGCCTGTTCACCGGCGGCCTGGGCGCCCACTACGGCGCCGAGCGCCTGGGCTGCACCGTGGTGCCGATGTCCGGCGGGCAGACCGAGAAGCAGGTCCAGCTGATCCAGGATTTCAAACCCGCTATCATCATGGTCACGCCTTCCTACATGCTGAACATCGTCGAGGAATTCAAACGCCAGGGCATCGATCCGGCCACGTCCTCGCTGCAGGTCGGCATCTTCGGCGCCGAGCCCTGGACCGATGCCATGCGCCGCGAGATCGAAGCGGGCGCCGGCATCGACGCGGTCGACATCTACGGCCTGTCCGAAGTGATGGGCCCGGGCGTGGCCAGCGAGTGCATCGAGAGCAAGGACGGCCCGGTGATCTGGGAAGACCATTTTTATCCCGAGATCATCGACCCCGACACCGGCGAGGTGCTGCCCGACGGCGCCGAGGGCGAACTGGTGTTCACCTCGCTGTCGAAAGAGGCGCTGCCCATCATCCGTTACCGCACCCGCGATCTCACGCGCCTGCTGCCGCCGACTTCGCGTGCTATGCGCCGCATGGGCCGCATCACCGGCCGCTCGGATGACATGCTGATCATCCGCGGCGTGAACGTCTTCCCCAGCCAGGTCGAGGAGCAGGTGCTGCAGATGCCGGCGCTGGCCCCGCAGTACCAGCTGGTGGTCAGCAAGGACGGCCACCTGGACAAGCTGGAAGTGCGCTGCGAGCTGCGCGAGGGCGAGTTTTCGGATGAGATGGTAGCGGCTCTGGCCCAGGAACTGAAGCACCGCATCAAGACCTATATCGGCGTGACGACCAGCGTGAACCTGCTGCCCAGCCAGGGCATCGAGCGTTCGATGACGGGCAAGGCCCGGCGCGTGGTCGATCAGCGCAACAAATAAAACGAGGAGATTGATCCATGAGTGACGCATACATCGTCGACGCCGTCCGCACCCCCTTTGGCCGCTTCGGCGGTTCGCTCGCCAACGTGCGCGCGGACGACCTGGGCGCGCTGCCGATCGCGGCGCTGAAAGACCGCAACCCCGGCGTGGACTGGAGCAAGGTCGACGACGTCTATTACGGCTGCGCCAACCAGGCCGGCGAGGATAACCGCAACGTCGCGCGCATGGCGGCCCTGCTGGCGGGCTTGCCGCCGTCCGTCCCGGGCAGCACCATCAACCGCCTGTGCGGCTCCAGTCTGGACGCCGTGGGCCTGGCCGCGCGTGCGATCCGCAGCGGCGAGGCCCATCTGGTCATCGCCGGCGGCGTCGAGAGCATGACCCGCGCGCCCTTCGTGATGGCCAAGGCCGACACGGCCTTCTCGCGCACGGCCAAGATCGAGGACACCACCATCGGCTGGCGCTTCGTGAACCCGAAGATGAAGGCGGAATATGGCATCGATTCGATGCCGGAGACGGCCGAGAACGTGGCGCGCGATTTCAATGTCTCGCGTGCGGACCAGGACGCGTTCGCGCTGCGCAGCCAGCAGAAATGGGCTGCCGCGCACGCTGCCGGCGTGTTCAAGGAAGAAATCGTGCCGGTCACCCTGCACGGAAAAAAAGGCGAGTCGCGCGTGTTCGACACGGACGAGCATCCGCGCCCGGACGTGAGCCTGGAAGGCCTGGCCAAGCTGAAGGGCGTGGTCACGCCGGACGGTTCGGTCACCGCCGGTAACGCCTCGGGCGTGAACGACGGCGCCTGCGCGCTGCTGCTGGCATCGTCGGCGGCGATCGACCAGTACAAGCTGACGCCACGCGCACGCGTGGTCGGCATGACGGTCGTCGGCCTGGAGCCGCGCATCATGGGCTTCGGCCCGGCGCCGGCCACCAAGAAGCTGCTGCAGATGACGGGGCTGAGCATCGAGCAGATGGACGTGATCGAACTGAACGAAGCCTTCGCCTCCCAGGGCCTGGCGGTGCTGCGCGACCTCGGCGTGGCCGACGACGATGCGCGCGTAAACCCGAACGGCGGCGCCATCGCCCTCGGCCACCCGCTGGGCGCGTCCGGCGGACGCCTGGTGATGGCGGCCGTGAACCAGCTGCACCGCACCGGCGGCCGTTATGCGCTGTGCACGATGTGCATCGGCGTCGGCCAGGGCATCGCGCTGATCGTCGAGCGGGTCTGAGATGCCCATCTACGAAATCGATGGCATCCGCCCGGTGGTGCACCCGAGCGCCTACGTGCACCCGACCGCGGTACTGATCGGCGACGTGATCGTCGGCCCGCGCTGCTACGTCGGCCCGCTGGCCTCGCTGCGCGGCGACTTCGGGCGCCTGATCCTGGAAGAGGGCGCGAATATCCAGGACACCTGCGTGATGCACGGCTTTCCGGAGGATGACACCGTGGTCGAGGTGGACGGCCATATCGGCCACGGCGCCGTGCTGCACGGCTGCCGGGTCGGGCGCAATGCCATGGTCGGCATGAATGCGGTGGTGATGGACAAGGCCGTCGTCGGCGCGGAATCCATTGTCGGCGCCGCGGCCTTCGTCAAGGCCGGGATGGCGATCCCGCCGCGCAGCCTGGTGTTGGGCGCTCCGGCCAAGGTCGTCCGCCCGGTCAGCGATGAAGAGATCGCGTGGAAGAGTTATGGCACGCGCCAGTATCACGACCTGGCAGTGCGCTCGATGAAGTCCCTGCGCGAAGTCGAGGCCCACACCGAGGTGGAGCCCGGCCGCGGACGGATGGTGTTCGACGAGCCGCACAAACCGAAAAAGTAAAAGGAGAGAGACAAATGCACACCCCGTCGACCCTGCAAAGCTATATCGCCGGCCGCTGGCAAGGCGAATCGGCCCATCAGCCGCTGCACAGCGCGCTGGACAACCAGCTGATCTATCACACCCACGCCGAGAAAATCGACTTCGACGAAGCGCTGACCTACGCCCGCAAGCAAGGCGTGCCTCAGCTGATGCAGCTCGACTTCCAGAAGCGCGCCCAGCGCCTGAAGGCCCTGGCCATGTACCTCATGGAGCGCAAGGAAGAGCTGTACGAGATCTCGCACCTGACCGGCGCCACCCGCCCGGACAGCTGGGTCGACGTCGAAGGCGGCATCGGCACCCTGTTCGCCTATGCCAGCATGGGCTCGCGCGAGCTGCCCTCGTCGAACGTGCTGCACGAAGGCCCGGCCATGGCGCTGGGCAAGCGTGGCGGCTTTGCCGGCACCCACATCCTGGTGCCGCGCGGCGGCGTGGCGGTGCACATCAATGCCTTCAATTTCCCGATCTGGGGCATGCTGGAAAAATTCGCGCCCAGCTTCCTGGCCGCCATGCCCTGCATCGTCAAGCCGGCCACCGCCACCAGCTACCTGACCCACGCCACGGTGAAGATGATGATGGAATCGGGCCTGGTGCCGGAAGGCTCGCTGCAGCTGGTGATCGGCTCGACCGGGGACCTGCTGGACCGCCTGAGCGGCTTCGACGCCGTCACCTTCACCGGCTCGGCCGACACCGCCGCCAAGCTGCGCGCGAACCCCAACCTGATCCGCGAAGCCGTACCTTTCACGGCGGAAGCCGACTCGCTCAACTGCGCGATCCTGGCGCCGGACGTGACGCCCGACGACGAGGAATTTGACCTCTTCGTCAAGGAAGTCGCGCGCGAGATGACGGGCAAGGCCGGCCAGAAATGCACGGCGATCCGCCGCATCATCGTGCCGGAACAGCACGTCGATGCGGTCGGCGAGCGCCTGCGTGCGCGGTTATCGAAAATCGTGGTCGGCAATCCGAAGGTCGAGGGCGTGCGCATGGGCGCGCTGGCCTCGATGGACCAGCATCGCGACGTGAGCGAGCGTGTGGAGATGCTCGCGCGCGGCAACGAAGTGCTGTTCAGCGCCCGCGACGGCTTCAAGCCGGTGGGTGAAGGTTGCGGCAACGGTGCCTTCTTCTCGCCGACCCTGATCCTGTGCCGCAACGGCATGAACAACGACGCCGTGCACGATGTCGAAGCCTTCGGCCCGGTCAGCACCATGATGACTTACCGCGACATCGACGAAGCCCTGATTCTCGCCGCGCGCGGCAAGGGCAGCCTGGTGACGACCCTGGTGACGAAAGACCCGGCGATCGCCGCGCATGCGGTGCCGGTGGCGGCGGCGTATCACGGCCGCGTGCACATCCTCGACCGCGTGGCAGCCGTCGATTCGACCGGCCACGGCTCGCCCCTGCCGCAGCTGAAGCACGGCGGCCCGGGCCGCGCCGGCGGCGGCGAAGAGCTGGGCGGCATCCGCGCGGTGAAGCACTTCCTGCAGCGCGCCGCGGTGCAGGGCTCGCCGACCATGCTGGCGGCGGTGACCGGCGAATACGTGCGCGGCGCCGAGGTCAAGGAAAGCGAGATCCACCCCTTCCGCCGCTGGTTCGAAGACCTGGAAATCGGCCACTCGCTGCTGACCCACCGCCGCACCGTGAGCGAGGCGGACATCGTCAACTTTGGCGGCGTCTCGGGCGACTACTTCTACATGCACTTCGACGAGATCGCGGCCAAGGACACCCAGTTCGGCAAGCGCATCGCCCACGGCTACTTCGTGCTGTCGGCGGCGGCCGGCCTGTTCGTCTCGCCGGCGCCGGGCCCGGTGCTGGCCAACTACGGCCTCGACAACCTGCGCTTCGTGGCGCCGGTGGCGATCGGCGACACCATCCGCGCGCGTTTGACTTGCAAGCGCAAGGTGGACCGCAATCGTACCGACGAGCAGGGGCGTGGGCAGGGTGTGGTGGCGTGGGATGTGCAGGTGACCAACCAGAATGACGAGCTGGTGGCCAGCTATGACATTCTGACCTTGGTGCAGAAGCGGGGCTGAGCCTAGCTCGTAACCCAAGCACGTCATTCCCGCGCACGCGGGAATCCATACTGAGTATCCCGTTCAGCTCAGCATGGATCCCCGCGTTCGCGAGGATGATGTGCGGCAGCTAACTCAAATACGCCAGGCGCTTTCCAGCTGACGCCTCATCCGGCTCGAACAGAACGAGCTCCTTCATCACCCGCGTCAAGCCAACATACAGGTGCCGCACCTCGTTGGTCGCATCCCGCCCGCGCACGAACTCGTCCTGCTCGAGGAAGGGCACCAGCACATACGGCCATTCGCGCCCCTTGGCCGCCTGGATGGTGGTGACGCGCACCAGGCTGCGCCGGGTGCCGATGCTGTTCGCGCTCTTCGACTTGCGCACCAGTGCGACGTCGTTTTCCATTTGCGTGATCCGGGCCAGGAATTCCGCCGCCGGCACCTGCCCGTGCGACGAGGCAAAGCGCAGGAAGGCATCGATGGACCGCCGCGCCGAGGCCACGCGGTCGCGGCTGACGAAGGCGCGGCTGGTGGCGTCGTGCAGGTCGACCTGCGCGCGCAGCGTGACCAACAGCTCGTAGGCCGTCGCCGACGCCGCCGAAGAAGTCATCGCCGCGATCACCGGCCGGATCAGGTTCTTGGACTGGCGCGCCTGCGGGCTGTCGAACTCGGTCTCGCGCAGCAGGGCGCCGTCGAAGAAGCTCTTCAGCACTTCCGGCGTGCGCTTGACCTCGTCCTGCGCATAGCCCAGCACCGAGCGGCGCTCGGCCCAGTCGAGGTTCCAGTGCTTCGGATCGCGCGTCAGGTAGAAATAGCGCGACAGCGCCAGCACCATCTGCACGCAGGTTTCGGTGTGGCCTTTCAGGGCCGAGTAGTCGTTGCTGACGTAGTGCAGGATCCCGCGCAGCAGCAGGATCTCCGGCAGCAGCAGGAAGGTCTCGAAGCCGTCGCATTTATAGGGGATCTTCGCTTCCATCAGCGCCGTTTCGATCTCGATGCTCTGGTCGACGTCGCGCAGCACCACCGCGAAGTCGCGGTTGCTGGCGCGGTTGCCGGATCCTGGGCGGCCCTTCTGCAGGGTGGTGCGGATGGTGTCGGCCACCAGCTGCGCGCAGGCGCCGGGCTGCGCCGGATGGTAGGCCACGCGGCGCACGACGGTATCGCGGTCCGGGCGGCCCTCGCAGCCGTTGTGGGTCAGCGCATCGGCCAGCACGGCGGCGTCCGGGCCGAAGCGGTAGGACATCCCCAGCGGGAAGCGCTCGGCATCAGGACGGTAGGCATCCATGAAGCGCTGGCCGGAAAAGACGGGGTCGGCGCCGCGGTCGCGGTTGATGGTCTGGTCCTTGTCGCCGGCCACCACCAGGCGCGCGCCGCGGCGCAGGCGCTGCAGCAATTCGAATTCGGCGGCGTTCACGTCATGCCATTCGTCGACGAGGTAGAGCGACCAGCGGCGCAGTTCCTGGGCCAGCGCGGGCTGGCGCTGCAGCAGGTAGACCAGGTCGGTCACCGCGTCGTTCGGCCCCTGCCAGCGGAAGTCGTCAGGGTAGGGATGGCGCGCCGTCTCGTACTCGCGGATGATGTCCGCGATCGGGTCGGCCTGGCCGGCCAGTTCGCCGTCGCCGCTTTCGTCGTAGGCGGCATCGTCGTCGTTCTCGTCGGTGAAGTTCTCGTTGTCCTTGGGCGCGAATTCAGCGGTGGCCAGCGCGGCCTTCAGCTGGGCCAGGCGGCGCGCGATGTCGTCGAGGTGCTGGTTGTTTTCGTCGAGGCCGAAATTGAAGTCGCTGCGCACGCCCTGTTCCTGGTAGCGCTGCCAGACGCGCGCGGCGGCCGCGACCAGTTCGCCGCGGATGCCTTCGACGTCGGCGTGGGCCACGGGGCGGGTGATGCGGCCCTTTTCGGCCAGGTCTTCGATCAGCTGGCGGGCGAAATCCTCGACCGTCATCACGAAGACGGCGCTGTCCTCGCCCGCTTCCTCCTTCAGCTTTTCATGGAAGCGCAGGCGCGCGCCGCGCGAGAAGCACAGGGCCAGGATGCCGCGCTCGGACAGACCGTCGTCGCGAGCCTGGCGCGCTTCCATCGCAAGCGTTGTGGTTTTGCCTGCGCCGGCGACGGCGGCGATGAGTTTGACCTTGTGGGGGGACTGCAGGATGGCAGCCTGCTGGCTGTTTGCTTGCGTGGACATGCGTGGTGCTTTCGGCTTTTTGGCTACTATACACTGTCACTTGTCCAAACCAACAATGAGGAACGTCCAATGTCGAGGTTAGACCTGAGCAGTATTCCCGTGCTGACCGGCACCGGTTATCCCGATCCCTTCGCCGAGGCCGTCAACGGGCGCAGCCGCCAGGCGCTGGGGGACGCCGGCGGCATCACCCAGTTTGGCGTCAACCTGACGGAACTCCAGCCCGGCGCGGCATCCTCGCAGCGCCACTGGCATACGCACGAGGACGAGTTCGTGATGGTCGTGTCCGGCGAGCTGACCCTGATCACCGACGAAGGCGAGACCCTGATGCGCGCCGGCGATTGCGCCGCCTTCCCGGCCGGCCGACCGAACGGCCACCACCTGGTCAACCGCGGCTGGGGCACGGCGCTGTTCCTGGCCGTGGGTTCGCGCTTCGAGGAAGACAAGGCGACCTACCCGGACATCGACCTGATGTACGACGGCAGCACCGACAGCTACACGCACCGCGACGGCACGCCGTATCCGAAGCGCGACAAGAACCGGCCGGCCGGCAGCCTGCCGATCGAAGCCGAGACCCTGGCGCCGCGCGTTTACATCGCCGACCACGGCGAGCAGGACGGTCTCAGTGGCCATGGCGGTCTCAGTCCGGGCGAAGCTCGATAGCGAACAGCTCCTCCACCGTCACCCCCAGTACCTTCGCCAGTTTCAGCGCGAGGAGGGTGGAGGGGACCATGTGGCCGGCCTCGATCGCATTCACCGATTTGCGGGTGACGCCGGCGCGTTCGGCCAGCTCGGCCTGGGTCAGGTCGAGGCGCGCGCGCTGGACTTTCATGGTGGTCGTCAGGTGCTCCATCAACGGTCGTACCACTGGAGCGTGGTGAGCACAGTGCCAGCGCCGATGCAGACGGTGGCGGCGGCCATCAGGGCAAGCCCGTTCGCCGCGCCGCTCCAGGTCAGCCCCAGGGCCAGCACCGGCTGCACGCCTAACGCAGCAATCAGGCCGTTGCGCCAGGCGAGTGACAAGCTGGCCTGACGCAGTTCGTCATTGCGCATGGCCTTCATCGCACGGGTCTCTACCCGCCTGTACATGCGGTGCAGCGATGCCGCGGTGACCGCAATCATGATCGGCAGGACCCTCCACAGCGTCTTGCCGGCATCTCCGCCGGCCGTGGTAAGACTCAACACGGCAGCAAAGCCCAGCATACCGACGATCATCAGCGCTGCCATCAGGTGACGGTGCGACATTCTTGCGGCATCGTCGATCGCGCTCGCTTGTTCGGCCATTTCCTGCTCCTTCATGAGTTGTGGAAACGGCAGAGTAACCTGAATGACTCAAAAAGTCACCAATAAGTTACATCGACGCGATACGCAAGCCGTCCGGTGCGGTCACCACGCGCAAGTCCTCGTAATCGAGCACGGCAGTCACGCCGGTCTCCAGCGGATGCGAATGCGTGGTGGTCACGACGATGCTCGCCATGCCCGCAGCGGCTGCGGATTGCAGTCCGGCCAGCGTATCTTCGAACACCAGGCAATCGGCGGGCGCCACGCCCAGCTTGCGCGCGCCCAGCAGGAAGGGATCGGGCGCCGGCTTGCCGCGCTCGACGTCCTCGGCGGCCACCAGCACCTCGGGCATAGGCAGGCCGGCGGCGGCGATGCGCGCCTCGGCCAGCAGGCGCGGGGCGGAGGTGACGATGGCCCAGCGTGCCTCCGGCAGGCTGGCCAGGAAAGCGGCGGCGCCGGCGATGGCTTCGATGCCGGCCACGTCCTCGATTTCGGCGCGCGTGATGAAGGCGGCTTCACGCACCGGGTCGACGCCCGGCAGTTCGAGTGCGCGAATGGTTTCCTCGGTGCGCTTGCCGTGGATGGTGGGGAGGAAGGCCGCGACGTCCAGGCCGTGGCCCTTGGCCCACTGTCCCCAGACCCGCTCTGCGGCCTTGATCGAGGTGAGGATGGTGCCGTCCATGTCGAACAGGAAGGCGGAGAAGGAACGGTCGGGCAGGGGAATCCGGGTCACTGGGAACTTTCATTGATGGTTAGTACAAGCGGCCCGAGTTTACCTTGCGCTCGTAGCGGTTGTGCACATGCTGGCTGATGAAGCTGGACAGGCCGCTTCCGGCCCGCGCCAGCTCCTGCATCTTCGCGACGTTGGCGGCGCCGGCGCTGTCCTCGGTATAGAGATAGCGGTCGCCGTTCCTGAACTGGACGATGATCTGGCCGGCGTCGATGTCGTAGGCGACCACGCCCGACTCGCCGCCGCTGTGCTTGTAGCGGTGCATGTCGAAATCCTCGGTCAATAAGTGTGCTGTGAGATCTTACGCAGGGAAGAAAAACACGAGCGTTCTGAAGGAAACGGCAGAAACTGTCGGAAATATTTACATTGACCACCGAAAATTTCGTTTCATAAATAAATTTTCTATTAGAAACAATTACTTGCTCTTTCTGGCCCGAAACTTGCTAATCAGAAATCGACGATTCTCGCAGACAGATCGCCGATAAACAGATTAATGACAAGCGGAAAGAGACTATGAAAAACCTGAAAAAAATCTTCAAGATTGCACCGTTGCTGGCCCTTGCGTTCGGCGGTTCCGCGCAAGCGCTGACGATCAACTTCAATCACGCCGCAGACATGGATGCGCGTGCGCTGGCCGGCTTCCAGGCTGCAGCCGACCGCTGGAGCGCGGTGCTGCACGACGACGTCACCGTCAACCTGAACATCGGTTTTTCGGTCCTCGGCCCCGGCATCCTGGGCTCGACCGGTTCGACCCGCGGCACCCTCAGCTATGAGGACTACCGCAATGCGCTGATCGCGGACGCATGGGGCGCCACCGACCAGGCTGCCATCGCGCACCTGTCGCAAAACAAGTGCCTGAACGTGTACATGAACGGTACCAAGGGCAATCCGAACGGCGCCGGCAGCGCCACGCCTTACCTGGATAACGACTGCGACGCCAACAACCAGACCATTCGCATGACCTGGGCGAATGCCCGCGCCCTCGGCCTGACCGATGCGCATGACTCGACGGTCGACGGCTCGGTCTCGTTCAGCAGCACCTTCAACTGGGACTTCAACCCGGACGACGGCGTCAATGCCGACGCCTTCGACTTCATCGGCGTGGCAACCCACGAAATCGGCCACGCGCTCGGTTTCGTCAGCGGCGTGGATACGCTGGACGCCAACCGCAGCAACCCCAACCTGCTGGATTCGCAGTTCACCTACATCGCTCCTGCCGACCTGTTCCGCTGCTCGACCGCCAGCAAGGCGGCCGGCGCCGACATCGACTGGTCCGCCGACAACCGTACCAAGTTCTTCTCGTTCGACAATTGCGACACCACCCTCGCAACCTTCTCGACCGGTGTCACCAACGGCGACGGCCGCCAGGCTAGCCACTGGAAGGACAACCTGGGCATCGGCATCCTGGACCCAACCGCAGCCTACGGTGAGCACATGGCGATCAGCGCCATGGACCTGAAGATGTACGACGCGATCGGCTGGAACGTGGTTCCTGAGCCGGGCAGCTTCGCACTGCTGGGCCTCGGCATGTTCGGCATGTTCGGCCTGCGCCGCCGCAACAAGGCATAAGCCTGTCGTTCAAAGGCTGCAAAAGAAACGGCGCTCACTGAGCGCCGTTTTTCTTTGTGCAGCGCCGGTAGCGCTTAGTCCTTCAGCTGCCCGCGCACGCGTTCGATGGCCTTGCGCACCTGGTTCGGCGCGGTGCCGCCCACGTGGTCGCGCGCGGCCACCGAACCTTCCAAGGTCAGCACGGCAAACACATCCTGCTCGATCAGCGGCGAAAATGCCTGAAGGCGCTCGAGCGCCATCTCGGACAGGTCGCAGCCGGCGTCGTCGCAGGCGCGCACCGCATGTGCCACGGCTTCGTGGGCGTCGCGGAAGGGCAGGCCCTTCTTGACCAGGTAGTCGGCGAGGTCGGTCGCGGTGGCGTAGCCCTGCAGGGCGGCGGCGCGCATGTTCTCGGCTTTCACGCTAATGCCGGCGGCCATGTCGGTGAAGATGCGCAGGGTGTCCAGCACGGTGTCGACGGTGTCGAACAGCGGCTCCTTGTCTTCCTGGTTGTCCTTGTTGTAGGCCAGCGGCTGGCCCTTCATCAAGGTCAGCAGGCCCATCAGGTGGCCGTAGACACGGCCGGTCTTGCCGCGCGCCAGTTCCGGCACGTCCGGGTTCTTCTTCTGCGGCATGATCGACGAGCCGGTGCAGAAGCGGTCGGCGATGTCGATGAAGCCGACGCGCGGGCTCATCCAGGTCACCAGCTCTTCCGACATGCGCGAGATGTGCATCATCAAGACCGATGCGGCCGCCGTGAACTCGATCGCAAAGTCGCGATCAGACACAGCATCGAGCGAGTTGTGGGATACGTCATCGAAGCCCAGGGTCCTGGCCACGCGCAGGCGGTCGATCGGGAAGGTGGTGCCCGCCAGGGCGGCGGCGCCAAGCGGCAGGCGGTTCACGCGGCGGCGCGTGTCCTGCATGCGCTCGGCATCGCGGCCGAACATCTCGACATAGGCCAGCAGGTGGTGGCCGAAGGTCACCGGCTGCGCCACCTGCAGGTGGGTAAAGCCCGGCATGATGGTGTCCGCGTGCTTCTCGGCCAGATCGGTGAGGGCGCTGCGAAGGCCCTTCAGCAGGGCCAGGATGTCGTCGATGGCGGCGCGCATGTACAGGCGGATGTCGGTCGCCACCTGGTCGTTGCGGGAGCGGCCGGTGTGCAGGCGCTTGCCGGCGTCGCCGACCAGTTCGGTCAGGCGTTTTTCGATGTTCAGGTGCACGTCCTCCAGGTCGAGCAGCCACTCGAACTTGCCGGCTTCGATCTCGCCGCGGATCTGGGCCATGCCGCGCTCGATCTCGGCACGGTCTTCGGCGCTGATGATGCCTTGCGCGGCCAGCATTTCGGCGTGGGCCAGCGAGCCCTGGATGTCGAACAGGGCGAGGCGCTTGTCGAAGAACACCGAGGCGGTGTAGCGCTTGACGAGGTCGGAGACGGGTTCGGAGAAGCGGGCCGACCAGGCCTCCGCTTTTTTGGCGAATTGTTCGGTCATGATGGAGGAGGGTGTGGGAGATTCTTGGATCCCTGATTATAAACTGTGCACCGGATGATCCCCCAAAGCTGGGGCGATGACTTCTAAACGGAAATGCGGGATGATGTCTGTTCTAATAATTACAAGGAGACAGGCATGAAGCGTTTCACCCTCGTGGCAGTGGCGATTGCGGTCGCCATCGGCGGCGTCTACAGCGCCAAAGCGCAGACGGCGGCTGCCCCGGCAGCGGCGCCCGCACCGGCATCACCGGCATCCAGCTACCAGGCCCGCGCCGCCGACGTGCAGAGCGTCGACGGCATCGTCGCCGCGCTCTACGACGTGATTTCCGGCGATGCCGGCAAGCCGCGCGACTGGGACCGCATGCGCTCGCTGTTCGCGCCCGAAGGCCGGCTGATGGCGGTCGGCGCCCGTCCGGACAATAACTTCGTGCTGCGCGGTATGAGTGTCGAAGACTATATCTCGCGCAACAGCAAAGCCTTCGCCACCATGGGCTTCTTCGAAAAGGAAGCCGCGCGCACCACCGAGACCTTCGGCCAGATCGTGCACGTGTTCAGCACCTATGAATCGCGCCACGCGGCGGGCGACGCCAAGCCCTTCCAGCGCGGCATCAACAGCATTCAGCTCTACAACGACGGCAAGCGCTGGTGGATCGTGAATGTGCTGTGGCGCGCCGAGGATGAGCACCTGCCATTACCCGAGCGTTACCTGCGTGGTCATTGAGGCCGGGGCGGCGCACGATTGGATAATCGGCCCGGGCGCCGCGAACGGCGCTAGAATTGGTTTTTTTACCAGAGTTACCAAGCCACGCCGCCCATGATGCACACTACCAACGACTCAAATTTCCAGGTAAGTACGGATCGCACGCGCTTGGACGTGCCGATGATTTATCGCTTCCTCAGCGAAAATTCGACGTGGGCGGTAGGCATCTCGCGTACCGTGGTCGAGCGCTCGATCGAAAATTCGCTGTGCTTCGGCGGCTACCTCGATGGCCGCCAGGTTGCCTTCGCCCGTGTGGTGACGGACTATTCCACCTTCGCCCACCTGTGCGACGTCTTCGTCATCCCCGAATACCGCGGGCGTGGCTATGCGAAGCAGCTGATCCGCGTCGTCATGGAGCACCCCAGCCTGCAAGGCTTGCGCCGCTTCACGCTCAACACGACCGACTCGCATAGCCTGTACGAGCGCTTTGGATTCACAGCGCCGCAACGTCCGGAAACCGTGATGGAGCGTTACTCCCCGAACATTTATCTGACCTGACTCGGCTCAACACGGCGACACCTCTCTGCAATCAGGCTTACGATTGTTCCATCGGTCAAGATTGGAAGGGAGCTCATGTTCCGGGTTGCATTGCGTGTCGTCCTCGCCTGCCTGGCGCTCGCCAGCTTCCAGTTCGCCCTGGCCGCGGAGGCAAACGCGGCCTCTGCCAGCGCGCCGCCGCCCAAGGGATCGCTGGTCATCATCGGCGGCAACCTGCGTCCGGGTAACGCCCCGGTCTGGGAACGCATCCTGCAACTGGCCGGCGGCAAGGATGCGCGCATCGCCGTGTTCGCCTCCGCCGCGGGCTATCCCGAAAAATCCGGCAAGTTCCTGGTAGACCGTCTCAACGCTTACGGCGCCAAGGCCTTTTTCGTGCCGGTGGCCGTCAAGCTGGCCGGCAGCGATTACCACGCCGCGGCCGACGATCCCAAGCTGGCCGAGCTGGTGCGTTCCGCCGGCGGCGCCTTCTTCGCCGGCGGCGACCAGAGCCGCATCACCAGCGCCCTGCGGCATGAGGACGGCAGCAATACCCGCGTGCTCGATGCGCTGTGGGACATGTACCGGCGCGGCGGCGTGATCGCCGGCACCAGCGCCGGCGCCGCCATCATGAGCAGCACCATGTTCGGCCGCCCGCGCACCGTGCTGGCCACGCTCAAGCTGGGTGTCGAGGACGGCAAGGAAATCACGGAAGGCCTCGGCTTCATCGGCGACGACGTCTTCGTCGACCAGCACCTGCTGGTGCGCGGCCGCTTCGCGCGCATGCTGCCGGCCATGATGGCCAAGGGCTACAAGCTTGGCCTGGGCATCGACGAGGACACCGCCATGGTGGTGCTGCCCAACCGCGACGTCGAAGTGATCGGCTACAAGGGCGCGCTGGTGCTCGACCTGGCCGGCGCCGGCGCGCGCGAGGGCGCTTTCAACATCAGCAACGTGCGCGTCAGCTACCTCGACAATGGCGACCGCTTCAATATCGTCACCCGCGAATTCACGCCCTCGGAAGACAAGGCCGACGGCAAACTCGACCCGTCGCGGCCGTATTACCGCGAGCCCCTGTTCACCGCCGACATCCTCGGCAACAGCACCGTCGTCGATCTGATGAGTAAGCTGATCGACAGCGACCAGCCGGAAGCCATCGGCATCACCCTCGGCAGCCCGAACGGCGTCCAGCCCGACCTCGGCTTCGAGTTCCGCTTCACCCGCGCTGCCGACAGCGTCGGCTATTCCTCGGCCTCGACCGACGCCTACTCGATCTACAACCTGCGCCTCGACATCCGGCCGATCCTGATCCGGCGGCCGATCTACCAGTACAAATAAGCGCAAGTAATTGCATAAAAGAAAATACTGGGATAGATTGTTGTTTCTTTATCTATTCCAGGTTGGTTTGTCATGCATTTCGAGGTCCCCAAAGCGAAGAAATTCAAGGAGTTCGGCGGCGAGTACGTGATGATCGTCATCAGTATCCTCACCGCACTGGCGCTCGAGCATGGCGTGCAGACCTGGCATCACCGCCACCTTGCGCATGAAGCGGCCGAGAAGATGAACGTCGAACTGCGCGCTACGATCAAGGAAGTGAATGCGGCGCTGGAGCACAACGAGAAAAAGCGGCAGACACTTCATCAGGTACGTGAGCAACTGCTTGCCGGGATACGTGCGAAGACCAGCGATGCCGAACTGATGAAGCGCTATGCACAGGAATGGGCGGAGATGATGCGCCTGGACCTGAACACGCCCACACTGCACCGCGAGGCATGGGAAGCGGCGGTCGCCAACCAGGCTGTCACCTGGATGACGCGGGAACAGCTGGAAAACTATGCGGTGGCCTATGGCGCGATCCGGGACACGAGCAGTATCACGTACAACGGGGCAATGGGTTTCATGGATGTGCCGCGCTTGCTGGACACCATCGGCCGGGCGCAGATGGGTACGGCGAATCCGCAGGAAATCTACCTGCTTTCGTACCGGATGGTCACCGCCTACGACAACCTCGACGGCAACCTGAAGTCCTTGAACAAGCTGCTGGAGGCGGTCGTTAACGAAAACGACGGTGGCCACGTCGACAAGCCTAAGACCTGATCTCAGCGGCAGTCGCCGATCTTCTTCAGCAGCCGGTACTGCGCATCGACCATGGGCGGATTCGGGTCGTGCCCGGCGCGCGGCACCAGCACGAATTCCTTGCGCGGCGCCTGGATGAAATCGAAATAGCGCTTGCTGGGTTCCGGCATCGTCAGCAGGTCCTGCTCGCCCTGCACCATGTAGATGGGTATCTCGAACGTCGGTCCCAGCTTGTACAAATCGATTTTCGAGCCGATGCCGTCGCCCTTCAGGCCGACGAACTGCAGCCAGGAATAGTCCTCGCCGGCCGTGTAGTCGGCTTCGTATCTGGCGGTGGCGTACTCGGGCGAGGGCGCCCACCAGGCTTTCGGCGCCGGCTCGGTGCGCATCGCCTCGTACTTGCGCATGATCCGGCGCATGATGCCGGGGTTGCGCGGATTGGTCCAGGGCGGCGGGCCGATGCCTTCCAGCTTCCCGATCGCGTCCGCATCGCCGGCCGCGCGCGTCAGCGCCAGGGTCGCATCGTAGCTGCCGCGCTGCGAGACCGCGTTGCCCACCACTTGCGCGCTGCTGACGTAGCCGCAAAACATCTCCGGGTTCGATTTCGCCATGTGCACGCCCAGCACCGAACTCCAGGACCCGCCCATCAGAATCACCTTGCGCTTGCCGAAGCGCTTCGCCGCATAGCGCGCAACCTCGACGCCATCGTCGCGCAGGCGCTCGAGCACCAGAGGCTCATCCTCGGCCGGCGGATTGCGTCCATAAGTCATGCCGGCGCCGCGCTGGTCCCACTGGACGATGGTGAAGTCCTTTTCCCAGGCGTGATAGACATTGTCGGCCCAGGGCGTGGTCGGATTGCCCGGTCCGCCATGGACGAGCAAGAGGATCGGATTGGCGCAGCTGCTGCCCTTGATGCGCACCCATTGCTCCAGGCCGCCGATGCGTACAAAACCTTTTTCGTCGACGGGATTGTTGGCGCTGGTGCAGACAGCGTCGGGGAGCAGGCCTGACACGGGAGCTTGGGCCTGGGCCGGCAGCTGGATGAACAGGAAGGGCAGGGCGGCAAGGACGTGACGTGGCATCGCGAACTCCAATGGGGTAATGGCAGCCATTCTTGCCGGGAAATCAGGCCCGGTCATCCTGCGGAAAATGACAGGACGGCGGTAGCCAGGCTTACAATGTGATGATTCTCAGCCGCAAGGAAGATCATGTCCCTCGCTTCGAAACGCCTGCTGTCCGCACTGTTTAGTTTCACCTGCATCACCGCGGCCGGCGTCGCCCAGGCCCAGCAACCCGCCACCGTCCGCCTCGACTACACCCACAGCGGCAACGCCCTCTCCGAGCAATACGCCATCGAGCGCGTGCTGATCGAACCGCTGCCCTGGCCGGGCGATCTGTCCCAGCCCTTCGACAACACGAACCGCGGCAATAACCGCCTGGAAGTGGCGGATGCGAAAACCGGCGACCTCTTGTACTCGCGCGATTTCTCGACCGTCTTCGGGGAATGGAAGACGACGGAAGAGGCGAACAAGCTCAGCCGAGGATTCCACGAATCGGTGCGCTTCCCGAAGCCGGACCGCAAGGTTGCCGTGCGCATCCTGAAGCGCGACGAGCGCAACGAATTCTCGGTGGCCTGGAGCGTCGAGGTCGATACCAATGCGCAGGAGGTCGTGCGCAGCCAGCCGCCGGCGCCGGCAAAGCCGATTGCCATCAAAGTCAGCGGACCCTCGCCGCAAAAGGTCGACCTGCTGATCCTGGGCGATGGTTACACCCAGAAGGACATGGCGAAATTCGAAGCCGACGCACGCCGCCTGTCCAAGCACCTGTTCGAAGTGTCGCCTTTCAAGGAGCGGGCGAACGACTTCAATGTCTGGGCGATGGCGGTGCCGACCCAGGAGTCCGGCATCACGCGGCCGTCGACTGGCGTGCACCATGCGTCGGCACTGGGCACGCGCTACGACATCTTCGGCAGCGAGCGCTACGTGCTGACCCTGGACAATCGTGCGCTGCGCGACATCGCCCAGTACGCGCCCTATGAGTTCATCGAAATCCTGGTCAACAACGACACCTATGGCGGCGGCGGCATCTTCGGCCAGTTCAGCACGGCGGCAGCCAGCAATGATTGGGCGAACTACCTGTTCGTGCACGAGTTCGGCCATCACTTCGCCGGCCTGGCCGACGAGTACTACACATCGCCGGTGGCCTACCAGTCGAGCGGCGCGCGCATGGAGCCGTGGGAGCCGAATGCGACCGCGCTGCGCGACCCGAACAAGCTGAAGTGGAAGCAGCACGTGAAGGCCGGCACGCCGCTGCCGACGCCGTGGCCGAAGGCGGAATACGAAGCGTATTCGCGCGAGTACCAGAAGCGGCGCGCGGCGCTGCGGGCGGCGAATCGTCCGGAATCGGAGATGAGCGCGCTGTTCCGGGAAGACCTGGTGCACACGAAAGAGCTGTTCTCGAAGGCCGAGTACCGCACGGCGATCAGCGCCTTCGAAGGCGCCAACTACGAAGCCAGCGGCTACTACCGTCCGGCCATGCAGTGCATCATGTTCGACCGCAGCGAGCAGTTCTGCCCGGTATGCCAGGACGGGATCAGCGAGATCATCGACCTGTACGCGCGCCCGGCCAGGTAAGGCGCCATCGGCATCGCGCCCTAGGGTGCGGTGCCGAACAGATGGCGGGAGCGCCGGCTCCTATTCTCGATGCTTATTCTTATGCAACGGGAATCATCATGAACAAACTCCTTGCCATCCTCATCGGCGGCCTGCTGGCGGTGTCCGCCCAGGCCCAGACCCAGACGCCCCAGGCCAAACCCCAGCCGCGCGAGCAGGCCGGCAGCTCCGCCAACTCGGCGCCGATCGGCCAGGCGGTGTCCGGCCATAACTCGACCGCCGCCGGCGTCTCGGGCACCGGCTTGCACACCGATGGCAGCGCCACCACCGGCAGCGCGCATGGCGCCACCGGCCTGCAGGCGGCGGGCGTGAACAGCGCCGGCCAGGTGACCGGCAAGAGCACCGCGGTGATCGGCGTCGATCCGCAGAAGGCGGACAACGTCAACGCCCAGGCCACCAACACGACGGCGCCGAACAACACGGCGGCGGATGCGAAAGCCACCGGCGGACGCGGCAAGGCCGGCACCAGGGCCGAGCAGGAAGTCCGCAAATCGAATACGAGCAAAGTCGCGGAACCTGTCGGTGCGCGCCTGAAGACCGCACATTCGGCACAGGAAGGTATCGAGAAACGCGCCGAAGCCAAGGAAAAGTCGAAGCGCAAGGCAGCCAACCGCGCAGCCGGCGGCGATACCGAGAACCGTTGAATAATTTGTTACATTTTTAACACGCCTTCCTTGGGCAGCGTGCGCTGGCGAACAGAACGCGCGGTGTCCGAGGCCTATTCTGAAAGCTCGAATTAATTAATAAAAAGTCATGGCGCACCCGCGCCGTCTCACCATATACGGAATAGGAGAACTACCATGAATAAACTGCTCGCTACCCTGATCGCCGGCCTGTTTGCTACCTCGGTGTACGCCCAGACCCAAGCCCAGAGCACTTCCTCGACCGGCGCCCCGGCCGGCAGCACCGCCACCAGCATGACCCCGGCCACCGGCACCGCCGTGACCCCGGCAGCAGGCACCACCGTGGTCGGCACCCAGTCGACCGGTACCTCGGGCATGGCTGGCCAGACCGGCTCGACCGGCGATGCCAAGGCCGACAAGGACATCGCCAAGGCCAACGAGAAGGAATCGAAGGAAATCGCGAAGCAGGACGAGAAGATCTCGAAGGCTACGCAAAAAGCCAACGAGAAGAAGGCCAAGGCACAGCACAAGGCCGACAAGAAGATCGCTGACGCCAACGAAAAGGTGATGAAGGCCGATCCGGAAGACAAGGCCAAGGCATCGGCCAAGGCCGAGAAGAAGATCGCCGAAGCCAACGCCGACGCGCACGAGACCATGATCAAGGCTGACGAGAAGGCCCAGAAGAAGATCGTGGACGCCAATGCCGACAAGGCCAAGGCCCAGAACAAGGCTGCCGAGAAGACTTCCAAGGCTGTGGCTGACGCGCACAAGGACGCCGCCAAGTAAGTTCGGATCGAAGCTGGCGCCCAACCGGGCGCCACGACCCGGCGCAAACGGACCCGTCAAGGGTCCGTTTGCATTTTGCAATTCCCCTGGCATGGAGCAAGGATTTACGTATTGATCTTGATCAATTTTCACAAATCTGTTGTTTTTTTTATAGTTTTGTTAGGTTTGTGTGAAGTTTTAGAAAGCTCAACATTTGCGCTCTATACTAAGTTTTTTCGGCATGTATAGCAGCTCAACAGGAGGCGTCTCAATGTCGTGTTCCACAGCTTGGCTTTACGTTTCGCCTCTCGTCGTCGCCCCTCCCCGCATGCTCCCTGCGCAGGTCCCTTTGCCGCCGCGCTAGCTTCCTCTTCGTATCACCGAATTCATACCGCTTGCGAGATCGCGCAGGCGGCATGCCAGGCATTCGCGCGCCAGGACCTCTTGCGTCCTGCGTGCGGGTAAGTCTCTGCGCCGGGCCAAAAACCTTGCCGGAGGAACGGGAACGTCCCGACTCGGGACGACATTATTTTAATAACGATCGAAACGGAGAAACAATGAAACTCAGCCGCAAACTTGGCCTGCTCGCTGCCAGCCTCGCATGTGCTTTTGCTGCCCAAGCGCAAACTGTCAAAGAAACGCCAAATTCCCATTTCAAGCCGACCGGCAAGGGTTTCGGTGAACTGGACAACGTCGCCACTGAGGCGTCGAGCGGCAATGCCGGCGGCAGCTCGCGCGCCGCGCCGTCGTCCAACCTGAGCTACCACGGCGGTCCGGTGATGGTGGCGCCGACCAACCTGTACTACATCTGGTACGGCTCGCAGTGGGACACGGCCTCGAAGAACGTGCTGACCAACCTCGGCCAGAACATCGGTGGCTCGCCTTACTTCAATATCAACACGACCTACTACAACGGTTCGAACGTGCACGTGCAGAACAGCGTGACCCTGGCCGGTACCACCACCGACAGCGGCACACTGGGCACCAGGCTGACCGACGCGAACATCGCCTCGATCGTCTCCAGCGCGATCACCTCGGGCAAGCTGCCGAATGACGCGAACGGCGTCTACGTCGTGCTGACCGACAAGGCGACCACCGCGACCTCGGGCTTCTGCACCCAGTACTGCGGCTGGCACGATCACACCACCGTCAGCGGCAAGGACATCAAGTATGCCTTCGTCGGCAATGCCGAGACCCAGTGTGCATCGGCCTGCGGCGCGACCAGCCCGAGCCCGAACGGCACCCCGGGTGCGGACGGCGCAGCCAGCGTGCTGGCCCACGAGCTGGAAGAGGCGGTGACCGATCCGAACCTGAACGCCTGGTACTCCAGCTTCGACGGCCAGGAAAACGCCGACAAGTGCGCCTGGACCTGGGGCACGACGTCGACCGCTTCGAACGGCGCCAAGTACAACCAGACCTTCGGCACGATGAAGTACCTGATACAGCAGAACTGGCTGATCGCTACCACGCAGAAATGCGTGCAGAAGTATCCGTGAGCGACTGCCTGAAGCTATGCTGATGTAGCCAGGTAAACGAGAAGGCAGAGGCGGCCAAGCCCGTCTCTGCCTTCGCGTGTGCTTTTTGTCCGTACTTTTTTGTCGAAGCATATGAAACGATTCCTGATTTTCCTTGGCCTGTCCGCAGTGCTGGGCAGCGCAATGGCGGTCGAGCAAACGCCGACCGGCGGCCGCGGTGGGCCCGTCCCGACCCGCAACGTCTCGATCTTTAGCAAGCTCGAAAACGACTTGCTCGATGCGGTCCGGCGCCATGACGCCGACGCGCTGGCGCGCATCGTCGGCGACGACTTCGAGATCCGCAGCGCGGGAGCGCCCGGCGTACCGACCGCGCGCGAGGAAGCCTTGCACGCGTGGACCCAGCTGCCGGCCCAGCCCTCGGCGATCGGCCAGATGGCGGCGCACGATTACGGCGAGCTGATGGTGGTGAGCTTCGCCTGGAAGCTGGGCGAGCAAGCCTTCTTCGTGGTCGATACCTGGAAGCGCGCCGGCGCCGACTGGAAGCTGTCGGTGCGCTACGCCGCCCCGATCGTGGCCGGCGCTGCAGCGGTGCCGGGCGCGGTCGCGCCGGGCGAGCAGTCGCTGCGCAAGAAGATGTAGCGCGATGGCTTCCCTGCTGGACAGTAAATTCGGCTTCGGCCTGGCCTGCGTGCTGTGCGCGGCGGCCGGCGCGGCCGGCGTTGCCTGGCTGCGCGACGAAGGGCCGCAGCCGCCGTCCGCCGCGCCGGTCAAGGCGGCGTCCTGGGACGGTCCGCTCGGCCCGGGCGCGTTGCCGGCGTCGCCATCGGATGGCGGCGCCGCCTTTGCGGCGGTATCGGCCGAGCCGCCGCTGATCGATGCCGCCGGCCGCCTGGCGGTCGATTCTGCGCTGCACCACCTGTTCGACGCTTACCTCAAGAACGGCGCGCCGCGCGAGCAGGAACTGCGCGCCTTGCTGCGGCGCCGCCTGCAGCAGCCGGCGCTGGCGCAGGCCGAGAGCCTGGCCGGCGATTATCTGCGCTACCTGCGGGCCGAGGCGGCCCTGCGCGCGAACGCACGCCTGGTGCAGCCCGATCCGGCTGGCTTGAGCGCGGCCCAGGCCGAGCAGATGCTGGGATGGCAGGATCAGCGCGCCCAGCTGCGCGAGCGGATGCTGGGCGCCGCCGTCTCGCAGGCCTGGTTCGGGCAGGAAGACGCGGCGTGCCGGACCGCGCTGGCCGACTGGCGCCTGGGGCGCGCACCGGCCGAAGCGGAAGAGGTGGATTCGAACGAACTGCGCGCGCGCCGCCTGCATGGCGCCATGCTGGTACAGCGCCGCAACGAACGGGCGCAGTCGTGCGCCGCCCAGCTGATGGACCGGCTGGCGGCGGACGACCCGGCCGCATGAACCCGAGGAGCAGAACGATGACATGGACAACCGGATGGGCGCGGGCGCTCGGCGTACTCGCCCTCGCCGCAGCGGCAGCCGCAAGCACGGCCACGCCGCAGGTGGAGTCGCCGGACGAGGCGCGCGTGCACAAGCTGGTCGAGCCGCGCATGGGCAGCAATGTGACGGTCGACGCGGTCAGCAAGACCGCGTATGGCGGCCTGTATGAAGTGCGCAGCGGCGGCGACATCTTCTACACGGACGCCGATGCACGCTACATGTTCGTGGGGAAGGTGGTCGACCTGGGGACGCTGCAGGATCTCACGCGCGCCCGCGCGGACGAGCTGGCGGCGGTCCGCTTTGCCGATCTGCCGCTCGACATGGCGATCAAGACCGTGAAGGGCAATGGCCAGCGCGTGATGGCGGTGTTCGAAGACCCGAACTGCCCGTATTGCCGCAAGCTGCACGAGACCCTGCGCGGGATCGACAACGTGACGGTCTACACCTTCCTGATGAATATCCTGTCCGAGGATTCGGCGGCGAAATCGAAGAACATCTGGTGCGCCGCCGACCGCGCCCAGGCCTGGCAGGACTGGATGCTGGCGGCCAAGCCGGCGCCGGCCGCGCCGGCGGCCTGCGTGACGCCCAACGAGCAGGTGCTGGCGCTGGGCCGCAAGCTGCACCTGCAGGGGACGCCGACGATTTATTTCGCCGACGGCTCGCGCAGCGGCAGCGGCTTCGACGCCGCGACGCTGGAAGCTCGGCTGCGGCAGGCGCAGCGGTGAGCGTGGGCACGTGGTGCCCACCCTACGGTTAGCGGCCGAGTCGGTAGGGTGGGCACCCCGTGCCCACGTATACCTTAGCTGGCCTCGCCCAGCACGCGCATCGCCAGATCCTTGGCCTTGAGCTTGGCCGACAGCGGCTTGCCCTTGCGCGCCCGCTTGCCGAAGTGCGGCTCGAGGCCGACGCCGAACAGCTCCACGGTGCGCGGCTTGTCGCCGGCCCAGGTGCCGTTGACGTTCACGCCTTTCGGGCTGATCGGCTGGGCGGCCAGCAGGCTTTCCTTCGGCTCCAGCTCCATCAGGGTCACGCCGCGGCCGCCGTTGGTCAGCACCTTCATTTCGTCGATGCCGAACACCAGCACGCGGCCCTTCTCGGACAGGCAGGCGATCGCGCCGGCATTGTCCGTCACCACGCGCGGGGCCAGCGGCACGGCGCCGTCGTCCAGGGTGATGAAGGACTTGCCGCCCTTGAGTCGCGTGGCCATGTCGCCGGCCTTGGCGATGAAGCCGAAGCCGGCGGTGGTCGACAGCAGCAGGCGCGTGTCGGCGGCGCCGGCGAAGTAGTACAGGATGCGGCCGCCGCCCGACAGGTCGACCAGGGTCGTGATCGGCACGCCGTCGCCGCGCGCACCCGGCAGCGCCGCCACCGGCACCGAATATGCCTTGCCGTTGTCGCCGATGCACAGCAGGTTGTCGACGGTGCGGCATTCGAATGCATAGCCGAGCGAATCGCCGGCCTTGAAGGTGAACTGCGCCGGATCGTGGCCGATGCCGGTGCGCGCGCGCACCCAGCCCTTCTCGGAGACGATCACGGTGACCGGCTCGTCGATGATCTTCTGTTCGAGCACGGCCTTCTGGGCTTCCTCGATCAGGGTGCGGCGGTCGTCGCCGAATTGCTTGGCGTCGGCTTCGATCTCGCGGATCACCAGGCGCTTCATGCTCGAGGTATTCTCGAGCAGGTCCTCGAGCTTTTCCTTTTCGCCGCGCAGCTCGGCCAGCTCCTGCTGGATCTTGATCGCTTCCAGGCGCGCCAGCTGGCGCAGGCGGATTTCGAGGATGTCCTCGGCCTGGCGGTCCGACAGATTGAAACGCTCGATCAGCGCGGCCTTCGGCTCGTCCGAGTTACGGATGATGGCGATGACTTCATCGATGTTCAGCAGGACGGTCTCGCGGCCTTCCAGGATGTGGATGCGGTCGTTGACCTTGCCCAGCCTGAACTCGGTGCGGCGGCGAACCGTCACGAAGCGGTAGTCGATCCATTCCTGCAGGATCTCGGTCAGGCCCTTCTGGCGCGGACGGCCGTCGCCGCCGATCATCACCAGGTTGATCGGGGCCGAGCTCTCCAGCGAGGTGTGGGCCAGCAGCATCAGCATGAACTCGGCCTGGTCCTGGTTCTTCGACTTCGGCTCGAATACCAGGCGCACCGGGGCTTCGCGGCCCGATTCGTCGCGCACGGCATCCAGCGCGCCGAGGATGGTCTGCTTCAGCGCCAGCTGCTCGGGCAGCAGGGTCTTCTTGTTCGGCTTGAGCTTCGGGTTGGTCAGTTCCTCGATCTCTTCCAGCACGCGCTGCGACGAGCAGCCCGGCGGCAGTTCGGTGACGACCGCCTGCCACTGGCCGCGCGCCAGTTCTTCGATCTTCCAGCGCGCACGCACCTTCATGGAGCCGCGGCCGGTGGCGTACATGTCGGCGATGTTCGAGGCCGGCGTGATGATCTGGCCGCCGCCCGGGTAGTCCGGACCCGGCATCAGGGTCATCAGCTCGGCGTGGGTGATCTTCGGATTGCGGATCATCGCCACCGCTGCCGCCGCCACTTCGCGCAGGTTGTGCGACGGGATCTCGGTGGCCAGGCCGACCGCGATGCCGGAGGCGCCGTTCAGCAGCACCATCGGCAGGCGTGCCGGCAGGGTACGCGGTTCCTCGACCGAGCCGTCGTAGTTCGGCTGGAAATCGACCGTGCCCATGTCGATTTCGTCCATCAGCACGCGCGCCATCGGCGTCAGGCGGGCTTCGGTATAACGCATCGCCGCGGCGCCGTCGCCGTCGCGCGAACCGAAGTTGCCCTGGCCGTCGATCAGCGGGTAGCGCAGCGAGAAGTCCTGGGCCATGCGGACCAGGGCGTCGTACACGGACTGGTCGCCGTGCGGGTGCAGTTTACCCAGCACGTCGCCGACCACGGCCGCGGATTTGCGCGGTTTCGCGGTCGGGCCCAGGCCCAGCTCGTGCATCGCGTACAGGATGCGGCGCTGCACCGGCTTCTGGCCGTCGGACACGTCCGGCAGCGCGCGGCCCTTCACGACCGAGACCGCGTAGTCCAGGTAGGCGCGCTCGGCGAAGGTGGAAAGGGTGAGGGTTTCGGCGTCGTCGCCGTTGCCGCCGTTATTGTCGCCGCCGCCGGGCGGATTCATTTGTTCAAAAAGGCTTGCTTGAGTCATATTCGTTCGTATCAGATATCCGCTTCGGTTTCGTTACCGTGCTCTTCCAGCCATGCGCGGCGGGCGGCGGCTTCGCCTTTACCCATCAGCATGTTGAAGCGCGCCGACGACTCGGCCAGGTTGTAGTCGCCGAAGGAGACCGGCAGCAGGCGGCGGGTGTCCGGATTCATCGTGGTTTCCCACAGCTGCTCGGCGTTCATCTCGCCCAGGCCCTTGAAGCGGGAGATGCTCCACACGCCTTCCTTCAGGCCTTCCTTCTTGAGCTTGTCCTCGATCGCCAGCAGTTCGCCGTCGTCCAGCGCATACAGTTTCTGGATCGGCTTCTTGCCGCGCGCCGGCACGTCGACGCGGTACAGCGGCGGACGGGCGATGCACACGTGGCCATTGCGGAACAGGGCAGGGAAGTGCTTGAAGAACAGGGTCAGCAGCAGGACCTGGATGTGCGAGCCGTCGACGTCCGCATCGGAGAGGATGCAGATCTTCCCGTAGCGCAGGCCGGACAGGTCGGGATTGTCGCTTGAGCCATGCGGGTCGACGCCGATCGCCACCGCGATGTCGTGGATCTCGTTGTTGGCGAACAGGCGGTCGCGGTCGGTCTCCCAGGTGTTCAGCACCTTGCCGCGCAGCGGCAGGATGGCCTGGAATTCCTTGTCGCGGCCCATCTTGGCGGAACCGCCCGCCGAGTCGCCCTCGACCAGGAACAGTTCGTTGCGGGTGATGTCGGTCGATTCGCAATCGGTCAGCTTGCCCGGCAAAACGGCCACGCCCGAGGACTTCTTCTTCTCGACCTTCTGCAGCGAGCGCAGGCGGCTTTGCGCCTGCTTGATGACCAGTTCGGCCAGCTTCTTGCCGTAGTCGACGTGCTGGTTCAGCCACAGTTCGAGCGGCGGCTTGGTGAAGGTCGAGACCAGTTTCACGGCGTCGCGCGAGTTCAGGCGCTCCTTGGTCTGACCCTGGAACTGCGGGTCCAGCACCTTGGCCGACAGCACGAACGAGACGCGTGCGAACACGTCTTCCGGCAGCAGCTTGACGCCCTTCGGCAGCAGCGAGTGCATCTCGACGAAGTTCTTCACCGCGCCGAACAGGCCGTCGCGCAGGCCGGATTCGTGGGTGCCGCCGCTGACCGTCGGGATCAGGTTGACGTAGGATTCGCGCACCACGGCGCCTTCCTCGGTCCAGGCCACGACCCAGGCCGCGCCTTCGCCTTCGGCAAAGCCTTCGTCGCCGGCGGCCGCGTATTGCGCGCCTTCGAACAGCGGGATCACGGTCTGGCCCTGGCCCACGGTCTGGGCCAGCGCTTCGGTCAGGTAGCCGCGCAGTCCTTCGTCGTAACGCCAGGTCTGGACGTCGCCGGTCTTGCCGTTGGTGAGCGTGACGGTCACGCCCGGCAGCAGCACGGCTTTCGAGCGCAGCAGGCGCTGCAGCTCGGTCATCGGGATGTTCGGGGAATCGAAGTATTTACCGTCCGGCCAGGCGGTGACGCGGGTGCCGTTCTTCTTGCCGCCGCGATCAAACGGTGCGGAGCTCAGGGCTTCGACGACGTCGCCGGCTTCGAAAGCCAGGTTGTGCACGCCGTTACCCTGGTCGTCCTTGCGCCAGACGGTGATTTCGAGGCGCTTCGACAGCGCGTTGGTGACCGAGACGCCGACGCCGTGCAGGCCGCCCGAGAAGGCATAGGCGCCGCCCGAACCCTTGTCGAACTTGCCGCCCGCGTGCAGACGCGTGAAGACGATCTCGACGGTCGAGACGCCTTCTTCGGGGTGGATGCCGACCGGGATGCCGCGGCCGTCGTCCTCGACCGTGATCGAACCGTCCGGGTTCATCGTCACGGCGATGTTCTTGCAGTGACCACCCAGCGCCTCGTCCGAGGCGTTGTCGATCACTTCCTGGATGATGTGCAGCGGGTTTTCGGTGCGCGTGTACATGCCCGGGCGCTGCTTGACGGGCTCCAGTCCCTTGAGGACCCGGATGGATGATTCGCTGTAATCGGTTGGGGTTTTCTTGGTGGCCATGCTGTATTTGTGTAATCGAATGCCTGCGCATTCTATCTTGTCGCGCGGCAATAAGGACGCTAAAGGACGTGGTAAAAGCGTGGCAAAAGGCGCCAGTGTCGGTGCTTACGCGCGTTTTGGGAAGAGTACCTCGCGCAACACTGTATGGAAACACAGTATTTTTGCCTGTAGTGCGGAAGTTTGCAAGCCCTGAATCGTCAGAATCTGCAGAATGTGCGAATGCGGCGAATCGTGCGCGCCTACGGCAGGGCTATAGTTATTTCATGGCAGAGGACAATGAAAATCGCGAAAGTTCAGGTCCGCCGCGGGTGCCGGACCGGCGCGCCACTGGCGGCGGCTCGCGCTACCTCCGGCAGGGCGATACACCCTTGACCGTAGCCGGGCGCGTGCTGCGCTCGCGCTGGCGCGCCATCAGCGACCGCTTCAGCCGCGACTTCATGCGGCGCACGCTGCGCATCGGCGTCTCGGCCCGCATTTTTCACCCGGAGCCCGGCTCCGTCGGCCTGCGTAGCAAGAACCTGCAATACCTGGAAGAGTCGATCGCGCAATGGGTGATGTCGCGCGACGTGCTGGTCTTCATGGTGCCGACCGTGAATACGAACGGCCTGCTGCATCCTTCCAACATCACCATGCGCCACTACGCACGCCACCTGGACGGGCTGGTGCTGCAGGGCGGGGCCGACGTCTCGCCGATGACCTATGCGGAAGCGCCGACGCGCCCCGAATGGAACGGCGACCGCGCGCGCGACGTGTACGAGCTGGAACTGCTGCATGAGTTCGTCGACGCCGGCAAGCCGGTGCTGGGCATCTGCCGCGGTTGCCAGCTGATCAACGTTGCCTTCGGCGGCACCCTGTACCAGGACGTGGCGACCAATGTGCCCGAGGCGCAGGCCCACGTGCACGAAGACTACGACGCCCACCGCCACGCCATTGTGTTCCCGTCCGGTTCCTCGCTGGGCAAGATGTTCCCCGACCAGAAGCGCCCGATCGTAAACTCCATCCACCACCAGGCCGTCAAGGACCTGGGCCGCGACATCCATATCGAGGCGATGTCGGATCCGGACGGGATCGTCGAAGCGATCCGCTACCAGCGGGCGCCCTTCGTGATGGGCCTGCAGTGGCATCCGGAGTTTCACCGGGCGAAAGGGACGGAGCTGCTGGACTGCACGCCGGTGCTGGATGAATTCCTGCGGGCGGCGCGCGAGACGCGGCTTTAGTTTTGTTGTCCGGTCAGCTTCAGGCGCACCTCGAACCGGCTGCCGCAGCCTGCGCCGCCGCTGCTGGCCGTCACGCTGCCGCCATGCGCCTCGACCAGGCTTTTTACCAGCGCAAGGCCCAGCCCCAGTCCGCTGTTCTTGCTGTCGGTTGAGCGTTCCGCCTGGGTGTACAAATCGAAGAGATGGGGCATCAGGTCCGCCGGAATGCCGATGCCGTTGTCGGACACGCGCATCAGCAGCCAGCCGTCGTCCGCTTGCATGCTCAGCTCGATCCTGCCGCCGTCGGGCGTGTAGCGGATGGCATTGCCCAGCAGGTTGGCGACGATCTGGACTAGTCGCGTACGGTCACCCTCGACGGTCCAGGCCTGCAGCGCCTCCGGCTGGCTGACGTTATGTCCTTTGGCCCGCACCGCCGGTGCGTGCTGCTCGAAAGCCGCGTCGACCACCTCGCGCATGTCCACCGGGGCGCGGCTGATCGACACCAGGCCGCGGCTGACACGCGAGACGTCCAGCAAGTCCTCGACCATGCGGCTCATGTGCCCGGTCTGGCGCTTGATGAGCTGGCCGAGCCTGACGCCCTGGTTGGGGTTATCGGGACTGTTTTCCAGCAAATGCGCCGCCATCGATACCGCCGAGAGCGGGCTGCGCAATTCATGGCTGAGGATGGAAAGGAACTCGTCCTTGCGACGGTCGGCCGATACTAGCGACTGCGCCTTTTCGTTCAGAAGCACGTTCAAGGCCTCGACCTGGCGGTTGGTGCGATCCAGGCAGGCGGACATCTCCAGCAGTTCGGCCTGCTTGGCCTGCAAGGCGGCCAGCGCGCCGGTCAGCTCACGGTTCTGCTGATTGGCTTCCGACAGCGCGACATTGCTCGGCAACGCACCCAGCTGCGACAAGGCGAGGTCGATGGCGCCGGCATGCAGCACCGGCGCCTGCGCCGCAAAGGCTTTTACCAGCACGATATGGGTGCCGTGGCTGCCGGTGTCGATCTCGCAACGGTCCATCAGGCGGCGCGCGGCCGGGATGCCGCCGCTCAGGGCGCCGTGCGACGCGCCGTCTTCGCCCAGGATGCGATCGAGCGCGGCAATGCCCGTCCCCTGGTCGTCGATGGTGACTACCAGGGCCTGGCGCGCGCCCAGGCGCCCGACGAAGAAACGCACCTTGCCCCCGTCAGCGTAGACGAGGGCATTCCTGGCCAGTTCGGACACCGCTGTGGCGATACGCGTCTGCTCGTGATGGCCGAACGCGCACAAGCTCGTGATCTGGCGCGCGCGCAGCCGGGAAGCAATGACGTCGAGTTCGCTGCGTACGCTTACCGTCAGCAAAGGATGAAGAGGAGCGAACTCTTGGGGGAAAGGCTCAGGCATTTCCGGGATTATCCGCTATGAAGGCCGGCAAGTGTCAAAAAGCTTGCGTGTTTTTCATTACAAGAGTGCTATAGTCGACCGGTTATGCACCCGAGACCCGATGCCTCCTTGGTCGGTTTACAAGTTTGAAGCTGGACCCGACAATGACCGACACAAGCTATTTCCCCGCGATCGCCGAGCTGCTCCAGGAGCACCGCAGTGCCATCTTGGCGGAGTGGGAAGCCCGGCTCGACACGGTCGTGCTTGGCAGCAGGCGCGTCAGGAAAGACGAGCAGCGCAGCCAATGCGACGATTTTCTCGGCGCATTCGTTGCCGCCCTGCGCGACGACAGCCCCGGCGACATCGACAGCCGGGGCTGGAGCGGGATGCGCGTCGTCCTGGACGACGTGTCGTCCTCGCGTGCAAAAGCAGGCTCCACCTCCAGCGAAACCGCCACCTTCGTGTTTTCGGTCAAGCAGCCGATCTTTGCCGTCCTGCGCACCGGCCTTGCCGATCAGCCGGCCGTCCTGGCGGCTGCATTCTGGGCGCTCAGCACCTTGCTGGACAAGCTCGGCCTGTACACGGTCGAGGTATTCCAGCGCGGCCGCGACCAGGTCGTCGTGCGCCAGCAGCAGGAACTGCTCGAGCTTTCCACGCCGGTCATCAAGTTGTGGGACGGCGTGCTGGCCTTGCCGTTGATCGGCACCCTCGACAGCATGCGAGCCCAGGTCGTGATGGAAAACATCCTCCAGAAGATCGTCGATTCCGGCGCCACGATTGCCATCATCGACATCACCGGCGTGCCGACCGTCGATACCCTGGTGGCGCAGCACCTGATGAAGACCATCGCCGCCGCGCGCCTGATGGGCGCGGACTGCATCATCAGCGGCATCCGCCCGCAGATCGCCCAGACCATCGTTCATCTCGGGGTCGACCTGCAGAACGTGACCACCAAGGCCACCCTGGCCGATGCTTTCCTGGTCGCGCTCGAGCGGACCGGGACGACGGGCATTGCCAGGGCATCCTGAATTCGCTTGCGCAGGCGGCAAACTGCCTCCATAATCTAAATGAGAATCATTCTCATGAAGAAAAGGAGCTTCCATGGACGACGATTACCTGGACGACAGCCCCGCATCGGGCACGCCGAGCACCCGCCACGCGCTGCTGGTCGCGGCCCTGCTGCACCTGATGTCCCAATACACACTGCGCAGCACGCAACGCAGCCCGGGCGCGGCGGGCAGCGATGACGGCGGCCCCTGCGTGAAGCTGGCCGCCGTGATCGAGCGCCACCTCGACGCCCTGGCGCGCCTGCCGGACGCCGAGCCGGTGCTGCGCGCCACCTGCGAGCAGCTGCGCGTGAAATGGGAAGACCTGGTCGACAGCCGCATGCCGGCGCCCGTCAAGCGGCCGCTGTTGTCGCGCATCCTGCGCCCAGGCGCGTTCAAGGCGCCGGCGCTGGCGACTTGATCGACACTAGGCCAGCCAGGCGCGCAGGGCGGTTTCGCCGTCCGGTGTAAACGCCAGCACCCGCGAGTCCGGCACGCGCCTGGCCCAGCCCAGTTGCTGGAAGCGGTCCAGCAGGGTGCTGCCGAGCTGGCCGGCCAGGTGATGGCGGCGCTCGCTCCAGTCCAGGCAGGTGCGGCAGAAGGGGCGGCGCGAGACGGGCAGCGTGGCGGCGTCGATGCCGAGTGCGCGCACCAGATCCTGGCCTTGTGAAGTCAGCGCGATGCCGTCGGCGCCGAGCGCAAAGGCGCCGCGGCGCGCCAGGCTCTCGTAGACCAGCACGCCCAGTTCGCCCGCCAGGTGGTCGTAGCAGACCCGCGCCTTCCTCAGCGCCGGCTCGCGCGGGCTCGAGCGCACGCGCACGGCGCCGGTGCCGAAGGCCACGCCCATCAGCGATTCGAGCAGCTGGGCCACCTCGGCATCGGCAATGCGGAAGTAGCGGTGCCGGCCCTGCGACTCGACGCTCAGCAGGCCCGCATCCGCCAACTTGGCCAGGTGCGTGCTGATGGTCTGGCGCGTGACGCCGGCGGCATTGGCCAGTTCGGTCGCGGTCAGCGCCATTCCGCTCATCAGGACGGTGAGTACTTCGGCGCGCGCGTGGTCGCCGATCATGGCGGCGATATTCGTAATGTTCGGTCCATCTTTCATGCTTCGATCCTAACCGAAGCATCGCGACATGGCAAAAGACTACAGTGGTCTCATTCATCAACGAGGAGACCCCATGATCACCTGCTTCATCCGCTACGAGATCGACCCGTTCCAGAAAGAACAATTCAAACGCTACGCCGACAACTGGGGCCGCATCATCCCGCGCCTGGGCGGCCGCGTGCTCGGCTACTTCCTGCCGCACGAGGGAACGAACTACGAGGCCTGGGGCCTGGTCGGCTTCGACAGCCTGGCTGCCTACGAAGCCTACCGCGCGCGCCTGAAGCTGGACGAGGAAGCGCGTGCCAACTTCGCCTTCGCGCAAGAGCAGCGCTTCATCCTGCGCGAAGAGCGGACCTTCACCGAGCTGGTCGAGGGCACGTTCCAGCCGGAGCCGCTGCAATGATCGCCGTGATCTTCGAAGTCGAGCCAGATCCGGCGTATCGGCAGGACTACCTGGATACCGCGGCCGCGCTGCGCGCCGAACTGGAAGCGATGGACGGCTTCATGTCGGTGGAGCGCTTCGAGTCGCTGGCACAGCCGGGAAAAATCCTGTCGCTGTCCTTCTGGCGCGACGAGGAAGCGGTCAAAGGCTGGCGTAACCTGGCCTTGCACCGCGAAGCGCAGATGCGCGGGCGGCAGGGCGTCTTCCGCGACTACCGGCTGCGCGTGGCCGAGGTGGTGCGTGATTACGGCCTGCGCGAGCGCGAGGAGGCGCCGGCCGACGCCCCACGCCTGCCCATCAATCCCTGACCTCGGCCTCGACCAGCTTGGCCAGCAGCTCCAGCGATTCCTGCCAGCCCAGGTAGCAGGCCTCGGCCGGAATCGCGGCCGGGATACCTTCCTGCGTGATCCTCACCTCGACGCCGCAGAACACCTCGCGCAAGCTCACCGTGGTCTGCATGCGGCCCGGCAGGTGCGGATCGTCGAATTCGGCCGAGTAGCGCAGGCGCTGCCCCGGTTCCAGTTCCAGGTATTCGCCGCCGAAGGAATGGCTATGGCCAGTGGTGAAATTGGTGAAGGACATCCGGTAGCGGCCGCCGACCCTGGCGTCCATCTCGTGGACGGTGCCGATGAAGCCATGCGGCGGCAGCCATTTGGCAAAGGCGCCGGCGGTGGTGAAGGCGCGGTAGACGCGGTCGGCGCTGGATTTCAGCACGCGGTGCAATTCGACGGTATTCGTGGACATGATCTCTTCCTTATCGTTGGCAGAGGAGAACCCTCTGATGCTACGACGAACGGGGTGCGGCGGAATCGACATGCTACAGTGAGTTCATGCCGACTCCTCGAGAATATCCCGTCACGCCGGACGGCCGCTACTTCGTGGTCGACGGCCGCTTGTGGCGCACATCCAATCCCGCGCTGGCGCCGGAACTGCGCCAGGAACTGGTCGATAAACTGATGAAGGCGCGCCGCCAGGTCGGTCTCGCGAAGAAGGCCGGCGATGCGGCAGCGGAGCGCGAGGCCCGCGCCGCGGTCGACGAGGCCAAGCGCGCACTGGGCGAGCGCGGTCCCGTGTGGTGGACCGATGGTGCGCCGGATTTCAACCGGCGGCTTGCCGTCAACACGCCCTACGCGGACTGGCATGCATCGCTGCTCGCCGGCAATTAGTGCAGGCGCCGCTCGCCCCGGAAACGCTGGATAGCCGCATTCACCATGCCTTCGCAACTGCCCTGGCGTTCGTACTGCGCCCGCAGGTAGGACGCATCGCTGCCCTCCGAGGCCGCGGCGGCCAGGTGCAGCAGCGCCTCCACGCTGCCCAGCGCCTGGGCGTGCGGTTCCATCTGGTCGAGGGTGGCGAGGATGTCTTCGCGCAGCGGCAGCTGTTCGTAGGTCTTGGGGTGCGTGATCACGCCGTCGAGGCCGAAGCGCGCGGCCTGGAAGCGGTTGTAGTTGTAGACCAGGTAGTCGTCTTCGAGGGGCGGCGCATCTTTTCTTTGCAACAGGTGCCGGCAGATCGCCTGCAGGTAGGCCGCCAGGCTTGCTGCGCGCTCCACCGTCAGCGGGGTGTCGCACACCCGCAGCTCGATGGTGCCGTACTCCGGCTTGGGCCGCAGGTCCCAGTAAAAATCCTTCATGCTCTTGATGATGCCGGTACGCTCCATCTTCGCGAAATACACCTTGGAGAAGTCGTCCCAGTCCAGCACGAAGGGCGCGCGGCCGCTCAGCGGGAAGGCGGTGACGGAATTCAGGCGCGCCGAATCGAAGCCGGCGTCAATGCCCTGCACGAAGGGCGAGGAGGCGGACAGCGCGATGAAATGCGGGATGTAGCGCGAAAGCGCGTGCAGCAGGTAGAGCGCGTCGTCGCCATGTGCGCAGCCGATGTGCACGTGCTGGCCGAACACCGTGAACTGCTTGGCCAGGTAGCCGTACAGGGTCGACAGCTCCTGGTAGCGCGGCTTGGAGGAGATGCGCTGCTCCGACCAGTGCTGGAAGGGATGCGTGCCGCCGCCGGCGATGCCGATGTTGAGGACGTCGCCGGCGGCGACCAGGGTATCGCGGATCTCCTGCAGTTCCGCCAGCAGCGGGCGGTAATGGGTCTGCACGCTCGAGTTAATCTCGATCATGCTCTCCGTGATTTCCGGTGTCACGTTGCCGGGAAAAGGCTTGCGCTTCAGGAGGTGCAGCAGGTCGGGGCTGGCCGGGGTCAGGTCGAGATCCGACAGGCTGACCAGCTGCAGCTCGAGCTCGACCCCGAAGGTCAGCGGCTCGGAGGTGGCGAAGGCTTCAAGCGGCATGGCGCGGCTCCGGGGCTTCGCGCGCCCACACCAGGGCGCGCTGCAGGATGATGGGTCCGAACACTTCGAGCAGCATGGTCACCGCGGCAATCGCGCGCAGCTCCTCGACCACCTGCACGCCGGCGTGGCGCGCATGCTCGATCAGGAGAATCACGAACACGGACAGGGGCGCCAGCGCGACTCCGGTCAGCGCGCCCTTGCGCCAGGAGATGCCGGCCAGATGCGCGAAGGCCGTCACGCCCAGCAGCTTGGTCAGCAGGCGCGCCAGCACCAGCGCCACGGCCATGGCGCCGCCGGCGAGGATCTTTTCCCAGTCCAGCGTGGAGGCGGCGAACACGAACAGCACCACGGTCAGCAGTTCGCCCAGAGCGCCGAAGTTGCGCTGCGCCTGGCTGAAGGCGACCCGCCGATGCCGCGCCATCAGACCGAAGGCGAGGGTGGCGACCACCGGCGACAGACCCAGCGTATAGGTGATCGAGACCAGCAGGATCACCGCCAGCGCGAAGGCGACGGTGGCGTCCTGGGCCAGCTTGCCCAGCAGGCGCAGCACCGCCGGCACGACCAGGCCGAACACCGCGCCGCTGAAAGCCGACACGGCCAGTACCACCAGGCTGTTCAGCAGGGCATCGCCGACGTCCTCGGAGGTGCGGAAGATCCACAGCGCGACGCTGACGTTGAAGGCGAATACCGCCAGCACACAGTTCAGGGCGCACAGGTGCAGGGCACGCTCCGTCACCTGGCCGGAGCTTTTCTGTTCGTTGATCACGCGGACCACGGTGGCGGGCGAGGTCGCCATAGCCAGCGAGGCCAGCATCTGCGCATTGATGACGGCCACGCCGAAAGCCCGCGCGATGTAATACACGGCAAGGAAGGTGAGGAGCGCTTCCGCCAGCCCGGACACGCCGATCCACGGATTGGTGCGCAGCCAGCGCAGGTTGATGCGGTAGCCGAGCTCGAACAGGATCAGGCCAAAGGCGACGTCGGCCAGCAGCAGCGCGGTGCCGGCTTCGGGACGCGGCAGCACGCCCAGCTGGGGCGCGGCCAGCAGGAAGCCGACCAGGCCATAGAAGCTGATGCGCGGCAGACCGGTCCAGCGCTGGCCGAATTCACCGGCCAGCCAGGCCAGCGTGATCGCGACCGGCCAGGACAGACTGCTCAGGATCGCCAACAGGTCCGGCATGCACGCTCCTTTTGTCAAAATGGCATGATGTGTGAGCCGATTCTACAAGAGGGTCCTGCGCGCACGATTGCGTGTAGGAAGACTGGAAGAGCGGGGCGTCTGCGCTGGGATAAAATGGCGGGATGACCCAAACACCGAATATCGATACACCGCCGCCGCCGACCACGGCCCGCGCGCCCATCCGTCTTGTCTCGCAAGTCCTGACCTGCCTGGTTTTCTGCCTGATCGCCGCCCCCATCATCTGGTTCAACCGGCCCGAGCCGCTGACCGTCTTCAGCCGTCCGGCCGGGCCGCTGACCCAGTTGCTGGTCGGCCAGGTGCTGGCATTGATCGCGGCCGTCGTCTGCTGGCTGCTGTACAAGCTGACGTCCAGCTCGGCCTCCAGCGCCAGGACCGTGCAGAGCTATGCACGGCTGGACCTGCGCGGCCTGAATCCGCTGTGGATCAGCATCGCCGCCGCCATCGGCGAGGAAATGCTGTTCCGCGCGGCGCTGCAACCGCTGCTGGGCGTGTGGATCGTCTCGCTGCTGTTCCTGCTCACGCACGTGCCGGTGTACCGCTTCCGCAAGATCGACGGCGCGACGATCGCGCAGGCGGCCAGCGTGTTTGCCGGCAGCGTGGTGCTGGGCTTCGTGTTCGAGTATGTCGGGGTGATCGCTTCGATCCTGGTGCATGCGTGGATCGATATCGTGGGCTTGCTGATCGTGCGGCACGCGATCCAGACGCGCGCCTGATTACTTGCTCAGCAAGCGCATCGCCCGTTCCAATCCATCGATCGTGACCGGAAACATCCGGTTATTCATGATCTGCCGGATCACGGCGATGGATTGCCGGTACTGCCACAAACTCTCCGGCTCCGGATTCAGCCAGGCGAACTTCGGGAAGGCGTGGCAGAAGCGCGCCAGCCATTCGGCGCCGGCTTCCTCGTTGTTGTACTCGACCGAGCCGCCCGGGGCCAGCACCTCGTAAGGGCTCATGGTGGCGTCGCCGACGAAGATCACGCGGGTATCGGGCGGGTACTTGCGCAGCACGTCCCAGGTCGGGAAGCGTTCGGAGCTGCGGCGGCGGTTGTTCTTCCACAGGTAGTCGTAGACGCAGTTGTGGAAGTAGAAGAACTCCATGTTCTTGAATTCGGTCTTCGCCGCCGAGAACAGCTCCTCGGTGCGCTCGATGTGGTCGTCCATGGTGCCGCCGACGTCCAGCAGCATCAGCACCTTGATGCGGTTCTTCCGTTCCGGCTGCATCTTGATGTCCAGCCAGCCGGCGTTGTTGGCGGTCGAACGGATCGTGTCGTCGAGCGCCAGTTCTTCCGCCGCACCGGTACGCGCGAAGCGGCGCAGGCGGCGCAGCGCCACCTTGATGTTGCGGACGCCCAGTTCGCGCTCGCCGTCGTAGTCTTTATATTCGCGCTGCTCCCAGACCTTGACCGCGGTGCGGTTGCGGCTCTTGCCGCCGATGCGGATCCCTTCTGGATTGGTGCCGCCATTGCCGAAGGGGGAGGTGCCGCCGGTGCCGATCCACTTGCTGCCGCCTTCGTGGCGGGCCGATTGCTCCTTCAGCAGCTCGGCCAGGCGCGACATCAGCTTGTCGTAGCCGAGCTTCTGCAGCTCGGCCTTCTGCTCGGGCGTCAGCTCGCGCTCCAGGCGCTTGATCAGCCAGTCGAGCGGAATGTCGGCTTTCGCATCGAACACCGCTTCGATGCCCTTGAAATACAAACCGAAGGCCTTGTCGAACTTGTCGAAATGGGCCTCGTCCTTCACCAGGGTCAGGCGCGCGAGGTAGTAGAACTCGTCCAGCGAAGGCGCGATCACGTTCTTCTCCAGCGCCTCCAGCAGCGTCAGGAATTCCTTGATCGTGACGGGGACCTTGGCGTCACGCAGGGCGAAGAAGAAGCCGATCAGCATGGCTCAAGCCTCGGCATGCCGGCTGAGGCGATAGTGCAGCTGCGATTTGATCTCGGGCCATTCGCCGCGCAGGATGCTGTACATGACGGTGTCGCGCACCGTGCCGTCGCGGCGCAGCGCGTGGTGGCGGATGGCACCGTCCTTCTTCGCGCCCAGGCGCTCGATCGCGGCCTGCGAGGCGTGGTTGAAGTTATCGGTGCGCAGGCCGACCACCGCGCAGCCGAGGGTGTCGAAGGCGTGCGAGAGCAGCAGCAGCTTGCAGCTGGTGTTGACGTGGCTGCGCTGGCGGCTGCGCGCGTACCAGGTGTAGCCGATCTCGACGCGGTCGACGCCGGGGACGATGTCGTGGTAGCTGGTCGAGCCGATCACCTGGCCGGTCGGCACGTCGATGACGGCAAAGGCCAGCCGGTTGTCCATCTCCAGCGCGGTGCGGATGTAGCGCTCGGTCTCCTCCGGCGCCGGCACCGAGGTAATGCGCAGGTTCCACAGCTCGCCGTCCGCGGCGGCGGCGCGCAGGCCATCGGCGTGGTGCAGGGCCAGCGGCTCCAGGCGCACGCCGTTGAATTCGAGGGTGACGGGGTCGACGCGGATCATCGGTTGTGCCTCGCCATTGCCACCAGGCGCTCGAACAGGTGCACGTCCTGCTCGTTTTTCAGCAGGGCGCCGTGCAGCGGCGGCACGATGGTCTTCGCGTCCTGGCTGCGCAGGGCCTCGACCGGGATGTCCTCGGCCAGCAGCAGCTTGAGCCAGTCCAGGAATTCCGAGGTCGACGGCTTCTTTTTGAGGCCCGGCACGTCGCGCAGCTGGAAGAAGTTCTCCAGCGCGGCCGCCAGCAGGTCCTGCTTCAGGTTCGGGTAGTGGACATTGACGATGTCCGCCATGGTCTCGCGGTCCGGGAATTTGATGTAATGGAAGAAGCAGCGGCGGAGAAAAGCGTCCGGCAGTTCCTTCTCGTTGTTCGAGGTGATGATGACCAGCGGGCGGTGCTTGGCCACCACCATCTCGCGCGTCTCGTACACATAGAATTCCATGCGATCGAGTTCGCGCAGCAGGTCGTTCGGGAATTCGATGTCGGCCTTGTCGATCTCGTCGATCAGCAGCACCACCGGTTCCGGCGCCGTGAAGGCCTGCCACAGCACGCCCTTGACGATGTAGTTGTGGATGTCGCGCACGCGCTCGTCGCCCAGCTGCGAATCGCGCAGGCGCGAGACGGCGTCGTATTCGTACAGGCCCTGCTGCGCCTTGGTGGTGGACTTGATGTGCCACTGCAGCAGCGGCATGTTCAGCGCCGCCGCCACTTCCTCGGCCAGCATGGTCTTGCCGGTGCCGGGCTCGCCCTTGATCAGCAGCGGGCGGGCCAGGGTGAGGGCGGCGTTCACGGCCAGTTTCAGGTCATCGGTGGCGACGTAGTTGTCGCTGCCTTCGAAGCGTTGAGTTGCGTGCATGAGCGTGCGCGGTCGTTTAGGGAAATGCCATCGAGTATAAGACAGATGCCCGGGGCGCGCCGAAAGTGTTGCTCTGTAGACTGAGTCATGTTCTTCATATAGAATCGGCTATTCGTAGTACAAATGCTAAGTTTTTGGGCAGTTGCGGTTCCGATTCAACCTTACGATTCCCAATCATGAAAAAATCATTAGCAGTACTGATGTTTGCCGCCGCTGCCGGCGCGGCAGGCGTCGCAGGCGCTGCCGACATCGTCGCCAATCCGAAAGCAGCTCCGAACAAGATCGAACAGTGCATCGGCTGCCATGGCATCCCCGAATACAAGACCGCTTTCCCCGAGGTCTACCAGGTGCCGATGATCGGCGGCCAGTCCGCCAAATACATCGAAGCCGCCCTGCAGGCCTACAAGAAGGGCGACCGCAAGCATCCGCAGATGACCCCGACCGCGAAGGTGCTGTCGGACCAGGACATCGCCGACATCGCCGCCTACTATTCGCAGCAGTCGGCCGCCACGCCCACCAAATGAGCCGGGACGCCATGAATAAACTGATCCTTTCCCTGTCCTGCACCGCGGCGCTGCTGGTCTCCGCGTCCGCCTTTGCCGGCGGCGACACCGCGCGCGGCGCCGAGCTGACCAAGAAGTACAACTGCGCTTCCTGCCACGGCGCCGACTACAAGACCCCGATCGATCCGAGCTATCCGAAGCTGGCCGGCCAGCACGCCGACTACCTGGTGCATGCGCTCACCGCCTACAAGCGCGGCGACAAGGTCATGAACGGCCGTAACAACCCGATCATGGCCGGCATGGCCCAGCCGCTGTCGGACCGCGACATGGTCGACATCGCGGCCTACCTGCAAAGCCTGCCCGGCCCGCTGGTGGTTCGCAAGTAAGCCGTACGCAGGTTCGCCTGCACGATAGCGGTCTCTCTCTGGTCCGCCGGCTCGCCGGCGGACTTTGCTTTTCTGGCGTCCTTCCCGAACGCCCTCAGTCGCCGATGGCGGTGAAGGTCTGCCCGCCATCGCCGCACGCGGCCTTCAGCTGCGCGTCGAGCGCCCTTGCCTGGTCCGGCTGGGCGTGCGCCCGGTGCCAGTCGCCCATCGCCGACAGCGCCTCGCAGCGGCGCCCCTTGCCTTCCTTGCGCTCGTCCGCCGCCTGCGCCAGCAGCTTGTCGGCGGACAGCGCGCCGAGATAGAAGTCGGCGATCGGCTTGGGCCATTCGTCGCTGTCGCTGCGCGCGAAGGTGGCGGCCAGTTCCGACTTCGCGAGGTCGGCCTGGCCGTTGCGCACGCGGGCGATGTAGAGCAGCAGGGCGCCGTCGCGCTCGGCCGGCAGCTTGTCGAGCGCGGTGCGCAGGCGCGGTACGGCCGCGGCGTAGTCGTGGCGCAGCATCAGGTTGCGCCCGGTGAGCAGGTTGGCGTGCGCGCTGCCGCCCTTCGCCGCTTTCTCCAGCCAGTCGAAGGCGCGGGCATCGTCGCGCGCCACCAGCTTGCCTCTTCCGTACGCCTCGGCCAGCATCATCTGGGCATCGGCATTCCCGCTTTCCGCCTCGGCCACGACCCAGGGTTCCAGCGTGCGGCGCTGGCCGAAGGGTTCTCCGCCCACGTACGAAAAATACAGTTTGGTCTGGCTCATCGCGAACAGCACGCGGTGCGCGCGCAGGAAGTCGGCGCCGAGCGTCACGTGGGCGCTGTTCATGCCGGAATCCTCCACCGCCATCTCGGCGTTTTCCACGGTCTCGTCGCCGATCTGGAAGCGCTTGACCGTCACGAACCAGCGCGAAGTCGTGTAGTTGCCGATGCCGACCAGGTCGCCGCCGCGCGTGACGCCGGGCGTGTCGAAGGGGATCCCGAGGCGCTTGGCGGCGTCGCTGGTGATCGAGCTGACGGCGGCGCCGCTGTCGATCATCGCCTCCACCTCCGCGCCGTTGATACGGACCCGGAAATGCGGGTTCATGTGGTTCTGGTCATGCCGCCTCAGCGGGATCGCACTTATGTTGCCGCCCCAGTAGCCGAGAAAGGCGTCGCCGCAATTTTCGGGCACGAAGAAGGTCAGTTCCTTTGCCGCCAGCGAGATTTCGACGTCGGTCTGGAACAGGAAGGGCGCGCCCAGGATGCCGTCGTAGGAAGGCGTGTAGCCGAAACTGCCCAGCACCGGCATGTTGCTCCGTCCGGCGCGCACCGGGCCGACGATGAATTCGTTGACGATCGAGGCGTAGATCGGCGACATGCCGCCGATGCCGGTGGCGCGCCTGCCGGTCGCGTAGGCGCGGATGCCGCGCCGCTCGGTGCCGGTGCGCGTCAGGTAGGTCTGGGAGGCGCCGCTATCGACCAGCAGCTCGGCCGGCGTGCCGTTGATGGTGCCCTGGGTCGTGATTTCCAGGCCGGGGCCGCCGTATCGGAGCGGCAATTTGCCGATCGGCCTATAGCTGCACTTCGCCGGTTCGGCGGCCGCGTGGGAGGAGGAGGCGAGGGCGCAGGCCGCGCCCAGGATCAGGCGCGCGAACGCGTGGCGGCGGGAAGAGTTCATCCATAAATTCTACGAGGAAAGTTTCATTTATGGCAATTCAACGTGCATATGGCCTGCGGATTTAACGCACCCGGCGCCGCACGCAGTCGATATAGGTTTCGGCATCCGGCGGCAGGCCGCTGCGCTGCGAGGTCCACATCATCTCGCCCAGGCATTCCATGATTTCGTGGTGGGCGTCGTGTTCGCCGATGCGCATGGCCAGTGCATCGTGCGCGGCCTTGATGCCGCGCGGCTGGTCGACCGAGACCTGCTCGGCGATCGACAGATGCATGGACAGGTGCAGGAAGGGATTCGGCTGGCCGCCTTCGACCGAGTAGTCGCGCGCCACGGCGGCATCGGCGTCGAGCAGGGCGTCGTGGTACTCGGGATGCTGGTCGATCCAGTCGGCGGCGATCGCGTCCATCGGCGTCAGGATCTCGCCGGCGCGGCGCTTGCGGAAGGCCTCGCAGAAGAAGCGGCGGACGTCGTTGGAGGAGGGGGTGAACATGGTGGGGTCGCAGAAAGAAAAGCAGGCGCCATTGTAGCGCGCCGGCGTGTTCCGCGCCGGCGCGTGCCCTTGCCGGTTCAGGGCGCGGCAGCAGGCGTGCCGGTGGCGGGAGCGGGAGACGGCGCCTTGGGAGGCTGCGCCGGGCCGCACTGGGCGCGCACGGCCGCCATCAGCGAGGCCGCGCGCTCCTTGTCGCCCTGCGCCGCGTGCCAGCGCGACATATAGGCATTGGCGTCGCAGGTGCGCCCGCGTGCGAGTTTCGGTTCCTTGCCGGCTTGCTTGAGCAGGCCTTCCGCATCGAGTTTGCCCAGGTAGAACTCGGCGATCGGCGTCGGCCAGTCGTCGTTGTCCTGCTTCTTGACGATGCGCTGCAGCTCGGTCTTCGCGAGTTCGGCCTGGCCCTCATGCATGAGCGCGAGGTAGAGCCACAGCGGGACAAAGCGATCGGCCGGCAGCTTGTCGAGCGTGCCGCGCAGGCGCGGGATCGCATCGGCGGCGTGGCCGGACGTCACCAGCTGGCGGCCGAGCACCAGGTTTGCGTGCGGCTCGCCGCCGGCCGCGGACTTGTCCAGCCAGGCTTTGGCCAGCGCCGGATCGCGTGGCACGCCGCGGCCGTCGCGGTAGGCGGTCGCCAACGCATACTGGGCGTCGGCATTGCCGCCGTCGGCTTCCGCGCGCACCCAATCCGGCACGCCCAGGCTGCGCGAGAAGGGCTCGCCGCTCAGATACGCCAGGTAGAGCTTCTTCTGGCTCATCGCGAACAGCACGCGGTGGGTGCGCAGGAAGTCCTGGCCGAGCAGCAGGTCGGCCGGCACGTCGCTTTGCGCATCGATGATGCCGAGTTCCGCGTTGTTGATGGTCTCGCCGCCGATCTGCACGGTCTTGACGGTGGTGCTCCAGTGCGGCGCGCGCGCCGAACCGACGCCGACCACGTCGCCGCTGCGCTTGACCTCGGCGCTCTTGACGTCGATGCCCAGCCGCTCGGCGGCCTCCAGCATCAGGATCGAATGGTGGGCGCCGGTGTCGATCATGGCGTCCAGCTCCTTGCCGTTGATGAGGACCTTGAAGTGCGGGTTCGGGCTGCTGTCGTTGCTGCGGGTGAAGGGCAGCACCACCGTCTCTTCCTTCCAGAGGTTGAGCTCCACATCGTCGTTGCAGTCCAGCGGCTTGAACATCTTGACCTGCTTGTTGCGCAGGTCGACTTCGAGGTCCATCTGCAGCAGGAAGGGCGAACCGGCGATGCCGTCGAAGGCCGGCGTGATGTTGATTTCGTCGATGACCAGCAGATCGGTCCTGTGCTTGCTGCGCGCCGGACCGATCGAGAAATCCTTCAGCCGCGTCGAGTACACGCGCGAACGGCCGCCGACGCCCTGGACGTAGCGCCCGGTCATGCGCAGGTTCAGCTCGCGCCGGTTGGCGCCGTTCATGGTCAGCTGGGTGTCGAAGGCGCCGGTATCGACCAGCAGGGTCGCGGGCGTGCCGTCGATCGTGCCGTCCACCGCCGGCTGCAAGCCTTCGCCGACATAACGCACGGGCAGGGTGGCGGCTTCGACATAGATGCATTTCTTGGCAGGCGCTTCGGCGCCGTACGCGAGCGGGTGCAGCAGCATTGCGCAGGCAAGCGGCAACAGGGTGCGTTTCATCGGCATGGTTCTATTCTTTCTATGCGGGAACAATGTCGATGATTCTACTGCGCAAGCTTGTAAATATTGCAAGGATCAAAATGCAAAAAGGCGAACGTGTCGGTTACAAGACACATTCGCCTTCTGCTTTGTTGCTTTTACGCTACTACAACTACTCTTTATCGCGCAACATGGCCAGTTTGGAGCTCCCCGCCGCATCGGCGATGGCCTTGCTGGCCGCCACGACCGCCTTGCTGCTGGGGTTGCCGGCCTGCTTGTTGCCGGACTGGACATTACCGCCAGCGCTGCCATTGCCGCCGCCGTTGCCGCGCTCCTGGCTGCGCCGCTCATGCGGCTGGCGCAGGTAGCGCGAGGTATGGCGGCGCTCGCCCTGGCCGTTGGCGGGCCAGGTGAGGAAGCGCGACAGTTCCTGCAGCGCGCGCTGGTAGACATCGCGCTTGAACTCGATGACCACGTCCAGCGGCACCCAATAGTCGTGCCAGCGCCAGGCGTCGAACTCCGGATGGTCGGTCAGGCGCAGGTTGACGTCGTTGTCGCGCGCCACCATGCGCAGCAGGAACCAAATCTGCTTCTGGCCGCGGTAATGGCCGCGCACTTCGCGCTTGATGAAGTGATCCGGCACCTCATAGCGCAGCCAGTCGCGGGTGCGGCCCACGATCTTGACGTGCTCCTGGCGCAGGCCGATCTCTTCCTCGAGCTCGCGGTACATCGCCTGTTCCGGCGTCTCGCCGTATTTGATACCCCCTTGCGGAAACTGCCACGAGTGCTCGCGCACCCGTTTGCCCCACCACACCTCGTTGTTGGCGTTCAGCAGGATGATGCCGACGTTGGGGCGGAACCCTTCACGATCGAGCATGATTCACCTCGAAACTTTCTGCCAGCCTTGGTCTTCTCTCTTGTATTTTTACTTACAGCTCAGGTATGTCTGCCGTTTACTCGCATCGGAACAACGGCATGCATCACTTCTTTCGGAGCCATTTGTATAAAGATTGGATGCATCGGCCAGCTAATCCTTTAAAATTAGGTCGATTATAACCCTCTCTTTTTAAAAAGAATTCATCGATATGCGCGCCTCACGATTTTTTATTTCAACGCTCAAAGAAGCGCCTTCGGACGCCGAGATCGTCAGCCACAAACTGATGATGCGGGCCGGGATGATCAAGCGCCTTGGCTCCGGCATCTATACCTATATGCCGCTGGGCCTGCGCGTGATCCGCAAAGTCGAGGCCATCATTCGTGAAGAAATGAACAAGGCCGGCGGCGTCGAACTGCTGATGCCGCTGGTTCAGCCGGCCGAACTGTGGCAAGAGACGGGCCGCTGGGACAAGATGGGGCCGGAACTGCTGCGCCTCAAGGACCGCCACGGCCGCGACTTCGCGCTGCAGCCGACCTCGGAAGAAGTCGTGACCGACGTCGTGCGCACCGAAATCAAGAGCTATCGCCAGCTGCCGGTGAACTTCTATCACATCCAGACCAAGTTCCGCGACGAGCGCCGCCCGCGCTTCGGCCTGATGCGCGGCCGCGAATTCACCATGAAGGATGCGTATTCCTTCGACCGCGACGTCGAGGGCATGCAGGTTTCGTATCAAACCATGTTCGACGCCTACGTGAAGATCTTCAGCCGTTTCGGCCTGAAGTTCCGTGCGGTCGCCGCCGACAACGGCGCGATCGGCGGCACCGGCTCGCACGAGTTCCACGTGATCGCCAGCACCGGTGAAGACGCGCTGGTCTACTGCCCGACCTCGGATTACGCCGCCAACATGGAAGCGGCCGAAGCCATGCCGCTGATCGCAGCGCGCGGCGCGGCCACGCAGCCGCTGACCAAGGTCTCGACGCCGAAAACCACCAAGTGCGAAGACGTGGCCAAACTGCTCGGCATCGAGCTGTCGCAGACCGTGAAGTCGATCGCGCTGACCGTCGAAAACAAGGACGAACACGGCGTCGTGACCTCGAAGGAAAACTGGCTGCTGCTGCTGCGCGGCGACCATGAATTGAACGAAGTGAAGGTCTCGAAGGTCCCGGGCCTGAAGGACTTCCGCTTCGCCAGCGAAGGCGAGATCCTGGAAGCCTACGGCAGCAAGCCGGGCTACCTGGGTCCGATCGCTACCCGCCAGCCGGTCAAGGTCGTGGCCGACCGCACCGTCGCCAACATGGCCGATTTCGTGTGCGGCGCGAACGAAGAGGAATACCACCTGACGGGCGCCAACTGGGGCCGCGACGTCGCCGAGCCGATGGTTGCCGACCTGCGCAACGTGGTCGAGGGCGACGCTTCGCCGGACGGCAAGGGTGTGCTGGCGATCGAGCGCGGCATCGAAGTGGGCCACGTGTTCCAGCTCGGTACCGCCTACTCGGCAGCGATGAACTGCGTCTACCTGGACGAGAAGGGCCAGCCGGCGCCGATGCAGATGGGCTGCTACGGCATCGGCGTGACCCGCATCCTGGGCGCGGCGATCGAGCAGAACTTCGACGACAAGGGCATCGTCTGGCCGGACGCGATCGCACCCTTCGAGATCGTCCTGTGCCCGATGGGCTATGACCGCAGCGAGCTGGTGAAGGCGGAGACCGACCGCCTGTACGCCGAGCTGCAAGCGGCCGGCGTCGACGTCATCGTCGACGACCGCGGCCTGCGTCCGGGCGCCATGTTCGCCGACTGGGAACTGGTGGGCGTGCCGCACCGCGTGGTGATCGGCGAGCGCGGTCTCAAGGAAGGCAACCTGGAATACCAGGGCCGCCGCGATGCCGAGGCGAGCGCCGTTCCGGCCGCGGACATGGTCGCTTTCGTCAAAGGCAAACTGGGCAAGTGATGCTGGCACGTCTTGCACGCCAGGCTTCGGCCTGGCTCGGTTCCGCGCTGTTTGCCGCTTTATTGATGAGCAGCGGCGCGGTGCATGCCGGCAACCAGAAGGAAGAAGCGCTGGCCGATTCGGTCCGGCTGGCGCTCGAACGGGCGATCCGCGACGGCCGCCCGCCCAAGCCGGTGTTCCGCGATGCCACTGCGCAGGCGCGCTACCAGCAGTGGTTCGACGCGATGTCGAGCCGCCTGAAGCGCCGCCTGCCGGACGACCAGGTCCGCACCGAGTTCCTCGAGTCGGCCTGGTACGAAGCGACCCGCGCCGGCCTCGATCCGGGAATGGTGCTGGGCCTGATCCAGGTGGAGTCGGCCTACCGCAAGTACGCGGTGTCGATCGTCGGCGCGCGCGGCTACATGCAGGTGATGCCTTTCTGGACCAAGGTGATCGGCGACTCCAACCGCCGCGCGCTGTTCGACATGCAGACCAACCTGCGCTACGGCTGCTCGATCCTGCGCATGTACATCGACATGGAAGGCGGCAATCTCTACCTGGCGCTGGGCCGCTACAACGGCAGCCGCGGCCGGCCGGAGTATCCGAATGCGGTGCTGGCGGCGTGGAAGAATTGGGATTTCAAGGCGGCGTCGACCGCGATTGCCCTGAATTGATGCCATGATGTGTGGGCACGGGGTGCCCACCCTACGAATCATCCACACGCTGTAGGGTGGGCGGCCTCCGCCCACGCGGATGCCAACGCAATGCAACGTTCACGCCCGCAACGCATCCACCAATTGCTGCGCATGCCTTGGCAGCTCGTCAAAACTGCGCACGCAAATCGCCAGCTGCCGCAGCGCCCACGCATCCGCCAGCTCCAGCACCGTGATCTTCATCGCCTGCGCGCAGCGCCGCCCCGCCGGTTCGGGCACGATGCCGATCCCGACGCCGGCTTCCACCATCCTGCAGATCGCCTCGAAGCCGCGCAGGCGCACGCGCGCATGCAGCGTGCGTCCCAGGCGCCGCGCCTGCAGTTCCAGGTAGTTGGACAGGGCGCTGTCGCCGGCCAGGCCGACCTGGTCGAAGTCGGCCACGCGCACGAAGGCCACCGGCCGCCCGTCCGGCGACAATAGCTGCGCCAGCTCGGGCGTGGCCACCGCCACCAGACGGTCGGTGCGGAAGGGGAAGCTCTCCAGCTGCGACAGGTCGACCGCGTCCGCGAGGATGCCGATGTCCGCCGCGCCTTCGCGCACCGCCTTCGCCACCTCGTGGCTGGGGCGCTCTTCCAGTTCGATGTCGACGTGGGCGTGGCGCGCCAGGAAGCCGGCCAGCGCATCCGGCAGGTATTCGCTCAGCGACGCCGTGTTGCACAGCAGCCGGACCGTTCCCTTCAAGCCTTCCGCATGGTCGCCCAGCTCGGCGCGCATGCGCTGCAGTTGCTGGAACACCAGGCGCGCATGCCGCACCAGGGCCTCGCCGGCCGGCGTCGGCGCCACGCCGCGGCGCCCGCGCAAGAGCAGGGGCACACCGAGGGTCTCTTCCATGCCGTGGATGCGTTCGCTGCACGAGGCCAGCGACAGGTGAGCGCGCGTGGCGCCGCCGGTGATGCTGCCGGCTTCCACCACGTGCAGGAAGAGCTGCATGTCGATCAGGTCGAATCTCATGTTTTGTCTTTCGCTTCAGCCTTCGGATAAGCCGAAGGCTGGCTGCGGTAATCCCTCATTCTGCAAGCGCCCATGATGCGTCAGAATCGTCGCTATGGACGCTCTACTTTCTATCTTACACGCGCACGCACCGGCCGAATTGGCCTTGATCTCACTGGTGTTCGTGCTCGCCGGCCTGGTCAAGGGCGTGGTCGGGCTCGGGCTGCCGACGGTCGCGGTCGGCCTGCTGGGGATGCTGATGGCGCCGCGCGAAGCAGCCGCTTTATTGGTTGTGCCTTCGCTGGTGACGAATGTCTGGCAGCTGGCGGCCGGTCCCTCTGCGGGCGCCCTGGCGCGGCGCCTGTGGCCGATGCTGGTGGGGATCGCCGTCGGCACCCTGGTCGGCGGCATGCTGCTGCCGGCCAGCGCCTCGCTTGATGCGGTGGCGGCGCTGGGCGGGGCCCTGATGATGTATGCGGCAGCCGGCCTGGCCTCCTTCACACTGCACGTGCCGCCCAGCGGCGAACGCGCGGCGTCTCCCGTGGTCGGGCTGGTCACGGGCGCCGTCACGGCCGCCACCGGCGTGTTCGTGATCCCGGCCGTGCCCTACCTGCAGGGCCTGAAGCTGGAGCGCGACATGCTGGTGCAGGCGCTCGGCCTGGCCTTCACGACCTCCACCATCGCGCTGGCGGCCTCGCTGCTGCTGGCCGGCCAGTTCGAGGTGCAGGCGGCCGGCCTGTCCTTCTTCGCGCTGGTCCCGGCGCTGGCCGGCATGATGCTCGGCCAGTGGATCCGCGGCCGCATCCGGCCCGAGCTGTTCCGCCGCTGCTTCTTCATCGGCTTGATGGCGCTCGGGCTGCATCTGCTGCTGCGTCCCTTCCTCGGCTAGTCACCCGCATCGGGTGAGGTGTAGACTGCTTGCTTTCCTCATCAGGGAGCAAGCAGCAATGCGATTGACCACCTTCGCCGCCGGCGTGCTGATAGTGTGCGGCGCCGCCACGCTGAGCGGCTGCGCGAGCGCGCCGCCACCGCCCACCGCCTCGACCATGCCGGCCCACGACATCGACCGCGCCCGCAACGTCATCTTCTTCCTCGGCGACGGCATGGGCATCAACACCCTGACCGCCGCGCGCATCTTCGCGGTGGGCGAAAGCGGCGAGCTGACCATCGACACGCTGCCCGAATCGGCCTTCATCAAGACCTACTCGAACGACACCCAGGTGACCGACAGCGCGGCCTCGATGTCGGCCTACATGACGGGCGTGAAGCAGAACAACGGCGTGATCTCGATGTCGGGCGACACCAGCGCCATCGCGCCCGCAGCGGACGGCAGCAGCCGCTGCACCAACGGTACGCCGATGCCGACCCTGCTCGAGCTGGCCAAGGCACGCGGCCTCGCCACCGGCATCGTCACCACCACCAGCGTCACCGACGCCACCCCGGCCGCGACCTATGCGCACGCCTGCCACCGCAAGCTGCAGAACCAGATCGCAGCGATGATGGTGCCGGGCGGCGCCGGCTACAACCCGGCCCTCGGAAGTGGACTCGACGTGGTGTTCGGCGGCGGCGCACAGTTCTTCCAGCCCGTTGCAAACGGCGGCAAGCGCACGGATGGCCGCGACCTGCTGGCCGAACTGCAGGCGCGCGGCTACCGCACGGCGAAGGACGCTGCCGGCTTTGCCGCGCTGGCGCCGTCGACCCAGCCCGCCATCGCCCTGTTCGCGCAGGAAGACCTGGCCTACGATGTCGAGCGCGATCCGGCCAGGCAACCGAGCCTGGCCGAGATGACGCGCAAGGCGGTATCCCTGCTGGGCCAGCGCAGCGCCGATAAAGGCTTCTTCCTGATGGTGGAGGGCGGCCTGATCGACCACGCCCTGCACGGCACCCGCGCCAAGCGCGCGCTGCAGGAAACCGTGGCCTTCGACGCCGCGCTGAAGGCCGCGATCGACGAAGCAAGCAAAATCGATCCGGGCCTGAAGCACACGCTGATCGTCGCCACCGCCGACCACGACCACACCCTGCTGATCAACGGCTACTCGCCGCGCAGCGGACCGACGACCGCCGATAAACCGGGCGTGCTGGGCCTGGTGCGCAGCCTCCCGGACGGCAAGCTCAAACTGGACAAGGACGGCGCGCCCTACGCCATCCTCGGCTTCGGCACCGGCGAACACCGCGTGCAGGGCAGCCGCGCCGCGCAGGCCGGCCTGACGGATGCCGTCGTCAGCGCCGACGACTACCACCAGGAAGCGGCGGTGCGCATGAAGTCCGAAACCCATGGCGGCGCCGACGTCTACCTGGGCGCGACGGGCGCCGGCGCGGAACTCTTCCGCGGCACCATCGACAACACCCGCGTGTTTACGCTGATCAAAGAGGCGGCCGGCTGGTAAGCGGCGCAAGGAGACCACGATGAAATCGATCCGACTCTGCGCGCTGCTGGCAGCCGCATTCACCTCCCAGGCCTTTGCCCAGACCCAGGCGAAGAACGTCATCTTCTTCCTCGGCGACGGCATGGGCCCGACCACGATCACGGCCGCACGCATCTATAAATACAAGGAAGAGGGCCTGCTGAACTTCGAGCGCCTCGACCGCACCGCCCGCATCAAGACCTATTCCGCCGATGCGATGGTCACCGACAGCGCACCGTCGATGGGCGCCTACATGACCGGCGTGAAGATCAACAACGACGTGATCTCGCGGAAGGATTCCACACCGATGGCGCCGGCCAAGGATGCCAACGGCAACCCGACGGTCGACCGCTGCGGCGAGAACAATGGCAGCGCGCCGATGACCATGCTAGAACTGGCCAAGGCCGCCGGGCGTGCGACAGGCGCCGTCACCAGCACCGAGCTGACCCACGCGACCCCGGCCTCGACCTTCGCCCACGTCTGCAACCGCAACACCGTGTACACGATCGCGCAGCAGATCGTGCCGGGCGGCGCCGGCTACAACGAGCGCCTGAAGGACGGCGTCGACGTGCTGATGGGCGGCGGGCGTCCGCACTTCACGCCCTTCGATGCGAAGGCCAATCCGAAGGGCCGCGCGGACGGACGCGACCTGCTGGCCGAGTTCAAGGCGCGCGGCTACTTCGTGGCCGCCACCCGCGCGGACATGATGTCGGCGCTGCCGAACCGGAAGTTCGTCGGCATCTACGCCGACAGCCACCTCGATTATGCGACCGTGCGCAAGCCCACCCAGCCGACCCTGGCCGAGATGGCGACCAAATCGATCGAGCTGCTGGCGAAGAATCCGAAGGGCTTCTTCCTGATGGTCGAAGGCGGCAAGATCGACCACGCGCTGCACGACTCCAACGCGAAGAACGCGCTGGAAGAGGTGGTCGACTTCGACAACGCGATCCAGGCCACGGTGGACCGCATGCGCCAGCTCGATCCGGGCCTGGAGCACACGCTGATCGTGGTGACCGCCGATCATGACCACACGATGGTGATGAACGGCTACCCGAAGCGCGGCAACCCGATCCTCGGCATCGTGCGCGGCGGGAACGGCGAGCCGGCGCTGGATGCGGACGGCAAGACCTACACGACCCTGGTCTATGGCGGCGGCCCGAACCGGCCGGATACCCGCAGCGACGTCGACGACGTCCGTGCGCAGGCACTGGACTACCACCAGGAGGCCGGCGTGCGCCTGCCCGGCGAAGGACATGGCGGCGGCGACGTGAAGCTGTATGCGGTGGGAGCGGGATCGGCGCCGTTCAAGGGGACGATCGAGAACACGCGGGTGTTCGAGTTGATGAAGGCCGCGGCAGGCCTATAAACAAAAAGCCCCGGCATGACCGGGGCTTTTCATTTGGACTGGTATCGGCCAGCGGGGCGGCCTGTCGTCTTTTTTATTTGAGGTGATCCGAGATCAGCTTGGTCATCTCGAACATCGATACCTGGGCCTTGCCACCGAAGACGGCTTTCAGCTTGTCGTCGGCATTGATCATGCGGCGGTTTGCAGCGTCTTGCAGGTTCTGGGCCTTGATGTAGTCCCAGACTTTCTTGGTGACTTCGGTACGCGGCAGCGGCTTGTTGCCCACCACTGCGGCCAGCGTCGCCGACGGGGTCATCTCTTTCATGAAAGCGGCGTTAGGCTTGCGTGCTGCTGCCGGCTTCTTTGCTGCTGCTGCTTTCGGTGCTGCTGCCTTGGCAGGAGCTGCTGCCTTCTTTGCTGCAGGCTTCGCCGCTGCAGCCGGTTTTGCAGCGGCCTTCTTTGCCGGCGCTGCGGTGGTTTTTTTGGCTGTTGCCATCTTCGAGCCTCCTAAACGGAACACATGGAAAATTGCGCAATGAATCGCACCGGCTTATATTGGTAGGGTTTTAGTGTTCGTGCAAGTCTTTTTCGAAATTTTTTCACTCTAACAAGCCCTAAAACCCCCCTAATCAGCGCATACCGGGCATCATGCCCTTCATCCCGCGCATCATCTTCATCAGGCCGCCGCCCTTCAGCTTCTTCATCATCGTGTTCATCTGATCGTACTGGGTCAGCATGCGATTGACTTCCTGCACCTGCACGCCGGCGCCGGCGGCGATGCGGCGCTTGCGGTTGGCCTTGATCAGTTCCGGCTTGGCACGTTCCTGCGGCGTCATCGAGTCGATGATGCCGCACATGCGGCGCACCTGCTTCTCGGCCTGGTCCATGTTGGCGCCGGCCGCGGCTTGCTGGAACTGGGCCGGAAGCTTGTCCAGCAGTCCCGACATGCCGCCCATCTTCTTCATCTGGGTCAGCTGGGCCTTGAAGTCGTTCATGTCGAACTTACCGCCCGACTTGATCTTGTTGGCCATGTCGGCCGCGGCCTGCATGTCCACGCCCTTGCGCGCTTCCTCGACCAGGGCCAGGATGTCGCCCATGCCCAGCACGCGGTTGGCCATGCGGGCCGGGTCGAAGGCTTCCAGGCCGTCCAGCTTTTCGGACACGCCGGCGAACTTGATCGGCTTGCCGGTCACGTGGCGCACCGACAGCGCCGCGCCGCCGCGCGAGTCGCCATCGAGCTTGGTCAGGATCACGCCGGTCAGCGGCAGCGCCTCGTTGAAGGCCTTGGCGGTGTTGATCGCATCCTGGCCGACCATGGCGTCGACCACGAACAGGGTCTCGATCGGCTTGACGGCGGCGTGCACCGCGGCGATCTCCTGCATCATCGCCTCGTCGATCGCCAGGCGGCCGGCGGTGTCGATGATCAGGACGTCGTGGTAGTGCTTCTTGGCCCAGTCCAGCGCGGCGAGGGCGATGTCGACCGGCTTGTCGTTGGCGGTGGACGGGAAGAAGTCGGCGCCGACCTGCTTGGTCACGGACTCCAGCTGCGCGATTGCGGCCGGGCGGTAGACGTCGGCGGAGACGGTCAGGACCTTCTTCTTCTGTTCCTTCAGGTACTTGGCCAGTTTGCCGGTGGTGGTGGTCTTGCCCACACCCTGCAGGCCGGCCATCAGGATGATCGCCGGCGGCTGCTGGGCGAAGGAGAGCTGGGATGCCTCGGGGCCGAGGTCGGCGCCCATCAGGGCCGCCAGCTCCTTTTGCACCACGCCGACCAGGGCCTGGCCGGGGGAGAGCGAGCCGATGACCTCTTCGCCCAGCGCTTTTTCCTTCACTTTGGCGATGAATTCGCGCACGGCCGGCAGCGCGACGTCCGCCTCGAGCAGGGCCAGGCGCACTTCGCGCAGCATCTCGGCGGTGTTCGATTCGGTCAGGCGCGCCTCGCCGCGCATCGTCTTGACGACCTTGGCAAGGCGTTGGGTCAGGTTATCCAGCATGGTGAGTTCTACCTATCTACCTAGATTGTGTTGGGCGCAAACCGCCATTTTACCGCATGCTCCCCTCCAACCGCGCAAGGGGAAAAGTCAAATGGAAACGTTGATTCTTGGTTGGCGTATTTGATACTTGGTAAGTACGTACTGGTACGGTTTGACAATACGTTCCTTAACGTTATAGCCTCATTGAAATGATTTCGCAGCACGACACATTCGCAGTTCGACACACAATGGAGACAGCAATGACAGCAAAAGTGTTCGGCAAGACCTTCCTCATCGCCGCCCTGCTCGCCGCGGGCAGCGCCCAGGCCCAGGAGGTCGTCCGGCTCGGCAACCTGAAGTTCGCGCACTATGGCGCGGTGTCATATATCAAGGAAATCGCACCGAAGTGCGGCATCAAGGTCGAAGAGCGCGTGTTCGCCAAGGGCCTGGACGTGATGCAGGCCATCATCGCCGGCGAGATCGACGTCGGCACCACGGCCTCGGAAGCGGCGATCTCGGGCCGCGCCGGCAATGCGCCGATCTACGTCGTGGCCGGCTTCGCCAAGGGCGGCGCGCGCCTGGTGGCGGGGCAGGGCTCGAACATCAAGAGCGTCAAGGACCTGAAGGGCAAGAAGGTCGGCGTGACCCGCGGCGGCATCCAGGAAGTGCTGCTGATGGCCGAGCTGCAGAAGGCCGGCCTGACGGCTGACGCCGCGCCGGGCAAGGACGTGCAGCTGGTATTCCTGGCCTACGCTGACCTGAACCAGGCGCTGCTGGGCAAGAACATCGACGCCATGATGCAGTCCGAACCGCAGTCCTCGCAGGCGATCAACAAGGGCTTCGGCACCGAGATCATCAAGCCCTACGACACCCCGATCGGCTCGCCGGTGCGGACCATGGTAATGACCGAGAAGTTCTATTCTACCCGCCGCCCGCTGGCCGAGAAGTTCATGCGCTGCTTCGTGCAGGCCACCAGCACCTTCATCAAGGATCCGGCGCTGGCCGAGAAGTACGTGCGCGAGAACGTGTTCAAGGGCCAGATCACCAGCGACGACTTCCGCGACGCGATGGACAATGCGCAGTACACCTATGACATCACGCCGGAGCACATCCAGACCACGACCGACATCATGTACAAGACCGGCGTCGGCCGCATGGCCAAACCGCCTGCAGCGAAGGAGTGGGTCAAGACCGACCTGCTGGAAGAGGCCAAGAAGAGTCTCAATATCAAATAAGACGTAGGGTGGGCACCCCGTGCCCACCATGGCGGCAACTGAAGGTGGGCACAGGGTGCCCACCCTACGTTTGGAGAGCAGGAAATGGTAAAAAGAAGTTGGCGGGACATCGCGGTCGGCCTGGTGGTGCCGGCGATCGCGATCGGGATCTGGCAGTGGGTGGCGAGCATGGGATGGGTCAACGAGAACGTCCTGCCGTCGCCGCTGGCGGTGTGGAACAAGTGGGTGGCCTATCTCATGCCGCTGCAGGATTTCAATACCTGGCATGAGAACAACCCCACGGGCAGCCGGCTGGCCTGGGCATTCTCGGGAGAGCTGATCGTCGATTCGCTCGGCAGCCTGTACCGGGTGGTGGTCGGCTTCGCGGTCGGCGCCGGCCTGGGCCTGCCGCTCGGCCTGGCGATGGGCGCGAACCGCATCGTGTATGCCTGGATGAATCCGCTGGTGCAGCTGCTGCGCCCGATCCCGCCGATCGCCTACATCCCGCTGTCGATCCTGTGGTTCGGGCTGGGCAACCCGCCGGCCATCTTCCTGATCGCGATCGGCGCCTTCTTCCCGGTGCTGATGAATACCATCGCCGGCGTGCGCCAGGTCGACGGCATCTACCTGCGCGCGGCGCGCAACCTGGGCGCCGGCCGCTCGACCATGTTCATGCGCGTGATCCTGCCGGCCGCCGTGCCCTACATCCTGACCGGCATGCGGATCGGCGTCGGCACCGCCTTCATCGTGGTGATCGTGTCCGAGATGATCGCGGTGAACAACGGCCTCGGCTTCCGCATCCTGGAAGCGCGCGAGTACTTCTGGTCCGACAAGATCATCGCCGGCATGATCAGCATCGGCATCCTCGGCCTGGCGATCGACTCGGCCATGAACAAGCTGAATAATTACCTGCTGCGCTGGCATCGCGGCCTGGAGCACTGAGCATGAGCGCGCATATCGTCATTGAAAACGTCAGCAAGGTGTTCGAGACCGACGGCCGCCGCATGGTCGCGCTGGAAAACATCGACCTCGAGATCCCGCGCGGCCAGTTCGTCTGCCTGCTCGGCCCTTCCGGCTGCGGCAAGTCGACCCTGCTGAACGCCGTCGCCGGCTTCGCCCCGCCGACCAAGGGTCGCATCATGGCCGACGGCGCCCTGGTGGCCGGGCCGGGGCCGGAACGCGGCATGGTGTTCCAGGAATACGCGCTGTTCCCGTGGATGACGGTCGAGCAGAACGTCGGCTTCGGGCTGGAAATCAAGGGTATGGCCAAGGCGGACATCGCCGCCCGCGTGGCCGAGCTGCTGAAACTGCTGTCGCTGGAAGACTTCGGCAAGCGCTATCCGAAGGACCTGTCGGGCGGCATGCGCCAGCGGGTCGCGATCGCGCGCGTGCTGGCGCTGGACTCGCCCATCATGCTGATGGACGAACCCTTCGGCGCACTCGACGCGCTGACCCGCCGCAACCTGCAGGACGAGCTGCTGCGCATCTGGGCCAAGCTGAAGAAGACCGTCATCTTCGTCACCCACAGCATCGAAGAGGCGATCTATTTGGCCGACCGCATCGTCGTGATGACCTACCGGCCCGGCACGGTCAAGCGCGACATGCTGGTGGACCTGCCGCGCATGCGGGACCCGGCGGCGCCGGAGTTCAATGCGCTCAAGCGTGAGCTGGGGCAGCTGGTGATGGAAGAGCAGCAAAGACACCACGAAGCAGAGATGAAATCCGCAGCGGTGGATTGATCGCTAATGTAAACAACGTCATTCCCGCGAAGGCGGGAATCCATACTAAAGCCGCATCGCCGCACACTCAGCAAGGATTCCCGCTTCCGCGGGAATGACGTTTACAGGCCACAGTCCGGATAGTGTAGACTCGCCCCTATGCAAACCACCTTATTCATCGCCGCAGCCATCCTGTACGCGGTGTGCGCCCTGCTGCCATCGCCGCGGGGCGCGGTCATTTCCGGCGTGACGGCGCTGGCGTGGGTCCTGCATGGGGCGGCGCTGTGGCCGGACATGCTGGGCAATGGCACGCTGCGGGTCGGCTTCGCCTTCATGCTGTCGGCGGCGCTGTGGATTTCGGTGGCGGCCTGGTGGCTCGAGAACCGCAATCTCGCGCTCGACAGCATGCGCCGCATGGTGATGCCGTGCGCGGCCGTCGCCGCGCTGCTGCCGCCGCTGTTCCCGGGCAGCGTCATGACGCTGCAGGGTCCCGCCTTCGGCTGGCACGTGGCGGTGGCCGTGATGGCCTACAGCACGCTTACCATCGCCGCCTTCCACGCCGTGCTGATGGCGCTGCAGGAGACGCGCCTGCATGCGAAGAGCTCGAAAAAAGGCTGGCTCGGCGCGGCCATCGACCAGCTGCCGGCCCTGCTGACCATGGAAAAGCTGCTGTTCCGGATGATCGGCATCGGTTTCGTGCTGCTCAGCCTGACCGTCCTGTCGGGCATCGTGTTCTCCGAACAGCTGTTCGGGCGCGCGCTGCGCTGGGACCATAAAAACGTGTTCGCGCTGCTGTCGTGGCTCCTGTTCGCCGCGCTGCTGGCCGGACGCCGCTGGCGCGGCTGGCGCGGCAAGACCGCGCTGCGCTTCACGCTGGCGGGATTCGCTACCCTGGCGCTGGCCTATGTCGGCAGCCGTTTTGTTCTTGAAGTCGTTCTGCACCGGGGGTTCACATGACGCGACTGTTATTCTGGATTGCGCTCATCATCCTGGTGGTGATGGCGGTACGCAGCAAGCTGCGGGCGGCGGTGGCCGCGCGCGGGTTCGACCCGCATGCCGGGCAGGGCGCAGGCGCGCCAACCGGCGGTCCGGCTCGCGCCCAAGCGCGGGTCGCGGAGTCCGAGCGCATGACCAACTGCGCCCACTGCGGCATCTATTTCCCGGCCTCGGAAGCGATACACGAGGGCGGGCACGACTACTGCAGCCAGGCGCACGCGCGCCTGCCGGCGACATCCCGCCCTGATTGAGGCGCATGGCGCCCTGGCAGCCCCTGTCCACCGCATCGCGGGAGACCTTCTGGCGTTCGCTCCAGACCTTCACCGTGACGCGCATCGTGATCACGCTGGTACTGCTGGTCTACCTGACCTACGACGCGCGCCGCGGCCATATGGTCGGCACGGCCTATGCCGAGACCTGCATCGCCTACGTGCTGGCGGCGCTGCTGTTCGCCGCCATTGCCCAGCGCTGGCGGCACCGCTTCCTGTGGCAGCTGTCGAGCCAGATCCTGATCGACATCGTCGCCATCTCGCTGCTCTACCTGGCCGCCGGCGGCGCCCGCAGCGGCCTGGGGCTGCTCTACCTGTTCCCGCTGGCCGGGGCGGCGATCCTGGCGCCGCTGGTGCTGGCGCTGTTTTCGGCCTCGCTCGCGACCCTGTTCATGCTGGCCGAGAGCACCTGGCGGATCTTCATCAGCGGTGACGAACCGCCGCTGTTCCAGGCCGGGATCATGGGCGCGGCCTTGTTTGCCGTGGTGGTGGTGGTCAGCCGGCTGGCGGCGCGCCTGATCCGGCAGGAAGAGCTGGCGTCCAGGCGCGGCGCCGACCTGCGGGTCCAGCAAGCGGTATACCGCATCGTGGTCGACGACGTCGGCGACGGCATCCTGGTGGTAGGGCGCGACGGCTTCGTCTTCAGCGGCAACCCGGCGGCGCGGCGCATGCTGGGTCTGGAGGCCGACAACGACTTCCGCCTGGCCGACAGCCCGGCCCTGGAGCCGGTGGCCCAGTGCTTCGAGGCCTGGCTGGCCGGCGGCACGGCCGACGGCCATGTCACCATCAAGCGCTGGCAGGAGCAGGACGGACCGGTGCGCGGCCGCCTCGACCAGCCGGTGCACCTGAAGCTGCGCTTTGCGCGGGTCGACACCCCGGATGACGCGGCCGAGCGCTGCGTGATCTTCATGCAGGACGTGAGCGCCATCGAAAACCAGGCGCAGCAGCTCAAGCTGGCCTCGATGGGCCGCCTGACCGCCAGCATCGCGCACGAGGTGAGGAACCCGCTGTCGGCGATCGGCCACGCCACCTCGCTGCTGGCCGAAGACCTGAACGGACCGGCCGAGACGCGCCTGCTGCGCATCGTCGGCGACAACGTGGCGCGGGTCAACCGCATGGTCGAGGACATCCTGAAGCTGTCGCGCAAGGTGCAGCCGGGCGCCGAGCCGGTGCATTTGAAGGCCTTCCTGGAAGAGCTGAAAGCCGAATTCACGGAAACCCATGGCCTGGCCGATAATATGGTGTGGATCGGCGATGCCGGCAATCGCACCGTGCGCTTCGACGGCCTGCATCTGCGCGAAGTGCTGGTCAACCTGCTCGGCAATGCGATCCGCTATGCGAGCGGCAAGCCGGCCAGCATCCGGCTGTTCCCGGTACTGGATGCCACCGGCCGCGTCGAACTGCACGTGCAGGACGACGGCCCCGGCATCACGGCCGAGGTACGGGCCCATTTGTTCGAGCCCTTCTATACCACCTCGAGCAAGGGCACCGGCCTGGGGCTCTACCTGGCGCGCGAGCTGTGCCTGAACAACGGCGCCATGCTGGACTACGAATACCGGGTGGACGGTCCCGCCGGCTTCGATGCGCCGGGACGGTTCGTGATCACCTTCTCTATATAGATAGTATGAGTTCTCCTCGCATCCTTGTAGTTGACGACGAAGCCGACCTGCGCGAGCTGCTCGAGATCACCCTGGTCAAGATGGGACTGGACGTCGACAGCGCCTCGACCGTGCGCGAAGCGCGTGCGCTGCTCGGCCAGAACGAGTACGCGCTGGTGCTGACCGACATGCGCCTGCCCGACGGCACCGGCCTGGAACTGGTGCGCGAAGTGGCCGGCGCGGGCCGCGGCACGCCGATCGCCGTGATCACCGCCTACGGCAGCGCCGAGAACGCGGTGATCGCACTGAAGGCCGGCGCCTTCGACTACGTCTCCAAGCCGGTGGTGCTGGACGATTTGCGCACCATGGTGCGCTCGGCGCTGCGCCTGTCCGAGAAGCCGGCGGCCCAGGCGGCCGGCGATGCGAACCCGGTAGACGACGGCGGCAATTCGCGCCTGCTCGGCCGTTCGCAGGCGATGCAGGCGCTGCGCGCCCAGATCGGGCGGCTGGCGCGCTCGCAGGCGCCGATCGCCATCAACGGCGAATCGGGCAGCGGCAAGGAGCTGGCGGCGCGCGAGATCCACGCCCAGAGCGCGCGCGCCGGCAAACCCTTCGTGGCCGTGAACTGCGGCGCGATTCCCGAAGCGCTGATGGAGGCCGAGTTCTTCGGTTACCGCAAAGGCGCCTTCACCGGCGCCACCGACGAGCGCGACGGCTTCTTCCAGGCCGCGAACGGCGGCACCCTGATGCTGGACGAGGTGGCCGACCTGCCGCTGGCGATGCAGGTCAAGCTGCTGCGCGCGATCCAGGAACGGCGCGTGCGCAAGATCGGCGCGACAGCCGAGGAGGCGGTCGACGTGCGCATCATCAGTGCGACCCACAAGAACCTGGCCCGGCTGGTCGAGAGCGGCCAGTTCCGCCAGGACCTGTTCTACCGCCTGAACGTGATCGAATTGACCCTGCCGCCGCTGCGCGAGCGCCTGGACGACCTGGCGCTGCTGGCCGACGCCATCCTGGTGCGCTTGGCGGGACCGGGCAATGCGCGCCTGGGCGCCGGCGTGCTGGAAGCGCTGCGCAGCTATGCCTTCCCCGGCAATGTGCGCGAGCTGGAAAACGTGCTGGAACGGGCGCTGGCTTTCGCCAACGACGGCGTGATCGAGGTCAGCGACCTGTCCTTGAAGGGCGCGCGCCTGGCCGAGCAGGGCGGGGCAGCGGCGCCGGCGCTTGCGCAAACGGAGGAGCAGCCGGTGGCCGTCCCTCCGGCCGCACCGCCGTCCGCTCCCGTCGCGGCGCCGGCGATGGCATCGGCGCCGCTCGACAGCCTGCCCGCGCTCGGCACCGGCGAACTGCCCAGCAACCTGCCGGACTACCTCTGCCAGATCGAGCGCGACATCATCCAGCGCGCCCTGCAGCAGACCCAGTTCAACCGCACCCAGGCCGCCAGCCTGCTGGGCATCAGCGTGCGGCAGTTGCGCTATCAGATGCAGAAACTGGACATCCACGCGCCCGAGCCCTGATCTTTGACCTCGCTCATATGCTGTTGTCTTTTCGCCATCGCAGCATGCCCTAATTGTGGGCATCCAGCGCCCCAAGCGACAGCAGCGTGGCGCCCTCAAAACCTTATGTTAGTGCTCACTTTCATTCCGAGGCCCAGAATGATTCGCCTTGGCAAATGTCAAGCTCGGCGCTAGAAAAAAATCCGCTCAGCAGAGTCTTTGATATTCCTGAATATCGACTATACTTAGGTTCATAAGGCGCTCAAACACTAGATCTAGTGGTCGGTGGCAGAGTCAGCCAAGCAAGAGGAGGGCCAGTTGCAGGCTTTTTAAGAACAGGCTTCTCCTCTTTATTATTCTCAAAAAGTTATTAGGCTGCCAACTTTGCACAGTTGGCATTCATCGTTTATCAGTCGGTGGCGTGCAGCCATCCTGGGAGGCTCAATGCAAACATCTTCGGACATCTCCATCAATCCGCAACCAGGAACGGCTGCCGGCGCGAGCGCCGCCGAGCTGGTCGCCAATAACGACTACCGCATCATCCGCCGCAACGGCGCCGTGGTGCCCTTCGCCCCGAGCAAGATCGCGGTTGCGATGACCAAGGCTTTCCTCGCCGTGAACGGCGAGCAGGGCCGCGAGTCGGCGCGCATCCGCGAGCTGGTCGAGCAGCTGACGAACAACGTGGTCGCGGCCCTGGTGCGCCGCCAGCCGAACGGCGGCACCTTCCACATCGAGGATGTGCAGGACCAGGTGGAGCTGTCCCTGATGCGCTCGGGCGAGCATGACGTCGCGCGTGAATACGTGCTGTACCGCGCCAAGCGCATGGACGAGCGCCGCGCCGCCAAGGAAGCCGCCGGCGTCACCTCCGCCGACACCCCGCAGTTCACCGTCGTCGACGGCGGCGTGCGCCGTCCGCTGGACATGAACGAAGTGGTGTCCCTGATCGGCGCCGCCTGCGTGGGCCTGGAAAAGCACGTCGATGCCGACGCCATCCTGGCCGAAACCGTCAAGAACCTGTACGACGGCGTGCCGGTCGAAGAGCTGCACAAGTCGGCCATCCTGGCCGCCCGCGCCCTGATGGAAAAGGATCCGGCCTACAGCCAGGTCACCGCGCGCATCCTGCTGCACACCATCCGCAAGGAAGTCTTCGGCAAGGAAGTGCCGCAAGCCGGCGCCGCCGCCGAGTACATCACCTACTTCCCGCAGTACATCGCCAAGGGCATCGACGCCGAGCTGCTGGACGAGGAACTGGGCAAGTTCGACCTGCAGAAGCTGGCCAAGGCCATCGTCGCCGACCGCGACCTGCAGTTCGGCTACATCGGCCTGCAGACCCTGTACGACCGCTACTTCCTGCACATCCGCGAAACCCGCATCGAGATGCCGCAGGCCTTCTACATGCGCGTCGCGATGGGCCTGTCCCTGCGCGAAGAGAACCGCGAAGCGCGCGCGATCGAGTTCTACAATCTGCTGTCGAGCTTCGACTTCATGAGCTCGACCCCGACCCTGTTCAACTCGGGCACCCGCCGCTCGCAGCTGTCGTCCTGCTACCTGACCACGATCGGCGACGACCTGGAAGATATCTACGACGGGATCAAGGAAAACGCGCTGCTGTCGAAATTCGCCGGCGGCCTGGGCAACGACTGGACCCCGGTGCGTGCGATGGGTTCGCGCATCAAGGGCACCAACGGCAAATCGCAGGGTGTGGTGCCGTTCCTGAAAGTGGCGAACGACACCGCCGTGGCGGTCAACCAGGGCGGCAAGCGCAAGGGCGCGGTCTGCGGCTACCTGGAAACCTGGCACCTGGACATCGAGGAATTCCTCGACCTGCGCAAGAACACCGGCGACGACCGCCGCCGCACCCACGACATGAACACCGCGAACTGGATTCCGGACCTGTTCATGAAGCGCGTGATGGAGAAGGGCTCGTGGAGCCTGTTCTCGCCGTCCGAAGCGCCGGACCTGCATGACAAGGTCGGCAAGGCCTTCGAGGAAGCCTACCTGGGCTATGAAGCCAAGGCGGCGCGCGGCGAAATGACCGTGTACAAGAAAATCGAAGCGCTGGACCTGTGGCGCAAGATGCTGTCGATGCTGTTCGAGACCGGCCACCCGTGGATCACCTTCAAGGATCCGTGCAACATCCGCTCGCCGCAGCAGCACGTGGGCGTGGTGCACTCGTCCAACCTGTGCACCGAGATCACGCTGAACACCAACGCCGACGAGATCGCCGTCTGCAACCTGGGTTCGGTCAACATGCCGGCCCACATGAAGGGCGACGGCCTGGACGCGGTCAAGCTGCAGAAGACCATCCGCACCGCCATGCGCATGCTGGACAACGTCATCGACATCAACTACTACGCCGTCGACAAGGCCAAGAACTCGAACCTGCGCCACCGTCCGGTCGGCCTGGGCATCATGGGCTTCCAGGACTGCCTGCACATGATGCGCGTGCCGTTTGCCTCGGACAAGGCGGTGGAATTCGCCGACCGCTCGATGGAAGCCGTCTGCTACTACGCCTACCTGGCCTCGACCGAACTGGCCGAAGAGCGCGGCCGCTACCAGTCCTACGAAGGTTCGCTGTGGGATCGCGGCATCCTGCCGCAGGACTCGATCAAGCTGCTGGCGGAAGAACGCGGCGGCTACCTGGAGCAGGATACGTCCGAGACCATGGACTGGAGCATCGTCCGCAACCGCATCAAGCAGTTCGGCATGCGTAACTCGAACTGCGTGGCGATCGCCCCGACCGCGACCATCTCGAACATCATCGGCGTGTCGGCCTGCATCGAGCCGACCTTCCAGAACCTGTACGTGAAGTCGAACCTGTCGGGCGAGTTTACCGAGATCAACGGTTACCTGGTGCGTGACCTGAAGGCGCGCGGCCTGTGGGACGAGGTCATGATCAACGACCTGAAATACTTCGACGGCTCGCTGTCGCGCATCGACCGCGCACCGCAGGACCTGCGCGACATCTACGCAACGGCCTTCGAAGTCGAGCCGAAGTGGCTGGTGGAAGCCGCATCGCGCCGCCAGAAGTGGATCGACCAGGCGCAGTCGCTGAACATCTACATGGCCGGCGCCTCGGGCAAGAAGCTGGACGAGACCTATAAACTGGCCTGGCTGCGCGGCCTGAAGACCACCTACTACCTGCGCACCGTGGCGGCTACCCACATGGAGAAGTCGACCACCCGCACCGGCGCCCTGAACGCCGTGCCGGTCGACGGTGGCCTGTCGGCTGCAGCAGCGGCGGCTCCGGCCCCGGCGGCAGCGCCGGCAGCGGCAGCGGATGTGGTGGAAGGCGCCGCCTGCTACCTGCGTCCGGGCGACGCCGGTTTCGACGAGTGCGAAGCCTGCCAGTAACTATATAAAAGTACGTCGTCCCCGCGAAGGCGGGGACCCAAGTTAGTGGCAAACCACAAAAACTTGGATTCCCGCCTGCGCGGGAATGACGGTTTCTAAGCTAACAATACAAGGAAAAGATCATGGCTCTGTCATGGGACGATGAACCGATTACCAGCGCACCGGCCGCCGGCGCCGCTCCGGAAGGCGCCACCGCCGCCGACGTCGCCAAGCGCGTGAACGCCGACGACAAGCGCATCATCAACGCCAAAACCGACGTCAACCAGCTGGTGCCGTTCAAGTACAAGTGGGCCTGGGACAAGTACCTGGCCGGCTGCGCCAACCACTGGATGCCGCAGGAAGTGAACATGCAGCGCGACATCGAGCTGTGGAAGAACCCGAACGGCCTGACCGAAGACGAGCGCCGCATCGTCAAGCGCAACCTGGGCTTCTTCGTGACCGCCGACTCGCTGGCCGCCAACAACATCGTGCTGGGCACTTACCGCCACATCACGGCGCCGGAATGCCGCCAGTACCTGCTGCGCCAGGCCTTCGAAGAGGCGATCCACACCCACGCCTACCAGTACATCGTCGAATCGCTGGGCCTGGACGAGAAGGAAATCTTCAACGCCTACAACGAAATCCCGTCGATCCGCGACAAGGACCAGTTCCTGATCCCGTTCATCGAGGTCATCAACGATCCGGAATTCAAGACCGGCACCCTCGAAAACGACCAGAAGCTGCTGAAGTCGATCATCGTGTTCGCCTGCCTGATGGAAGGCCTGTTCTTCTACGTCGGCTTCACCCAGATCCTGGCGCTGGGCCGCCAGAACAAGATGACCGGCGCCGCCGAGCAGTACCAGTACATCCTGCGCGACGAGTCCATGCACTGCAACTTCGGCATCGATCTGATCAACACGATCAAGATGGAAAACCCGCAGCTGTGGACCGCCGAGTTCAAGGAAGAGATCAAGCAGCTGTTCCTGAAGGCCGTCGAACTCGAGTACCGCTACGCCGAAGACACCATGCCGCGCGGCGTGCTGGGCCTGAACGCCCCGATGTTTAAGGGCTACCTGCGCTTCATCGCCAACCGCCGCGCCGTCCAGATCGGCCTGGACGCGCTGTTCCCGAACGAGGAAAACCCGTTCCCGTGGATGAGCGAGATGATCGACCTGAAGAAGGAACGCAACTTCTTCGAGACCCGCGTGACCGAGTACCAGACCGGTGGTGCGCTGAGCTGGGACTGATCCCGGGGCAGGCTCGTGCCGTCCATCAAGCCCGCTGCCCGGCGGGCTTTTTTATTTCCGTCATCGCCGCTTCACCTTGAAATGCTATGCTGCCCGCACCTATGCAAGGCAGCTTCCCGATGCTCACCAGCCCGCTCCTCGACCATCCCGCCATCGTCCACGGCTTCAGCCGCCGCCACGACGACATGGCCCGTCTCCTGCCCGCCTACTGGCCCCAGCGCCCGGTCCAGCACGAGCGCCACGGCACCCACATCGCGATCCCGACCGAACCAAACCAGGACTGCGGCGAAGCCGACGGCATGCTCACCGACCGCCCCGGCCTGCTGCTGGCGATTGCCACGGCCGACTGCGTGCCGGTGCTGCTGGCGCGCCGGGATGGGCGCGAGGTGGCGGCCCTGCACGTCGGCTGGCGTGGCGCCCATGCCGGCATCGTCGACCGTTTTGCCGCGCTGGTGCGCGAACGCGGCGGCGATCCCGGCGACTGGATCGCGGCGATCGGGCCGGCGGCGCACGCCTGCTGCTACGAGGTGTCGGCGCAGCTGATCGAGGACTTCCACATGCGCACCGGGCTGCCGCGCGAGACCATCGCACCGGCGCCGCGCCGGCTCGACCTGCCCGCGATCGTGCGCTGGCAGCTGGGGCAGGCCGGCGTCAAGCGCATCTCGGTCCAGTCCGAATGCACCATGTGCCGCAGCGGCGATGACGGCCGCTTCGTCTATCACAGCTACCGCCGCGACCGCGAAACGCGCACGCCGATCGTCGACGTGCAGTGGTCGGTGATCGCGATTGCGAAGACCTGACCACGATTCGCGCAGTGATTTGCGCGGAAGTTTGTGCGTGGGATGCGCCACAGGCTTGCTAGTAAAGCTATCATGCCTGCCATGCTACGCGTCCTCTTCATCCATCAGAACCTGCCGGGCCAGTTCCGCCGGCTGATTCGCTACCTGCAGACGAGGCCAGACGTCGAACTCGTCGCGATCGGCGAAGAGGCCGCGGTCGCGCGCGAGAAGCTCGGGCCCAAGGTCCGCACGATCGCGTATGCGAAGCCCGAAGGACCGGGCGAGAAGACCCACCACTACCTGAAGCATTTCGAAGGCTGCATCCGGCGCGGCCAGGCCGTCACCCGCATCCTGGTCGAGCTGAAGAAGCAGGGCTGGGCGCCGGACGTGGTGGTCTGCCATCCAGGCTGGGGCGAGGGCCTGTTCGTCAAGGACGTGTTCCCGCATGCGCGCCTGGTGGTGTTCTGCGAGTTCTGGTGGGCCGCGGACGGGCTGGACGTCGGCTTCGATCCAGAGTACCCATCCAGCTTCGACGACCGCCTGCGCATCCGCATCAAGAACTCGGTGCTGATGCAGTCGCTGCTGGCGGCCGACGACGGCGTCACGCCCACCGACTGGCAGCTGGGTGCGCATCCGCCCGAGCTGCGCCACAAGATCCGCCGCATCCACGAGGGCATCGACACCGGCTACCTGACGCCGGACCCGCAGGCGCGCCTGACGCTGCCGGATGGACGCGTGCTGACGCGCGCCCAGCCGGTCCTGACCTACGTCGCGCGCAACCTCGAACCCTACCGCGGCTTCCACGTCTTCATGCGCAGCCTGCCGCGTCTCCTGGCCGGCAATCCGGAGCTGCAGGTGGTGGTGGTCGGCGGCGACGGCGTCAGCTACGGCCGCAAGCCGCCGCAAGGATTCGACAGCTACCGCGCCGCTTTATGCGCCGAATTGGCCAATTCCGTGGACTGGTCGCGCGTGCATTTCCTCGGCAAGCTTCCATATGCGAGCTACCGCACTGTGCTCCAGGTCTCGAGCCTGCACATTTACCTCACGTATCCGTTTGTGCTGTCGTGGTCTATGCTGGAAGCGATGGCAGTCGGTGTGCCGGTGCTCGGTTCGGATACGGGGCCGGTGCGAGAAGTGATCCGCGATGGTGAGAATGGCTACCTGACCGGCTTCTTCGACACCGCGGCGCTGGCCGAGCGCGCACTCGCACTGATTGCGCGCCGCGACGAGACCGCCGCAGTCGGATTGCGCGGACGCGAGACGGTGCTGCGTGACTACGATTTCGAGTCGTGCGGCCTGCCGGCCTACCTCGAGCTGCTGCAGCCACTGCAGCCGCCCGTTCATGAGGAAGATAGATGAAGGACCGCTTCCTGGGCGAGCGCCGCTACAGCCTGTGCGGCGTCACGCACACGATCGCCACCCACGCGGTGATGAGCGGCATCGCCAACCTGCCGGTGGCGCCGGTGCGCAGCTGGGATGCGGTGATCTGCACCTCGCGCGTGGTGCGCGACAGCGTGCGCCAGGTGCTGGAGCGCCAGGCCGAGTACCTGCGCGCGCGCCTGGGCGCCGAACGCTTCGAGCTGCCGCAGCTGCCGCTGATCCCGCTCGGCGTGCATTGCAGCGACTTCGAATTCGACGAGACCGCCCGCAGCGGGGCGCGGCGCCAGCTCGGCATCGCGGATGGCGACGTCGCCATCCTCTTCTTCGGCCGCCTGTCCTTCCACGCGAAGGCGCATCCGCAGCAGATGTTCAGTGCGCTCGAACGCGCCGGCAAGGACGGCCGCCAGGTGCACCTGATCCTGTGCGGCTGGTTCGCCAACGAAGCGATCGAGAAGGCCTTCCGCGAGGCCGCGGCGCTGCTGTGCCCATCGGTGCGCCTGGCGGTGCTCGACGGCCGTGTGCCGGACAGCCAGGCCGGCGCCTGGGCCGCCGCCGACATCTTCACTTCGCTGCCGGACAATGTGCAGGAGAGCTTCGGCCTGACGCCGCTCGAAGCGATGGCGGCCGGGCTGCCCTGCGTGGTGAGCGACTGGAACGGCTACCGCGACACGGTGCGCGAGGGCGTCGACGGCTATCGCATCGCGACCGTGATGCCCGGCGCAGGCGCCGGCCTTGACCTCGCGCAGCGTTACGACGATGGCGTCGACAGTTACGACCAGTATTGCGGTCATACCAGCCAGGCAGTGGCGCTGGACGGCGCCCAGCTCGCGCAGGCCTTCGAGCGCCTGATCAAGGACGCCGGGCTGCGCAGGCAGATGGGCGAGAACGGACGCAGGCGCGCGCGCGAGGAGTTCGACTGGCAGGTGGTGTTCGGGCGCTACCGCGCGCTGTGGAGCGAGCTCGATGAGCGGCGCCGCGCGGACGCCGTGCTCACGCCGGCGCTGCCGCAACTGGCGCCGGACCGGCTCGATCCGTTCGCGATGTTCGCAAGCTATCCGAGCGCGCAGCTGACGCCGGAATCGACGGTCGAGCTGGCGCCGGATGCATCGCTCGCGCTGCTGCGCCAGTACCGCGAACTGGGGATCAACCGCTTCGCCGCATCGTCCTTGCCGACGCTCGAGGAATTCGGCCAGATCTTCGGTTCGATCGAGTCGCGGCCGACGCAGGTGGACGAGTTGCTCGATGCGCTAGGTCCTTGCGATCGCCCGACTTTGCTGCGCGGATTGGCCTGGCTTTGCAAGATGGATCTGCTGCGGATTGGCGCGGCAGGCGAGTAATGGGAATTGGATTTTGTATGGAATGCGCGATCGATGCGCGCTTGTTTTTTGAGGAGCTGGAGTACGAATAGGATCAAACGTTATCGCGACGATCGATAGAAAGCCGTCGATAAGAGTTCGTCCAAGCGGAAAGACATGGAAAAATACTGTGTGCGGGTTGCGCACTGACAAGGTTTTCGTGTACTTTACGTGATTGAATTTGTCAAAACGTGAACGTAGATTTTTTTACCACGTTAAACGGGTGACAAACCGATCAAAAAATGGGACGCTGATTCATTCAGTATGCACGTAAGCTTCGCGAAAAGAACAAGCCGCATTGCCTGAATTAATTCGGGCATGGCGGCTTTTTCTTTTCGCGCTCTTGCGGGTTGCGGAGTGGACAGTGCAGTGAACCATCGAACTTTTGTCGTTAGGTCGTCGGCGACGACGATAGCTGAAGTGCTGCAGACTTGAGGAGTTGCAGCAGTTCAGCTGGTGCCGGATTCATTGACGCAGACGCGAGTGTGCGCCGATGAATAATTCGCCCGACCAAGCAGACGGGTTGGACGGGTTCAAACCTTGTAGCGTATTTTTCTCATCGCAGAGAAGGAGAACATAAAATGGCAACAGCCGCTAAGAAACCCGCAGCAAAGCCGGCAGCAAAAGCAGCCGAAAAAACCACCGCCGCTAAAAAGGCAGTAGCCGCCAAGCCGGCAGCGAAAGCCGCCGCGAAACCGGCAGCAAAGCCGGCCGCTAAACCGGCTGCAAAGCCGGCAGCAAAAGCTGCAGCAACCAAGACCGCTGCCAAAGCACCGGCCAAGAAAGCCGCTGCAACTAAAGCAGCTGCTCCGGCAAAGAAAGCCGCAGCAACTAAAGCAGCTGCTCCGGCCAAGAAAGCCGCAGCAACTAAGTCGGCTGCAAAGCCGGCGGCAAAAGCTGCTGCAACCAAGTCGGCTGCTAAAGCGCCGGCCAAGAAAGCCGCTGCAAGCAAATCGGCTGCAAAAGCTCCGGCAAAGAAAGCCGCTGCAACCAAGTCGGCTGCTAAAGCTCCGGCAAAGAAAGCTGCTGCAACCAAGTCGGCTGCAAAAGCTCCGGCAAAGAAAGCCGCTGCAACCAAATCGGCTGCTAAGGCTCCGGCAAAGAAAGCTGCTGCAACCAAGTCGGCTGCTAAAGCTCCGGCAAAGAAAGCTGCTGCAACCAAGTCGGCTGCAAAAGCTCCGGCAAAGA